>NZ_JAHVDK010000023.1:0-134173 GCF_051487185.1 Inquilinus limosus
CGCGTGGTCGGGGCCGCGCCGCCGGTGGCCGCCGCGGCAGCGCCGCCACGCCCGGTCCAGCCGCTGCCGCCGGCACGGGCAACCCCCGCGCCTGCGGCCACCACCGTGGTCTCGGCTCCGGCCGCGACCACCGTCTATGTCCCGGCCCGGCCGATGCTGACCGAGAAGAGCGGCCTGATCGACTTCGTGCTGTCCGACAGCTCCGGCCGGCCCGACGGCGTGATCCTGAAGGACAAGACGGTGATCCGCTTCTCCCCGGCCTTCGCCGCGGCGATGGACCCCGACCGCAGCCGCCTGGCCCCCGGCCGGCCGATCGTGGTGCGCGGCACCGTCTCGGGCGGCCGCAGGACCCCCGTGCTGAACGCGGTCGAGATGGGCACCGACATCTATTCGATGGTGACGCTCGGCTACTGACGGCACCAATTCGGTCTTGGAACCGTCGTTCCTTCTGGTGCAGGAATAGCCGCCCGCCGCGAAGGACAGGCACGATCCGGCGCGTCGGGGTGTCGATGGAATCCCGAAGCCGCCGGAACGGACCACAGGCCGGATGACCCAGGACCAGATCGCGATCGTCGGGCTTCTGGCCGTGGCCCTGGCCCTGTTCGTGTGGAATCGCATCCGCTTCGACCTGGTGGCGGTCGGGGCGCTGCTCGCCGCCGTTCTCCTGGGCCTGGTCGAGGCCGACGAAGCCTTCTCCGGCTTCGGCAACCCCGCCGTGATCACCGTGGCCGCGGTGCTGGTGATCGGCCGGGCCCTGGCCCTGTCCGGCGCGGTCGACCGGATGGTCGCGGCGCTGGCGCGCGTGGCGCGCGGCCGCTTCGCCCAGATGGCCGTGCTGTGCGGCTTCGGCGCCTTTCTCTCGGCCTTCATGAACAATGTCGGCGCGCTGGCGCTGGTGCTGCCGGTGGCGATCCAGGGCGCGCGCAGTGCCGGCTACTCGCCCTCCGCGATCCTGATGCCGCTGTCCTTCGCCACGCTTCTGGGCGGCACCGTCACGCTGATCGGCACGCCGCCGAACCTGCTGATCTCCGCCTTCCGGGAGCAGGCGCTGGGCGAGCCCTACCACCTGTTCGACTTCACGCCGGTCGGCCTGGTGCTGACCGTCGCCGGCCTGGCCTACATGCTGCTGCTCGGCTGGCGGCTGATCCCGGCCAGCCGGCACGGCCGCCGGGCCGAGGAGAGCTTCGAGATCAGCCGCTACGCCACCGAGGTCGAGATCACCGCGAAGTCGAAGATGGCCGGGCGCTCGGTGATGGCCTTCGAGGAGGCGCAGAAGGGCCGGATCGTCGTGCTCGGCATCGTCCGCGGGAAGCGCCGCGTCGCCGGGCTGATCCGGCTGGAGCGGCTGGAGCCCGGCGACCTGCTGATGGTCCAGGCCGAAACCCAAGCGCTGGAGCAGGCCCTCGGCGAAGGCGACATCGTGCTGGCGGCCGAGCACCCGCCGGAAACGGGGGGCCTCCGCGATCTCGTCACCGCCGAGGTGGTGGTGCCGACCAATGCCTGGATCCGGGGGGCCAGCCCGGCCGATCTCGATCTGCGCCGCCGCCACGGGGTCAACCTCCTGGCCGTCTCGCGTCACGGCCATACGGTGAAGCAGCGGCTGCGCGACCTAGCGATCGAGGCCGGCGACGTCCTGCTGCTGCAGGGCGACCCCGAGACCCTGCCGGACACGCTGCAGGCGCTGGGCTGTCTGCCGCTGGCCCAGCGCCGGCTGACCCTGCGCAGCCGCAACCTGTGGCTGCCGCTCGGCCTGTTCGTCGCCGCCATCGCCGCCACCGCGGCCGGCCTGCTCCCGGCCACCATCGCCTTCGCGCTGGCGGTGATGGGCATGCTGGCAGGCCGCGCCATCCCGCTGCGCGACCTTTACAGCACGATCGACTGGCCGATCGTGGTGCTGCTCGGCGCCATGATCCCGGTGGGCGGCGCGCTGGAGACCACGGGCACGGCGCAGCTTCTGGCCGACGGCATCGCCGCCCTGACCCAGGGCCTGCCGCCGCACATGATCCTGGCGGTGGTGCTGGCCGCGACCATGGCCGTCACCCCGATGCTGAACAACGCCGCGACGGTGGTGATCATGGCGCCGATCGTGATCGGCATCGCCCAGCAGCTGGGCCTCAGCCCCGACCCGTTCCTGATCGCCGTCGCGATCGGTGCCAGCTGCGACTTCCTGACCCCGTTCGGCCACCAGAACAACACCCTCATCATGGGGCCGGGCGGCTACGAGGTGTCGGACTTCTGGCGCGTCGGCCTGCCGCTCGACGCCATCATCATCATCGTCTCGGTCCTCCTGATCCCGATCGTCTGGCCCTTCGCCCCGTGACCCCGCCCTTGCCCCCTCTCCCGATCGATGCGGTGCTGCCGGATCTGCGCACGGCCCTGGCGGAGCGCGGCCGCGCCGTGCTGCAGGCGCCGCCCGGTGCCGGCAAGACCACGCGGGTGCCGCTGGCGCTGCTGGGACAGCCCTGGCTGGGCGGCGGCAAGGTCGTGATGCTGGAGCCGCGGCGGATCGCGGCCCGCGCCGCCGCCGGCCACATGGCGTCGCTGCTGGGCGAGAAGGTCGGCGACACCGTCGGCTACCGCATCCGCATGGACCGCAGGGTCGGCCCGAAGACCCGGATCGAGGTGGTGACCGAGGGCATCCTGACCCGGATGCTGCAGGACGATCCGGCGCTGGAGGGCGTCGGCGCCGTGATCTTCGACGAGTTCCACGAGCGCAGCCTGAACGCCGATCTCGGCCTGGCATTGGCGCTGGAGACGGCGGCGCTGCGCGAGGATCTGCGCCTCCTGGTGATGTCGGCGACGCTGGAAGGCGGGCCGGTGGCGCGGCTCTTGGGCGACGCGCCGATCGTCACCTCCGAAGGCCGCGCCTTCCCGGTCGAGACCCGCCACCTCCCACCCCGCCCCGGCGAGGCCATCGAGGATGCGGTGGCTCGGGCGGTGCGCGATGCGCTGGCGGAGGAAACGGGCAGCCTGCTGGTCTTCCTGCCCGGCGCGCGCGAGATCCGGCGGGTGCAGGCGAAGCTGGGCGGGCTGGGCGACGGAGTGATCGTGGCGCCGCTCTACGGCGACCTGCCGGCGGCGGCGCAGGACCAGGCGATCCGCCCGGCGCCGGCCGGCACCCGCAAGGTGGTGCTGGCGACCAATATCGCCGAGACCAGCCTGACCATCGAGGGCGTGCGGGTGGTGATCGACAGCGGCCTCGCCCGCGCGCCGCGCTTCGACCCGCGCACCGGCATGAGCCGGCTGGAGACGGTGACCATCGCCCGCGCCGCCGCCGACCAGCGCCGCGGCCGCGCCGGCCGCACCGAGCCCGGGGTGTGCTGGCGCCTGTGGGCCAGGGCCGGGGAGGGCGCCCTGGCGCCCTTCGACCCGCCCGAGATCCTGGTCGCCGACCTGGCGCCGCTGGCGCTGGAGCTGGCCCTATGGGGTGTGGGTGGCGGCGGCGACCTGGCCTGGCTGGACCCGCCGCCGGCCGCGGCGCTGGCCCAGGCGCGGGCGCTCCTGGCCGATCTCGGCGCCATCGATGCGAACGGCCGGCCCACAGCGCATGGCAAGGCGATGGCCCGGCTGCCGCTGCATCCGCGCCTGGCCCATATGGTGCTGTGCGCCAAGGCGGAGGGCATCGGCGGCGCGGCGGCGGATCTGGCGGCGATCCTGGAGGGCCGTCGGCCGTCCTCCGAGACCGATCTGCGCGCCTCGATGGAGGCGCTGCGGCATCATTCAAAGAATGGGGACCGCGGCGACCCGGCGGTCGCCCGGCTGCGCGAGGCGGCACGCGACATCGCAAGGCGCTTCGACCTCGGCACCGGCGGCGGGCCGGAGGACGCTGGCGGCCTGCTGGCGCTGGCCTATCCCGACCGCGTGGCGAAGCGCCGGGCGGGCGGGCGCGGCAGCTTCCTGCTGGCCAATGGCCGCGGCGCCGCGCTGCGGGAGGGCGACCCGCTGGCCGCAGCGGAGTATCTGGCCATCGCCGAGACCGACGATGCCGGGCGTGAGGCCCGCATCCTGGCCGCGGCGCCGCTGGACGAAGCGACGCTGGAGGCGGTGCTGGGCGACCGCATCGCCATGATCGACAGCGTCGCCTGGGACGCGGCGGAGCAGGCCGTGGCATCCCGCCGCCAGCGCCGGCTGGGGGCGCTGGTGCTGGCCGATGCGGCGCTGCCGAACCCGGATCCCGCAGCGGTGGCGGCGGCGCTGCTGGAGGGGGTGCGTCGCCTCGGCCTCGCCGCCCTGCCCTGGCGCGACGCCGCGGTGGCGCTGCGACAGCGGGTCGGCTTCGCCCGGGCGCTGGAGGGCGACGCCTGGCCCGACTGGTCGGACACGGCGCTGACGGAAACGTTGGAGGACTGGCTGGGGCCGCATCTGGCCGGGATGCGGCGGCGCAGCGATCTCGACCGGCTGGACCTCGCCCAGATCCTGTCGGCGGCGCTGGGCTGGGAGCGGCAGCGGGCGCTTGACGCCCTGGCGCCGGCGGCGATCCCGATCCCGAGCGGCCGGCGCGCCGCGCTCGACTATTCCGACCCGGCCCAGCCGGTGCTGGCGGTGAAGCTGCAGGAGATGTTCGGCCAGGCCGAGACGCCGCGCGTCGGCAACGGCAAGGTACCGGTCGCGATCCACCTGCTGTCGCCGGCCGGGCGGCCGCTGCAGGTGACGCGCGACCTTGCCGGCTTCTGGGCCGGCAGCTATGCCGAGGTGCGCCGCGACATGCGCGGCCGCTATCCGCGCCACCCCTGGCCGGACGATCCGCTGGCGGCCCCGGCCACCGCACGGGCCAAGCCGCGCGGCACCTGAGGCCACAGCGGCCCCGGCTATAACCGGCCCGTGAGGACCAGGATCAGCAGAACGATCACGATCACCCCGAGGATGCCGCTCGGGCCATAGCCCCAGCCGCTGCTGTAGGGCCAGGACGGGAAGGCGCCGATCAGCAGGATGATCAGGAGGATCAGCAGGATGGTTCCGAGGGTCATGACGGCGCTCCACGCCGTTGTTCGCGCTGATTCTCTCAATAGCGATCGAGAAATTTAAGTTCCTACCTCGTCCGAGTTGCGACCATTCGTCGAGCCCCGATCCCTTGCGCCGCCGGTCTGCCTCGGCCACAAGGACGGAACCTCCCGACACGGCGGCGACCATGGTTAGCCCGCATTTCTCGAACCCGTTGTGCCCTGCGCCGACGCCCCATGCCGACAGGGCAGGAGCCGCGCGCAGCGCGATGCGGGACATCGGGCAAGCGTGGCGACACACCCTGTCGGCATGGGGCGTCAGCCCGGAGGGTCGCCTTGCAGCGGCCGCCTGCGGGGGCGGGCCGCTCGACCGTATGGCCCGATACGCTCTTCGCGTCCCGCCCCCGCATCCGATTCGCTGCAAGGCGACGCAGGGCGCAAGGGGTTCTAGAAATGCGGGCTAGGCCCCAGGCCGAAGACGCGATCACCTCCCCGCCCCGGCGCGGCCCGGGGCTGCGCCGGCAGCTGCTGCGCCTGCATCTGTGGACCCGGCTGCGCAGCGCCGTGCGCGCCAACGACATCGCCCTGCCGCTGCTGGCCGTGGCGATCGGCGTGATCGTCGGCCTCGCCGTCGTCGCCCTGCGCTGGGCGCTGCAGATCGCGCATGAGCTGCTGTTCGACCTGCCGGGCGGTCAGCGCCTCAGCGCCAGCACCAGTACCGATCCGGTGCTGACCGTGCTGGTGCCGGTGCTGGGCGGCCTCTGCTTCGGGGCGGCGATGTGGGCGATCGGCCGCTGGCGGCCCCGCCCGCCGGTCGACCCGATTGAGGCCAACGCCCTCTATGGCGGCCGGATGTCGCTGCGCGACGGCTTCGTCGTCGCCGGCGCGACGCTGATGTCGAGCGGCGTCGGCGCCTCGGTCGGGATGGAGGCCGGCTATGCCCAGCTCGGTGGCGGCTTCGCCTCGCGCATCGGCCAGATCTTCCGGCTGCGCCGGGCCGATCTGCGCACCATGGTCGGCTGCGGCACCGCGGCCGCCATCGCCGCCGCCTTCGACGCGCCGCTGGCCGGCACCTTCTACGCCTTCGAGCTGATCATGGGCGCCTATACCGCGGCGACCCTGGCGCCGGTGGTGGCGGCGGCACTGGCGGCCACGGCGGTCTCGCGCGTGCTGCTGAACGAGGGTCCGTTCCTGACCGTGACCTGGACCACCGGCCTGCACGCCACCGACTACGCGCTCTTCGTCCTGGTTGGCCTGGCCTGTGCCGGCCTGGGCATCCTGATGATGCAGGGCGTCACCTGGACCGAGCGGGCGATGCGGCGCCTGTCCCTGCCGCAGGTGCTGCGCCCGGCCGTGGGCGGGCTGGTGGTCGGGCTGATGGCGCTGCGATTCCCGGAGGTGCTGAGCTCCGGCCACGGCGCGCTCTACGCCGATCTGACCCTGGCGCCGCCCCTCGCGGCGCTGGCCTTGCTGCTGGTCGCCAAGACCGCCGCGGCGGCGATCTCGCTCGGCGCCGGCTTCCGCGGCGGCCTGTTCTTCACCTCGCTGCTGACCGGGGCGCTGTTCGGCGGCATCCTGGCCCAGCTGACGGCCCTCGCCCTGCCCGGCCATCCGGTCGAGCATCTCGCCTATTCCCTGGTCGGCATGGCGTCGATGGCGGCGGCGGTGATCGGCGGACCGCTGACCATGACCTTCCTGGCGCTGGAGCTGAGCAGCGATTTCTCGGTCACCATCGGCGTCATGGTCGGGGTTGTGGTGGCCGCCGCGGTGGTGCGGCACCTGTTCGGCTATTCCTTCGCCACTTGGCGCTTCCATCTGCGCGGCGAGGCGATCCGCGGCGCCCAGGACATCGGCTGGATCCGCGACCTGACCGTCGCCCGGCTGATGCGGCGCGACGCCCGCAGCGTGCCGGAGACGACGACGGTGGCCGATTTCCGCCGGCAGTTCCCGGTCGGGTCGACCCAGCGCGTCTTCGTCACCGACGCCGCCGGCCGCGCCGCCGGGGTGGTGCCGGTGTCGGACGCGCACAGCGCCGATTACGACGCCGAGGCGGAGACGACCGAGATCGGCGCCCTGCGCCACGCCGCCGCCTACATGCTGCTGCCCGGCCAGACCATCCGCACGGCGCTGGAGCTGTTCCAGGCGGCGGAGACGGAGACCCTGCCGGTGGTCAGCGACGCGCAGGAGCGGCGGATCATCGGCTATGTCAGCGAGGCCTATGCCCTGCGCCGCTACAACGAGGAGCTGGAGCGGCGCCGGGCCGAGGACACCGGCGAGCGCTGGTTCCGGTCGACGGAGTGAGGCGCCACGTCCCGGGTGGAATTCGGCCGCAACGGACGGCTCGGCCATTTCCGCCCCCGCCGGTAGAATGGCGGCCGCGCATGACGAAAGCCGAAGCATGATGTCCGATCTGTTCGACAGCCTTCCCGCCCCGGGACCGGCCGAAGAGGCGCTGGCCGAAGGCGCGGTGCTGCTGCGCGGCTTTGCCCGCGGCCGGGCCGAGGCGCTGGTCGCGGCGGTGCGGGCGGTCGAGGCCCAGGCGCCGTTCCGCCACCTGGTCACGCCCGGGGGTTACCGCATGTCGGTGGCGATGACCAATTGCGGCCGGGTCGGCTGGGTCAGCGACCGCAGCGGCTACCGCTACGACCCGATCGATCCGATCGGCGGCCGGCCTTGGCCGGAGATGCCGGAGATCTTCGCCGAGCTGGCCAACGCCGCCTCGGTCAGGGCCGGCTTCGGCCCCTTTGCGCCCGACGCCTGCCTGATCAACCGCTACGAGCCCGGCACCAAGCTGTCGCTGCACCAGGACCGGGACGAGCGCGACATCGGCGCGCCGATCGTCTCGGTCTCGCTGGGCCTGCCCGCGACCTTCCTGTTCGGCGGGCTCAAGCGCAGCGACCCGACCCGCCGGGTGCGGGTGGAGCATGGCGACGTCGCCGTCTGGGGCGGCCCGGCACGGCTGGCCTTCCACGGCGTGGCGCCGCTGCCCGACGGCAGCCATGCGCTGCTCGGCCGGCAGCGGATAAACCTGACCTTTCGGAAGGCCCTCTGATGCCGCTATGAACAGAGGACGCTGAGATCCACAGGCGACAAGGGGCAGGAGACGATGAAGGAAACCTGGCGCTGGTTCGGTCCGGACGACCCGGTGACGCTGGATCATGTCAAGCAGGCGGGCGCGAGCGGCATCGTCACCGCCCTGCACCACCGCCAGGACGGCAGCGTGTGGCCAGAGGCCGAGATCGCCGAGCGCCGCGCGGTGATCGAGCGCGCAGGCCTGGTCTGGTCGGTGGTCGAGAGCATCCCGCTGCCCGACGTGATCAAGACTGGCGGCGCCGGCGCGGCCGAGGCGATCGCCCATTTCTCCCAGTCGCTGCGCAACGTCGCCAAGGCCGGGGTGAAGACCGTCTGCTACAACTTCATGCCGGTGGTCGACTGGACCCGCACCAACCTGATGTGGCGGCTGCCCACCACCGGCTACGCCCTGCGGTTCGACGCGGTCGACATGGCCGCCTATGACGCCTTCATCCTGAAGCGCAAGGGCGCCGAGGCCGACCACAAGCCCGAGGTGCTGGCCCGCGCCCGCGACCGCGTGGCGGCGATGAGCGAGAGCGAGCGTGCCGAGCTGGAGAAGACCATCATCGCCGGGCTGCCGGGCGTCGCCGGCGCGGTGAACGACCGGGCTGGGTTCGAGCGCCGCCTCGCCCTCTATGACGGCATCACCGCCGACGACTTCCGGGCGAACTACAAGGCCTTCCTCTCCGCCGTCGTGCCGGTGGCGGAGGAGGTCGGCGCCCGCCTCGCCGTCCACCCGGACGACCCGCCCTTCCCACTGTTCGGCCTGCCGCGCATCGTCTCCACCCCGGCCGACGCCCGCGCCATCCTGGCCATGGTCGACCGCCCGGCGAATGGGCTGACGCTCTGCGTCGGCTCCTACGGCTCGCGGCCCGACAACGACCTGGCGGCGATGGCGCGGGAATTCGCGCCGCGCATCCATTTCGCCCATCTGCGCAACGTCACGGTCGAGCCCGACGGCTCCTTCTTCGAGGACGAGCATCTCGAGGGCGGCGCCGACATGGTGGCGATCATCGACGCGCTGATGGCGGAGGAGCGGACGCGCAAGGCGGCGGGGCGCGAGGACTGGGAGATCCCGATGCGGCCCGACCACGGCCATCTCCTGGCCGACGACGTTCACAAGAAGACCAACCCCGGCTATTCGCTGATCGGCCGGCTGAAGGGGCTGGCCGAGCTGCGCGGCGTGGCCCGGGCCATCAGCCAGCTGCGCACATGACGGACACTGTCGACGCCGTCGTCGTCGGCGCCGGGGTGGTCGGCCTGGCCGTCGCCCGGGCGCTGGCCCTGGCCGGGCAGGAGGTGATCATCCTGGAGGCGGCGGACGCCTTCGGCACCGAGACCTCGGCCCGCAACAGCGAGGTGATCCACGCCGGCATCTACTACCCGCAGGGCAGCCTGAAGGCCCGGCACTGCGTCGCCGGCCGGCGGGCCCTTTACCGCTACTGCGAGGAGCACGGTGTCACCTATCGCCGCTGCGGCAAGCTGATCGTCGCCACCGACGAGGCCGAGGCGGCGACGCTGGCCCGGATCGAGGCATCCGCCCGGGCCAACGGCCTGACCGGTGAGGATGACGCGCTGCGGCCGCTGACGGCCGACGAGGCGCATGCGCTGGAGCCGGAGGTCGCCTGCACCGCGGCGCTGTTCTCGCCCTCGACCGGCATCGTCGACAGCCACGGGATGATGCTGTCGCTGCTCGGCGACGCCGAGGCGCGTGGCGCGATGATCGCGTATCACAGCCGGCTGGAGGCCGCTTCGGTCACGCCCGACGGGCTGCATCTCGAGATCGCGACCGAAGACGGGGGTATGGAGCTGCTGGCCCGCCGAGTGGTGAACTCGGCCGGCCTGTCGGCGCCGGCCGTCGCCCGCCGCATCGCCGGGGTGCCGGAGGCATCGGTGCCGCAGCCCTACCTGGCCAAGGGCAACTATTTCGGCCTGTCCGGCCGGCCGCCCTTCCGCCACCTGGTCTATCCGGTGCCGGTGCCCGGCGGCCTCGGCACCCACGCTACGATCGACCTGGCCGGCCGGGTGCGCTTCGGCCCGGACGTGGAATGGGTCGACACGCTGGACTACCGGGTCGACCCGGCGCGGGGCGACAGCTTCTACGCCGCGATCCGCCGCTACTGGCCGGCGCTGCCGGACGGGGCGCTGCAGCCGGACTATTCCGGCATCCGCCCGAAGATCACCCCGCCCGGCGCCGTCGCTGCGGATTTCGTGATCCAGGGGCCGGAGGGGCATGGCGTGCCCGGCCTGGTCAACCTGTTCGGCATCGAGAGCCCGGGCCTGACCTCCTGCCTCTCGATCGCGGAGGAGGTGGTGGAGCGGCTGGGGCTCCAACGCGGTTAATGGAGAGGCCCCGCCCCCTCACCCGAAATCGCTGACGCGATTTCGACCTCTCCCCAAGGAGAGGTGTTGGGCCGCGGCTCATATTCCCCTCTCCTCGGGGAGAGGGAGGGGCCCGCCGCTTGCGGCGGGAGGGTGAGGGGGAGAGCCTAGGCCGCCATCCGCGCTGCACGCTGAAACTTCGCCGGGGTCACGCCATAGGCGCCCTTGAAGCGGCGGGTCAGATGCGCCTGGTCGGTGAAGCCGGTGGCGGCCGCCACCTGGGCCGGCGCCTCGCCCGTGGCCAGGAGGCGCTTGGCCCGCTCCAGCCGGATCCAGCGCAGATAGGTCGCGGGCGGGGCGCCGTAGCGCCGGGCGAAGGCCCGGGACATGTGGAAGCGGCTCAGCCCCGCCACGGCGGCGAGGTCGTCCACGGTGACGTCCTCGCCGAGATGGGCATGGAGATGCTCCCGAACCCGCGCCAGGGCGGCATCGCCCGGGTGGTCCAGGGACGGCGTCGGCGCCCCGGCCAGGCGGCGGGCCAGCGCCACCACCATCGCCGCCAACGCCTCAGACCGCGCCAGGGTCGCGCCCGGCTCGGCGAAGGCGTCGACGGCGCGGGCGATCAGCGCCGCGAGCGTCGGGTCCTCGGACAAGATGGCCGGAAAGCCCAGCGCCCAGGGCAGGCGGATGCCGGCATCGTCCAGCACGGCCGCCACCGTCCCCGGCTCGACGTAGAGCATGCGGTAGAGGAAGCCCTCGGCATTGGTCGCATGCCCGTCATGGATCTCCGTCGGGTTGAAGGTGATGACCGATCCCGGGCGGGTGCGGTGCGTGGCGCCGCGGCAATAAAAGCTCTGCGACCCCGCCTCGGTCAGGCCGATGGCGTAGGTCTCATGCGCGTGCCGTTCGTAGCAATGGGCGGTGAAATGGGCGCGGAACCGCTCGACGCCGAAGCGCTGGTCCAGCCCGACCGTGACCCATTCGTCGCTGTCCATGGCGCCATGTTAGGCCGCCCCGGCCGCCGTCGCCACAGCACGATCGTACAAGCCGGTCCGCAGCCTCGTCCCTAGCATCCAGCCGGTCACCAGGAGGAAGCATGCGGTTCGACACCAAGATCACCGTCGTCCTGCGCGAGGACCTGCCGGTGTGGCAGAAGCTGAACGTCACCGCCTTCACCGTCGCCGGTCTCGCCGGCACCAGGCCGGAGCTGATCGGCGAGCCCTACCGGGACGGCTCGGGCAACCTGTACCTGCCGATGTTCCGCCAGCCGGTGCTGATCTTCGCCGGCCCGGCCGAGGCGCTGAAGGCGGCGCATGCCCGGGCCCTGGCCCGCAACTTGCGGATGGCGATCTACACCGCCGATCTCTTCGCCACCGGTTACGACGAGGCCAACCGCGCCGCGGTGAAGGCGGTTCCGGCCGAGGCGCTGGACCTGGTCGGCTTCGCCCTGCACGAGGAGCGGAAGGATATCGACAAGGTCCTGAAGGGCCTGTCGCTGCATCCGTGACGGCCATCGCCGAAGCCGGACCGTCAGCTCCAATACGCATCAGCGCGACGGATGACGCGCAGCCATGCCTGCGCGGCGTCGAATGAGAGCGATCGCTGCTTCAGGCTCTGCGTCGTGTCGCCGGCTGTCTGCAGATGGTGCAGCAGGGCGCCCGACAAGGCGTTCGAGGCGCCGGCGAGCCAATAGGCGGCCCGGATATGCGGCAGCAGCCGATCGTCCATGCCGTAGGCCGTCAGATAGCTGCGCAGGAGGGCATCGTGACGGCGGCGGACCTCGGGCTCCCAGAAGCTCAGCGACTGGAGCCAGGAGCCGACATCTTCGAGCGGCGACCCGATCCGGGCCCGAGCCCAGTCGAGAAGGACGGGCTGATCGGCGCGCTGGTGCCGGCGGACGACGGCGTTTCCAGGGTGGACGTCGCCATGGATCGGGCGCGCCTGGAAGTACCGCTCCGATCGGAGCTGCGACCGGAGCTTGTCCCGGGCGCGCACGATGCGATCCGTCGCCGGAAGGGCCCGCGCGAGCATCGAAAGATCCGCATCCTGCCGGCAGCGATCGAGCGCATCTCTCGTTTCCACCGCGAGATCGCGATGCTCCGCCTCATAGTCCCAGTCGCGGACGCTTTCCGGTGCCTCTGCCGCCTTGTGGTGGAACTCCGCCAGCTGGGCCAGCAGTTTCCGGCCGGTCGCGAGGTCGCGCCAGGCCCATGCGCTGACCCGCCGGATCCGCTCCAGATACAGCAGAGTGAGATCCGGGGACGGCCGGTCGACGGCCAGGAGGCGCGGCGACATATGAGCGGCGTGGGCCGACACCAGGCGTTCGTAGATCAACGCCTCGCGGACGGGCCGCCCGGTGAGCTGCTTGACCACGAATCGCGTGGTTTGAGAGCGCCCTCCATGGTCGCGGTACCGGGCTGTGACCAGTGCGACCGCAGTCGCCTCCAGGCCGCCGTGGAGCGGCTTGATCTCGATGGCTGCATCCCGGCCCGGTCCACCCGCCATCGACTCCAGCACGCGGCGGATCGATCCGTTGACGTGGTGAGGTTCCATCGCCGCACGGTCGCAATGATCCGGAGTTCCTTCCAGGATAATCGAAAGCTGCTGCTGCGCACGTTCGAGACGATCCGCGTCCCTAATCCTCCCCGCCCGCATCGGGCGGCGTGCCGAGGCTCGAGACACGGGTGTCGAGCTTGCGCAGCAGGTGCCGCAGCATCTCGCGCTCGCCCGGCTCGAAAGCCGCCATCAGCTCGGCCTCGATCTCCTGCGCCAGCGGCACGATGGCGTCATAGACCCGGCGGCCGGCCGGGGTGAAGTCGAGCTGGATCAGCCGCTGGTCGGCCGGATGGGTGCCGCGGCTGAGATAGCCGGCCGCGATCAGCCGGCTGACCGCCCGGCTGACCTTGGCCTTGTCCATCGCCGTGCGCTCGCAGATCTGGTTCGAGGACAGGGGCGCGTAGCGGCCGACCATCGCCATCACCCGCCATTCCGGGATGCTGAGCCCGAAGGTGTCGGCGTAGCGCCGGGCGAAGGTGCGGCTGACCCGGTTGCTGACCACCGACAGCTCATAGGGCAGGAACGCTTCCAGATCGAAGCCCGCCGCCGTTCGCACCGCCTGGTCCCGCATCGTCCGGCCTCCCCGCCGCTTGACATTCGTTTCATATGAAACGAGATTGGCTGCCCATCAAGACGGGCCCGCCCGACCATACGCGAGGGCGCGGGCGCGGCAAGCCCGGTGCTGGGCGGACGCCCGGGCGACCAGACCAAAGAACGAGGGGAGGATCCATGGCCCAGACGACCTCGATCGCGGAGCGCGTGCGCCTGCTGTTCGCCAGCGCCGTCGGCACCATCATCGAATGGTACGACTTCTTCATCTTCGCCTTTTGCGCCACGCTGGTGTTCGACCGGGCCTTCTTCCCGACCGAGGATCCGCTGGCCGGGGTGCTGCTGAGCCTCGGCACCTTCGCTATCGGCTTCCTGGCCCGGCCGCTGGGCGGCATCCTGTTCGGCGCGCTCGGCGACCGGATCGGCCGCAAGAACGCCCTCGTGGTCAGCCTCTTGATGATGGGTGCCGCCACCTTCGCCATGGGTCTCTTGCCGACCTACGCCGCGGCCGGGGTGCTGGCGCCGATCCTGCTGGTGACGCTGCGCGTCCTGCAGGGCATCGCCGTCGGCGGCGAGGCCACCGGCGCCCTCTTGATCGTCGCCGAATCCATGCCGGGCAAGCGGCGCGGCTTCTGGACCAGCTTCCCGATGATCGGCGGCCCGGCCGCCAACGTCCTGGCGGCGGCCACCATCGGCGTCCTCACCGCGCAGTTCGGCGAGGCTGCCTTCGCCGACTGGGCCTGGCGCCTGCCCTTCCTGTTCTCGATCGTGCTGGTGCTGCTCGGCCTGTGGGTGCGGCGGCGGGTCGAGGAATCGCCGGTCTTCGCCGAGCTGGCGGCGCAGCGCCGCCAGGTGCCGGCGGCGCCGCTGGCCGAGGCCGTCCGCAGCCACTGGCGGCCGATGGGCCAGGTGTTCCTGGTGAAGGCGGCGGAGAACACGCTGTTCTACCTGTTCACCACCTTCTTCCTGGTGCTGGTGGTCAAGTTCCTCGGCCTCGCCCGCGGCGTCGGGTCGGACGCGCTGTTCTGGGGCTCGATCCTGGAGGTCGCGGTGATCATGGCAGCGGCCTATGTCTCGGACGTCGTGGGGCGGCGGCCGGTGATGCTGCTGGGCCTCATCGGCGGCATCGCCGCCGGCGTCCTGCTGTTCACCCTGCCGCAAGGGGCCGCGCCGGAGACGGTGCTGCAGGTGACGCTGCTGACCCTGACCTGCCACGGCATCATCGTCGGCAGCATGTCGGCCTACTTCACTGAGCTGTTCCCGACCCGGGTGCGCTACACCGCGATGTCGGTCAGCTACCAGGTTGCCTCGGTGGTCGGCGGGTCGGTCGCGCCGCTGATCGGCACGCTGCTGCTGGACTGGACCGGCACGCCGCAGGCGGTCGCCGTCTATGCCGCGCTGATGGCGGTGCCGGCGATCCTGTGCGTGCTGCTGTCGCGCGAGACCCGCGGCGCGGACCTGGCGGCGGTGGAGGAGGATGCCGGCCGCCCTGCGCTACAGGCGTTGCGCCAGCCGCGTTAGCCGGCATCTACAGCGCCCGCGCCCGATCCCGCAGCACGAATTTCTGGATCTTGCCGGTCGAGGTCTTGGGCAGCTCGCCGAACACCACCGTCTTCGGGCATTTGAAATGCGCCAGGTGCTGGCGGCAGAAGGCGATGATCTCTTCCGCCGTCGCCTCTGCCCCTGGCCGCAGCGTGACGAAGGCGCAGGGCGTCTCGCCCCACTTCTCGTCCGGCCGCGCCACCACCGCCGCCTCCAGCACCGCCGGGTGGCGGTACAGCACGCCCTCGACCTCGATGGTCGAGATGTTCTCGCCGCCGGAGATGATGATGTCCTTCGACCGGTCCTTCAGCTCGATATAGCCGTCCGGGTGCATGACGCCGAGGTCGCCGGTGTGGAACCAGCCGCCGGCGAAGGCCTTCTCGGTCGCCGCCGGGTTCTTCAGATACCCCTTCATGGTGATGTTGCCGCGCATGAACACCTCGCCCAGCGTCTGCCCGTCCGCCGGCACCGGGACGAGGGTTTCAGGGTCGGCCACCATCAGCCCTTCCTGCACCACATAGGGCAGGCCCTGGCGCGACTGCAGCCGGGCCTGCTCCTCGGCCGGCAGCGAGTCCCATTCCGGCTTCCAGTCGCAGACCACGGCCGGGCCGTAGACCTCGGTCAGGCCGTAGACATGGGTGACCTTGATGCCGAGCCGGGCCATGCCTTCCAGCACCGCCGCCGGCGGGGGCGAGGCCGCGGTCATCATCTGCACGGCCTGCGGGAAGTCGCGCCGCTCCTCGGCCGGGGCGTTCAGCAGCATGCTCATGACGATCGGCGCGCCGCAGAGATGGGTGACGCCGTGCTCAGCGATGGCGGCGTAGATCTCGCGCGCCGCCACCCGGCGCAGGCAGACATGGGTGCCGGCCATGGCCGTGATCGTCCAGGGGAAGCACCAGCCGTTGCAATGGAACATCGGCAAGGTCCAGAGATAGACCGGGTGGTGCGGCATGCCCCAGGTGACGACGTTGCCGAGCGCGTTGAGATAGGCGCCGCGGTGATGGGTGACCACGCCCTTCGGGTCGCCGGTGGTGCCGGAGGTGTAGCCGAGCGCGATCGCGTCCCACTCGTCGCCGGGCCTCACGCCTTGGTAGGCCGGGTCGCCCTCGGCCAGCAGCTCCTCATAGGTCAGGCCGCCGATCGGCTCGCCCGTCACCGCAGGATCGACGATGTCGACCACCAGCGGCGGCGCCTCCAGCTGCGCCAGCGCCGCCTTCACCACCGCGGCGTATTCGCGGTCGGCCAGCAGGATCCGGGTCTCGGAATGGCGCAGCTGGAAGGCGATGGCCGCGGCGTCGAGCCGGATGTTGAGGGCGCAGAGCACGGCGCCGGCCATCGGCACGCCAAAGGTCGCCTCGAAGGCCTCCGGCACGTTCGGCGCCATCACCGCCAGCGTGTCGTTCTTGCCGATGCCGCGACGGGACAGGGCCGAGGCCAGGCGGTGGCAGCGCTCCGCCGTCTCGCGCCAGCTGCGTTTCACGTCGCCATAGATCACGGCGGTTCGGTCCGGATGGGCCAGCGCGGTGCGGCCGAGGAAGGAGATCGGCGTCAGCGGCACGTAATTGGCCGGGTTGCGGTCGAGATCGGTGTCGTAGGCGTGCGGCATCGGTTGGGACTCCCTGTCCGGCATATTCTGGCACCGCCCCGGCCCGGGCGGAAAGCGGGACAGCCCCTCGCGCCGACGGCGCGGCGGCGCTAGGCTTCGCAAAACACGGGAGGAACGCCATGGGAGCCTATGCCGAGGCCTATCGCCGCGCGCTCGACGATCCCGAGGGGTTCTGGGGCGAGGCCGCCGCCGCGATCGACTGGGACCGGCGCTGGGACCGGGTGCTGGACGATGGCAGCGCCCCCTTCTTCCGCTGGTTCTCCGGCGGCCGGCTCAACACCTGTTTCAACGCGCTCGACCGCCACGTCGCCGCCGGCCATGGCGACCGCATCGCCCTGATCTATGACAGCCCGGTCACCGGCGCGGTGCGGCGCTTCACCTATGCCGAGCTGAACGACCGCGTCGCCCGCTTCGCCGGCGTGCTGCGCGGCCTCGGCGTCGGTCCGGGCGACCGGGTGGTGATCTACATGCCGATGGTGCCGGAGGCGGCGATCGCCATGCTGGCCTGCGCCCGGCTGGGCGCCGTTCATTCCGTGGTGTTCGGCGGCTTCGCCGCGCCCGAGCTGGCGGCGCGGATCGACGATTGCGAGCCGAGGCTGGTCGTCTCCGCCTCCTGCGGCATCGAGGTCAGCCGCATCGTCGCCTACAAGCCGCTGCTCGACGCCGCCCTTGGGCTGGCAAAGCACAAGGTGCCGGCCACGGTGATCCTGCAGCGGCCGCAATGCGAGGCGGCGATGACCGCCGGCCGCGATAACGACTGGGCGGCGCTGGAGGCGGCGGCCCAGCCGGCGGCCTGCGTGCCGGTGGCGGCGACCGACCCGCTCTACATCCTCTACACCTCCGGCACCACCGGCCAGCCCAAGGGCATCGTCCGCGACCAGGGCGGCCACGCCGTGGCCCTGGCCTGGAGCATGGGCGCGATCTACGGCGTGAAGCCCGGCGAGGTGATGTGGACCGCCTCCGACGTGGGCTGGGTGGTCGGCCACTCCTACATCGTCTACGGGCCGCTGCTGGCCGGCTGCACCACGGTTCTGTACGAGGGCAAGCCGGTCGGCACGCCCGATGCCGGCGCTTATTGGCGGGTGATCGAGCAGCACGGCGTCTCGGTGCTGTTCACGGCGCCGACCGCCTTCCGCGCCATCAAGCGCGAGGATCCGGACGGCCGACTGCTGGCCGGCCGTGACCTGTCCGGGTTCCGTGCCCTGTTCCTGGCCGGGGAACGCTGCGACCCCGACACGCTGGGCTGGGCCGAGCGGCTGCTGAAGGCGCCGGTGATCGACCATTGGTGGCAGACCGAGACCGGCTGGCCGATCTGCGCCGACCCGCTGGGGCTGGAGGCGATGCCGGTCAAGCCCGGCTCTCCGACCAAGCCGATGCCGGGCTGGGATGTGCGGGTGCTGGGGCCGGACGGGCAGGAGGCGCCGCGCGGCGAGATCGGCGCGCTGGCCTGTCGGCTGCCGATGCCGCCCGGCGCCGCGCCGACGCTGTGGCGGGCCGATGCGCGGTTCCGCAGCGCCTATCTCGAGGACTATCCGGGCTTCTACAAGACCGGCGACGCCGGGCTGATCGACGAGGACGGCTATGTCTTCGTCATGAGCCGCGTCGACGACGTCATCAACGTCGCCGGCCACCGGCTGTCGACCGGGCAGATCGAGGAGGTGCTGGCGGGCCATCCCGACGTCGCCGAATGCGCCGTGATCGGGGCAGCGGACGATCTCAAGGGCCAGGTGCCGCTGGGCTTCCTGGTGCTGAAGGCTGGGGTGACCCGCCCGCACGAGGTCATCGCGGCCGAGGCGGTGCAGCGGGTGCGCGACAGCATCGGACCGGTCGCGGCCTTCAAGACGGCGATGATCGTCGACCGCTTGCCGAAGACCCGCTCGGGCAAGATCCTGCGCGGCACCATGGCGAGAATCGCCGATTCGCTTCCCGTCGCCGTGCCGGCGACGATCGACGATCCGGCGATTCTCGACGAAATTCGCGCGACCTTGCGGCGATCGGGTTATGATCGCGGGTAACGTTCCCGTTTCCACCCGGTCTAAGCCCGAAACGGCAAGCCCTCAGAAATATTACATTTTTAAGATCATTTAGCGCGGTTGCGATTCAGCCCATACCATCAGATGCCCGGCGAACACCTGAAAACCCTTCAAAACAAAGGCTTTTTCTGACCCAAACGAGTGCTTGACGCCGCGGCAAAATGGCTCTTATCGTCGCGCAATGCTCGAGTTGAGCAGGCGAGGCTTCAAAAAACGAGGGCCGCGGAAAGCGGCCCTCTTTTTTGTCTTCCCGGCTCGGGAATCGGGGCGCTGCCGGCCATGGCGGCGCCCCGTCCGAACCCGTCAGGCGGCGATCTGCTTCGGCGCCTCGGCCTGGCCGACGGCGATCTTCACGGTTCGGGGCTTCTGCGCCTCCGGCACCTCGCGGACCAGATCGATGTTCAGCAGGCCGTTCACCAGCGTCGCGCCGGTGACCTTGATGTAGTCGGCGAGCTGGAAGCGCCGCTCAAAGGCCCGGCCGGCGATGCCGCGATGCAGGAAGATCCGGTTCTTGTCTTCCTCGTCGGCGGTCGACTTGGCGCGGACGATCAGGCTGTTCTCGGAGGTCACGACCTCCAGGTCGTCCTCCCCGAAGCCTGCCACCGCCATGGTGATGCGGTAGGCGTCCTCGCCGGTCTTCTCGATGTTGTAGGGCGGGTAGGACGGCGCCGCGGTGTCGAACTGCAGCGCGGAATCGAGCAGCCGCGACATGCGGTCGATGCCGATGGTCGAGCGGAACAGCGGGGACAGGTCAAGACTGCGCATGGATATCCTCCATATGAGCGATACCTGGGCGGCGCACCGGATGGTCGCGCCGTGGTTTGCGGGCGTGGCGGCCCCGGCTGGGCACCGCCACGCCGTACGATCTGGGAAGGACTGTCGGCCGGTTCAAGAGCCCCGGCCGTTGCGGTCCGTCGGGCTTACTGAGCGGTCCAACCACCGTCGACCGACACGCTCGTGCCGGTGATCTGGTCGGCCGCGGCCGAGCACAGGAAGGCGACGGTGCCGCCGAGCTGCTCCGGCGTCACGAAGGTCATCGAGGGCTGCTTCTCGCCCAACAGCTGCCGCGCCGCCTCCTCCTGGCTGATGCCCTTCTCCGCCGCGATCGCGCTGATCTGCTTCTCCACCAGCGGGGTGCGGACCCAGCCGGGGCAGACCGCGTTGCAGGTGACGCCGGTGCCCGCCGTCTCCAGCCCGACCACCTTGGTCAGCCCGACGAGGCCGTGCTTGGCCGCGACATAGGCCGCCTTGTGGGCCGAGGCGACGAGGCCGTGGGCGGAGGCGATATTGATGATCCGGCCCCAGCCCTGCTTCTTCATCTGCGGCACCGCGGCGGCAATGCCGTGGAACGCGGCCGACAGGTTGATCGCCAGGATCGCGTCCCACTTCTCGGCCGGGAACTCCTCGACCGGGGCGGTGAACTGGATGCCGGCGTTGTTCACCAGGATGTCGACCCGGCCGAGCCTCTCGACCGTCGCCGCCACCAGGCCGCGCACCGCGTCGCCCTTCGACATGTCGGCGCCGTCATAGACCGCGCGCACCCCGTGCTCGCGCTCGATGCCGCTGCGAATCGCCTCGATCTCCGCGGCGTCGCCGAAGCCGTTCAGCACGATGTCGGCGCCCTGGCCGGTCAGCACCTTGGCGATGCCGAGGCCGATGCCGCTGGTCGATCCGGTGACGATCGCAACCTTGCCCTTCAACATGGGTCCGTTCCTTGCGATGACGGGTGGGGAAGTCTTCGAGGGCGTTCCGGGTCCCTAGCGCTTGAACAGCGCATCCGCCGCGGATTTGTGGCTCTGCTTGCCGGCGATCACGCCGCGGGCGCGGGCGATCTCGGCTTCCAGCTCGGCGATGTACTCTTCGAGCTCGGCGACCGAGAGGCTGTCGAGCGGCTTCGGCTGCACCTTGCGCTGGCGCGGTTCGAGGTCCTCTGGATCCATCGCCCATCTCCTTCGGCTGCGGATGGACAATCCTCGCGGGCGGCGCGAGGATCGGCAAGCCCGGAGCGCGATACGCCCGGGTCCTCCGCAGCGTCGGGCGACCTTAGGCCGCTCCATCCCACCACCGGATGACGGCCGCGTGACAATTCGGCCATGATCCGGCCCACCCGAAGACAGGGCGAGAGCCGATGACCAGCGTCCTTCCCGAGACCATGACCGCGATCGCGATCGAGGCCCCCGGCGGGCCCGAGGTGCTGAAGCCGGGCCTGCAGCCATGCCCGGTGCCGGCCATGGACGAGATCCTGATCAAGGTCGAAGCCGCCGGGGTGAACCGGCCCGACGTGCTGCAGCGCCGCGGCATGTACGCGCCGCCGCCGGGCGCCAGCCCGCTGCCGGGGCTCGAGGTCGCCGGCACCGTCGCCGCGGTCGGGCCCGAGGTCGCCGGCTGGGGGGTCGGCGACCCGGTCTGCGCCCTGGTCGCCGGCGGCGGCTACGCCGAATACTGCGTCGCCCCGGCGCCGCAATGCCTGCCGATCCCGAAGGGCCTGTCCGCGGCCGAGGCGGCAGGCCTGCCCGAGACCTTCTTCACCGTCTGGACCAATGTGTTCGAGCGCGGCCGGCTGCAGACCGGCGAGCGCTTCCTGGTGCATGGCGGGTCGAGCGGCATCGGCACCACCGCGATCCAGCTGGCCAAGGCCTGGGGCGCCATCGTCTTCGCCACCGCCGGCAGCGCCGAGAAGTGCCGCGCCTGCCGCGATCTCGGCGCCGATGTCGCGATCGACTATCGCGAGCAGGACTTCCTGGCCGTGGTCAGGGAGAAGACCGGCGGCCGCGGCGTCGACCTGATCCTCGACATGGTCGGCGGCGATTACGTCGCCCGCAACATCGAGGCGCTGGCGGTGGACGGCCGGCAGGTCAGCATCGCCTTCCTCAAGGGCTCGAAGGTCGAGATCGACCTGCAGAAGGTGATGGCCAAGCGGCTGACGCTGACCGGGTCGACCCTGCGGCCGCGCAGCGTCGCCGAGAAAGGCGCCATCGCCTCGGCGCTGAAGGCCGAGGTCTGGCCGCTGATCGAGGCCGGGCGGATTCGGCCGGTGCTGCACGCCACCTTCCCGCTGGCGCAGGCGGCGGAGGCGCATGCGCTGATGGAATCGAGCGCCCATGTCGGCAAGATCGTACTCCTCGCTTGACTTGAGCGCGCGACATCCCTAGGTCGAGCACCGTGGGCGGCGCCGCGCCGACCCCGCTCCCCTCCCTTACGCGCGAGTGCGAGAGGACAGGTCGGCCGCTCCGGCCGGTCGCGGCGGGATCGCTTTGCGCAGAGGAGACCGAGAAGGATGACCAAACAACCGCTGATGCCGAAGGCGACCGCTGTCTGGCTTGTCGAGAACACGTCGCTGAGCTTCGAGCAGATCGCCGCCTTCTGCGGCCTGCATGAGCTGGAGATCCGGGCGATCGCCGACGGCGAGGTCGCGATCGGCATGGTCGGGCTGGACCCGATCGTCAACGGCCAGCTGACCCAGGCTGAAATCGACCGCTGCCAGGCCGATCCGAACGCCCGGTTGCGGATGGCGGTGTCCGACATCCCACAGCCCGTCGTCCGCGCCAAGGGTCCGCGCTACACCCCGGTGACCAAGCGCGGCGACAAGCCAGATGCCATCGCCTATCTGCTGAAGGAGCATCCGGAGCTGTCGGACGCCCAGATCTGCAAGCTGATCGGCACCACCAAGCCGACCATCCAGGCGATCCGCGACAAGACCCATTGGAATTCGCCGAACCTGAAGCCCCGCAGCCCGGTGATGCTGGGCCTGTGCTCCTATGCGGAGCTGGATGCTGCCCTGACCAAGGCCCGCGCCAATCTGCCGCCGGGCGCGGTGCCGACCCCGACCGTCAGCTTCGACGAGGAGGCCGAGGAAGCCCAGGAGGACTGAGGCGCGACTCGGGAGCACCGATGTCAAAAGGGCGGCGCCCCCCGGCACCGCCCTTTAGGATTCCGAAAACCGTGGTCTCTCCGTCAAGCGTGGCCCAGACGGGCCATCTCATCCTTGAGTCTCAGCTTTTCCTTTTTCAACCGCACGATCTCGAGCTCGTCGGGTTGGGGGCGGTGGATCGCCTCTTCCAACGTGCGATCCAGGGCGGCGTGCTTTGTCCGAAGCGCTTCGATACGCTCTGCAACAGCCATCTCTCGCTCCTCTGTTGAAAGCTGGACGTTGGTTCAGCCCCTCCTTTGTCTGATATGTTACGCCCCGGTGGCGGCTGCAAGTCAACGCGGCTTCTATTCCTGTTCCGGGGCGAGACAATTGGTCGCCCCTGCAATAATCCTGCCTCGGACGTGAAATTTCCTTAACGGACTTGATTCCGCCTTCCCGCACCGCTTCGCTCGGTTCACCTTGTGCGGTGCACAACAGCGAGGATGCAGTGCGATGGATCGCGAGACCGTCCGGCGGACCGCTTTCGCCATGCCGCTGACCAGCCCGGCCTTCCCGCCCGGGCCCTACCGCTTCGTCGACCGGCAGTATTTCATCATCCGCTACCGCACCGACCCTGAGGCGCTGCGCCGGGTGGTGCCGGAGCCGCTGGAGATCGTCGAGCCGGTGGTGAATTACGAGTTCATCCGCATGCCGGATTCGACCGGCTTCGGCGACTACACCGAGAGCGGCCAGGTGATCCCGGTGCGCTGGCAGGGCCAGACCGGCGGCTACACCCACCAGATGTTCCTGAACGACCATCCGCCGATCGCCGGCGGGCGCGAGCTGTGGGGCTTCCCGAAGAAGCTGGCGCAGCCGACGCTGGCGGTCGAGACCGACACGCTGGTCGGCACGCTGAACTACGGCTCGGTCCGCATCGCCACCGGCACCATGGGCTACAAGCACCGCACCCTGGACCTGGCAGCCGAGGCCAGGAGCCTGGCGGCGCCGAACTTCCTCCTGAAGATCATCCCGCATGTCGACGGCAGCCCGCGGATCTGCGAGCTGGTGCGCTACTACCTCGAGGATGTGACCGTGAGGGGCGCCTGGACCGGCCCCGCGGCGCTCGACTTGTATCCGCACGCCCTGGCCCCGGTGGCCGAGCTGCCGGTGCTGGAGGTGCTGTCGGCCAAGCATCTCGTCGCCGACCTGACGCTCGGCCTCGGCACCGTGGTGCACGACTATCTCGCCTGAGCGCCGCCGTGGTGCGGTGGACCGCACCCCAACCTATAGTTTGGGGCCGGACATCCGGCCCCGGGGAGACACGGGATGCGTGGCGTGAAACGCAAGCAGGCGCGCAGCGCCCCGGGGCGGATCGAACTGCCGCCCTACGACGTCGTCGCCCTGGTGCTGCAGGGCGGCGGCGCGCTCGGCGCCTACCAGGCCGGGGTCTACGAAGGGCTGCACGAGGCCGGCATCCGGCCGGGCTGGCTGGCCGGGATCTCGATCGGCGCGCTCAACACCGCGATCATCGCCGGATCGCCCGAAGCCGAGCGGGTGGACCGCCTGCGCGAGTTCTGGGAGACGATCTGCGCCGCCCCGGTCGAGTGGCCGGCGGCCGAAGGCCTGGCGGACGCGCTGCCCTTCGCCTTCGACCTGCGCTCGGTGCACAACGCCGCCGCGGCGATGCGGGCGCTGTTCCAGGGGCAGCCCGGCTTCTTCAAGCCGCGCTTCCCGCCGCCCTATCTCTCGCCCTTCGCCGGCGACGCCGCCACCAGCTTCTACGACACCAGCCCGCTGCGCGAGACGCTGGAGCGGCTGGTCGATTTCGACCGGCT
The DNA here is from genome assembly GCF_051487185.1 of Inquilinus limosus. Classification (GTDB taxonomy): domain Bacteria; phylum Pseudomonadota; class Alphaproteobacteria; order DSM-16000; family Inquilinaceae; genus Inquilinus; species Inquilinus limosus_F. Next base: position 24,306 of record NZ_JAHVDK010000023.1, read on the forward strand.
GAACTCCGGCGAGATCCGGGTCAGCGTCGGCGCGGTCAATGTCCGCAGCGGCAACTTCGTCTATTTCGACACGGCGGAGCGGCGGCTGGGACCGGAGCATTTCATGGCCTCGGGCGCGCTGCCGCCCGGCTTCCCGGCGGTCGAGATCGACGGCGAATACTACTGGGACGGGGGCGTGGTCTCGAACACGCCCCTGTCCTATGTGCTGTCGACCGAGCCGCGGCGCGACACGCTGGCCTTCCAGGTCGATCTGTGGTCGGCCAAGGGCAGGCTGCCGGACGATCTGATGGAGGTCAGCAGCCGGCAGAAGGACATCCAGTATTCCAGCCGCACCCGCGCCATCACCACCTACATGCTGCAGATGCAGAAGATGCGCCAGGCGCTGCAGCGGGTGCTGGACCGGCTGCCGGAGGCGGCCGAGCAGGACCCGGAGATGCAGGCGATCGCCGAGCTGGCCTGCCACCGCGCCTACAACATCGTGCACCTGATCTACCAGTCGAAGGCCTATGAGGGCCATTCCAAGGACTATGAGTTCGGCCTGGACGCGATGCGCGAGCACTGGCAGAGCGGCCTCGACGACATCCGCCGCACTTTGGCCGATCCGCGCCGGCTGGACCGGCCGCCGCCGGAGGTCGGCGTGGTCACCCACGACGTGCACCGGGAGGACCGGTAGCCGGCCCGAGACCGGCATTGTGGATGCCCCCGCATTCGCGATAATGCCGGGACAGAGAGCGGGGGATGCGATGGAGGGACGGGTCGCGGCGCTGTGGCGCTATCCGGTCAGCTCGCTCGGCGGCGAGGCCCTGGACGCCTGCGCCGTCGACGCGACCGGCCTGGCCGGCGACCGGGCCTGGGGCCTGGCCGATGGGGACAGCGGCGAGACCGCCTTCCCGGAGACCAAGCGCCGCTGGCGGCCGGCGCCGCAGATCCGGGCCCGCACCACCGCCGACGGGCTACGGCTGGACTTCCCGGATGGGCGCAGCCTGCCGGCCGAAGCTTCCGGCGACGCCCTGGCTGCCCATTTCGGCTTCCCGGTGGCGCTGCGCCCGCATGCCGCCGATGCGGCCGAGACGGCGACCGCCGGCCCGCTCAAGCCGCGCTACGAGCGCCACCCCATCCATCTGGTAACGACGGCATCGCTGGCGGCGCTGCGGGAGATCCTGCCGGGCAGCGCTATCGACGAGCGCCGGTTCCGGCCGAACCTCGTGCTCGACCTGCCGGGGGCGGAGGGCTTCGTCGAGACCGGCTGGACCGGCCGGCTGATGGCGATCGGCGACGTCCGCATCCGCATCGTCGAGCGTTGCGTGCGCTGCGCCTTCACCACCCTGGCCCAGGGCGACCTGCCGCTCGATCCCGCGGTGCTGATGGCGATCGCCAAGCGCAACGCCACCCATTTCGGCGTGCTGTGCACGGTCGAGACGCCGGGCGGGATCCGGGTCGGGGATGCGGTACGGGTGCTGGGCTAGGCTCGAAGCCCGACCGCGATCAGACTGCAATCCGTCTCTTCCCGAACTCACGGAAGCTCTTGCGCGCCAGCGGAAGGAGCGTTGCCGCCAGATAGGCCAGCCCGGTCAGCAGCAGAGCGGCGGGAAGGCCGACGCCGCTGATCAACGCGCCGCCGAAGAGCCCGCCGAAGGAGATCAGCGTCCAGAAGAGTGCTGTGCTCATCGAGGTGACGCGGCCGATCAAGGGCACGGGTATCCGCTCAAACATCACGGCGAGTACGATCGGATTGAGGAAACCCGAGGCAAACCCGCCGACCGCCAGGGTCATGAAAACGAGGGCGAGCGGCACGTCCACCGCGAGGACGAGAAAGCGCGGAAATCCGGTCAGGAGGAACGCGACCGTGTAGACGACGAGACGCGGCATCCGCTCGCCGATCGAGGCGGCGATGGCCGCGCCCGCCATGGAGGCTCCGGAGAAGACCGCCAGCATCGCGCCCAGCAGTTCGGGACCATGGCCCGCATCCTGAGTCCAGACCGGCAGCAGAACGGCGTGAAACGCCTGATCCAGAAGATTGGTGATCGCCACCATGACGACGATGCCCATCAGCACCGCGTCCCGGCGCAGAAAGGTCCACCCTTCCAGCAGCTCTCGGCCATAGGAAGCCACACCGGCCGTCCCGGCGACGGAGGCATGGCGCAGTACGGGAATGCCCGCGCCGACGATCAGGACGGCAGCGGCGAAGGTGACGGCATTGAAGACGAGGGCCTGCGCCGGACCGACCACGGCGATCAGCGCACCGGCGCCGGCCGCCCCCACCGTCGATGCCAGCCTCTCGATAGTGCCGACGACGCCGGTCACCCGTTCCAGCGGCATGGCCGCCAACTCAGCGACGTCCGGAACCATCGATTGCTTGGCCGCATCCGACGGACCGCGCAGCACGCCGATGGCGAAGACGATGGGGAGCAGGACCGGGATGGTGAGCATGCCCAGCAGATGCAGCAGGGGCACCAGCCCCACCGCGACCACCGAGGCGGTATCGCAGAGGATGGCGATGCGTTTGGGACCGACGCGGTCTATCAGCGGGCCGCCCAGCGCCTTGGCGACGACATAGGGCAGCATCTCCGTCATGGCCACCAGCCCGGTCGACACGGGGCTGCCCGTCGTGGTCAGCACCAGCCAGGGAATGGCGATCGCCGACAGTCTCGTGCCGGAAATGGAGAATGTTTCGGCGACGACCAGGGCGAGAAAGGGCGCGCGTGCGCTCACGGCTCCGCATCCTCCTCACGGTGCGGGAGGCGGCCCGGATAGGGAAAGGCGTGCAGCATGATCGAGAAGGGCGCCGTGCCCGGGGGCATCGGTTCCCCCAGGGGCGGGGCGTCCCGCATCGCCTCCAGCATGATGTCGGTCAGCCGCCTGGTCAGGGCTTCGGCCTGCTCCGCCGTCAGCGGGATGGTGACATCGCTGGCCGTGCTGGCCTTGCGCCACGGCGCCGGCAGCTCGGCATATTCCTCGACAGCCTGCTGCATCTGGCCGACCTGCAAGGACAGCGCCGCCTGGGTGAAGGCGACACCCGCCTCCAGCCCCTCGCCCTCGGCTTCCGTCTCGGGCACGGATGTCAGTTCATGGCTGGCACGCCACCAGCGTTCGCGGCGCGACGGCCCTGGCGCGTCCTCGATGAAGCCGTACGCGGCCAGCTGGCGGAGGTGATAGCTCGTCGCGCCGCTGTTGAGGCCCAGCCGCGCCGCCAATTGCGTCGCGGTGGCAGGGCCATCGACCCTGAGCATGCCCAGCATCCGAAGCCGCACCGGATGCGCCAGCGCCTTGAGAGCTGTTGGATCGGGGACGACCCGACGAACATTGCGGGACGCAGCGGCAACAGGCTGGGGGCGAGGCGCCTTCATTCCCCAAATTTATCTTTGCAAAGAGATATTTGCAAACTTTTCTGTGCAGAAGGCGCGCGTGGCGCCGCTGCGGGCGGCCCGATGGATTGCTCCGCTATCCGGCAATGACGATGAAACCGGAGAGTCCGGCCTCAATCCCCCAGGCAGATCCCCAGCGCCCGGGCGGTCTTGACCAGCGGGTCGTCCAGCTTGACGTCCTGGTACTCGGCGATCGCGGCCTCCAGCGGCACGTCGATCACGCGGCGGTCGGACCAGGCGACCAGGCGGTCGAACTTGCCCTCGGCAATCAGGTCGACGGCATGGGCGCCGAAGGCCGAGGCGATCAGCCGGTCGCGCCAGCTCGGCATCGAGCCGCGCTGGACATGGCCCAGCACCGTCACCCGCGCGTCCGCCCCGGTGGCGTTGGCGATCTTGGAAGCGACATAGTCGCCGATGCCGCCGAGGCGCTTCTCGCCGCCATGGTACTCCTTGTGCACGGTCGTCCCCTCCGCCGTCTTCACCGCTTCGGAGACCACGACCAGGGCGAAGTTGCGGCCCGCCCGGCGCACCTCTCGAATCTTGTGGGCGACGGAGTCGATCGAGAACGGGATCTCCGGGATCAGGATCACGTCGGCGCCGCCGGCGACGCCGGCCGCCAGCGCGATGTGGCCGGCGTCGCGGCCCATCACCTCCAGCACCATCACCCGGGCGTGGCTGGCCGCGGTCGGCTGCAGCCGGTCCAGCGCCTCGGTCGCCACGGCCACCGCGGTGTCGAAGCCGACCGAGACCTCGGTCAGACCGACATCGTTGTCGATCGTCTTCGGGATGCCGACATAGTTGAACCCGCCCTGCTGCGCCAGGCGCCGCAGGATAGTGTGGCTGCCGTCTCCGCCGACGCCGATCAGGGCATCGAGGCCGAGCTCGTGATAACCGCTGACGATCTCGCGCGAACGGTCCTTGACCGTGCCGTCGGACATCGGGAAGGCGAAGGGGTCGCCCTTGTTGGTGGTGCCGAGAATGGTGCCGCCCTGGCGCATCACCGCGGTCGTCATCTTGTCCGGCGTCAGCACCTCGTAGCGCAGCGGCCGGGCCAGCAGGCCCGACGTGCCCTCCTTGATTCCGATCACGGTCCAGCCCAGGCCGTCGGCCCGGCACACCACCGACCGGATCACCGCGTTGAGCCCGGCGCAGTCGCCGCCGCTGGTCAGGATCCCGATGCGCTTCTCTCCCGCCATGCCGTGCCTTAGTTTCCCTGTCGGTTGCGGTTCCCTCTTGTACCGGGAAGCGGCCGGTGCTGTAAGAGCGCCATGCGCCCCACCCCCGCGTCAAACGCGTTCCGGTCGGGCCGCTCCCTTTGCTATGATCAGGCACCGCTGCACCCGGATCCGCAGGAAAGGTCGTTGGAGGGAATGATCGACATCGAGTCGATGCAGGAGAAGCTGGCCGCATTGCGGGTCGAGCACCGCGACCTCGACGAGATCATCGACCGGCTGACCGCGGACGGCCCCGTCAACCAGCTTCAGATCCAGCGCCTGAAGAAGCGCAAGCTGCTGCTCAAGGATCAGATCACCATGATCGAGAGCAAGCTCTTGCCCGACATCATCGCCTGAGCGCCCGCAGCCGCGAGGATCCCGACCGATGGCCGAACCCGCCGCGCCGCCTGTGGCGATCATCATGGGCAGCCAGTCCGACTGGGAGACCATGCGCCACGCCGCCGAGACGCTGTCGCTGCTGAGCATCGGCCATGAGGCGCGCATCGTCTCCGCCCACCGCACGCCGGAGCGGCTGTACGACTTCGCCCGCGAGGCGCGCGGCCGCGGCGTCAAGGTGATCATCGCCGGCGCCGGCGGCGCCGCCCATCTGCCGGGCATGGCGGCGGCGATGACGCCGCTGCCGGTGCTGGGCGTGCCGGTCGAGAGCAAGGCGCTGAAGGGCATGGACAGCCTGTTGTCGATCGTGCAGATGCCGGGCGGCGTCCCGGTCGGCACGCTGGCCATCGGCCGGGCCGGGGCGATCAACGCGGCCCTCCTGGCCGCCTCGATCCTGGCGCTGGGCGACCCGGCCATAGCCGATGCGCTGGACGACTGGCGCCGGCGCCAGACCGAGGCCGTGGCCGAGCATCCGAAGGACGAATGACCAGCACCGTTTCTCCCCTTCCTCCCGGCAGCGTCATCGGCATGCTCGGCGGCGGCCAGCTCGGCCGCATGACCGCCCTGGCCGCCGCCCGCCTCGGCTACCGCACCCATGTGCTGTGCCCGGACCCGGACAGCCCCTGCGCCCAGGTGACCGACCGCTCGACCCTGTCCTCCTACACCGACCATGCGGCGCTGGACGCCTTCGCCGCCCAGGTCGACGTCGTCACCTACGAGTTCGAGAACATCCCCTACGAGACCGTGCTGCACCTGGCCGCCCGCGTGCCGGTGCGGCCGGGGCCGGACGGCCTCGCGATGTGCCAGGACCGGGTGGCGGAGAAGGATTTCTGCAACCGCAACGGCATCGGCACCGCGCCCTGGCGCGCCGTCGGCTCGGCCGAGGAGCTGGCGGCGGCCGTGGCCGCGATCGGCACGCCGTCGGTGCTGAAGACTCGGCGCGAGGGCTATGACGGCAAGGGCCAGGCGGTGATCCGCACCCCTGCGGACGCCGCGGCGGCCTGGGAACGACTCGGCGGCCGCCCGGCGATCCTGGAGGGCTTCGTCGACTTCGCCCGCGAGTTGTCGGTGATCGCCGCCCGCGGCGTCGACGGGTCGGTCGTCTGTTATCCGGCGGTCGAGAACCGGCACCGCGACCACATCCTGGCGGAGACGATCGCCCCGGCCCCCGACCTGGCGCCGGAGCGTGCGGCCGAGGCGGAGCAGATCGCCCGGACGCTGATCACCGCGCTCGACATGGTCGGCCTGCTGGCGGTCGAGCTGTTCGAGGCGCGTGACGGCGGCCTCTTGGTCAACGAGCTGGCGCCGCGGCCGCACAATTCCGGCCATTGGACCCAGGACGCCTGCGCCTGCGACCAGTTCGAGCAGCTGGTCCGCGCCGTCTCCGGCCTGCCGCTGGGCTCGACCGCGCGACATTCCGACGCGGTGATGCACAACCTGATTGGCGACGACGTGCTGCGCTGGCCCGAATTCCTGGCCGAGCCCGGCGCCCGGCTGCATCTTTACGGCAAGGGCGCCCCCCGCCCCGGCCGCAAGATGGGCCATGTCAACCGGCTGGTGCCGAAGGACTGATCACGCCCTCGGGCCCGGTCTTGCGCACCGTGGCGAGTCGGCATAACGATGGATTCACGGTCCCGCCGGTATCGCCCCCAAAAGGATGAGCGCGCGGCGAGGCACGATCGACGTTACGGCATTGCAGGATCGCGGGGCGCGCCGCAAGCTGATGTAACCGCCGAAGATCATCACAGATGCGAGCCCAGCGCCGGCTGACCGTCATTGTCTCTCTCGATGTGGCAGGCTTCACCCGCCTCGTGCAGGAGGACGAGCGTGCCACGCTCGCGGCGCTCGCCGCCATCCGCCGCGAGCTGCTGGGCGCGAAGCTCCAGGCCCGCAACGGCCATGTGTTCAAGACCATGGGCGACGGCGTGCTGATCGAGTTCTCCAGCATCGAGGACGCCGTGTCCTGGACGGTCGAGTTCCAGGAGGCGATGGCGGCCCGCAACGCACGCCGGCCGGGGCGGCCGATTCTGGTGCGCGCCGGCATCGGGCTGGCCGATGTCTTCGTCGAGGGGGAGGACCGCTTCGGGGCCGCCGTCGCCTTCGTCGTCCGCCTGCAGCAGGTGGCGCCGCCCGGCGGGATCGCCATCACCCATTCCGTGCGCTGGCAGCTCGGCAAGGCGCTGGCGACGCCATTCGTCCGGGTCATGACGACGCTGAAGGATATCGCCGAACCGATGGAGGTCTGGGTCTGGGGCCCTCCGGGCACGACGCCTCCAGAGGCCGAGGGACCGGCCGGGGTCGCCAGTGCGCTGGACGATGACGATCTGCCGTCCATCGTCGTCCTGCCTTTCGACAATCTGTCGGGTGATCCCGCTGTCTCCGCCCTCGCCGAAGGCGCGGTGGAGGAGATCACCGCGACGCTGTCCCGCATCCGGGATTTCACCGTGATCGCCCGCCATTCGGCCGAGGCCTATCGGGCCGCGGGGCGGCCGATGGATCCCCGTGAGATCGCCCGCACGCTCAAGGTCCGCTATCTGCTCGAAGGCAGCGTGCGGAAATCCGGCGACCGGGTGCGGATCACGGCCCAGCTGGTCGAAGCGGCCAGCGCGCTGCATCTCTGGTCCGGCCGCTTCGACGGGACGGTCGACGAGATGTTCGACCTGCAGGACCGGATCGCCGAGGGCGTCGCCGGGGCGCTGCACCCCTCGATCCGGGCGGCGGAGATCACGCTGGCGCTGCGCAAGCGGCCGGACAGCCTCGCCGCCTACGACCTGATGCTGCGGGCGCTGCCGCATCTCTGGGCCCACCGGAAATCGGAGAACAGCGAGGCGATCCGGCTGCTGGGCGAGGCGTTGCGGCTGGATCCGGGCTACAGCCGCGCCGCCGCCCTCGCCGCCTGGGCGCATGGGCAGCAGGTCACCTACAACTGGTCCTCGAATTTCGCCGCCGAACGGGCCACGGGCGATCGCCTGATCAAGCAGGCGTCGGAGGGCGCCCAGGACGACGCCACGGCGCTCAGCGCCCTGGCCACCGCGACCATGCTGCTGTTCGGCGATGTCGCCCGGGCCGAGCAGTTCGTCGATCGGGCCCTGGCGCTCGACCCGAACCACGCCTGGGCCTGGACCCGCCGCGGCTTCCTGCATGTCTATCGCGGCGATCCGGGCGCCGGTCGCCCCTGCTTCGAACGGGCGATCCGGCTGAGCCCCCTCGACCCCTTCAGCTTCAACTGCTTCATCGGCCTGGGCCTCACCGCCTTCGCCGAGGGCCGCCCCGAGGAGGCCGCCGGCTGGACGCGGAAGGCGCTGCACCAGAAGCCGGCCGCGACCTGGATGTTCCGCGACCTCGCCACCTTCCTCGCCCATGCCGGGCAGATCGAGGCCGCGCGCGGTGCGCTGGCGCAGTTCACCGCCTCCCGGCCCGGGATCACGCTGTCGACCGTGGCCGATGCGCTGCACTATTTCGAGCCGGGCCTGCTGCGGCGCTATCTCGACGGGCTGCGCCGCGCCGGGCTGCCGGAGGGATGACGCCTACCGCGCCGCGACCGCCTGGATCTCCACCAGCAGGCTGGGCAGCACCAGGCCGGCGACCACCACCAGGGTCGAGGCCGAGGCGTGGCCGGCCAGCCGCCGCTCGCGCACGCTGCGATAGAGCGGCACCAGATCGGGCCGGGTGATGAAGCCGTCGACCTTGACCAGATCGGTCACGGTCATTCCGGCATCGGCCAGCACGGCCAGCAGGTTGTCCCAGGCCAGCTCCATCTGCCGCTCCGGTTCGTCCGGAACGGCGCCGTCGGGCCCGGCGCCGACCTGGCCGGAGATGTGCAGCCAGCGCGCCCCGGCCGGGGCCGAGGCGCCGTGGCTGTAGCGGGAGAACGGCGCGGCGACGCCGGCCGGGTTGTGCAGCTGAATGGTCATGGTCCTTCCCGATATCGGTGAGTGGAACGGAGACCGGGCACAGCCTAGCGTCCGGACAGCGGATCGTTCTCCAGCAGGATCGGCGCGCCGTGCGGCGTGGCCCGGGCCGCGCGGTCCCAGGCCGCCTTGCGCCGCCCGAGAGCCTCGGGATCGGCGACGCCCTTGGCCGCCACCAGCCGCTCCAGCGCCGTCAGCCAGTGCTCGTAGTAGCGGCTGCCGTCATCGGGATCGCCGGCCGCCCGGGCACGGGCGATCTCCGCCGCCAGCGCTGCCGCCCATTCCATCCAGGTGAAGACGCCGCGCTCGTGCAGCGCCACCGCCATGGCGAAGGCCTGGGCCTGCCAGGGCTCGGCGAAGACCGGCCCCTCGGCGTCGCGCGGCAGCGGCGCCGCGTCCCGCAGGGCGTCGATCACCGCCTCATGCCGGCTCAAGATAGCCCTCCCAGGCGTCGATCGAGACGGTCAGGGTCGGGTCGGCCGCCTCGCCCCACAGCTCCCGCCCGCCGAAGCGCACGGTGTAGAGCCATTGCGGGTTCTCGCCGCGGCCATGGGCGTTGGTGTCGGGCAGCACGAAGACGCCGTGCACGCGCTCGATCTCGCCCACCTTGCCGCGGGCGTAGCGCGGCAGCCTCGTGTGGCCGGCCGGGTGCATGTTGCGGGCCCGCACCGCATCGCCGACGGCGAAGCGGGCCGGCGCCTCGGCCGGCCGCTCGTAGTTGGTGCCGCGCGCCAGCACCGCCGGGACCTGGTCGGCCCGCAGCACGCGCTGGTTCGGGACCGGCGGATCGATGGCGCGCCCGGCCTTCAGCTCCGCCGCCGAGACCAGCCCGGCGCCCTGCAGCAGCTTCTCCAGACCCTTGGTCCAGATCTCGAAGTAGCTGGAGGACAGGTAGTCCGCCGGATGCAGCGACTCGCGCGCATGCCGGCCGGCATCGATGTTCCAATGCCCCAGCGCGCCCGCCGCCAGGGTGATGGCGAGCGCCCGCTTTTCCCATTCCGCATGGAACCGGACGTCCTCCGGCTCCGGCACCACCGGGCCGAAGCCCATCATGCCGCCGAGATCCTGAGCGCCGTTCATCGTGCGTCTCCCGGCTCGCGGGCCAGCCCGGCGCCGATCATGCTGTCGCGGGTGACGAGATCGGCCAGAGCCGCCTCGTCCCAGCCTTCGGTGCCGGCCGGGCGCATCGGCACCACGAGGTAGCGGGTCTCCGCCGTCGAATCCCAGACGCGGATGCGGGTCGACTCCGGCAGGGTGACGCCGAATTCGGCCAGCACGCCGCGCGGGTCGATCACCGCGCGCGAGCGGTAGGGCGCCGATTTGTACCAGACCGGCGGCAGCCCCAGCACCGGCCAGGGGTAGCAGGAGCACAGGGTGCAGACGACGAGGTTGTGCGTGTCGGGCGTGTTCTCGACCGCGATCATGTGCTCGCCCTGGCGGCCGACGAAGCCGAACTCCCTGATCGCGGCGCTGGCGTCGTCCAGGAGGCGCTGGCGATAGGCCGGATCGGCCCAGGCCTTCGCCACCACCCGGGCGCCGTTGCGCGGGCCGACCTTGGTCTCATAAGTCTCGATCAGCACGTCGAGCGCGGCCGGGTCGACATAGCCCTTCTCGACCAGGATCGATTCCAGCGCCTTCACCCGCAGCGCGATCTCGGGCAGCGCGCTGCCCTCGTGGTCATGGTCGTGGTGATGCCCGGACATGGCCTGCTCCGCCTCTGGGATTCCGTCGGGGACAGCCCAGCCTACCGCCCCCGGCGCTTTCGTGCTAGCAAGCCGGCCAGCCGAAAACTGACAGCAACCGGAGCCGTTCGATGGCCGCCGAAACCGCATTCCGCACCGAGACCGACAGCCTGGGCGCCGTCGAGGTGCCGGCCGACCGCTACTGGGGCGCGCAGACCCAGCGCAGCCTGCAGAACTTCAAGATCGGCGGCGAGCGCATGCCGGCCCCGCTGGTGCGGGCCCTGGGCATCCAGAAGAAGGCCGCGGCCCAGGCCAACATCGCGCTGGGCGAGCTGGACCCGGCGGTCGGCAACGCCATCGTCGCCGCGGCCGAGGAGGTGATCGACGGCACCCTGGCCGACCATTTCCCGCTGGTGGTGTGGCAGACCGGGTCGGGCACCCAGACCAACATGAACGCCAATGAGGTGATCTCGAACCGCGCGATCGAGATCCTGGGCGGCGAGATCGGCTCGAAGAAGCCGGTGCATCCGAACGACCACGTCAACCGCGGCCAGTCCTCGAACGACAGCTTCCCGACGGTGATGCACATCGCCGCGGTCGAGCAGATCGGCCACGAGCTGCTGCCGAGCTTGGAGCACCTGCATCGCGCCCTGGCCCAGAAGGCGTCGGAGTTCAAGGACATCGTCAAGATCGGCCGCACCCATCTGCAGGACGCGACGCCGCTGACGCTGGGCCAGGAGTTCTCCGGCTATGCCCGGCAGATCGAGCTGGGCATCGCCCGGGTCAAGGGCTGCCTGCCGCATCTGCTCGACCTCGCCCAGGGCGGCACCGCCGTCGGCACTGGGCTGAACGCCAAGGAGGGCTTCGCCGAGGCCTTCGCGGCGCATGTCGCGAGCATCACCGGCTTCCCGTTCAGGACCGCGCCGAACAAGTTCGAGGCGCTGGCCGCGCATGACGCCTGCGTCGAGGCCTCGGGCGTGCTGAACACGCTGGCCACGTCGCTGATGAAGATCGCCAACGACATCCGCCTCTTGGGCTCCGGCCCGCGCTGCGGCATCGGCGAGATCCACCTGCCGGAGAACGAGCCCGGCTCCTCGATCATGCCGGGCAAGGTCAACCCGACCCAGTCCGAGGCCATGACCATGGTCTGCGCCCAGGTGATGGGCAACCACGTCGCCATTACCATCTCCGGCGCCACCGGGCATTTCGAGCTGAACGTGTTCAAGCCGGTGATCATCTACAACCTGCTGCAGTCGATCCGCCTCTTGGCCGATGCCTGCCGCAGCTTCACCGACAACTGCGTCATCGGCATCGAGGCCCGGACCGACCGGATCGGGCAGCTGCTGCACGAATCGCTGATGCTGGTGACGGCGCTGAACCCGCATATCGGCTACGACAACGCCGCCAAGGTGGCGAAGAAGGCGCATGCCGAGAACACCACGCTGAAGCAGGCGGCGATCGCGCTCGGCCTCCTGACCGCCGAGCAGTTCGACCAGTGGGTGCGGCCCGAGACCATGGTCGGCCCGCACGCCTGATCCGACAGCGGTGAGCGGCGTCCGCAAGCGGTCGGTCAGCATCGCCGGCCATGCCACCAGCGTATCGCTGGAGCCGGCCTTCTGGGACGCCCTCACCCGCCTGGCCGCCGTACGGGGCCTGGCGGTCAACCGCCTGGTCGAGCAGGTCGACGCCGCCCGCGACCCGGAGGGCAACCTGTCCAGCGCGCTCAGGGTTGAGATCCTGCGGGCAGCGCTGACGCGGGAGATCTGATGGGAAAAGGCCCCGGCCGGCGGCTGGGGCTTTTCTCTGCGAGGACGGCCCAATCAGCCGCCGCACTGCGCGGCATAGGCCTGATCGCCCGAGGTCACCTGCTGATCGATCTGTTGGATCTGCGCGTCGGTCAGGTTCAGCTCGGCCTTGCAGGTCTTGTAGAGCTCGTTGAGCTTCTTGGTTTCGGCCATGACCTCCTTGATGGCCGAGCACTGCTCGTCCTTCGAGGCCTGAGCCTTGCCCGCCAGGGCCTGCGACAGGGTCATGACCTTCTGCGACTGGGTCTGGGCGTCGCTGGTGCAGGCGGCAAAGGCCGGCGACGCCGCCAGGGTGGCAATGGCGGCGGCGAAGGGAATGCGCTTCACGAAAAGCTCCTTGGGCTTCTGGGACGAGCCGCAGCGGACCGAGCCGAAGCGGCGCCGAGAGAACCCGCGGCTGCGGACCATGTTCCCAGCAATTGCGAAGAATTGCGCCGATCCGCGAGGCCGCTAGGAACCGCTACTTCGAATTAGCCCACCAGGCCTCCAGCACCGTGCCGTAGGTCGGGTTGACGGTGGTGACACGGCCAAGATTGCCCCAATAGGCGATGTAATCGCGGTCGAGGTAGTAGAGCGGCACCACGTAGTTGCCCCAGAGCAGCACCCGGTCGAGGGCGTGCACCGCGGCCTCCAGCTCCTCCTGGCTGCGGGCGTTGGTGACGGTCTCGATCAGCTCGTCCACCGCCGTACTCTTCACCCCCGCATAGTTGCGGGTGCCGGGCGCATCGGCCGACCGGCTGCCCCAGTAGACCATCTGCTCCGACCCGGGCGACAGCGTCACCAGCCATTTGTTGAGCAGCATGTCGAAATCGTAGGTCTCGGTCCGGTTACGGTACTGGGCGCTGTCGACCAGCCGGACCGAGGCGGCGACGCCGAGGCGCCGCAGCTGGTCGGCATAGGCCAGTGCGATGCGCTGATATGTCTTGTCCTGCAGCAGGATCTCGAAGCGGAACGGGGCGCCGCTGCCGTCGATCAGGGTGTTGTCCCGGATGGTCCAGCCGGCTTCGGCCAGGAGCGCCTGCGCCGCCCGCAGATTCTCGCGGTTGCGGCCGCTGCCGTCGCTGGGCGGCAGGGTGTAGGGCTCGGTGAAGAGCTGCGGCGGCAGCTGGTCGCGGAACGGCTCCAGCAGCTTCAGCTCCGCTCCCTTCGGCGTGTCGGTGGCAGCGAGCGGGGAGTTGGCGAAGAAGCTGTCGTCGCGCTTGTACTGGCCGCCCAGCAGGGTCTTGTTCACCCATTCGAAATCGAAGGCCAGGATCATCGCCCGACGCACCCGCGGATCGGCGAAGAGCGGCTTCCGGCTGTTCATGGCGAAGCCCATCATGCCGGCCGGCCGGAAGTGCGGCAGGGTCAGGAGCGTGACCCGCCCGTCCTGGGCCGCCGGGAAGTCGTAGGCGCCGCCGACCCATTTCTCGGCGTTCCATTCGCGCCGGAGCGTGTAGGCGCCGGCCTTGAACGCCTCGAGCGCCACGTCGTCGTCGAGGTAGAAGTCGTAGCGCATCACGTCGAAATTGTGCTGACCGCGCATCGCCGGCAGGTCGGCGCCCCACCAGTCCTTGACCCGCTCCAGCACGATGCTGCGGCCGGGGTCGACCTGGGTGATCTTGTACGGCCCGGCGCCGAGCGGGATGTCGAGGCTGGGCTGGTCGAAGGGATGGGTCGTGTACCAGGCCTTGCTGAGCACCGGCTGCAGGGCCACGACCAGGGGCGCCTCGCGCGACGCCTCCTCCTTGAAGGTGAAGCGCACGGTGCGGTCGTCGAGCCGGTCGACCGAGGCGATCCGGTCGTACAGGGCGCGAGACGTCGGCAGCCCCTTGGTGCCCAGCGCCTGCGCCGTGAAGATCACATCGTCGGCGGTGATCGGCGTGCCGTCGTGGAACACCGCCTTGGGGTTGATGTGGAAGGTGATCGACCGCCGGTCGTCCGGCATCTCCACCCGGTCGGCGACATAGGGGTAGAGGCTGAACGGCTCGTCATAGCTGCGCGCCATCAGCTGGGCGAAGTGATAGGGCGGGACGATGGAGATGATCTGGTCCCGCCGGCCGCCGACGATGAATGGATTCAGGCTGTCGAAGCTGCCGATCAGCGCCTGGCGCAGCTCTCCGCCCTTCGGCGCATCCGGATTGGCATAGGCGAAATGGTCGAATCCCGGCGGGTATTTCGGCTGGCCATGCATGGCGATGCCGCCCCCGGCCGCCGCCGGTGTCTCGGCCTGTGTCTGGGCGGCCGCCGGCAGGGCGCCGGGCAGCAGGGCGGCGAGGGCGAGGCGGAGCAGAAGGCGGGCGACGCGCATGCGGCTTGTCCGGGTCGGATTCGGATGGGGCGCAGTCTTCCCGCCGAAGGGCCTCGGTGCAAGGCCGATGCGCCGGGCGGCTGACTTGACAAGCTTCTCGCAACCATCGCACGATTTCGCCAGACATAACGAACGTGAATTGCGCTCAGCGCGACTCCACGGATCGAAGCTGACCGGATGCAGTCCGGCGATGTGACAGGGGGAGGAAAGCCATGGCCATCAGCAGGGCTCTACTGCTGTCGGCGGCGCTGATCGTCCTGGGCGGTGCCGCCGCCGTTGCGCAGAACACGCCACACGTCACCTGGCACGATGACGGGACGGTGACCCTGAAATCCGATCCCGAATACGGGATGGAGATCAAGACGACGAAGGAGGAGCTGGGCTCCCTCTTCGGTCCCGACCAGAAGCCGTTCGAAGGCGAGACGGTGACGGTCCTCACCCTCGATTCCGGACCCAAGGGCGGCATCTCCGGCCCGCTCTACATGTTCCGCCCGATCTGGGAGGAGCTGACCGGCGGCAAGCTGAACATCGCGCTGACCCCGATCTCCGAGCTCTACACCAAGACCTTCCTCGACCTGCGCAACGGCACGGGCGAATACGACGCCATGATCGTCGGCGCCTTCTTCTATGGCGACCTGATCGCCGGCAAGTACATCCTGCCAGTCGATGATTGGAACAAGAGCGGCGAGTATCCCAAATGGGATTACGGCGTGATGCCCCCGTCGGTGCACGCCATCTACACTTGGGAAGGCGTCGGCTACGGCGTGCCGAGCGATGTCGACGGCCAGATCCTGTACTACCGCCGCGACCTGCTGACCGACCCGCAGCATCAGACGGCGTTCAAGGCGGAATACGGCTACGATATGCCGGTGCCGCCGAAGACGGCGCAGCAGGTCCGCGACATCGCCAAATACTTCAACGGCAAGAACTTCGACACCAACGACCCGGACCCCGATTCGGGCGTGGTGTTGCATCTGAAGGTGCGCGAGCAGGGGCTGTACCACTTCACCACCCTCGCCACCTCCTTCGCCATGACGCCGGGCGACAAGCTGGACCGGACCCACAATGTCTACTGGTTCGACCCGGTCGACATGAAGCCGCTGATCAACAGCCCGGGCCACGTCAGGGCGCTGGAGTTCCTGAAGGAGCTGGCGTCCTACGGCCCCCCGGCCCAGGTCAGCTGGAGCCTGGGTGAGGCATGGGACTATTTCCTGCGCGGCAAGGCGGTGTTCAACTTCTCCTACGGCGATGTCGGCGCGCTGGCGCAGGACCCGGAACGGTCGAAGATCCGCGGCAAGCTCGGCTCCACCGTCCTGCCGGCGTCCGACACCTACTGGGACATGGAGAAGAAGGACTTCGTCAAGGCCGAGGGGCCGCGGCAGGTCGGCAACAACACCGGCGGGTCGTGGCACGGCGTGGTCTCGTCGCTCAGCCAGTCTCCCGAGGCGGCCTACAGCCTCTTGGCGCTGATGGCGATCAAGCCGTCGCAGAAGTTCCTGGCGACGATCGGCTGGGACGGCGTCGACCCCGGCTACAGCTACCAGTGGCTGGAACCGACCGGCGAGGCGAAGCTGACCGACTACACCGAATCCAGCCTGAAATGGGACGAGCAGGACGTGAAGGAGTACCTGCAGGCCTATTACGAGACCTACAACGCCAAGACCACACTGCCGTATCTGCGGATCACCGGCACGCAGGAGTATTACGACGCCCTGGACAGCAACCTGTCGGCGGCGATGAGCGGGTCGAAGACGCCGCAGCAGGCGCTGGACGACACCGCGGCGGCCTGGGAGCAGATCACCGACCGACTCGGCCGCGACCAGCAGTTGAAGAACTACCAGGCGGCGATCGGCTGGAAGGGAGAATAAGCCGGGCACGATCCCGTGCCCGACGCATGACCGGAAGGGGGCCGAGACGGCACGATGCGCTGGACCGGACGAATCCGCCTGCTGTTCCTGTCCCCGGCGGTGGCCTGGGTGCTGGTGTTCACCATCTTCCCGACGCTCTACACCGTCTATGCCGCCTTCCACACGGTGAAGACCGAGACGGTGATGACCCGGACCGAGGTGCCGCGGCTGGACGCCAGCGGCAACCCGGTGCTGAAGCCGGACGGCACGCCGCGCACCCGGACCGAGGTCAAGCGCGAGACGGTCAACACCTGGACCTTCGCCGGCCTCGGCAATTTCGCCCGCGTCTTCACCGACCCGCAGGTGCGCGAGGCGGCGCGGGTGACGGCGATCTTCGTGATCGTCTCGGTCGGCATCGAGATGGGGCTGGGCCTGCTGCTGGCCTTCCTGTTCAACCGCAGCATCCCGGGCCGCGGCGTGCTGCGCACGATCATGATCCTGCCGATC
Source organism: Inquilinus limosus (assembly GCF_051487185.1). Classification (GTDB taxonomy): domain Bacteria; phylum Pseudomonadota; class Alphaproteobacteria; order DSM-16000; family Inquilinaceae; genus Inquilinus; species Inquilinus limosus_F. The sequence continues at coordinate 41,323 of NZ_JAHVDK010000023.1, forward strand.
TTCGCCACCCCGGTGGCGGCCGGCTATCTGTTCTTCACCATCTTCTACGAGGCGGGCGGGCCCTTGGGCTGGACCGGCATCCCCTGGCTGTCGAACCCGAGCTGGGCCCTGGTGTCGGTGATGATCGTCGACATCTGGCAGTGGACGCCGTTCTGCTTTCTGGTCCTGCTGGCCGGGCTGCAGGGCATCCCCGACGACCTGATCGAGGCGGCGCGGCTGGACACCAGCTCCAGCCTCCGGATCTGGACCGGGGTGGTGCTGCCGCTGATGACGCCGGTGATCGTGATCGTGCTGCTGCTGCGCCTGGCCGAGGCGATCAAGGTGTTCGACGTCGTCGCGTCGCTGACCGTGGGGGGCCCGGGCAACGCCACGCAGTCGGTCTCCTACCTCGCCTTCCGCACCGGCCTGCGCTTCTTCGACGTCGGCTACGCCTCGGCCCTGGCCCTGACCCTGCTGGCGGTGGTGATGGCCATCGTCACCCTGTTCTTCAAGCGGGTGCGCAATGTCTACGCCTGAAGTGTCCGCGCCTGAGGCCGCCGCAGCGATCCACGAGCCCGCCGCCGATCGGGTGAAGCCGCTCGGCCGGCGCAGCGGCATGGCCGACGCGCTCTGGTCGCTGGTCGCGATCGCCGCCGCGATCCTGTTCTTCTTCCCGCTCTACTGGGCGGTCTCGACCGCGCTGCGCAACCCGGCCGACACGTTCACCGTCGCCGGCCTCGGCGTGCCCTGGCTCGACTTCCAGCCGACGCTCCGCAACTTCGCGCTGGAGCTGAGCACGCCCGAGGGCTGGCGGGCGATGCGGACCAGCCTGATCGTCTCGCTCAGCGCCGTCGTCCTGGCCCTCGCGCTGGGCCTGCCGGCGGCCTATGCGCTGGCCCGGTTCAAGTTCTGGAGCAACAGCGATATCACCATCTGGTTCCTGTCGCAGCGCGTGCTGCCGCCGGTCGCGACGCTGCTGCCCTTCTATCTCGTGTTCCGGTCGCTCGACATGCTGGACAGCAAGACGGCGCTGATCCTGTGCAACGCGACCTTCATCCTGCCCTTCGTTGTCGTCATCCTGCGCCAGACCTTCCTCGACCTGCCGGTCGAGCTGGAGGAGGCGGCGCTGGTCGACGGCGCGTCGCATTGGGGCGCCTTCTGGCGCGTGGCCCTGCCGCTGGCGGCGCCGGCGGTGGCTGCCACCGCCATGATCATCTTCGCCTTCGCCTGGAACGAGTTCCTGTTCTCCTCCTCGCTCGGCATCACCGAGACCAAGATGATGCCCGCCCATATGGCCGGCGCGGTCGACACCCGCGGCGTGCAGTTCTGGTTCATGGCCACCCGGGCGCTGATCGCGATGATCCCGCCGGTGCTGCTGGCCCTGTTCGCCCAGCGCTACATCGTGCGCGGCCTGACGCTGGGGGCGGTGAAGGGGTGAGGTCAGCGAGTCGATGAACTCATCGCCGTCGCGAGCACAGATATGCCTCTCCCGCTTGCGAGACCTTTTCAGAGTGACCTGCGCCTTCCGGCATGGATTTTTTATCCTCCCCCTCCCCTTGCGGGAGGGGGTAGGGGGAGGGGGTGCCGATCGAAGGGAGCCGGCGTGGGATCAATCAGTATTTCTGCCGGGTCGCAGTGATGTTCGACATTGGTTTCGGCGGCGCCAACCCCCTCCCCCTTGCCCCCTCCCGCAAGGGGAGGGGGAGGATGGAAAGCATAGCCCGACCCAGGTAGCGCCGGCGCTACTCCGCGGCCCGGGCCAAGGGCGGCCAGACGCCCCAGATCTCCTCGGCATAGTCGCGCACGGTGCGATCGGAGGAGAACCAGCCGACATGGGCGGTGTTCTGGATCGCCATGCGGGTCCAGGCGGCCCGGTCGCGGTAGAGCGCGGCGGCGCGGGCCTGGGCATCCCAATAGGCGGCGAAATCGGCCGCCACCAGGAACCAGTCGCTGTGCCTGAGCGCATCGGTGATCGCCCGGAACCGGCCCGGATCGTCGGGCGAGAAGGTGCCGTCCTCGATCGCCGCCACGGCGCGGGCCAGGCGCGAATCGGCCGCGATCACCGCCGCCGGGTCGTAGCCCTGGGCCCGCTTCGCCGCCACCTCGGCCGCGGTCAGGCCGAAGATCAGGATGTTGTCCGCGCCCACCCGCTCGGCGATCTCGACATTGGCGCCGTCGAGCGTGCCGATGGTGATCGCGCCGTTCAGCGCGAACTTCATGTTGCCGGTGCCCGACGCCTCCATGCCGGCGGTCGAGATCTGCTCCGACAGGTCGGCGGCGGGGATGATGCGCTCCGCCAACGTGACGTTGTAGTTCGGCAGGAACACCATCTTCAGCTGGTCGCGGATCTCGGCGTCGGCGTTGATCACCTTGGCGACATCATTGGCCAGCTTGATGATCAGCTTGGCCATGGCGTAGCCGGGGGCGGCCTTGCCGGCGAAGATCTTGACCCGCGGCGTCCAGGCCGCGTCCGGGGTGTCGCGCATCTCCTGCCACAGCGCCACCGCGTGCAGGATGTTCAGCAGCTGGCGCTTGTATTCGTGGATGCGCTTGACCTGGACGTCGAACATCGCGTCGCCGGAGACGCGGAGGTCGGCGACCTCGCCGATATGATGCGCCAGCAGGGCCTTGTTGCGGCGCTTCACCGCCCAGAACGCTTCGCGGAAGGCGGTGTCCTCGATCTTGCCGGACAGCGCCGACAGCCGCTCCAGCTCGTCCTCCCAGCCGGTGCCGATCATGTTGTGGATCAGCTGCGCCAGGTTCGGATTGGCCTGCACCAGCCAGCGGCGCGGGGTGATGCCGTTGGTCTTGTTGGTGATGCGCTGGGGGAATTCCTCGTGCAGGTCGCGGAACACCGTCTCGCGCATCAGCTGGGTGTGCAGCGCCGAGACGCCGTTGACCCGATGGCTGCCCAGGAAGGCCAGCGGGCCCATGCGCACGCGCCGGTCCCAGCCCTCCTGGATCAGCGACAGGCTGGATAGGCGGCTCGGGTCCTTTGCCACCACGCGCGAGGATTTGAGGAAGCGATCGTTGATCTCGTAGACGATCTGCAGGTGGCGCGGCAGCACCCGTTCCAGGAGGGCCACCGGCCAGGTCTCCAGCGCCTCCGGCATCAGCGTGTGGTTGGTGTAGCTGATGCAGCCGGTGGTGATCGCCCAGGCCCGATCCCAGTCCAGCCGGTGCCGGTCGATCAGGAGGCGCATCAGTTCCGGCACCGCAATCGCCGGATGGGTGTCGTTCAGCTGCAGCGCCGCCTTCTCCGGCAGGTCGTCATAGCCGTCGTGATGCATCCGGTGGCGGCGCAGCACGTCCTGCAGCGAGGCCGAGGTGAAGAAGTATTCCTGCTTGAGCCGCAGCTCCTGCCCCGCCGGGGTGTTGTCGTTGGGGTACAGGACACGCGACAGCGTCTCGGACAGGATCTTGTCCTCGACCGACTTCATATAGTCGCCGGAGTTGAAGGGGGCGAGGTCGAACTCCCGCACCGGCTTGGCCGACCACAGCCGCAGCGTGTTGACCGTGGCCCCGCCCCAGCCGACCACCGGCGTGTCGTAGGCGACGGCGAGCACCCGCTGGCTGCCGTGCCAGCGCGCCCGCGGCCGGCCGTCCGGCCCGGGCTCGCCCGGCTCGACCTTGCCGTAGAAGTCGATCGGATAGGCCACCTCCGGCCGCTCGAACTCCCAGGGATTGCCGAATTTCAGCCAGTCCTCGGGATATTCGACCTGCCAGCCGCGGTCGAACTGCTGCTCGAACAGCCCGTATTCGTAGCGGATGCCGTAGCCGGTGCCGGCGATGCCGAGCGTGGCCATGCTGTCGAGGAAGCAGGCGGCCAGGCGGCCGAGGCCGCCATTGCCGAGCGCCGCGTCGGGCTCGACCTCCAGCACGGCGCCGAGGTCGACGCCGAAATCGGCCAGCGCCTCGCGGCAGGTGTCGTAGATCCCGAGATTGGTCAGGGCGTTGGCCATCAGCCGGCCGACCAGGAACTCCAGGCTGAGATAGTAGACCCGCTTGCCGTCGGTCGCCTCCTCGCGGTGCTGCGAGGCCATCCAGCGATCGACCAGGCGGTCGCGCACCGCCAGCGCCGTGGCGGCGAACCAGTCGTGACGGGTGGCGCGATGGATCTCGCGCCCGACGGCGTAGACCAGCCATTCCAGGATGTCGCGCTTCAGCGCTTCCCGGTCGAGCCCGCGCGGCTCGATGGCGATCTGGGAGGCTGGCAGGTCCATCGGCTGACCCCCAAAATGCTGCACTGCGGTATAGAGCCGTTCCTTACACCACGGAATGGGCACGGCAATCAAATCATATGACGAAAAGACCCGGCGGAGTGTTCCGCCGGGTCGATGATGTCGGCGCCGATGGCTTATACCAACGGCCCTTGATGATGGCACCTGCCGATCAGTCCGGCTTCTCCCAAAGGAGAAGTCGATCTCCCGGCCGCAGGTGTTACTTGCCGCCGACCTTGGCCAGCTCGCCCGGGCTGGCCTCGGCGTATTTGCCGCTGTTCCAGATGTAGAAGACGTAGTCGGTCTTCACCCGGTCGCCCTTGGCGTCGAAGGCCAGATCGCCCAGGACAGTCTTGTACTCGGTGCCGTCGTGGAGCGCCTCGGCCACCTTCGGGCCGTCGAAGGTCTTGGCCTTGGTTGCCGCCTGGGCCCAGGCCTGGAGCGCTGCGTAGCTGTAGAGGGTGTAGCCTTCCGGCTCGTAGTTCTCGGCCCGGAACTTGGCCACCACGTCCTTCGCGGCCGGGCTGTTGCGCTGGTCGGCGCCGAAGGTCATCAGCACGCCCTCGCCAGCGTTGCCGGTGATACCCCAGAACTCCTGGGTGACGATGCCGTCGCCGGAGATGAACTGGGCGTTCATCCCCTGCTCGCGTGCCTGGCGCAGGATCAGCCCGGCCTCGTTGTGCAGGCCGCCGAAATAGATCACGTCGATGCCGGCCTGCTTCATCTTCGAGACAATGGCCGAGAAGTCGCGCTCGCCGACGGTGATGCCTTCATACATCTTCTCGGTCAGACCGCCCTTGTTCATCGCCGCCTTGGTGGCGTCGGCCAGGCCTTTGCCGTAGGTGGTCTGGTCGTGGATGATGGCGATGTTGCGGCCCTTGAACTTCTCGGCGATGAAGGCGCCGGCGATGTCGCCCTGCTGATCGTCGCGGCCGCAGGTGCGGAAGGTGGTCTTCTGCCCCTGCTCGGTCAGCTGCGGATTGGTCGAGGCCGGCGTGATCTGGACGATGCCTTCCTCGGAGTAGACCGCCGAAGCCGGGATCGAGACCGAGGAGTTGAAGTGGCCGATCACCGCCACCACGTCCTGGCCGACCAGCTCGTTCGCCGCAGCCACGCCCTGGCGCGGGTCGGACGCGTCGTCGCCATAGACCACGACGATCTTCTCGCCGTTGACCCCGCCCGCGTCGTTCAGGGCCTTTGCCGCGGCGTCAATGCCGCGCTTCATCTGCTCGCCGAAGGCGGCGTTCGGGCCGGTCAGCGGCGCGCCCAGGCCGATCTTCACATCGGCCCAGGCCGGGGCCGACGCCAGCGCGGCCAGCGCCACGCCGACCATGAGCACTCGGTTCAATCTCGTCATCAGATCGCACTCCCAGTTCATCGCCCGGCGGGACGACCCCGCCGGGCCTTGCTTTCCGCCGGCCCGGAGGACCGGCGTCTTACCGTGCGGCCGGCCGCCGGTCGCGCCAGCCGAACAGGCCGGCCCGCTCGTACAGCCACGGATACTGCCGCACCATCTTCGCCGCCCGGGTCATCCGGTAGGCGACCGTGGCGCACAGGCCGATCCACACAAGATCGATGACGAAGCCGGTCGCGGACAAGAGCGTTCCGTGAAACAGCGCGTAGTGCAGGAACCGCGTCGCGCAGGCCAGCAGCACCACGAAGGGGATCACCTTGCGCATCGGCGCCCAGTTCTGGGCTTGGCCCTGCCCGGTCAGGAAGCCGGCCCCGCCGCCCAGGATCAGGCTGACGAAGATGAAGTCGCCGACCGAGGTTCCGAGGATCTGTTCCATCGCCCGCCCCCTCAATGCCCGCCTTCGAGATAGGCGGCCCGGACCTCCGGATTCGCCAGCAGTTGCCGGCCGGTGCCGCTCATCGTCACCCGGCCGTTGACCAGGACGTAGCCGCGATGCGCCAGCCTCAGCGCGTGGAAGGCGTTCTGCTCGACCAGGAACACGGTCATGCCGCGCTCCTTGTTGATCGCCTTGATCGCCTCGAAGATCTGCTTCACCACCATCGGCGCCAGGCCGAGCGACGGCTCGTCCAGCAGCAGCAGGCGCGGCTGGCTCATCAGCGCCCGGCCGATTGCCAGCATCTGCTGCTCGCCGCCCGACAGGGTGCCGCCACGCTGGTTCTGCCGCTCCTTCAGCCGCGGGAACAGGGTAAAGATCTGCTCGAGGTCGCGGCCGAACACTGCCGGATCGGCGGTCAGCGCCCCCATCTGCAGATTCTCCATCACCGTCATGCGCGGGAAGATGCGGCGGCCCTCCGGCGAGATGGCGACGCCGCGGCGCACGATCTCGAAGGTCGGCTGCCGGGTGATCTCCTTCCCGTCGAACAGCACCGCCCCCTGCCGCGCCTGCGGGTTGCCGCAGATGGTCATCAGCAGGGTCGACTTGCCGGCGCCGTTGGCGCCGATCAGGGTGACGATCTCGCCTTCCTTGACGTCGACATTGACGCCGCGCAGCGCCTCGATGGCGCCGTAGAAGGTGTGCACGCCCTGCAGCGACAGCATCACGAACGGGCTTCCCCGCTGACGGCCGCGAGATCGGCTGCGACCTCCGGCGGCAGCTCGTGGTCCGCCTCCTCCGGCTGGCCGAGATAGGCGCGGATCACCGCCTCGTCGCTGCGGATCGCCTCGGGCGTGCCGTCGGCGATCTTCTTGCCGTGGTCGAGCACCACGATGTGGTCGGAAATCTGCATGACGACGCTCATGTCGTGCTCGATCAGGAGGACGCTGGTCTTGTGCTCGTCGCGGATGGCGCGCAGCAGGTGGTTCAGCTCCTGCGATTCGCGCGGGTTGAGGCCGGCGGCCGGTTCGTCCAGGCACAGGATCACCGGGTCGATGCACATCGCCCGCGCGATCTCCAGCCGGCGCTGGCCGCCATAGGGCAGGCTGCCGGCGAGATGGTCGGCGTGGTCGGTGAGCCCGACAAGGTCGAGCCAGAACCTGGCCTTCTCCACCGCCTCGCGCTCGACCTTCCGGTAGCCGGGCAGCCCGAGCAGGCCGGCGATCGAGAAGCCCGAGGCCTTCATCAGCTTGTTGTGCTGGGCCACCATCAGGTTCTCCAGCACGCTCATCCCGGCGAACAGGCGGATGTTCTGGAAGGTGCGGGCGACCCGCGCCTGCTGGGCGATGAGGTAGCCCGGGATCTGCTCCAGCAGGAACTCCCCGCTATCGGCGCGCAGCGTCATCCGCCCGGCGGTCGGCCGGTAGAAGCCGGTGATGCAGTTGAACAGCGTGGTCTTGCCGGCGCCGTTCGGGCCGATCACGGCGGTGATGTCGCCGGCCCGGATGTCGAAGGAGACGTCGTCGATGGCGACGAGGCCGCCGAAGCGCATCGAGACGTGCTCGATGGTCAGGAGCGCGCTCACGACGAGGCTCCCTTCTTGCCGTGCAGCAGGATGGTCGGGTCGCGATGCGCCAGGAGGCCGCGGGGGCGCCACACCATGATGCCGACCATGCACAGGCCGAACACCAGCATGCGGTACAGGTCGAGGCCGCGGAACGCCTCCGGCAGGCCGATGATCAGGCAGGCGGCGACGACGATGCCGAGCTGGCTGCCCATGCCGCCGAGCACGACGATCGCCAGCACGATCGCGGATTCGATGAAGGAGAAGCTCTCCGGGCTGATGAAGCCCTGGTAGGTGGCGAAGAAGCTGCCGGCGAAGCCGCCGCACATCGCCGAGGTGGCGAAGGCCGCCAGCTTCAGGTTGGTGCGGTTGATGCCGAGCGACTGGCAGGCGATGTCGTCCTCGCGCAGCGCCTCCCAGCCACGGCCGACCGGCAGCCGGCGCAGCCGCACGCTGATGAAGTTCACCAGGAGCGCCAGCGCCAGGATCAGCAGGTAGAGGAAGACGATCCGGTGCGTCGGGTCGTAGTCGATGCCGAACAGCTGGTGGAAAGCGGTCACCCCCTCCTCCGGGCTGCGGTCGAACGGGAAGCCGAAGAAGCTGGGCCGCGGAATGTTGTTGATGCCGTTCGGCCCGCCGGTCACCGGCGCCCAGTTGATCAGGATAATGCGGATGATCTCGCCGAAGCCGAGGGTGACGATGGCGAAATAGTCGCCGCGCAGCCGCAGCACCGGATAGCCGAGGATCAGGCCGGCGCTCGCGGCGAGCAGGCCGGCCAGCGGCAGGCAGAGCCAGAAGCTGAAGCCGAAGGTGGTCGACAAGAGCGCGTAGGAGTAGGCGCCGACAGCATAGAAGGCGACGTAGCCGAGGTCGAGCAGCCCGGCGAGGCCGACGATGATGTTCAGCCCCCAGCCGAGCATGATGTAGGTCAGCACGATGATGGCGACGCCCAGCGTGCTGCGGGTGGCGAGGTCGGTGAAGGGGAAGATGATCGCCAGCACTGCCAGGATCGGCCCGACATAGACGCTGAGCCGCTGAACCCGGGCGCCGATCCGGTCCATCGCCCGGTCGCGCTCCTGCCGCGACAGGCTGGTCCGCGCGCGGCGCTGCACCAGGACCGACTGGATCAGGAGCCAGGCCGCGCCGAACACCCCGATCAGCAGCAGCGGCACGGAGTGCAGCTCCTGCACCGGCAGGGGCGGCAGGGCGTCCGAGATCGACGGCCGCAGATATTCGTAGACCGGCGGCAGGGCGAAGACGACGAGGAACAGCAGGCTGCCCCAGAACACCGGCCGCGGCATGCTTTCGCGGTTCAGGACGATGCCGATGCGGCCGAGGAAGACCAGCGCTACCGCGATGGCGACGGCGGTGAAATCGGTCAGGTAGGTCAGGACGCCGCTCTGCTCGACCGTGCGGATGCCGATCAGGGGCGCGGTGAGGACCAGGGCGATGAGGCCGGTGATCCCCGCCTCCTTCACCATGGCGATGAGGTCGAAGCGGCGCCCGGCGGCCGCGTCGGATTGCGCGATCGTCGCCATGGCGTCAGACCTTCTCGATATCGGGGCGGCCGAGCAGGCCGGACGGACGGAAGATCAGCACCAGCACCAGGATGGTGAAGGCGGCGACATCCTTGTATTCCGACGAGAAGTAGCCGGACCAGAAGGCCTCGATCAGCCCGATCAGCACGCCGCCCAGCATCGCCCCGGGCAGCGAGCCGATGCCGCCCAGCACCGCCGCGGTGAAGGCTTTGATGCCGGCCAGGAAGCCGATGTAGAAGTCGATCACGCCGTAATACAGGGTCACCATCACCCCGGCGACGGCGGCCAGCGCCGCGCCGATGACGAAGGTCATCGAGATGGTGCGGCCGACATCGACGCCGATCAGCGCCGCCATGGTGCGGTCCTGGGCGCAGGCGCGCTGCTGCCGGCCGAGCGAGGTGCTGTTGATCACCCAGGTCAGGCCCAGCATCAGGGCCACGGTCATCACCACGATGACGATCTGCAGATAGGACAGGTTGACGTCGAAGCCGCCGCCCGAGGTCAGCTGGAAGCCGCCCGGGATCTGCGGCGGCACCGGCTTGCGCCGGGCGCCCTGCAGCAGCTGGATGTAGTTCTGCAGGAAGATCGACATGCCGATCGCCGAGATCAGCGGCGCCAGGCGGGTGGAGTTGCGCAGCGGCCGGTAGGCCAGCCGCTCGACCGTCCAGCCATAGGCGGCGGTCACCACCACGGCCGCGACCAGCACGATCGCCAGCGCCAGGGCCACCGACATGCCGGGCACGCCGAAGGCGCCGAGCACGACGAATCCGATCACCGCGATGAACGCGCCGATCATATAGATTTCGCCATGCGCGAAATTGATCATGCCGATGATGCCGTACACCATCGTATAGCCGATCGCGATCAGACCGTAGATCGCGCCCAGCGTCAGCCCATTGATGAGCTGCTGCAGGAAATATTCCATGCTCGCGCCGATATGCCTCCACAGACCATCCGCCGGGATGGTCGCCTCTCTGTTCGCTCGCCGTTTAGACCGAGGGCGTTTCTCTGTTCAAGCTCCGCGTCAGCGTCGGATTGGCGCGACTATGGCGAAGAAAATGCACCGTTACAATCGCAATGAATCGTAAGACCTTTCCGACGCTTAGGCGCCGTAGCGGTCGAGAATCCGGCGGATCGGCCCGGCATAGGCCGGGTCCCAGTACCGGACATGCACCAGCAGCGGATACAGGAGGTAGATCGGCCGCCGGTCGTCCCAGAAGCCGGGGTCGAGCGGCGCGAGCTCGGCGTAGCGGCGGAAGAAGCCCTCGTCGAAGGTGCCGAACAGGGTCGGATAGGTCAGCTCCATCTCCGGATGGCCGCAGGAGATGGCGGGGTCGATGAAGGCGACGATTCGCCCGCCGCGATGCAGCAGGTTGCCGGTCCAGATGTCGCCGTGCAGCAGCGCCGGATGGTGCGGCTCCATCAGCAGCTCATCCAGCCGTCCGGCCAAGGTTTCGAGGCGGCGCAGGAGATCGGCATCGACCGTACCCTCTTCATGGCCGGCGCGGGCCATGTGCAGCAGGCGGTGGTCGCGGAAGAACGGGATCCAGCGGTCGGCCGGCGGATTCGGCTGCGGCAGCTTGCCGATGGTGGTGTCGCGGTCGTAGCCGAAGCACGGCCAGGCCGGCGCGTGCAGCGCCGCCAGCAGCTCCGCCGCATGCAGTTGCGCCGGCTCCGACGGCGGCCCGGGCTCGTGCTCGACATAATCCAGCAGCAGCAGGTCCTCGGCCGCGTGCAGCACCGCCGGCAGCGGCAGGGCGGAGTGCCGCGCCAGCTCGCCCAGCATCCAGGCCTCCAGCAGCAGGGGCCCCGGCCCGGCCTTGGCCACCACCCGGCCGCCATCGGCGAGATCGACCCGGAGCACTGCGACGGTGGACCCGCCGGCCAGCGGCTCCGCCGCCACCGGCCGCACCCCGAGCGCCGCGGCGATCCGGTCGGCGAGGACGGGATCGAGTCCGTCAGCCATGGTCGCGCCGTCCTCCCCGCTGATCGAGGCTGAGCGGGTAGCGCAGCGGGTGGTGGCTGGAGAAGGTCATGTTCACCGGCCGCCCCTGCCGGTCATAGGCGATCTGCTCGACCGTCAGCACCGCGGCCGGCGGGGTCAACTCCAGCAGCTCCGCCTCCTCCGCATTGGCCAGCCGGGCGCTCAGCGTGGTGCGGCCGCGGTCCGGCCGCAGCCGGTAGCGGTCGCGGATCTCGGCGTAGAGCGAGCGGTTGCCGGTCGACCAGTCGAGCTCGAGGATCCCCGGCACCAGCCCGGCCGCGAACCAGTCCTGGGTCAGCACCATCGGCAGCCCGTCGAGGCAGCGCAGCCGCTTCAGCATCACCACCTCGGCCCCGGCCGGCAGGAACAGCGGCCGTGCGATCTCCGCCGGCGCCGGGCAGAGCCGGCCTTCGATCAGCCGGCTCGTCGGCGTCCGGCCATGCGCCTCGGCGATGGCGGTGAAGCTGCGCAAGAGGTGCAGCTCGTAGGTCTCCTCCCGCCGCGCCACGAAGAAGCCCTTGCCGGGATGGCTCAGCAGCCAACCCTCCTGGACCAGCTCGCGCACCGCCTGGCGCACGGTGATGCGGCTGACGCCGTAGCGCTTCTCCAGCTCGCGTTCCGACTCCAGCTTGGCGTCGGTGCCGAGCCGGCCCTGCTCGATCTGCTCGCGGATGCGCTGCTTGATCTGGCGATAGAGGGGCTGCGGATCGTCGCGTTTCAGGCCGTCGGTCATGGCGTGCAAAGGCATCTCCGCGAAGCGGATATTCCCCGCTGCATACACGCAAATCCGCGGCCCGGCCACAATTGACATGACTGGTTATATCCAGTCATAACTTTGGTCAGCTCGTGGGAGGCGGCATGAAACTGACCCTGGTCGGCGGCGGCGGAGTCCGTGCGCCCCTGTTCATCGAATCGGCGCTGCGCCGGGCGGAGTGGAGCAACCTCACCGAGCTGTGCCTGCTCGATATCGACGGGCCGCGGCTGGAGCTGTTCGGCGGGCTGGGGGCCGAGATCGCCCGGCGGATGCAGTCGCCCGTCAGGATCACCACCAGCCTGGACCCGGAGCGTGCGCTGGACGGCGCCGCCTATGTCGTGACCACGGTCCGGCCGGGGCTGGAGGAAGGCCGGATCAAGGACGAGCGGATCGCGCTGGCGCATGGCGTGCTGGGCCAGGAAACGACCGGGCCGGGCGGCTTCGCCATGGCGCTGCGCAGCATCCCGACGATCCTGGGCTATGCCGAGCTGCTGAAGCGGGTCAGCCCCGACGCCTGGCTGTTCAACTTCACCAACCCGGCCGGCCTCGTCACCCAGGCGCTGCGCGACGCCGGATTCGATCGCACCGTCGGCATCTGCGACGGCGCCAACGCCGCCCAGTCGGCGGTGGCGCGCTGGTTCGACGTGCCGGAGAAATCGGTGCGCACCGAGGTGTTCGGCCTGAACCACCTGTCCTTCACCCGCCGCGCCGAGATCGGCGGAGAGGACGTGCTGCCGCGCCTGCTGGCCGATGACGCGTTCCTGGCCGCCACGGCCCAGCGCGTGTTCAGCCCGCGCGTGGTCCGCCGCCACGGCATGTGGATCAACGAATACCTCTACTACTTCTACTATGCTGAGAAGGCGGTGGAGGCGATCCGGTCGGACGCCCGCACCCGCGGCGAGGAGGTGCGCGACCTGAACCACGGACTGATCGAGCAATTGATCGCGCTGGACTGGCGCCGCAGCCCGGAGCGGGCGCTGGAGGCCTATTACGCCTATGCCCATCGCCGCAACGCCACCTACATGCACTATGCCCAGGAGGGGGCGCCGAGCATGGAGGAGGCGGACCGGGCCCTGGCCGCCGGCGCCCACGCTCCGCTGGGCGACGAGGGCGAGGGCTATGCCGGCGTCGCGCTCGACCTGGTCGATGCGCTGGAGACCGGAAAGCCGCTCTACAGCGGGCTGAACGTGCCGAACCAGGGCGCGATCGCGGGGCTGCGCGACGAGGATGTGGTCGAGGTCAGCTGCGTCATCGACCGCGACGGTGTGCGGCCGCTGCCGATCGGCGCGATGCCGGAGGCGCAGGCCCAGCTGGTGCACAGCGTCAAGCGCTATGAGCGGCTGGCGGTGCGGGCGATCCGCGAGCGCGACCGCGATCTGGCGGTCGAGGCGCTGGTGGCGCATCCGCTGGTGCTGTCCTATTCCCGGGCCGAGGCGCTGGTCGACGAGTATCTCGCCGCCCACGCCCCTTATGTCGGCAACTGGCAATGACCGGCGCGGAGCACAGCGGCTGCGACGTCGTCGTGGTCGGCGAATACTACTGGGACCTGATCTTCACCGGCCTGCCGGAGGTGCCGCGGCTGGGCGCCGACCTGTTCGCCCGCGGCTTCGCCACCCTGCCTGGCGCCAGCTTCACCACCGCCGCGGCGGCGCACCGGCTGGGCCTCAAGACGGCCTGGGCCGCCGATTTCGGCACCGACCTGTTCAGCCGGCTGGCGCTGGAGGCGGCGCAGGCGGAAGGCCTGGATGACCGCCTGTTCCGCCGGCTGGACCAGCCGCTGGAGCGGGTCAGCGCCGCCTTCTCCTTCGACCACGATCGCGGCTTCGTCACCTACGCCGTGCGCGACGACCTGCCGCCGACGCCGGAGGCGCTGGCCGAGGTCGCGCCGAAGGCCCTGCTGCTGCAGAGCTTCCGGCTGCAGCCCGAGCTGCTGGCCCTGGCCCGGGCGGCGAAGCGGCGGGGCGTGCTGGTCTATCTCGACTGCCAGCATGTGCCGCACAAGATCGACACGCCGGGCGTGGCCGAGCTGTTCCGCGAGATCGACGTCTTCGCCCCGAACGAATCCGAGGCGCTCGCCTTCACCGGCGCGCCGGATGTCGACGCGGCGCTGGAGCGGATGGCCGCGATGGTGCCCACTGTGCTGGTCAAGCGCGGCGCCGCCGGTGCCGTCGGCATCAGCCGCGGCGAGCGCTGCGCCGTGCCGGCCCCGGCGGTGACGGTGGTCGACACCACTGGCGCCGGGGACAGCTTCAACGCCGGCTTCCTCTACGGCCGGCTGCGCGGCTTCGGCTTCCGCGACAGCCTGGCCCTGGCCGCGACCTGCGGCGCCCTCGCCACCACCGATTACGGCGGCAGGGCGCTGCCGCGCGAGGCCGAGCTGCTGGCGCTGGCGCGGCTCGAGGCTCCGGCCTCCACCTGAGAGCGGCGGGGCCAACCCGCCCGCAACGACAAGATGGTTCAGACAGGGGCTTGAACGGAGGGAACCGTGAAGATCGCAACCTTATCGTTGGCCGCAGCGCTGGCCGCCTTCGCCGCGAACGGGGCCGAGGCCGCGACCGTGAAGCTGTTCTGCGGCGCCACCGACTACGATTTGTGCAGCAGCGCCGCCGAAGCCTGGGCGAAGCAGACCGGCAACGCCGTCACCATCAACAAGATGCCGGCGGTCTGGGACGACGCCGTGCCCCTCTACCAGCAGATGCTGGCGGCGCAGTCGACCGACATCGACGTGCTGGTGATCGACGTGATCTGGATGGGCATGCTGAAGAACCATCTGCTCGACCTCGGCCCGATGGTGCCGAAGGAGGAGGTGGCGGCGCATTTCCCGAGCACGATCGACGCGGCGACGATCGACGGCCATCTGCTGGCCCTGCCCTGGTACATGGACACCGGGCTGATCTTCTACCGCAAGGACCTGCTGGAGAAGCACGGCAAGCCGGTGCCGAAGACCTGGGCCGAGCTGACCGAGACCGCCAAGGCGGTGCAGGAAGCCGAACGCAAGGCCGGCAATGCCGACCTCTGGGGTTTCGTCTGGCAGGGCAAGTCCTATGAGGGGCTGACCTGCGACGCTATCGAATGGGTCGCCAGCCATGGCGGCGGCACCATCATCGACGCCAAGGGCGACGTCACCATCGACAACCCGAAGGCGGCCGAGGCGCTGACCCTGGCCCGCGGCTGGATCGACACGATCAGCCCGCAGGGCGTGCTGAACTACGACGAGGAAGGCTCCCGCGCCGTGTTCGAGAGCGGCAAGGCCGTGTTCCTGCGCAACTGGCCCTATGTCTGGGGCACCTCGCAGGCCGAGGGCGGCGCGCTGGTCGGCAAGGTCGGGGTCTCAGCCCTGCCGGTCGGCGCCGCGGGCGAGAAGTCGAGCGGCTGCCTGGGCCCCGCCTATCTCGGCGTGTCGAAATACTCCGAGAACAGGGAGGCGGCGGTCGACCTGATCCGCTACATGACCGGGGCCGCCGACCAGAAGCGCCGGGCGATCCAGGGCGCCTACAACCCGACCGTGGTCGCGCTGTACGAGGACCCGGAGGTGCTGAAGAAGCTGCCCTTCCTGAAGGACGCCCAGGCCGCCTTCGCCGACAGCATCGCCCGGCCCTCCGCCGTCACCGGCGCCAGCTACAACCGGGTGTCGCAGGCCTTCTCCAAATCGGTGCATGCGGTGCTGACCGGCGACGAGAAGCCCGACGCCGCGGTCGCCGGTCTGGCCAAGGAACTGGAGCGGCTGCGGCAGCGGGCGAAGTGGTGATGGCTCGCCGGGGATAGGCCGGTGCCGGCCCCCTCACCCGAAATCGCTGATGCGATTTCGACCTCTCCCCAAGGAGGGGTGACCCGACCGCTCGCCGCGGCGTCCTTTCCCTCTCCTCGGGGAGAGGGAGGGGCCCGACGCCGAAGGCGGCGGGAGGGTGAGGGGGTCTGCGCCGGCCCAAGGAAGCCAGCGCCATGATGGGCCGGGTGGCGCGGTCGCATCGGCGGGCGGGGTGGCTGTTCCTGGCGCCGACCCTGGCGGCGCTGGTGCTGGTGGCGCTGTGGCCGCTGCTGCGCACGCTGTTCTTCTCCACCACCGACGCCTTCCTCGACAACCCGACCAATTACGGCTTCGTTTGGCTCGACAACTTCGTCGAGGTCGCCCGGGACCCGCAATGGTGGCGGGCGGTGGAGAACACGCTGGTCTTCACCGTGGTCTCGGTGGCGCTGGAGACGCTGCTGGGCCTCGCCATCGCCCTGCTGCTGAACGAGGCGATCCCCGGGCGCGGCGTGCTGCGCGCCGCCATCCTGGTGCCCTGGTCGATCCCGGTCGTGGTTTCGGCCAAGATCTGGGAATGGCTGCTGCACGACCAGTTCGGCATCATCAACCGCCTCCTGATCGACCTACACCTGATCGACAAGGGCGTGGCCTGGACCGCCGATCCGTCGCTGGCGCTGGGCGTCGTCATCTTCGTCGATGTCTGGATCACCACGCCGTTCATGGTGCTGCTGATCCTGGCCGGACTGCAGCTGATCCCGTCCGAGATCCATGAGGCGGCGCGGGTCGACGGCGTGTCCTGGTGGAAGCGCCTGGTCTCGATCACCCTGCCGATGCTGCGGGTGCCGATCGGCGTCGCCGTGCTGTTCCGCACCCTCGATGCCCTCAGGATGTTCGACCTCAGCTACGTCCTCGGCGGCAATGGCGAGCCGACCATGACCATGACGATCTACGCCCGCAACCAGCTGGTCAGCTTCCAGGAGCTGGGTTACGGCTCCGCCGCCTCGACCTGGGTGTTCCTGCTGATCGCCCTGATCGCCATCGTCATCATCGGCGCGATCCGGCTGGACCGGGCGACCGTCCGATGACCATTGCGGCCGCCCCCGACCTCGCTTTGGCCCGCACCGCCGCCCGGCACCGCCGGCGCCGGCTGCTGCGCTCGATCGGCCTTGGCGTCGCCGTGGCGTTGGTGCTGCTCTACACCCTGTTCCCCTACTACTGGGCGATCGTCTCCTCGCTGAAGACCGGGGTGTCGCTGTTCCAGGCGACGCTGCTGCCCGCCTTCGAGCTGGTCTACTACCGGCAGATGCTGCAGGACCCGGTGTTCCTGCGCTCGATCGTCAACTCCCTGATCGTCGCGGGATCAGCCACCGGGATTTCGCTTTTGCTCGCCATCGGCGCCGCCTATGCGCTGGGGCGGCTGGACTTCCCGCTGCGGCGGACGGTGCTGCTGGTGATCCTGATGATCTCGATCTTCCCGCAGATCGTGGTGCTGTCCGGGATGTTCGAGCTGGTGCGCTGGCTCGGCCTGTACAACCGGCTGGGGTCGCTGACCTTCGCCTATCTGATCTTCACCCTGCCCTTCACCGTCTGGGTGCTGACCGGCTTCATCCAGGACATCCCGCGCGAGCTGGAGGAGGCGGCGCTGATGGACGGCGCCGGCCGCGGCCGGGTGCTGGTCAGCGTGCTGCTGCCGCTGATGGGCCCGGCCCTGGCCTCGACCGGCCTGCTCGCCTTCATCCAGGCCTGGAACGAGTTCCTGTTCGCCCTGACCTTCATCCTGTCGGACCAGAACCGCACCGTGCCGGTGGCGATCGCCACCATCGCCGGCGGCAGCCGCTACGAATACCCGTTCGGCCCGATCATGGCGGCGTCGGTGGTGGTCACGCTGCCGCTGATCGCGCTCGTGCTCGTATTCCAGCGCAAGATCGTCGCCGGGCTGACCGCGGGCGCGATCAAGGGTTAGACCGCCCTGGCGAGCGCGGGCGCGCCTTCCGCCGCCTCCACGATTAGCCGGCCGAGCTCGCGGGCGCAGGGTGCCGCATTGCCGGGCCGCCAGATCAGGGTGAATTCCACCTCCGGCAGCGGCGGCAGGCCGTGGCGGCCGTCGAGGATCTTCATCCCCGGCTCGAGCTCGTCGCGGGCGACGATCGAGGCGGCCAGCCCCGCCAGCACCGCCGCGCGCAGGCCGTGCTGGTTCCCCGAGGTGAAGCCGACATGCCATTCGACCTCGGACCCAGCCAGGGCGTCGACCGCGATGGCGCGACAGGGGCAGGGCGGCGGCGCGAGCGCGAGCGGCAGCGAGGCGCCGAGCGGCCACTCGAAGGTCTCGGCCGCGGCCCAGACGAACTGCGTCCGCCGCAGCACCGTGCCGCCGGTTTCGCCCGGCCGGGACATCACCACGGCGAGATCGAGCTCGCCCGCCTCGACCTTGGCGCGCAGGTCGAGGCAGACGCTGACCGCCACTTCCAGCCGCACCGCCGGGAAGCCGCGGGCGAAGCGGCGCAGCAGCAGCGGCAGCCGGTCGCCCATGAAGTTCTCCGGCACCCCGAAGCGGACGACGCCGGAGACAGAGGAGGGCTGGAAGCGCCGGGTCAGCGCGTCCTGCGCCTGCAGGATCTGCTCTGCATGGCGCAGGAACTCCTCGCCGTCCTCGGTCAACAGCAGCTTGCGGGTGGTCCGGTGCAGGAGCGGCCGGCCCACCTGCTCCTCCAGCCGCCGGATCTGATGGCTGACCGCGGACTGGGTCAGGTGCAGCCGCTGGGCCGCGCGGGTGAACCCGCCGGCATCGTGGACGGCGACGAAGGCGCGCAGCAGGGCAGGGTCGAAATCCATGGCTCAAATATATGATGGCGGAAAATGGACGCCACAAAATTAATTCATTTCCATCATGAGCGAGGATTGGACAGAGTGACGGTCCCGGCCCGCTCGAGCGGCCTTCACCGACATCCTCGCCGCGCCCCGCAACGGCATCGGCTCGCGCAACCCGCTGCGCGAGGGCGCGGCCTGTCGCCTCGAGAGAAGGATCATGGCTTTTTCACCCTCCGCTCGGAACATGGCCGCCCTGGTCGGCGTCTGCCTGGCCTCGCTGATGTTCGGCCTCGAGATCTCCAGCGTGCCGGTGATCCTGCCGACGCTGGAAACGGCGCTGCCGGCCGATTTCCGGGGCCTGCAATGGATCATGAACGCCTACACCATCGCCTGCACCACGGTGCTGATGGCGACCGGGACTCTGGCCGACCGCTACGGCCGCAAGCGCGTCTTCGTCGTGACCACGGTCGCCTTCGGCGCCACCTCGCTGATGTGCGGCCTGGCCGAGAGCGCGTCGGTGCTGATTGCCGCCCGGTTCCTCCAGGGCCTCGCCGGCGGCGCCATGTTCACCTGCGTGGTCGCGATCATCTCGCACCAATTTCAGGATGAGCGGGAGCGCGGCCGGGCCTTCTCCGCCTGGGGCGTGATCAGCGGCATCGGCCTGGGCTTCGGCCCGATCATCGGCGGCCTGATTGTCTCTTGGTCCAGCTGGCACTGGGTGTTCCTGATCCACGTCCCGCTGACCGTCCTGGCCCTGATTCCGGCCGCGATCGGCATCCGCGAATCGCGCGACCCGCACGCCCAGCGGCTGGACGTCGCCGGCATCGTGACCTTGACGCTGGCGGTGTTCGGCCTGGCCTATCTGATCACCCAGGGGGCGGAGCTCGGCCCCATCGCTGCGATCGGGCTCGCCGTCCTGACCGTCGCCAGCTTCGCCGCCTTCCTGGTGTCGGAGCGGATTAACCCGCATCCGATGTTCGACTTCTCGGTGTTCCGGATCCGCCGGTTCAGCGGGGCGATCATCGGCTGCATCGGCATGAACTGCTGCTACTGGCCGTTCATGATCTACCTGCCGATCTACTTCCAGGGCGGTCTCGGCCTCGACAGCCGGACCGTCGGGTTCCTGCTGCTGGCCTACACCATCCCGTTCCTGGTGATGCCACTGGTGGCCGACCGCTTGCTGCAGCACCGCGGCCCGCGCTTCGTCATCCCGCTCGGCATGGCCGTGATGGGGACGGGTTTCCTCTTGATGCGGCTCGGTGCCGGCCTCGACCAGGCCGGCTGGCTGACCGTGCTGCCCGGCGCCCTCCTGGCCGGGGTCGGGCTCGGCCTGACCAACACGCCGGTCACCAACACCACCACCGGCGCGGTCCCGAGCAACCGGGCGGGCATGGCGTCCGGCATCGACATCAGCGCCCGGCTGATCACGCTGGCCATCAACATCGCGGTGATGGGGCTGATCCTGGTGGAAGGGATCCGCTGGTCCCTGCCCGGCGCCTTTGCCGAGGTCTTCGACGGGTCGCAGCTGCAGGTATTGGCCGCGGCGGTCGCCGCCGGCAACCTCGCCTCGCTGCCGCAGGCCTATCCGGCGCTGGCCGCGCTGGACCCGTCGGGAGCCGCCGTGCACGCGGCCCTGGTCGAGGGCTTCGGCTGGGTGATGCTCTATGGCGGCGTCGGTGCCTGGATCCTGGCCGCGCTCAGCTTCGCGATCTTCGGCCCCGCCCGGTCGTGCCGGGCGCAGACCGCGGAGGCGTGAGCCCGTCGATCAGCGCCGCCAGCACCGTCTGCCACTCCGCCGGGTCGGCCCCGCTGGCGATGGCGAGTGCCGCCCGGTCATAGGCGGCGCCCAGGAGCTGCGCCGCGGCCTCCAGCGGCAGCGGGCGCAGCACCCCGGCCGCCATCGCCGCCGCCAACCCTTCGCGCAGCGTCCGGCCGCCGTGCCGGGCGTCGATCCGGTCCAGCGTCTCGCGCCCCAGCACCGCCGGCGCCTCGATCAGCAGAAGCCGGGTCCGGCCCGGCACCGCCATGGCCCGGAGGAAGGCGTCGCCGCCCCGGGCCAGCGCCTCGGCCGGCGGCAGGTCGGCCGGGGCGGCCCGCTCGATCTCCCCGGCCACCGCCGCGGCCTCCGCCTCGATCACGGCGAGGAACAGGGCCTGCTTGTCGGCGAAATGGTGATACAGCGCCCCGCGCGTGACACCAGCGGCGGCCACCAGCTCCGGCGTCCCCGTCTCGGCGTAGCCGCGCTCGACGAACAGCCGGCGCGCGGCCGCGATCAGCGCGGCCTGCGTCCGGTCCGACCGCTCCCGATTGGTTCTGCGCTCCCGTTCTTGCATACATGCAGCCTGTATGTTATCTCAAAAAAACATGCACTCTGCATGTTTATCTGCCCGGGAGGAAAAGTCCATGAGGACCACGAGCTACTACCCCGTGATCATGACGCCGCAGGTCGCCGCGACCGCCGCCTTCTATGTCCGGCACTTCGGGTTCCGGCCGCTGTTCGAAGCCGAGTGGTACGTCCATCTGCAGTCGGCCGAGGATGCGCAGGTCAACCTCGCCATCCTCGACGGCAGCCACGGCACCATCCCCGCGGCCGGCCGCGGCCGCGTTTCGGGGCTGCTGCTGAATTTCGAGGTGGAGGATGTCGATGCGGAATACACGCGGCTGAAGGCGGCCGGGCTGCCGATCCTGCTGGACCTCCGTGACGAGGATTTCGGCCAGCGGCACTTCATCACGCAGGACCCCAACGGCGTGCTGATCGACGTGATCAAGCCCATCCCACCGGCGCCCGAATACGCGGCGCAATACGCCCCAGGCAGCACGCCGGGCTGAACGGCCCGCCTAGCCCAGCCGTCCCTCGCGCAGCGCCGCCACCAGCCCGTCGCAGCCGGCCTCGATCAGGTCCAGCACATGCTCGAAATCGGCGCTGCCGCCGTAATAGGGGTCGGGCACGTCCCCCCCTTCCAGCCCCGGCGTGTGGTCGAGGAACAGACCGATTCGGCCCGGGCCGGCGATGGCGAGCCGGCGCATCCGGCCGAGATGCGTGTGGTCCATTGCCAGAAGCAGGTCGAAACGGCGGAAATCCGCCCGTTCCAGCTTGCGGGCGCGCAGCGGGCGCAGGTCGTAGCCGCGCTCCGCCGCCGCCCGGATCGCCGGCGGGTGCGGCGGCTCGCCGGCATGGAAGCCATGGGTGCCGGCGCTGTCGACCGCATGGTCCAGCCCGGCGGCCGCGAGTTTCGCCCGCATCACCGCCTCGGCGGTCGGCGAGCGACAGATGTTGCCGGTACAGACGAACAGGAGGCGCATGCCGCCTGGATAACCGGAGCGCATCCAGGCGGCAACGCGTCCGATCGTTACAGCCCGACGCCCTTCATGCCCTCTTCGGTGTAGCGGGCGCCGGCCACGGCGCCGGGCGCGAACAGGGCGTCGAGCACGGCGACCTGATCCGGGCTCAGCCGGATTGCCGCGGCCGCGGCGTTCTCGGCCAGATAGGCACGGCGCTTGGTGCCCGGGATCGGCACGACGTGCTCGTGCTTGCCGAGCAGCCAGGCGAGCGCCACCTGGGCCGGCTTGGCCCCGAGGCCGGAGGCGAAATCCGCCAGCGCTTCGGCCAGGCGCCGGTTCTGCGCCAGCGCCTCCTCGGCGAAACGAGGGTTGACGCGGCGGAAGTCGTCCGGCGCCAGCGACGAGGTGTCGGTCACCGCCCCGGCCAGGAAGGCGCGGCCGAGCGGCGAATAGGCGACGAAGGTGGTGCCCAGCTCGCGGCAGGCCTGGAGCATGCCGTTCTCCTCCGGGTCGCGGGTCCACAGCGAGTACTCGCTCTGCACCGCCGCGATCGGATGCACCGCATGGGCCCGGCGCAGCGTCTCGACCGAGACCTCGGACAGGCCGATCTGCCGCACCTTGCCGGCCTGCACCAGATCGGCCATGGCGCCGACCGTGTCCTCGATCGGCACCTCCGGGTTGCGGCGGTGCATGTAGTAGAGGTCGACGACGTCGGTGCCGAGGCGCTGCAGCGAGGCGTCGCAGGCGGCGCGGACATAGGCCGGGGAGTTGTCGACCCGCCGCTCGTAGCGCCCGGGCTCACGCACGATGCCGAACTTGGTGGCGAGCACCACCTGGTCGCGGCGGTTCTTCAGGAAGCGGCCGATCAGCTCCTCATTGTGCCCCGCCCCGTACATGTCGGCGGTGTCGAGGAAGTCGATGCCGTGCTCCAGCGCCGCGGCGAGGGTGTCGAGCGACTGGGCGTCGTCGCGCGATCCGTAGAATTCGGACATGCCCATGCAGCCGAGGCCGATGGCGGAGACGGTGGTGCCGTCCTGGCCGAGGGAGCGTCTGTCCATGGTCTCTCTCCTTGCTCGTTGCCGCCCGGTCGAGGGGACCGGCGCGGCACGCCCGGAGAATGGGGGCTGGACGATCATGCGATAACCCGTAGATATGGACACGAGCTGATGAGCGAGATTCAGCAATGCGCCGCCCCGACCTTCCCGACCTGGCCGCCTTCGCCGCGGTGGCGCGGCACCGAAGCTTCCGCAAGGCGGCGATCGAGCTGGGCCTGTCGGCTTCCGCCCTCAGCCATGCGATCCGCGGGCTGGAGGAGCGTCTGGGCGTGCGCCTCTTGAACCGCACCACCCGCAGCGTCACCCCGACCGAGGCCGGCGACCGGCTGCTGGCGCGGCTGGAGCCGGCCTTCCGCGACATCGAGGGCGCGGTCGAGGAGATCGACCAGTTCCGCCATCGGCCGGCCGGATCACTCAAGCTCACGGCCTCGATCCCGGCGGCGGCGCTGATCCTGGCGCCGATGGTGGCGCGGTTCCTGGCTAGCTATCCCGAGATCCGGCTGGAGGTGTCGGTCACCAGCGCCCTGATCGACATCGTCGCCAGCGGCTTTGACGCCGGCGTCCGCCTGGGCGAGCAGCTGGAGCGCGACATGGTGGCGGTGCGCTTCGGCGGCGAACAGCGGCTGATCGTGGTCGCCGCCCCGTCCTACCTCGCCGGACGGACGCCGCCGCGCACGCCGCGCGACCTGACCGAGCATCTCTGCCTCGGTTACCGATTCCCGAGCGGCGTGGTCTATGCCTGGGAGTTCGAGAAGGACGGCCGGGAGCTGACCGTCAGCCCCGAGGGGCCGCTGATAGTCAACGATCAGCGGCTGCTGATCCAGGCGGCGCTGGACGGCGCCGGCCTGGCCTTCGTCTTCGAGGGCATGATCACGGCCGAGCTGGCCGACGGCCGGCTGATCCCGCTGCTGCAGGACTGGTCGCCGCCCTTCCCGGGCTTCTTCCTGTACTATCCGCGCCAGCGCCAGATGCCGGCCACGCTGCGCGCCTTCGTCGACTTCATCCGCGCCGACAACCTGGCCGCCAGCCGACGCTGATGGGCCGACGAGGCTGAACGGTTCAAGCCGATTCCCAAACCGTCATGGCGAGGCGCGCAGCGCCGTGGCCATCCAGAGGGTGGCGCCGCTTGGATGGCCACGCCCCTTCGGGGCTCGCCATGACGATGTTGTGGGGAGCTGCAGTGCACCCACTCACTATCTCCGTCAGTCGTTCACCGGAATGACCGAGCCCTGGTAGCGGTCGCGGATGAACTTCGCCACCGCCCGCGAGGTCAGGAGCGCCGCCAGCCGCTTGATCCGCGGATCGTCCGCCAGCTTCGGCGTGGTCACCAGGATGTTGGCGTAGGGGTTGCCCTCGGCCTTCTCCAGCCCCAGCGCATCCCTGGCCGGGCTGAGCCCCGCCTCGAGCGCGTAGTTGCCGTTGATCACCGCCAGGTCGACGTCGTCGAGCGCCCGCGGCAGCAGCGCCGCCTCGACCTCCAGCACCTTCAGATGCTTCGGGTTCTCGGCGATGTCGTTCGGCGTCGCCAGCTGCTTGTCGGGCTCGGCGAAGCCGTCGTTCAGCCGGATCAGCTTCTGGTCCTGCAGCAGGTAGAGCGCGCGGCTGAGATTGGTGACGTTGTTCGGCACCGCCACGGTGGCGCCGTCCGGCACATCGGCGAAGCTCCTCGCCTTGCGCGAATAGACGCCGAGCGGCTCGATATGCACGGTCGCGACCACGGCGAAGGTCTCGTCCAGCACCTCCTCCTGCGAGCGCAGATAGGGCAGGTGCTGAAAGTAGTTGGCATCGACGTCGCCATGCGCCAGCAGCTCGTTCGGATTGACCGCGGTCGAGAGCTCGACGATGTCGAGCTTCAGGTCGGGCGCCTGGCTCTGCACGAAGGCCAGGATCTCGGCATGCGGCACGGCATCGGCGGCGACCTTCAGCGGCGCGTCCTGCGCCAGGGCGGCGCCGGCCAGGGTGAAAGGCAAGGCGGCAGCGATCGCCGCCCGCGCCAGGCGGGCGGCCAGGATACGGATCATGATGGACCTATGGGTTCGGTTGGCGCGGCGTGTTCAGGCGGAGGCGGCTTGCGCCGCCAGGACATCGGCGTAGTGGCGCTGCGCCACGTCGGGGTGGGAGCGCAGCCGGCCTTTCAGATAGTTCGGGCCGACATCGTGGAACAGCGGGTTCTGCGGATCGCTGGCGGGCCCGCGCGCCTCCGCCGCCAAGTCCGGCGGCAGCTCGAGCAGCGGCACCGTGGCGTCGAGCCGGGCGCCGAGGAAAAAGGCGACCGACAGCCGGTCGGCCCCGGCCGGCGGCGTGATCACCCGATGCACCGTGGCGCGCAGATAGCCGTTGGTCGCGAGCTCCAGCAGCTCGCCGATGTTGACGACGAAGGTGCCCGGCACCGGCTCGGCGTCGATCCAGCGCCCGTCCTCGCCCTCGACCTGCAGGCCGCGCTGCGTGTCCTGCAGCAGCAGGGTCAGGAACCCCGAATCCTTGTGCGCGCCGACGCCCTGGTCGCTGCCGGTGGCGTCGCGGCCGGGATAGCGGATGATCTTGATGTGCTGGTTCGGCGTGTCGCCGTAGATCGGCTCCAGCGCATCCTCGGGCTGGCCCAGCGCCGCGGCGAAGGCCTCCAGCAGGCGGATCGCCACCCGGGTCAGCTCCGCCTGCCAGCGCAGCAGCACCGTTTTCAGCTCCGGCTGCGCCGCCGGCCACTGGTTCGGCCCCTGCAGCCGTAGCCAGGGCGGCACGCCCGGCCCCTGCGGGATCGCCGGCCGCTCCGCCCCGATGTCGAACTGCTCGCGCCAGTCCGGCTCGCCGCGCGTTCGCTCCCAGGCGGCGCGGGTGTAGCCGCGAAAATGCGGCGAGTTCACCATCTCGATCGCCAGCTTGTCGGCCTCCGGCAGGGCGAAGAAGCGGCGCGCCTCGGCCTTCACTTGCCCGACCAGCGACTCCGGCACGCCGTGACCGCTCAGATAGAAGAAGCCGACGTCGCGGGCGGCCGCGCGCAGCCGGTCCAGGAAGGCCTGGCGCGCCGCCGGCCCGGCATCGAGCTGCGACAGGTCAAGCAGGGGAAGGGCGAGGGTGGCGGTGGTCATGGCAGCCTCGGGCGAACGCTATCAACGGCGCAGCATCGCGCAATCCGATAATTTACATACACAATCGCCATCAATTCATATACAGCGAAATAATATTGTTATTTATCGTCATCGCAAAGAGCGAAGCGACGTGGCGATCCAAGGGCGGTGCCGCTGGATCGCCACGCCCCTGCGGGGCTCGCGATGACGGTGTGGTTTATTCGCGCCTCCGCGGCAGCGTCATCAGGTCGGGCGGCGGTACCGGCCGCAGGCTCTCATAGGCCAGACGGACCGCCGCGGCGCCATGGGTGCGTTCCAGCCGCCGAACGGTGAAATGGGCCCGCGCCAGGCGCCGGAAATGCTCGAGAAAGGCCAGGTTGACCGCGGCGCCGGCGGCGGCGCCCAGCACCGGCGCCGCCTGGGCCGACAGCTTCAGCAGCACCGGGCCGCTGAACCGGGCGGCGACGGCCGAGACCAGCCGGGGCATCACCGACGCGGTCGCGTTCGGCACCACCCGGGCCAGCGCGATCCGGGTCGCCAGATAACCGGTCTCGACCGCGTCGTCCGCCGGATCGGGCCGACCCAGGGCGAAAACCTTGAGGCATTCGATCGCGGTCTCCGGGGCGGACGGGTCCTCCCCCGCCGCCTTCGCCTCGGCCGCGATCTGGCGCAGCAGCAGGGCGGTGGAGACCGGCAGCTCCAGCAGCGTGCCGGGCAGGCCGAAGCCGCCGCCGGCGGCGCCGCTGGCCGCCGCCAGGCCGCGATGCAGCCATGATTCGGATTCCCGCGGCACCCGGCGGCCGGGACCGCTACGCAGGGCCGCCTTCAGCGCCGTGGCGATGGCGCGGCGGACAGCGCCGTCCAGCACCTTCTGCACCCCGGCGGGCAGGTTGCGCTTCAGCGCCTCGACCGGCGTCCCGGCCATGGCCGACAGGCGCGCCACCAGCGAGTCGTGATCGAGCACCCTCTTCGCCTCGGCCAGCTCGGCCATGGCCTCGGACGGCAGGGGAAGCGGGGCGGGGAGTGCGGCGGCGGTGGTCATAGGCAACAGATTGGGGGCCGAGGCGCGGCGACAAGGGCCGTTGAGCCGGGACGGCACCGTCGCCATGATCCGGACATGAAACGCATCGAACCCGGCGATCCGATCGTGATCCTGACCGGGGCCGGCATCTCGAAGGAGAGCGGCCTCGACACCTTCCGTGACGCCGGCGGCGTGTGGACGCGGTACCGGCTGGAGGATGTGGCGACGCCCGAGGCCTTCGCCCGCGATCCGGAGCTGGTGCACGGCTTCTACAACGCCCGCCGCCGCACCCTCGCCGACCCCGCGGTCCGGCCCAACGCGGCGCATGCGGCGCTGGTGCGGCTGGAGCGCGACTGGCCCGGCCCGGTGCTGCTGGTCACCCAGAATGTCGACGACCTGCACGAGCGCGCCGGCAGCCGCCGCCTGATCCACATGCATGGCGAGCTGGGCCGTATCCGCTGCCTGTCCTGCGATCACGGCTGTGCCTGGGCCGGCGACCTGTCGGTCGACACCCCCTGCCCGTCCTGCGGCCAAGCCGGCGGGATGCGGCCGGACGTGGTCTGGTTCGGCGAGATGCCGCTGGCGATGGCGGAGATCGAGGCGGCGCTGGCCGGCTGCCGGCTGTTCGTGTCGATCGGCACCTCCGGCACCGTCTACCCGGCCGCCGCCTTCGTCCACCAGGCGCTGGACGCCGGCGCCCTGACGGTCGAGCTGAACCTGGAGCCGGGCCAGGTCTCCGACCTGTTCGAGATCCGCCGCCACGGCCCGGCGACGCGGCTGGTGCCCGAGTTCGTCGAAGCATTGCTGTCCGATCGGGCACTCACGGAGCAATGACCGAGTCCCTGGCCGAGGCCCTGACGGCGGCGCGCGCCTGCCGGATCTGCGCCGGCCGGCTGCCGCATGCGCCGCGCCCGGTGCTGCGCGCGGCCACGACCGCCCGGCTCCTCGTCGTCGGCCAGGCGCCGGGCGCGCGGGTGCACGCCTCCGGCCTGTCCTGGACCGATGCCAGCGGCGACCGGCTGCGGCAATGGCTCGGCCTCGACCGCGACGCCTTCTACGACGAGAGCCGGGTGGCGCTGATGTCGATGGGGCTGTGCTTCCCCGGCACCAACCCGAAAGGCGGCGACTATCCGCCGCCGCGGATCTGCGCCGAGACCTGGCATCCGCGGCTGCGGCCGCTGATGCCCGAGGTCCGGCTGACCCTGCTGATCGGCGGGCTGGCCCAGGCCTTCTATCTCGGCCCCCATCGCCGGCGGAGCGTGGCGGAAACGGTCGCGGCCTGGCGCGAGTACCTGCCCGAGTTTTTGCCGCTGCCGCATCCGAGCTGGCGCAACACCGCCTGGCTGAAGCGCAATCCCTGGTTCGAGGCAGAACTTCTGCCGGCGCTGCGGGTTAGGATCGCTGCCGCGCTGGCGGGGGAACGGTGACGATCCTTTCGCCGTTCTCGGATTCGCCGCAGGACCGACCCCAGATGAATCTCGACCAGCCGAAGGTGCCGACCGAAGCCCCGGCGCCGAACAGCCGCAACGGCAACGGCCATATCCCGGAGATGCCGCTGCCGGACGATCCGAAGACGGTGTTCCTCGGGGTCCTCTGCCTCCTCGCCGTGCTCGCCGCGCTGTCGCTCGCCCGCGACATCGTGCTGCCGGTGGTGCTGGCGGTTGTGCTGAAGCTGCTGCTGCAGCCGCTGGTGCGCGTGCTGGAGCGGCTGAGCGTGCCGCGGGCCATCGCGTCGCTGGCGGCGATCGCGGTGCTGCTGCTGATCGTGATCGGCGTCGGCACGCTGCTGACCAGCCCGGCCGCGGAATGGGCCGGCAACCTGCCGAATGAATGGCCGGCGCTGCGGGCGAAGCTCGCCTCTTTGGCCGAACCGCTGCAGACCTTCGTGGCCCGGCTCGAAAACATGGGCGTGCGCTTCGGTGACGCCGGCACGCTGCTGGAGCACCCGACCGATATCGTCACGGCGGTCTTCGCCGGCACCGGCCTGATCGCCTCGCATCTGTTCGCGACGCTGCTGATCCTGTTCTACCTGCTGGTGTTCGGCGAAACCTTCCTGCGCCGCTTCGTCGAGATCCTGCCGACCTTCGTGGAGAAGCGGGAGGCGGTGTCGATCTCGCTGCAGATCGAACGCGACCTGTCCTCCTATCTCCTCACCGTGACCGTGATCAACGCCCTGGTCGGCGTGGCAACGGGGCTGGTGATGTGGGCCTGCGGCATCCCGGCGCCGGTGCTGTGGGGCGCCGTCGCCTTCTGCCTCAACTTCGTGCCGATCCTCGGGCCGATCCTGGGGATCGTGCTGTTCCTGGCGGTCGGGCTGGTGGCCGAGGGACCGGCCTGGATCGCGGCGCTGCCCGGTCTGCTCTATCTCGGCATCCATATTGCCGAGGGCGAATGGATCACCCCGACCGTGCTGGCGCGGCGCTTCACCATCAACCCGGTGGTGGTGATCCTGGCGCTGATCTTCTGGTACTGGATGTGGGGCGTGCCCGGCGCCATCCTGGCGGTGCCGATGCTGGCGATCATCAAGATCGTCTGCGACCGCGTCCGCCCCCTGCGCGCCTTCGGCCATCTGCTGGAGGGGTAGCCCTCAAGATTGGATTCTGACGAGCCCCAGGAGCCTGATATCGTCGTGACATTCGCTGCGACGGATTTCTTGAAATGTTGAGAACGAGCGTTTCGATATTCGGGCTCATCGCTGCCGTCATTTTCTGCGCTTCCCCAGCGGGAGCCCAACAGCTTTGCGAGCAGTCTTTCATCGATTTCGGCCTAGCCGGGGACCGCATCGCCTCCGAACAGCTGGGAGAGTCCATCAAGATCCTGCACGATCGCATGCGGCGGGATCCGATGTATCGGCTCGTGCCCAGGACTCGCGACTATCAGACATTCATCGATGCCACGGGACTGGTGCTGTGGAGCTTCACCACCCCCACCCATCCGGCCTATCCGACCGCGGTCTGCCGCCAGGCATACCGCGACGGCAGCGGCTCCTGGTTCATGACGATGCAGGTCAGCTGCTTCGGCACAACGCCGGATTGCGACCAACTCGTGGAGTATTTCAACCGCCTGAACGCCGCCGCCCGCGACCACCTTCAGAAGCGGTTTCCAGACCCCTAACCCTCCTGGTCCGCCTCCCGCTCCAGCGCCTCCATGTCCTCGTCGGAGAAGCCGAAATGGTGGCCGATCTCGTGGATCAGCACGTGGCGGACGACATGGCCCAGATCCTCGCCGGTCTCGCACCAGTAGTCGAGGATCGGGCGGCGGTAGAGGAAGATCATGTCGGGCCTGGTCGCGATCGCGAAGGTCTTCTGCCCGAAGGGCGTGCCGGTGTAGAGGCCGAGCAGGTCGAACGGGCTTTCCAGACCCATCTCGTCCAGCGTGTCGTCGTCCGGAAAGTCGACGACCTGGATGGCGACGCCACGGACCATGGCGCGCAGCCGCGCCGGGATGCGCTCGAACCCCTCCTCCGCCAGCTCGATCAGATCGTCGATCGACGGCGGGGCAGTGAAGCCCGGTGGCGGTGTCCGGGACGCGCTCATCGCGGGGCCAGCCGCACGGCGCCGTCGAGGCGGATGACCGAGCCGTTCAGCATCTCGTTGGCGGCGATGTGGAGGACGAGCTGGGCGAACTCCTCCGGCCGGCCCAGACGCTGCGGGAACAAGGTGGTGGCGATCAGGCTGTCCTGCACCTGCTGCGGCATGGCCTGGATCATCGGCGTGCCGATCAGCCCCGGCGCCACGGTCATCACCCGGATGCTGCTCTTCGCCAGCTCGCGCGCCGCCGGCAGGGTCAGCCCGACCACCCCGCCCTTGGAGGCGGAATAGGCGACCTGGCCGACCTGGCCCTCATAGGCCGCGACCGAGGCTGTTGCGACGAACAGGCCACGCTCGCCCGAGGCGCTGGCCGTCTCCGGCAGCGGATCCTCCGCCGCCATGGCCGCGGCGGTCAGGCGCAGCAGATGGAAGGTGCCGAGGAGGTTGACCCGGATCACCCGCTCGAACAGCGCCGGGTCGTGCGGCCCGTCGCGGCCGACCAGGCGGGCGCCCGGGGCGATGCCGGCGCAGGCCACGGCGATCCGCGCCGTGCCGTGCGCCGCCCGGGCCTGCTCCAGCGCCGCGGCGACCGACTCGCCGTCGCCGACGTCACAGGCAATGGCGAGGCCGCCGATCTCGCGCGCCACCGCCTCCGCCGCGTCGCGGTTGAGGTCAAAGAGCGCCACCTTCGCCCCGGCCGCGGCCAGGGCCCGGGCGGTCGCCGCCCCCATGCCCGACCCCGCCCCGGTGACCACCGCCGCCAGCCCCTCGACCTTCATGCCGTCCTCCACCCGAATGTCCTATCCCTGGGTAGCAGATCGCCGCGCTGGTTGCACCGGGCCGAACGCCGCTATGATGCGCCTGAACCGCTGAAGGGGAGAATGCGATGCAGTTCCTGGTGATCGCGAAGGACGGCACCGACGCCGAAGCGCCGGCCCGGCGCCTGGCGGTGCGCGAGCAGCATCTGGCCGGCGCCCGCAAGCAGGCGGAGGACGGCGTCATGATCGCCGGCGGTGCGATCCTGGACGACGGGGGCCGAATGGTCGGCTCCGCCGTGATCTACGATCTGCCGGACCGGGCGGCGCTGGACGCGCTCCTCGCCGCCGACCCCTATGTCACCGGCGGGGTGTGGCGCGACATTGAGATCAAGCCGTTCCGGGTGGCGGTGCCATCGAAGGCCTGACCAGCAGCCGGAACGCCGCCAGCGCGCCGAGCGTCGTCAGCAGCACCGCGGCCGCCATCGGCAGCGCGTCGCTGCCGGTGGCATGGCCGATGGCGATGCCGACCAGGGCCGCCAGCGTCATCTGGATGAAGCCCATCAGCGCCGAGGCGGTGCCGGCCATGGTCGGGAACGGGCCGATCGCGCCGGCGATGGCGTTGGGCAGGGTCAGGCCGACGCCGATCATGACCAGGAAGAAGGGCGCGACCACCGCCCAGACGGTGAAGACGCCGGCGCCGGCCAGACCGGCCATGGCCGCGGCGCCGGCCAGCATCACCAGCGTGCCCGCCGCGATCATCCGGTCGATGCCGAGCCGCAGCGTCAGCCGGCCGGAGCCGAAGGTGCCGAGCATGTAGCCGGCGACGACCGCGCCGAAGCAGGCGCCGTAAACCGGCGGCGACAGGCCGAGCATGCCGGAGAGCACGAAGGACGAGCCGGAGATGAAGGTGAAGATCGCGCTGTAGCCGCAGGCGACGATCATGACATAGCCGATATAGCGGCGATGCCGCAGCAGCGCGCCGTAGTTGCGGGCCAGGCGGGTCGGGCTGGTGGCGAGCGGGTCGCGGTGCCGGTTGCTCTCGCCCAGCAGCGCCAGCACCGAGGCCAGCATCAGGGCGCCGAAGCCGACCAGCACCCAGAAATTCGCCCGCCAGCCGAAGGCCTCCTGCAGCACGCCGCCGATAATCGGCCCGATCGCCGGCGCCAGCGCCATGGCCATCGACATATAGGCGAGAATGCGGGCCGCGCGGTCCGGACCGTACAGGTCGCGCACCACGGCGCGGCCCAGCACCGGGCCGCAGCAGGCGCCGAGCGCCTGCAGGAAGCGGCACAGGATCAGCATCTCGATCGAGGTCGCGAGGGCGCAGGCGATGCTGGCCATGGTGAACAGGACGACGCCGGCCAGGATCGCCGGCCGCCGGCCGAAGCGGTCGGAGACCGGGCCGTAGACCAGCTGCGCCACGGCGAAGCCGACCAGGAACACGCTCAGCGTGAGCTGCACCGTGGCTACGTCGCTGCCGAAGGCGGTCACCAGCGCCGGCAGCGATGGCAGGTAGAGATCCGTCGACATCGGCCCGAAGCCGGTCAAGAGCGTCAGGACGACGGCGATGATGGCGGAGGGCCGCATGCCCCCGACGGCCCTGTCAGCCATAGAGATGCAGGTCCTGTCCCTTGGCCTTCAGCCAGGCCCGGCAGCGGTCTGCCTCTGGATGCAGCCGGTCGACCACGGCCCAGAAGCGCGGCGAATGGTTCATTTCGACCAGATGCGCGACCTCGTGCGCGACCACATAGTCCAGCACCGGTTCGGGCGCCAGCAGCAGGCGCCAGGAATAGCTGAGCCGGCCGCTGGAGGCGCAACTGCCCCAGCGGCTGCGGGTGTCGCGCACCGTCACCGCGGTGACAGTGACGCCGAGCTTGAGCGCCATCGCCCGGCTGCGGGCCAGGAGCTGGCGCCGCGCCTCCGCCTTCAGCCAGGCGGCGAGGCGGGCGCCCACATGCTCGGCCGGGCCACCGATCCGCAGCTCGCCGGGCCCGATTCGCACGGTGCGGCCGGCCATGGGGTCATGTATGATTTTATGCAGAGAACCGAGGATCGGGACCTCGGCTCCGGGCAGGAACGATGTCCGGCCCGGCATAGCGGCGCGGCGGCGGCGCACCCAGTCGGCGTGGCGGTTGACGAAATCCGCGATCACCTGCGCCGGCACCCGCGGTGGCGCCACCACGATCACCTCGCCGAGAGCCGGGTCGAGTCGCAGCGAAAGGCGCCGCGCCCGGGCATTGCGGCGCAGCGTCACCGGCCGGTCGAGGCCGGTGACGGCAAGAAGGGCGGGGGGTGCCTTGGTGCGGGTCCGGCTGGGCATGGCCGGACCATAGACGGGCCGAAGCCGGAGGGGAATCGTGCTTGCGATAAATACCATGATTTCAAGTAATTTATTCCACGAATCACTCATGTTGATGGTTAAACATGTTGACTTCGTTCGCGGAGCTGTGAAACCCTCATCCTCGTCGGTTCCGTCCGGGATCGCACCGCGGCAATTTTCCGTGAAGCTTGCGCCGCGTCACCAAACGCTAAGCGCCACGACCGGGTTCGTGGTCTCGAGGAGTCGAAGCCCATGCCTCTCTTCTGCGATCCCAGCGGCCGGCCCTCGGTCCGTTGCCTCTGCCCGGTCGGCTGTCGCGGCCAAGCCTGAGTCTCCCCCTTTCGCCCGTTCCATAACGGCGCCCCGGCCGTCTGATCCGCGCCCCCTGATCGGTATCGATGCGCGACCGGCCCTGAGCGTGCGCCCGCCCGTTCGAGGACAAGTCCGAATGCTCGTCCAGATTCTGCGATGGTCCCTTTTGGCCGGTGCGGCCGCCATCGTCATCGGCAGCCACGCCCGCGCCGAGGAGGCGCTGACCATCGGCTATCAGAGCACGGCGGAGCCGTCGAAGGTGGCCCAGGCGGACGGCCTGTACGAGAAGGCGATCGGCCGCCCGGTCGAATGGCGCAAATTCGACAGCGGCGCCGACGTCGTCGCCGCCATCGCCTCCGGCGCGATCCAGATCGGCTATGTCGGGTCGAGCCCGCTGGCCGCCGCGGCCAGCCGCGAGCTGCCGATCCGCACCATCCTGGTCGCCGCCGAGATCGGCGCCGCCGAGGCGCTGGTGGTGCGCAACGGCGCCGGCATCGGCAAGCCGGCCGACCTGGTCGGCAAGGCGGTCGCCGTGCCCTTCGTCTCGACCACCCATTACAGCCTGCTGGCGGCGCTGAAGCATTGGAGCATCGACCCCGGCTCGGTCCGGATCCTGAACCTGCGGCCGCCGGAGATCGCGGCGGCCTGGCTGCGCGGCGATATCGACGCCGCCTATGTCTGGGCCCCAGCACTGGGCAGGATCAAGGAAAGCGGCAAGGTCCTCGCGACCTCGGCCGAGGTCGCCGCCTGGGGAGCGCCGACCTTCGACGCCTGGATCGCCCGGGCCGACCTGATCGCGGCGCATCCCGAGGCGGTGCAGGCCTTCGTCGACGTGACGCTGCGGGAGCACGCCGCCTATCGCGCCGACCCGCAGGCCTGGGGCGCGGAGTCCGAGGAGGTCGCCAAGATCGCCCGGCTGACCGGGGCGAAGCCGGAGGAGATCCCGGCCCTGCTGCAGGGCAGCGTCTTCCCGGTGAAGGCGGAGCAGGCCGGCCCCGCCCTGCTGGGCGGCGGCACGGCCAAGGCGATCGCGGCCACGGCCGCATTTCTGGAGGAGCAGGGCAAGATTGACCAGGCGCTGGCGGACTACGCGCCTTACATCGACGCCCATTTCGTCGCCGCCACGACGGCGGCGAACTGAACAGGGCGGCAGGAGGACCCATGTCGGTTCTGGCGGTGGAGGCCGTCTCGGTGACCTATCCTTCGGCGGATGGCGACATCCGCGCGCTGGATCGGCTCACCCTCGCGATCGAGCCGGGCGAGTTCGTCGTCGCCCTCGGCCGGTCGGGATGCGGCAAGACCACGCTGCTGAACTTGATGGCGGGCTTCCTGGCGCCGGAGACGGGGGCGGTCACACTCGGCGGCGTTCGTGTGACCGGCCCCGGGGTGGAGCGGGGCGTCGTCTTCCAGGACGACGCCCTGTTCCCCTGGCTCGACGTGCTGGGCAATGTCGGCTTCGCGCTCAGGCTGCGCGGCGTGCCGCCGGCCGAACGCGACGACCGCGCCCGCCGCATCCTGCGGCTGGTCGGCCTCGAAGGTTTCGAGCGGCAGCGGCTGTGGCAGCTGTCGGGCGGCATGCGCCAGCGGGTCGGCCTGGCCCGCGCGCTGGCCGCCGACCCGGAGGTGCTGCTGCTGGACGAGCCGCTCGGCGCGCTCGACGCGCTGACGCGGGAACGGATGCAGGAATTGCTGCTGGACCTGTGGCACCGGACCGGCAAGAGCCTGTTCCTGATCACCCACAGCATCGAGGAGGCGCTGTTCCTGGCGACCCGGCTGATCATGATGTCGCCGCGGCCCGGCCGCATCGTCGAGGAGCTGCGGCTCGATTTCGGCCGCCGCTACTGTACCGGCGAGCCGGCCCGCCGGATCAAATCCGATCCGAGCTTCATCGCCCTGCGCGAGCGGGTGATGGATCTGATCTTTGAGCGCGAGGCGGCCTGACTTGGCGGATCTCGCGCTCCAGAAACCGGCGCCGTCCCCTGCTGCAAGCAAGGGGCCGATCCCGCGGCAGCGGCGCCCCAGGAAACGAATGGGCCGCGGGACGAGGCTGATCAGCCTCGCCACGGCGGCGGGCCTCCTCTTCTCATGGGGGCTCGTCTCCAATCTCGGCCTCGTCCCGCCTCTCTTCCTGCCGACGCCGCAGGCGGTGCTCGGCAAGCTCGTCACCGTCGCCGTCAACGGCTTTGCCGACGCGACCCTTCTGCAGCATCTGGCGGCCAGCCTGGGCCGCGTCTTCGCCGCCCTGGCGCTGGCCATCCTGGTCGCGGTGCCGGTCGGGATCGCCATCGGCGCCAGCCGGGTGGTTCGCGGCGTGCTGGACCCGCTGATCGAGTTTTACCGGCCGATTCCGCCGCTCGCCTATCTGCCGCTGATCGTGATCTGGTTCGGCATCGGCGAGACCTCGAAGGTGCTGGTGATCTTCCTCGCCATCTTCGCCCCGATCGCGATCTCGACCGCGGCCGGCGTGCGCGGGGTGCCGCCCGACCGGCTGCGCGCCGCCCGCGCGCTCGGCGCCACCCGGGCGCAGCTGCTGCGCCACGTCATCCTGCCGAACGCGCTGCCGGAGATCCTGACCGGGGTGCGCATCGGCCTCGGCGTCGGTTGGTCCACCCTGGTGGCGGCCGAGCTGGTCGCCGCCACCAGCGGCCTCGGCTTCATGATCCAGAGCGCGGCCCAGTTCCTGGTCACCGACGTGGTGGTGCTGGGCATCCTGGTGATCGCCGCGATCGCCTTCCTGCTGGAAGTCCTGCTGCGCCTGTTGCAGCGCCGGCTGACGCCCTGGCACGGGCGCGTCTGAGACCCATCCGACACCAACGCAAACAGAGAGGCCCGCCATGCCCGACAGCCTGTCGACTCTCTTCTCGATCCAGCCCCTGAACCCCGCCATCGGCGCCGTGGTGCGCGGCATCGACCTGGCGCAGCCGCTGAGCGATGCCACCATCGCCGCGATCAACCGCGCGCTGCTGCAGCACCATGTGCTGTTCTTCGAAGGCCAGGAGCTGACCCCGGCGGCGCAACGCGACTTCGCCGCCCGCTTCGGCCCGCTGCACGTTCATCCAGTCTACCCGCATGTCGCGGAGGTGCCGGAGATCATCATCCTCGACACCCATCCGGGCAATCAGCCGGACAATGACAACTGGCACACCGACGTCACCTTCATCGAGACCCCGCCCCTCGGCGCGGTGCTGGCGGCGAAGGAGCTGCCGCCCTCCGGCGGCGACACCACCTGGTCCAGCAGCATCGCCGCCTTCGAGGCGCTGTCGCCGCCCTGGCAGAGCTTCCTGACCGGCCTGACCGCGCTGCACGACTTCGCCAGATCCTTCCCGCCGGAGCGGTTCACGGCGCCGGAAGAGCGCGAGCGCTGGCAGATCGCGCGCGACCGGAACCCGCCGGTGATCCACCCGGTGGTGCGCACCCATCCGGTGACCGGCCGCAAGGGCCTGTTCGTCAACGAAGGCTTCACCATCCGGATCACCGGCTTCTCGACCCGGGAGAGCGACACGGTGCTGCGCTTCCTGTTCGAGCATGTCGCCCGGCCGGAATTCACCGTGCGCTGGCGCTGGAAGCCGGGCGACGTCGCCTTCTGGGACAACCGCTGCACCCAGCACTACGCCCTGGCCGACTACCTGCCGCACCGCCGCGTGATGCACCGGGCCACCATCCTGGGCGACCGGCCGGTGTGAGACCGTCTGTAAATGCTACTGGCGCGGCCGTCTGGCGGCGGTTCCTCCGCTTCCGGTGCTCACGGACTTTCACGTCCGCTGCGCTCCGGTTCTCGAAACCACCGCCAGCCGACTCACGCCAGCGCATTTCCAAACGGTCTCCGAGCCTGCCGTCCTATCCCTTCACCGCGCCCTTGGCCAGGCCGGCGACGATGTGGCGCTGGGCCACCAGGAAGAACACGATCGCCGGCGCCAGGGTCAGGGTGACGAAGGCCAGGATCTTGTGCCATTCGGTCGAGTACTCGCCCTGGTAGTTCATGATCCCGAGCGGCCAGGGATACATCTCCGGCGCGTTGAACATGATCAGCGGCAGCATGTAGTTGTTCCAGCTGGCCACGAGAGAGAAGACCGCCACGGTCGCCAGGATCGGGCGCGACAGCGGCAGCGTCACCCGCAGGTAGAACTGGAAGTAGCCGCAGCCATCGACCCGCGCCGCCTCCCACAGCTCGTAGGGCAACTGGCGGAAGAAGCCGCGCAGCATCAGGATCGCCATGCCGAGGCCGAAAGCCACCTGCGGCAGCACCACGCCCCAATAGGTGTCGAGCAGGCCGAGGTCGCGCACCCGGATGAACAGCGGCAGCATCGCCGTCGCGGCCGGGAACATCAGCCCCAGCAGCAGGTAGTTCAGCAGCATGCGGCTGCCGAAGAACACGACATGGGCGAAGATGAAGGCCGCCATCGAGCCGACGATCAGGACCAGGCCGACGGTGAGGGCGGCGATGACGGCGGAGTTGAACAGCATCCGCCACAGCCGCTGCGAGCTCAGGATCTCCCAATAGACCCCGCCGTCCCAGCTGGTCGGCAGGCCGAGCGGGTTGACCCGCAGCTCGCCCAGCGTCTTGAAGCCGCCCAGCGCCGCCGCGACCAGCGGCACCAGCACGAGGCCGGCGACCGCGAGCAGGACCAGGTATTGCGGCAGGACGGAAGGGCGGATCGCAGGCGCGGCCATTCGGAACCTCCTAGTCCCCCCGCATCAGGGTGCGGCGGTAGACGAGCGAGAAGGTGACGCAGATCAGGAACAGCACCACCCCGACGGCGCTGCCGAAGCCGACCTCCATCCGCATCACGCCGAAGGTGAAGAGATAGGTGACCAGTGAATGGGTGGCGTTGGACGGGCCGCCGCGGGTCAGCGACATCACCAGGTCGAACAGCTGCAACGCCCCGACCACGGCGAAGAACACCGACAGGCGGATGGTCGGGAACAGCATCGGGATCTTGATCCGGCGCACGATCTGCCACGGAGAGGCGCCGTCGATCCGGGCCGCGTCGATGATCTCGTGCGGAATGTTCTGGAGGCCGGCGATGTAGATCATCATGTGGAAGCCGAAATACTTCCACACCACCAGCAGCAGCACCGCCGCCATGGCCAGGTCGCGGTCGGCCAGGACGAAGGGCGCCTCGGTGCCGGCGCCGAACCAGCTCCAGATCAGGGCCACGGCGCCGTACCGGCCGTCATAGAGGAACTGCCAGATCAGCCCGGTCGCCACCTCGGCCAGGATGTAGGGCAGGAAGAACACCATGCGGAAGGCCACCCGGCCGCGCAGCTTCTCGGCCAGAAGCAGCGCCATGGCGAGCGCCAGCGGCAGCTGGACCGCCAGCGACACCAGGATGATCAGCCCGGTGTTGGTCAGCGCCGACCAGAAGGTGCGGTTGCGCAGCAGCAGCTCGAAGTTCCGGAGCCCGACGAAGTCCTGCGGGCTGCCATAGCCGTTCCATTTGAACAGGCTGTAGAAGCCGGCCTCGCCCATCGGCAGGATCACGAAGGTCGTGAACAGGACGAGAGCCGGCACCAGCATCAGCACCACCGGCGCCACCCGCGACCGCAGCGCCATTCGGCGCCGCCGGGCAACCGCAGCGCGGTCGAAGGCCGGGGCTGTCGCGGCGACGGTCATCGATGCTCGACCTTCGCGGCCTGCGCCACCCCCTCACCCGAAATCGCTGCGCGATTTCGACCTCTCCCCAAGGAGAGGTGAGGGAGCGGCATCCGGATCCCCTCTCCTCGGGGAGAGGGAGGGGCCCATCGCCGGCACGGCGATGGGAGGGTGAGGGGGCGGCGCTGCCCCGTCTCGCGAAAACCCACCATCGCCTCCAACCAGCTCACCGCATTTCCCAGGCTTCCTGGACCTGGGCGGCCGCGTCTTCGGGATCGGTCGCGCCGGAGGCGATGTCGGTGGTGACGTCGTTCACCACCCGGCCGACATTGGCGCCCAGCATCTGGTCGTAGAACACCTGGAAGTAGCCGGCCTTGGCGATGTTCTCCGCCATCTGCCGGAAATACGGGTTCTTCAGCTTCTCGGCCGTGCCCTTGTTCACCGGGATGTAGAGGCCGAGCTCCGCAGCCTTCTCCTGGTTCTCCTTGTTGGTCAGGAACTTCAGGAAGTCGACCGCTTCCGGCGGCGCCCCCTTGGTCACCAGCCAGCCATTGACGCCGCCGAGCACGTCGGTCGGCTGCCCGGCGCCGCCCTCGACGACCGGGAACGGGATCCAGCCCAGCTCCTCGTCCGGGATGCCCTTGCCCGAGGCGCTGTTCTTCTTGCTGATCAGGTAGTCCCAGTTGCCCATCAGATGCATCGCGGCCTTGCCGTCGCCGAAATAGCCGGAGGCCTGCGGGCTGGTCAGGCTGAGATAGCCGGGCTCGAACGGCTCCAGCGCCGCCAGCTCCTTCAGATGCTCGCCGGCCTTGACGAAGACCGGCCCGTCGAAGCCGTCGCCGGACTGGTCGTAGGCGGCCTGGAACGCCGCCTTGCCGCCGATCCGCATGGCCAGCAGCGTCCAGTAGAAGTGGATCGGCCATTTGTCGGCACCGCCGGTGGCGAGCGGCACGATGCCGGCGGCCTTGATCGTCTTCACCGCGGCCAGCAGGTCGTCCCAGGTTTTGATGTCCTCGACCTTGACCCCGGCCTTGGCGACGAGCGGCTTGTTGAACCAGAGACCGACCTGCGAGGCCAGCACCGGCACGCCCCAGACATGGCCGTCGACGGTAAAGGCCTCGAGCGCGGCCGGGCTGATCCGGTCGGCCCATTCGCCCTTCATGGCGTCGGTCAGGTCCTCGATCACCCCGGCCTTGATCTGGTCGCGCAGCACGCCGCCGCCCCAGCTGTAGATGATGTGCGGCCGGTCGGCGGATTGCAGCGTGGTCGGCAGCTTGGCCTTGTAGGCCTCGTTCTCCAGATACTGCATCTGGATGGTGACGCCGGGATGCGCCGCCTCATAGGCGCGGGCGACGCCCTCCATCCAGGCCACCGTCGCCGGCGCCTGCTCGATGTGCAGCCATTTGACCGTGACCTCGGCCATGGCGGCGCCGGACAGGAGACCGGCGGTGGTGAGGGCCGCGAGGCCCGACAGGATCCTCTTCATGGTCTTCTCCTCCCCGTCCCGCCGCCTTGATCGGCGGCGGGTTGATCCGAACGGGGGACGATCAGCCCCCCGCTGTGCCGGCGCGCCGCGCCGACGTCTCGATGCCGTATTCGAGGCCGATCGCCGCCCGCCAGGCGTCCATCGCCTTCAGGTTGCCGAGGCTGTCGGCCAGGCTCATGAAGGCGGATTCCCTCTCTCCCGCCGCCACGGCGTCGCCCACGGCGTCGGCCTCGAAGGCGTAGAGCCAGCCCGGCTCCTCGATCGTCACCGTCTCGGCCGTGCCGTCGGGGCGGGTGACGACGATGGTGCTGGTGCCGCCCTCCTTGCCGCTGCAGAACCAGGGCGAGGCGACCTCGATCCGCCCCTCGGTGCCGAAGATCCGTACCGTGTTCTCCAGGGCGAGCGAAACCCCGGTCGCCACCTGGGCGACGACGCCGCCGGGAAACTCCAGCACCGCCGCCGTCCATTCGTCGACCCCGCTGCGGCCGAGATGCCCGGCACCCACGATCTTCACCGGATCGAGGAAGGGCTTGCCCGCGGCCGCGCCGGCGACGAGGCGCGCGATCGACACCGGATAGCCGCCGACATCGAGGATGCCGCCGCCCGCGAGGTCGTTGGCGAACAGGCGGTGATCGGGGTTGAACTTGGCGGCGAAGCCGAAGCTGGCCTGGATCATGCGCACCTCGCCGATCGCACCGCCCCGCACCAGCTCCGCCAGCCGCTTGGTCTGCGGATGGGCGCGGTACATGTAGCCTTCGGCCAGGAACACCCCGGCGCGGCGGGCCGCGTCGACCAGCACCGCCGCCTCGCCGGCATTGATGCCCATCGGCTTCTCGCACAGCACATGCTTGCCGGCCGCGGCGGCGCGCACGCCCCAGGCCACATGGGCCGGATGCGGCGTGGCGATGTAGACGGCATCGACCTCGGGGTCGGCCAGCAGCGCCTCGTATCCGGCATGGATCCGGGCGCCGGGGAAGGCGTCCGCCAGGCCCGGCCTGGTCGCATCGCGCGTGCCGATCGCCACCAGCCGCCCGGTGCGCGACCGGGCCACCCCTCCGGCGAAGGCCTGGGCGATCCGCCCCGGCCCGAGAATGCCCCAGCGCAGCTTCGCTTCCGTTCCCATGCTTGTCTTTCCGTGTGTCGAGAGGGTCATCGCCCCTTCACCGCCCCCGTGGTCGGGCCGGCGATGAAGCGGCGCTGCGTCGGGAGGCACATTGCCACCGGCCGGATGGTCATGACCACCGTCGCCGCCGAGGTCAGGTCGCTGCTGCTGATGAAGCGCAGCCTGTCCATGCGTCTTCTCCCTGATCGCCGGGTCCAAGGGGAACAGCGATAATTTTTTCGTTTTACGAATTTATCAGACCGGCTAGGGTGGACCCTGTCAAGGCCGAAAAATCGGATGATTGCCGAGAAATCGAAACAATATGGCTGGGCGGATGGGATGGAAACGCAGAATCGAGACGAGACGAGGCCGCACGGCAGACGATGCATCGGCATCCCGGCCATGGTGCGCCGCACCATAAAATTCGGATCATGACGGAATGACGACCGACCTTTCCCATCGGCGGATCCGGCCATGAAGACCGCCGATCCGGAGTTGATGCGGGCGATCAACCGCTTCCACGTGCTGGACGTGGTGCGGCGCTACGGGCCGATCTCGCGGGTCGAGATCGTGCAGCGCACCGAGCTGGCCCCCGCCACCATCTCCGCCATCACCGGCGGGCTGATCGAGGAGAACCTGATCCTGGCCCGCGCGGTCGAGGGCGTCGGCACCGCCGCGCGCGGCCGGCCGCGGGTGATGCTGGAGCTGAACCGCGAGGCCGCCTATGTCTGCGGCGTCAAGCTGGCGCCGCACCAGATCAGCATCGCCGTCACCGACTACATGGCCGATGTGGTGAAGACGCTGTCGCTGCCGATCCGCGTCGCCCGCCAGGCGCCGGAGGTGGTGGCCGACATCCTGGAGGACGGAATCCGCCGCTGCGTCGCCGACGCCGATCTCGCCCTCGACCGGCTGGGTGGCATCGGCATTGGCCTGCCCGGCTTCATCGACGGCCGCAACGGCATCTGCGTCTGGACCCCGATCCTTGGGGCGCCGGACGTGCCCCTGGCCGGGATGATCCGCGACCGGCTGGGCGTCCGCACCACGGTCGAGAACGACGTCCATCTCGTCACCCTGGCCGAGCACTGGTTCGGCCACGGCCGCGACAGCGACAGCTTCGCCGTGGTGGCGGTCGAGGATTCGGTCGGCCTCGGCCTGTTCCTGAACGGCGACGTGCATCGCGGCGCCGCCGGGATGGGGACGGAGTTCGGCCACACCAAATACGCGCCGGATGACGGGCTGCCCTGCCGCTGCGGCCAGCGTGGCTGCATCGACGCCTATGTCTCCGACCACGGCATCGTCACCCGCGCCCGCGCCCTGCTGGGCGCCGAGGCCGCGGCGGTCACGCCGGACGACCCGCGCGCCATCGGCCGGCTGCGCGAGATGGCGCGGTCCGGTCGGGCCGAGATCCGCGCCCTGTTCGAGGAGGCCGGCGCGATCCTGGGCTTTGCTGTCGGCAACCTGATCACGCTGCACAGTCCGCCCAAGGTGATCGTGGCCGGCAGCGCTATCCAGGCCCGCGACCTGATGGAGCCGGCCCTCCTGGCCGCGATCGAACGGGTCGTGCCGCCCCCGATCCGGCGCGGCACCGAGATCATCCTGCATGAATGGAGCGACGACGCCTGGGCCCGCGGCGCGGCCAGCCTGGTGCTGCGTCAGCTCTACGAAGCGCCCTGGAACGGCCAGGGCATGCCCCGATAGCGGAGAGGACACCCGGATGAGCGACAAACCCGTCGGCATCGGCATCATCGGCTGCGGCGTGATCAGCGGCGCCTATCTGAAGGCGGCGGCGCATTTCCCGATCCTGCAGATGCGCGCCTGCGCCGACCTGAACCCGGAGGCGGCGCAGGCCAGGGCCGCCGAGTTCGGCATCGCGGCCTTGAGCATCGAGCAGCTGCTGGCCGACCCCGAGATCGAGATCGTGCTGAACCTGACCACGCCGCAGGCGCATGTGCCGGTCGGGCTGCAGGCGATCGCCGCCGGCAAGCATGTGCATTCCGAGAAGCCGCTGGCGGTCAGCGTCGCCGAGGGCCGCACGCTGCTGGAGGCCGCCAGGGCCAAGGGCCTGCACGTCGGCTGCGCCCCCGACACCTTCCTCGGTGCCGGACAGCAGACGGCGCGCGCCCTGATCGATGCCGGGCGGATCGGCCGGCCGGTCGCCGGCACCGCCTTCATGATGGTGCCGGGGCATGAGCGCTGGCACCCGAACCCGGACTTCTACTACGCCCGCGGCGGTGGGCCGCTGTTCGACATGGGCCCCTACTACCTGACCACTCTCGTCAACATGCTGGGACCGGTGGCGCGGGTGACCGGCACGGTCGCCGCCGCCTACACCGAGCGCCGCATCGCCAGCGGGCCGCGCGCCAGCCAGGTGGTGCCGGTCGATACCCCGACCCACATCACCGGCACGCTGGTCTTCGCCTCTGGCGCCGTGGTGACGATGGTGATGAGCTTCGACATCCCGGCCCACCGCCACGCGCCGATCGAGATCTATGGCGAGACGGCGTCGCTGAGCGTGCCCGACCCGAACACCTTCGGCGGCGAGGTTCTGGTCTCGCTCGACCGCACCGAGTGGAAAGCCGAGGCGACCGGCCACGCCTATGGCGACGGCAACTACCGGATCATCGGCGTCGCCGACCTGGCCCAGGCCATCCGCGCCGGCCGTCCGCACCGCGCCAATGCCGAGCTGGCCTTCCATGTGCTGGAGGTGATGGAGGCGGTGGAGCGGTCCGGCCGCGAGGGCCGGCCGATCGAGATCGAGAGCCGCTGCGACCGGCCGCAGCCGATGCCGGTGGAGCCCGCCTTCGGCCGGGCCGCCTGAGACGCGAGAGGGAGACGGAAGATGAGACAGGCGCTGATCGTCTGGGGCGGCTGGAACGGCCACACCCCGAAGGAATGCGCGGAGCTGGTGGCCGGCATGCTGCGCGGCGACGGCTTCGAGGTGTTCATCGAAGACACCACCGAGGCCTTTGCCGACCCGGCGCTGAAGGACATGCACCTGATCGTGCCGATCTACACCATGTCGACCATGGAGAAGGAGGAGGTGACCAACCTCTGCGCCGCGGTCGAA
The DNA here is from genome assembly GCF_051487185.1 of Inquilinus limosus. GTDB lineage: Bacteria > Pseudomonadota > Alphaproteobacteria > DSM-16000 > Inquilinaceae > Inquilinus > Inquilinus limosus_F. The sequence continues at coordinate 86,296 of NZ_JAHVDK010000023.1, forward strand.
AGCGGGGTCGGCCTCGGCGGGTTCCACGGCGGCATGTGCGACGCCTTCCGCAACGAGGTGGCCTACCAGTTCATGACCGGCGGCCAATGGGTCGCCCATCCCGGCAACATCATCGACTATCGGGTGCGGGTGACCCGGCCGGACGACCCGGTGATGCAGGGGATCGAGGATTTCGACTACCGGTCCGAGCAGTACTACATGCATGTCGACCCGAACAACGAGGTGCTGGCCGAGACCACCTTCACCGGCGAGCACGCGCCCTGGATCGCCGGCCACACCATGCCGGTGGTGTGGAAGCGCCGGCACGGCGCCGGCCGGGTGTTCTACAGTTCGCTCGGCCACCGGGTGGAGGAGTTCGAGAACCGGTCGATGCGGACCATCCTGCATCGCGGCTTGCTGTGGGCCGCGCGGGAGGGCTGAGACAACCGCGCGCTTGCGCCTGTCACGAGGGAATCGGTAACACGAGGGCGGACCCACCACGCCGGACGAGCCCCTTGCCCGACGCCCGCCAGCCCGAGAACAAAAACGAACCCGGCGCGGTGCCGATCGCCGGCGCCGAACGCCGTCGGCGTTTCTCGGAGGTGCTGCAGGACCTGGCAGCAGGCGACCGCGAGCGCATCGCCATTGCCGACATCCTGACCGCCTTTGGTGACCGGGCCTTCGGCGCGCTGATGCTGGTCTTCGCCGCGCCCAACATCCTGCCGACGCCGCCCGGCACCTCCTCCATCCTCGGCGCGCCGCTGCTGTTCATCACCGCGCAGCTGATGATCGGGCGGCCCGTGCTGTGGCTGCCGCGGCTGATCACCCAAAGGTCGGTGGCGCGGGCCGATTTCGCCCGGCTGGTCGCACGCATGGTGCCGTGGCTGGCGAAGGCCGAAAGGCTGCTGCGGCCGCGCCTGTCGATCCTGATCGGCCCGGTGCCGGACCGTTTCATCGGCGCCGCCTGCCTCTTGCTGGCCATCGTCCTGTTCATGCCGATCCCGCTCGGCAACATGGTGCCGGCTCTGGCGATCTCGGCCTTCGCCATCGGCCTGATCGAGCGCGACGGCATCGCCGTCTCGGTCGGCTGGGCCGCCGCCGCCATCACGGCCGGCATCCTCGCCGCTGTCTCCGCCGCCCTCTGGGCCGCGCTGCGCGCCTTCCTGGAGACGCTGCTGGGCGTGACGATCTGATGTGAACCCAGGCGTAGACCTGAGGCAGCGACTCTGGCTTCGTCAGTACCCAAACTGTCATGCCCAGGCTTGACCCGGGCATCCAGAGATTGTCGAGACCCTCTGGATTGCCGGGTCAAGCCCGGCAATGACAACAAAGAGGCATGCGGCTCAAATGGCCCGGCGCGGTACCCAAGCCGTCTGTTCCTGCAGGTCGGCGATCCGGGTGACGACGCGAATGCACAGCGGCTCGCGCCGACCGCGGATCACCACCCGCTCGGCCCGGAAGGCCGACAGGTCGGCGCCGGCATGGTCGAGCAGGTCCTGCGAGACCACCAGCTCCGCCGCATAGCCCTTGCACAGCCCTTCCAGCCGGCTGGCGGTATTGACCGTGTCGCCGACCGCGGTCAGGCCCTTGACCCCGCCATAGCCCATCTCGCCGACGATGGCGGGACCGACATGCAGGCCGATGCCCATGCGCAGCGGCTCCTTGAGGTCGGAGGCCAGGGCCTCGTTCAGCTCGGCCAGCCGCGCCGCCATGCGTCGGGCGGCGTCAAGCGCCTGGCGGCTGCCGGCGTCGCGCCCGGCCTCGACCCCGAACAGGGCCATCACCCCATCGCCGATGAACTTGTCGACCCGGCCGCCCGCCCCCTCGATCGCCTGGCCCATGGCCGCGAAATAGCGGTTCAGCAGGAACACCACGTCATAGGGCAGGCGGTGCTCCGACAGCCGGGTGAAACCGCGCAGATCGGCGAACAGCACCGCGACCTCGCGCTCCTGGCCGTGGCGGTGGCCCGGCCCGTGGAAGCCGTCGCGCGCGGTCGCCGTCGGCGGCAGCAGCGGCGTCACCTCGAGATCCGTCACCGGCCGGATCTGGCAGGCCAGCCGTACCCCTTCCGGCGCGCCGATCCGCTGCAGCACGCGCGCCTCGTCGGCGGCGGGCGGCGGCAGGTGCTCGGCCCCCAGCCCGACCCGCACCCGGCAGGTCGAGCAGCGGCCGCGGCCGCCGCAGACCATGGCCTGCGGGATGCCGGCGGCGCGGATGATCTCCAGCGCCGTGGCGCCGGGGATGATGTCGAGCACCCTGGTGTCGCGGTAGTACAGCTTGGGCCCGCCGCGGCGGGCCCGGGCCGCGCGCAGGGCCGGCCCGGCGAAGGCGGCGAGGACGAGCGCCAGGATCGCAACCCGGGTCCACAGCGCCCCTTGGGCGGCGAAGGCCTGCGCCTCCGGCGTCAGCTTGATCGAACGGTGCAGGTCCTCGAGCCAGCCCGGCTGCATCGTCAGCGCCCGGACCTGCAGCCCGGCGGACACGAAGCCGGCCAGGCCGAGCGCCGGGATCAGCAGGGCGGCCGCGTAGAGATAGGGCAGCGCCTTCGGGTACCAGGGCTTGAGCCGCAGCCAGTAGTGCACGCCGATGCAGCCATGGCCCCAGGCGACCAGCACCAGCACGGTCTGCTGCAGGGCGATCAGCCCGTTCCCGGTCCACATCGCTGACAGCACGTAGCGGTAGGGCGTGCCGACGCCGAACCGTTCGAAGGCGACCACGGTGCCGAAGACATGCGCCGCCAGCAGCAGCGGCACGGCGAGGCCGAGCCCGAGCTGCACCGCCTGCCAGGGCTTCAGCCGGAAGTTGTGCCGCTGCCAGATCGACACCAGCGCGTTGGCGGCATGGATCAGGAAGGCGGCCGCGAGAACGGTCAGGCCCGGCTGCTTCTCCCATACCAGGATGAACAGACCGAGGCCGCGTTCCATCGCGTCCAGCGAGACCAGGCCGGCGGCGTGGTTGATCAGATGGGTGGCGAGGAAGGCGAGCAGGACCAGCCCGCTCGGCAGCCGCAGCTTTTGCAGCAATGCCCCGGCCCGCAGTCCGGGTGCCTCAACGCTGCGAAGGACGTCGGTCAGTTCAAGGGACCGGAATAGACCCAGGTCTCCACCGTGTCATGGGCGCGGAAGGCCGGGACCTCGGGATGATGATAGACGAAGACGCGGACCGCCGCCTCGAGCGCCACCGAGCGCGGCGCGCCGCGTGCCACCAGCTCGCTATAGGCGCGAGTCACCGCCTGCTGGCAGCGGCAGTCCGAGGCGCCGTCGGAAAAGGGCTGGTCGCCGAAGCCGCAGCCCTCAGGCCTTCTTTTTCCGGCCATAGAGTTCGAGCCTGTGATCGACGAGTTCGTAGCCGAGCCGCCGCGCGATCTTTTCCTTCAGCGCCTCCAGCTCCTGATCCTTGAACTCGATGACCTCACCGGTTTCAAGGTCGATCAGGTGGTGGTGGTGCTCGAGATTGACCTCGAAACGGGAGTAGTTCTCGTTGAAATCGTGCCGCTGCACCAGATTCAGCTCATCGAGCAGGTGCAGGGTGCGGTATACGGTCGCGATGCTGATCGACGGATCGATCTCGCGTGCCCGGTGGTACACGGTCTCGACCGACGGGTGGTCGAGCGATTCGGTCAGCACCTGCAGAATGACGCGACGCTGATCGGTCATCTTCAGGCCGGCGGAGATGCACCTCTCCTCGAGCGTCATGGCTCAAGCCCTCTTTAGCCGCGGAACCATTGGCGGATTTAGAGAGATTACAGATCGGCGCGGCGCTTGGCATCCGAAAATGCGCCGCAGCGCAGCGGGAGGACGGCGATGGAGATGAGCATCCACGGCTGGATCGCGCTCGGCATCGCCGTGGTCGGCATCATCGCCCTGAACCTCGGGCTGATGCATCTCGCCCGCAAGAAGCACGATTCCCATTACGACCCCGACGACGACGCGCCCTGAGCGGCGGCGGCCGCGGCCTCCGGCTGGTCGAGGCTGCGGGTCAGCACCATCCGGTGCGGGAACGGGATGTCGATCCCGAGTTCGTCGAAGCGCCGCTTCATCCGACGGTTGAACTCCCGCATCACCCCCCACTGCTTGATCGGCGGCGTCTTGATCCGGGCCAGGATGGTCACGGCGCTGTCGCCGAAACTGTCGAGGCCCATGATCTCGATCGGCGCCAGGATGTTCGGCGCCCATTCCGGATCGAGCTGCATTTCCCGGCCGAGGTCGCGCAGCACCTCGATCACGTGATCGACGTCCTGATTGTAGGCGACGCCGACCCGGAACACGGCGAAGGAGAAATCCTTGGTCATGTTGACGATGGAGGTGACCGAGCTGAACGGCAGGGTGTGGACCGCGCCGGTCTGGTCCCGCAGGCGTATGGTGCGGATCGTGATCCCCTCGACGACGCCGCTGTCGGACCCGATCTGGACCACGTCGCCGATCGAGATCGTGTCCTCGAACAGGATGAACAGGCCGGTGATGACGTCCTTCACCAGGGTCTGGGCGCCGAAGCCGATGGCCAGGCCGACCACGCCCGCGCCGGCCAGGAGCGGCGCGATGTTGAGCCCGATCTCGGACAGGATCATCAGGGTCGCGACGGTGATCAGCACCACCAGGAAGGCGTTGCGCAGGAGCGGCAGCAGCGTGCGCACGCGGGCGCTGCGCTGGACCAGGTTGCCGGAGGCGTCGTAGCGGTTGAGTTGATGCTCGATCAGTTGGCTGACCACCTCCCACGCCACCAGCGAGGCCACGACCATGAACAGGATCGAGCCGCCGCTGGAGAGGATGGACCGGCCGGTTTCGGTCTCCATCCAGGCGATGCCGCCGAGTTGCCAGACCTCGAGCAGCACCAGGACCACGAGCACCGCGACCAGGACCCTCCAGGCCGTATCGAGCATCGGCAGGTAGCGGTTGGCGCGCTGTTCGAGGCCAGGAAAGCGGTCCTTCAGCTCCGGCCCGATCGAGAAGGCGCGGTGGATCAGCCGCGGCCCGTAGACCGAGACGAGCCGCGCCAGGGCCAGGACCAGCAGGGTCAGGAGCGTGGCCCGGAGGATGAAGACGAAGCCGCCATTGATACCGAGCGCCCAGATCGCGAAGGTGACAATGACATAGGCGATGGCGACGAGATGCCAGACCTCGGCGAAGCGCCGTCGGGCGGAGCCGACCGCGCGGGTCACGCCGGCCTCTTCGCCCTCCGCCGCCCGGCGACGGCGCCCGCGCAGCCAGTCGGCGACCGGCTGCCGGTTCTGCAGGATCAGCACCACCACCATCGCCGCGACGGCCAGGCCGATCAGGTATTTGAGCGCGGCCAGGCTGCCGGCGGGAAGGCCCAGCACCACGGCGGTGGAGACCGCGAGATAGCCGAAGACCAGGAGGTAGATCAGCCGCTTGGCCCAGACATAGAGATAGCCGGCGGTCTCGTCGCCGACCCGCAGCAGCCGCAGGCCGGGATACTCCGGCGTCAGCACAAGGCGGATCAGCATCAAGGCCAGGCCGCTGATGATCACGGCGTTGACCAGCGCCAGCACCACGGTGCGGACGAACCAGGGCGGGTCGAGCACAACCGCCATCGCATAGGCGCCGAGCACGAAGGCGAGGAGCGGCAGGAATTCGAGCACCGCCCGGGCCAGAAGCAGCGGGATCTTGCCCCAGAGGGTGGTCGGAGCCCGCCGGTCCAGCGCCGCGATCGGCCGGCGCAGCACCAGGCGGACCAGCCAGCCGGCGGCGACACCGGCGAGGATGACGCCAGCCACGTTGAGGAAGACGGCCGCCCAGCGCGACCGGGCCGCCGGATCGGAGAGCTGGTCCTGGGTCCAGGTCGCCAGCTCCGGCAGCCGTGCCAGGGTGGCGCCGATCGCCGCAACGGCGCCGGTGACGTCCTGCACCTTGTCCGAGACCACGACCAGGGCCTGGCTGCCGACCGTCTCCAGCGCGCTGCGCTCCTCCGGCTGCGGCGCCTGGGCCTGCAGCAGCAGCTGCAGGCGGTCGATCAGCTCGGTCCGCGCCTTGTCGTCCTGCAGCGTGGCGATCAGCGCCTTGACCCGCTCGGGATCCGCCGGCCGATCGGCCGCGGTCTCCGGGGCGGTGGTGGATGTTCCCGGCACCTGGGCGGCGGCGAGGCCGGGCGCGAGCAGCAGAAGGAGAAGGAGCAGCGGGCGGAGAAGGCGGATCATCGGCTCGGGCCAGTTGTGGACGGGCGGCGGTCCGGATCGGCGTCGCGCTGGACGGCCGATCCGATCCTTCCCTTCCTGGCCCTCTGGATCAACCCATCCGTCGAGGCCATCTTGGAAACGTCCTCACGCGGAACGGCAGGCGGCCACGGCGGCCGGGCAAGGGAAGGCGAAGATGGCGGATGACGGTGACCTCGGCTCGGTCCGGCCGAAGCTGGTCGAGAGCAAGCGGCGCTGGGCGCGCGAGGGCCGGCTGCTGACCGGCGCCGCCGGCGATCCGGAGCGGGACCGGCTGCCGCCGGGCCAGCGCCTGGTGGAAAACTGGCCGGTGCTCGATCTCGGCGTGCAGCCGGAGATTCCGCTCGACAAATGGCGGCTGACCATCGACGGGCTGGTCGAGGCCCCGACGGTGTGGCGCTGGGACGACGTCCTGGCCCAGCCGGAGTTCGAGGACGTCTCCGACATCCATTGCGTCACCGCCTGGTCGCGCTTCGACAACCGCTGGCGCGGCGTCTCGGCCCGGCACCTGCTGTCGGTCGTGCGGCCGAAGCCGGAGGCGAGGCACGTCGTCTTTCACAGCTACGACACCTACACCACCAACGTCACCCTCGACGCCTTCGCCGAGGAGGACGTGCTGCTGGCCACGCATCACGACGGCGAGCCGATCTCGGTCGAGCATGGCGGGCCGCTGCGGGTGATCATGCCGCGATGGTACTTCTGGAAGAGCGCCAAATGGGTGAAGCGGATCGAGTTCACCGCCGCCGACCGCCCGGGCTTCTGGGAGGAGCGCGGCTATCACAACGAAGGCGACCCCTGGCGGGAGCAGCGCTACGGGTGATCCCTCCGCGCCACTCCTCCTCTTGTCATTGCCGGGCTTGACCCGGCAATCCAGAGAGCGTCGAGACCTTCTGGATGCCCGGGTCAAGCCCGGGCATGACAGGAAAAGGTGATGCCTCGGCGGCCTCACCGCGGCAGCAGGCTGCGCAGCGGCTCGGCGCCCGGGTTGCTCTTCTGCCCCTGGAAGATGATCCGGGCCGGGGTGCCGAAGCCGTAATAGGCGTCGTTCATGCCCTGGTCCTCACTGATCACGGTGCCGTCCAGCGTGCCGCCGGCGAACAGCCCCTTGTTCTGCGAGAAGGCGTACATGTCGGCGTTGGTGTTCAGGCCGGTCGAGGCGCCGACGCCGGCGCCGAGGGTGAACAGCGAGCCCGACAGGTCGGCGCCGACGGTGAAGCTGCTCTGCTCCACCGCCCGCAGGCCCTTGTCGGTCATGATCGTCAATACCAGCTGCGAGACCTGGCCGCCGATCTGCAGGCCGAGGGTGCCGCCGCCGATGCCGTAGAAAGCCGGGTAGCTCCAGTTCCCATCCGGCAGCCGGACCAGCATCACCGCATTGCCGCCGCGGCCGCCGACGATGAAGCCGCCGCGCAGCAGTTCCGGCGCGATCAGCACGGCCTTGGCGCCGCGGATGTAGCGCGGCAGCTGCGTCAGCTCCCGCGAGGCGAGCAGCGTCTGCAGCGCGATCCGGCTCTCATCGACCAGCAGCTGCGCCTCGCTCGGCGTCGCGGTGTTCGAGCCGCAGCCGGCGAGGACACCCGACAGCGTCAGCCCGGCGGCCGATGCGCCCGTCAGGCGAAGGAACATGCGGCGGTCGATCATGGCCGGGCCTCTCCTCAGATTCCGCATGAAGAATCGCGGTGTAGCGCACAACAATCAATACATCTTTTCCGTTCCAAATGGCAGATTCAGGGCAACGACCCGCCAGGCCTCGGCGCCGACCGAGGACCGGATGCGGTCGATCCGGGTCAGCGACAGCATGTCGATGGCGAGCCGCAACGCGCGATCGCCGTCGAGATCGAGGGCCAGCGCCGCCGCCGCGCGGATCGTGCCGGCATGGGCGACAGCGACGACGTCGCGGCCGGCATGGGTCTCGGAGAGGCGCCGGATCGCCGGCTGCACCCGGCGCAGCATCGCGTCGAAGCTTTCGCCGCCAGGCGGGGCATGGCCGGCCGGATCGGACCAGAACGGGTCGTCCGGCGGCAGCGCGCCATAGACCTCGCGGCTCGGCCGCCCCTGCCAGGTACCGAAATCCTGCTCGATCAATTCGGTCTCGATCGTGGGCGAGGCCGCCTCCCCCATCGCCGCCAGCAGCGCCGCCGCGGTGTCGCCGGTGCGCCGCAGCGGCGTGCGCAGCCAGACCGCCCCGTGCGGCAGCCGGGCGGCCAGGGCCGCGATCGCCGCCGCGTCGGCGGTGTCGGCCGGAAGGTCGAGCCGGCCGTAGAGCAGCTTGTCCGGATTCGCCACCGGGGCGTGGCGAATCCACCACCAGCGGGTCGTGCTCATGCCGCCGCCGCGGCGCAGAGCACCGCGGCCTCCGCCAGCTGCTGCGCGGCGCCGAGCACGTCGCCGGTCTGGCCGCCGATGCGCCGCCGCGCCAGTCCGGCCAGCGCCCAGCTGGCCAGCGCCGCCAGGGCCAGCGCCGCCAGGCCGTGCCGCAGCCCGAGCAGCAGCAGGGCGAAGCAGACAGCGAGGCCGAGGGCGGTGAGGACCGCCTCCGGCGGCGGCCGGCCGGCGCCGGCGCCGAGCCCGTCGGTCCGGGCGGCGGGAAGCCAAGCCAACAGGGCCGGCGCCGTGGCCCGCGACACCGCCCCGGCCGCGGCCAGCGCAGCCATCCCGGCCCAGGGGGCGCCAGCTGGGGGGACGGCCATCGCCGCCAGCGCCGCGGCGCGCAGCCCGACCGACAGCACCAGGGCCAGGGTGCCGTAGCTGCCGATGCGGCTGTCGCGCATGATCTCGAGCGTGCGGTCGCGGTCGCGCCCGGCGCCGAAGCCGTCGGCGACGTCGGACAGCCCGTCCTCGTGCAACGCCCCGGTCAGCAGCATCTGCGCCGCCAGCGCCAGCAGCGCCGCGACCAGCGGCGGCGCGCCGAGCCACAGCGCCAGCGCCCAGACCAGGCCGGCGGCGGCGCCGATGCCGGCCCCGGCCAGCGGAAAGATCCGCATCGACCGGGCCAGCGCGTCGGCCGGCGCGTCCTGCGGCCAGCGGATCGGCAGCCGGGTCAGGAAGCAGGCGGCGATGCGCAGGTCGCGCAGCAGATCGTCCATGCGGACCGGGTTAGCCCGCCGCACGGCGTGCGGCAAGCCGCCCGTTCATACCAAGCGGCGGATCGCCCGCTTCCGCCACACCAGCCGGTAGAAGGCGGCCTGGCCCGCGGCCATGACGATGAAGGCGACCGGATAGGCGATCCAGATGCCGTCGATGCCGATCCGGCGGCTGAGCAGCCAGGCCACCGGCACCTCGACGGCGAGGATGGCGAAGAGCGAGATTGCCGTCGGCGCCAGCACCGTGCCGCTGGCCCGCATCACCGCAGCGATCACGCCGGCGACGCCGAAGACGATGTAGCTCCACAGCGTGATGTGCAGCAGGTTCTGCGCCAGATCAATCACCGGCGGGCTGGTCAGGAACAGCCCCATCAGCGTGCGCGAGAACAGGTAGCAGACCGCCACCAGCCCGCCGGTGACGGCCAGGTTGAGCAGCAGGCCGGTGCGGGTGATGGCGCCGAGCCGGTCGACATGCCCGCCGCCGATCGCCTGGGCGCCGAAGATCGAGGCGGTGATGGCGATCGAGATCGCCGGGAACTGGACGTAGCTGACCACCTGGTTGACCGCGCCATAGGCGGCGGTGGCGTCGGAGCCGAAGCCGTTGACGAAGGACAGCACCGCGACCTCGGCCAGCGACACCAGCACCAGCTGCACGCCCGAGGGCAGGCCGATGCGCAGCACACCGGCGAGGATACGGGGGTCGATCCAGAGATGGCGCAGCAGGACGGCGTCCGGCGCCAGGGCGTGGCCGCGACGGCGGAGGTGGAAGGCCAGCCAGACCAGGGCGGCGAGGAAGGAGACGATCGACGCGTAGGCGCCGCTGAGCACCCCGACCTGCGGCAGCCCGGCCCAGCCGCGGATCAGCGCCGGGGTCAGGACCAGGCCGATCACCGTCTGCAGCGCCAGCACCAGGAGCGGCGTCACAGTGTCGCCGACGCCGCGCATCATCGAGGTCATCAGGATGAACACGAACAGCCCCGGCATGGCGATCAGCATGATCCGGGCATATTCGGTGGCGTCGGCCAGGATGTCGGCCGGCGTGCCGACCGCGGCCAGCAGCGGCCGGGTGAAGGCGCCGCCGAACAGCGCGACGACGAGACCGGCCAGGATGGTGACCGTGAGCGCGGTGCCGGCCACCGCCTTGACCTTCTCCGGCTCCCGCGCGCCACAGGCCTGGCCGATCAGCACCGAGGCGCCGGCGCCGAGGCCGATGATGAAGGAGATGAAGAAGAACAGGATCGGGAAGAAGGCCGAGACGGCGGCGAGCGCGCCGACCCCGATCATCTGGCCGAGATAGATGTTGTTGACGGTGCCGGACAACCCCTGCAGCACGTTGCTGAGCATCATCGGCCCAAGGAACAGCAGGAACGCCCTCCACAGGGGCGGCGCCGCGGCGACAGGGCCCGTGGCGGCCGCGCCGCGGCCAGTCGCGTTCGACATGATGATCCCCTTCAGGCCGTCTTCGCGGCGTCGAAAGCGGAGACGGCCAAGCGCCGGGCATGGTCGCGGATGTCGGCCGGCCACGCCTCGGTCAGCGCGACGAAGCGGTCGCGGTCCGGCGCGAACAGGGCGCGCGCCGCCTCCTCGAAGCCGGGCCGGTCGCCGGCCATCGCCGCCATGAAACGATAGGCGGCCTCCTGAGCCCGGCGGCTGCGGTCCTGCCCCTCGCCGGCCCGCCGCGCCTCCTCCACCAGGCGGCGCAGCGTCACCGAGGCGCCGCCGGGCTGGCGGGCCAGCCAGTCCCAGTGCCGCGGCAGCAGCGTCACCTCGCGGGCGACGACGCCGAGCTTCGGCCGGCCGGGGCCGCGCGGCGCCTCGGGCTCCGCCGCCCGCGGCAGGCGGGCCAGCACCTCGGCCTCGCTGCCGCGCAGGTCGAGCTCGACCGGCCGGCTGGTGGCGTCGTCGAAGACCAGGACCGGAATGGCATCGTCGCGATCGGCGGCCCGCTTCACCGCCAGCGCCACCTCGGCCAGCGGGCCGGAGGCGATGCGGCGGACGCCCTGGAAGGCGGTGCAGGTCGGGACGGACGGATCGGTGTTCTGGGTCACGGCGCCCCTCCCTGCGGCGCGATGGAAGCGGCGCTTTATACCCGGGTGAAAATGGCTCGTCAATTCCACCCGGGTAAAAATCGTCGCATTCGGGTTTCGGTGACGCCGGGCTCTGCGCTTATATAAATAGCCGTTCACTTACAAAGACGAGCCCATGCCCCGGCCCCGCACCATTCCCGACGAAGCCCTGCTCGACGGCGCCCTGGCGGTGATGCGCCGGGCCGGGCCGGAGGGCATGACCTTCGCCGCGGTGGCGGCCGAGACCGGGCTGTCGGCGGCGACGCTGGTGCAGCGCTTCGGCAGCAAGGCGGCGATGGTCCAGGCGGCGCTGCTGCGTGCCTGGGACCTGCTGGACGCCCGCACCGCCGCGGCCGATGCGGCGGCGCCACCGACCCCGCTTGGGGCGGTCGAGCTGCTGGTCGCGCTGTCCGGCGACTACGGCGAGGGCGACGCCTACGCCGAGGGGCTGCTGGTGCTGCGCGAGGATCTGCGCGACCCGGCGCTGCGCCGCCGCGGCGCCGCCTGGGGCGAGGCGCTGGCGGCGGCGCTCGGCCGGCGCCTGGCCGACGGCTCCGGCCCGCGGCCGGATCTCGGCCGGCTGATGGCGGCGCAGTGGCAGGGCGCGGTGCTGTGGTGGGGCTTCGAGCGCGGCCGCCGGCTGCCCGAGGCGGTGTCGGCGGAGCTGGAGGAATGGTGCCGGGCGGTCGGATCTCGCATAGACACCGAGCCCAGCAGACGGGCCGGAGCCGCCCCCTCACCCGAAATCGCTGGCGCGATTTCGACCTCTCCCCAAGGAGAGGTGTATGAGGCGCCGCGTCGATTCCCCTCTCCTCGGGGAGAGGGAGGGGCCCGACGCCGAAGGCGGCGGGAGGGTGAGGGGGATCCGGGCAATGCCGTCGGATAGCCAAGAATGGCTGGTATCAGAACCCCGATCGGCCGCCATCAGGCGCCGCCGCCGTTGCCGTCGGCGACCCGGCTGGGCAGCAGCTCGCCCGCGCGCTCCAGCACCGGATAGGCCGCGGCCGCCACGATATGGCCGTTGATCCGCTTCATGTCGCGCAGGATGTCGAGATGCAGCGCGCTGGTTTCCGCCGTGTCGCGGCGGCCGGCGCGCAGCCTCTCGAAATGCGACTGCGTCGCCGCCGCCTCGAGGTCGCGGAACGCCACCTTCTCATCGACCAGCAGGCGTGCGGCGCGGCGGTCGTCGGTCATGAACAGCGACGCCGCGATGCGCAGATTGGTGACGAGGCGCTCCATCATCGCCAGCAGCTCCGCCTCCCCCTCGGGCGAGAACATGAGCCCGCGCTTCAGCCGCTTCGCCGCATGCGGCAGCAGGTTGCTGTCGACCACGTCGCCCGCCTGCTCCATGTTCATCGCGAAGTTCAGGATCTCGTCGAGCCGGCGGTGGTCGGATTCGCTGAGCGATTCCGGGTCGATCGAGGTGAGATAGGTCTTGATCGCGGTGTTGAGGTGGTCGAGCACGTCATCCATCCGCCGCGTCTCGGCGATCAGCCTGCGGTTGCCCTTGTGCAGCGCGTCGCGGGCGCCGTGCAGCATCGATTCCAGCACGTCGGACAGGCGCAGCGCCTCGCGCGCGGCGCCACCGAGGGCGACGATCGGCGTCTCCCGCGCCGCCGCGTCGAGATAGAGCGGCCGCGACGGGTCGGCCGGGTCGACACGGCGCGGCAGCAGGCGCTGCAGCAGCGCCGCGTAGGGCGTGAGCAACGGGAAGAAGACGACCGCCAGCGCCAGGTTGAACAGGGTGTGGAAATCGGCCACGGCGCGGACGCTGTCGGTATCGATCATCGCCATCAGCTGGCCGATCGGGCCCAGCAGGGCCAGCGCCGCGACCACGCCGATCGCGCGGTTGACGAGATTGCCCACCGGCAGCCGCCGGGCGGCGGGATCGTCGCCCGACACCCCTTCGATCACCGGGTTGATCGCGGTGCCGAGATTGGCGCCCAGCACCAGGGCGAAGGCCGCTTCCGGCGGCACCACGCCGTTGGCGGCGAGCGACATCACCAGGAGCACGGTGGCGACGGAGGAATGCACCGCCCAGGTGAAGGCGGCGGCCAGCAGCACGTCGAGCACCGGCTCGCTCGAGATCGCGGCCACAAGCAGGCGCAGATTCGGCGCGTCCTCATAAGGCGTCATCAGCGTCAGCAGCTGGTGCAGCGCCATCAGCATCAGGCCGAGCCCGATGAAGACCCGGCCGAGGTCATGCGTCGGGGTGCTGCTGTCGCGGCGGAACAGCAGGAAGCCGATCAGGATCAGGACCGGCGCGGCGGCCGCCACGTCGAAGGACAGGATCTGCACGATCAGCGTGGTGCCGACATTGGCGCCCAGCATCACCGCCAGCGCCGGCACCAGCTCCACCAGGCCACCGGCGGCGAAGCCCGCCACCATCAGCCCGGTGGCCGTGCTGCTCTGCAGCACCGCGGTGACGCCGATGCCGGCGAGAAAGGCCCGGAACCGGTTCTTCAAGGCGCTGCCGAGGATGGCGTGCAGCTTCGGACCGAAGGTGCGCTGGATGCCCGTCTGCACCATATGCGTGCCCCACAGCAGCAGGGCGATGAAGCCGGCCAGGTCGATCAGGGTGATGGGAAGACTCATCCGCGGACCATCCTCGGGCCTCGAAAGGCAGTCGCCTCCGTTCTTGTCTTCACATAGCTTGGATCGGGCGGGCCGCGTCGAGGCCGGATGATCGGAACGGCGGGAACATTTGGATGGTTCCCGATTTGGTCGGGCCGATCAAGGCCGGGCGCGGTGGCGGAGGAAGGTGATGCCGGGCAAGAGGAAAGCCGTCCGCGTACAGCACGCGGCCCTGCCCTACCGGGTCGGGCCGGACGGCGTGATCGAGATCCTGCTCGTCACCTCGCGCGAGACGCGGCGCTGGATCATCCCGAAGGGCTGGCCGATCAAGGGGCTGAAGCCGTCCAAATCCGCCGCCCGCGAGGCCTATGAGGAGGCCGGGGTGCGCGGCGCGGTCGGGTCGAAGCCGATCGGCAGCTTCGTCTACGACAAATGGCTGGAGGAGGGGGTGAGCGTGCCCTGCGAGGTCAGCGTCTTCCCCCTGAAGGTCGAGCGGCAGCACAGAACCTGGCCCGAGCACCACGAGCGCGAGACCCGGTGGCTCGCCCCCGAAGAGGCGCTGGACCTGCTGGAGGAGCCGGGCCTGCGCGACCTGGTCGCCGGCTTCGTCCGCCGGCTGGCGGCGCCCAAGGCCGCCGAATGAGCCGCAGCCGGCTCGGACCGAGGCGGTTTTGACGGCGGGGCGCTTTGGTGGCAGGGTCCGCGCTTCCGCAACCGGACGCCCGCTATGAGCCAAATCCAGACGCCTTCGGCCCCGCCCGACACCCTCGACGAGATCCGCGCCCTGCTGCGCCACCTGCCGGGCCCCGACCTGGAGGCCGGCACGGCGGTGCGCGAGCGCGACCGCCAGCTGACCAAGCCACCCGGATCGCTGGGCCGGCTGGAGGAGCTGGCGGAGTGGATGGCGGTGTGGCAGGGCCGGCACCCGCCGCAGCTGCGCCGGCCGCGGGTGGCGGTGTTCGCCGGCAATCACGGCGTCGCCGTGGCCCAGGGCGTCTCCGCCTACCCGGTCGCGGTGACGGCGCAGATGGTGAAGAACTTCATCGCCGGCGGGGCCGCGGTGAACCAGCTGTGCCAGGCCGCGGACAGCGACCTGCGCGTCTACGAGCTGGACCTGGAGCACCCGACCGCCGACTTCACCATCGCCCCGGCGATGAGCGAGGCCGACTGCGTCCGCGCCATGGCCTACGGCATGATGGCGGTGGAGCCGGGCATCGACCTGCTGTGCCTGGGCGAGATGGGGATCGGCAACACGACCTCCGGCGCCGCCCTGGCCTGCGCCCTCTTCGGCGGCGACCCGGCGGACTGGGTCGGCCCCGGCACCGGCGTCGACGCCGCCGGCCTCGCGCGCAAGGCCGAGGTGGTGGCCAAGGGCATCGCCGCCCACGGCAAGGCGATGACCGACCCGTTCGAGGTGCTGCGCCATCTCGGCGGGCTGGAGCTGGCGGCGATCGTGGGCGCGGTGCTGGCGGCGCGGATGGCGCGCATCCCGGTGCTGCTGGACGGCTACACCTGCACCGCCGCGGCGGCGGTGCTGTGGGCTGCCGACCGGCACGCGCTGGACCATTGCCAGATCGCCCATGTCTCGGCCGAGCCGGGGCACCGCCGGCTGCTGGAGCGGCTGGACCGCAGCGCGCTGCTGGACCTCGGCATGCGGCTCGGCGAGGGGTCCGGCGCTGCGCTGGCAATCGGCCTGGTGCGCGGCGCCCTGGCCTGCCACGAGGGGATGGCGACCTTCGCCCAGGCCGGGGTCAGCAACAAGGACTGAAAGGCGGATCCGTCTTGAGCCCATTGATCCCGAAGGACCCGGCCTTTCGGGCCCGCATCCAGGCGAGCTTCGAAAAACAGGGGCTGATGCGCACCCTCGGTGCATCGATCCTGCACATCGCGCCGGGGGTGGTCGACATCGCGCTGTCGGCAAGCCCTTCGGTGTCGCAGCAGCATGGTTTCATCCATGCCGGCGCGGTGTCGGCCATCGCGGACACCGCCGCAGGCTATGCCGCGCTCACCCTCATGCCGCCGGGCGCCGGGGTGCTGACCACCGAGTTCAAGATCAACCTCCTGGCCCCCGCGGCGGGCGAGCGCATCGTGGCGCGGGGGCGCGTCGTCAAGGCCGGCCGGACGCTGACCGTGGCGCAGACGGAGGTCTTCGCCGAGACGGCCGGGACCCAGAAGCTGGTCGCGCTTCTCACCGCGACCCTGATGGCGATCGAGGGCCGGGACGGGGTGGCGGATTGAGGGGCCGGGCGGTAAGGTTCGGGCGCGCGCACCAGGCTGAGACCCGTCTTGAGCACCGATCGCGTGACCCGCAGGCTTGCCGCCGTCCTGGCGCTCGACATGGTCGGCTATTCCCGCCATGTCGAGGCCGACGAAGCCGGCACCATCGCCCGGCAGAAGGCGCATCGCCGCGAGCTGATCGAGCCGGCGCTGCGCAGCCATGGCGGCCGCGTGGTCAAGACCACCGGCGACGGCATGCTGGTCGAGTTCGGCAGCGTCGTCGACGCGCTGGACAGCGCGGTCCGGATCCAGCGCGCGGTCGCCGAGGCCGAGGCCGGGCAGCCGCCCGAGCGCCGCATCCAGTACCGCGCCGGCATCAATCTGGGCGACATCGTCATCGACGGCGACGACATCCTGGGCGACGGCGTCAACATCGCCGCCCGGTTGGAAGGCATGGCCGAGCCCGGCGGCATCTCGATCACCGCCAGCGTGTTTGACCAGGTGATCGGCAAGCTGGACCTGGCCTTCGACGACCTCGGCCAGCAGCACCTCAAGAACATCCAGAAGCCGGTGCGGGTGTACCGGGTGCGGCTGGAGCCGGCGGGTGGGGCCGCGGAGGCCGCGCCGGGGGCGGTCGGCGCCCCGGCCCGGCCATCGATCGCGGTGCTGCCATTCCAGGACATGAGCGCCGAGCGCGACCAGGAATACTTCGCCGACGGCATCGCCGAGGACATCATCACCGGCCTGTCGCGGCACCACGGTTTCCTGGTGATCGCCCGCAACTCCTCCTTCACCTACAAGGGCCGGGCGGTCGACGTGAAGCAGGTGGGGGCGGAGCTGGGCGTCCGCTACGTGCTGGAGGGCAGCGTGCGCAAGGGCGGCGACCGGATGCGGATCACCGCCCAGCTGATCGACGCCGTGACCGGCGCCCATGTCTGGGCCGAGCGCTACGACCGCCGGATCGACGACCTGTTCGCGGTGCAGGACGAAATCACCGACAGCATCGTCGGCGTGGTGGCGCCGGAGCTGATCGGCGCCGAGATGCGCCGCGCCCGGCGGCTGGACCCGGCCGCGATGGACGCCTGGGACTGCGTCATGCGCGCCGCCTGGCACACCTGGCGCCTGACGCCGGAGGACGGCGCCCAGGCCCGCACCTTCGCCGCCCAGGCGATCGCCCTCGACCCCGGCCTGGCCCGGGCCCGCTCCATCCAGACCATGTGCGACGTCTGGGACGTGCTGTTCGGGCGCAGCGCCGATCCCGGCCGGTCGCTGGCTGCGGCCGACGCGATGGCGCGCCAAGCGGTGGACCTGGATCCGCGCGACGCGGAGGCGCAGACGGTGCTGGGCATGGTCGCCCTGTTCCTGCGCCGCTTCGACGAGGCCGAGCGGCGGCTGGAGACGGCGCTGGCGATCAACCCGAACCTGGCCTTCGCCTATATGCTGGGCGGCGGCCACTACGCCCTGTCGGGCGAGAGCGAGAAGGCGCGGCAGGCGCTGCACACGGCGCTGCGGCTGAGCCCGCGCGACCCCGCCAACCACTGGTGTTACGCCTTCCTCGGCCTGGCCGCCTTCGCTGAGGGCGACGACGAGCGAGCGGCCGAGCAGGCGCGCCAAGCGCTCCACCTGTACCCGGCCCTCCCGGTGGCCCACCGGCTGCTGGCGGCGGCGCTGTCGGCGCTGGGCCGGACCGAGGAGGCGAAGGCGGCGTTGGCCGGCCTGCTGGCCGTGGCGCCCGGCGCCACCATCGCCAGCACCCGCGCCGGCGTGCCGTGGAAGCCGCCTGAGGTGATGCAGCGCTATCTCGACGCGCTGCGCCGGGCGGGGCTGCCGGAGTAGGGCGAGGAGAGCGGGCCTTTCCCGCTTCAGGAGGCCGGCCGCAACGCCGGCCTCCGCAAAGGGCACTCACCAGGCTGTTAGAGGATGAAATCCGCCGCCGTGAGGGTGTGCAGGCCATTCAGCCGGATCAGGAAGTCCGCGGCGCCTCCGTTTACATTACCGCGGACGAAGGTGTTGCCGCCGGATTGGACGAATCCCACCTCGCCCGGATCGTTCGGGAAGGCCAGTCCCACGAAGGTGAACGCCTGGTTGCCCGCGACCGTGGTGTTGGCGTCGATCTGTGAGAGGTCGACGAAATCGACGTCGCCGGCTTCGACGAAGTCGGTAATCACGTCGAAGCCGACGACCGGCGAGTCCGCGATGCTGGTGAACACGAAGCTGTCAGGCCCCGCCCCTCCGGTCATCAGGTCGGAGCCGAAGCCGCCCGTGAGCACGTCGACCCCCGCACCTCCCGACAGGGTGTCGTTTCCGGCGCCGCCCAGCAGGTCGTCGTCGCCGGCGCCACCGGACAGGACGTCATTTCCGAGACCGCCGCTGAGCGCGTTGTCGGCGAGATTACCCAGGATGGTGTTGTTCAGGGTGTTGCCCGTACCGTTGATCGCGGCGCCGCCGGTCAGGGTCAGGTTCTCGACCAGCGCATCGGCGACGAGGCTGAAGGTGATCGAGCTCTGGACCGTGTCGATTCCGGTGCCGGTCTCGTTCACATTGTCGCCGGCGGCGTCGACGACATAGGTGTCGTTGCCGTTGCCCCCCGTCATGACGTCGGCACCGGCGCCGCCGTCGAGCCGGTCGCTGCCCTCGCCTCCGCTCAGGCTGTCATTGCCGCCGAGGCCGAGGAGGGTGTCGTTGCCGCCCAGGCCGCTCAGCGTGTTGTTCGCGGCATTGCCCCGGATCACGTTGCTGAGGCCGTTGCCCGTGCCGACGAGCGCGCCGCCGAGCAGGGTCAGGTTCTCGACCAGTGCGTCGCCGACGAGACTGAAGTTGATGGAGCTCTCGACCGTGTCGATTCCGCTGCCGGTCTCGTTCACATTGTCGCCGGCGGCATTGACGACATAGGTGTCGTTGCCGTTGCCCCCGGTCATCAGGTCGGCGCCGGCGCCGCCGTCGAGCCGGTCGTTGCCCTCGCCCCCGTTCAGGCTGTCATTGCCGCCAAGGCCGAGAAGGGTATCGTTGCCGCCCAGGCCGCTCAGCGTGTTGTTCGCGGCATTGCCCCGGATCACATTGCCGAGGCCGTTGCCGATGCCGACCAACGCGCCGCCGAGCAGGGTCAGGTTCTCGACCAGTGCGTCGCCGGCCAGGCTGAAGTTGATCGAACTCTCGACCGTATCGATCCCGGTGCCGGTCTCGTTCACATTGTCGCCGGCGGCATTGACGACATAGGTGTCGTTGCCGTTGCCCCCGGTCATCAGGTCGGCTCCGGCGCCACCATTGAGCCGGTCATTGCCCTCGCCCCCGTTCAGGTTGTCGTTGCCGCCGAGGCCGAGAAGGGTATCGTTGCCGCCCAGGCCGCTCAGCGTGTTGTTCGCGGCATTGCCCTGGATCACGTTGCCGAGGGCGTTGCCGACACCGACCAGCGCGCCGCCGAGCAGGGTGAGGTTCTCGACCAGCGCATCGGCCGCGATGCTGAAGGAGACTGAGGCGTTGACCGTATCGATCCCGGTCCCGCCTTCGATGACATCGTCCGCGCCGTTGTCGGCGATATAGGTGTCGTTGCCGTCGCCGCCGATCAGGGTGTCGGCACCGAGACCACCGTTGAGGGTGTCGTTGCCGGCGCCGCCGATCAGGACATCATTACCGGCGAGGCCGAAGATGCTGTCGTTGCCGCCGCGCCCCCAGATGATGTCGGCGACGGCCGATCCGAAGAGGACGTCGTTTCCGAGAGTGCCGAAGATGGCAACCATGGTTTCCTCCCATTCAATCACTTCGATGAATGGCGGATGTCTCACCGGCGCGACCACGCGGTTCGCTGTCCGGGCGATACAGACCTCGGCAGCCGCGCGAGTGGATCCGCGCAGACAAAAAGGGGGTATGCCCCCTCAACGACTCGTGATTGCTCCGCGCAGGCCCTCAGCCCGCCTCATTGCGCGAAGCACGATCTGATGGGCGAACAAAACTCGCCGGTTTGTGGGATCGTGTTTCGCGGATGCAACAGATCCGGCCGCGGAGCGCGCAGATTTCGAGCGCACAACGGGAGATCCGATCTGTGCATATAGTGTTATCGTAACCTTTAGAATATCATTTAAAGGTTTCGGCGACAATATATTAATATCATTTCGTTTGAATCCTTGCCTTCGCATCACCGGAGGTGTCGGCTCGCGGAACACGGCGCGATGTCGATGTTCGCGTCTGCCGGACGACCAGGGGGCGGAACCAACGGAGGCCCGGGATGCGCTATCTGCTGATTGTCCATGTCGACCCCGCCCTGACCGGCCGGCTGTCGCCCGAGGAAGGCCGCGACCTCACGCGCCGCTGCATGGCCTATGACGACGAATACCGCCGCAGCGGCCACATCATCGCCTGCGGCCCGCTGGCCGCGCCGGAGACCGGCCGGATCGTTCGCCGCCGGGACGAGAAACTCTCGGTCACCGACGGCCCCTATGCCGAGACCAAGGAGCATCTCGGCGGCTTCATCCTGCTCGAGGCCCGCGACATGGACGAGGCCGTCGCCATCGCCGCGAAATCGCCGATGGCCGCCATGGGCAGCATCGAGGTGCGCGAGCAGCCGCCGATGGGGTGAGCGGGCGCCGCGGCGACGGCCCGAGAGACCGAGGTCACAGCGGGTTCGCTGATCGCAGACTACAATTCGCATGACTCGCATCAACTGAAGCAGGCGAGCCATGCCCCCGAACCGCAATCACACCCATGTCGCCGCGCCGGCGCGACCGCCGATGGAGCCGGCGGAGGGCGTCCGTCGCATCAAGCTCCCGCCGCACGGGATGACGGATCCGGTGACCTCCACGGACGACCTCCCGGTCATCGCTCATCTCGGCATTCCCCATATCGAGCCCCAGTCATGGTCGCTCCGGATCGACGGGCTGGTCGGACGGGCCCTCACGCTCGGTCTGGACGATCTGAAGGCCCGCCCGAAGACGGTGGTGGAGGCGGTGCACCAATGCTGCGGCAGCCCTTTCGAGCCGCACGTGCCGACCCGCCGCGTCGCCAATGTCCGCTGGGGCGGCGTTGATCTCGCCTCGCTGCTCGACGAGATCGGTGTCGACCCGAGGGCACGGTTTCTCTGGTCCTACGGGCTCGACGGCGGCGACTTCGCGGGAACCGCCTGCGACTGGTACCTCAAGGACCTGCCGCTCGAGCGGCTGTCGGCAGGCGGTGTCCTCATCACCTATGAGCTCAACGACGCGTCATTGCCCGCCGAGCACGGGTGTCCGGCGCGGCTCGTCATTCCCGGCTATTACGGCACCAACAGCGTCAAATGGCTGTGGCGGCTGCACCTCGCCGAGGATCGGGCGGACGGTCTCTTCGCGACCACCCTCTACAACGATGCGAGCGACGCGGCGGACATCGCCGCCGGCAGGCCTGCGCGGCGCCCGGTCTGGGCGATCGCACCGGAGGCGATCATCGTGGCGCCGGCGCCCGACACGGTGGTTGCGGCGGACGAGCCCGCCGAGATCTGGGGCTGGAGCTGGTCCTTCCGCGGCATCGCGCGCGTCGAGATCAGCGTCGATGGCGGCACGAGCTATCGGCAGGCGGCCCTCGAGCCGAGGCGCGGCTGGGCCTGGCAGCGCTTTTCGTTGCCGTGGCAGCCCGCCGATCGAGGCACCCTGCAGCTCTGTGCCCGCGCCTTCGACGCCGAGGGGGCGACACAGCCGGAAGAGGGGGCGCGCAACGCGATCCACAGGGTGCAGGTCGCCGTACGGTGAGCGGAGAGCCGGCGGCCTATGCCTTGCCTGCCTTCCGGGCCCGGACCTTGTCCGGCAGGCCGTCATGGTCGCCCATCGGGCGTGGCGGTACGTCGTCCCACCAGTCGGTCCGCATCGGCTTCCGTTCCCGGTTGCGCGGATAATAGATGCGGTTCTCCGGCTTCGACGTCTCGCCGACGACCAGCAGCCGCACCTCGGACTCGGTGTTGTTGATGAAGGTGTGGCACTGGCCGGTGCCGGCCGGGAAGCCGACCGCGTCGCCGGGCTCGAGGCGGTGCAGCACGCCGTCGAGCCAGACATCGGGCGTGCCCTCGATGACGTAGACGAACTCCTCTTCATGGCTCTCGGCATGCGGGTAGGAGGTGCGGCGCCCGGGCGGCAGCCGCTCGTGATGGATGCCGATGCGGGTCAGGCCGAAATGCCGGCCGAAGGGCGCGCCGATGCTGAGCCGCTCGTCGTCGCCGCGGTAGGTATGGTCGTCCGGCCCTTCGATCTCGGTCCAATGCGCGATGCAGGACGGGCGGTCCGTCGGTGCCATGATCCCTCCCCAAGGCGAAACAAGATCGGCCGAGGCTAGCCGAGCCCCGCCGCCGATGCCATGTCGCTGACAGATTCGCCGCCGAGCCTCGGGGATCATGAGCCGACAGACCTCACGCCGCCGCCTCCTCGCCCTTCTGCCCGCGGGGGTGCTCGCCGGCTGCGCCGCGCCGCTCCTCGGCCCGCCGCCGCCCCGGGTCCGCATCGTCGACCTGCGGCCCGTGGACGCCACGATGTTCGAGCAGCGCTGGGAGGCGCTGCTGTGGGTCGAGGAGCAGGCGGGCACCGGACTGCAGGTCGACGCCATGACCGCAACGATCGAGCTGAACGGGCGGGAGTTCGGCAGCGGCCGCAGCAACCGTCCCTTCCTGCTGCCGGCCCGCGGCGAGCAGGAGGTCGTGGTGCCGCTGCGCGGCTCCGGCCTCGGCCTGGTCGACCAGCTGGCGACGATCGGCCGCCGCGGCGAGCTGAAATGGCGGGTCGAGGGCGTGTTCCTGAGCGCCGGCCGCCATATCCCCTATCGCGACGAAGGCACGGTGTTCTCGCTGCGCGATACGCTGAGGGACTCGCTGCTGCCGTTCTGAGAGCCCAGAGACGTCTCGCTTGTCTCCAGACAATGTCCCGGTTGACCGGGACAATCGGCAGCCCGGATGCTGGCAATCTTCGCTGCCGACCGGAGCGCCGACCATGTTCGACCTGTCCGATCTCGACGCCGCCGCCCGTGTGGTGCACGCGGCCATGCCGCCGACGCCGCAATTCGCCTGGCCGCTGCTGGCCGCACGCACGGGCTGCGAGGTCTGGGTCAAGCACGAGAACCACACGCCGACCGGCGCCTACAAGGCGCGCAACGGCATCGTCTATATCGATGCGCTGCGCCGCCGCCGGCCGGAGATCCGCGGCATCGTCACGGCGACGCGCGGCAATCACGGCCAGAGCCTGCCCTTCGCCGCGCGCGGCACCGGCCTCGCCGTCACCGTCGTCGTGCCGCACGGCAACTCGGTCGAGAAGAACGCCGCCATGCGCGCCTTCGGGGCGGAGCTGGTGGAGCACGGCCGCGACTTCGACGAGGCCTACGATCACGCCCGGCGGCTGGCCGGGGAGCGCGGGCTGGAGATGGCTCCGGCCTTCCATCCGGACCTGATGCGCGGTGCCGCGACCTATGCGCTGGAGCTGTTCCGGGCGGTGGCGGAGCTCGACACCGTCTATGTGCCGATCGGCATGGGGTCGGGCATCTGCGGCCTGATCCGCACCCGCGACCTGCTTGGCCTGAGGACCCGGATCGTTGGCGTCGTCTCCACCGAGGCGCCGGCGATGGCGCTGTCGGTCGAGGCCGGACGGGTGGTGACGACCGAGACCGCCGACACCTTCGCCGACGGCGTCGCC
This sequence comes from Inquilinus limosus, assembly GCF_051487185.1. GTDB lineage: Bacteria > Pseudomonadota > Alphaproteobacteria > DSM-16000 > Inquilinaceae > Inquilinus > Inquilinus limosus_F. The sequence continues at coordinate 110,018 of NZ_JAHVDK010000023.1, forward strand.
TGCCGGGTGCCGGACCCCGGGGCCTTCGCCATCATCCGTGCCGGCGCCGAGCGGATCGTCCGGGTGACCGACGAGGAGATCGCCGCGGCCCTGCGCGCCTACTGGACCGACACCCACAACCTGGCCGAAGGCGCCGCCGCGGCACCCCTGGCGGCGCTGCTGCAGGAGCGCGAGCGGATGCGGGGCCGGCGCGTCGGCCTGATCCTGACCGGCGGCAATATCGACCTCGCCGTCGCCCGGCGGGTGCTGGCGGAAGGGTGAGGGTCGGCGCGGCGGGGGCTACTGTCCCGGCGACCGGCTCAGGGTCTTGATCGGGCCGCGGGGCCGGCCCGACATCTCCGCGATCTTGCGGTCCTGGGCCTCGATGAAGGCGCGGACGGGAGCGTCGCCGTCCAGCCCGTCGGCCTCGGTCCGCGGAACCTTGCGGTTCGAGCTCAAGGAGCCGTCCTGGTAGACGACATCGAACAGCACGAAGGTGCTGTCGTTGGATTGCTTCTTCCGGGCCATCGCGGCTCTCCGGTGACGGTTCTGGTCAGGACGGCTCGGTCTCGTCGTCCGGCGACGCTGCCTCGCCCTCCCGGGCGGCCTTGCGGCGGGCGGTCTCCTCCTCCCGGCGCTGCAGCTTTTCCTGCTTCTTCTGTTCCTTGGCGCGACTGCGATCGTTGCGCTGCTGGTTGTAGTTCGGCTTGAACGGCATCGCGGCCCTCCATTCCCGCGGCGCGGCGCGCCTTGGTTAGCCCCACGACCAAGGGCCGCCCGGACGGGTCCGGACGGCCCTCGACGCGGAGCATCAGGGGTGGATCAGACGGCCTTCAGATTCTCCGCCGAGGTCTTGTTGCGCTTGGGATCGCGCTGCTCCTCGTAGGAGATCTTCTGGCCTTCGTTCAGGCCCCGCAGGCCGGCGCGCTCGACGGCGGAGATGTGGACGAAGACGTCAGCGCCGCCGTTCTCCGGCTGAATGAAGCCGAAACCCTTGGTGCTGTTGAACCATTTCACGGTGCCGATGGGCATCGTTCTGCCTCCTAGGCATGGGGTTGCCCCGCGCGGAATTGCGCGGCGCATCAGACGGTTGCCGAGAAGGCAGCGATCCTGGCTGCAACCAAAGGCAGGCCGGGCTTTCGCACCAGAATGACCGGCCCAGGATGAAGGAGCGTCGCCGCGATGGCAAGGACAACCCGCCGGGCGGCCGCCGTCAGGACCCCGGCGCGCGTCCCCGCCCGGCCAGCAGGACCTCCGGCTCGCCCTCCGCAGCCAGCTCCATGCAGCGGGTCACGTCCGACGAGGCCCAGCGCCGCGACCACCGGGCCTGCTCGGCGTGGTCGGAGGTCCTGTCCCAGGCGCTGGCAGTGGCCCGCGCCTCCGCCTCGCTTCCGGCCCGGACGATCAGCACGGACCGGGTCTCGCCGCGCCAGCTCTCGTCGTTCCAGTCGCGCGGGTAAAGCTTGTAGAACGCCATCGTCTCCCTCGGCCGGGCCGGCCCCTTCGTGTCAGCGGCGGTCCTTCGGCGGCTGGGCGCGATGGGCCGCTGCCGCGGCCTCGAGCTCCTGCGCGGCCTGCAGCGAGATCGCATACATGGCCTTGTTGCCGCGCCGCGCATAGCGTTCCGCATCCTGGCGCGCCTCGCGGGCCTGCCGTTCCACCGCGCTCGCCGAGCCCGGATCCCCGCCGCGCGTCGAGGGGCGGCCGTCACCTGCCGTCATGTTGCAATTCCTTGTCGGTTCAGCGACCAGCATGGCGCCGCCGCTCCGCCTTGGCCAGATAATATTTCGCGACAGCCGGCCCTTATGGGCCTGCCGGCCCGCCAATTTCCAGCCCGACGCAGAAAACTAAACTGTCGCGGCATCCAGCGGCATCTTGGGATGCGCCTGAAGAGGCTCGACCGGAGGATTTCTGCAGACAGAACCCTGGATTCGCTCTAGGCTATCTCTTCTCGGAATTTATTGGGCGCTGGATGCGCAGGGTGGCCGCGGCGACGGATCGCACCCGCAGCCGGACGCGTCCCGCGGATCACGGCCGCGCCGCCATGGCAGGCCCGCCCCCTCACCGCGCTCCTCGCGGGCGCAGAAATGCAGGAATGAACGACAACCGATATGCCGTTGGCAGCACCGTCTACATCTGGCGCCGGACCGGCCCCGGCACCGCAGGCTCCGGCCCCTACACGGTGGTGGCGCATTACCCGAGCGAATCCGCCGGCCGGCTCTATCGGGTCCGCAGCGTGCTCGGTACGGAGGAGCGCATGGTGCCCGAGGCCGATCTCGCCGACGTGCCGCGCGGCACCGACGCCGAGGGACCTTCCCCGCGCAGGCGACGCGGCGCCTGACGGCGGCCGGGGCTGATATGGACGGGATGGCCCCCGCCGAAGCCGCGGCGCTGGATTGCCGGTCCTGCGGCGCCTGCTGCGCCTTCTCCCGCGATTGGCCGCGGTTCTGGACCGAGAGCCCGGCAGAGATCGAGCGCGTTCCCCGCCGCTACCGGGACGCTGCCTCGGCGGCGATGCGCTGCGACGGCGACCGCTGCTCGGCCCTGGAGGGTGAGGTCGGCCGGTCCACCCGCTGCGCGGTCTATGCCGACCGGCCGGCGGTCTGCCGCGATTGCGTGCCGGGCGACGACGCCTGCCGGATCGCGCGCGCCGGGCTGGGGCTGGCGGCGGGCTGAGCGCCGGCCCTACTCCCCCTGCTGCAGAAGCGAGCCGCGGTCGCGGGCGATGCGGAAGCCCCAGAGGAACGCGGCGCAGCCGAGGGCGAGCCAGATCACGTTCAGGCCGACCGCGGCGAGGAAATGGCCCATGGCGAAGCCCTGGCCGTGCAGCAGGCCGCGCATGCCCTCGAACACATGGGCGGGCGGCAGCGCCAGGGCCATGCCCTGCAGCCAGCCGGGCAGCACCGAGACCGGGTAGTAGATCGCGCTGATCGGCGAGATGGCGAAGACGACCGCCCAGGCCAGCCCTTCCGCCCCCATGCCGTAGCGCAGGATCAGCGCCAGCACCACCAGCGCGATGGCCCAGCCGGTGACGATCAGGTTGACGAAGAAGGCGAGCAGCGGCAGGCCGAGCGAGAAGACGTTCCAGTGATACAGCAGGATCGCCAGGAGCGCCGCCGGCACCACCCCGATCAGGGTCCGGATCAGGCTCATCGCCATCAGCGACGTCACCCACTCCCAGGGCCGCAGCGGGCTGACGAAGAGATGGCCGAGATTGCGGCTCCACATCTCCTCGAGGAAGGAGATCGACATGCCGAGCTGGGCCCGGAACAGCAGGTCCCACAGCAGCACCGCCGAGATCAGCACGCCCGCGGCCTGGGCCTGCCAGTTCATCGATGGCGCCAGGCTCTCGGTGATCAGGCCCCAGACCACCATCTGCACCGTCGGCCAGTAGATCAGCTCGATCAGACGCGGCACGGAGCCGCGCAGGATGTAGAGGTGGCGCAGCATCACCGCCGCGATCCGGCCTCCCGCGGAGCCGCGCGGCGCAGGAGGAGAGGCAGAGATCGTGGTCTCGGTCATTGCGCCGCCTCCCCCAGCGCGCCCCGGCTGCGGGCGATGTCGAGGAACACCTCCTCGAGATCGGTGCGGCCGTAGCGGGCGATGAGCTGGCCGGGCGAGCCCTGGTCGACGATCTTCCCGGCCTTCATCATCAGCACGTGGTCGCACAGCCGCTCGACCTCGGCCATGTTGTGGCTGGCCAGCAGGATGGTCGCGCCGCGCTCGGCCCGGTAGCGCTCCAGCATGCCGCGCACCCAGTCGCCGGTATCGGGGTCGAGCGAGGCGGTCGGCTCGTCGAGCAGCAGCAGCTCGGGCGTGTTGACCAGCGCCTTGGCCAGCGCCACCCTGGTCTTCTGCCCGGCGGACAATTTACCGGACGGCCGGTCGATGAATCCGGTCAGGTCCAGCATCTCCGCCAGCTCGGCGATGCGGCGGCGGCGGTCGCGCACGCCGTAGAGCCGGGCATAAACCGCCAGGTTCTCGCGCACCGTCAGCCGGTGCGGCAGATCGACATAGGGACTCGAGAAGTTCATCCGGGGCAGGACGGCGTATCGGTTCCGGGCCATGTCGTGGCCCAGCACGGTGATGCGGCCGCCGGACGGCAGCAAGAGGCCGAGCAGCATCGAGATCGTGGTGGTCTTGCCCGCCCCGTTGCCGCCGAGCAGGGCCACGGTGGCGCCGCGCGGCACCGCGAAGGAGATGCCGTCGACCGCGGGCGCGGCGCTGCGGTGGAAGCGCTTGGTCAGGCGCTCCGCTATGATGACGCCGTCGGAGAGCATGGAGCGAGAATGGACGGCCAGTCCAAAAATGACCAGAGGCCGGAAAACGACCAGGGGGCCGGCATCGGCCCGGCGGAGGCCGGTCGGGACGCCCTGACGCGCCCGCTGCCCGAGGCGCCGGACGCGGTGCCGGGCCGGCGCCTTAGGGCGCGGATCAGCCAGATCACCCTGATCAAGATCCGCTGGGTCGCCGTCGCCGGCCAGGCCGCCACCATCCTGTTCGTGCATTACTGGCTGGGCTATGCCCTGCCGCTGTGGCCGTCGCTGGCGATCGTCGCCATCTCGGTGGCGCTGAACGTCGCCGCCATGGTCCAGGGCAAGTGGCGGATGCGGCTGGTGGAGCGGGACGCGGCGCTCTATCTCGGCTACGACATGTGCCAGCTGGTGGCGCTGCTGTTCCTCACAGGCGGCCTCCTGAACCCCTTCGTGGTGCTGATGCTGGCGCCGCTGACGGTCTCGGCCACCCTGCTCAGCTACCGCAGCACGGTGACGCTGACTGGCCTGGCCATCGCCGGCGTGGTGCTGCTGGCCTTCTGGCACTACCCGCTGCCGGGCGGCATGCCCTCCAGCGGCTGGCCCTACCATCTCGGCGTCGGCCTGGCGATGGGGATCGCGATCATCTTCATCTCGCATTATGTCTGGCAGGTCGCAGCCGACGCCCGGCAGGTATCGGACGCGCTCGGCGCCACCCAGATGGCGCTGGAGCGGGAGCAGCGGATCTCGCTGCTGGGCGGCCTGGCCGCGGCGGCGGCGCATCAGCTGGGCACGCCGCTCGGCACCATCACCCTGATCGCGCGGGAGATGCGGCGCGACGTGCCGGCCGACAGCCCGATGGCCGAGGACATCGCCCTCCTGGAGCAGGAGGTGAACCGCTGCCGGGACATCCTGACCGAGCTGGCGCGGCGGCCGGAGCCGGACGACGAGGACCCGTTCCGGCTGATGACCCTGCCGGCGCTGGCGGGGGCGGCGGCCGAGACCTATCTGCACGCTGACAACCGCCGCCTCACCATCACCGCCGCCGAGGGCCCGCCGGGCCAGGCGCTGATGCTGCGGCGGACGCCGGAGCTGATCCACGGCCTGGGCAACCTGATCCAGAACGCGCTGCAATTCGCCCGCAGCAAGGTCGAGATCAGCGCCGAATACGGGCCGAAGACGGTGGTGCTGAGGATCGTCGACGACGGCCCCGGCTTCCCGCCGGCGCTGCTGGGCCGGCTGGGCGAGCCTTATGTGTCGGGCCGCGGCGAGGACAGCGACCATATGGGGCTCGGCATCTTCATCGCAGCCACGCTGCTCGAGCACAGCGGGGCTCATCTGTCCTTCTCGAATGGCCCGCAAGGGGGCGCGGTTATTGCAGTTGCGTGGCCGCGACACAAATTTGAGAGGAAAGAAAGGACCTGGGCATGAGCATCTCCCCTGCCACCTCGACCCCCGACCAGCCGGCGCCGCTGCCGGCGCGCGACGCGGCCAAGAGCCTCTTGATCGTCGATGACGATGTCGCCTTCCGCACCCGCCTGGCCCGCGCCATGGAGAAGCGGGGCTTCGAGGTGGTGACGGCCGACGGCCTGGCCACCGGCATCGACCTGGCCCGCCGCGTCGCCCCCGCCTTCGCGGTGCTGGATCTCAGGCTCGGCGACGGCAACGGCCTCGACATCGTGCCGGTGCTGCACGAGGCGCGGCCGGACAGCCGGGTGATCATGCTGACGGGTTACGGCAACATCGCCACCGCGGTGGCCGCGGTGAAGGCCGGCGCCGTCGATTATCTGGCCAAGCCGACCGACGCCGACCAGATCGAGGCGGCCCTCCTGAACCCCGGCGAGAAGCTGCCGCCGCCGCCGGAGAACCCGATGTCGGCCGACCGGGTGCGGTGGGAGCACATCCAGCGCGTGTTCGAGCAGTGCGACCGCAACGTGTCGGAGACGGCGCGGCGCCTGAAGATGCACCGCCGCACCCTGCAGCGGATCCTGAACAAGCACGCCCCGCGCGGCTGACCGGCGCCGCGGACGACGGCTCGGGCCCTGCATCTCTGCCGGTCCGTCCCTCACTGTCATTGCGAGGAGGCGAAGCCGACGAAGCAATCCATGCCTCCGCTCTTGCGGCCCTGGATTGCTTCGCTGCGCTCGCAATGACGATGTCGGGAGTCCGCAAGCAGGTCCCGTGAGACGCCTTCCTTACTCCGCCTGCGGCAGCCGCGCCGTCGCCTCGATCTCGACCCGCATATGCGGCTGTACCATCTGGGCGAAGATCGTGGTATTGGCCGGCCGCGCCGCGTCGCAGTGGCGGCGGATGATCGGCACGATGCGCTCGAACTCCGCCTGGCTGGCGACGTAGATCACCACCCGCACCAGATGCTCGAGCCCGGCGCCGGCCTGGCCCAGCGCCCACGCGATGTTGCGGAAGCAGTTCTCGCACTGGCTCTCGACATCCTCCGGGAAGGAGAAGTCGGTCGGATCGAAGCCGGTGGTGCCGGAGACGAAGACCCAGCCATCCGCCACCACCGCCCGGGCGTAGCCGGCCCGGTCCTCATAGGGCGAGCCGGTGAAGATGCGCGTTCCGATCATGGTCTGTCCTTTCCGGTCTGGTGTCAGAGGCGCAGCGTGCCGCCGGCGACGGTGACGCAGCGGCCGCGCAGCTCGACCCGGCCGTCGCCGAGCCGGACGGCGATGCGGCTGGGCCGGCCGAGCGCGTGGCCCTGCTCGATCACGACCTCGCCGGAAGCCGGCACGAGCCTGCGTTCGGCGAGATGCCAGGCCAGCGGGCCGGCGGCGCTGCCGGTCGCCGGATCCTCCCACAGGCCGACGGTCGGGTTGAAGAAGCGGGCATGGGCGGCGGCCGCGGGGTCGATGGGGTCGAGGCTGTAGAGATAGCAGCCCTGGGCCGCGACCCGGCGCAGCTCGGCCAGCAGCCGGGCGGCATCGGGATGGGCCGCCGCCACCACCGCGCGGTCGCGGGCCTGGATCAGGAGATGCGGCGCGCCGGTCGACACGACCCGCGCCCCGGAGCGCAGCCCATCGCTCGGCAGACCCAGAGCCGCCGCCAGCGCCGCGGGATCGGGATGCTGCGCCAGGGCCTGCGGCGCGCCCTGGGTCAGGCCGATCGCCTGCAGCGCCCCGGCCCGCGCCTCGACCGCGACCGGCAGGACCCGGCCGCCGAGCTGCTGCGCCAGCGCGAGGCCGTCGCCGAGCGGGCCGAGGCGCCCCGATTCCGCCAGCCACCACCAGGCGCCGAGCGAATTGTGGCCGGCACCCGAGACTTCGGCCCCCGCCGGGGTGAAGGAGCGCAGCCGGGAAGCGGCTCCAGACGCCGTCGGCGCAAGGAGGAAGGTCGTTTCCGACTGGTTCAGCTCGCGCGCGATCCGGCGCAGCAGGGCCTCGTCCAGCCCGTCCGCCTCCGGCACCACGGCCAGCGGATTGCCGGCCAGGGGCTCCTCGGCGAAGACATCGACCAAGTAGAAGAGGAGAGTGCGCGGAGCGGTCATCGGCGGATTGTGGTTGAGCTGGGTTCAGCGGCGTCGAGGCATAATTCGGTTGCAAGCCGCCCCGATCCAATCGAGATGTCCTCAATCGCTATTGAGAAAATCTTAGGAGGCCGCGATGTCCCTGCCCTCCCTGAACGCGCTGCAGGCGGCGGAGGCGGTGGGCCGGCTCGGCTCGCTGTCCCGCGCCGCGGCGGCGCTGGGCGTGACCCCGAGCGCGGTCAGCCATCGGCTGCGCGGGCTGGAGCAGCAGCTGGGCCTCGGCCTGTTCGAGCGCGGCGAGAGCGGTCTGACACCGACCGCGGCCGGCCGCCGCCTACTGCCGGGACTGAGCGAAGGCTTCCAGCGCATCGCCGCGGCGGTCGAGGAGGCGACGGCGCAGGAGCGTGGAGCCGTGACCGTCACCTGCGGCCTGGCCTTCGCCGCGAAATGGTTGGTGCCGCGGCTGGTCGGCCTCGCCGCGCGCCATCCCGAGCTGGAGGTGCGGCTGGTGACCACCAGCCGGCTGGTCGAGTTCGACCGCGAGGACATCGATCTCGGCATCCGTTTCGGCCGCGGCCACCAGCTCGGCCTCAGGGCCGAGCTGGTGGCGCCGCAGCCGCTGCTGGCGGTCGCGACCCCTTCGGTCGCCGCCGCCCTGGCCGATCCCGGACAGGCCGCCGCGGTGCCGCTGATCGAGGACGAGCAGAGTCTGTTCGGCTGGGATTCCTGGCTGGCGGCCGGCGGTCCCGCCGCCCTGGCCGGCCATCCGCGCCGGCGCTTCCCCGACGCGTCGCTGGCGGTCGAGGCCGCCCTGGCCGGCCACGGCGTCTGGCTGGCCTGGCCGCTGCTGGTCGAGGATGCGCTGCAATCCGGCCGGCTGGTCCGGGCCCTGCCCGACACCATCGAGGCCGGCCTCGGCTACTGGCTGGTCTCCACCCCCGCCCGCTGGCGCCGGCCTGACGTCATCCGGTTCCGGAGCTGGCTGATGGAGTCGCTCAGGTCCTAGCACCGCCCGCGCCTGAAGGCGCGCCGTACGACGTCGATCCGACGGGCGCGTCCGTCACGACCGGGCCGCGTGCAGCTTGAAAGCGACCTCGGTGCGATTCCGGGCCTGCAGCTTCTTCATGATGCTGCGGATATGCACCTTCACCGTGCTCTCGCACAGGTTCAGCTCATAGGCGATGATCTTGTTCGGCTTCCCGCGGGAGATTCCATCCGCGATCGCCCTCTGCCGCTCGGTGAGGCCGAACCGCATCTCAGGTTCCGCCGATCGCTTCCGGTCCGGGCCGCCGGCGCGCGGGAGCGTGCTCGCCGGCACGAACACGCCTCCGGCCACGGCGAGCGACAAGGCCCCCATCGCCACGCTCAAGCTGACGCTGGTCGGGATGTAGCCGCGGGCGCCACACGACAGGATGGCGAGCACCTGGGCGGATTCTTCCCTGTCGCCCGTGACGATCACCGGGATGTCGGGGTGGCGCTGCGCCAGGCGGCGCAGATCGTCCAGGACATCCGGATCATCGCCGGCCGCGCCGCCGATCCCGAGCAGGATCGCTGCGGTTTCGTGCCGTGTCTCGTCGATCAGCCACTCATCGTATTGGAGAAGGAGCGGATTGTGCGGCGTCCATCGAGTATTTCGAGCGCCCGGGCCAGGACCTCCCGACCAAGCGTCCGGCCGTCGATGACCGCGATGATGCCGCTGCCGGCTGCGGAACCCGCCTGCGCAGAATGATCGCCGGTGGTCTCGAGCTGCAGTTCCGTCGCACCGGCGAAAGAGACGGAAGCGTCCCTCGCATCTTGATCCGAATGCATGCCCACCTCCTGCTGGGGCGGGAACTGCAGAGACGGAGAACACACCTCCCCGAGACCGCCCAGACGCCAATTCGCAGATATTTTTTCTCAAATTGAATATAGCTGCACAGAGTCCTCCTTCCGGCACTGCTTTCGCCGCGAAGCGGCAACGCAATAAAGGGGATTTAGCAGTCGTTGGACCGAACCGTTAGATCCAGATGGGCCCAATCGATGAGTCCAGATCGGATCAAGATCAGCGATCGATTCGAGTGCGGCGGTTTCGACGCAAAATTGATGTTTCGTTCGGGAAGCCGGCCGGATTTCTGAGATTTTCGGCGATGACAGGGCCGACATTGTGTGGCTGCATTGACAGCCCATCCGGATCCACCTAGCGTCCCGCTCCCTTCCGCGCACCCGCGGCACAAGCAAGAACAAAATCCCAGAAACAAGAGCGGACAACAGAGTGACCAAGATCACCCCGCCGGCATCCGCCGCCGCCCGCCACCCCGCCCAAGACAAGCGAGCCTGGCTCGACTCCCACGAACAGGGCTATCACAAAGGCCTGAAATCCCGGCAGGTGCAGATGATCGCCATCGGCGGCGCCATCGGCACCGGGCTGTTCCTCGGCGCCGGCGGCCGGCTGCAGCTGGCCGGACCCGCCCTGGCCCTGGTCTATCTGGTCTGCGGCTTCTTTTCCTTCCTGATCCTGCGCGCGCTGGGCGAGCTGGTGATGCACCGCCCGACCTCCGGCAGCTTCGTCTCCTATGCGCGGGAGTTCCTGGGCGAGCAGGCGTCCTTCGTCGCCGGCTGGATGTTCTTCCTGAACTGGGCGATGACCGGCATCGTCGATATCACCGCGGTCGCCCTGTACATGAAGTACTGGCCGGTGTTCGGCGACGTGCCGCAATGGCTGTTCGCGCTGGGCGCGCTGGGCATCGTCACGGTGATGAATCTGGTCGGGGTGCGGTGGTTCGGTGAGATGGAGTTCTGGTTCTCGCTGATCAAGGTCGCGGCGCTGGTGCTGTTCCTCGTGATCGGCACCATCATTCTCGGCAGCGGCATGGAGGTGGCCGGCCATGCGCCGGGGCTGCAGCTCGTCTCCGAGAACGGCGGCATCTTCCCGCACGGCATCCTGCCCGCCGTGGTGATCATCCAGGGCGTGGTCTTCGCCTATGCCGGGATCGAGCTGATCGGCACCGCCGCGGGCGAGGCCGAGGAGGCGCGCAAGATCCTGCCGCGGGCGATCAACAGCGTGATCTGGCGCATCGCCCTGTTCTATGTCGGCTCGGTCGTCCTGCTGGTCCTGCTGCTGCCCTGGACCGAGTACCGGGCCGGCACCAGCCCCTTCGTCACCTTCTTCGGCGCGCTCGGCGTGCCCGGCATCGGCACGATCATGAACATCGTCGTGCTGACCGCGGCGCTGTCCAGCCTGAACTCCGGCCTCTATTCCACCGGGCGGGTGCTGCGCTCGCTGGCGATGGGCGGCTCGGCGCCGGACTTCGTGGCGCGGATGAACGCCAGGAAGGTGCCCTATGCCGGCATCCTGGTGACGGTCGCGATCTACGCGGTCGGCGTGGTCCTGAACTATGTCGTGCCGTCGCAGGTGTTCGAGATCGTGCTGAACATCGCCTCGCTCGGCATCATCAGCACCTGGGCCTTCATCCTGGTCTGCCAGCTGATGCTGCGCCGCGCGATCCGGCGGGGCGAGGCCGACCCGGTCGCCTTCCGCATGCCGGGCGCGCCGGTCAGCACCTGGCTGACCCTGGTCTTCCTCCTGGGCGTGCTGGTGCTGATGGCGCTGGATTATCCGGTCGGGTCGTTCACCGTCGCGGCGTTGCCGCTGATCGGCCTCGGCCTCCTGGTCGGCTGGGCGCTGGCGCGGAAGAAGGTGATGGCACTGCGGCCCGATGCGCCGATGGCGGAGAAGGAGCCGCTGCTGGCGCAGAGCGAAGGCCTGTCCTGACCCCGCCGCACCGGAACAACGAGCAGCGGAATTTGTTCTCATCCTCGCCCCGCCGGCAGCTCGCATCGGGCGCTTGGCAGCGGGCGCCCGATTTGATCCACTGCGCGGGACGAGGGAGAGACGACGGCGATGAACATCGGCGAGGCGGCGCGGCGTTCGGGCCTGCCGGCGAAGACCATCCGCTATTACGAGGAGATCGGGCTGGTCCGCCCCGACCGGCGCGACAACAACTACCGCGACTACTGCCCCCATACGGTGGAGGTGCTGCGCTTCCTGCGCCGGTCGCGCGAGTTCGGCTTCTCGATCGAGCAGTGCCGCGCCCTGTTGTCGCTGTACGAGGACCCGACGCGCTGCTCCTCCGAGGTGAAGGCGGTGGCCGCGGCCCGCATCGGCGAGATCGACGCCAAGATCCGCGAGCTGGGGGCGCTGCGCGAGAGCCTGGGCAGGCTGGTGCGTCAGTGCCCCGGCGACCATGACCCGGACTGCCCGATCATCGACGAGCTGTCCGGCGCGCCGGAGCGCCGGGCAGCGGTTGCCGCGATGCGATGATCGCGCGCCGGGCGCTGTTCCTGGTCAATCCGAAGGCCAGCCGGGCCGAGACCGGCCTTGATGCCGTGATCCGCACCTTGACCGAAGGCGGGGTCGAGCCGGTGCGGCCGCTGCACGACGATGTCGACACCCTGATCCGGCGCCATGCCGCGGCGGTCGACTGCGTCATCATCGGCGGCGGCGACGGCACGCTGAACCACGCCGCGCGGGCGCTGATGGACACCGGACTGCCGCTCGGCATCCTGCCGCTCGGCACCGCCAACGACCTGGCGCGGACGCTGGAGCTGCCGGCCGACCCGGCGGCCGCGGCGCAGGTCATCGTCGACGGCAGGCTGCGCAGCATCGACCTGGGCGAGGTCAACGGCCGGCCCTTCTTCAACGTCGCCAGCCTGGGCCTGGGCGTGGAGTTGGCCAGGGCGCTGGACGCTGAGACCAAGAAGCGCTGGGGCCGCTTCGGCTACGGCCTCGCCGCACTGCGGCTGGTGCGGCGGCTGGAGCGCTTCTCGGCCGAGATCCGGTCCGATGACGGCCGGGTGATCCGCGGCAAGACCATCCAGATCGCGGTCGGCAACGGCCGCTTCTACGGCGGCGGCATGACCATCGCCACCGAGGCGGCGCCGGATGACGGCCTGCTCGACGTCTATTCGATCGAGGTCGACCACTGGATGTGGCTGGCGCTGATGTACCCGTCCTTCCGCGCCGGCCGTCACGGCCGCTGGGACGAGGTCCACGCCTTCCGCTGCCGCGAGGTCGAGATCCGCACCCGCCGCCCGCGCGACATCAACACCGACGGCGAGGTGACGACCCGGACCCCGGCCCGGTTCCGGGTGCTGCCGAAGGCGGTGCGGGTCTACACACCCGCGGTCAGGTCCCCGGCAGCTGCTCCGGCATCGGCGTCGGCTGCCGGGGGCTGACCGCGAGCAGCCACAGGCTGCCCAGCACCGCCGAGACCAGGGAGCCGGCGAGCACGCCCATCTTGGTCGCCGCCTGCAGCGCCGGGTCCTCGAAGGCCAGCGCGCCGATGAACAGGCTCATGGTGAAGCCGATGCCGGCCAGCAGCGCGACGCCGGCGAGCTGGGGCGTGGTCGCCCCGGCCGGAAGCGCCGCCACGCCGAGACGGATCGCCGCCCAGGAGGCGACGCCGACCCCGAGCGACTTGCCGAGCACCAGCCCGGCGGCGATGCCGAGCGGCACCGGCTCCAGGAACGACGCCAGGCTGACGCCGGTAAAGGAGACCCCGGCATTGGCGAAGCCGAAGACCGGCACCACCAGGAACGCGACGACATCGTGCAGGTTGTGCTCGAGCCGCAGCAGTGGCGGCTCGTCCTCGTCCTCAGCGGTGCGGTCGAGCGGCACCAGGAAGGCCAGCACCACCCCAGCGAGGGTGGCGTGCAGGCCGGATTTCAGCACGAACAGCCAGACCACGCCGCCGACCACGAGATAGGGCCAGATCGCCTGCACCCGGAGCCAGTTGAACAGGCCGAGCACGGCCACGCCGGCGGCGGCCCAGGCCAGGAACGGCAGCGAGATGTCGCCGGCGTAGAACAGGGCGATGATCACCACCGCGGCGACGTCGTCGATGATCGCGAGCGCAGTCAGGAACACCTTCAGCGACACCGGCACCCGGCTGCCGAGCAGCGACAGCACGCCGAGGGCGAAGGCGATGTCGGTCGCGGCCGGGATCGCCCAGCCGCGCAGCGCCACCGGGTCGCCGACATTGATCACGGCGTAGATCAGCGCCGGCAGCACCACGCCGCCCAGCGCGGCGATGCCGGGCAGCATCAGCGTCTCGCGCGACGACAGCTCGCCCTGCAGGATCTCGCGCTTGATCTCAAGCCCGACCAGCAGGAAGAACACCGCCATCAGCCCGTCATTGACCCAATGCAGCAGCGTCTTCTCGAGCGCGTAATCGCCGATGCGCAGGCCCATCGGCAGGTGCAGCAGCCAGTCATAGGCGCCGGCCAGCGGCGAGTTGGCGGCGATCAGGGCGAGCACTGCCACCGCCATCAGGACGACGCCGCCCGCCGCCTCGATCTCGAGGAAGGAGCGGATCGCCGAGATCGGCTTGCGGACCAGCCAGGTCTTCACGGTCTCGGGCATCGGCTCCTATCCGGCGTCGTGTCGAGGACGACAAATTGGGCGATAGCCAGAGCTGGCTCAACCGGAATCGGGGGTGCAGTGACCGGCCGGCCATGTCGCGGGCACGGGAACGCGTTGCTTCTCCCGCTTGCAGGAGAGGTCGGAGACGCGAAGCGGCTCCGGGTGAGGGAGTTTGTCGAGGCCGGTGCCAGCCCTCACCCGCCAGCGCTGCGCGCTGTCGACCTCTCCCGCCACGCGGGAGAGGCAAACGGTTCTCGCATCTGCGGTTTGCCCTGCCGATCAAGTTCGGTGGATGTTGAGCGGAGAGAAACTGCAGATCAGCTCACGCCACCCTTGGCAGCAGCACCCCCGACACGGCAGTGTCGCGCCATGGCCCGCCCTCCCCGCCGACCGCCCGCGCTCGACGACGCCGCCCTGGAGCGGGCGGCGCTGGACTATCTCGGCCGCTACGCCGCCTCCACCGGCCAGCTGCGCCGGGTGCTGCAGCGCCGGATCCGGCGCGCGCTGCAGGCCGGGGTCGAGGTCGATGTCGAGGCCGCGGAGGCGCGGATCGCGGCGCTGCTGGACCGCATGGCCCGGTCGAAGCTGCTGGACGACGCGCAATTCGCTGAGATGCGGATCGTCGGCCTGGCCCGGCGCGGCCGGTCCGCCCGGGCGATCCGGGTCAAGCTGCGCGAGGCCGGCGTCGACGAGACAGTTGCGGCCGAGGCCTTGTCCCTGTATGGCGGCGCGCCCGGGGTGGATCCGGACCGGGAGGCGGCGATCCGGCTGGCGCGCCGGCGCCGGCTGGGGCCGTTCCGGGCCGAATCCGAGCGGGCGGCGCACCGGCTGCGCGACATGGCGGCGCTGGCCCGGGCCGGCTTCGCGCCCGGCCTGTGCCGGGCCGTGGTCGACGCGCCGGACGCCGCGGCGCTGGAGGCGGCGGAGGACTGAGTCGGTCGTCGCCGGGGCGCCAAGGTGGGACCAGTTTGGTGCATTGACGTTCGGAAACGCGCTTCGGATAGTGACATCCGAACATGGTCGGGGCAGGGGAAGGGAAGCGGATGCGGCGACGCACGTATGTCCTGGCGATCGACCAGGGGACGACATCGACTCGGGCGATCGTGTTCGACGCCCAGGGCCGGCCGGTGGCCACCTCGCAGCGCGAGCTGCGCCAGATCTACCCGGCCGACGGCTGGGTCGAGCACGACCCGGAGGGGATCTGGGCCGACACCGTCTCGGCCTGCCGCGACGCGATCGCCCGGGCCCGCCTGACCGCGGACCACATCGCCGCGATCGGCATCACCAACCAGCGCGAGACCGCGGTGCTATGGGACCGCCAGACCGGCCGGGCGCTGCACTACGCCATCGTCTGGCAGGATCGGCGCACCGCCGGCTTCTGCCGCGAGCTGGCGGCGGCCGGGCACGAGACCGCGGTGCAGGCCAAGACCGGCCTGATCATCGATTCCTACTTCTCCGCCACCAAGCTGACCTGGCTCTTGGACACCGTGCCCGACGCCCGGCGGCGGGCCGAGGCCGGCGAGCTGGCCTTCGGCACCGTCGACAGCTTCCTGTTGTGGCGGCTGACCGGCAGCCGGGTGCACGCGACCGACGCCACCAATGCCAGCCGCACCATGCTGTTCAACATCCGGACCCAGGACTGGGACGACGAGCTGCTGGCCCTGTTCCGGATCCCGCGCGCGGTGCTGCCGGAGGTGCACGACAACGCGCATGATTTCGGCACCACCGACAGGATCCTGTTCGGCGCCGCGATCCCGATCACCGGCATGGCCGGCGACCAGCAGGCGGCGACCTTCGGCCAGGCCTGCTTCAAGCCGGGCATGATCAAGTCGACCTACGGCACCGGCTGCTTCGCCCTCTTGAACATCGGCGACAAGCCGAAGATCTCGAAGCATCGCCTGCTGACCACCACCGCCTACCGGCTGGACGGCCGCCCGACCTACGCGATCGAGGGCGCGATCTTCAGCGCCGGCGCCACCATCCAGTGGCTGCGCGACGGGCTGAAGATCATCAAGAGCGCAGGCGAGAGCGAGATCCTGGCCCGGTCGGTCGAGGATTCGGCCGGGGTCTATCTGGTGCCCGCCTTCACCGGCCTCGGCGCGCCGCATTGGGACCCGGAGGCGCGCGGCACCATCCTGGGCCTGACCCGGGATTCGACCTCGGCCCACATCGCCCGCGCGGCGCTGGAGGCCGTGGCCTTCCAGACCCGCGACCTGATGGAGGCGATGGTGGCCGACGGCGGCGCCCGGCCGCAGGCCCTCAGGGTCGATGGCGGGATGGTCGCCAACGACTGGCTGTGCCAGATGCTGGCCGACATGCTGGACACCCCGGTCGAGCGGCCGAAGGTGATCGAGACCACGGCGCTGGGCGCCGCCTGCCTCGCCGGCCTGACCGCCGGGGTCTACTCCTCGGTCGACGCCGTGGCCGAGGCCTGGCAGCGCGACCGGCTGTTCGAACCGGCGATGCCGGCCGCGACCCGCGCCCGGCTTTACGAGGGCTGGCAGAAGGCGGTTCGGCGCGCCCGCGGCGTGCGCTGAGCCGTCGCCTTCTCGGCGCGGAAACGCGCCTCGGCGCGCGGATACGAAAATTGTCGCAAAAGACCGGGCGCCCTGGCATGGTTCCGGGATGCGGCGCCGCAGAGCGCCGAGCCATAAGATTCAGGGAGAGTCGCCATGAGATTGCGCTTTGCCACGACCGCCGCCGCCGCGGTCCTGACCCTCAGCCTGCCTGCCCTCGCCGCCACGGAGATCCAGTGGTGGCACGCCATGACCGGGGCGAACAACGAGGTGGTCGAGACTCTGGCCAAGGAATTCAACGACAGCCAGTCCGACTACAAGGTCGTGCCGGTGTTCAAGGGCACCTATCCGGAGACGCTGAACGCCGGCATCGCCGCCTACCGCGCCGGCCAGCCGCCGCACATCCTGCAGGTGTTCGACGCCGGCACCGGCACCATGATGGCGGCGTCGAGCGCTGTGGTCCCGGTGGCCAAGGTGCTGCAGGCCGACGGCGTCACCTTCGACAAATCGCAGTATCTCGGCGGCGTGATCAGCTACTACAGCACCGCCGATGGCGAGCTGCTGTCCTTCCCCTACAACAGCTCCTCGCCGATCCTCTATTACAACAAGGACGCCTTCAAGAAGGCGGGGCTGGACGAGACCACGCCGCCCAAGACCTGGCCGGAGCTGTTCGACGCGGCCAAGAAGATCAAGGCGGCAGGCTGGTCCTGCGGCTTCACCTCGACCTGGCTGACCTGGATCCAGCTCGAGAATTTCGCCGCCTGGAACAACATCCCCTACGCCACCCTGCAGAACGGCCTGGCCGGGCTGGACCCGCAGCTGCTGATCAACAGCGACCTCAATGTCCGCCACTTCCAGACCCTCGCCGACCTGCAGAAGGCCGGCGTCTTCTCCTATGGCGGCCGCACCTCCGAGGCCAAGACCAAGTTCACCAGCGGCGAATGCGCGATGATGACCGAGTCCTCGGGCGGCCTCGGCGACATCGTCAAGTCGGGCATCAATTTCGGCACCGGCACCCTGCCCTATTACCCGGACGCGGCCGGGGCGCCGCAGAACACCATCCCGGGCGGCGCCAGCCTGTGGGTCCTGGCCGGCCATCCCGAGGCCGAATACAAGGGCGTGGCCAAGTTCTTCGAGTTCCTGTCGCAGACCCCGATCCAGGCCCGGCTGCACCAGAAGTCCGGCTACCTGCCGATCACCATGGCGGCCTATGAGGACACCAAGAAGTCCGGCTTCTACGACGAGAACCCGGGCCGCGAGATCCCGATCCTGCAGATGATGGGCAAGGCGCCGACCGAGAACTCCAAGGGCGTGCGCGTGATCAACCTGCCCCAGGTCCGAGACATCATCAACGAGGAGCTGGAGATGATGCTGAACGGCCAGCAGGACGCCAAGACGGCGCTGAACAAAGCGGTCGAACGCGCCAACGCCGCGATCAAGGAGGCGGCGGACCTGTAAGCCACGCATCGATGAACCGTCGCGCGATCTTTCCGAACAAGGTCCTGCCCTACGTCCTGGTGGCGCCGCAGATCGCGATCACCCTGGTGTTCTTCTTCTGGCCGGCCGCCCAGGCGATCCGCCAGTCGATGCTGCGCGAGGACCCGTTCGGGCTGAGGACCCGCTTCGTCGGGCTGGACAATTTCGGCCGGGTGCTGGCCGACCCGGCCTATCTGAACTCGCTGCAGGTCACAGTCGTGTTCTCGCTGGCGGTGGCGGTCTCGGCCCTGGTCGTCGCCCTGCTGCTGGCGGTGATGGCCGACCGGGTGGTGCGCGGCCAGGGCGCGTACCGCACCCTGCTGCTGTCGCCCTACGCCATCGCCCCGGCGATCGCCGGCATGCTGTGGCTGTTCCTGTTCAACCCGTCGATGGGCACGCTGGCGGTGCTGCTGCGCCAGGCCGGTTTCGACTGGAACCCGCTGCTGAACGGCGGCCAGGCGATGACGCTGGTGGTGGCCGCGGCCGCCTGGAAGCAGATCAGCTACAACTTCCTGTTCTTCCTGGCCGGGCTGCAGGCGATCCCGAAGAGCCTGATCGAGGCGGCGGCGATCGACGGCGCCGGGCCGGCGCACCGCTTCCGCACCATCATCTTCCCGCTGATCTCGCCGGTGTCGTTCTTCCTCCTGGTGGTCAACACCGTCTACGCCTTCTTCGACACGTTCGGCATCATCCATGCCGTGACCAGCGGCGGCCCGGGCAAGGCGACGGAGATCCTGGTCTACAAGGTCTACAATGACGGCTTCGTGAACCAGCAGATGGGCGTCTCGGCCGCGCAGTCGGTGATACTGATGGCGCTGGTGATCGCCCTCACCTTCCTCCAGTTCCGCTATGTCGAGCGCCGGGTGCATTACGCATGATCGAGAACCGCCCGCTCGGCACGCTGCTGGCCCATTTCGTCCTGATCGTCGGGATCGTGCTGGTCGCCTTCCCGGTCTACTACACCCTGGTCGCCTCGACCTACCCGACCCGGGCCATCCTGGCGCCGCCGCTGCCGCTCCTGCCCGGCGACCGCTTCCTGGAGAATTACGGCGGCGCGCTGTTCGGCGGCTCCGGCCGGATCGGCGGCGTCGACATGGTCCGGGTGCTGTGGAACACCTCGGTGGTCGCGCTGGCGATCGCGGTCGGCAAGATCACGATCTCGCTGCTCTCGGCCTACGCCATCGTGTTCTTCCGCTTCCCGCTGCGGCTGGTCTTCTTCTGGATGATCTTCGTCACGCTGATGCTGCCGGTCGAGGTGCGCATCGTCCCGACCTATCAGGTGATCGTGAATCTCGGCCTGCTTGACACCTATGCCGGGCTGACCGTGCCGCTGATGGCCTCGGCCACCGCCACCTTCCTGTTCCGTCAATTCTTTCTGACCGTGCCGGACGAGCTGGTGGAGGCGGCGCGGATCGACGGCGCCGGCCCCCTGCGCTTCCTGCGCGACATCCTGCTGCCGCTGTCGCGCACCAACATCGCGGCCCTGTTCGTGATCACCTTCATCTACGGCTGGACCCAGTATCTCTGGCCGCTTCTGGTGACCAACGACAACAGCATGAACACGATCATCATCGCGCTGCGAAAGATGATCTCCTTCACCGACGCCGACACCGAATGGAACCTGGTGATGGCGACCACCATCCTCGCCATCATCCCGCCCGTCGTGGTGGTGCTGGCGATGCAGAGGTGGTTCGTGAAGGGCCTGATTGAGAGCGAGAAATAATGGCCACCGTCGAGATCCGCGGCGTCCGCAAGACCTATCCCGGCGCGGCGCAGGAGACCATCAAGGGCATCGACTGCACCATCGCCGATGGCGAGTTCCTGGTCATGCTGGGCCCGTCCGGCTGCGGCAAGTCGACCCTGCTGCGCATGGTGGCGGGGCTGGAGAGCATCGGCGCCGGCGAGATCGCGATCGGCGGCCGGGTGGTGAACCGGCTGGAGCCGAAGGACCGGAACATCGCCATGGTTTTCCAGAACTACGCCCTGTACCCGCATATGTCGGTGTACGACAACATGGCGTACGGCCTGCGCATACAGGGCCTGTCCAAGGCCGAGATCGACCAGCGGGTGCGCGCGGCGGCACAGACGCTGGAGCTGTCGGCGCTCCTGGACCGCAAGCCGCGGCAGCTGTCGGGCGGGCAGCGCCAGCGCGTCGCCATGGGCCGCGCCATCGTGCGCGAGCCCGCCGTGTTCCTGTTCGACGAGCCGCTGTCGAACCTGGACGCCAAGCTGCGCACCCAGATGCGGATCGAGATCAAGCGGCTGCAGTCGCGCCTCGGCGTCACCAGCCTGTACGTCACCCACGACCAGGTCGAGGCCATGACTCTGGCCGACCGGATCATGGTGATGAATGGCGGGGTGGCGGAGCAGATCGGCCCGCCGCTCGACATCTATCTGAAGCCGGCCTCGATCTTCGTCGCCGGCTTCATCGGCTCGCCGGCGATGAACTTCCTGCCGGCGGCGGTGGCGCCGGACGGCGGCGGCGTGGTGCTGCCCGGCGGCCAGCGCATCGCCACCAAGCGCGCAGCGGCGCTGGGCGGGCGGAAGGTCGTGGCTGGCATCCGGCCGGAGCATCTGGATCTCGACGGCGCGTCCGACCCGGAGCACCGGCTGGACGTCGCGGTCGAGCTGGTCGAGGCGCTGGGCGCCGACACGGTGATGCACGGCCGGCTGGGCGACGGCACGCCCCTCCTGGCCCGGCTGCCCGGGGTGGTGCCGGTGCGCGGCGGCGACCGCCTGGCCTTCGCCGTGCCGGAGGAGCAGTTGCACCTGTTCGATCCGGACACCGGCCGCGCCCTAGGCTGAGTGAGCAAGAAAAAGGGCCGGGCACTCGGCCCGGCCCGTCGTCAGGCTGCCGTGCTCAGCGGATGGCCATCGGGCCCTTGAACATCGGGCCACGCTTGGCTGCCGCGGCGCGCTTGGCGGCCGAGGCCGCGAACTCCGCCGTGTCGACCACCGGGTCGCGCCGCATCGCGAACACGATGACCGCGTTCGCGATGGCGTCGCTGAACTGGTCCAGCGCCGTGTTGCTGATGTTGGCGATGCCGTCGCAGGGCGCGTGGTAGCAGGCGTCGTAGGGCTGGCCGGCGGTGCCGCCGTAGATCCGCGCCTCGGCCTCGGACTTGACGTTCTCGGCGCCGCTGAACAGGCCGCCGGCCGGGATGCCCTCGGCGATGAACGGCCCGTAGTCGGACCGGCCGTCGAAGGCGGTGGGGGCGGTGGCCAGGTTCTTCTGGGCGAAATGGGCCAGGAACACGTTCTCGATCAGGCCCGAGCCATCCGGCCCCGCATCCGGCGTGTCGGAGCCGTTGCCGTCATAGACGAAGCGCACGAAGTTCGGCGATCCCACCATGTCGAAGTTCAGGTTCAGCAGGATCTTCGCCTTCTCGGCGTCGCTCAGCGTCGCGACATAGTGCTCGGAGCCGAGCAGTCCGAGCTCCTCGGCGCCCCAGAAGGCGAAGCGCACCCGGTTGCGCAGCAGGAGCTGCCGGCGCCCGATCTGCTCGGCGACTTCGAGATTGGCGGCGGTGCCGCTGCCGTTGTCGTTGATGCCCGGGCCGACCTGCACCGAATCGAGATGCGCCCCGACCGTGACGATCTTGTTCGGGTTGCCGAAGCGGGTGTCGGCGATGACGTTCCAGGTCGTCCGCGGCTCGTTGATGGCGTCGACCTTGATGCGGACGGTGACCGGGCCGGACTGGGCCTGGGTGTACAGCTCGTTGCCGACCTCGAAGGTGGTGAAGACCCCCGGGTACGGCCGGGGGGCGCCGAGGCCCACGCCCTCGATCACATCGGTGCGACCCGGCTGGCCCTCGTTCATGATGATGACGCCGATGGCGCCGGCCGCCTCCGCCATCGCCGCCTTCTGCGCAAAGGTGCAGGTGCCGCGCTGGATCAGGGCGATGGCCCCGGCCGTCTCCGGCGGATAGTCGGCGGCCTCGCACCCGCTGGCCGAGCTCGGCTCCGGCGTGGGCGGCAGGACGATGTTGTTGGTCGGCACCACCCGGCCGGTGACCTCGCGCGAGGCGGAATAGAGCGTGGTCGCGAAGTCGGTCTGGGGTGTGTAGGTCCGCGGCGACGGCGACACCCGCTCGAACTCCGGCGTGCCGGTCTCCTGGAAGAAGTCGAACTGGAAGGGCTGGAGCGTCACCTGATAGCCGGCGCGCTGCAGCCGCTGCTTCACATAGTCAACCGAGGCCTTGTAGCCCGGCAGTCCGGCGGCGCGGTTGCCGCCATTGGCAGTGGCGATCGCCTGCAGCGCGGTCAGGTGCTGGCGGATGCCGTCGACCGTGACCGCCCGCTGCAGATCGCGGCTCATCAGCGCGGTGATGAGGTCGCCGATCAGGCTGCGCTGGGCGGCGCTGGCGGACGCCGTGGTCGCCGATGCGGCGGATGCCGGGGTTTCCGTGGCGGCGAGGGCCGAAGACGCAGGAAAGGCGATGGCGGACGCCAGCAGAGCGGCCGCCAGATAACGCGTTTTCACGATGGTCCCCCTTCGTCGTTTACGGTGGGGCTTATGGCCGCCCGGATCGCAGTCGAATGGCCTCGTCCCGGCCAGCCTCCCCACTTGCCGCCACTGTCCGGCAGCGAAGCGAGACGCGTCAACATTATAGATTTAGGGCAATTTGTCCGGAATTCTTCAAAGTTATTTGATGTTATAAATTAACACCGTTTTCATTGTTCAAATTTGACAGACAAATCGCGACAACCGCTGCCACGTAACTTCAGTCGGTGAAGTAGAGAGTCCAGGCCTCCGCCACGACGGGATCGGCCAGAAGCCGGTCCCAGATGGTGCTGAGCGGCGTCATCTCCTCGCGGAAGTCGTACCAAGTCAGCAGCGTCAGCAGATACAGGTCGGCCGCGGTCCGGCGCTCGCCGAGCAGGAACGGGCCGGGCGAGAGCGCGTCGGCGATCAGCGCCCAGTAGCGGTCGACGGCGCGGTCCGCCGCCTCCTTCACCCCCGGCGCGCCGGCGGGGTCGGTGGTGAAGCGCTCCGGATGCGCCTGCCGCACCGCGGCGGCGTACAGGTTCACCGCCATGAACAGCAGCCAGCGGTCGAAACGGGCGCGGTCGGCGCTGCCGGGCGGCGGCGCCAGCCCGGCCCCAGGATGGGCGTCGACCAGATGCAGGATCATCGCCGCCGATTCGGTCAGCACCGTGCCGTCCGGCAGCACCAGGGTCGGGATCTCGCCGAGCGGATTCAAGCGCAGATAGTCGGGACGGCGGTGCTCGCCCGCCTGGTGGTCGACGCGGATCCGCTCGCACGGCACGCCGGCCAGGCGCAGCACCACGTCAGGGGCGAAGGCGCCGGTGTCCTTGTTCCAGTACAGCCTGTACATCGCCGCGTCCTTCCGTCCGTTCCGGGCCGCAACAGCATGGCAACAGGATGATGGCGCGAAACCGGCCGGGATCAACGCCCTGCGTCCCGCGTTTTGCTGCGTTGCGGCAACGCGGTTGCCCCTCACGATTCTGGTGCTATTGTGCCGGCCGTTTCGCGGGCGGCCTCAGGCGCCGCGCTCTCACCCAGGACGGACGGTCCATGAACATCCACGAGTATCAGGCGAAGGGGCTGCTGGGGCGGTATGGCGTGCCGGTGCCGCGCGGCGGGGTGGCGTACACGCCGGAGGAGGCGGTGCGCGTGGCGGAGGGTCTTGGCGGCGGTGTGTTCGTCGTCAAGGCGCAGATCCATGCCGGCGGCCGCGGCAAGGGCCATTTCCAGGAGGATCCGTCGGGCAAGGGCGGGGTCCGGGTGGTGAAGTCGGTGGCCGAGGTGGCGGCGCAGGCCGAGGCGATGCTGGGCCGGACGCTGGTGACGGTGCAGACCGGGCCTTCGGGCAAGGCGGTCGGCCGGGTCTATGTCGAGGAGGGCTGCGACATCGCCCGCGAGCTGTATCTGTCGTTCCTGGTCGACCGCAAGAGCGGGCGGGTGACGATCATCGCCTCGACCGAGGGCGGCATGGCGATCGAGGAGGTGGCGGCGGCGACGCCGGAGAAGATCCTGACGGTGGCGATCGACCCGGCCACCGGGCTGTCGGACTTCCACGCCCGCAA
>NZ_JAHVDK010000024.1:0-130913 GCF_051487185.1 Inquilinus limosus
CCAAGCCGGCCGGCGGCCCGGCCGCGATCGCGGCCGAGCGGGCCCGGCGCCGGCAGGCGGTCGCCGCCGCCATGGAGCGGGCCTTCGCCGAGATCCGCGATCCGACCCGGGTGCCGGGGCTCCGGGCCGGGCTCGCGGTCCGGCTGCAGGAGCCCGACGTGGTCGAGTGGCTCGACACCGAGACCACCGCCACCACCGCCGACCGCCTCTGCCGCTCCCTCGGCCTCGGCCTCTATGTCGACGACCCGAAGCCCGCACCGGACACCGGATGACGGGACCGGTCGACGGCTCAAACGATATAGCGGTCCCAGCCGCCGTAGTGGTCCGGGCTCAGCTTGCCGCGCGGCAGGCTGAGCAGCGCCAGGCCCAGGCCGGCGACGATGTCGGCGATCATGGCCGCGGTCCCGGCGCCGTCCAGGACGAAGGGCGACAGCGCGACCCAGAGGCCGAGCGCCACGTTCAGGAAGCGCAGCGGCCGTGCCACCTCCGCCATCGCGATCACCGCGACGGTGATGACGAGGCAGCCCGTCACATGGTCGCTGTGGGCCAGCGGCGGCTGGGCGCCGATCAGCGGCCCGGTCGCCATCAGCCAGATGCCGACGACAACGCTCGCGGCCAGGGTCCAGGGATAGGACACCCCACCGCTGAGGAAATTGTGCGCCACCTTGGCGAAGGGCGCGTCGAGATCCGACGATGGGTCGCGTCCCTCCTTCAGCGGCGGGCCGCCCCGGAACAGGGTGCGCCAGAACGGACGGCCGGCGCGGCGGCTCTGCAGCAGGAACTGGGCAGAAGCCCAGACCTCGTCGACCGAATAGGGCATCATCAGCACGGTCAGCACCGTCTGGGCGATACACAGCAGGCACAGCGCGCCGATGATGGTCGGCTGGATCATGATGAAGACGACGCTGACCATCCCCAGCGGCACGATCAGCAGACCGAAGATCAGGACGATCCAGGGCATGGTCCGCCAGCGCCGCCGGTCCCCGATCGCGCCGGTCAGGATGTCGAGCAGATAGGCGAAGGCGCCGAAGCCGGCGTCGGCGATCGGGAACGCCTTCGACACCTCCGAGGTGATCACGGCCGCGGTGCCGTTCTCGGCCCCCGGGGCGCCGCCGCTGAAGACCGGGTCCCAGACCGAATCGATGTGGCCGAGCTGATAGGCGGCCAGGTAGCGCGACACCAGCAGTCCGATCAGCGCCATGCCCAGGATCGGCACGCGCTGGGTGTGGGTCGAGGGCGAGTAGGACCAGCCGAGCGGCAGGTCTGAGGGCGAGGCCAGCGCGGCCCGGCTGATCCCCGGCGGGGCCGGCACCATCACTGCGAAGGCGACGACGAAGGCGCCGATCAGCGTGTCCAGAGCATAGGCGGCGGGGCTGACGGTCCAGAAGACGAGCGGCGCCAAGGCCAGCCAGATTCCAACGGACGCCGTGATCCATTGCACCCAGGACCGCGGCCTGGCCATCGCCAGGATCGACAGCAGGATGATCGCGGCGCCCGAGATCATGTCGCTGGCGGCCAGCCAGGCATCACGGACCTCCGGCGGCGGCAGCGGACGGCCTGCGGCGGGCGGGGTCGGCACCGCCCCCGGCTCGAACACGCCATGGGTGAAGGGGCCGATGAGGAGCCAGACGCCGAGCGCCATGACCACCAGATGTGCCCACAGCGTCCGCAGATGATGCTCGGCCAGATCGGCCTCGACCTCCTCGTGAGTCTGGGTGGCGGGAGCGGTCGCCTCCCGCTCGATCCTCTCGAGCACCGGCTCGGAGGCCGCGACCTTGGCCGCGTTGAGCTTGTTGGCGCGGTACCAGCCGGGCGGATCGGCCTTCAGCGCCTTCAGCATCTCCGGCAGGGTTCCGGACAGCGAATGGCGCGGCTGCCAGCCGAGCAGGGCCCGGGCGCGGGAAACATCGAGCGCGTAGTGATCGCTGGCCTGGTCGATCATCCAGGGCTGGATGAAGGGATCGTGCCCCAGCACATCCTCCTGCAGCCACTGCCCGGTCTTCGCCAGGGATTTGGGGATCTCCCGCGTCTCCCAGGCCTCTCCGTGCAGCTCGACGCCGATGCGGCGCTGCAGCTCGCCATAGCTCAGCGTCTCCTCCTCGCCGAGCAGGAGGGTCGTTTCCGGCGGCAGGTCCCGGCGCCGCTCGACCAGCCGGTCGATCGCGTCGACCAGATCCTCGAGATGCAGATAGGGCTGCCCCTTGTCGGGATCGCCCGGATAAAGGCCGCTGACCGGGTGGCGCTCGAAAATATTGGCGATCTGCTGGGCCAGGAAGGCGGCGTGGCACTGCTCGTCATAGACGCCGGCGAGCCGCAGGATCGCCGCCGGGATGCCGCCGCGCTGCTGCCGGATCAGCGCCTCGGTGTCGATCTTCGACTGCGGATAGGGCGTCTTCGGCCGGATCGGCCAATCCTCGTTGATCCGCTCGCCGACCGCGCAGGGCGCGTGGACCAGCATGGTGCTGGCGAAGACGAACTGCTCCGTCTCGAACTCCCGCAGCCCGCGCAGCAGCCGCTCGGTGCCGCGCACGGTCACTGCCTCGTATTTCGGGCTCGGCTCGCCGGAGAGATCGTAATAGCCGGCGAGATGGATCACCGAGGCGATCCGGTCGCCGTGGCCGGCGCGGACCCGCTGCAGCGCCGCCGCCACGCTGGCATCCGAGGTCAGGTCGACGCGGATCGCCTCGCCGAACGGCGCGGGCGTCGGCGGCAGGGCGAAGTCCAGTCCGACCACGTCGTAGCGCTCCGCCAGCCGGCGGATGATCGCCCGGCCGAGGAAGCCGCTGCTGCCGGTGACGATGATGATGTCCTTCGCGCCGGGACGCGGTTCGGATGGGCGCCCCTGGGGGGCGGATGGCGTCGCCACGATGCCTCCGTCGCTGCTTCACGGATGAGCCGGTGCCCGCTTTGAATCCCAATCGCGCCCGGAGGCGGCGGGTTCCCGGCATGGCCGCCCGGCGCGGAACGGACTCGCCAATCCGGCGCAGGCTGCTAGCCCGCATTTCTCACCCTCCTTGCGCCCTGCGTCGCCTTGCGGCGAGTCGGATGCGGGGGCGGGACGCGAAGAGCGTAGCGGGACTACGGTCGAGCGGCCCGCGCCCGCAGGCGGCCGCCGCAAGGCGACCTCCGGGCCGTCGTCCCATGCCGGCAGGGTGCGTCGAGCGGCTTGCCCGATGTCCCCGCATCGCGCTACGCCGCTCTTCTGCCCTGCCGGCATGGGACGACGGCGCAGGGCACAACGAGGGTGAGAAATACGGGCTATGGTCCGCACCGCCATGACCGAGACCATTGCCATCATCGGCGGCGGCCCCGCCGGGCTGATCGCCGCGCAGCGCCTGGCCGAGGCCGGACGGCAGGTGACCGTCTACGACCGCATGCCGACGGTCGGGCGGAAGTTCCTGATGGCCGGGCGCGGCGGGCTGAACCTGACCCACTCCGAGCCGCTGGACCGCTTCGTCACCCGCTACGGCGCGGCGCAGGGCTGGATGGGGCCGCTGGTGCGCGCCTTCACCCCGGACGACCTGCGGGCGTGGTGCGCGGATCTGGGCGTCCCGACCTTCGTCGGCTCCAGCGGCCGGGTGTTCCCGGAGAGCCTGAAGGCTTCTCCCCTGCTCCGCGCCTGGCTCGCCCGGCTGGGGCAGCTCGGCGTCGTCATCCACAACCGGCACGACTGGATTGGGCTGACCGGCGACAACCGGCCGGTGCTGCGCGGGCCGAAGGGCGAGTTCACCGCCGAAGCCGACGCCGTGATCCTGGCGCTGGGCGGCGCCAGCTGGCCGCGGCTGGGCAGCGACGGCGGCTGGGTTCCGATCCTCGCCGAGCGCGGCGTCGCCATCGCGCCGCTGCAGCCGGCCAATGCCGGAATCGACATCGCCTGGTCGCCGACTCTGCGCGACCGTTTCGCCGGAACTCCGCTGAAGCGCATCGCCCTCACCTTCGCCGGCCGCACCATGCGCGGCGAGGCGGTGATCACCGCCGCCGGCCTCGAAGGCGGCGCCGTCTACGCGCTAGGGGCGGAGCTACGCGAGGCGGTCGTGCGGGAGGGCGGCGCAGTGCTGACGCTCGACCTGCGGCCGGACATGACGGCGACGGAAATAGCCGACCGGCTGGCTCGGACCGGCAGCAGCGACAGCGCTCCGAACCGGCTGCGCCGGGCGCTGTCGCTGACCGGCCCGGCCTATTCCCTGCTGCGTGAGGGCTTCGCGGCCGAGGCGCTGGCGACGCCGGACTCGCTGGCCGCCGCGATCAAGACGATCCCGCTGCGGGTGGCTGGCCTCCGGCCGCTCGACCGCGCCATCTCGACGGCGGGCGGCATCTGTCTCGACGCCCTCACCCCGGCGCTGGAGCTGAAGGCCCTGCCCGGCGTCTTCGCCTGCGGCGAGATGCTGGACTGGGAGGCGCCGACCGGCGGCTACCTGCTGCAGGGCTGTTTCGCCACCGGCGTCGCCGCCGCCCGCGGGGTGCTCAGCCGGCCCTGATCCTCGACAAGGCTGCAGCTCTCTTCCTACCGTGGCGCTCCGAAGAGCGAGGGAGACAGCGCCATGACCGATCCCGTCCTGACCGAAACCGAGGGGCCGGTCCTGACCATCCGGCTGAACCGGCCGGAGAAGAAGAACGCCATCAGCCTCGCGATGTACGAGGCGATGACCGCCGCGTTGAACCTTGCCTCTGAGGATCCGGCGGTGCGTGTGGCGGTCATCCGGGGCGGCGAGGACTTCTCGGCCGGCAACGACATCGCCGATTTCCTGGCGGCTGGCGGCGAGTCCGGGCTGGCGCCGATCCTCGGCTTCCTCGACGCCCTGTCCGCCTTTCCGAAGCCGGTGGTGGCCGGGGTGCGCGGCGCCGCCATCGGCATCGGCACCACCCTGCTGCTGCATTGCGACGTGGTGCTGGCCGCGGCGTCGACCCGATTCCAGCTGCCCTTCGTCCAGCTCGGCCTGGTGCCGGAGGCCGCGTCCTCCCTGCTCCTGCCCGCCGCGGCCGGACGGCTGCGCGCCTCCTGGTGGCTGCTGACCGGCGAAGGCTTCGACGCCGAGGCCGCGCTTGGGGCCGGACTGATCACCAAGCTCCTGCCCGACGAGGCGCTGGACGCCGAGATCGACGGCGCGGCAGCACGCCTCGCCGCCCTGCCCCCGGCCGCGATCCGCCACACCAAGGCGCTGCTGCGCGCACCGCAGCAGGCGGCGGTGCGCGAGGCCATGACCCGCGAGGTCGAGGCCTTCGGCGCCCAGCTGAAATCGGCTGAAGCCCGGGAAGCCTTCACCGCCTTCCTGGAGAAGCGGAAGCCGGACTTCAGCCGGTTCGGCTGAGTTGACTCGCTACAGCCAGTTTTCGAGCCTCAACCCAGGGACCCGGGAGAATTCGCGCTCGTTGTCCGTCACCAGCGTGGCATCGATCGCAAGCGCCTGTGCGGCGATCCAAGTGTCGTTCGCACCGATCGGCGTGCCCTGCCGCTCCAGCAGTGCCCGAACCTGGGCGTAGCGACGTGTGGTGTCGCGGTCGATGCCGACCAGCGGCAACTGTCGGGCCAAGGCTTCGAGACGCGCGCGATTCCGCTCTCCGTGCGCGCTTTTCTCAGCACCGAACTCCAGTTCTCCCAACACGATGGCCGACAGGCGCAAGGCGTCCAGCGGCATGTCTTCCAGCCGCTGCCGCACCGTCGGACGTCCGTTCAACGCGGCGATTAGGATATTCGTGTCCAGGATGTAGAGCCCAGCCACGGCCTAGTCGTCCAACAAAGCCACATCCTCGGCCGGTCTATCCTCCGGTGCCTGCAGGTCGATATCGCTCTCAGACCAGAAGTCGCGGAAGGCGTCGGCCGCGACCCGCCGACGTTCCGGTACCAGCCTGGCCACCACCTTCCCATGCCGCGTGACGGCGACCTCCTCACCGGCTTCCACCTCGGCCAGCAAGGCGGAGAAGCGGGATTTCGCTTCGACTACGGAGACACTCTTCACGGCGCCATCCCCGAAAATGACCACATGGCCATAATATGGGATGGGCTATAGCCCCATCAAAGGGCTATAGCCCAGGGCTACATCACAACAGTCCGCGCTTCGCCAGGCTGGCCATCAGCGCCCGGGCGCCGAAGGTCCAGGGCGCGATCTTGTCGCTGTGGTTCACCCGGTTGACCAGCGTCCCCAGGCTCGGGGTCGAGATGGTGACGATGTCGCCGATCTTGTGGGTGAAGCCCATGCCTGGCGCGTCGCGGTCGTCGGTCGGCGCGAACATGGTGCCGAGGAACAGCACCGCCCCATCCGGATACTGGTGGTTCGGGCCCAGCATCTGGCCGGCGAGGTCGAGCGGGTCGCGGCTGATCTTGGAGATCGAGCTGTGGCCCTGCAGCGTGTAGCCCTCCGGCCCGTGCACCGCCATCGACAGGTCGGCCTTGCGGATGTCATCGATGCCGAAGCCACCATCGAACAGACGGATGAAGGGGCCGACGGCGCAGGAGGCGTTGTTGTCCTTGGCCTTGCCGAGCAAGAGGGCGCTGCGGCCCTCGAGGTCGCGCAAATTGACATCGTTGCCGAGGGTCGCGCCCACGACCTTGCCGGTCGGTGCCACCACCAGCACCACCTCGGGCTCCGGGTTGTTCCAGGTCGAGATCGGATGGATGCCGATCTCGGCGCCGAGGCCGACCGAGGACATCGGCTGGCTCTTGGTGAAGATCTCCGCGTCGGGGCCGATGCCGACCTCGAGATACTGCGACCAGGCGCCCTGGGCCAGCAGCACCTCCTTGATCCGCTGCGCCTCGGCCGAGCCGGGGCGGACCGCCGCCAGGTCGTCACCGATGATCGAGACAATGCGCTGGCGGATGGCGTCGGCCTTGGTGGCGTCGCCGCGCGCCTGCTCCTCGATCACCCGCTCCAGCATCGAGGCGACGAAGGTGACGCCCGCCGCCTTCACCGCCTGCAGGTCGATCGGCGCCAGCGGCCACGGCTTGGATGGGTCGCGCGCGGACTCGTCGGCATTGGCCAGCAGGTCGGCGGCGCTGCCGATCACCGGACCGTCCGCCTTGGCGATTGCGGCCGGATCGGCGGCCGAGATCAGGTCGGCGACGGTCGGCGCGGCCCGGGTGATGTCGATCACCTGGCCGCCGCGCAGCGCCACCACCGCCGGCCCCTCGACCTGCGGCAGCCAGACCCGGCCGACCAGGGTGGCGCGATCGGCATCCGCCGGCAGGCAGGCCGCGACCGAGATGTAGTCCTTCATGGATGTCCCTTCCCGCTTCTCTTCTCGTCCGGCGTTCCCGCCGTCACATCACGGCGCCGATCTGCCAGGGCACGAACTCGTTGTCGCCGAAGCCCTGGGCCTCGCTCTTGGTCTGCTCGCCCGAGGCGACGGCCAGGAATTTCTCGAAGATCCGGCGGCCGGCCTGCTCGATGGTCTCGTCGCCATCGATGATGGTGCCGCAGTTGATGTCCATGTCCTCCTCCATGTGCCGGTACATGGAGGAGTTGGTGGCGACCTTGATGCAGGGCGCCGGCTTGAAGCCCGAGACCGAGCCGCGGCCGGTGGTGAAGCAGACGAGCTGCGCCCCGCCCGCCACCTGGCCGGTGGCGGAGGCCGGGTCGTAGCCGGGCGTGTCCATGAAGACGAAGCCCTTGGCCGTCATCTGCTCGGCGTATTTGTAGACCTCGACCAGGTTGGTGGTGCCGCCCTTGGCGGCGGCGCCCAGCGACTTCTCCAGGATCGTGGTCAGGCCGCCGCGCTTGTTGCCCGGCGACGGGTTGTTGTTCATCTCGCCGCCGTTGCGGGCGGTGTAGCCCTCCCACCACTTGATCCGGGCGATCAGCTTTTCGCCGACCTCGCGGGTGACCGCGCGCCGGGTCAGCAGGTGCTCGGCGCCGTAGATCTCCGGCGTCTCCGACAGCACGGCGCTGCCGCCGTGGCGGACCAGCAGGTCGACCGCGGCGCCCAGCGCCGGGTTGGCCGAGATGCCGGAATAGCCATCCGAGCCGCCGCATTGCAGCGCCACCATCAGCTCGCTGGCCGGCACGGTCTCGCGCCGCGCCTTGTCGGCCTCGGGCAGCATCTCCATCACCTTGGCGATGCAGTGGTCGACCGTCTTCCGGGTGCCGCCCAGATTCTGGATGTTCATGGTCTGGAACAGCGGCCCGCGCTGGATCTGATAGGCCTCCAGCAGGAAGTCGATCTGGTTGACCTCGCAGCCCAGGCCGATCATCAGCACCCCGGCGAAGTTCGGGTTGCGGGCATAGCCCCAAAGCGTGCGCTGCAGGTTGTCGTAGCCCTCGCCGGAATCCGCCATGCCGCAGCCGGTCGAATGGGTGATCGCCACGACGCCGTCGACATGCGGAAAGGCGTCGAGCGTGCCGGAGCGCTCGAAATGCGCGGCGATCATCCGGCTGACCGTGGCCGAGCAGTTCACCGACGACAGGATGCCGATGTAGTTGCGGGTGCCGACCCGGCCGTTGGGACGGCGATAGCCCTGGAAGGTCGCCCGCTCCGCTTCCGGCACGGTGTCGGTCGGCTTGGCGTCGGCGCAGAAGGCGTAGTCGCGCTCGAAATCGCCCATGGCGCAGTTCTGGACATGGACGTGCTCGCCCGGCGCGATCGCCTCGGTGGCGAAGCCGATGATCTGGTTGTAGCGCCGGATCGGCTCGCCCTGCGCGATCGGCCGGGTCGCCATCTTGTGGCCGGCCGGGATGTGACCGGATGTCGTCACCCCCTCCTCCGGGATCGGCGTGCCCGCCGTGATGTCGGCGCGGGCGAGGACGACGTTGTCGTCGCGGTTCAGGCGGATGAAGAGGCTGGGGCTGGGCATCGGTTTCGCACGTGTTCTTGGGCTTGCCTGGCAATCTCGGGCGTTCGCCACTTTACGTCGGACGTTTGGGCGGCGCCATCCTCCTGAAGAGATGGGAACGAGGCCGGCGCAGCGTACAGTCTGATGAATTGACGGCCGACGGCGATGGGCACAACATTCCCATCGTCAAATATGCCGGACGAGTTCGAATCGTTCGCGGGCGATAGCCCCGGCACAGGGAGGACCCGAATGCTGCTCCACCGTTTCGCCACGGTCGCCGCGGCCGCATCTCTCTCCATCGCCGCGCTCACCGCTTCCGCCTTCGCCGCGCCGAAGACGGTGGATGGGCCAGGCTACTTGCCCGAATGCTTCGCGCCCTGGAGCAAGGATACGAAGTACTTCAAATGGGACGCCCGCCCCGGGCCGTACCGCATCGCCCTGGTCAACGGTTTCGTCGGCAACATCTGGCGCATCCAGATGATCCAGACGGCCAAGGCCTATGCCGCGCTGCCGGATGTCGCCAAGGACATCAAGGAGTTCAAGGTCGTCTCCACCGGCACCGACGCGGCAGCGCAGCTGGGCACGATCGAGGACTTCATCAACCAGGGCTTCGACGCCATCGTCACCATCGCGGTCAGCCCGACCGGCTTCGACAGGGTGATCCGGCTGGCCAACCGCAAGAACGTCGTGCTGGTGCCGTTCGACAACATCCTCGACACCACCGAGGTGATGCAGGTCAACGAGGACCAGACCGAGATGGGCGTGATGTCGGCCAAGTTCCTGATCGAGAACGTGCCGAATGGCGGCAAGATCCTCGAGGTGCGCGGCCTGCCCGGCAACTCGGTCGACCGCGACCGGCACGAGGGCTTCCAGAAGACGATGAAGGAGGCCGGTAAGCCCTATGACATCGTCGAGGTCGTCGGCAACTGGGCGCCGGGCGATTCGCAGAAGGCCACGGCCGACGCGCTCGCGGTGCACGGGCATTTCGACGGCATCTTCACCCAGGGCGGGTCGAACGGCACGGTGCAGGCGCTGATCGACGCCAAGCACCCCTTCGTGCCGATGGCGGGCGAAGGCGAGAACCTGTTCCGCCAGCAGATCGCGCAATACAAGGACCAGGGGCTGAAGGGCCTGTCCTACGGCCAGTCCCCGGCCCTCGTCGCCATCGCGATGAAGGCGGCCATCGCCGCGCTGAAGGGCGAGACCATGCCGCAGATGGTGTCGATCCCGATCCCGGTCGCGGACTACAAGACGCTGAAGGACGGCGAGAACTACTGGTCGAACCTGACGGTCGATTTCTTCGCGCCAAACTCGTTCGAACCCTGCGGCATCACCTTCACGGCGCCGCAGATCATGGCCCAGTCCCCCGAGAACAAGTAGGCCGTGGCGTCGGGGATGGCCGCTGCCGACACGCCGCCGCTGGTGCAGCTGACGGGAGTCAGCAAGAGCTACGGCGGCGTGCACGCGCTGCGCGAGGTGGAGTTCTCGGCCCGCGCCGGCTCGATCCACGGTGTCCTGGGCGAGAACGGGGCCGGCAAGAGCACGCTGATCAAGATCATCGCCGGGGTGGTGCAGCCCAGCGCCGGCGAGCTGCTGATCGACGGGCGGCCGGCCAGCTTCGCCTCGCCGCAGGCGGCGAATGCGGCCGGCGTCGTCTGCGTGTTCCAGGAGCTGTCGCTGATGCCGGATCTGTCGGTCGCCGACAACATCTGCATCACCCGTCCGCCGCGCCGCTTCGGCTTGATCGACCACAGGGCGCAGCGGCGGCGGGCGGAGGAACTGCTGGCCCGGATCGGCTGCGCCGACATCGACCCGCGGCTGCCGGTCAAGGCCCTGCCCCTGTCGCGCCGGCAGATGGTCGAGATCGCCAAGGCGCTCGGGCGCAACCCGCGCCTCCTGATCCTCGACGAGGCGACCTCGGCCCTGACCGCGGCGGATGTGGAGAAGGTCTACGCCCTGCTGCACCAGCTGCGCCGGGAGGGCCTCGGCATCCTCTACATCTCCCACCGAATGCCGGAGATCAAGGCGCTGTGCGACACCTGTTCGGTGTTCCGCAATGGCAGGCACATCGACACCTTCCCGGCCGACGCGCGCAGCGACGACGAGGTGGTGCGGATGCTGATCGGCCGTGAGATCCACGGCGCCTATCCGCCGAAGCCGGTGCGGGCGGAGCCGCCGCCTGCGGTGCTGGAGACCCGCGGCTTGCGCTGGGGCCAGCGCTTGTCCGACATCTCCCTGACCGTCGGCCGCGGCGAGATCGTCGGCCTCGGCGGGCTGGACGGCCAGGGGCAGCGCGAGCTGCTGCTGGCCCTGTTCGGCGTGCTGCGCGGGGTCGAGGGCAGCGTGCTGGTCGACGGCCGGCCGGCCAGGATCGGCAGCCCGGCGCAGGCCAAGCGCGCCGGCATCCGCATGGCGCTGATCCCGGAGGACCGCAAGACCGAAGGGCTGCTGCTGCCGATGTCGGTCGGGGAGAACATCACCCTGGCGGCTCTGGGCGGCATGGCCCGCGGCGGCGTCATCGACCGCCGGCGCGAGAGCGACGGCATCTCCCGCATGGTCGAGGCGCTGCGAATCAAGGTCGGGTCAGTCGACGCCCCGGTCGGCACCCTGTCCGGCGGCAACCAGCAGAAGGTGGCGATCGCGAAATGGCTGCTGACCGACGCCCGCATCATCCTGCTGAACGACCCGACCCGCGGCATCGATGTCGGCACCAAGCAGGAGATCTACCAGCTGCTGCACGACCTGGCCGCCGCCGGCACCTCGATCCTGTTCTACTCCACCGACTATGACGAGCTGATCGGCTGCTGCGACCGGGTGCTGATCCTCTATGGCGGGCGGGTGATCCGGACGCTGGAGGGTGAAGCGATCACCGAGACCAACATCGTGGCCAGCGCCCTGAACCTCGAGACCAACGGCCAGGCGGCGGAGGCGGTGCCGGCATGACCCTGCTCCACCGCCTCTCGCGCCACAGCGGCATCCTCCTCGCCCTCGGCCTGTTCGTCCTGTTCTACGGTCTTTATACGGCCCAGCACCCGCGCGGCGGCAGCGCCGACCTGATCGTCCAGAACGCCAACGAGACCTTCACCCTGGCGCTGGTGGCGATGGCCCAGACCGTCCCTGTGCTGCTGGGCGGGCTCGACCTCTCCGTCGGCCCGCTGATGACGATGGTGAACTGCCTCGCCTCGCATCTCCTGACCGGCAGCGGCTGGGAGCTCGCGTTCGGCATCCTGCTCTGCCTCGCCGCCGGTCTCCTGGCCGGCTTCGTCAACGGCGCGCTGGTCGTCTATGGCCGGATCCAGCCGATCATCGCGACGCTGGCGACCGGGGCCGTCTTCATCGGCATCGCCCTGTTCCTGCGCCCCACCCCGGGCGGCGCGGTCGACGGCGACCTGTCCTGGGCCGCCACCAACACGCTGTTCGACGTGGCCGACACCTATGGCTGGTGGGGCGGCGACCTTCCGGGCTGGTTCCAGGCGATCCAGGGCATCCCGGTGCCGGTGATCCTGGTCGTGCTGGTGGTGCTGCTGGTCTGGTTGCCGTTCCGGAATTCGGTGACCGGGCGCGGCTGCTACGCCATCGGCTCGTCGGAGCAGGCGGCCTTCATGTCCGGCGTCGCCATCGACCGGTCGAAGCTCGCGGCCTTCACCCTGGCCGGCTTCTTCGCCGCGGTCGCCGGCGTCTACCTGGCGCTGCAGACCGGCAGCGGCAACGCCGACACGCCGATGGCCGGCGCCTACACGCTCAACTCGATCGCGGCGGTGGTGATCGGCGGCACCTCGCTCTTCGGCGGCTCGGGCGGGGCCGTCGCCTCGATCGTCGGCGTCATGGTGCTGCGCGCCATCTCCTTCTGCTTCCGCGTGGTGCCGGAGGACAGCGTCGTCGGCGTCCTGGCCAACCCGCTGCTGCAGCCGCTGTTCGAAGGCCTGATCCTGCTGGCCGCGGTCTCGCTGGGCGCCGCCCGCGTGTTCACGGTCAGAAACCGCCTGCAGCTGTTCGGGTAGCGGAGGATCGATGCAGACGTTTCTCCGCTCCATCGACCGCCCGATCCTGGTGGCCTGCGGCTTCGTGGTGCTGATCCTGGCGGCGGGCACGGTCTACACCGCGGTCACCCAGGGCACGGCGACCTTCCTGTCCCCGGTCTACCTGCTGCAGCAGCTCAAGGTCGCCTCCTTCCTCGGCATCGTCGCCGCCGGGATGATGCTGGTGATCCTGATGGGCCATATCGACCTGTCGGTGCCCTGGACCATCGCCGCCTCGGCCATGCTGGCGACCGCGGTCGGCGGGCCCGAGGCGATCCCGGTCGGCCTCGCCGTCGGCGCGCTGGTCGGGCTGTTCAACGGGCTCGGCATCGCCTTCCTGCGCGTGCCGTCGATGATCTTCACGCTCGGGGTCAACACCGTGCTGCGCGGGCTGATGGTTATGCTGACCGGCGGCTTCTCCCCGACCACCATGGCGACACCGCCGATGCAGTTCCTGGCCAAGGCCGAGCTGCTGGGGATCCCGATGGCGGTGTTCGTCTGGGCCCTGCTGTCGCTCGGCATCGTCTTCCTGCTGACCCGCACGCCGATGGGCCGCTACATCTACGCCATCGGCAACCGCGAGGCCGCAGCCTATCTGTCCGGCGTCAGCACCCGGCTCGTCATCCTCGGCGCCTTCACCCTGTGCGGGCTGTGCTCGGCCCTCGCCGGCCTGCTGCTCGCCGGCTATTCCAGCAAGGCCTATCAGGCGATGGGCGACGCCTATCTCCTGCCCGCTATCGCCGCGGTGGTGATCGGCGGCACCAACATCCTGGGCGGCCAGGGCCGCTATGCCGGGACCGTGGTCGGCACCATCCTGATCGTGCTGCTGCAGAGCGTGCTGTCGGTGATGCAGATGCCGGAGGCCGGGCGGCAGATCATCTACGGACTGGTCATCATCCTGATGCTGGTGCTGTACGGGCGCGGCGGCCGGCCGGCGACCTGACCGGCCTTCTCAGCCGCCGAATCGTTGACGGCCGATGGGCGGGGCGCAACACTCCGGCCGGTTATGTCCGATCAATGGGACCGCCCGGGCCGAGCCCGGGCCAAGGGAGGAATCCGGGAATGCTCGATCCCTGTTTCGAGGTGCTGGACAAGCGCTTCGCGGCCTATGTCATGGGCAATGTCCATATCGACGTGCTGGCCAGCGACATCGGGCTGCGCTGGTCGGAGGGGCCGGTCTGGTTCGGCGACGGCCGCTACCTGCTGTGGAGCGACATCCCGAACAACCGGATCATGCGGTGGGACGAGACCGACGGCAGCGTCAGCGTCTTCCGCAACCCGTCGAACTACACCAACGGCCACACCCGCGACCGCCAGGGCCGCCTGGTGTCCTGCGAGCATGGCGGCCGCCGGGTCAGCCGCACCGAATATGACGGCCGCGTCACCGTCCTGGCCGACAGCCACAACGGCAAGCGCCTGAACTCGCCGAACGACGTGGTGGTGAAGTCGGACGACACGGTGTGGTTCACCGATCCGCCCTACGGCATCCTCTCCGAATACGAAGGCCACCAGTCGGAGATCGAGCAGGACGGCTGCCACGTCTACCGCTTCGACCCGAAGTCCGGGACGCTGAAGACGGTCGCGACCGATTTCGACAAGCCCAACGGCATCGCCTTCTCACCCGACGAGACGCTGCTCTACGTCGCCGACACCGGCGCCAGCCACGACCCGGACGGGCCGAAGCATATCCGCCGCTTCCAGGTGCGCGACGACGGCACGCTGGCCGGCGGCGAGGTCTTCGCCGAATGCACCTTCGGCCTGTTCGACGGCTTCCGCATCGACCATCACGGCAACATCTGGACCAGCGCCGGCGACGGCGTGCATTGCTACAGCCCAGACGGCACGCTGATCGGCAAGA
Source organism: Inquilinus limosus (assembly GCF_051487185.1). GTDB lineage: Bacteria > Pseudomonadota > Alphaproteobacteria > DSM-16000 > Inquilinaceae > Inquilinus > Inquilinus limosus_F. Next base: position 14,642 of record NZ_JAHVDK010000024.1, read on the forward strand.
TCAAGGTGCCGGAGGTGGTGGCCAATGTCTGCTTCGGCGGCCTGAAGAAGAACCGCCTGTTCATCTGCTCCACCACCTCGCTGCGGGCGGTCTATCTGAACACGCGGGGCGTGCTGACGCCCTGACGGTTCCATGCCCGCCCTGCAGCGGACCGCGGCCGTCCCCGCCGCCGGCATGCTTCTCATGCTGGCGGCGATGGGCAGCTTCACCACCATGGACACCGTGTCCAAGCTGCTGACCGGCAGCCACGATCCGATCCAGGTGACCTGGGCGCGATACACCTTCCATGCGCTGCCGATGCTGCTGATCGCGGGCCCGGCCCGCTTCCGGCGGATGGCGACGACAGCCCGGCCGGCGCTGCAGCTGGTGCGCGCCCTGGCGCTGCTGGGCTCCGCCGTGCTCGCGATCGTCGGCTTCAGCCTGATGCCACTGGCCGATCTGTTCGCGATCTCCTTCGTCGCGCCGCTGCTTGTGATCGTGCTGTCGGTGCTGTTCCTGGGCGAACATGTCGGCCCGCACCGCTGGGCCGCGGTGGCGGCCGGCTTCGCCGGCATGCTGATCATCGTCTGGCCCAGCGGCGACGGTGTCGGACTCCTCGGCGGCGCCGTTGCCTTCGGGGCGGCGCTGTTCTGGGCGATCGGCCTGGTCGCCACGCGACGCTTGGACGGCGAGGATCCCCGCACCACCCTGTTCATCACCGCGCTGGTCGGGACGGTGCTGCTGAGCCTGGCGCAGCCCTTCGTCTGGACACCGCCGGACGCGGCCGGCTGGGGTCTGATGATAGCCATGGGGCTGCTGGGCCTGCTGTCGCACACCCTGCTGATCGCGGACTTCAGCCAGGCGCCCGCCTCCACCCTGGCGCCGCTCCAGTACAGCCAGCTGATCTACGGTCTGGTCTATGGCTGGCTGGTGTTCGGCGACGTGATCGGGGCCCGCCCGACCCTGGGCTGCGCCGTCATCGTCGCCGCCGGAGCCTATGTCTGGTGGCGGGAACAGCGGGGTCCGGACCGAACCGGTCCGCCTATCCCCTGACGTAATCCGGGAACCGCGCCCGGATCTCGTCGGCCTGCGCCAGTGTCCCGGACAGGTGCTGGCGCAGCGCCTCCTGCGCCCGGTCCGCGTCACCGTCCGCGATGGCGTCGAGGATGCGGGCGTGGTCGTCCAGGATCGACTGCGCCTTGCCCGGCACCGGCAGGTGCAGCCGCCGCAGCCGGTCGAGATGGCCGCTGCGGCTGCGGATCAGGGCCCACAGGTCCGGCACCTCCGCGACCTCGCAGAGCTGGCGGTGCAGCGACTGGTCGGTCTCGGCGAAGGCCTCGAAATCCTCGGCGTCGAGCAGGGCCCGCTGGCGGGCGATCAGCGCCCGCAGCCGGGGCACGAAGGACCGGTCCTCGCGCAGCGCCAGGGTGCGCACCACCTCGAGCTCCACCGACCGGCGCAGGAAATGCGCCTGCCGCGCCGCCACCAGGTCGATCGGGCTGACCACCGTGGCGTGCTGCGGGAAGATGTCGACCAGCCCCTCCTCCGCCAAGCGCAGCAGGGCATCGCGGATCGGTGTCTGGCTGACCCCGAACTGCGCCATCAGCTCGTTGCGCGCCAGCACCGAGCCCGGCACCAGGGTCAGCGCGATGATCTGCTCGCGCAGCCGCTCGAACACCTGCGGCGCCGCCTGCCGGGCGCGGTCGAGCTGGATCATCGTGACGCTCATGCTGCTGGAATCCTCGTCCCTTCCGCTTCCGATTTGAGCGGGACCGGCGTGCTCCCGCAATCGCGATGTTAATCCTGCTTGGCTGTCGATGCACTAATGCATTAGTGTTCCAGCGACTCGAAACCAGGGCGCCTCCTGAGACCCGAAGCCGGATCAACCGGACGAGACAGGCGCCGGATGAGGAGGAAACACGGATGAAGTGGATGCGATTCTGCGCGGCCGCGCTGGCCCTGGCCGGCACACTGGTCGCCGCGGCCCCGACCATGGCGCAGGACAAGGGAGAGATCACCATCTCCCGCCAGCCCGGCATCCTCTACATGGCGGCTCACGTCATGGAGAAGCAGAAGCTGGTGGAGAAGCAGGCCGCGGCGCTGGGCCTGCCGGACCTCAAGGTCAGCTGGACCACCTTCTCGGGCGGCGGCGCCCAGACCGACGCGCTGCTGGCCGGCGGCGTCGACATCGTCAACACCGGCGTCGGCAACCTGCTGCTGCTGTGGGACCGCACCCGCGGCGAGGTGAAGGGGATCACCGCCTCCTCCGCCCTGCCCCTCACCCTGATCAGCCGCGACCCGAAGATCAAATCCCTGCAGGATTTCGGGCCTTCCGACAAGGTTGCGGTGCCGACCGTCCGGGTCTCGACCCAGGCGATCCTGCTGCAGATGGCGGCGGCCCAAGCCTTCGGCGCGGACCAGTGGGCCAAGCTGGATGGCAACACGGTGCAGCTCGGCCACCCGGACGCGGCGGCCGCTCTGGCCAACCCGCAGCATGAGGTGGCCAGCCACTTCTCGGCCCCGCCCTTCGACTACTACGAGCTGAAGACCATCCCCGGCACCCATGTCGTGCTGCGCTCGCCAGACATCATCGGCGGGCCGCTGACCCAGGCGCAGTTCTTCACCACCACCCGCTTCGCCGACGCCAATCCGAAGGTCGTGCAGGCAGTGAAGGCCGCGACGCTGGAGGCGATCGACTTCATCCACAAGGACACGCGCGCCGCGGTGGAGATCTATCGCGAGGTCACCAGCGACAAGACCAGCGTCGACGACCTGATGGAGATGCTGAAGCAGCCGGGGATGATGGATTTCATCGCGGCGCCGCAGGGCACGATGAAGTTCGCCCAGCACCTGTACAAGATCGGCACGCTGAAGACCGAGCCGAAGGCCTGGACCGACTATTACCTGCCGGTCGCCCACGACCTGAACGGGAACTGAGATGGCGCTGCTCGACGTCCGCGGCGTCACGCTGCGCTACAAGACGCCGTCGGTCCAGGTCACCGCGACCGAGCGGGTCAGCTTCCAGGTCGACCGCTCCGACCGTTTCGTCCTGCTGGGTCCCTCCGGCTGCGGCAAGTCCACTCTGCTGAAGGCGGTCGGCGGCTATATGCGGCCGAGCGAGGGCGCGATCCGGATCAAGGACCGCGAGGTCGAGGAGCCGGGCGCCGACCGGATGATGGTGTTCCAGGAGTTCGACCAGCTGCTGCCCTGGAAGACGGTGCTGGAGAATGTGATGTTCCCGCTGCGCACGGCGCGGAAGCTGCCGCGCCGCGAAGCGGAGGAGCGGGCCAGGGCCTATATCGAGAAGGTCCATCTGACCCGGGCGGTCGACGCCTATCCGCACACGCTGTCGGGCGGCATGAAGCAGCGCGTGGCCATCGCCCGCGGCATGGCGATGGAACCGGACATCCTGCTGATGGACGAGCCGTTCGCCGCGCTCGACGCCCTCACCCGCCGACAGATGCAGGACGAGCTGCTGCAGCTGTGGGAGGACACGCGCTTCACCGTCCTCTTCGTCACCCATTCCATCGCCGAGGCGATCCGCATCGGCAACCGCATCCTGCTGCTGTCCCCGCACCCCGGCCGGGTCAAGGCCGAGGTGCGCGACGTCGACCAGGTCTCGTCCGAGGACGGCAGCGCCGGCCAGCTGGAACAGCAGATCCACGATCTGCTCTTCGCCGGCTCGGGACACAGGGAGTGACACGATGGGCCAGGCCCAGATCCTGATGATGAGCGGGGCCGACGCGGCCGCCTCTGCCCAGATCGCTCCGGTCGAGCGGAAGCTCGGGATGGCCGAGCTGCTGTGGGGCAGCCCCGTCATCCGCAAGACCGTGCTGATCCTGCTGCTGGCCGCGATCTGGCAGGTCTACGCCTCGATCCTCGACAACCCGCTGCTGTTCCCGACGCTGGGCGACACGCTGTCGGCCATGGTCGACGGCTTCGTCCGCGGCCCGCTGGCGCTGCGGGCCTGGACCTCGATCAAGGTGCTGCTGATGGGCTACGCCGCCGGCATCGCGCTCGCCGCCTTGCTGACGGTGCTGGCCATCAACACCCGGATCGGCACCGATTTCCTCGAGACCATGACGGCGATGTTCAACCCGCTGCCGGCGATCGCCCTTCTGCCCCTTGCCCTGATCTGGTTCGGCCTCGGCACCGGCAGCCTGGTCTTCGTGCTGATCCATTCGGTGCTGTGGGCGGTGGCGCTGAACACCCATTCCGGCTTCCTCGGCGTGTCGCAGACGCTGCGCATGGTCGGGCGCAACTACGGCCTCAAGGGTCTCGGCTACGTCGCCCGCATCCTGGTGCCGGCCGCCTTTCCGTCGATCCTGACCGGGCTGAAGATCGGCTGGGCCTTCGCCTGGCGTACCCTGATCGCGGCCGAGCTGGTGTTCGGCGTCTCCTCCGGCCAGGGCGGGCTCGGCTGGTTCATCTTCGAGAACCGCAACCTGCTCGACATCCCCTCGGTTTTCGCCGGGCTGCTGACCGTCATCGTCATCGGCCTCCTGGTCGAGAATGTGATTTTCCGGTCGATCGAGCGCCGGACGGTGCGACGATGGGGGCTGCAGAATTGAGTCTCTGCCCCAGCCACCGATCCCACCGAGACGGCAGCGAGCCATGACCGACATCCGCCGCAAGACGCCCGACACCCTGCGTAGCGCCCGCTGGTTCGCGCCCGACGACCTGCGCTCCTTCGGCCACCGCTCCCGCGCCATGCAGATGGGCTACGCGCCTGAGGACTGGGCCGGCCGCCCGGTGATCGCGCTGATCAACACCTGGTCCGACATCAATCCCTGCCACGCCCATTTCAAGCACCGGGTCGAGGACGTGAAGCGCGGCGTGCTGCAGGCCGGCGGCTTCCCGATCGAGCTGCCGGCGCTGTCGCTGTCGGAGAACTACGTCAAGCCGACCACCATGCTGTACCGCAACCTGCTGGCGATGGAGGTGGAAGAGCTGCTGCGCTCCCACCCCGTCGACGGCGCGGTGCTGCTGGGCGGCTGCGACAAGACCACGCCCGGCCTGCTGATGGGCGCCACCAGCGCCGGGCTGCCGGCGATCTACCTGCCGGCCGGGCCGATGCTGCGCGGCAATTGGAAGGGCAAGGTGCTCGGCTCCGGCTCCGACGCCTGGAAGTTCTGGGACGAGCGCCGGGCCGGCAACATCAGTGCCGCGGAATGGGTCGAGATCGAGGGCGGCATCGCCCGCAGCTACGGCCACTGCATGACCATGGGCACGGCCAGCACCATGACCGCCATCGCCGAGGCGATCGGCATGACCCTGCCCGGCGCCTCCTCGATCCCCGCCGCGGATGCGGGCCATATCCGCATGTCCGCCGCCTGCGGCCGCCGCATCGTCGAGATGGTGTGGGAGGATCTGGTTCCGGCACGGATCCAGACCCGCGCCGCCTTCGAGAACGCGATCGCGGTGGCGATGGCCATGGGCTGCTCGACCAACGCCATCATCCATCTCGTCGCCATGGCGCGAAGGGCCGGCGCCGACATCGGGCTCGACGCGTTCGATGCCGCTAGCCGGGTGGTGCCGGTGATCGGCAATGTCCGCCCCAGCGGCGACCAATACCTGATGGAGGATTTCTTCTACGCCGGCGGCCTGCCGGCGCTGATGACGCGGATCCGCGATCATCTGAAGCTCGACGCGCTGACCGTCACCGGCCGCACGCTGGGCGAGAACATCGCCGGCGCCGAAGTCTACAACGACGACGTGATCCGCCCGGTCGACAACCCGGTCTATGCCGAGGGCGCGCTGGCGGTGCTGCGCGGCAACCTGGCGCCGGACGGCTGCGTCATCAAGCCCAGCGCCTGCGACCCGCGCTTCCTGAAGCACAGCGGCCCGGCCCTGGTGTTCGACGACTACCCGTCGATGAAGGCGGCGATCGACCTCGACGACCTCGACGTCACGCCGGACCATGTGCTGGTGCTGCGGAATGCGGGCCCGCAGGGCGGCCCGGGCATGCCGGAATGGGGCATGCTGCCGATCCCGAAGAAGCTGGTGAAGCAGGGCGTGCGCGACATGGTCCGCATCTCCGACGCCCGCATGAGCGGCACCAGCTACGGCGCCTGCATCCTGCACGTCTCGCCGGAATCCTATGTCGGCGGCCCGCTGGCGCTGCTTCGCACCGGCGACACGGTGACGCTCGACGTCGCCGCCCGCCGGATCGACATGGAGGTGCCGGAGGCGGAGCTGGCGCGCCGCCGGGCCGAATGGTCGCCGCCGCAGCCCCGCTTCGAGCGCGGCTATGGCTGGATGTTCAACCGCCACATCCGCCAGGCCCATGAGGGCTGCGACTTCGACTTCCTCGAAACCGGCTTCGGCGCGCCGGTGGGCGAACCCGACATCTTCTGACGCCACGAGAGACCGACGCATGAACCGGAGCAGACGTGAGGTGATCATGGCCGGAGCCACCATCGCCGCCGCATCGATCACGACCGCGGCCCAGGCCCAGTGGGCGCCGTCGGCGCGCTATCCCGACCCGGCGGTGCAGGCGCTGGACCCCAGCTTCGCCAAATACATGATCGGCAACGCGGCGGTGGAACGGATCGCCACCGGCTGCCGCTGGTGCGAGGGGCCGGTCTGGTTCGGCGACGGCCGCTATCTGCTGTGGAGCGACATCCCGAACAACCGGATCCTGAAATGGGATGAGGAGACCGGGGCGGTCAGCGTGTTCCGCAAGCCCTCCAACAACGCCAACGGTAACACCCGCGATCGCCAGGGCCGGCTGGTCACCTGCGAGCATCTGGGGCGCCGCGTCACCCGCACCGAATATGACGGCACCATCACCGTGCTGGCCGACCGCTTCGAAAGCAAGCCGCTGAACTCGCCCAACGACATCGTGGTCAGGTCCGACGGCTCGATCTGGTTCACCGATCCGCCCTTCGGCATCCTTGGCAACTACGAAGGCCGCAAGGCGGAGCCGGAGCTGCCGACCAATGTCTACCGGCTGGACCCGGAGACGGGTTCGCTGACGGTGGTCGCGGGCGATCTGAACCGGCCCAACGGCCTCGCCTTCTCGCCCGACGAGAAGATCCTCTATGTGGTCGAAGGCGGCGCCAAGCCGAACCGCCTGATCCAGGCCTATGACGTGGTCAACGGCGGCCGCGGCATCGCCAACCGCCGCGTCGCGGTGGATTGCGGCAAGGGCACCGCGGACGGGCTGCGCGTCGATGTCGACGGCAATCTCTGGTGCGGCTGGGGCATGGGCAGCGACGAGCTGGACGGGGTGATGGTGTTCAACCCGGCTGGCAAGCCGATCGGCCGGATCGCGCTGCCGGAGCGCTGCGCCAACCTGTGCTTCGGCGGCGAGGCGCGCAACCGCCTGTTCATGGCCGCCAGCCAGTCCGTCTATGCCCTGTATGTGGGCACCCAGGGCGCCACCGTCGGCTGAGCGGGACCCTTCCAAGCGAGGATGATCGAATGACCGGATTGAAGCCCGAGACCCGGGACAAGCTGAAGACCGTAAGCACCGCCACGCTGACCACGGCGCTGTTCAAGCGCGGCCTGCGCAACCAGTTCATCCAGGACGTGCACCCGCTGAACCCGGGGGCCGGGCCGATGGTCGGCGAGGCCTTCACCCTGCGCTACATCCCGGCGCGCGAGGACCTGAACCCGATCAGCGTATTCCAGGACCGCGCCCATCCGCAGCGCAAGGCGGTGGAGGAATGCCCGCCCGGCGCCGTTTTCGTCATCGACAGCCGCAAGGACCCGCGCGCCGCCTCGGCCGGGTCGATCCTGGTGGCGCGGCTGATGAAACGCGGCGTCGCCGGCGTCGTCACCGACGGTGGCTTCCGCGATTCGCCGGAGATCGCGAAGCTCGGCATCCCCGCCTACCACAACCGCCCGGCGGCGCCGACCAACCTGACCCGACACCAGGCGCTGGACATCAACGTGCCGATCGGCTGCGGCGACGTGCCGGTCTTTCCGGGCGACGTCGTGGTCGGCGACGCCGAAGGCGTGGTGGTCATCCCGGCGCACATCGCCGACGAGATCGCCGACGAGGCTGTCGAGATGACCGCCTTCGAGGACTTCGTCACCGAGGAGGTGATGAAGGGCCGCTCGATCCTCGGCCTCTACCCGGCCACCGAGGAGCAGACCAAGCTCGACTTCGCCGCCTGGCGCAAGGCGAACGGGCGCTGAGCGGCCCCACCGTCATTGCGAGGAGGCGAAGCCGACGAAGCAATCCATGCCTCCGCTCTTGCGGCCCTGGATTGCTTCGCTCCGCTCGCAATGACGATTTAAGGGTGTGCTCGCCGGCCTCACGCCACCGGCGTCAGCAGCGGCTGGCCGGCGAAATGGGCCAGGAGGTTGCGGACGACGAGGTCGGCCATGGCGTTGCGGGTCTCGACCGTGGCGCTGCCGACATGCGGCTGCAGCACCACGTTGTCGAGGCCCCAGAGCGCCTCCGGCACCTTCGGCTCGTGCTCGAACACGTCGAGGCCGGCGGCGCCGAGGCGGCCATCGACCAGGGCCGCGACCATCTCCGGCTCGTCCACCACCGTGCCGCGGGCGATGTTGACCAGGATGCCCTCGGGCCCCAGCGCCTCGATCACCGCCCGGTTGACGATGTGATGGGTCGCGGCGCCGCCCGGGCAGCACAGCACCAGCACGTCGCTGTCCCGGGCCAGCGCCACCAGGTCGGGATAATAGGGATAGTCGAGCTCCGGCTTCGCCCGCGGCCCGTGCCAGGCGATGGACAGGCCGAAGACCTTCGCCCGTTCCGCCACCGCCTGGCCGATCCGGCCCATGCCGACGACGCCGAGTCGCTTGCCGCGCAGGCTGCGCGCCAGCGGCAGGCCGCCTTCCAGCCATTTCCCGGCGCGGACGAAGCGGTCGCCGACGCAGAGCCGCCGCGCCGTCGCCAGCATCAGCAGGAGGCCGAGATCCGCCACCTCGTCGTCGAGCACGCCGGGGGTGTTGGTGACGCGGACGCCACGCTTCCGCGCGTGCCCGACATCCACCTTGTCGTAGCCGACGCCGAAATTGCCGATGATCTCCAGCGCCGGGAACCGGTCCATGAACTCCGCCGAGACGCCGGGGCCGGTGACGATGCCGCGGACCTCCGGCGCCACCCGCCGGATCAGCGCCTCCCGATCCTCCGCCTCCCACAGCCGGTGCACGGTGCAGTTCGCCTCCAGCTCGGCGAAGGGGCCGGGCATCAGGCCGGCCAAAGCGAGGACGACGGGTTTGGTCATTGTGGCTTTCCTCCGCGGCCCCGGATCGGCGGGCCGGCGCCCAGCCTATCGCACAAGTCCGACGATTCAAGGCATTCCGATGCCGGCCAGTTGCCCGATGCCCGCCATGGTGACGCCACGTTCCGCTGCGTTTGATGTCGGCTGTCCGTCGATACGGTACTATGACGGAACAACGACATGAGTCGGCTGTTTTGAACACTGACTATACGCAAGAAAAGGCCGGGCCATCTTGACCCCCTTAGAGATCTTCGAATTCAGCGTATACGGTCTACTCGCCATCGCGCTGACGCTATTGTGCCTCCTGTCAAGCAATCTCCTTTGGCTCGCAATCACCTTCTGGCGCCATCAGTCGCAGGGCCAGAGCCTGGCGAATCAGACGGCGGCCCCAGCCCCGGATGACGACGACCTGCCCAGGGTCCTGATCCAGATTCCGGTGTTCAACGAGCGGCATGTGGTGCGGCGGATCCTGGGTGCCGCCGCCGCCCTCGACTGGCCTCAGGACAAGCTGACGATCCAGCTGCTGGACGACAGCGTCGACGAAACCCGCGCAATCTCCGAAGCGGCGATTCGGGAGCTGCGCGCCGCCGGCGTCGACGCCCACCGGCTGCACCGGACCGACCGCACCGGCTTCAAGGCCGGGGCGCTGCATGCCGGGCTGGCGGTGACCGACCATCCCTATGTCGCGATCTTCGATGCCGACTTCATCCCGCGGCCGGACTTCCTGCGCCGCACCGTCGGCGTGCTGGAGAACGACAAGCGCCTGGCCTTCGTGCAGGGCCGCTGGGAGCATCTGAACGGCGACGAGAACCGGCTGACCCGCGCCCAGACGCTGATGCTGGACGCGCATTTCGGCATCGAGCAGCCGGCCCGCAGCATGACCGGCCTGCCCCTGCCCTTCAACGGCACGTGCGGCATCTGGCGCCGCGCCGCGATCGAGGATGCCGGCGGCTGGAAAGCCGACACGCTGACCGAGGACCTGGACCTCAGCCTGCGTGCCCATCTCAAGGGCTGGCGTGCCCGTTACCTATCCGACATCACCGTACCGGGCGAGCTGCCTTCGTCCATCGCCGCCTGGCGGGTGCAGCAGTTCCGCTGGACCAAGGGTTTCGCCCAGGTCGCCTGCAAGCTCTTGCCGACGATCTGGCGCTCGGCCCTGCCGCCCAGGGCCAAGGTCGCGGTCAGCCTGCAGCTGCTGCAGTGCCTGTTCTACCCGCTGGGCGCGCTGGCGATGGTGAACACGCTGATGTTCCTCGGCATCGGCTTCGACCAGCCCGTGGCACTGACCGCGCTCGGCGTGGTCTCGACCATGCTCGGCATCTCCGGCACCGCGGCCTTCCTGATCTCCGGCCGTTGCGCCGTGCGGCGGGAACGGCTCGGCCAGGCCATGATGGACATGCTCGCCACCATGGCGCTGAACGCAGGCCTGTCGCTGTCGAACACCCGCGGCGTGATCGAGGCCTTCATCGGCCGGCGCAGCGGCTTCGTGCGCACGCCGAAGAAGGGCAGCTCGCGCCGCTCGGGCTATCGCAGCGGCGCCGGCAGCGGCATTCCGGAGACGGCGGCCGGCGCGGTGCTGCTCGGCACCGTGGCGACCGACCTGGCCTGGTACCTGCCGTTCCTGATCGTCTCCGGCACCGGGCTGCTGGTCATGGGCACGGCCCTCCTGGCCGAGCGCTACGACCTGCGGCTCGACCCGCGCGCCCTGCCCCGCACCCTGCCGGGCGTGAAGCTGGCCCCGCCAGCGGCCGGGACGGCGGCGCCGCAGCCGAACCCGCGCAGCTGAGATCATGGCGGACCGGGGCTCATTTCCCGGCCCGCCTCTTTTTCGTCCCAAGCTAACACTATCCTCCCGCGCAGTCCGGCCCGTGGGGGACGGCGATGGAGGGGACCATGGCCCTGTGGGACAAGATTGCCGGCGAGTTCATCGACATCATCGAATGGACCGATGACTCGCAGGACACCATCGTCTACCGCTTCGAGCGGCACAACAACGAGATCAAATACGGCGCCCAGCTGACGGTGCGCGAGAGCCAGGTCGCCGTCTTCGTCAACGAGGGCAAGGTCGCCGACGTGTTCCAGCCCGGCATGGTCCGGCTGGAGACCAAGAACCTGCCGATCCTGTCGACGCTGCAGGGCTGGAAATACGGTTTCGAGAGCCCGTTCAAGGCCGAGGTCTACTTCCTCAACACCAAGCGGTTCACCGACCTGAAATGGGGCACGATGAACCCGGTGATGCTGCGCGACCCGGAATTCGGGCCGGTGCGGCTGCGCGCCTTCGGCACCTACGCCATCCGGGTCAAGGATCCGGCCGCCTTCATCCGCGAGATCGCCGGCACCGACGGCCGTTTCACCACCGACGAGATCACCGAGCAGCTGCGCAACCTGATCGTCACCAGCTTCGCCGGCGCGGTGGCGACGTCGGGCATCCCGGTGCTCGACCTAGCCGCCAATTACGACAAGCTCGGCACTTTCATCCGCAGCGCGATCCAGCCGGAATTCGACGCCTACGGCCTGGAGGTCGCGACGCTCCTGGTCGAGAACGTCTCGCTGCCCGAGGAGGTGGAGAAGACGCTGGACCGGCGCAGCAGCATGGGCGTGGTCGGCGATCTTGGCCGCTACACCCAGTACCAGACCGCCGAGGCGATCAAGGCCGCGGCCGAGAACCCCGGCGGGGCCGCCGGTATCGGCATCGGCATGGCAACGGCCGGGGGCCTCGCTTCCGCCATGGGCGCCGCCGTGCAACAGGGCGTCCAGCCGGCGCCGGCCGCGGGCTCGGCCCCGCCGCCCCTGCCCGACGCCATGTCCTACCACGTCGCCATCGGCGGCCAGCAGGCCGGCCCGTTCCCGACTGACCAGCTGCCGGGGCTGGTGCGCGACGGCCGGCTGAGCCGCGACAGCCTGGTCTGGAGCCGGGGCATGGCGAACTGGACCAAGGCCGGCGAGGTCGCCGCCCTGGCCGCGCTGTTCACCGACCAGCCGCCGCCGCTGCCGCCCGCCTGATCCCGGATCATGGCGGATCTGGCCTTCACCTGCGCGTCCTGCGGCGCGCAGCTCGAATACGCGCCCGGCACCCGGGCGATGAAATGCCCCTATTGCGGCCACGAGAACCCGATCGAGCCGGCCCCGGCCTCGGCGGTCGAGGAGATCGATTATTCGGCCGGGCTGGCGGAGGCGGAGCAGTCGGCCCCGACCGAGACGGTGTCGGTGGTCGCCTGCAAGCGCTGCGCCGCCGAGTTCCAGCTCGACCCCGCGATCCAGGCGTCGCGGTGCCCGTTCTGCGGCACGCCGATCGTGCTGGAGCCGCGCGCCCTGACCCATCTGCGCCCCGGCGCGGTGCTGCCCTTCGGCTTCGACGCCAAGGCGGCGCGGGCGAAATACGAGGCCTGGCTATCCGGCCTGTGGTTCGCGCCGAACGACGTGAAGCGCCTGGCCAAGGCGGACAACGGCTTCGTCGGCATGTATGTGCCGTACTGGACGTTCGACTGCGCCACCAGCAGCGACTATGCCGGCCAGCGCGGCGACGACCACACCCGGACGATCCGGGACGGCGGCAAGACCCGCACCGTGATCGAGACCCGCTGGACGCCGCGCAGCGGCACGGTGGCCCGGGACTTCGACGACGTGATGGTGGTGGCCAGCCGGTCCCTGCCGCAGGGGTACCTCGACAAGCTCGAGCCCTGGGATCTCGGCGCGCTCGTGCCCTATGATGAACGTTATCTGCGCGGCTTCGGCGCCCAGCACTATCAGCTCGGCCTGGCCGACGGGTTCGAGACGGCGAAGGCGAAGATGGAACCGGAGATCCGCCTGGACGTGCGCCGGGACATCGGCGGCGACCGGCAGACCATCAGCCGGATTCGGACCAGCTACAGCGCCGTCACATTCAAGCACGTGCTGCTGCCGGTCTGGCTGAACAGCTTCCGCTATGGCGGCCGGACCTACAGCTTCGTGGTCAACGGCCGCACCGGCGAGGTGCAGGGCCAGCGGCCGTGGAGCTGGGTCAAGATCGGCCTGGCCGTGCTGGCGACGCTGGTAGCGGTGCTGGTCTTTGCGGCGCTGTCCGACGCGCGCTGAGTCCCCTTTCTGTCATGCCCGGGCTTGACCCGGGCATCCAGGACGGCCAGAGCAGTTCGCGACGTCCCTGGATCGCCGGGTCAAGCCCGGCGATGACAATAAAGGGGCCGCGATCTCTATCATTCGCGTGAGCATGCCGGACCTCCAGACTCATTTCCTCCTGCTGGCCGCGGCCCTGCTGCTCGATGCCCTGGTCGGCGACCCGCCCTGGCTCTGGCGCCGTCTGCCGCATCCCGTCGCCCTGATCGGCCGGCTGATCGGCTGGCTGGACCGCCGCCTGAACCAGGACGGCGATGCCCCGTCCCGGCGCCGGATGGCGGGGATTGGCGCGACGCTGCTGCTGGTGATGCTGGCCGGCGGCGTCGGCTGGGGCGTCTCAGCCCTGCTGCGCGCCCTGCCCTTCGGCTGGCTGATCGAGGTCGGGCTGATCGCCATCTTCCTGGCCCAGCGCAGCCTGCACGATCACGTCTCGGCCGTGGCCACGGCCTGCGATCTGGAGGGGCTGGAGGGCGGGCGCCGCGCCGTGTCGATGATCGTCGGCCGCGACCCGCAGAGCCTGAACATGGCCGGGGTCTGCCGCGCCGCGATCGAGAGCGATGCCGAGAACTATTCCGATGGCGTCGTCGCGCCGGCCTTCTGGTACGCGCTGCTCGGCCTGCCCGGGATCCTGGTCTACAAGGTGGTGAACACCGCCGACAGCATGATCGGTCACCGCACGGCAAGGCACGAGGCCTTCGGCTGGGCCGCGGCCCGGCTGGACGACGTCCTCAACCTGATTCCCGCCCGGCTGTGCGGCTCCCTGCTGGCCCTCGCCGCGCCCTTCGGCGGCGGCCGCATCGGCGCGGCCTGGCGGGCGATGCTGCGCGACGCGCCGAAGCACCGCTCGCCCAATGCCGGCTGGCCGGAGGCGGCGATGGCCGGTGGCCTCGGCCTCGCCTTGGCCGGGCCGCGCCAGTATCACGGCACGGTGGTGACCGATGCCTGGATGGGCGAAGGCGGGCGGCCGGAGGCGACGCCGCGCGACATCCGCCGGGCGCTGGCGGTCACCAGAGGCGCGGGGGTGATCCTGTTCGTAGCGACGGCAGCGGCGGCGCTGCTGCTGTAGGTCAGGCGGTAAGGCCGGCGATCCTCGTCAGCGCCGGCAGGTCCAGATGCCGTTCCAGATGGTCGGCCAGCCGGTCCAGCGTGGTGTCGACCGTGGCGTCATAGGCCGTACCGGCTTCGATGCGCGGCTTGAGCCCGGCCAGGAAGGCGGCGCGGAAGCCGTCGGCGGCGAACAGGCCGTGGACATAGCAGCCGGCGACACGGCCGTCGGGGGAAACCGCGCCGTCCGGCCGTCCGTCCAGGTCGAGCAGCGGCCGCGCCAGCGCCGGGCCTTCGGTGCGGCCGACATGCATCTCGTAGCCGCGGATCGCAGCACCGGTCGGCAGATGCGTGCCGGCCACCGCGACCAGGCTCTTATCCGGCGTCATCACCGTCTCGAGCTCGAGCAGCCCCAGCCCGTCGGCCGAGCCGGGCGGACCGTCGACGCCGCCCGGGTCGTGCAGCCGCCGGCCCAGCATCTGGAAGCCGGCGCAAAGGCCCAGCACCCTTCCGCCGCGCCGGACATGGGCGGCGAGGTCGATGTCCCAGCCCTGGGCACGCAGGAAGGCGAGGTCGCCGAGCGTCGATTTCGATCCCGGCAGCAGCACCAGGTCCGCATCGCCCGGCAGCGCCTCGCCCGGCGGCACCATGCGCACCGCCACGTCCGGCTCCAGCCGCAGCGGGTCGAGATCGTCGAAATTGGCGATGCGTGACAGCCTCGGCACGGCGATGGTGATCGCGCGGCCCTTCGGCGTCTCCACCTCGGCCAGGGCGTTGGCGTCCTCGGCCGGCAGCCGGGCGGCGTCGGGCCAGTGCGGCACGATGCCGAGGCCGCGCCAGCCGGTGCAGTCCTCGACAAACCGCACGCCGTCGGCGAAGAGATCCGGGTCGCCGCGGAAGCGGTTGACGATGAAGCCGCGGATCCGCGCCGCCTCGGCCGGCTCGATCACCGCATGGGTGCCGACCAGGCTGGCGATAACGCCGCCCCGATGGATGTCGGCCACCAGCACGACCGGCAGGTCCGCCGCCTCGGCGAAGCCCATATTGGCGATGTCGCCCGCGCGCAGATTGACCTCGGCCGGACTGCCGGCGCCTTCGACCAGCACCAGATCGGCCTCGGCCGACAGGCGGCGATAGCTGTCCAGCACCGCCGCCAGCAGCTCGGGCTTGCGGGCGGCGTAGTCGCGGGCCTTCAGCGTGGCGATGCGGCGGCCCTGGACGATCACCTGGGCGCCGGTATCCGTCTCCGGCTTCAGCAGCACGGGGTTCATGTGAACGGTCGGCTCGACACCGCAGGCCCGCGCCTGCAGCGCCTGGGCCCGACCGATCTCGCCGCCATCGGCCGTGACCGCGGCGTTGTTCGACATGTTCTGCGGCTTGAACGGGCGTACCCGCAGCCCCCGCCGGATGAAGACCCGGCACAACCCGGCCACGATCAGCGACTTGCCGACGTCGGAGCCGGTGCCCTGGATCATCAGGGCGGGCGGTTTACCCTGCGGCACGGCCGGCGATCCCCCTCACCCGAAATCGCTGCGCGATTTCGACCTCTCCCCAAGGAGAGGTGAAACGGGCTCGGCTCAGATACCCCTCTCCTTGGGGAGAGGGAGGGGCCCGGCGCCACAGGCGACGGGAGGGTGAGGGGGACATCAGAACTCGATCCCGGCCTGCGCCTTCACGCCGTCGCGGAACGGGTGCTTGATCAGCGTCATCTCAGTGACCAGGTCGGCGATCTCGATCAGCTCGTCCCTGGCGTTGCGGCCGGTGACGATGACATGGGTATCGGCCGGCTTCTCGTCGCGCAGGAAGGCCACCACTTCCTCCGTCGGCAGGTAATCGTAGCGCAGCACGATGTTCAGCTCGTCCAGCAGCACCATGCGGTAGGACGGGTCGCGGATCATCGCCTTCGCCGCCTCCCAGCCGGCACGGGCAGCGGCGATGTCGCGCTCGCGGTCCTGCGTCTCCCAGGTGAAGCCCTCGCCCATGGCGGCGATCGTCACCAACTCCGGGAACCGCTCCAGCACGTGCCGCTCGCCGGTGTCCCAGCTGCCCTTGACGAACTGCACCACGCCGGTGCGGAAGCCGTGGCCGATGGCGCGCAGCACCATGCCGAAGGCCGCGGTCGACTTGCCCTTGCCCTTGCCGGTGTGGACGATCAGCAGGCCCTTCTCGATCGTCTTGCCGGCCAGCATCCGGTCGCGCACCGCCTTCTTCTTCGCCATCTTCTCGGCGTGGCGGGCGTTGATCTCCGCCTCGGTCATGCCTTCGGTGGTCATCGGCCGGCCTCCTTCGTCAGCGTATCGAGCTCATGGTAGACGGCATTGGCGCGCGGCTGCCACAGGCCGCGGTCCAGCGCCTCGCGCAGCCGCTCCGCGATCTCCCGCGCCGCCGCGGGGTTGGCCTGCTGCAGGAAGGTCCGCACCTCGGGGTCGCCGAGCATGGCGTCATAGACCAGGTCGAACTGGTGGTCGGCCACGGCATCGGTGGTGGCGGCGAAAGCGAAGAGATAGTCGACCGTCGCCGCCATCTCGAAGGCGCCCTTGTAGCCGTGGCGCATCACGCCGCGGATCCATTTCGGGTTGACCACACGGGCGCGGACGACGCGGGCGATCTCCTCGCGCAGGGTCCGGATCACCGGCCGTTCGGGCCGCGAATGGTCGTTGTGGTAGACCGCGGGCCGGGCGCCGGACAGGTGATGGATCGCCGCCGCCAGCCCGCCCTCGAACTGGTAGTAGTCGTCGGAATCGAGCAGGTCGTGCTCTCGGTTGTCCTGGTTGTGGACCACCGCCTCCACCCGCTCCAGCCGCCGGGCGAACAGGTCGTGCGCGGCCGCGCCCTCGGCCCCGTCGCCATAGGCCCAGCCGCCCCATTCCAGATAGGCGCGGCCGAGATCGGCCTCGTCGCGCCACAGCCGCTCATCGATCAGCGCCTGCAGACCGGCGCCATAGGCGCCCGGCTTGGAGCCGAAGACGCGGAAGCCGGCGCGGCGCCGGGCCTCGGCCTCGGGCATTCCGCCTTCGACCAGCGCCGCCGCCTCGGCCCGCACCCGGGCGGCGAGCGGATTCGCCTCCTCCGGCTCGTCCAGCGCGGCGATGGCGCGGACGGCGCTGTCGAACAGGTCGATCTGGCTCGGGAAGGCGTCGCGGAAGAAGCCGGAGACGCGCAGGGTCACGTCGACCCTCGGCCGGCCCAGCACGCTTTCCGGCATCACCTCGAAGCCGGTGACGCGACGGGACGCGGGGTCCCAGCGCGGCTGCACGCCGAGGAGAGCCAAAGCCTGGGCAATGTCGTCGCCGCCGGTGCGCATGTTGCTGGTGCCCCAGGCGCTGAGCGCCATGGTGCGCGGCCAGTCGCCATGCTCTTGCCGGTGCCGCTCGACCAGCAGAGCGGCGGATTTCCAGCCGAGATGCCAGGCGGCGGGCGTCGGGACGGTGCGGCTGTCGACCGAGTAGAAGTTGCGCCCGGTCGGCAGCACGTCCAGCCGCCCACGGGTCGGCGCGCCGGAGGAGCCGGGCGGCACGAAGCGGCCGTCCAGGCCGCGCAGCAGCCCCTCGATCTCGGCGGCGCCGGAGCGGTCGACGGCCGGGGCGACGCGCGTCTCGATCTCCGCCAGCACCGCGGCGGTGGCGGTCCAGCCCGGTTCCGGCTGCCGGACGCCGGCAACCAGGTCGCGCGCCAGTTCTTCCAGCCGCTCCACCGTGTCGCCCTGGGTGCGCCAGCCTTTCTCCGACCCCAGCGCCGCCGGTCGCGGGCCTGTCCAGGGGTCGCCGAGGCGTCCGTCCAGCGGGTCGAAGTCGAGGCCGAGATCGTTGGCCAGCGCCCGGATCAAAGAGGCGTCGCCGCCCTGCCCCGCACCGCGCGGCACCCGGGTCAGCGCCACCAGCAGGTCGGTGCGCTGGTCGCTCTCCGGCGAGCGGCCGAAGACGTGCAGCCCGTCGCGGATCTGCATCTCCTTCAGCTCGCAGAGATGGTTGTCGATCCGGGCCAGGGCGGAATCGGAGTCTTCGTCCGGCGCCACGCCGCAGTCGCGGTCGAGACCCGTGCTGCGGGCGAGGTCGAGGATGCGATCGCGCAGATGGGCCAGCCGGCGCGGGTCCATGCCGGCGGCCTCGTAGTATTCGTCGACCAACGCCTCCAGAACCCTCAGCGGGCCGTAGCTCTGGGCCCGGGTCAGCGGCGGCGTCAGATGGTCGATGATCACCGCGGCGGCGCGGCGCTTGGCCTGGGTGCCCTCGCCCGGGTCGTTGACGATGAAGGGGTAGAGATGTGGCACGGGGCCGAGGGCGGCCTCGGGGAAGCAGTCCCGCGACAGGGCCAGCGCCTTGCCTGGCAGCCATTCCAGATTGCCGTGCTTGCCCATGTGGACGATCGCCTGGGCGCCGAAACCGCGGCGCAGCCAAGCGTAGAAGGCCAGGTAACCGTGCGGCGGCACCAGGTCCGGGTCGTGATAGGTCGCCTGCGGGTCGATGTTATAGCCCCGCGCCGGCTGCACGCCGAGGGCGACATGGCCGAAGCGGTGCACCGCCAGCCGGAAGGCGTCGCCCTCGATGAAGGGATCGGCCTCCGGAGGCCCCCAGCGATCCGAGACCGCGGTCCGGACCGCCTCGGGAAGGCTGTCGAAGAAGGCGCGGTACTCGGCGAGCGGATAAGCCACGCCGCCGGAGCGGCCGGCCCGGTCCTCCAGCGCGTTGGTCGGGCCGGCGGAGACCCGGGCCATCAGGGCGGCGGCGTCGGCCGGGGCGTCCTCGACCCGGTAGCCGGCCGCTTCCAGAGCGCGCAGCACCTCGACCGTCCCGGCCGGGGTGTCGAGGCCGACGCCGTTGCCGAGCCGGCCGTCGCGGTTCGGATAATTGGCCAGGACCAGCGCTACCCGGCGCTCGGCCGGCGGCGTGCGGCGCAGTCGGGCCCAGGCGGCGGCCAGATCGGCGGTGAAGCCGATCCGGTCGGGCACAGGGCGGTAGGACACCACGGTGCATTCGGTCAGCGGGTCCCAGCGCGCCTCCGACTTGAACGACACGGCGCGGGTCAGCACCCTTCCGTCGATCTCGGTCAGGGCGACGTTCATCGCCAGGTCCTGGGCCGACAGGCCGCGCGTGCCCTCGCGCCACACCGCCTCGCCGCCGCCCGCGAACACCACCTGCAGCACCGGGCAGTCCGCCGCGTCGAAGGGTGTCGGCTGCGCCGGGCCGCCGGGGCTGGAGACGGCGAAGCCGGTGGCGTTGAGGATCACCGCCGGCGGATGCCGGGCGAAGGCGTCGGTGACCAGCTCGGCCGAGACCGCATCCTTGAGGCTGGAGACGAAGATCGGCAGCGGATTCAGGCCGCGGGCCTTGAGCGCCGCGATCAGAGCGTCGACCGGAGCCAGGTTCCCCGCCTGCACCAGCGCCCGGTAGAAGACGAGGCCGATGACGGCGGCTCCTTCATTCCACCGCCCCGCAATCTCCGCAAACGACGGGTGCCGCAGATCCGGCCAGTACAGGCCGGCGCGCAGCAGCGGCCGCGGCTCGGCCCAGGGCAGGTCCCGGCCGGCCAGGGTCGCGGCATAGGCCAGGAAGTTGCGGGCGTTCTCGATTCCGCCCTCGACCAGATAGCGCCACAGCCGGCCCCTCGCCTCCTGCGGCAGGGTCGAGAGGTCGTCGAGATCGGTATCCGGCTTGTCGTCGCCCGGCAGCACGGCGAGGGCGATGCCCTCGCGCCGGCAGGCGGCGTGCACCTGCTCGATGCCGTAGCGCCAGTAACCGGCCCCGCCGAGCAGCCGCACCACCACCAGCTTCGCCCGGCACACCACGTCGTCGACATAGGTGTCGACCGACAGGTTGTGGCCGAGCTGCAGCAGATTGGCCAGGCGCAGCCGCGGGAAATCCGCGCCGAAGCCGGCGCGCGCCGCCGACAGACAGGCGAGCTCGGTGTCCGCCGCGGTCAGGACGACGATGTCGCCCGGGCTCTGGCCCAGATCGACCGCCTCCGACCCGTCGGCGATGCTGCCCGGCTTGGCGGCGAGGAGGTGCATCAGGCCGCCAGCGCCGCGGTGATGGCGGCGCGGTCGAGGCCGCGTTCGCCGATCACCACTAGGGTGGTGCCGCGCGGCTCGTCGGTACGCCAGGCGCGGTCGTAGTAGTGCTGGATGCGACCGCCGACCGCCTGCACCACCAGGCGCATCGGCTTGCCCTCGACCGCGGCGAAGCCCTTCAGCCGCAGGATGTCGTGCGCCTCGATCACCGGCTTCAGCTTGCGCGCCAGCGCGTCCGGGTCGGCCACGGCGCCGAGGTCGACATGGAAGCTCTCGAAATCATCGTGGTCGTGCTCCTCCTCCGCATCGTGATGCGAGGGGCGCGCCGCCAGGTCGTCCTCGGCGGCGGCGCCGAGGCCCAGCAGCACCGCGGCGTCGATGGCGCCGTGCCGGGCCTTGACCACCTTCACCCCGGGGCGGAGCTGGGCTGCGAGGTCGGCGGAGACCGCGGACAGGGAGGGTTCGTCCAGCAGGTCGGTCTTGTTCAGGATCACCATGTCGGCGCAGGCCAGCTGGTCCTCGAACAGCTCCTCCAGCGGGCTGTCGTGGTCCAAGGCTTCGTCGGCCGCGCGCTGAGCCGCCAGGGCCGCCTCGTCCGGCGCGAAGCGGCCCTCGGCCACGGCGGCGCCGTCGATCACGGTGATGACGCCGTCGACCGTCACCCGGGTGCGGATCTCCGGCCAGCCGAAGGCGCGGACCAGCGGCTTCGGCAGGGCCAGGCCGCTGGTCTCGATCACGATGTGCTCCGGCGGCTCGGAGCGGGCCAGCAGCTTCTCGATGGTCGGGATGAAGTCGTCGGCCACGGTGCAGCAGATGCAGCCATTGGCCAGCTCCACCACATCCTCCTCGCGGCAGGTGGCATCGCCGCAGCTGCGCAGCAGTTCCCCGTCCACCCCGACATCGCCGAACTCGTTGATGATCAGGGCCAGCCGCCGGCCATTCGCCGTCTGCAGCAGGTGGCGGATCAGCGTGGTCTTGCCGGCGCCGAGAAAGCCGGTGACGACAGTCGCAGGAATTTTGGCGGGCATGCGGATCCTCAGGCGGATTTCAGGGTCAGGGGAAGGCCGGCGGCGACGAAGACGACGGAAGGCACGACCGCGGCCACGGCCTGGTGCAGGCGGCCGGCATGGTCGCGGAAGGCGCGGGCCAGGGCGTTGTCGGGGACGATGCCGAGCCCGACCTCGTTCGACACCAGCACCACCGGGCCGGGCGGGGCCGCGAGCCAGCGCACCAGCCGCTCGGTCTCGGCGGCGATGTCGCGGTCGGCATGCATCAGATTGGAGAGCCAGAGTGTCAGGCAGTCGACCAGCACGGCGCGGCCGGGGCCGGCGACCTGGGCCAGCGTCTCGACCAGCTCGAGCGGCGCCTCGACGGTGCGCCAGCGCGAGCCGCGCTGCGCCTGGTGGCGAGAGATGCGCTCCACCATCTCGGCGTCCCAGGCCTCGGCGGTGGCGAGGTAGATGCAGTCGCCCGGCTGACTCTCGACCAGCGCCTCGGCATGGCGGCTCTTGCCCGACCGGGCGCCACCCAGCACCAGCGTCGCCGCCGCCAGCTCAGCCATGAACCCGTCGAAGCTTCACGCCCGCCCCTCCTCTCGGCCGGAAGGGGCTGTCGGACGCCGGATACGATGAAGGGCCCGAAGGCGCCGCGCATCCCGCGCCACCGGTTCACCCCGCCCGGCGGTTCGCACGCATCGCCTCGCCGGCAGGTCTCCTGGCTCGCGGGTCCTCGCCTGCCTCCGCCTTCCCGGCCAGGGGCCAGTGGCTGTCGGAGGTCGGCTCGCCGCCTACAGTTGCGGGGGCAGCCGCGGATCAGGCCTCCTGAAGGGATAGACCGTCCCGCGTTCCCTTTTCATCCCGTCGGGCGTCCGCCCTCGGGGAACCGGCTGCGCGATGGCGGCACAGTAGGCGGCGCGCGCCGGGCGGTCAATCGGCGCCGCGCTCGGCGCCTCACGGTCAGGTCGCGGCCAGCCGCTTGCCCACGGCTTCCAGGATCAGGCGATGGGCCCGTTCGACGATGTCCTCCATCGACCGGGTCCTGGCGAACATGGAGGCGGCGCGCGCCCGGATGTCGTCGCGCGTCGGCAGGGCCGGGATATGCGCCCTGGCCAGCAGATCCGCGATGCGTTGCTGTGTCGCCACCCTGGCGTCCTGGAGGTCGGCCAGGGTCGGCGCATGGGCGTGCGCCATCGCCTCGCGCACCGCCGTCGCGATGCGTTCGATCTGGAAGCTCGCCGCCAGCTCCGTCGCCGCCCGCTCGATGATCTTGGTGCCGAGCCGCTGCTCGTTGCGCAGCACGGCCTCGGGCGGGGTCTTCAGGTTCCAGACCAGGCCGCACCAGGACAGCGCCTTCAGGATGTAGAAGGTCGGGTCGATCTCCCACCACCGGAAGCCCTGGCGCACGCTGCTCTGATAGGCGTGGTGGTTGTTGTGCCAGCCCTCGCCCATGGTCAGGATCGCGAGCAGCCAATTGTTGCGGGAATCGTCGCCGGTGACGTAGCGCTTGCGGCCGTGCACATGCGCCAGCGAGTTGATGCAGAAGGTGGCGTGGTAGACCAGCACCGTGCTCCAGACGAAGCCGACCACCAGCCCCGGCCAGCCGCCGATCAGGAAGGTGACCGCGGCCAGGATGACGGCCGGGACCAGCTCGTATTTGTGCAGCCACATCAGCTCGGGGAAGCGGGCGAAATCGGCGATCCTGGTCAGGTCCGTCTCGCGGTGGCGGGTCGAGAAGATCCAGCCGAGATGGGCATAGAGGAAGCCCCGATGCCGCGGCGAATGCACATCCTCCTCCGTGTCGGAATGGAGGTGATGGTGCCGGTGCTTGGCGGCCCACCACAGCACGCTCTTCTGCGCCGTGCTCTGCGACAGGAAGGCCAGCACGGCCTGGAAGGCCCGGCTGGTCGAATAGGCCCGATGCGCGAAGTAGCGGTGATAGCCGGCCCCGATGGCGAAGATGCGCAGGATATAAAGCGCAGCACAGATCGCCAGGGACTGCCAGGTGATCCCGGTCCAGATCGCTGCGAAGGCGGCGAGATGGAACAGCACGAAGGGAGCCGCCTCCGGATACAGGATGTCCTCGTGGTCGACCGAAGTCTCGGCCGGGCGGGTCTTCGCGATGGTCATGGGGTTTGCGCGATCCTCGGCGTCTTTGATGTATCACCTCGACGGAGAGGGCGCCGGGTGTCCCCTAGATGGGGATCGAGGCGGCAGCATCAAGCGGAGCCGTCGCCCGGCCCCGCCTCCCCACCCTTCCGGTGCCCTCTTCGGGCGCAGGCCCACCGCGTCAGGCGGCCTGGCCCGTCTCCCGTACGGTGGTCCGCAGCCGCTGAGCGTAGACGTTGATCACCAGCGCCGCCAGCAGGATCAGGCCGCGGATCAGGATCTTCAGGAAACTGTCGATGTTGACGTGGTCCAGGCCGTTGTTCAGCACGCCCAGGATCAGAAGGCCGACGATGGTGTTGCCGATGCCGCCGCGGCCGCCGAACAGGCTGGTGCCGCCGACCACCACCGCGGCGATGGCGTCGAGCAGGAAGGTGTCGAACTCGTTCTGCTGGGCGCTGCCGAAATAGGCCACGCCAAGCATGCCGGCGATGCCGGAGCAGACGGCCGAGATCACCAGCACCGCGCCGATGATCAGCCGGACATTGACGCCGGAGAACTCGGCGGCCTCGCGGTTGCCGCCGACCATGTAGACGTAGCGGCCGAAGCGCGTGTAGGTCAGCACCAGATGGGCGACCAGCAGCGTCAGCCCGGCCACGATCACGATCCAGGGGATGCCGCCGATCGAGCCGGAGCCGAGGGTGACGATCAGCGGCGGCACGGCATAGGCGATCTGGCCGCGCACCAGCATGGCGCAGATGCCGGCGCCGATCTGCATCATCGCCAGCGTCATAATGAAGGACGGAATGCCGATCCGC
This sequence comes from Inquilinus limosus, assembly GCF_051487185.1. Taxonomy (GTDB): domain Bacteria; phylum Pseudomonadota; class Alphaproteobacteria; order DSM-16000; family Inquilinaceae; genus Inquilinus; species Inquilinus limosus_F. The sequence goes on from NZ_JAHVDK010000024.1 coordinate 38,901, forward strand.
GTCACGCCGAAGGCGTTGACCAGGCCCAAGACCACGCAGCTCGCCAGCGCCACCAGGATCGCAGCCCAGCCCGGCAGCGGCACATTGGCGATGTTCACATAGGATTCCTGCACCGTCAGGAAGGCGACGACGATGCCGGTGGCGTTGGCGATGGCGGCAACCGACAGGTCGATCTCGGCGCATAGAATGACGAAGGTCAGGCCGACCGCGATGATCGCGGTGACCGAGACCTGGTTCAGGATGTTGCTGAAATTGCCGACCGTCAGGAAGGACGGGCTGGCGATGCCGAAGAACACCACCAGAGCGATCAGCGTGATGAAGGGGGCGATGTTGCGCAGCTGGCTGCCCAGCATCGCGCCGAGCCGGGAACCGGGGCTGCGTGTCGTCTGCGTGGTCTGCGCGTCCATGATGATTCCGCCCCCTGTCACGCCGCCTCGAGCAGGCGGTCCTTGCTGACCGTGCCGTCCGCGAATTCGCGGGTGATCCGGCCCTTGCGCATCACCAGGATGCGGTCGGCCAGCGCCAGCACCGTCTCGGGCTCGGCCGAGACGACGACGACGCCGATACCCTGGTCGCGCAAGCCCCGCACGATGCCGACCACATCCTCCTTGGCGCCGACATCCATGCCGCGGGTCGGCTCGCTCAGGATCAGCACCCGCGGCGCATAGGTCAGCCACTTGGCCAGCGCCACCTTCTGCTGGTTGCCGCCCGACAGCGCGCCTAGCTCGGCGTCGACATGCGGGGTGCGGATGCGCAGCCTTTCGACATGCTTCCGGGCGATGCCACGCTCGGCCTCCGGCCGCAGCAGCCAGCGCGAGATCCGGTCGAGGATGCTGATCGAGACGTTCTTGTAGATCGGCTCGTGGTGGAACAGCATCGCCCGCCGGCTCTCCGGCACGAAGGCGATGCCCGCGCGGCGCGCCTTGGCGGTGCTGGAGAGCCGCACGGGACGGCCGCCGACCGAGATCCGCCCGGCATCCGAGGGCAGCTTGCCGAACAGGGTCCGCGCCAGCTCAAGCTGACCGCAGCCCATGAAGCCGTAGATGCCCAGCACCTCGCCCGCTCGCACCTCGAGCGAGACGTCGCTGTATCGACCGGCGAGCGACAGGCCGTCGACCGACAGCACCACCGGCTGGCCGGGCTTCGAGTCCAGCCGGAACTCGCCGGTATAGCTCTCCTCCAGCTCCTCATGGCCGGCGCCGATCATGTGGTCGATCAGCGTCATCTTGTCGGTCTCGGCCGCCGGGGCGGTCAGGACGCGCTGGCCGTTGCGGAACACCGTCACCGTGTCGGAGATCCGCAGGATGTCGTCGAGGAAATGGGAGATGAAGACGAAGCTGCGCCCCTCGTCGCGCAGCCGCCGCAGCACGCCGAACAGGCGCTCGATCTCCGGCGGCGACAGGGCGGAGGTCGGCTCGTCGAGGATGACGATGCGGGCGCCGGAGAACAGGACCCGGGCGATCTCGATCAGCTGCTGCAGCCCGATCGGCAGGGTGCCGGCGGGCGTGCGCGGATCGAGATCGATGCCGAGCCGGCGAATCTGCTCCTCCGCCGCGCGCCGCATGCCGGCCCAGTCGACAAGGCCGAGCCGGTTCACCGGCTGGGTGCCGAGGAACACGTTCTCGGCCACGCTGAGGTCCGGCACGATGCTCAGTTCCTGATGCACCATGCCGACCCCGGCCGCCAGCGCGTCGCGAGCCGAGCGGAAGCGCGCGTCATGGCCGTCGATCCGCATCCGGCCGTCATACTCCGAATGCACGCCGGCGATGATCTTCATCAGGGTCGACTTGCCGGCGCCGTTCTCGCCGACCAGGCCGTGGATCTCGCCGGCCTTGAGCGTGAAGTCGACATCCCGAAGGGCCCGGACGCCGCCGAACGCCTTCGAGATGCCGCTGAGCTCGAGCACAGGGGGCTTGGTCATCGTTCGGGTCTGTGTGTCTTCCGCCACCCGTCGTCATTGCGAGGAGGCGAAGCCGACGAAGCAATCCAGGGGCTGGATCGTGCGCCCTCTGGATTGCTTCGCTGCGCTCGCAATGACGGCACGGGGGGCCGGAAACGCTCTCCTGCTGCGGGCCGCGGTCAGATCAGGAAATGATCCTGCATCCACTGCATCCCGGCCGCGTTCGCCTTGGTCACGACCGGACCGTCGGTGACCACGGACTTCGGGATACCCCCCGGCCCGGTCTTCTCGCCGCCGACGACCGCCGCGACCCCGGCGATCACCGCACCGCCATGGATGCGGCTCGACGGGTTGCGCACGGTGGCGAACATGCGGCCATCCGCCACCGCCTGGATCGCCGGCGGCATGGCGTCGACGCCGCCGATCAGGATGTCGGTCCGGTTGCGGGCCTTCATCACGTTGTAGGCGGCCAGCGCCATGTCGTCGTTGTGGAAGAAGGCGGCGCTGATCTTCGGGTACTTGGTCAGATGGGTCTCCCACAGGCGGGCTGTCTTCGACACGTCCCAGTCCGCCGGGTCGGTGTTCAGCACCTCGATCTTCGGGAACTGCTTGACCACCGATTCGAAGCCGCGCGCCCGACCCTGCGCCCCGGTGTGCCCGAGCGCGCCCTGGGTCATGATGATGGTGCCCTCGCCGTTGATGGCGTTACACAGCGCCTGCGTCACCGACGCGCCCATGAACTCATTGTCCGGGGCCAGGAAGCTGTGGACGTTGATCTGGTCCAGCGGCGCGATCAGCGTGTCCATGTCGATCACCGGGATGCCGGCGTCGATCATCTTCTGCACCGGCTGGGTCAGGGTGCCGATGCCAAAGGCCTGGATCGCCACGAAATCCCATTTCTGGGAGGCCATGTTGTCGATCGCGGCGCGCTGCTTCGGCGCCGCCAGCTCGCCGTCGAACCAGGTGATCTCGACGTTGAACAGCTTGCCCCAGTATTCCGCCGCCTGCTTGCCCTGGGCGCACCAGGTCGCCTGCAGGCCGGCATTGGAGAAGGCCGCCTTCAGCGGCTTCTCGGACCGGCCGACGGCTTCCGCCGCCTGCGCCGCCATCTTGAAATCCAGACCGCCCAGCGCGGCCGCCGCGCCGGCTGTGGCCGCCGCGGCCATGATGAAATCACGCCTGCTGCGATGCTCGCGATCGCCCATGGACGTCCTCCCGATATCGTGCTGTCGAAAAACAGTCACACGAGGCTTCTTCCGAGCCCCGACGGAACTCTGGCAGCGCTCGGGAGGCGGCGCAACGGCTATTTGTCAGACAGATTGACCCGCACCTTGCTTTGCCCCACCCGGGCGGCCAGGATCGAGAACGACGGCGCCGGCTCCTCGGCCGCGGCCCGGTTGGCCAGGCGGAGGTAGCGCAGGGGAAAACAGATCGCCTCGACATTGGCGGCGCTGACCTCGGCGGGGCGCCGGGCGTCCGCGACGAGGCCGGCCTCCGCCTTCGCCAGCGCCTGGTCGATCTCGTCCTGGTTGAGCAGGCCCTTGTCCCGCAGCGCTGTCATCAGCGCTGTGAGGGCGGCATAGACGCCTTCGAGCTGGAGATTGGCGGTGTTCATCGGTGACCCTCGGTCTGGCGGCGATCCCCGATCATAGCGCCAGATAGCGTTCCCGTATCCCCTCTGCCGCGGCGAGCTCGACGCTGCTGCCGCTCCACGCCACCCGCCCCTTCTCGATCACGGCATGGCGCTGGGCCAGGCGCAGCAGGGCGTCGAGGCTCTTGTCGACGATCAGGATCGACTGGCCCTCCTGCTTCAGCCGGTCGAGGCAGTCCCAGATCTCGGCCCGAATCAGCGGCGCGAGGCCCTCGGTCGCCTCGTCCAACACCAGCAGCTTCGGGTTGGTCATCAGCGCCCGGCCGATCGCCAGCATCTGCTGCTCGCCGCCGGAGAGCTGGCTGCCACGGTGCCGCCGCCGCTCCGCCAGCCGCGGGAAGGCGGCATAGACCCGGTCGAGGGTCCAAGGCGCCGCCCGGCCGAAGCGGTCGGCGGCGGTGGCGACCAGGTTCTCCTCGACAGTCAGCGTCGGGAAGATCTGCCGGCCCTCCGGCACCAGTCCGATTCCGGCCTGGGCGATGCGGTAGGGTTGCAGGCCGGCGATGTCGGATCCCTCAAACCGGATGCGGCCGGCGCGGGGACGCAGCAGGCCCATCAGGCTGCGGATGGTCGTGGTCTTGCCCATGCCGTTGCGGCCCAGCAGCGTCGCGATCTCCCCCGCCGCCACACTGAAGGAAACGTCGAACAGCACCTGGGCGCCGCCATAGCCGGCCTCCAGCCCCTCGATCTCGAGCAGCGCGGTCATGCCGCCTCCTCGCCGAGATAGGCGGCACGGACCTCGGGGCTGGCGCGGATCTCGGCCGGCGCGCCGGTGGCGATGATCTTTCCGTAGACCAGGACCGAGATGCGATCGGCCAGCGCGAAGACCGCGCTCATATCGTGCTCGACCAGGATCATCGGCACGGTGCCGGCCAGGCCGCGCAGCAGCTCGACCAGCCGCGCCGTCTCCTCTTGGCCGGTGCCGGCCATCGGCTCGTCCAGCACCAGCAGCTTCGGCTCCAGCGCCAGAGCCATGGCGAGCTCGAGCTGCCGCTTCTCGCCATGACTCAGCGCGGCGGCCGGCACCTCGGCGCGGCCTGCGAGGCCGACCCGCTGCAGCAGCGCCCTGGCTGCCGCGTTGATCTCCGCGTCCTGCCCGACCGGCTGGAAGAAGCGGAAGCTGGAGCCCCACCGGCGCTGCACCGCGGTGGCGACGTTCTGCAGCGTGGTGAAGCCGGGCAGCAGGCGGGTGATCTGGAAGGTGCGGGCCAGGCCGCGCTGCGCCCGGCGATGCGCCGGCAGGCGGGTGACGTCCTCGCCCAGGAAGCGGATGGTGCCGGCATCGGGCGCCAGACGGCCGCAGATCTGCTGGATCAGCGTGGTCTTGCCGGCGCCGTTCGGGCCGATCAGCGCGTGGATCTCGCCAGGGCGAACGTCGAAGCTCACAGCTTCGGTCACGGCCAGCGCACCGAAGCGCTTGCACAGGCCTTCGACCGCCAGTACCGGCTCAGTCATGCCGCACCGCCCCCAGCAAGCCGCCCAGCCCACCGCGCAGGAACAGCACCACCAGGATCAGGAGCGGTCCGAAGATCATCCGCCAGTGCTCGGTGACGCCGGACAGCAACTCCTCGGCCAACAGGAAGGCGGCGGCGCCGACGATGGCGCCGTGCAGGCTGCCGATCCCACCCAGCACCACCATCACGATCAGCTCGCCCGAGCGCTGCCAGGACATGTAGGCCGGGCTGACGAACTCGGCCTGGATCGCCAGCAGCGCCCCGGCCAGCCCGGCCAGGGCGCCAGCGATGATGGTGGCGGCCAGGCGATAGGCGAAGGGATCGTAGCCGAGGGCGCGCATCCGCTCCTCGTCCTCGCGGCAGCCGCGCAGCACCCGGCCGAAGCGCGACCGGGTGACGGCCCGGCACAAGGCCCAGGCGGCGACCAGGAGGACCAGCACGATGTAGTAAAAGGCTGACCGATCGTTCAGCCAATCGAAGCCGGCGACCAGCGGCCGGGTCCACAGCGTCAGCCCGTCGTCGCCGCCATAGGCGGACAGGCTGGTCATGGTGAAATAGGCCATCTGGCCGAAGGCCAGCGTGATCATGATGTAGTGTACGCCGCGGGTCTTCAGCGACACCGCGCCGGTCAGCAGCGCGAAGACCGCGGCCGCCAGCATCGCCGCCGGCAGCAGCACCAGCCCCTCCTCCACCCCGGCATCGGCGAGGATGCCGACGGCATAGGCGCCGAGGCCGATGAAGGCGGCATGGCCGAAGGAGACCAGCCCGCCATAGCCGAGGATCAGGTCGAGGCTGACCGCGGCGATGGCGAAGATCATGATCCGCCCGGTCACGGTGAGCGGATAGCTGCCGCCGCCGACCAGCGGCGCCGCAACGGGCACCAGCGCCAGCAACGCGAAGATCAGCAGCGCCGGCCAGACCGAGCGCAGGGCGGAGGAGGACGGGGTCGCCGCCCCGGTTACGACGTCACTGGCCATGGGCGGGGAAGAGCCCGGCCGGGCGCCAGAACAGGATCGCGGCCATCAGCAGGTAGATCAGCATCGAGGCGAGTGCCGGCCCGACCTCGTTGGCCGCGGCCGGCGCCAGCACCAGCCGGAACAGGTCGGTGGCGAAGGACCGGCCGAGCGTGTCGACCAGCCCGACCAGCAACGAGGCCATGAAGGCCCCCTTGATCGAGCCGATGCCGCCGATGACGATGACGACGAAGGCCAGAATCAGGAAGTTGTCGCCCATATTCGGCTCGACCGCGAAGATCGGCCCGGCCAGGGCACCGGCGAAGCCCGCCAGCATGGTGCCGACGCCGAACACGATCATGAACAGCCGGCGGATGTTGACGCCGAGGGCCGAGACCATGTCGGCGTTGCTGGCCCCGGCCCGCACCCGCATGCCGACCCGGGTGCGCGCGATCAGGATCCAGAGCACGAGCGCGACGCCGAGCCCGGCCGCCAGGACCGCGAGGCGGTAGACGGGGTACAGCAGACCCGGCATCAGAGCGATCGACCCCGATAGCGCCTCCGGCATCGGGTAGCTCAGCGGTGCCGAGCCCCAGATCGCCCGCACCGCCTCGTTGAAGAACAGGATCAGCCCGAAGGTCGCCAGCACCTGGTCGAGATGGCTGCGGCTGTAGAGATGCCGGAACACCAGCACCTCGAGCAGCAGGCCGAGCAGCAGAGCCGTCCCGAGCGCCAGCAGCAGGGCCAGGAGGAAATGCCCGGTGAGCCCGTAGAAGGCGACTGCGAAATAGGCGCCCAGCATGTACTGCACGCCATGCGCCAGGTTGATGAAGTCCATCACCCCGAAGACCAGCGTCAGCCCGGCCGCGATCAGGAACAGCAGAACCCCGAGTTGCAGCCCGTTCAGGGTCTGGACGACCAGGAGGGTGGTGCTCATGGCGTCGCCTGGTGCGGCGTGGCCGCGCCGCCCCTCACCCGGTCTCGCTGCGCGAGTCCGACCTCTCCCGTAAACGGGAGAGGTAAATATCCATACGCCCCCCTTTGCCTCTCCCGCGTGGCGGGAGAGGTCGGACGTCCGCCAGGACGTCCGGGTGAGGGCTGGCAGGGTTTCGCCATCACGAACCGGCCCGCTGTCCCGCCTCAATCCATCTTGCACTGGTCGGCGTAGGCGTCGCCGTAATCCGGGAACACGGTTTCGACCCGGCTGGTGACGATCTTGCCGTCATCGCGCTTCACCACCTGGGTCAGGTAGAAATCCTGGATCGGGAAGTTGTTCTTGTTCCAGGCGAAGTCGCCGCGGACGCTGGTCCATTTCGCGTCGCGGATCGCCGTCTTCAGCGTCTCCGCGTCGGTCTTGCCGCCGGCCTGGCGGATCGCGGCGTCGATCAGCTTCGCCGCGTCGTAGCCGTTGGCGGCGTAAAGCGCCGGTTCGTAGCCATAGGCCTTCTCGAAGGCGGCGACGAAGGCCTTGTTGGCGGCGTTGTCCAGGTTCGGCGCCCATTGCGCCCCGGCATAGAGGCCGAGCGCCGCGTCCTTGGTCGCCGGCAGCGTGGTCTCGTCGACGGTGAAGGCGGACAGAAACGGGATGCGGTCGGCCAGGCCCGCCTGGCGGTACTGCCGCACCAGGTTGACGCCGGAGCCGCCGGGCATGAACACGAACACCGCCTGCGGCTCGGCCGCCGCGATCTTCGCCAGCTCGGCCGAGAAATCCTGCTGGTTGACCTGGGTGTAGATCTCCTCCACCACCTCGCCCTTGTAGTGACGCTTGAAGCCGGCCAGCGCGTCCTTGCCGGCCTGGTAGTTCGGGGCGATCAGCGCCACCTTTGCCCAGCCCTTGTCCTGGGCGTATTTGCCCATGACCTCGTGGTTCTGGTCGTTCTGATACGAGACCGAGAAGAAGTACGGGCTGCAGCCCTTGCCGGCCAGGGGCGACGGCCCGGCGTTCGGGCTGATCAGGATCTTGTCGGCGCCGGTCACCGGCTTGGCGATCGCCATCATGACGTTGGAGAAGATGACGCCGACGACGATGTCGACCTGGTCGCTCTCCAGCAGCTTGCGCACCTTGTTGACGGCCACGTCGGGCTTCAGCTCGTCATCCTCGACCACCACCTCGGTCGGCAGGCCGCCGAGCTTTCCGTCAAGTTCCTTGACCCCGAGCAGGAAGCCGTCGCGCATGTGCTGGCCCAGCGCCGCCGGCGGGCCGGAGAGCGTGGCCATGAAGCCGATCTTGAGCTTGCCCTCTTCCGCTTGCGCTGCGAACGACACCGTCGCCATCAGCGCAGCGGCGATCAGGGCCGGAACGCGTCTCGCCATGATGCTCTCCCCGTTTCTTGTCGGGCGCCGACGATGGCCGCCGGTCGCGCCGCCAGTCTTTCATGCGCCTCCGTCGGGCGGAAGCGTTCGGATCATCTAATCACGAAATGCTTTAAGTTTAAAACAGATTTGGGCCGTGATTCCGATCGTGGCGAGCTATCATGGCCGACCGTGTCGAGGAGGCCGACCACATGACTGATCCCGGCTTCACCCTGCGGGCGATGCGGGCCGAAGACTGGCCCGAGATCGTCGAGATGCAGGCCCAGCCCCGCTTCCGCTGGGGCACAATGCAGATCCCGTTCCAGTCACCGGACGCCGTCCGCAAACGGATCGAATCGGCGGCGGCGGACGAGGTCCATATCGTCGCCGTGGTCGAGGGCCGGGTGGTCGGCCGGGCGCAGCTGCAGCCTGGCAAGGGCCGGCGCGCCCATTCGGGATTCATCATCATGGGCGTGCATGACGCCTTCCACGGCCGCGGCATCGGCTCCGGCCTGATGGCCGCCCTGATCGACACCGCCGACAACTGGCTCGACCTGAAGCGGCTCGAGCTCGGCGTCTGGACCGACAACGAGCCGGCGATCGCGCTCTACAAGAAGTTCGGCTTCGAGATCGAGGGCCGCGAACGCGCCTGGGGCTATCGCGACGGCGAATATGTCGACAGCTATCTGATGGCGCGGCTGCGAGGCCTTTAGCCGAAGGCAGTGGCGAGCCGGGCGAATCCGTCCCCGCTGCCCGGCAGGCCGAAGCGCAGCAGCGTCGGCCGGTCCGGGAAGGGGCGGACCAGGATGCCGGCGTGGCCGAGGCGGTCCCAGACCCTCGCCGCCTCCGGATGCTCGACCAGCCGGAACAGATCGGTGCCGCCGCGATCGGCACAGCCATGGGCGAGGAGCAGCGCCGTGAGCCGCTCGGTGCCGACCGACAGGCGCTCCCGCGTCTCGTCCTGCCAGCCCCGGTCCGACAGCGCGGCGATGCCGGTCTCGATCGCCGGTCCCGGCACCGCCCAGGGACCGAGCAGCCGCGCCAGCCGGTCGATCTCCGCCGCCGGGCCGAGCGCGAAGCCGAGCCGGATGCCGGCCAAGCCGAAGAATTTACCGAACGATCGGAGAATCAGCAGGCCCGGGCGCCCGGCTTCCACCGCGACGCTGACCCACGGCGTCACCTCGGCGAAGGCCTCGTCGACCACCAGAAGACCGCCGCGCGCCGCCAGCTCCCCGGCCAGGGCCAGCAGGGTTTCGGCTGCGACGATGCGGCCGTCCGGGTTATTCGGGTTGACCAGCACGACGACCTCGGCTGCCGTGGCCTCGTCGAGCGAGGCGACCGTGGTCACCGTCGCGCCCTCGGCAGCCCAGCAGGCGGCGTGCTCGCCATAGGTCGGACCCAGGATCGCCACCCGGGCGCTGGGACGCAGCCGGGGCAGAAGCTGGATCAGGATCTGGGTGCCGGGCGCGGCGACGATCGGCGCCTCGGCCGGGGCGCCGTAGCAGGCGCGTGCCGCGTCCAGCAGGCGCTGCAGCCGGTCCCGTTGAGGCAGGCGGTGCCAGGAAGCGGGATCGATCGGCGGCACCGGATAGGGCACCGGGTTGATGCCGGTGGAGAGGTCGAGCCAGCCCTCCCGGGGGCGGCCCCAGCGGGCCTCGGCCGCGGCCAGATCGCCGCCATGCGGAACCATGCTCATGCCCGATCGATCAGGTGGAAGAAGGAGCCGAAGACGGAGCCGGCGCGCCGGCCGAGGCGGCCCAGCGGCGCGCCTTCGGCGTCCCAGGCCTCGAACAGCGCCTCGCCCGGACCTTCGGACAGGATCGAGGCATAGTGGAATTCGTGCCCGCGCCAGGCTGCGCCGGCAGCCCCGAGCGGTGTCGCGGCGATCAGCACCGCGCGGCGATATCCCAGATGCAGCCGCCGCTCGGCGAAGGAGGTCTCGACCGGCAGCAGCCCGGCCATGGCGTGGCGCTGCCCCTCGGCATCGGTGAGGCCGGTGCCCAGCACCATGTAGCCGCCGCATTCGCCGTAGATCGCCCGGCCCTGCCCCACCGCCGCGCGCAGCCCGTCGAGGAAGCAGCGGTTGGCGGAGAGCCTGCCGGCATGGAGTTCGGGATAGCCGCCGGGTAGGTAGACCGCGTCGGCGGAGGCGTCCGGCGCCTCGTCGGCCAGCGGCGAGAACGGCAGGATTTCCGCCCCCGCATCGCGCCAAGCGGCCAGGAGATGCGGATAGGCAAAGGCGAAGGCCGTGTCCTGCGCCACGGCGATGCGCTGGCCGAGGGGCGGAAGGGCGAGATTTTTAGAGTCCCCCCTCCCGTGGGGGGAGGGGGGACCCATTTGAGCGACCTGCGTCAGCGCCTCCACATCCACCCCCGCCCCGACCGTCTCCCCGGCCGCGGCCAGGAACGCCTCGAGCGCCGCGTGCTCCCCGGCCTGGACTAGGCCGAGATGGCGGGAGGGCAGCGCCAGGGCCGGCAGGCGCGGGATCAGGCCGAGCACCGGCAGGCCGGCATGGGCCGCGGCGCGGCGCAGCACCGCTTCGTGCCGGGCACTGCCGACCCGGTTGAAGATCACCCCGGCGATCCGGACGTCGTCGCGGAATCCCTTGAAGCCGGCCAGCACCGCGGCGGCGGAGAAGCCCTGGCCGCCGGCGTCCAGCACCAGCACCACCGGCCAGCCGAAACGGGCGGCGAGGTCGGCGGCCGAGCCCCCATTGGTTGTTAGGGAGCCGACCGATCCCGGCCCTGGGGCGCCGTCGAACAGCCCCATCGCGGCCTCGACCACCAGCAGCTCCGCCCCCTCCGCCTGCCGCGCCGCCAGCGCGTCCAGCGTCTGCGGCCGCATCGCCCAGGCGTCGAGATTAACGCAGAGCCGGCCGCTGGCCGTGGCGTGAAAGGCGGGATCGATATAGTCCGGCCCGGACTTGGCCGAGGCCACGGCCACGCCGCGGTCGCGCAGATGGCGCAGCAGGCCCAGCGTGACCACCGTCTTGCCGCTGCCGGAGGCCGGCGCCGCGATCATCAAGCCGGGCGCAAGCATGGCTAGGACGCCGCCTCGCCCTTCCCGCGGGTGCCGAGCGGGTCGGGGGTCAGGTCCCGCCCCTCCAGCGCGCCGAGCCAGTCGAGCGCCGCGCGCAGCCGCACCACCTCGCCCACCACCACCACGGCAGGGGCCTCGATGCCTTGGGCCGCGACATCCTCCGCCGCCCGGGCCAGCGTCGTCTCCAGCACCCGCTGCTGCGGCGTCGTCGCCCGGCTGATCACCGCCACCGGCTCGCCCGGCGACCGGCCGCCCTCGATCAGATGCGCCGCGATCCGGGCGATGTGCTTGATCGCCATGTAGATCACGATCACCGGCGAGCCGCGGGCGATCGCGTCCCATTCGACGCCGCCGGTGACGTCGCCGCTGGCGTCGTGGCCGGTCAGGAAGGTGACGGCATGGTTGGTGTCACGATGCGTCACAGGGATGCCGGCATAGGCCGGGCCGCCGACGCCCGCGGTGATGCCGGGGACGATGCGGAACGGGATGCCGGCCTCGACCAGGGCCAGCCCCTCCTCCCCGCCCCGGCCGAAGACGAAGGGGTCGCCGCCCTTCAGCCGCAGCACCCGCTTGCCGGCCTGGGCGAGCTGGATCAGCTTGGCCGTGATGTCCGGCTGCTTCGGCGACGGCTTGCCGCCGCGCTTGCCGGCGAATTCCAGCGCGGTGCCCGGCGCGGCCAGGCCGATGATCGCGTCCGACACCAGCGCGTCATAGACCACGACATCGGCCGAGCGCAGCGCGTGCAGCGCGTGCAGGGTCAGGAGGCCGGGATCGCCGGGGCCGGCGCCGACCAGCCAGACCCAGCCGGGCTCGAACTCGGGAAAGGACAGAGGGAGATCAACCATCGCGGCCACCTTAAAAGGCGTGCTGCGGCGCCGCTAGGCACCTTGCGACGCATGACGTATGAGATGAGGCATGGCCCGCAAACCTGAGGGACCGCTGCGGCGCGGCTGGACCACCGGCGCCTGCGCCACCGCCGCGACCGCCGCCGCCACCACCGCGCTTCTGACCGGCCGCTTCCCGGACCCGGTGACGATCACGCTGCCGCGCGGCGAGACCCCGTCCTTCGCCCTGGCGCTGGAGGGCCGCGGGGATGGCTGGGCGCGCGCCGGCATCGTCAAGGACGCCGGCGACGATCCCGACGTGACCCATGGTGCGCTGGTGATCGCCGAGGTGCGGCGCGGCGCGGCCGGGTCGGGCGTCACCTTCAAGGCCGGGCCGGGGGTCGGCACCGTCACTCTGCCCGGCCTGCCGGTGCCGCCCGGCGAGCCGGCGATCAACCCCGTGCCGCGGCGGATGATGACCGAGGTCGTAGCCAGAATCGCCGCCGACCACGGCGATCCCGGCGACGTGGTGGTCGAGATCTCGATCCCGGATGGAGAAAGGCTGGCGCAGAAGACCTGGAACCCGCGGCTCGGCATCGTCGGCGGCCTGTCGGTGCTGGGCACCACCGGCGTAGTCGTGCCCTTCTCCTGCTCCGCCTGGATCCATTCCATCCACAGCGGCATCGATGTCGCCCGGGCCCTCGGCCTGACCCATGTCGCCGGCTGCACCGGGTCGACCTCCGAGGCCGCGGTCGTCGCCCGCTATGGCCTGCCGGACACGGCCCTCTTGGACATGGGCGATTTCGCCGGCGGGCTGCTGAAATACCTGAAGGCGCATCCGATCCCGCGCCTGACCATCGGCGGCGGCTTCGGCAAGCTGACCAAGCTGGCGCAGGGCTTCCTCGACCTCCATTCCGGCCGCAGCGAGGTGGATTTCGACTGGCTGGGCGACCGGCTGGCCGAAGCCGGCGCCCCGGCCGTGCTGGTCGAGCAGGCGCGGCGGGCGAACACGGCGAAGCAGGTGCTGGACCTGGCCTCCGGCGCCGGCATCAAGCTGGCCGATCTGGTGGCGCGCCGGGCCCAGGCGACGGCGCAGGGCGTAGTCGAGGGCAGCGGCGTCGCGGTCGAGATCCTGGTGTTCGACCGCCAGGGCGGGCTGGTGGGGGCCGCCGATGGCTGGTAGGCGGCTGCTGATCCTCGGCGGCACCACGGAGGCGGCGGCGCTGGCTCGCGCCCTGGCCGAAGCCGTTGACTGGGACGTCGTCACCTCCCTGGCCGGCCGCACGCGGGCGCCGGCGGCGCTTCCCGGCACGGTGCGGGTCGGCGGCTTCGGTGGGATCGACGGGCTGGCGGAATACCTGCGAACCAAGCGGATCGAGCGGGTGGTCGACGCCACCCATCCCTTCGCCGCCACCATCTCGGCCAATGCCGCGGCGGCCTGCGCCCTCCTCGGCCTGCCTCTGCTGCGGATCGAACGGCCGGCGTGGACGCCAGGACCGGGCGACCGCTGGATCGACGTGGCCGATGCCGTCGAGGCCGCCGACTGGCTGGCCGGGGCGCTGCCCGCCGGCTCCGCTGTGCTGCTGACCCTGGGCCGGCAGGAGGTGGCGCCGTTCAAGCGCTGCCCCGCCCTGCGCTTCGTGCTGCGCTCGATCGAGCCGCCCGCGGCCGAAGACCTGCCGCCCGACTGCCTGCTGCTGAGCGAGCGCGGCCCGTTCACGCTGGAGAGCGAACGCGCCCTGATCGGCCGGCACGGCATCCGCGCCATCGTCGCCAAGAATGCCGGCGGCGAGGCCACGGCGGCGAAGCTGGCGGCGGCACGCGAGGCGGCGATCCCGGTGGTCATGATCCGGCGCCCGACGCCCCCGGCGACGCCGGTCGTGCCTGACGTCGCCGGGGCGCTGGAGTGGCTCAACCGGCCGCGATGACCACGCCCGCCACGGCGATGGCCGCGCCCAGCGCGCGCTCCACCGGGGCGAAGCGCAGCCGGTTCAGGCCCAGCGCCGCGCCGATGCCGATCCCGTGCAGGATCGCGGTCGCGGCGATGAAGCCGATTCCGTAGGTCACGGCCGAGCCGTCCGGATGCATCTCGGCGCCGTGGGCGTAGCCGTGGAACACGGCGAACAGCCCAGTCACCGCCATGCCGGCCCAGGCCACCGGCCGCACCGCGAGCGCGATCAGCGCGCCGAAGACGATGATCGATCCGGCGATGCCGAGCTCGACCATCGGCAGGTCCAGGCCCTGGATGCCGGCGACGCCGCCCAGCGCCATCAGGGTCAGGAAGGCCAGGGGCGCCTGCCAGATATAGCGGCCGCCGACCTGGCCGGCCCAGATGCCGACCGCGACCATGGCGAGGATGTGATCGAGGCCCGAGAACGGGTGCGCGAAGCCGGCCGAGAAGCCGACCACGTCGTGCCCCGGATGGGCATAGGCCGCCACCGGCAGCAGGGTCGCCAGCGCGGTCAGGGCGAGGGTCTTGGCGAGTTTCATTGTGGTCTCCAGGGTCGGGTGATCGGGTTCATGCGTAAGAAACCGTCATCGCGAGGAGCGAAGCGACGTGGCGATCCAGGGGCCGGTGCCGCTGGATGGCCACGCCCCTTCGGGGCTCGCCATGACGGTTCGGGGTTTTGGGCCATCGGCATCATGCAGACGCAACTTTCGTGCCGCGCTTCGGGCGCAGCACATGGACATGCGCCGGGTCGTAGAGGGCGCTGTCGGTGAACTCGGTGTCGCCCAGCACGCGGCCGACCAGGATCAGCGCGGTGCGGGTGATCTTCGCCTCGCGCACCTTGGCGCCGATGTCGGCCAAGGTGCCGCGGATGATCTGCTGGTCCGGCCAGGTGGCGCGGTACACCACCACCACCGGGCAGTCGGCGCCGTAATGCGGCTCCAACGCCCGGCGCACCGCCGGGATATTGCGGATCGAGAGGTGGATCGCCAGCGTCGCGCCGGAGCGGCCGAGGGTTTCCAGCTCCTCGCCCGGCGGCATGGCCGAGGCCTTCATCGTGGTCCGGGTCAGGATCACGGTCTGGCTGACGTCCGGCAGGGTCAGTTCGGTGCCCAAGGCCGCGGCAGCGGCCGCGAAAGCCGGCACGCCGGGGGTGATGGTGTAGGGGATGCTCAGCGCCTTCAGCCGGCGGATCTGCTCCGCGATCGCGCCGTACAGCGACGGGTCGCCGGAATGCACCCGGGCGACGTCCTGGCCCTTGGCATGGGCGGCTTCGATCTCGGCGATGATCTGGTCGAGATGCAAGGGCGCGGTGTCGATCACCAGCGCGCCGGGCGGCGCATGCGCCACCACCGCCTCCGGCACCAGCGAGCCGGCATAGAGGCAGACCGGGCAGCGGGCGATCAGGTCGCGCCCCCGCAGGGTCAGCAGGTCCGGATCGCCCGGGCCGGCGCCGATGAAATGCACGGTCATGCCCGCTTCGCCTCCGGCTTGTCGCCATAGCCGCGCGGCGTGTAGACGCGCGGGGTGCCGTCGCCGAGCGTCAGCGCCCGGCTTTCCGAGGAGCCGACCAGCACCAGGGTCAGCATGTCGACCATCTCGACGGTCAGGTCGCCGAGCGTGGTCACGGTCAGGGTCTCGCCCTCGCGGCCGAGATTGCGGCCCAGCACCACCGGCGTCGCCGCGGGGCGGTGCGCCAGCAGGATCTCGCGGGCACGGGCCAGCTGGCTGCGGCGGCGCTGCGACACCGGGTTGTAGAAGGCGACGACGAAATCGCCCTCCGCCGCCGCGGTGATCCGTCGCTCGATCGCCGGCCAGGGCGTCATCAGGTCGGACAGCGAGATGGCGCAGAAATCATGGCCCAGCGGGGCGCCGATCCGGGAAGCGGCCGCCTGCATCGCCGAGATTCCGGGCACGGTGATGACCTCGACCCGGCGCCAGTCCGGCCGGCCACCGCGCTCGATCAGCTCCCATAGCAGGCTGCCCATGGCGTAGATGCCGGCGTCGCCGGAGCAGATCAGGGCGACGTCCCGCCCCTCCGCCGCCAGGTCCAGCGCCGCGCGCACCCGCAGCTCCTCCTCGCCCAGCCGGTAATCGTGCCGCGCCTTGCCGGCGGCGGCCGGGCCGAGCAGGTCGATGTACAGGCTGTAGCCGACCAGGTCGGTGGCGCTGGCGATCAGCCGGTCGGCCTCCGGCGCCCGCCAGTCGGCCCGGCCCGGGCCCATGCCGATCAGCGCCAGTGTGCCGCGCTTCCGCCCGATCCGGTCGGGGTCGAGGATCGAAGGCGCCTCGGCCACGGCGCAGGTGGCGCGGCGGGACTTACGCTTTTCCGCGACGAGGTGGCCTTCCGGTCCAGCCGCGGCCAGAGCCGCCGCCTCGGCCACGCCGTGGCAGCCGATCTCGCGGAACACCACCTCCGACGGATTGGCGAGGCGCGGCGTCTCCGCCTCCAGCGCCACCGGGTCGAAGACCCGCACCGGCAATCCGAGCGATTGCGCCGCCGCCTGCAGCCCGGCCTCGTCGGCCTTGAGATCGACCGAGACCAGTGCCGCCACGGCTTCCAGAGCGAGCCCGGCCCCGGTCAGGGTGTCGCGGATCAGCGCCTCGATCTCCGCCGCCTCGGCGCCGCGCTCGCAGCCGATGCCGACCGCCAGCACCGCCGGGTGGAACACCAGCCGGTCGGGATCTGGCGGGAGTGTGCGAACGTTGGCCACGATCACCTTGCGCGCGGCCGGATCGAGCGGAAGCCCGGCCTCGGCCAGCCAGGGCAGGTCGCCGTCGAGGCGAACGGTCTCGCCGGCCAGAAGATCGGCTACGAAACTCTTGTAATCGCTGGCTTCTGACAGGCGCCAGCCGGGCGGTGGATCGTCCAGCGCCACGCCGAAGCGCAGGTCGCCGGCGGTGGTGATCGCCGGGGCGACGCCCAGCGCTTGCGCCACCCGCCGCGCCAGCTCGTTGGCGCCGTGATGGCCACCGAGCAGCGGCACCACGGCGCTGCCGTCCTCCGCCACCGCCAGCACCGGCGGCTCGGCGCGCTTGTCGGACAGCAGCGGCGCCAGGATGCGGATCAGGGCGCCGGCGGCGCAGAGGCCGATGATCGGCTCGCCCGCCGCGAACAGCGCCCGCAGATGGTCGGCCAGCTTGCCAAAGGCGATATCGGCGCCGGTGACGCGGCAGGACGGCGCGTGGATCGCCGCCCCCGGCAGCAGCGGCTTGAGGCGTTGCGCGGTGGCGAGCCCGCCCGAGGTCAGGGTGATCAGCGCCGTCATCGCCACGCCGCCCCGCGCCGATGCGCCAGGATCATCGAGAAATAGGGCACTGAGTCCGGATCGACCTCGGCCAGCGGCAGCACGCGCTGGTGGTCGAGCGTGGCCCGCTCGACATAACGAGCGTTGCTATAAAATCCATTTTCTTCAAGCAATTGAGATATTTTCTTGAAGTGTCGACTGAGCTTCATGATGACCACGGCCTCGGCTGCCTGCAGCCGGGGCCGCAGCTCCGCCTCCGGCAGCGGCGCCGGCAGCACGGTCAGCACGTCGTTGCGGGCGGCCAGCGGCAGGCCGGTGGCGGCGGCGCAGGCAGTGAGCGAGGAGACGCCGGGCACCACCTCGACCCGGTGGCGCTCCGCCAGCCGGCCGAACAGATACATGAAGGAGCCGTAGAAGAACGGGTCGCCCTCGCACAGCACCGCCACGTCGCGGCCGGCGTCGAGATGGCCGCCGATCTCGATCGCCGCGGCGTCGTAAACCGCCTGGGCGGGGGCCGGGTCGACCCGCATCGGCACGCGGATGGCGATCTCCGCCTGCCCGCCGGGCAGATGCGGCGCGACGATCGAGCGGGCGAAGCTGTCGCCGACATCCGGCGCCGGATAGGCCAGGACCGGTGCGGCCCGCAGCAGGCGCAGCGCCTTCAGCGTGACCAGCTCCGGATCGCCCGGCCCGACGCCGAGCCCGTAGAGCGTGCCGCTCATGCGGGCCTCCGGAGCAGTTTGGTTGCGCCGAGTTTCCTTTTGCCTCTCCCGCTTGCGGGAGAGGTCGGAGGCGCGAAGCGGCTCCGGGTGAGGGGATTTTGTCGAGGCCGGTGCCAGCCCTCACCCGGACGTCCTGGCGGACGTCCGACCTCTCCCGTCACGCGGGAGAGGCAAAGGAAGCTTCCGCCTCCGAAGCAGCCGGGACGAATCATCAACTCGCTCCCCACGGCTTCACCGCGGCCCATTGGGTCACCGGCATCAGCGGGCGCCAGCCGTGATAGCCGCCGACCGGCTCGGCCCGCAACACCGCGATGCGGGACAGGCTGCCGCCGAGCCTGGATTGGTGGCCAATCACCGCTGCCTCGCCCTCCGCCGTCACCACATTGGCGACCAGCCGGCCGCCCGGCGGCAGCGCCGCCCAGCAGGACTCGACCGCGCCCTCCGCGGTGATGCCGCCGCCGATGAACACCGCATCCGGCCGCGGCAGATCCTCGGTGAGGACTGCCGGCGCCTCGCCGCGCACGACTTTCAGGAACGGCGTTCCCAGCGCCGCCGCGTTCTGCGCGATCAGGGCGAGGCGGCTGTCATCGCGTTCGATCGCCACGGCCCGGCAGCGCGGGTCGCTGCGCATCCATTCGATCGCGATCGAGCCGCAGCCGGCGCCGACATCCCACAGCACCTGGCCCGGCGACGGCGCCAGGGCCGCCAGGGTCATGGCGCGGATCTCGCGCTTGGTCAGCTGGCCGTCATGGGCGAAGGCATCGTCCGGCAGGCCCGGCACGGTCGGCAGCACGCGCGTCTCCGGCCCCGCCACGCAGTCGATCGCGATGGTGTTGAGGTCGTCGACCTCGCGGCCGTCCCAGGCCTCGGCGGTGGCGCGGGTGGTCCGCTCGCCCTCCCCGCCCATCCGCTCCAGCACGGTGAAGCCGCTGCGGCCCCAGCCGGTGCGGCGCAAGAGATCGGCGAGGCGCGCCGGGGTGGTGCGGTCGGCGCTCAGCACCAGGATCCTGGTGCCGGGCTGCAGATGCGGCACCACCAGCTCCAGCGGCCGTCCGTGCAGCGTCACCATTCGGGCTTCGACCAGCGGCCAGCCGAGCCGGGCGCAGGCCAGGCTGAAGGCGGAGGGCGCCGGAACCACCACCATCTCCGCGATCGGGATGCGGCGGGACAGGGTGACGCCGACGCCGAAGCACATCGGATCGCCGCTGGCCAGGACGCAGACGCGGCGGCCGCGCAGCGCCTCGATCTCCGGCACCAGCGCGATGAGTTGCGGCGGCCAGGGGATGCGACGGCGGCCATCCTCCGGCACCATCGCCAGGTGCCGTTTGCCGCCGACCACGATCTCGGCGCTGTCGTAGAGGGCGCGGGCGGTGGGCGAGAGGCCGTCCAGCCCATCCTCGCCGATGCCGATGACGCTGAGCCATGGGGCCACCATCAGATCCCCTCCCGCGCCAGGGCGTTGACCGCAGCCGAGGCCATGGCGCTGCCGCCGCGCCGGCCCGGCAGGGTCAGGAATGGCACGCCGAATCCGCCCTCGGCCAGGGCGGCCTTGGATTCGGCGGCACCGACGAGGCCGACCGGAAAGCCCAGGATCGCGGCCGGCCTCGGCGCCCCCTCCTCCAGCAGCTCCAGCAGCCGGAACAGGGCGGTCGGGGCGTTGCCGATCGCCACCACTGCGCCGTCGAGCCGGTCACGCCACAGTTCGACCATCGCGGCCGAGCGGGTGGTGCCGAAGCGCCGGGCCAGCTCCGGCAGCGACGGATCGCCAATCAGCGACACGATCTCGGTCCCGGTCGGCAGGCGCGAGCGGATGATCCCGGCCTCGACCATGCGGCAATCGACCAGCACCGGTGCTCCGGCCAGGAGGGCCGCCCGGCCGCGCGCGGCGACGTCGTGGGTGAACACCAGGTCGTCCACCACCTCGACCATGCCGCAGGCGTGGGCAATGCGGACCGCCAGCCCGGCGACGTCCGGCGGAAACCGCTCCAGCCGCGCCTCCGCCCGGATTGTGGCGAAGGACTGGCGGTAGATGGCCTCCGGGTCGCGGAGATAGGAGAAGCGGGTGGCCCCTCCCTCCCCTACAGGCAACGGCTTAGCAGTCATAAGCGTCATCGCGAGCCGAAGGCGAAGCGATCCAGGCGGCACCGCCCTCTGGATTGCTTCGTCGGTTGCGCCTCCTCGCAATGAGGGTGTGGGGCATCACGAACCGTGCCCGGCCTTCTTCAGGCTCTTCGGCCCCAGCGGGTGGTCGGCATGGGGATAGGGATGATGGTGGTGGCCGTGGTCATGGCTGTGGTCGTGGTCATGGTGGTGATGGTGATGCCCATCGCCGTGATGGTGGTGATGGTGGCCATGATCGTCATGGTGATGATGATCGTGGCCGTGATCATGGTGATGGTGGTGCCCATGATCATGGTCGTGGTGATGATGCGCCGGACCGCTGCCGATGCCTTCGACGTGATGGTGATGGCTCTCCTGCGGCAGGCCGACCTCGGCCTCGAAGCCCAGCACCTGCATCCGGTACTTGCACATCTGGCAGTTCATGTTGCCGGAGCCTTCCAGGATCTCGTCGATCCGGTCCTCCAGCGCCTCCAGCACCAGCGGGTGGTCGTTCAGGTAGCGCGCCTTGACGAACTCGATCCCGGGATGCCGCGCCGCCACCGCGTCGGTCGAATCGTAGATCCGGTCGACCAGGATCCCGGTGAACAGGAAATACGGGAACACGACGATGCGGCGGTAGCCCAGCTTCGCCGCATGCTCCAGCGCCGGCTCGACCAGCGGGAAGGTGACGCCGGAATAGGCGGTCTCGCTCCAGCCGAAGCCCATCCCCTCCCACAGCATGCGCATGACCTTGGCGACGTTGGAGTTGGCGTCGGGATCCGAGGCGCCGCGGCCGACCACCACCAGCATGGTCTCGTGCCGCGAGATCGGCCCGTCCTCACGGCACGCATCGGCGATCTCCACCGCCTCCTGCACCCGCTCGCCGGCGGCGCGCAGCATCTTGACGTCGATGCCCAGCTCGCGGCCGTAGCGGATGGTCAGGCCCGGGTGCTGCGCCTGATAGGTGTTGAGCACCGAGGGGAGGTCGTTCTTGGCGTGGCCGGCGGCGAACAGCATGCCGGGAATCGCCAGGATCTCGGTCACGCCCTTGGCGCGCAGCCGGTCCAGCCCGTCGCGGATGATCGGCCGGGCGAATTCGAGATAGCCGTAATCGACCTCGTATTGCGGCAGGCGCCGGCGCAGCTGCAGGGAAACGGCGGCAAATTCGTCCACGGCCCCCTGGTCCCGGCTGCCATGGCCGCAGACCATCACGCCCAGCTTGTCCGCCATCATGCCCTCCTGGCCCACGCCATGCCGGCACGGCCGGGCCCGAGGGACCGGCAGCGGACGGTGGGCGGCACGCGCGGATATCGCTTGGATCTATCCGTCCGATGACCCCGTCGCGTCGAGCGTCCCGGGGGCGTTCGGGACGCACCGTCGACGTCCCGGCCGCCACATTGCTATAGCGGTCACCCGAAAGGCAACAGGCGACGCGACATTCCATGGACGATCTGCGACCCGGCCGGCTCTTCGTCTTCGGGCTCGGCTACAGCATGACCCGGCTGGCGCGGCGGTTGCGCAACATCGGCTGGCAGGTCGCCGGTACCACGCGCGATGCCGACAGGCTGACGATGCTGCGCGAAGAGGGATTCGACGCCCATGCCTTCGGGCCGGGGCAGCCGCTCGACCCCGCCGCCCTGGCCGGGACCACGCATCTAATCCAGTCGATCTCGCCGGAGGACTCGGGCGACCCGGTGGTGCCGGCACTGGCCGACACGCTGAGGGCGCTGCCGGAGCTGCGCTGGGTCGGCTATCTCTCGACCCCTTCGGTCTATGGCGATCGCGGCGGCGCCTGGATCGACGAGGCCGACGCCCCCGCCCCCGGCTCGCCGCGCGGCTGGAAGCGGCTGGAGGCGGAGCGCGCCTGGTTCGCCGCCTTCCGGGACACCGGCGTGCCGGTGCAGGTGTTCCGCCTGGCCGGGATCTACGGGCCCGGCCGCAGCGCGCTCGACCAGCTGCGGCACGGCCGGGCCCGACGCATCGACAAGCCGGGCCAGGTGTTCAACCGCATCCATGTCGACGACATCGGCACCGTGCTGATGGCGTCGATGCGCCGGCCGAATCCGGGGGCGATCTACAACGTCGCCGACGGCCACCCCTCCAGCCCGAACGACCCGATCGAATACGCCTGCCGGCTGCTCGGCATCGACCCGCCGCCGCTGGTGCCGTTCGAGCAGGCCGGCCTGTCGCCGCTTGGCCGCGAATTCTATTCGGAATGCAAGCGGCTGAAGATCGACCGGATCACCGGCGAGCTCGGCGTCGCCCTCGCCTATCCGAGCTACCGGGAGGGGCTGGAGGCGATTTGGGCAGGAGAACGGGCTTAGGTTGAACCGTCATCGCGAGGCGCGCAGTGCCGTGGCGATCCAGGGGCCGGGACCACTGGATGGCCACGCCCCTTCGGGACTCGCCATGACGGAATAGTACCTCCTCCTGCCCCTCAGGCGGCTTCGGCCAGGCCGCGCTTCTTCAGCAGCGCCTCCGGTTCCGGCGGCCGGCCGCGGAAGGCGCGATAGGCCTCGGCAGGGTCGCGGCGGTAGCCGGCGGAATAGACGAACTCCGCCAGCCGCTGCGCCGTCGCCGGGTCGAACACGTCGCCCGACTCCTCGAAGGCGCCGAAGCCGTCGGCGTCCAGCACCTCGGACCACAGATAGCTGTAATAGCCGGCGGCATAGCCGCTGCCGGCGAAGACATGCTGGAAATGCGGTGGCCGGTGCCGCATCACGATTGCGGACGGCATGCCGATCCGCTCCAGCGCCGCGCGCTCGAAGGCCGCCGAGTCGGAGGCGTCGGCGCCCGCGGCGTGGAAGTCGAGATCGACCAGGGCCGAGGCGACGTATTCGACCGTGGCGAAGCCCTGGTTGAAAGTGCGCGCCGCCAGCACCCGCTGCAGCAGCGCCTCCGGCATCGGCTCGCCGGTGCGGTAGTGCAGCGCATGGCGGCGCAGGATCTCCGGCCGCTCCAGCCAGTGCTCGTAGAGCTGCGACGGGAACTCGACGAAGTCGAGCGCCACATTGGTGCCGGCGATGGTCCGGTAGCTCAGATCGGACATCAGCCCGTGCAGGGCGTGGCCGAATTCGTGGAACAGGGTGCGAGCGTCGTCGAAGCTCAAGAGGCTCGGGGTCCCCTCCGCCGCCTTGGCGAAGTTCATCACGTTGACGACGACCGGCCGTACCTCGCCGTCGAGATTCTCCTGCTCACGGATCGCCTCCATCCAGGCGCCGCTGCGCTTGGACGGCCGGGCGAAATAGTCGCCGTAGAACAGGCCGACCAGGCGGCCGTCGGGGCCCGTCACCTCCCAGGTGCGGACATCGGGATGCCAGACCGGCACGTCGCGTCGCTCGGCGAAGGACAGGCCGAACAGCTGCTGCGCCACGTCGAAGGCGGCCGCGATCATGCGCTCGAGCTGCAGGTAGGGCTTGAGCTCGCTCTCGTCGAGATCGAACTCCCGCTTGCGCTGCTGTTCGGCGTAATAGCGCCAGTCCCAGGCCGCGATCTCGAAATTGCCGCCCTCGGCCGCGACCAGCGCCTGCAGCTTCTCCTGCTCGCGCAGGGCGCGGGCGCGGGCCGGGCGCCAGACCGAGTGCAGCAGGTCCTGCGCCGCCTCCGGCGTCTTGGCCATGGTGTCGGCCAGGCGGAAATGGGCGTAGCTGGGATAGCCGAGCAGCCGCGCCTGCTCCGCCCGCAGGGCCACGGTCTCGGCGATGATCGGCCGGTTGTCGGAAGCGGCGCTCTCGCCGCGCGCGATCCAGGCCTTGAACGCCGTCTCGCGCAGGTCGCGCCGGGCGGAGAACTGCAGGAAGGGCTCGACGCTGGAGCGGCCGAGCGTGATCACACGCTTGCCCGGCAGGCCGCGCTCCGCCGCCGCGGCACCGGCCGCATCGCGCAGCTCCTGCGGCAGGCCGGCCAGGTCGGCCTCGCCGTCCAGCACCAGGGCATAGGATTTCTCGTCGGCCAGCACGTTCTGGCCGAAGGCGGTGCCGAGCGTAGCCAGACGCTCGACGATCTCGGCCAGCCGGCGCTTCGCCCCATCCTCGAGCCCGGCGCCGGCGCGGGTGAAGCCGAGATGGTAGCGTTCCAGCACCCGGTCCTGCTCGGGCGTCAGGCCGAGCTCGCCGCGGCGGGCGAACAGCGCGTCGACCCGCCGGAACAGCGCCGGGTTCTGCTGGATCGCATTGTGATGCCGGGCCAGCAGCGGCGCGACCTCGCGCTCCACCGCCTGCAATTCGTCGCCGCTGTGCGCCGAGGTCAGATTGAAGAAGACGCCGGCGACCCGGCGCAGCGCCCGGCCGCTGCGCTCCAGCGCCGCGACGGTGTTGTCGAAGTTCGGCTCCGCCGGGTCGACGGCGATCGCCTCGATCTCGCGGAGATGCTCGGCCAGCGCGGCGTCGAAGGCGGGGCGGAAATGCGCCACCTCGATCCGCTCCCAGGGCGGGCTGCCGAACGGCGTGCTCCACTCCGCCAGCAGCGGATTGCCTTCGGTCGGAGTGCGGGGTGGCTGGTCGGAGCTCATGGCGGCACCGCTGTGATCCGTGTCCTGGGCCGCCAGACTAGCGAGGATCGCCCCCGGATGTCAGCAGCGGCATCGCCCGCCGGCGTCGAAGCGGATTACTGGATTTCGGCAGAAGAAGCAGGTTTTAAATCTATTAAATCCGAATTCTTGGCAATCTATATAGATTTTTATCCTCGTTAACAAAGATTTAATGGCCGAACTACTGCAATGACGATGGCGATCCCTGGCTCGCCCAGTTAGCATATCCTGGTATTCGCAACGACGATCGCCGGACCGGACGTCCGGCGAGGAAGGGCTCGCAGATGACGACGCTGACGGTGAACGCGCCGAACGGGATCAATGGCGCCGGCTTTTCCTTCGAGGCCCTGGGGCAGCTCGATTTCGACAATCCGAGGGTCACCTCCCTCACCTCCACCGCCGCGCATATCGATTTTGACGGCGTGTCGGTCGACCTCACCGGCAGCGGCCTCGGCGCCAGCCTGTTCGGGATCACCGGCGTCGTGACCGGCCTCGTCCTGTCCCAGAACGGGGTCACGATCGCCACCCTCGGCGGCGCCTCGATCTCCGCCGCGACCGCCTATTCGCAGCTCAGCAACGGCGACTTCAGCGGCCTCGCCAGCAGCCTGTTCGCCGGCGACGACGCCCAGACCGGCTCGCAACAGGCCGATGTCCTGTCCGGCCTGGCGGGCAACGACACCCTCAGCGCCCTGGCCGGCAATGACACGCTTCAGGGCGGCATCGGCAACGACGTGCTGCGCGGAGGCGCCGGGGCGGACCGGCTGGTCGGCGGCGCCGGCATCGACACCGCAATCTACAGCGAAAGCTCGGTCGGCGTCAGGATCGACATCGCGGCCGGCACCGGGATCGGCGGCAACGCCCAGGGCGACGTGCTGAGCGGCATCGAGAGCGTCTATGGCGGCTCCGGCGCCGATGTCCTCTATGGCGGGGCAACCGCCAACATCCTGGTCGGCAATGCCGGCAACGACGTGATCGACGGCCGCGCCGGCAAGGACAGTATGGGCGGCGGCGCCGGCGCCGACCGCTTCGTCTTCGGCTCGGTGACGCACAGCACGGTCGCCGCTGCCGACCGGATCGTCGATTTCAGCCATGCCGAAGGTGACCGGATCGACCTGCGCCCGATCGACGCCGATATCGGCGCCGGCGGCAACCAGGCCTTCCGCTTCATCGGCACGGCGGCCTTCAGCCACCATGCCGGCGAGTTGCACTATGCCGTCGCCGGCGGCACCACCACCGTCTCCGGCGACGTGGACGGCGACGGTGCCGCGGATTTCAGCATCGCACTGACCGGGTCGATCAGCCTGGTCGCGGGCGACTTCGTGCTGTGACGATGCGGAGCGGTCGTCAGCAGCCGGTCAGGCGCGGCGTCCGCTCCACCTCCAGCCCGAAGGCCGGCCGCAGATACGTGCCGGCGACATTGCCGAAGAAGGCCGCGGCCAGCCACAGCCAGCCATGCAGGCTGCCCGAGGCGATGCCGGAGAAATAGGCGCCGATGTTGCAGCCATAGGCCAGCCGGGCGCCGTAGCCGAGCAACAGACCGCCGACCACCGCGGCGGCGACCTGGCGCGCCGGGATGCGCCAGACCGGAGCGAAGCGCCCGGCCAGGCCGGCGGCCGCCAGCGCGCCGACGATGATGCCGATGTCCATCACCGAGGTGATGTCGGCCAGGATGCTGCCGTTCAGCGCCGCGGCGTTGGCCGGCTTCGACCAGTAGGGCCAGCTCGCCGGGTCGAAGCCGACCAGCGCCGCCGCCTTCGAGCCCCAGAGGGCGAAGGCCGAGGTGATGCCCCAGGGCCGGCCGGCCAGGGCCAGGGTGACGAAGTTGAGCACCGCCAGGGCGATGCCGCCCCAGATCAGCGGCCAGGGGCCGCGCAGCAGCCGCTGCAGGCCCCGCGTCGCCGGCGGGTCGGCCGCCACCAGGGCGCCGTGCCGGCGGCGCTCCCGCACCACCGTCAGGGCCGCGATCGCGGCGAAGACGGCAAGGTTGGCCAGCAGCGCCGGCCACAGCCCCAGGCCAGTCACCAGCGACACCGGCGGCAGCGAGGGCAGCGCCGTCCACCAGTGCAGATGCGCCGCGCCGATCGCCGAGCCGATGATGAAGAAGACGAGGGTCAGCACCATGCGGGTGGAGCCGCCGCCGACGGTGTAGAGCGTGCCGGAAGCGCATCCGCCGCCCAGTTGCATGCCGATGCCGAACAGGAAGGCGCCGACCACCACCGAGGTGCCGAGCGGCGAGACGTTGCCGGCGACCGGCTGCCCGAACAGCTCGCCGGCCGACAGCGCCGGGAAGAACAGCAGGACGGCGACCGACAGCATCACCATCTGCGCCCGCAGTCCCGCGCCGCGGCCGTCGGCGATGAAGACGCGCCAGGCCGAGGTGAAGCCGAAGGCGGCGTGGTAGAGCACAGCGCCAAGCGCCGCGCCCAGGACATAGAGCGCAGCCTGGCGGGCGTCGATCGCGGCGGAGAGCAGCAGGACACCGGCGATCAGCGCCAGCCCGGCCAGGCCGGCGACGCGCAGATTGACCGCCGGGGCAAGGCGGGGAGCGGCGGGAACCGGCCCGCCGGGAAGAGTCACCGTCGACATCGCACGAATCCGAAAACGGCTGCCGCCGCGGCAGCTCGGTCCGGATTACATGGATGTGCCGCATAAAATGTCAATTGCACATGTTATACATATTCACATTGTTTTTATGAATGGTCCCTCGAATCACTTACGACCGGCCAGAGATGAATTCGTATCCGCTGCACAGTTGCATGGCACATAGGAATAAAGACGCCAGAATCCAAGCGAAGAGCAATACGCCGCCGCACAGTCTCGCGAATGATTCGAAGCAAAGGAATCAGGGAGGCCAGATAGAAACTGCCGGATTTCGGCATCATTCGTGGCAGAAACTGAGGCCTCTCGTTCCTTACCTCATCGCGCGATGAACATTGTTTCGGGCCATGGGAGGTGATATTCACGATCGCCTTCGTGCCGCGGCACATCACCCTACACCGAGGGAGAGACATGATCGCACGACGTCTGGCGGGGATCGCGCTGATCGCAGGGCTGATGCTTCAGGGTTGCGGCACCGCGGAACGGCCGGCCACCAGAATCCAGGTGTCGAGCCGGCAGCTGGCGAACGACACGGAGCTCATCATCAACGGCCACGGCTATACCGCGGACGAGAAGGCGAACATCCAGATCAAGAACTTCCCCGGCAGCGAGACCGACCTTCAGCGCTCGGTGGACGTCGACGACTCCGGCAGCTTCGTCTACTCGGAGCGGTTCAAGCTGGTGCGGTGGACCCGGTTCGACCCGCCGCCGGATTTCGTGGTCACGGTGACCGATCCGGAGACGGCGCAGTTCGATGCCGCGAGCGTGAGCGCCGCGCCCTTCGTCTCGCACTGACGCGGAGCGTCCCCTTCGCAGGTTGGGCTCGCGGAAGCGAGCCCAACCCACCACAATGAGCGGTCTCCAACCCTAAAGATCTGGGCATTCGATATCCTGCGACCGTCGACCGGCTGATCGCGCCGTCGCGCCGATATCGTTGAAAGCCATCGAAGCCGATTGACTCGGCCAGCCACCGGTCCATGATTTTTCCATCCACTGCAGAACCGCTTCGGCCCGTGCCGGGGGGCGGGTGCCGGTGGGACATCGCGGCCAGGCCCACCACGAGTCGGGATCGGGGGCCCGTCTTCGACGATCTGGCCAGGACGATGACCTCGCGACGCGGGCGAACCGTCGCCGCCGCGGGGGATGTGCCCCGCCGCATCCCCCAAGGGATGACACCTCCACGCCGCGAGGCACTTCAGGAGGATCGATATGGCATATCTCGATGTGAGCCCGATGATTGTCGCCTTGCGCGCCTCTCCGGCCGAATTCGACATCAGCCGCGGGCTGCTGCGCCACAAGCCGAGCGGCCATCGGGTGGTGTTCGATCCGCTGGGTGGCAGCGCCCGGATCGAAGCGCGCTGCGACTGCGCCCTCCTCCGCGTTTCGCATCAGCAGAGCCGCGAGCTGACGGACGCGTTCCACGACTGGGAGGAGAGCTACTGGCGGGTGGTGCGGATCAACCGCGAATTCGCCTCGCATTTCGACCGCCGCTTCTGGCCGAGGCTGGCGACCCATCTCGAGCGCATCTTCCAGTCCGGTCTGGCGGCGCTGGAGCGGCTCGTCCCGGCGCGGCGTTCGAGGTCCGGCGAGAGCACCGCCGATCGCGGCCCCGCCGCGCCGCCGATGCCGGCGGAGTGACCGGAGCGGGCGGATCGCAGGAACCGGAGTGAGGACGGATCCGTTCGGCGGCGAGGCGCTCAGCCGCCTCGCCGGCCGACGGATCCTGACCGGACGAGCCGGCCTCACATCCGCAGATCACGCATTTTTCACGCTCAGCGTCCGGTCCGTGCACGAAGTCTGGCGCTTCTCCGGAGAGACTCCCTTCATCGCCCCGAACCCACGGGGCCGAGAAAGCCGCACACGAAGGCAGGGAGGCCTCTCATGCGCAACACCGGAATCACCGACAGCCCGATCGCCCTACCCGCTGGCCGGGTGTTCGGATCCTATGCCGACGCGATCCCTCCACCTCGAATCGAGCGGCGGCAGCTTTGCATCCTGATCGCGGATGTCGCGGGATTCAGCCGCCAGGTCGAGTTCGATGCCCTCGCCACCGTCCTCCGTCTGCACGAGCTCCGAAGGCGTCTGATCCTGCCGACGATGCACGCACATCGCGGATGGATCGCCAGTTCCGCGGGCGACGCGACGCTGATGGCGTTCCTCCGCTCCATGGACGCGGTGAACTGCGCCGTCGAGCTGCAACGCGCACTGAACTCGACGCGAACCGGGGCGGCGGTCGACGGTGATCTTCGGCTGCACATGGGCATCAGCGCCGGCGAGAGCATTGCCGTCGACGGCGAGCTGTACGGCCATCCGCTGAACGTCGCCGCCCGCCTTCAGGCCCTCGCCGAGCCGGGCGACATCTACCTGTCCGACGACGTCGTCGCCGAGGTCGGCGATGCCGCAGAGGTGCGCTTCGAGGCGCTCGGCAGGTGCGAACTCAGGAACATCACGCAGCCGGTCCACGTCTACCGGATCGCCCGCGGCTCGCTGGAAGGCTGACGGCGCGGCGATCGCGCATCCGCCACGCCTGCGTTCGGCTTCGCCTGCCTCTTCCGGATAGGGCCGCACGCCCCCTATGGCCGGCTTTTCATTCTCGGCCGATCGCAGCAGGGTCATTCGACTGAGAGATCGTTCAAAGGTGGGACCCATGCCACGCTTCGATCCGATTGCCACGCCCCACGACTTCTCCATAACCAATCTGGGCAATCAGGAGCAGCTTCAGGCCGTCGGCGAGGCCATTTTCAAAGCAGCCACGGACCCGGTCGCCCTCGACTATTTCATCCGGAACGCAAAATCCCTCCTGCAACAGCCGACGCTTGCCAAGGGTCTTGACCCTGCCGCCCTCACCGGCAAGAGCCTCAATGTCGTCGTCGATACCGACGAAGTCATCAATGTTGTCATACCTCAAGTTCAAACTTCTTTTAAGGATAAGCAAGAGCGAGACGAATATATGAAGAGAATTGGATTCATCTTCCTTTGCGGATGCAGGTGAGAAGGTCGGCCCATTCAGGGTGAGGTTATCTGGGCGACGGCGTCGAGGAACTGCCGCCGTCTGCCCTCGTCGGGGATCAGCACCACTTCGCCGAGCCATTGCAGGGCGCGTTCACGTGTGAACGGCCCTTCCCCGTGCCAGTTGCGCCCGAGGCGCAGGAAGAATTCCTCGCCGGCCGCCCTGGCTTCGGCGGCCCGGCCCGTCGACGCCAGAGCCACGGCGCGCCAGGCGACGAGCTCGGGGACCGTCTCCGGACCGAGCGGAGCGAGCGCCAGAGCGCGCTCATGGGCCCCGGCATGCATGCAGGCCACGGCCAGGTACCAGTAGAAATAGGCCGGCGGAGCAGGATGGATCGCCAGGGCCCGCTCGCCGCACCGGATCGCCTCGTCGATCGAGCCGAGGTGCGCGAGCCCCTCGGCACAGGCGATCAGCGTCATCGGATCCTCCGGATTGAGGGCGCGCCCCTGCTCGAAATGCCGGCGCGCCTGCTCCGGCATGCGCTGGCGCAGATAGGCCCAGGCGGCGATCATGTGGCCATAGCTGTCCCAAGGGTCGATCGCGAGAGCGTCCCGCGCGAGCTGGGTCGCGTGCGCGAGGCTCTCGGCGCTGCTTTTCATCCCGGGCACCAGCTGCTGCCGCGAGAGCTCGATCGAGGCGAGGCCAGAGAGCGGCCGGGCGAAGCCGGGATCCGCCGCCGCCGCGCGCGTCAGCAGCGGCACGGCGGCGTCGAACGCCTCGCTGCTGAAGGTCTCCGCCATCCGGTCGCCGGCCAGCCATAGATCGTAGGCGTCGGCAGCCTCGCCGAGCCGAGGCCTGCGTTCTGTCCGGATGACATGGTCGATCCGGAGCACGAAGCCGCTCAGAAGCGGCAGCACCGACGCCAGATCCAGGACCGACGGAAAGGTGAATACTTCGGCCAGATGCTGCAGATTCGTCGCCGTGTCGCCCAGGCGCATGCCGTAGCGGCAGATGTGACCGTCGTGCCGCAGGCCGGTGCGCAGCAGATACTGGCCGGCCTCGAACGCCTGCTCGGGCGACGCGACCAGGCGGGTGGAGAAGGTTCGGTACCGGGACAGCGCGATGACGAGCTCGTCTTCGAGGAGCAGCGAGAGATCCCGCACCAGCTCGGGCGGCCCGATCGGAGGCTGGGCGAAGACCGCCACGACGGGCGTCCGGTGCGGAATCGTCCGCCGGACCGGTGCTGCACCCTGGCGAGTCCCCTCCTCCAGCCGGCGGCGAAGGGCGTCGACATGGGATCGAAGCTCGGCCGAGGGCTCGACATCGAGCAGGCGGGCCAGGGCCTTGCGGCACTGCTCGAACTGCCGCAACGCCGCCCCTATGGCGCCCTTGCGGGCATGCAGATCGATCAGCACGCGGTGACCGCCCTCATGGGCCGGATCGATGCGCAGGAGCGCTTCGGCCAAGGCTTCGAGATCCGATTCCCGCCCCGCTGTCTCCGCCTCGGCGATGGCCTTCTCCAGCGCGCGCACGATGGCGGACCGGCGCGATTCGCGCTCCGCCGCCAGCCATTCGTCGAAGGCCGGATCAGGCGCAACAACATCGCCCAGGAACTCGCCTAGCCAGCCGGCGCTCGCCCGCAGGACCGCGTCCGTGGTGCCGATCGCCAAGAGCCTGTCGATCTCCAGGGCATCGACGGCGACGGCCCGCGTATCGAGGCGGACGCCGAGACGATCGGTGGCCAGCACGTCGCTGACAGACTTGCCGAAGGTCCGCCGGAGCTCGAGCAGCGCATGGCGCAGCGACGTCTGTGCCTGCAGCTGATCCCGATCGCCCCAGAGCAGACCGACAAGCCGTTCACGGCGCGCCTGGCCGTTCGGTTGCAGGGCGACAAAAGCCAGGAGACAGAAGGCCTTTCGCAGACGCGGCGTGCAGTCGCTTCCGTCGGGGCCGATCAATCGCGGATCCCCGAACAGCCTCAGCGCAAATCCGCTCGCAGGCGCCTCCATGATCGTCGCCCTGCTGATTCCGAGAAAAACAACCCCACCGACAGCGAAGCCGCCCAAGCCATTTTCAAAAGATCTCAGGCAAGGGCATCGATTTTCAGGCGCCAGGAATTTTGACGTACGCTCCGAATTACATCTTAATGACCAGACGGAACTCTTCCGTTCCCGACACTTTCGAGAAAATATCTATCATAAAATTGTGGATAAATTAAGCCGATGCAGACGCATATTTGGACTTATTTCCGGACTGCGGATGAGACTTGCGTCGTGTCCGGGGCTTCGCCGAGGAGAGCCTCCTCGGCGAAGACGTATTCCGGTCGTCGGGGTTACCCGATCGTCATCAGACTGGCATTGCCGCCGGCGGCAGCGGTGTTGTTGCTGATCGACCGCTCACGCAGCAGCCATTCGAGCGCATAGAAGGCCCGGCCTTCGGCCAGATCGGCACGGGTTGCCCCCTGCACCGGCACCAGCGGGCCCGGCCGAGCCGCGATCGCCTGGTTCACCGCGTGCAGCGCGTCGCCATCGCCCTCGAACAGAACCGCATCGGCGTCCGCCGAGGACCAGTCGTCGACGCGGGCCAGGACCGGCTTCAGCGTCTGCGGCAGGGTACCAACCAAGGCATCGGCGACCTCGGCCGGGGCCGCCAGCACCGCCCGGTTGCCGGTCGCCAGCGCCGCGCCGATCTGCAGCGCCGCGCCCGTCACGCTCTGCGCCAGGCACAGCACCGTGCCGCGCGGCTCCAGGATGTAGCTGTTCTTCTCGCCGACCGGCCCGGGCAGCTCGAGGGTGACGCCGAGCGGGCTGCGCTCCTCATGGGCGGCGACGCGCCCGGCCTCGGCCTCGCGGCCATTCTTGCGCAGGACCGCGGCCCATTCCCGCAGCGCCTGGAAGCGCTTGTCGCCCGCCGCGGCGCGGGCCGGATCGGCCGGCACCGGCCCGGCTTCCGGCCGGACCGACAGGAGCCGATACAGGTACAGCGGGCCGCCGGCCTTGGGTCCGGTGCCGGACAGGCCGTGGCCGCCGAAGGGCTGCACCCCGACCACCGCGCCGATCAGGTTGCGGTTGACATAGACGTTGCCGGCCGAGATGCGGTGCGAGACATGGGCGATGGTCTCGTCGATCCGGGTGTGCACGCCGAAGGTCAGGCCGTAGCCGGAGGCGTTGACCGCGCCGATCAGGCGGTCGAGCTGGCTGCGGCGGTAGCACAGCACATGCAGCACCGGCCCGAACACCTCGCGCTTCAGCTCGGCGATGTCATCGATCTCGATCAGCGTCGGCGGCACGAAGGTGCCGTGCCGCGCCGCCTCCGGCGGCGGCAGGGCGTGGATCTTCCGGCCCTTCGCCTGCATCGCCTCGATGTGTTTGGTGATGCCCGCCCGCGCCTCCTCCGTGATTACCGGGCCGACATCGGCGGACAGCCGGTCGGGATTGCCGACCGACAGCTCCGCCATCGCACCCTTCAGCATGATCAGCACCCGGTCGGCAACCTCCTCCTGCAGGCACAGGACGCGCAGCGCCGAGCAGCGCTGGCCGGCGCTGTCGAAGGCCGAGGTCAGCACGTCGCCCACGACCTGCTCCGGCAGCGCCGAGCTGTCGACGATCAGCGCGTTCTGGCCGCCGGTCTCTGCGATCAGCGGGATCGGCCGGCCCTCCGGGTCGAGGCGGTCGGCCAGCACCGACTGGATAATCTTGGCGACCTCGGTCGAGCCGGTGAACATCACGCCGCGGGTGCGGGAATCGGCCACCAGCCGCGCCCCGACCTCGCCGGCGCCGGGCACCAGTTGCACCGCCCCGGCCGGCACCCCCGCCTCGCGCAGGATGCGGACCGCCGCGGCCGCGATCAGCGGCGTCTCCTCCGCCGGCTTGGCCAGAACGGCGTTGCCGGCGGCCAGCGCCGCCGCGACCTGGCCGGTGAAGATCGCCAGCGGGAAGTTCCAGGGGCTGATGCAGACCACGGGGCCGAGCGGCCGGTGGGTGTCGTTGGAGAACTGGTCCCGCACTTGGGCCGCGTAATAGCGCAGGAAGTCGACCGCCTCGCGCACCTCGCCGATCGCGTTCGACAGGGTCTTGCCGGCCTCGCGCACGATGGTGCCGAGCAGGGCCGGCATCCGCGCCTCCATCAGGTCGGCGGCGCGCAACAGGCAGGCGGCGCGGTCGGCCGGCGGCGTCGCCTGCCAGATCGGCGCCGCCGCCGCGGCCAGGGCCATGGCCTCGTCGACCTGATCCGGCGAGGCCTCGACCACCTGCCCCACCACGTCGCGCCGGTCCGCCGGGTTGCGGACCTCACGTGCCCGCCCCAACTCCATGGGCCCATCGCGGTCGCCGTCGCCCAGCATCGGAACGGCGCGGACCACGGCATCGGCCCCGGCCAGGAGGGCGGCGGAGAGCGAGGCCAGGCGTTGCTCATTGGTCAGGTCGAGGCCGGCCGAGTTCTCGCGGATCTCGCCGAACAAAGCGCGCGGATGGGCGATCTTCGGATGCGGGGCGCCGAGCGGCTGGATCTTGCGCGCGGCCTCGACCGGGTCCGCGATCAACTCGTCGACCGAGACGTCGGAATCGCCGATCCGGTTGACGAAGGAGGTGTTGGCGCCGTTCTCCAGCAGGCGCCGCACGAGATAGGCCAGCAGCGTCTCATGGGTGCCGACCGGGGCGTAGATCCGGCACGGCCGGTCCAGCTTGTCGCGGCCGACCACCTCCTCATACAGCCCCTCGCCCATGCCGTGCAGGCACTGGAACTCGTATTGGCCGCGATAGTAGTTCTCGCCGGCCATCTTGTAGATGGTGGCCAGCGTCTGGGCGTTGTGGGTGGCGAATTGCGGGAACACCGCGTCCGGCGCCGCCAGCAGCTTGCGGGCGCAGGCCAGGTAGGAGACGTCGGTGTAGATCTTGCGGGTGTAGACCGGGAAGCCCTCCAGCCCCTCGACCTGGGCGCGCTTGATCTCGCTGTCCCAATAGGCGCCCTTGACCAGCCGCACCATCAGCCGGTGGCCGCTGCGCCGGGCCAGGTCGATGATCCAGTCGATCACGAAGGGGCAGCGCTTCTGATAGGCCTGGACGACGAAGCCGATGCCGTTCCAGCCGGCCAGGGCCGGGTCGAAGCACAGCGCCTCCAGCAGGTCGAGCGACAGCTCGAGCCGGTCGGCCTCCTCGGCGTCGATGTTGAGGCCGATGTCGTAGCTGCGGGCCAGCACCGCCAGCGCGGTCAGCCGCGGCAGCAGTTCGCCCTTCACCCGCTCGGCCTGGGCGCGGGAGTAGCGCGGATGCAGCGCTGACAGCTTGACCGAGATGCCCGGCCCCTCATAGATGCCGCGCCGCTCCCCCGCCTTGCCGATGGCGTGGATCGCCTGCTCGTAGTCGCGGTAATAGCGGTCGGCGTCGGCCGCGGTGGTCGCCGCCTCGCCCAGCATGTCGTAGGAGTAGCGGAAGCCCTTGGCCTCCATCTTCCGGCCGTTGGCCAGGGCCTCGGAGATGGTCTGGCCGGAGACGAACTGCTCGCCCATCATCCGCATGGCGATGTCGACACCCTTACGGATCAGGGGCTCGCCGCCCTTGCCGATCAGCCGGGTCAGGGCGGCGGACAGGCCGGCCTCGCTGCTGGTGGTCACCAGCCTGCCGGTCACCACCAGGCCCCAGGCGGCGGCGTTGACGAACAGCGACGGACTCTGCCCGACATGGGACTGCCAGTCGCCCGAGGCGATCTTGTCGCGGATCAGCGCGTCGCGGGTGGCGCGGTCGGGGATGCGCAGCAGCGCCTCGGCCAGGCACATCAGGGCCACGCCCTCATGGCTCGACAGCGAGAACTCCTGGATCAGCCCCTCGACCCCGCGGCCGACGCCCTTGGCGCGCAGCGCCTCGACCAGCCGGCGGGCGATGAGGCGGGCACCGTCGGTCACCGGCTTCGGCAGGGCGGCGCCGGCCAGGATATAGGGCAGGCACTCCTCCTCCGGCCGGCGATAGGCGGCGGTGATCTTGGCGCGCAGCACGGTCTGCGGCTGCACCGATTGCGCGAATTCCAGGAAGGGCTGCGGCCCGGCCTCCTCGGCCGCCGACGCGCCGTCGGCAACCTCGACGCCATCGGCCTCGTCGACCCCGCCGAAGGTCTCGCCACGCTCGACCCGGTCGAGCATCGCCAGCATGGCCTGCTTGACCAGCCAGTGCGGGGTGCGGCCCTGCTTCTCCGCCGCCGCCCTCAGCCGCGCCCGCAACTCGTCATCGATCTTCACGCCGAACGTCGTGCTGCCCATGGCTCTGCCCCGTCCCGAGACTGTGGATGGAGTAGTATCACCGCGACGGCAGGAGGTGCAACCGAAGCGGGAGACAGGTTGCACCTCTCGATCCAGTCAAGTCGCACGACATGGGTGGGCGATCGTCATCCGAGCGACAGCAGACGTCATCCGCGCGACAGCAGAATCGTCATCGAATTTGTCTAGACCTCCATACGGTGCTTCCGTGGAGGGTCTGATGAGCCCGAAAACCCTGGGGCCGGAGCCCCTGATCCATCCGACCGCCCGCGTCTCCGCCAGCCGGCTCGGCGCCTATACCGAGATCGGCGCCCATGCCGTGCTCGATGAGGTCGAGCTCGGCGACTACAGCTACCTGATGGACGGCGCGATGGCCTGGTGCATCGAGATCGGCAGATTCTGCTCGATCGCCGCCTATACCCGCCTGAACGCGCCGAACCATCCGACCTGGCGGGCGACGCAGCACCATTTCACTTACCGCTCCGCCGCCTATGGCCTGTCCGAAGCGGATGATGACGACTTCTTCGCCTGGCGTCGCGACCACCGGGTGGTGATCGGCCACGATGTCTGGATCGGCCACGGCGCCATCGTGCTGCCCGGGGTCACGGTCGGCACCGGGGCCGCGATCGGGGCCGGCGCCGTGGTCACGCGCGACGTGGCCCCTTACACCATCGTCGCCGGCAGCCCGGCCTGGCCGATCCGCCGCCGGGTGACCGAGGCGGTGGAGGCGCGCCTTCTGGCGCTGGCCTGGTGGAACTGGCCGCACGACCGGCTGCGCGCCGCTCTCGCGGATTTCAGGGCGCTCGACGCGGAGGCGTTCTGCGCCAGGCACGAGGCCGGCGGATGAGCCTTCGATGACGGAACTGACCACCCCGCAACCCGGTTGTTGCAACACTGCTGTCGCAACGAGAGGGCCGGGCGATTCCGTCGATCACCGCCGCTGCCGCGCCGACGCCGCATGATCCGCAGGCGGAGGCGTTTTATGCCGAGGCGCTGCGCGAGCTGGCCGCCACCGGCCTGCCTTTCCTGCTGGCCGGGACCTATGCGGTCAGCGCCTATACCGGCATCTCGCGGCCGACCAAGGACCTGGACGTCTTCTGCAAGGCCGGCGACAGCCCGCGCATCCTCGGCCATTTCCGCACCCTCGGTTACGCCGTCGAGATCGAGGATGAGCGTTGGCTGGGCAAGGTGCGCAAGGGCCCGCACTTCTTCGATGTGATCCACGCCTCGTCGAACGGCACCATGCCGGTGAACGACCAGTGGTTCGCGCATGCGCGGGAGATCGAGGTGTTCGGCACCCAGGTGCGGATCGTCGCCCCGACCGAGCTGATCTGGTCCAAGGCCTTCATCCAGATGCGCCACCGCCACGACGGCGCCGACGTGGTCCATGTCATATTGAAGCAGGACGACCAGATCGATTGGCGGCGGCTGCTCGGCTACATGGAACTGCACTGGGAGATCCTGCTCGCCCATCTGCTGACCTTCCGCTGGGCCTATCCGAGCGAACGCAACCGGGTGCCGCGCTGGCTGATGGACGAGCTGATGGACCGGCTGCGCCACCAGCTCGACCTGCCGCCGCCGCAGATGAAGATCTGCCGCGGCCGCATGCTGTCGCAGGTCGACTTTGCGGCGGCGGTCGAGGAGTGGGGCTTCGCCGATGTCGGCGGCGAAGGCGAGTGGCGCGACGCGTGAAACGACACAACCATCGGGACCGACCATGGCGGAGAAGGAGAAGTTCACCGTCGCCGCGATCGGCGACATCCATGTCAAAGAGGATTCGGATCCCCTGCGCGAGATGTTCGGGGAGATCGCCCAGGCGGCCGACGCGCTGGTTCTGTGCGGCGACCTCACCGACACCGGCACGGCGCGGCAGGCGGAGCGCCTGGCCGAGGACCTGCGCGCCTGCCCTATCCCGGTGGTCGGTGTGCTGGGCAACCACGATTACGAAAGCGGCCAAGTCGACGAGGTGCGGTCGATCCTGACCCAGGGGGGCCTGCGCCTGCTCGACGGTAGTGCCGTCGAGCTGGACGGCGTCGGCTTCGTCGGGGTCAAAGGTTTCGCCGGCGGCTTCGGCCGGCGCATGCTGGGGTCCTTCGGCGAGCCGGAGACCAAGGAGTTCGTCTCCGTCGCGATCCGAGAGGCGATGCGGCTCGAGAACGCGATGCGGACGGTGAAGACGCAGCGCGCGATCGTCGTGCTGCACTACGCCCCGGTCGTCGAGACGATCGAGGGCGAGCCTCTGGAGATCTACCCCTTCCTCGGCTCATCGCGCCTGGCCGAGACGATCGACCGCTTCACCGTGAGCGCCGTGGTCCACGGCCATGCCCATCGTGGCGTCTATCAGGGCCAGACCCCGGGCGGTGCGCCGGTCTACAACGTCGCCTGGGCGATCATGAAGCCGAGCGACCGGCCTTACGCGCTGATCGAGCTGTGAGGCGCAGCAGACGGAAAGGGCCGCCCTGCGGCGGCCCTTTGCCCGATCGCTATGCGCCCTTACCAGGTGCGGATGTCGCCGGTGTCGACGTGGACGAAATTCGACCGCGGATAATAGCCGACGCCGCCCGCCTGGAGATCGATCGCATTCCGGCGCAGAGAGGAGAGGCTCATATTCGGCATGAAGATGTCCGCCGCCTGGCCCCGGATGTGCAGGGAGTTGCGCGCGACACCGCGGCTGCGGCGGGCCAGCATGGCGTTGGTGGCGCGGGAGCGGTAGCCGCAGACGACATGGATCGGCTCGCCCGACCCGCCCTTGCGCTGCAGCGAGTACAGGATGTCGAGCAGCTTCGGGTCCATCGTGCGGACCTCGTCCGACCGCCAGTCGCGCAGGAAGTAGTTGAACTTGGCCAGAATATCCGGGTTGTACCAGCCGTCGACCCAGTATTCTTCCTTGATCTCGACCAGATTGTGCGCGTCGTAAAGATGGAGCGTTCTTCGATTGGTGGCGGCCAAGGCTGAGAGTGGTGCGACTGGCGCGATAGCCGCGGCTGCGACAGCCCCGGCCGACATTCTCAGGAATTGCCGTCTTTGCATCGGTCCCCCGCTGCTCCTAACCTTCACTCGCTACCCGCCGGGCATTTCTGGCGCTTTACACGCCTATACTGGTGCCAGGCGTTTGGTGCGGACCTTTGTGATGCAGGACGAAGCGGGAATCAACCATTTCTTCAAAGATTTACAAAACGATATCTGTGACATAAGCGCAACATTGTTGTATATCCGTCGCACTTTTAGAAATCAGTAAAGTAAAACTTCTGAAATCAGTAGTATTTCTTCTGTCGCCTCTCGAAAATCGTAAGACAAAACGCAGCCGGGCGACCGAAATTCGGCCGCCCGGCGGAGCAACGCTCGAATTGTACGAGGATTTCAGCGTGAAGATGCGAGCTGTTCGCGCCGGTTTTCACGGGCCTGGAGCGCCGCGATGACCTTGGCGTCGATGCCGTAGATATCGTCGCGGAAGGCCACCTCGCCGGTCTGATCGATCCACGCGGTCTGGTAGACGATGTAGAGCGGCATCGGAGTCGGCAGGTTGATTCGCGTCGTCGGGGTCCAGCTGCCCATCACCCGTGCCCGCCGCTCCGGCGTCCAGGAGGACGCCCCCTCCAGCAGATAGTCCGCCAGCCAGATCGGATCCTGCAGCCGCACGCAGCCATGCGACAGGGCCCGGTTGGCGCGCTGGAAGTAGCTCTTCGACGGCGTGTCGTGGAGATAGACGCTCCAGTTGTTCGCCATCATGAACTTGACCTTGCCGAGGGCGTTGCCCGGCCCCGGCTCCTGCCGGATGCGCAGCGACCGCATCGTGCCCCGCCCGATGCCGTTCCAATCGACATAGTCGGCGCTCATCTCCCGCGAGCCGCTGCCCCAGCCGGAGAACAGCCGGTAGTTGCGGCTGGCGAGATAGCCGGGGTTGTTGCGCAGCCGGGGCAGATACTCCTTGGCGGCGATCGAGGGCGGCACCGTCCAGGTCGGGTTGAACTCGAGATAGGTCAGGGCGCTGTTGAACAGCGGGGTCTGGTTGTCGGCCTCGCCCACCACGACGTTCATGCTGCGCAGCAGCTGTCCGTCGGCCACGACATCCATGCTGAAGGCCGGGATATTGACCATCAGATAGTCGGGGCCGAGATCGTCCGGCAGCCAGCGCAGCCGCTCCATGCTGGCGATGATCTTGTTCATCCGCTCCGGCCCCTGCCGGTTCAGCATGGCGAGCGTCCCGCGGCCGAGAATGCCGTCCGGCTTCAGCCCGTGCTTGCTCTGGAACTGCTCGACCGCCGTCACCAGCAGCGAATCGTAGAGGCGGCTCTGGTCGGCCGGGTCGCCGACGAACTCACCGGTGGCGGCGAGGCGGGCCCGCAGCACCGGCACCCGGTCGCTCTCCTGCCCTGGCCGCAGGCTCTCGCCTGGGGGAATGGTCGGCCAGCCGGACTCGGCCAGCGCCTCGTAACCGCGCAGCGCGCCCTTCAGCTGCTGGTAGAGTTTGTGCTTCGGCGCCAGATCGGCCAGGAACGCGTCCGGGTCGGGCAGCATCGACACGGCGGTGGCCAAAGCGGCGCGATCGACCGGCTTCGGCGTGATATCGAAGGTCTTGTCGATCTCGCGCGGCGCCAGCCGGCCGGCATGCACGTCGACGCCGTAGCGCATCACCGCGGCGCTGAGCAGGATCTCGGCGGCGACGACGTCATCGGCATCGGCGGAGCGGATCAGATCCCGCAGCGGTTCCACATAGTAGTCGGACGGGACCAGCCCCTCCTCCCGCGCCTTGGCCAGGCGCGCCAGGGTCGGCTCGACCCGCGGGTCGAGCTGCCCGTCGAAGCCGATCCACAGCGGGAACCAGGCGCGGCCGGCATAGAGCTCGCGCACGTCCTTAGCCTTCAGGACCACACCACCGAGCGTGACGGTGTCGCCCTTGCCGATCGCAGCCTCGATCGCTGCCCGCGGGTCGGACAGGGAAGTCGAGTCGAGCGACGCCGTGGCCGCCGGAGTCAGCCCGGCATGCGCCGGGTCCGGCAGGGCGGCCGAGCCGAGCAGCAGGGCCAGGAACGGGACAGCGAGACGTCGCATCGTCGATCTCCAGCAATCCTAAAATAGGTAGCGCGGCAACCGGGCCAGAGGAGTCCTTTTGGCGTGATGCGATCGTGAAAGTCACATATCGTTGCCTCGCAGCAACATATTAAATCAATTTTATCAATATCCATCCAAGATGCGGCTCCGGCCGCTTTCGCCTTTCCGCCCGGGCGACGGCCGCTTAGGGTACGCACCATGAACGCCGAAACGTCCCCTTCCGTCATCGACGCCGCCAAGGGCCGTCATCCGCTGCGCTCTCTCGCCCCCTATCTATGGCCGGTCGGCCAGTGGGAGATGCGGGCCCGGGTGGTGGTGGCGGTTCTGCTGCTGGTCGCGGCCAAGGTCGCCAGCGTCTACACCCCGATCTTCTACAAGGACGCGGTCGACGCCCTGACCGTGAAGGGCGCGTTGCCGCTGGTGCTGCCGGTCGGCGCGATCCTGGCCTATGGCGCGGCGCGGGTGCTGAGCCTCGCCTTCGGCGAGTTGCGCGACGCCATCTTCGCCAAGGTGGCGCAGCGCGCGATTCGGCGGGTCGGGCTCGCCGTGTTCCAGCACCTGCATGGCCTGTCGCTGCGCTTCCATCTCGACCGCCAGACCGGCGGCCTGTCGCGGGTGATCGAGCGCGGCACCGCGGCGATCGAGACGCTGCTCAGCTTCATGCTGTTCAACATCCTGCCGACCCTAGTCGAGATCCTGTTCGTGGTCGCGGTGCTGTGGTGGGTGCTGGACCTATGGTTCGCCTTGGTCACGCTGGTCACGGTCGTCCTCTACATCGCCTTCACCCTGTGGGTGACGGAGTGGCGGATCAAGTTCCGCCGCCAGATGAACGAGACCGACCAGGAGGCCAACACCAAGGCGATCGACAGCCTCTTGAACTTCGAGACGGTCAAGTATTTCGGCAACGAAGCGCACGAGGCGCGGCGCTACGAGGCCTCACTGATCCGCTTCGAGTCGGCGGCGGTGCGCAACCGGGTGTCGCTGTCGCTGCTGAATGTCGGCCAGGCCGCGATCATCGCCGCCGGGCTGACCGCGGTGATGTGGATGGCCGCGGCGGGCATCGTCGACGGCCGCCTGACGGTCGGCGACTTCGTGCTGGCCAACACCTATCTGATCCAGCTGTACCTGCCGCTGAACTTCTTCGGCTTCGTCTATCGCGAGGTGAAGCAGGCGCTGGTCGAT
Organism: Inquilinus limosus; assembly: GCF_051487185.1. GTDB lineage: Bacteria > Pseudomonadota > Alphaproteobacteria > DSM-16000 > Inquilinaceae > Inquilinus > Inquilinus limosus_F. The sequence continues at coordinate 81,589 of NZ_JAHVDK010000024.1, forward strand.
ATCGAGAAGATGTTCTCGCTGCTCGGCGTGCCGCCCGAGGTGGTGGACGCGCCCGGGGCGCAGCCGCTGGCGGTGCAGGGCGGCATGGTCAGCTTCACCGATGTCGAGTTCGGCTACGATTCCCGCCGGCCGATCCTGAAGGGCGTGACCTTCACCGTGCCGGCCGGGCACACCGTCGCCATCGTCGGGCCAACCGGAGCCGGCAAGTCGACCATCAGCCGTCTGCTGTTCCGCTTCTACGACGTCACCGCCGGATCGGTGCGGATCGATGGCCAGGACATCCGCGACGTCACCCAGGCCAGCCTGCGCGCCGCCATCGGCATCGTCCCGCAGGACACGGTGCTGTTCAACGACACCATCCGCTACAACATCGCCTATGGCCGGCCGGGGGCGAGCGACGAGGAGGTGGTGGCCGCGGCGCAGATGGCCCGGATCCACGATTTCGTGCTGCGCCTGCCCGACGGCTACGAGACGAAGGTCGGCGAGCGCGGGCTGAAGCTGTCCGGCGGCGAGAAGCAGCGCGTGGCGATCGCCCGCACCATCCTGAAGGACCCGGCGATCCTGCTGTTCGACGAGGCGACCTCGGCGCTCGACACCAACACCGAGCGCGAGATCCAGGCCAATCTGCGCGAGGTCAGCCGCGGCAAGACCACGCTGGTGATCGCGCACCGCCTGTCGACCGTGATCGACGCCGACGAGATCATCGTCCTGGCCGATGGCCGCATCGCCGAGCGCGGCAGCCACGCCCAGCTGCTGGCCGAGAACGGCCGCTACGCCGAGATGTGGCGCCGCCAGCAGGAGGCGGCCGAGCGCGGCGAGCTGCCGGCGCCGGAACGGCCGAACCGCGACCCGGCGGCGGTCGAGGCCGCGGCACCGTGACGGCCCGTCGGCGATGCAGGGCCGGATGATGCGCCTGCCTCGCCGCTCTCCGAGGCCCTGCCGCGCGGATCACGGAACAGATCGGCGGCCCAGCCGACCAAAGTGTGTTCGCCGCTTCAATGCTCGGTCGGCCGCGACCTACTGCTCGGCCTCCCGAGGCCTGACGTCCGGCGCGTCGGGTTCATCGTGCCAGATGGCGCGAACCTCCTCGGGCAGGGCATGCCGCACCTTCTCGATCTGGCCCCGATTGACGTGCTTCGACAGCGTCTGGAAGACCGCGATCGTCGCGTCCCGATAGTTCACCGGGCGCGTCATGGACAGCTCGTCACTGATTTCCTTCAGAAATTCGTCCAGCGTCCGTTCGCGATGCGGCAGTTCTTCCGGCCGGAACTGATCGTAGTAGGCGCCGCGGATCAGCAGCGGCAGCTGCGCCCCGAGATGGGCCGCGAGATCCATGGGCAGCCTGTCCCGGATCGCGCGCAGCACCGCGCCCAGGGCGTGCCAAGCGAACCGTTTGTCCGGCCCGAACGCCTCATGCTGCATCAGCTCGTCCAGCCAGATGTGTGTCGTCTGAAGCGTCTTATCGAAAACCTCCAGCCCGGCGGAGCTCATCGTGTCCTCCAGAACCTGTGGGAACATTCCCGCTGACGGTGGCGGAAGCCTCTTCGACGCAACATCGGGCCGCGCACCCCGGTTCCGGTTGATCAACGTGAACGCCTGCCCTTCCGGTGCCGTTGAGAAGGCAGGACCGGGAAATGAACGCGAACGAGATCATGGCTAGGGAACACAAAGGAGACAGCGCGCCGCGCCCGCCGACGAAGACGTCGCTCGGGAAGCACGGCGGCAATCGCGGCGGTGACCAGACACGAGCGGCGGAGCAGCCCAAGAAGAGCAGCCAGGCCGCCGGAAAGGATCCGAGCCGCAGCAAGCGCCAGAAATAGGACGCAAGCGTCGAATCAGGCGCGCGGATACGCGGATTGGACGCGATCGGGCCAAATCGCCTAGCCTCCCCGCATGAGGACGGATGGGGAGCGGGCGGTGACGGCGGAGACGATCGAGGCGATGGCGGCGCAGATCCGGGGCGGCGACCGCCGCGCCCTGGCCCGCGCCATCACCCTGGTCGAATCCCGCCGTGCCGACCACCGCGATCGGGCCGAGGCGCTGTTGCAGGCGCTGGCCCCTGCCGCCGGCGGTGCCATCCGCATCGGCATCTCCGGCCCGCCCGGCGTCGGCAAATCGACCTTCATCGAGGCCTTCGGCCTGCACCTGACCAGCCGCGGCCACCGCGTCGCGGTGCTGGCGGTCGATCCGTCCTCGCAGCGCTCCGGCGGGTCGATCCTGGGCGACAAGACACGGATGGAGCTGCTGACCCGCGATCCCGCCGCCTTCATCCGCCCCTCCCCGGCCGGCGCCACACTGGGCGGGGTGGCGCGACGGACGCGCGAGACCATGCTGCTGTGCGAGGCTGCCGGCTATGACGTGGTGGTCGTCGAGACCGTCGGCGTCGGCCAGTCCGAAACCGCCGTCGCCCAGATGGTCGACGTGTTCCTGCTGCTGCTGCTGCCCGGCGCCGGGGACGAGCTGCAGGGCATCAAGCGCGGCATCGTCGAGGTCGCCGACATCCTGGTGGTGACCAAGGCCGACGGCGAGCTGAAGGGCGCAGCAAACCATGCCGCCGCCGAATACCGCCACGCCCTGGCGCTGCTGCGCAGCACCGGCGACTGGACCCCGCCGGTGCTGCAATGCTCGGCGCTGGAGAACCGCGGCATCGACGCGGTCTGGGACACGATCGGGAAGTTTCGCACGCAGACGGGCGAGGCCCTGGCCGAGCGCCGCGCCGGGCAGGCCCGGTCCTGGCTGTGGCGCGAGCTGGGCGACGGCCTCTTGGACGCGCTGCGCGTGCATCCCGCGGTCGCTGCGGCGTTGCCGGCACTGGAGGCCGACGTGGTCGCCGGCCGCCTGCTGCCGACCGCGGCGGCGCGTCGGCTGCTGGAACAATTCCTGGGAGGCTGAGCCCGGCGCCGCTGATTGACACCGGATCGGCGCCCCGCTCATTCCAACTGCGGATGGAGTGGCCGAGCCGCAGAATAACTTCGTCGAGATCATCCCGCAGTAGCCGGCCGAACCGCCGCGATGAGCGGAAGAGCCCACGCCGGCCGGTCCGGTTGAACCCAGCCCGGCCGGCATCGGATATCAGGTCTTCTTCGCCGCCGCCGAGGCCGCGGCGCCCTTTTTCAGCGCAGCGTCCTTCTTCGGCTTCTTGGCTTCCTTGGGCTTGCGCAATTGACCCTTGGCCATGGCATGCCTCCTTTGCTCTTGGGCGCGCCTATCATAGCGAAACGCCGCGGATCGTCATAAAAATTCAATGCAGGCCGGCGAATCGAGAGATCCGGTCGCCGGCGCCCGGATACGCTATCCTGCTCTTCCCTGAAGGGAGGCGGCGATGACCACCCATGACGCCATCATCATCGGCACCGGCCAAGCCGGGCCGGCATTGGCAGAGCGGCTGAGCCGGGCCGGGCAGCGCGTCGCGATCATCGAGCGCGCGCGTTTCGGCGGCACCTGCGTCAACACCGGATGCATCCCGACCAAAGCCATGGTCGCCAGCGCCTATGCCGCACGGATGGCGCAGCGCGCCGCCGAATACGGCGTGGTCCTGCCCGGCCCGCCCAGCGTCAACATGCGGCAGGTCAAGGCGCGCAAGGACGCTATCTCGGGCAAGTCGCGGGTCGGGGTCGAGAGCTGGATGCGCGGCCTCGAGAACTGCACGGTGATCCAGGGCCAGGCCCGGCTGACCGGGCCGCGCAGCGTGCAGGTCGGCGACGAGACCCTGACCGCCGAGCGGATCTTCCTGAATGTCGGCGGCCGAGCCACGGTGCCGCCGCTGCCGGGGATCGCGGAGGTGCCGTTCCTGACCAACAGCACGATGATGGACCTGGACACGGTGCCGGAGCACCTGGTGGTCGTCGGCGGCTCCTATGTCGGGCTGGAGTTCGGCCAGATGTTCCGCCGCTTCGGCTCCCAGGTGACGATCATCGAGCAGGGACCGCGGCTGGTCGGGCGCGAGGACGAGGACGTCTCCGCCGCCATCGCCGGCTTCCTGGAGAAGGAAGGCATCGCCATCCGCACCAACGCCAAGTGCCTGAGCGTGGCGCGGCAGGGCGACGGCATCGCCGTGACGGTCGAGTGCACCGCCGGCGCGCCGGTCGTCGTGGGCTCACATCTGCTGCTGGCGGTCGGGCGCCGGCCGAACACAAGCGACCTCGGGCTCGAGGCGGCGGGCGTGGCCACCGACGACCGCGGCTACATCACCGTGGACGACACGCTGCAGACCAGCGTCCCCGGCATCTGGGCGCTGGGCGACTGCAACGGCCGCGGCGCCTTCACCCACACCTCCTACAATGACTTCGAGATCGTCGCCGCCAATCTGCTGGACGGCGAGACACGGCGGGTGACCGACCGGATCCCGGCCTACGCCCTCTACACTGACCCGCCGCTCGGCCGCGCCGGCATGACCGAGGCGGAGGCGCGCCGCTCCGGCCGCCGCATCCTGATCGCCAAGCGGCCGATGACCCGGGTCGGCCGTGCGGTCGAGAAGGGCGAGACGGAGGGCTTCATGAAGGTCGTGGCCGATGCCGGTACGCGCCAGATCCTGGGCACCGCCATCCTCGGCACCGGCGGCGACGAGGTGGTGCACGGGCTGCTCGACCTGATGTACGCGAAGGCGCCCTACGACGTGCTGCAGCGTTCGATGGCGATCCACCCGACCGTGTCCGAGCTGCTGCCGACCACGTTGGGGTCGCTGGAGCCGGCGTCGTGAGCGGCCGCGACCGGGTCGAGGCCGAGGTGCTGCGGGTGCTGGCGGCCGCGGCCCCGGTGGGTCGCGCCATCGCGCCGGACGACCGGCTGCTGGAGGATCTCGGGATCGGCCCTGCGGACGTCACGCGCCTGGCCTGGGATATCGAGCAGACTTTGGGCGCGGAGATCCCGCGCGACGACCTTGCCTCGGTCTTCACCGTCCGGTCCCTGATCGACCTGATCGACCAGCATTACGACCCGGCCACGGCCGACCCGCGGCACGGATGGCACTTGTGACCGGCGCCGCCCGCCAGACCGCGCCTGCCCTCACCTTCCGCCCGGTCGACGCGGCCAATTGGCGCGATTTCGAGCGACTGTTCGAAAGCCGCGGCGCGCCGAAGTACTGCTGGTGCATGGCCTGGCGGGCGACGCCGCAGGAGGTGCGGCTCGACAGCGCCGGCCGCAAGGCGGCGCTACACGCCAGGGTGCGGGACGGGGTGCCGGTCGGCATCGTCGGCTATCACGAGGGCGAGCCGGTGGCCTGGTGCTCGATCGCCCCGCGCGAGACCTATCGCCCGCTCGGCGGGCCGCAGGACGAGGAACGGGTCTGGTCCCTCGCCTGCATGTTCGTCCTCCGCCCGCTGCGCGGCCTGGGGCTGGCCGACCAGCTGATCGCGGCGGCGGTCGAGCATGCGCGGGCGCAAGGCGCCACCGTGGTGGAGGCCTATCCTGTCGATCCGGATTCGCCGAGCTACCGCTTCATGGGCTTCGTCCAGGCCTTCGCCCGGGCCGGCTTCACCGAGATCGGCCGAGCCGGCAGCCGGCGGCATGTCATGCGGCTGCGGCTGTCATCGAGCTAGCGGCTTCCGTCATGCCGATGGCGGATGCGGTCAAATCCTCGGTCTCTCTGACCCTAGAGTGAAGCAAACCGACAGGGAGAGCGCGATGCGATCGTTCCGGCCCGTGCTGGCTGCCACCGTCCTCGCGCTGTCCGCCGGCCAGGCCCCGGCCGCCGACCCGCCGCCGACGGTGCCGGCCTCGGCCCTTTCCGACATCCAGACCGGCTTCGACCCGATGGGCCCGGCGGTGCAGGCGCTGAGGCTGCCGGACGGCCGCGAGGTTCACTACATCGACGAGGGCGAGCCCGGCTGGCGACCGGTGCTCTATGTCAGCGGCACCGGCACCAGCGTCCGTGCCTTCGGCATGACCGAGTATCTGCGCAGCCTGCGCACCAAGCTGCAGCTCCGTTTCATCAGCGTCGAGCGGAACGGCTTCGGCGACACCGAGTTCAAGCCGGGCTGGACCACCAAGGACTATGCGGCCGAGGTCCGCGCCGTGCTGGACCATCTCGGGATCGAGCGCACGGCCGCACTGGCCATTTCCGGCGGCGGGCCCTACCTGGCCGAGATCGCGGCAGAGATGCCGGAGCGGCTGATCTCCCTGCACTTCCTGGCCGCCACCTCGGGCTTCGGGCCGGAGCGGAAGGCCTGCACCATGTCGGAGGCCGAGCTGACCGAGATGATGAAGGTGGCGCAGAACCCGGAAGAATGGTGGGCCTATCCCGAGACCAGCCCGACCCGCAAGATCCCGGGCTTCGCCGACCGGGCCTATGAGGAGGGCGCACGCACCTACTTCATCCGCGGTCAGATGGGCGACCTGCGCGGCCAAGTCGCCGAATACCGCCGCTACTGCACCGAGCCGAAGGCCGACATCTCGAAGATCGACACGCCGGTCTATGTCTATCACGGCACCGCGGATAAATCGGTCGGCATGGATCAGGCGCAGTACTGGCAGTCGCATTTCAAGAACCTGCGCAAGGCCCGAATCTATGAAGACGAAGGCCATGACGTTCAGTACCGACACTGGGACCAGCTGCTGCTGGATGTCGCCGGCCACGCCGAGCTGACCATACTGTGCGCCGACGGAAAGTCGCAGGCGGTCCCGGAAGCCGAAGCGCAGGCGTTGCTGGCGAAGGGTGCGACACTGGGGATCTGCGCTTGGCGCTGAAGGCCGGGTTGCGGGTAGACTGGGGCCGGACCCCGCAGCGAAGGACGCGCGCCATGGCCACCACGCCCCCGCCCCTCGAGCTCGACCTGCCGGCCCCGGATTTCCGCCTGCCCGCCACCGATGGCCGGACCTATTCCCTGGACGATGTCACCGGGCCGCGCGGCACGGTGATCGTCTTCATCTGCAACCACTGCCCCTATGTGAAGGCGGTGATCGATCGGCTGACCGACGACGCCATGACGCTGATGGCCGAGGGCATCGGCTTCGCCGCGATCTGCTCGAACGACGCCGTCGCCTATCCGGAAGACAGCTTCGAGAAGATGAAGGCCTTCGATGAGGCCCATGACCTGCCTTTCCCCTATCTGCACGACGAGGACCAGTCGGTGGCGCGGGCCTATGGCGCGGTCTGCACCCCGGATTTCTTCGGCTACGATTCGCACCGCCGGCTGAAGTATCGCGGCCGGCTGGACGAGGGCCGGACGACCCCGCCCCCGCCACGTGCACGGCGTGAGCTGGTCGAGGCGATGCTCCAGGTCGCCGAGACCGGCCAGGCGCCCGCCGACCAAGTGCCGTCAATGGGGTGCTCGATCAAGTGGAAAGCGGCCTGAGACCGGCGAGCCCCAAAAATCGTCATTGCGAGCGCAGCGAAGCAATCCAGGGCCACTCGCACCGCCCCTTGATTGCTTCGTCGGCTTCGCCTCCTCGCAATGACGATTCTTTCGGAGGAGAGGGAAAAGGCTGATCGCGAACTCGCCGGTATGAGCCTCAGCCCCTGCCGTAGAGGTCGGCGACCGTCCGGAAGGCCTGCTTCGGGGTCCAGTCGCCGGAATCCGCCTGATCCACCCGGACGATGCCGTAGCCGGCCATGTCGAAGTCCCGGCGCGGGTCCGGCGAATGGGGCATGCCGGTGTCGATGAACTGGTAGACGAAGGCGCCGGCGATGCCTTCGGCCCGGTAGAGCCCGATCAGCTCGCCGATCGTCTCCGCTTGGACCCGCTCGCTGCGGACCGGAGCGCCTTTCAGCTCCGGCACCGGCTTCGTCCAATCGACGATGCTCCAGCCGTCGCCGCCCGCATCCTCGGCGCCCTCATAGGCGCAGCAGCCGAACTCCGCGACCACGACCGGCTTGCCCCAGCGCCGGAAGGCGCGGAGCTCCTCGACATAGGTCGCGCGGTTCGACGCGTCCCGGTAGTGGTCCAGCCCGATCAGGTCGAAATCCCGCCAGTCGACGTCCTCCCAAGGACCGGCCGCATAGGTGACCGGCCCGCGGAAGCGGGACCGGACGGCGGCGCGGGCTCGGGCGAGATGGTCGTTGAGGGCTACGCTCAGCGTCGCAAAGCCCTCCGCCGACAGGATGCCGAAGGCCGCCATCCGGTCGAAGAAGGTCGCGCCGGGCAGGAAGCCGGCGGTGAACAGGGTCAGCTCGCAGCCGAGGCTGAGCGTCACCGCGGCGCCGCGCGCCCGCAGGGCCTCGGCGATCCGCGCCGTTTCGGCCAGGTGGTCCAGTGCCGCGTCCTGCCCGGCCTCGACCAGCCGCGGCTGCAGCCAGACCTGCAGCCCGGCCGCCGCGGCCGCCTCCGCGGCCTCCGCCAGGCGCCCGTGATCGGTGCCGAACAGCGAGACCGCGTTGCAGTGCAGCGCCTCGCGAATGATGCGGAGGTCCCGCCGCACCGCCGCCGGGTGCCAGGCCGCGCGCGACAGCGATCCCGGCACATAGGCCGTGCCGGTGTCGTAGCAGACGCCGTTGAACGCCAGGTCCTGCCCGGCCGCGCCGGCCGTCGAAGCCAGCAGGCCGCCGCCAAGCGCCGCCGCACCGCGGATCACCCCGCGCCGGGTGTACCCCGGCATCATCGGCCACCCTCCGCCCCGAGGAAGCGCAGGATGATCCGCCGCAGCATCGGGCCGACCGGGCGGAAGCCGGAATCGGCGGCGGCGCGGACAAAGCCGCCGTCGAGCAGCACCATGATCCAGTCCGCCGCCGCGTCGGGCGGCAACTCCGGATCGATCTGCCCCCGCTCCGCGGCGCGGCCGAGCAGCTGCCGCAGCCCGTCGCGCAGCGCGCGGTCGTTGCGCTCCATCAACTCGGCGAAGGCCACGTCGCGCCTGGCATTGGCCACGATCTCCAGCATCAGCCCGCCGAGATGCGGATAATCCGCCTGCGCCGCCTGGGCCTCGACGACCTCAAGCAGCGCGGCCAGCGGGTCCTCGGCCGCCAGAGCCGACTGCAGCCGGTCGGCGTTGTCCCGGCCGTCCTGCTCGAAGATCGCCGTGAAGATCGCCTGCTTGCTCGGGAAATAGTGGAACAGGTTGCCCGAGCTGATGCCGGCCGCGGCACAGATGTCGGCGGTGCGGGTGTCGTGGAAGCCCCTGGTGGCGAAGCATTCGGCCGCCGCCTCCAGGATCCGGCGGCGCTTGGCCTCGTGCTTCACCGGGTCGAGCGTGCGCATCGGGTCACTCCGGATGGGATTGGGGACTGCCGGGATGTTTGCGGCCGGTCCGGCGCTCCACCTCGTCGATCGCGACCAGAACCGCGATGACGATCGGCACAGCCCATTTCACCCCGTGCAGGACCGTCTTCAGCCAGTCCGGCAGCGAGGGCATCCAGGACCAGAGCCAGCCGATCTCAGGCCAGGGCAGCAGCCGCAGCCAGCCCCAGTCGATGTCGAGCCAAGGCCAGCCGAGCTCCGGCACGAGCAGCCAGACCAGAGCGCCGATGCCGGTCGCGGCGACGGCGAGCTGCAGCAGGGACCGGACGACGTGGCGGGCTGCGTAGAGCCGCGGATGCCGGCGCGCGAAGCGGGCCAGACCGGCACGGCCACGCCGCATCCAGGACCGGGGCCGTCCCGTCCCGGAGTCCGCCGGGCCGCGGTGCGGAGGTTGCTGCATGGATTATTAATAGACCGACCGCTCTGTTTATACAAGACGCAGGATCGGTCACCGCCCAGCCTCAGCCGTGGCGGTGGATATGCGCAAGCCTCTGCAGGTGGCGCCACCGGGTGTTGCGCTCGGTCTTGCGGCCGCGGTGTTCGGCCCAGTCGGCGTCGGTCCATCGGCGCCGGCCACGGGGCGAAGCCGGATCGGGCGGCCCGGTGTCGCCTGGCGGCCGGTCGTCCCCGGCCAGCGCCGGGACGAGATTCCTCATGCTTCCACCATGCCCTCCCGCCCGACAGCAGCGTCCGCCTCCACCACGGGATCGTTGAAGGTCCAGCGCGGGATCATGCGCATGCGGTCGAGGCCGGCAAAGACGGCCGCAAAGCCGCCGTCCGGCGAAACCTCACGGAGCGCGGCATCGAACTCCTGGCCGAACCCATTGAAGCCGTCGGCATCCACTTCGCATAGGTGAATCTGGTTCCAGTCGATCTTCAACGCCGGGTCGCGGTAGAGCACTGCCGCTGTCTCCATCGTCCTGAACGTCCCGATCCTGTTCGCCTGGACGAGCTTCGCGGCGGCCGGGCCGATATACTTCCGCATGATGGCTCTGTACTCGCTGAGATATGGCGATTGCACTTCGATATATTCCAGCGACGCCTGCCGTTCGGGCCGATCGGCTGAGCCCTGCCAGTTTCGCGGCAGTATGAAGGCCGAGGGAGTGGTCAAAAGAATCTCCGCGCGCAGCAGTTGCGTCTCGGCCGGTTGCTGCTTGACCACGAGTTCGTGAATGGCGTCGGCAGGAACTATGTCGCGAAAGTAGCTCAGTTCGAGATGGCTCCACACAGCCGCTTCCGAAGCATTCCGAAAGACGGAGCGGTGCCGATAGAGCGCCTGCCCGAGGCATGTTTCCCCAAAGCGCGCCCAGTTAATGGCGCGGTCCTTGAGTTCAGCTTCCGTTCGGGAATCCCGCGCCTGTATCGTCCGGGCAAGCACCACGAGACGGTCGTCGGGCTCAATCCGGGCCAGATACGCCCCGTCAAAGGGATGGATGCTCTCATCCATTGGACGTCTCTCTTTAGAGCCTATCCCGAAAAGGTTCGCGACCGAGCATCGCGTGATTCCTGGGGATTGTTCAGGCCATCTTGGGAGGCGAGCGATGTGGACCCAGCCACTCGCCGGCAGCATAGTCGCGCGGGGCCTCGATACGAAACGGATTTGACGTATGCGGATTGGCAACTGGTCGAGCCGCTGCTGCTGGCACCGAAGCGGACGGGACGAAGCTGTCCTGACTGCCGCGCGAAATCGTCAACGCGATCCTTTATGTGATGCGCGGTGGCGTAGCTCGGCGGCTTCTTCCAAGCGACCTTCCGCCGAAGAGCACGGCTTCTCGCTGATTTGCGGCCTGGCGAGACAGGGGTGTGTTCGAGGCACTGAACCATGCCCTGCTGATGATCGACCGCGAGCCCAACGGACGGGCGGCTTCGCCGAGCGCCTGCATCCCGCCCGGTCAGTGGCCATCGGCGCCTGGTTGAACATCGCGCCGGATCCCCGGGCCTCAGCGCCCCGGGAACGCGCCCTCATACTGCTCCGGCTTGAAGCCGACCAGCAGCGTGCCGCCGATGTCGAGCACCGGCCGCTTGATCATCGATGGCTGGTCGAGCATCAGCCCGATCGCCTTGGCCTCGGTCAGCCCTTCGCGGACGGCATCCGGCAGCTTGCGGAAGGTGGTGCCGGCGCGGTTCAGCAGCACCTCCCAACTGACCTTGCGCGCCCAGCCTTCGAGCGTGGCGCGGTCGATACCCGCCGCCTTGTAGTCGTGGAAGGCATAGGCGACGCCACGCTGGTCCAGCCACGCCCGCGCCTTCTTCATCGTGTCGCAGTTCTTGATGCCGTAGATCGTGACCGCCTTCGCCATGTCGCTTCCGCTCTTGGTGCTGAGTCCTGTCGGACCGACCATAGGGACGGCGGACGCGGCCGTCACCCGCGCAGCGGCCAGCGGCCGAGGATCAGGTAGCGGCTTTCGCCATAGAGGCTGTGGACGAGCGCGAAATCGCGCACCTGGATGGTGATCGGCGCGTCGAGGAGCGCCTCGGGAACGACCTTCCGGTCGTACAGGATCGTCAGGTGCGGCCTGAGAGGCGGGCGGGATCCGTGCAGGCCGACCGCCTCCATCGCCGGATCGAGGGCCTCGTACAGATCGAAGAGCGCGGCGTTCCCCTCCGCGCAACGGAGCACGACCGGCCGGGCTCCGCTGCCCGCCCCGAAGCTCGTCACTCGGTCGAATGTCACCTCGAATCGCGGCAGCTCGATCGTCCAGGCGGCGTGCATCGTCCGGTCGACCAGCGCGAAGGGCAAAGACTGGTACTGGCCCACGGACTGCAGCGAGATGTGCAGGACCTCCGGCGGCCGCAACTGTCCCCGCAGGCCGAGGTCAAGCCGCAGGGCCTCCGCCTGCGCCCGGATCATGGCGGCGTCGGCCGGCGATGGGAGGATCGCGAAGAAGATCTGGTCCGGCGACATCGAGGGCGTCTGCGGCGACCCGAAGTCCAGCGAGAGCTGCCTCGGATCGCCGCGCGACGTCCTGGAACTGCCGTTCGATGCCACTCGGGATGGTCCGCTCCGCGACAGGTGAGCGAGACTACACCGCGGCGGGCTGGCCGGGGACCCTTGATGGCTCGGCGGCATCGATTTCCCACGGAATAGCTGACACTCCCTGGCAGGTTGCGCCTGTATTCTCTCCCGGCGCAGCAGACGAGGCCGAGAATGGGCAAGACGGCAGTGGGAAGAACCCGGAAAGCGCCGGCGGAGGTCGCGGAGGGCCGCTGCCTGTGCGGCCGGGTGCGGATCGAGATCGGCGTCCCCGCCCGCTGGGCCTGGCACGACCATTCCCGGGACAGCCGCCTGGCGCACGGCGCCGCCTACGCCACCTATGTCGGCTGCTGGCGCAGCCGCGTCCGCATCGTCAAGGGCGAGTCCGCCCTCGCCCGCTTCACAGAGGAGGACACAGGCCGGACGCGCAGCTTCTGCCGCCATTGCGGCACGCCGGTTCTCTACGAACGGTCGCAGTGGCGGCAGATGGTGAACATCCCGCGCGCGCTGTTCGAGACCCGCACCGGCCGCGAGCCGCTGTACCACATCGCCATCGAGCAGGCGCCGGAATGGACCTACAGGGGCGAGCCGCTGCGCCCGCTGAAGGGTTTTCCCGGCGTGGTGTGGACGCGTCCGAAGCGGAAGAAGCGGCCGCTGATGGACGACGGGTTCTAAGCGGCCTGGCGCACCGAGGCCGTGACCGCCACCGGCGCATCATCGATCGGGAAGTGCAGCAGCGCCGCCACCAGCCCGGCAACCGCGGTGGCGATCCAGACCAGGGCATAGGAGCCGGTGACGTCGAAGACGTAGCCGCCGGCCCAGGCGCCGAGGAACGACCCGATCTGGTGGCTGAGGAAGCAGACGCCGAACAGCGTGCCGAGATGGCGCGTGCCGAACACCTTGGCCACGAGGCCGCTGGTCAGCGGCACGGTGCCCAGCCAGGTCAGGCCCATCACCGCGGCGAAGAGCACGACCGACGCCTCGCTCTTCGGCGCCAGGAAGAAGGCGGCGATGGCGGCGCCGCGGATCAGGTACAGCCAGCCGAGGACATGGTGCTGGCGGAAGCGGCCGCCGAGCCAGCCGCAGCCCCAGCTGCCGACCATGTTGAACAGCCCGACCAGCGCCAGCGCCGTGGCGCCGAGCCCTGCCGGCATGTGGCACAGCAGCAGGTAGTTCGGCAGATGCGTGCCGATGAAGGCGAGCTGGAAGCCGCAGGTGAAGAAGCCGAGGGTCAGCAGCCGGTAGCCGCGATGGCCGAGCGCCTGCGCCACCGCCGCACGCAGCGGCAGCGCTGCCTCCGCCGGCGCCGGTGCGGCGCCGTCGCGCCGGTCCAGGAACAGCCCGAGCGGCGCCACGGCGACCAGGCAGCCGGCGAGCACGAGCAGCGACGCCGTGGTGCCCGATAGATCCGTGACCCATTGCGCAAGTGGCACCAGCAGCACCTGGCCGAGCGAACCGCCGGCGCTGGCGAGACCCATCGCCATGCTGCGCTTCTCCGGCGGCGCCGCGCGGCCCAGGGCGGTCAGCACCACGCCGAAGGTGGTGCAGCTGATGCCGATGCCGACCAGGAGGCCGAGGCCGAGCACCAGCATCGCCCCCGACGACGCCATGGCGGTGAGGACCAGCCCGGCGGCGAAGGCGACCGCGCCGAAGGCCACCACCGGCGCCGAGCCCCAGCGGTCGGCGGCGGCGCCGGCGAAGGGCTGGGCGAAGCCCCAGACCAGGTTGTGCACGGCGATGGCGAAGGCGGTGAGCATGACCGGCAGGCCGCGGTCGAAGGAGAACGGGCCGATGAACAGGCCGAAGGTCTGCCGCGAGCCCATGGCGGCGCTCATGATCAGCGCCCCGGCCAGGATCACCAGCCCCGCCCGGATGCCGGGGGATGCGAAATGCCGTCCTTCGGTCGCCGCCATGGTCCGGGCCCTCCTCGCCCGCCCCACACAATGGCAATCGGCGGAGGGGCCGGCAAAAGAGAAGGTTTCGCTGACGGGTGAAGGATGCTCACCTGGTCTCGGCCGGGTCTCCCAGGTCGGTCAGCTCAAAGGATCGTCATTGCGAGCGCAGCGAAGCAATCCAGGGCCGCAAGAGCGGAGGCATGGATTGCTTCGTCCGCTTCGCCTCCTCGCAATGACGGCTTGGGGTGTCGTAAGCCCGGGGCTGAACAGCCTCAGGCGATCCGCCTCCCCTCGCCTTCGGCGGCACCCCGCCCGAACGCCTCGACCTCGCGCAGCAGCCAGCGCTTGAAGCCCAGCAGGTCCGGGCGGCGGTCCGCCCCTTCGGCACTGACCAGCCAATAGGCGGTCTCGGCGTCGATGGACGGAAGGTCGAGCTCGACCAACGCCCCGGACGCGAGTTCCGGGCCGACCAGCAGGCGCCGCCCCAGGGCGATGCCGAGCCCTATGGCGGCGGCCTCGAACGCCATCTGGATGGTGTCGACCCGCAGCCCGCCGGCGAGGTCGACGCCGTCGATCCCGGTCCGCTCCAGCCAGGCCTGCCAATCTTCGCTGGCCGGGGTGACATGGATCAGCGTGGCCCGGCGCAGATCGACGGTTCCGTTCTCACGCCGCAGAATCTCGCGATAGGCCGGGCTGCACACCGGGACCAGCGTGTCGCCGAACAGCCGGGTCCAGCTGGCCCCGGCCGCGGTCGCCCGGCTCATCCGGATGGCGAAGTCGAAGCCGTCGACCGGGAAACCGACCTGCCGCCGCGAGGTGTCGACGGTGACGCCGATGGTCGGCCAGCGCTCGCCGAAGCGGTGCAGCCGCGGCAGCAGCCAGCGGGCGGCGAAGGTCGGCGCGCAGCTCACCGTAATCGTCCGGCGCTCGCCGCTGCCCGGCAAGCGCTGAGTGCCGATGGCGATCAGGGACAGCGCCTCGGAGACATAGGGCAGGTAGTCCGCCCCTTCCGGCGTCAGCGACAGCTTGCGGGGCTCACGCACGAACAGCTCGACGCCCAGCGCCCGCTCCAGCCCGACGATGCCGTGGCTGACGGCGCTGGGCGTCACGTTCAGCTCGGCGGCGGCGAGCTTGAAGCTGAGATGGCGCCCCGCCGCCTCGAAGAAGCGAAGGGACGAGAGCGGCGGCAGGCGAAGCGGCATCCGGCAACCCCAACGGCAACCCGGCTCGGACCATGGGGCGAAAGCATATTACGAGCGCAGTCCCCGGGCGATGGCGTCGACGAAGCGTGCCGCGATGGCGCCGCCGGGATCCAGCGCCGGGTTGAAGATCGTGATGTCGACCCCGGCCATCCTGCCGCTCGCCGTCGCGGCGCGGAGGACCGTCGCCAGCTCGTCGAAGGACAGGCCATCCGGGATCCGGTAGTCGACCGCCGGCATGACCGCATCGTCGAGCACGTCGGCATCGAGATGGAGCCAGAAGCCGAGGAGACCGGGGCGGGTCAGCCGCTGCAGAGCGCGCTCCGCCGCGGCGTTGGCGCCGGCCTGCCGAACCGCCGCGAGGTCGAGCAGCTCGATGATAGTGTCCGCGATCCGCTGGCTGCCGAACTGTTCCGCGATCTCGGCGTCGCGGGGCCCGAACGCGACCACGTCCTCGTCGCGGACCAGCGGCCGCAGCCCTTCCAGATCCGAGATCACGGCGGGGCCGCGGCCGGTGGCCAGCGCCAGCTCCATCGACGCCGCCTCGCCGTTCGGCTCGGCCTCCGGCTGGTAGAAATCGGCATGGCCGTCGAGGAACAGGAGGCCGAAGCGCCCGCGGCGGCGCAGCGACAGCAGGCAGCCGAGCAGGATCGAGCAGTCGCCGCCCAGCACCACCGGCACCTCGCCGGCCCCGCGCACGAGCCCGACGGCGTTCGCGAGGGTGGAAGAATAGGCGGCGATGCCGG
Organism: Inquilinus limosus; assembly: GCF_051487185.1. GTDB lineage: Bacteria > Pseudomonadota > Alphaproteobacteria > DSM-16000 > Inquilinaceae > Inquilinus > Inquilinus limosus_F. The sequence continues at coordinate 97,573 of NZ_JAHVDK010000024.1, forward strand.
TCGGGTTGAGCAGCATCGTCCCGGGGTCGCGCCGCGGATCGTAGGGCGGCGGCGCGACCCGCCCGGCCCGCCGCGCCCCCAGCCTTTCGGCGAGGCCCGCCCCGAGCAGAGCCTCGGGCAGCCGCTCGACCCCTTTCGGAAACAGCCCCAGCACCGAAGGCGCTTCGATGATCGCATAGCGGGGACGGGTCACGGCGACGCCTCCTGTCCAGGCCGGCGCAGGCCGGCTCCGCTGCAGTCTAACCGGATCGGCGCAACCCGGGTTCCTCGCGCCCGGCGGAAGGATCGGATCGGATGGCGGATTGCCGCGTTCTTCTGATGAATACTCAACACGGGGAGCCGACGCGGAGTGCAGGCAATCAAGCTCTTCCTGACCGGCGACGTGATGACCGGGCGCGGCATCGACCAGGTGCTGCCCTGGCCCTGCGAGCCCGGCCTGTACGAGCGCCATGTGACCTCGGCCAGGCAATATGTCGCGCTCGCCGAGGAGGCGAACGGGCCGCTGCCCTGGCCGGTCGACCTGCTGTACCCGTGGGGCGATGCCCTGGCGGAGCCGGCGGAGCGCCGCGTCGACCTTCGCATCATCAATCTCGAAACCAGCGTGACGCGCCATTCCGTGCCGGAGCTGAAGGGCATCAACTATCGCATGAGCCCGGAGAACTTCGCCTGCATCACGGCGGCCGGCATCGATTGCTGCGTCCTGGCCAACAATCACGTCCTCGACTGGGGCAGGCCGGGACTCATCGAGACTCTCGACACGATCGCAGCGTCGGGTATCCCGGCGCCGGGCGCCGGCCGCGGCATCGCCGAGGCGACGGCGCCCGCCATCCTCCCGCTTCCGGAGCGAGGCCGGGTCCTGGTCTATGCCGCCGCCTCTGCGGACAGCGGCGTGCCGCAGAGCTGGCTGGCCGGGCCCGACAGACCCGGGGTCAACCTCCTGACCGACCTGTCGGCCGATACCGCCCGGCGGATCGGGGCGCAGCTCGAGACCGCCAGCCAGGCCGGCGACATCATGATCGTCTCGATCCACTGGGGCGGGAACTGGGGATACGGGATCTCCCGCTCCCATCGCGCCTTCGCCCATGCGCTGATCGACGAGGCCGGCATCGACCTGGTGCACGGCCATTCGTCGCATCACCCGAAAGCGATCGAAGTGCATCACGGCCGGCTGATCCTCTATGGCTGCGGCGACTTCATCACCGACTACGAGGGGATCACCGGCTACGAGGCGTTTCGGGACGATCTCGTGCTCATGTACCTGCCGGTCCTGGCGGCGGACGGCGCGCTGCAGGACCTGACGATGGTGCCGTTCCAGCTGCGGCAGCTCCGGCTCAATCGGGCGGAACCAGGCGACATCGGATGGCTCCGCGGCACGCTCGATCGCGAATGCCGCCGCTTCGACGGCGGCGTCGTGCAGGACGACACCGGGGCGCTTCATCTCGAATGGGTGTAGGTGCGACGCTCAGGCCTGCCGCGTGTAGGTGGCGTGCAACTCCGCCTCATCGAGGACATGGCCGGCGATCGCCTTCTCGAACCGCTTGCGGTCAAGGCCCGGCGGCGCCTCGACCGGACGGTCCAGAGCAAGCAGGCGGAAGCGGTACCGGAAGGTGCGGCCGAGCGTTCCCTGCGGGCCTTGATAGCCGTCCCCGTCCAGCGAGTTCCGGCCGTGGAACAGATGCAGCGGCTCCTCGGGCTCGTGCTGGTGCTTGAAGCCCGCAGGCAGGCCGTCGAGCTCGGCCGGGATCTTGTAGGCGAGCCAATGCAGCCACGGTTCGCGGGTGGCGGGGGTCACGCCTTCGAACAGGATCGCCAGCTCGCGCGTGCCGTCGGGGAGATCGGACCAGCGCAAGGGCGGCGAGACGTTGTGGCCGTCCCGGGTGAATTCGACCGGGATCTCCTGGCCGTCCTCGAAGGCTTCGCTCCAGAGGCGCATCGCCGCTACCGCCACTTGCCCTTGAGCAACGGCTCGATCGGGTGCTCGCGCGGCGACATCTTGAGCTGGCGAAAAATGTCCGCCTTCTGGGCCGTCTCGTGCTCGGCCTCGATGTCGATGTCATAGGCCCGCTCGGGATCGGTGCGCGCCCCGACCAGGACGAACTCGGCGCCCTCGTAGTCGAGCAGATGCGGATCCTCGGTGGCGAAGCGCCGGCCGCGGAACTCCCGCTCCAGCGTCTTCGGATAATGCGCCTCCTCCCGCTCGGGCAGCCCCGAACCGGGCGGCGATGGCTTCTCCGGATTCTTGACCGACAGGATGTAGGCGGCCTGGCGCTCGATCTTCAGCTCCTTCTGGACCTCGCCGGGCCGCTCCGGCAGCTCGAGCTCATAGGTCAGATGCAGGTTCCGTCCGCGCCGGACCAGCGCATAGACGCCCTCCCCCGCCGGCCGCACGGCCGCCAGCGTGCGTTCGCCGCGCGTCTTAGTCGGATAATGGTGCTCCCGGAACTCCTCTTCCACCTCCCGGCCGCTCTTCACCGCGTCGATGAAGCCCCATATGCGCTCATGGTCGTGGGCCTCGGGCAGGTGCTTGCGGCCGAGCACCGCGACACGGAACCTGCTCTGTCCTTCCGGCTTCATCACCATGTAGAAGCGCTGGACATCGCCCAGGCCTTCGGCCTCGCCCTCCTCGATGCGGGGCCGGTACACGAAATAGATGTCGCCCTTCTCGACGATCTCCTCGTCGACCTCGGGCTGGTGCCGTTCCTGCTTCTTCCGCACGGAAACCATAGCGCAGGGCCTCGAAGTGGCATCTGCTGATGCCAACAGGACGTCCCGGCATAGGTTCCCGGCCAGGATGAAGCTATCGCCGCTCCTTGTCCGTCGGCTCCGATATGCCCTTGAGCGCGCTCTCGGCCGCCTCTTCCTCGGAGCGCCCGAGATCGGCAAGGGCGATGACGCCGACCAGCCGCTTGTTGCGGTTCAGCACAGGCAGCCGGCGCACCTGGTGCTGCGCCATGACTTCGGCGGCCCGATCCACCTCGTCATCCTCGAAGCAGTAGCAGATGCCCTCCGACATCACCTCGCGCACCGTCGTGGTGCCGGGATTGCGCTCGTCGGCGACCGCGCGCATCACGATGTCGCGGTCCGTCACCATCCCGATCAGGCGGTCGTTCTCGCCGACCGGCAGCGCCCCGATGTTGTCGGCGCGCATCCGCCGAGCCACGTCGCGAATGGTCATGTTGGGGTCGGCGAGCTGGACGTTGGTGTGCATGATCTCCTGGACTTGCATGGCTGCTCTCCTCTCAGACGAATGTCGTCATTGGAGCAACGGCCCCGGCGCGCCGATGGTGCCTCGGGATCGTGACATGTCCGTCCGCCGACGCGCGCGCGGCGCCTCCAGGAGTCAGGCCTGCAGCGACCAGCGGTCGATCACCTCATACCGGGTGAGCCCCAGCCGGCTGTGGATCAGGGCAAAGTCCTTGACCACGAAGCGGATCGGCTCGATCGCCTGCTCCGGGATCGCGTCCGGCCCGTAGGACAAAGTCATGTGCGGCGTGAACTCCGCCGCTGCCTTCAGCCCGCTCCTGGTCAGGGCGATGCCGAGACTCCGGAAGAGCTCCACCAGGGCTTCACCTCCCTCGCCGAGCAGGACCAGCGGCCGCCGGCCCTTCTTGTGCGGCGCCGCCTCGAAGCTCTTCACGAAGCGGAAGGCCACCTCGAATGGTCCCATGGAAACGGCCTTCCCGGCCTGTTGCGCCGCATAGACGAACTTGGTGCGCAGACGCTTGTAGTCGCCGACATGATGCAGCGAGACGTGCAGCCGGTCGGTCCTGAGCCGTGTTCCCATGAGACGATATTCGGAGAAGAACCCGTCGCCGAACCGCGCCACGCGGTCGCGTGTCTCGTCATCCGGCAGGACACAAAAGAACACGCGCTCCGGCCGCCTGGGCCTGTCGGAAAGGGGTTCGTAGAAGTTGAAGACGCCCTGCATGGCCGCACCTCCGCAATGAACCCTCCTGACCTCTCCGATTCAAATGAGAAAAGGGACAATGTTATTGTCACTTGACCGAATTGCGCGATCCGATTCTAATTCACCGACAGCATATCTGATTGCATTTAACGCATTTCAACTGGCGCACTTATGCGGGGTGGAAGATGGCGATCGCGGAGAGATGGTTGGGCCGAGGCTGGTACTGGCTCGAAGCGGCGGACGACAGCCAGTGGGTTTGGTCGTCGGACGTGGCATATCTGAACCCGTCCGGATGCGATCGCTTTGATCTGAAATTCTTCACCCACTACAGCAGGTTCACAGGCAAGCTCCAGCGCGTCGCCGTAATCGTCGATGGCCGGATCCAATTCAGCGAGTCCTTCGCAGCCGGGACCTACAAAATCGGCATCAAATGCAGGAACGCGCAGTCGGTTCGCATCGAGGCCGATGGATTCTGTCCGGCGCACCATCCGGATCAGACGGATCGACGGGTGCTTGGTATCGGACTGCGCAGTCTCAAACCGAAACTTCGCAACGGGCCCCCGGAATTGCCCATCGATCGGGAAATCAACCTGTGCCCCGATATCGCGCCGATAACAATGCAGGTGGAAGTCAGCACGGCATGCCATCTGAGCTGCGTCATGTGCTCTCGATCGGCAAAGACAGGCGGCTCGTCCCAACATATGAAGGTAGAGACCTGGGATAATTTCTTCGGAGCCGCCCGTTATGCCGAGGCCGTCAATTTTCTCGGGCTCGGAGAGCCGTGGACGCATCGGCATTTTTTGGAATTTCTGAAGCAACTTGACGATGCCAATGTTGCATTTTCCGTCATCACCACGGGCGATCTGATCAATGAGGAACGAGCAGCGTTTCTCGGGCAGCTCAGGAATCTTAGAGATCTGACCTTCTCGATCGATTCTCCTGATCCTGACACCTACTTGAAGATTCGTGGCCAGCCGCTGAGCCGAACTCTCGCGGCACTGGATCGTGCGGTGCGATCCATATCGGATCCCAGCGTGGTTCGAATTCATGCCGTGGTCATGCGGGACAGCTTGTCCACCCTCGCGGGATTTCCCGATCTTCTGCGCCGGCACTCCGTCAAGCGTCTCGTCATGCGTGGCGTCAATCAAATGAATGTCTCGACTCGAAAGATGGTCCCCGACTACACGCAGGAGGAACGAGCAATCTTGCTTCGGGTGAAGAACGAAGCAGAGGAGCTCGGGGCATCCGTCAATCTGCTCCCTACCCTTCCGGCGGATCTGATACAGGTTACGACCCCGGATTTCGTCCAGGAGCGAGATTCGGAAATCAAACCAGCCGCCTCTGCACTCGCAATCCCGTCCGACGTACGCCAGACGAGAGTCTGCGTGGATCCCTGGGAAAAGGCGATCGTCACGCGTGATGGCGACGTCTACCCCTGCGAATGCTATCACCTGCAGCAGCCCGTCGGATCTCTCGTCTCCCAGTCGTTTCAAGAGATCTGGCGAGGCGAAGGTTACACCGCAATGCGAAGGGGGCTGCTACGTGACCAGAATCTCGGCTGCCGGAGCTGCGAACGGCGCGGCTGGGGCTATCATCCGCTGAACCTGTTTGCAGCGGAGATCGTTTCCGCCGCGGTCAATGTCGGCGGCAGCTGCGAAATTCGGCTTCGCAACACCGGCAGAATAGCTTGGACAAGCGACTATCCGGTTCGTCTTGCGACAGTGCGCCCCCGGGACCGGACGGACAGCGCTTTCTTCCACGAGACATGGATCGCCCGAAACCGCGTTGCCGGCCACATCGAAGGCACGGTCAGGCCGGGGGACGTCGGTACGTTCCGCTTCACACTTGCTGAGCGTGCCGCGCCATACCCTGTGGAGCATTTCCAGTTCCTCGTGGAACATCAGTGCTGGCTTTCCAACACTGATTTCCGTTTTCCCGCAGCCATTGACGACGAGGATCGAGACCTAGCCCAAGGCCCCGCGGTCGGAGGAGACGTCGTCGGCGGTCGCGCCGTCGGCTGACTCGTCGACGACCGGGAAGGGATGGCACGGAGCGGCCGCCCCTGCGTCGCAAGCGAACTCTACGGCAGCAGAACCGTCGCGCCGGTGGTCTGCCGCGCTTCCAGCCTGCGATGCGCCTCGGCCGCTTCGGCGAGCGGCAGGCGGGCGTGGACCGGGATCGTCACCGCGCCGTCGGCGACGACCTGGAACAGCTCCGCGCTCATGGCCAGCACGTCCTCGCGCTTCTTGAGGTGCTCGAACAGCAGCTGCCAGGTGGCGAACAACGAGCCCTTCTGCATCAGCAGCATGATGTCGAAGGGCTCGATCGGGCCCGAGGCCGAGCCGAAGCTGACGAAGGTGCCGAAGGGCCGCAGGCAATCGAGCGAGGCCGGGAAGGTCGCGCGGCCGACGCCGTCATACACCACGTGGCAGCCCTCGCCGCCCGTGATCTCCCGCACGCGGGCGGCGAAGTCCTCACGGCGGTAGTCGATCACATGGTCGCAGCCGTTAGCGCGGGCGAGCTCGGCCTTCTCCGGCGAGCCGACCGTGCCGATGACGGTCGCGCCGAGATGCTTCGCCCATTGCGTCAGGATCAGGCCGACGCCGCCCGCCGCGGCGTGCATCAGGATGGTGTGGCCCGGCTCGACCCGGAAGGTGCGGCGCAGCAGGGACTGCGCCGTCAGGCCCTTCAGCATCATCGCGGCGCCGGTCTCGAAATCGATGGCGTCGGGCAGGCGCACCAGGAAATGGGCCGGGACGTTGCGCTCCTCGGCATAGGCGCCGAGCGTCTCGACATAGGCCACGCGGTCGCCCGGGGCGAATTCGGTGACGCCCTCGCCCACCGCGACGACCTCGCCGGCGCCCTCGTTGCCCGGCGTGAACGGCAGGGCCGGTGGCGCGTATTCGCCGGAGCGGAAATAGATGTCGACGAAGTTGACGCCGATCGCCCGGTTGCGGACGCGGACCTCGCCGGGCCCGGGCCGGCCGATGTCGATCTCCTCGATGGCGAGCACCTCGGGCCCGCCATGGCGGTGAACACGGATCGCTTTCATGGGGTCGGCGCCTCTCGTTGCACGGATCATGCCCGGGAGATAGCGCGCCGAAAGACATCAGCGTAGACTGATATCGGTGATTTCAGAGTTCAGCGAAGATGATAGCCGAGCAGATCGGACTCGACCTCCTCCGCACCTATGTGGCGGTCTGCCGGCAGGGCAGCCTGAGCAAGGTCGCGGCGCAGACCGGGCGGACCCAGTCGGCGCTGAGCATGCAGATGCGCCGGCTCGAGGACCTGCTCGGGCGGCATCTGTTCCAGCGCACCGGCCGCGGCGTCGTGCCGACGACGGAGGGGGAACTGCTGCTCGGATACGCGACCCGCATCCTCGCCCTCGGCGACGAGGCGGTGGCGCGCCTGCGGCAGAAGGAGATCAGCGGCGGCGTGCGCATCGGCCTGGCCGAGGAGCTGGCCACCGCGACGCTGCCGGCGGCGCTGGGGCGGCTGCATCGCGCCTATCCCGAGATCCGCCTCGACGTGGTGGTCGAGCACAGCGTGGCGCTGGGGCGGCTGTGGAGCGAGGACGGGCTGGACATCATGATCGGCCCGACCTCCGTCGTGGTGGCCGATGCCGTGGCCTCGTGGACGGTCGATCTGCAATGGGTCGCCGCCGCGGACCAGGTGCCGGATCCGGACCGGCCGCTCGATCTGGTCGCCTTCACCGCGCCCTGCCTGTGGCGCCAGCGCATGCTCGAGGCGCTGGCCGCCACCGGCCGGGAGCATCGCGTCACCTTCACCAGCCAGAGCGTCACGGCCCTGCAGGCGGCGGTCGAGAACGGGCTGGGCATCGGGCTGCTGCCGCCCGAATCCGTCCGCGCCGCCACCATGCGGGTGCTGAAGCCATCTGCCGGGGTGCCGGGGCCGCTGGCCGCCCAGTACGGCCTCTACGCCCGGGACCGGCGGACGCCGGTCGTGGAGGCCGCGATCGGCGTGCTGCTGGAGGGCCTGCCGGCAATACCCCGGCCGTGACCCGTTTCACATTGGCGGCATCTTCTCGAATTGCGGCAATGCCTCGTCGATCCGGTCCCAGGCGTGGCCGCGGATGCGGTAGGTCACCGCCTGCGGCCTGAACCGGCCCGGATCGTCGAGGCTGGCGGCGTGCACGGTGAAGAAGTCGGGCTTGGCCGCGGAGGTGAGGTAGACCGGCGATCCGCAGGTGGGGCAAAAGGCGTGGCTCTTCACGTTGCCATTGTCGGCGACGATGTCCCAGCGCGTGGCCTCGCCTGTGAGCTTCTTCACGGCCGCGCTCAGGAAGGTCAGGTAGGAGCCGTGCCCGGTGCCGCTCCTGTACTGGCAGTCGCGGCACTGGCAGTCATTCATGAACACCGGCTCGCCGGCGATCTCGTAGCGGATCGCGCCGCAGGCGCAGCCGCCGGTATAGGGTTCGCTCATCTCGTCTTTCCTCCCATTATTCCGGTCATCAGCCGCAGCCAGGGCGCCATGTGAAAGGCGCTCATCAGCAGGTACATCGGGACCATTCCGGCCAGCGGCGACGCGCCCGCGGCCGAGCAGAGAACATCCGCCTCGCCGCCGGACACGGCCGTGACCAGCGCCATGAGGGCGAAGGTCGGCGTGGCCGCGAGGCCGAGCCAGTCGGCTGCGCCGGCCGGGCGCCGGGGCATCGCGAGATCAGCCATGGCCGTACTCGTCGTGGCGGCGCCACCAGATGCCGGTCTCGTTGCGTCCCTTGGGGGCGCGGTCGAGCCACTGATACGAGGCCCACAGGGCGTCGAGCCCGCGGGAGTAGGCCGAGTAGGTGTGATAGACGACGCCGTCCTCGAGCGCGAAGGCGCTCATGCCCGGCCGGTCGCGGTTGTAGCTGGGCGCGTCCGTGCCGCAGGTGGTCGCGAATTGGACGATCGGCTCCGGCGCCGGGACCAGGTCCATCGCATGGCCGCCGCGCCGGTAGTTGTATTCGATGGCCCCGGCGCGCTGCTGCTCCTCGGTGAAGGCGACGTTGAAGTCATAGTTGAAGTCGCCGCCGAGCGAGGAGGCCCAGGGGAAGGTCCACCCCATCCGCTGCTTATAGGCCTGCAGCTTCGCCAGCGGCGCCAGCGACACCGCCCACAGCATCACGTCGTGATTCGCCAGATGGACCGCGAAGCCGTTGAAGCTGTCGGCGATCATCGAGCAGGACGGGCAGCCCGCCTTCCAGTCGGGCCCGAACATGAAATGGTAGACGATCAGCTGCGACCGCCCGCGGAACAGATCCGGCAGCGAGGCGCCGCCGTCGTCGGTCTCGAACCGGTACTCCTTGTCGACCCGGACCCAGGGCAGTTCCTGCCGCCGCCGCGCCAGCTCGTCACTGCGCCGCGTCAGCTCCTTCTCGGCCTCGAGCAGGTCGAGCCGCGCCGCCAGCCATTCCTCGCGGGTTCCGGTCCTGTGTCCACTCATCCCTTCTCTCCCTCGAATGCCGTCGTCCGCTTCCCGGCACGACGTGCGGGTTGGTCGTCATGGGTTAGACTGGTGCCGGGGACGGAACGGGCGGGAGTGACAAGTGTGGCGGGATTTCGATGGACTCGCTGATCACGGCCGCGGCGCGCGCGCTCTCCGCGGGTGATCCGCTCGGCGCCCTGAACCGCGTCGCCTTGCGCGACGACGCGCCGGCTCTGGCGCTGCGCGGCATCGCCATGGCGCAGCTGGGCGATCTCGACCGGGCGAAGCTCCTGCTGCGGCGCGCGGCGCGCGCCTTCGGCCCGAGGGAGGCCGTGGCCCGGGCGCGGTGCATCGTCGCCGAGGCCGAGGTCGCGCTGGCCTCGCGCGACCTGGGCTGGCCCGAGAAGGCGCTGGACGCGGCGCGGGCGACGCTCGAACGGCACGGCGACGGGGTGAACGCCGCCCACGCGCGCACCCTCGCCATCCGGCGCCTCCTCCTGATCGGGCGGCTCGACGAGGCGGAGCGGGCGCTGGCCGCGCTCGACCCCTCCCCCTTCCCGCCCGCGCTGAGGGCTACCCATGAGCTGGCGGTGGCGGGGATCGCGATGCGCCGCCTGCGGACCGAGCCGGCGCGCGCCGCGCTGGCCCGGGCCGACCAGGCCGCCCGCACCGCCGGCATCCCGGCGCTGGCGGCGGAGGTCGAGGGCGCGGCCCGCCTGCTGGAGACGCCGGCGGCGCGGCTGATGGCACGCGGCGAGGAGCGCCCGCTCCGGCTCGAGGAGGTCGAGGCGCTGCTGGCATCGGACGCGCTGGTCGTGGATGCGTGCCGCCATGTCGTGCGCGGCGCGGGCACGGTGATCCCGCTCGCCCGACGACCGGTGCTGTTCGCGCTGGCCCGCGCGCTGGGCGAGGCCTGGCCCGGGGACGCGCCGCGGGGCGTGCTGCTGGCGCGGGCCTTCGGGGCGAAGTTCGCCGATGAATCGCATCGCGCGCGGCTTCGGGTGGAGATCGGGCGGCTGCGCGCCGCGCTGCGGCCGTTGGCCAGGGTAAACGCGACGGCGCGAGGCTTCGCCCTGGTGCCGCGTCACGACCGCGAGGTCGTGGTGCTGGCCCGGCCGGTGGAGGAGCGGCACGCAGCGGTGCTGGCCTTCCTCGCCGACGGCGAATCCTGGTCGAGCTCGGCCCTGGCGCTCGCGCTGGGCGCCAGCCAGAGGACCGTGCAGCGGGCCCTCGAAGCGCTGGCGGAAGCGGGCAAGGTGCAGTCCTTCGGCCATGGCCGGGCGCGCCGCTGGATGACACCGCCCGCGCCCGGTTTCACGACGACCTTGTTACTCCCGGCCCCGCTGCCCGACGGCTAGGCTGGCCCCCATGAAACGATCAGGAAAACGATCAAGGAAACGATCCATGGCCGACATCATCCGCGAATACGGGCCGTTCCCGGGCGTCGAGGCCGTGGCCGGCGTCACCTATGACGGCCGGCACGTCTGGTTCGCCTCCGAGGACAAGCTCAACGCCCTCGACCCCGACAGCGGCAAGATGGTGCGCTCGCTCGACGTCCCCGCGCATGCGGGAACGGCTTTCGATGGCCGGCACCTGTTCCAGATCGCCGAGAGTCGGATCCAGAAGATCGACCCGGAGACCGGCCGCGTGCTCCACACCATCCCGGCGCCCGGCGGCGGGGGAGATTCCGGGCTCGCCTGGGCCGAGGGGACGCTCTGGGTGGGGCAGTACCAGGAGCGGAAGATCCATCAGGTCGATCCCGAGACGGGGGCGGTCCTCCGCACGATCGAGTCCAACCGCCACGTCACCGGCGTCAGCTGGGTCGAGGGCGAGCTGTGGCACGCCACCTGGGAAGGCGACGAGAGCGAGTTGCGGCGGATCGATCCGCAGACCGGGAAGGTGCTGGAGCGGCTCGAAATGCCGCCTGGAGCGGGCGTCTCCGGGCTCGAATCCGACGGCGGCGACCGGTTCTTCTGCGGCGGCGGCAAGAGCGGGAAGATCAGGGCTGTGCGGCGGCCGAAGCGGGACTGACGACAGCCCCGAGGAGCCCGAGGAGAGAGACATGCTCGACAACAAGGTGGTCTCGCACGAAGAATGGCTGAAAGCGCGCCTCGACCTGCTTGCCGCGGAAAAGGAGGTTACCCGCCAGCTCGACGCGCTGACGCGTCGCCGGCAGGCGATGCCCTGGGAACGGGTGGAGAAGCCCTATCGCTTCGAGGGGCCGAACGGCACGCTCTCGCTGGCCGACCTGTTTGACGGGCGCTCCCAGCTCATCATCTATCACTTCATGCTCGGCCCCGACTGGGAGGAAGGCTGCAAGTCCTGCTCCTTCTGGGCCGACAACTTCAACGGCATCCCGATCCATCTCAACCACCGCGACGTGACCTTCACGGCCGTCTCGCGCGCGCCGCTGGCGAAGATCGAGGCCTACAAGGCGCGCATGGGCTGGAGCTTTCCCTGGGTCTTGTCCTTCGGCAGCGACTTCAACTTCGACTATCAGGTGTCCTTCACGCCCGAGCAGATCGCCGAAGGCAAGGCGCTGTACAATTACGAGATCAGGCCGAACAAGATCTCGGAACAGGTCGGGATCAGCGTCTTCTACCAGAACCGGAGCGGTGAGGTGTTCCACACCTATTCCTGCTACCAGCGCGGGGTCGAGATGGTGAACGGCGCCTACCATTTCCTCGACCTGGTGCCAAAGGGCCGGGATGAGGACGGCCTCAACTTCACCATGGAATGGGTGCGCCGGCACGATCAGTATTGAGCCCACCGAGTTCGCTGATCCGCATAGTGCCGGGTTCGGGAGCCCGCCATGACCAATAGGGCAGACACGGCCCAAGTCGTTGTTCGGCCGCCGATCGCATGGGCGCTTGCAGTGCTTGTCGGGCTCGCGCTCGACTGGCTCATGCCTTTGCCGTTCATGCCGGCTGCCGTGTCTGCGGGCTGGCTTGGCGGTACGGCGTTTGCCATCGCGCTTGGGCTGTTCGTCTGGGCGATCGCCACGCTCACCAGGGCAGGCTCGAACGTGCCCACTAACATGCCGACCACGACCATCGTCGACGACGGCCCCTACCGCTTCACGCGCAACCCCATATACCTCGCCATGTTTCTTGGGCTCGTCGGTCTCGCCACGGCCTTCGACAGCCTGTGGCTGCTGGTGGTCCTCGTGCCCTTCGGCCTCGTTATCCGTTACGGGGTGGTGGCTCGCGAGGAAGCCTATCTTGAGCGCAAGTTCGGCGAGCTCTATCGCCAGTACTGCTCGCGCGTGCGGCGCTGGCTGTAGCGTTTGCCCCGCACCCGTCAGTCCCGCTCGATTGTCCCGGGCGGCTTCGAGGTGATGTCGTCGACGACGCGGTTGAGGCCGCGCACCGTGCGCACCGGCAGCAACACGGCGAGGGCTTGCCAGATCGCGGCGCCGACTGGTCAACGCGCCTACCAGTTCCTCGACCTCGTCCCCAAGGGCTGCAACGAGGAGGGCTTCAGCCTTTCGATGCTCTTAGGGCGTCGCGTCGATGCGCCCGGCGGGCTCATGCCGGACGTCCTATGGCGCGTCAGGCGGGTTCCGTCTGCTCGCGCCGGCGCACCATTTCGGCGATCCAGACCGGCGCATAGGGCGGCGTGCAGCCCGGCGACGCCGGATAGTCGATCAGGACGGCGAGCCGCTCGCCGATCGCGATCGCCCGCTTCCGATGCGCGCGATGGTGGATGCCGATCTCAGCGAGGCAATGGTTCATCGCCCATTGCTTCGGCTCCGGCGCCTGCTTCATCTCCGCCTCGATCTGGTCGAGCAGCGCCGAAAGGTCGAGCCCCTCGGCGTTCTTGACCACCCGTTCCGTGGTCAGGCTCCAGCCTGCTCGGCCGACGAGGTCGTCGCCGTCCTTCCAGGCCAGGCGGAGCTGCTCGGCGTGCCGGCCCGGCTTCACGACATTGACGGTGAACCAGTCGAGGAGCTTGGGCCAACGGATGTCGCGGATCATGGCGTCGAGCTCGGCGGCGGAGAACGCCTTGGGCTTGCAGATCAGGGTCGCGAGCAGGCGTGCAGCGGTGCCGCCGGTCGCCCAGAGATCAAGGGCGAGCTCGTGCTGCGTCTTGAGCCGCTTGGCGAGCGCGCGAAGCTGGGCCAGGTTCACGCCATGATCATCCCGACGGCGCGCATTGGTCTCCCGCATCTTCGGGTCTTCAAGTGCGGCGAGTTCGCAGAGAATATCCTGGAGTGTTGGGCTCGCCGACATCAAGCGCCCCCTGCCCTCGGCGTACTCGGCTTTGTCGTAGACGCCCCCGCGCGATGCACTGACGGTATTTCACATCATTTGCTCAGGCAAGAGCCAGCGCCACCGTCATTCTACGCGACAACAGTGTCGCTGCTATCCGATAGAACTCGTGCTGCGGCACGCAATGGAGCGTCAGGAACAGCCGGATATCGGTGTGGCCGGAGTTTGATCACGCGCAGCCGGCTCCGGGAACCGGCGCATCACAGCGTCTATCGTCTTTGGTATCCCGAACTCGCCGAATGGAGATCCCGCCGACTTCACCTGCATCATGCGCGGAAAGGAACCGACGATGGGTAAAAACGACAGCAAAGAGTTCGTTCTTGCAGGGGTTGTCATGAAACGCCTGCTGTCCGGAGACCAGACCGCGGGGCAGTTCTGCCTTTTCGAGAACAGAAGCGGCGGAAACACGAGGACGCCGATCCATGTCCACGCCAGGGACGACGAGACGGTCTACATCATCGAAGGCGAGCTGACCGCGGTGATCGACGGCCGGCCTCGACGCCTGACCGCAGGCGAGAGCGCCTTCCTGCCGCGCGGCATTCCGCACCAGCTTATGAACATGAGCGGCAATCCCAGCCGATACATCTTGATCGGGACCCCCGCTCTGTTCGACCGGTTTCTCGAGGAAGCTGGCCACGAGCTTCAACCGGACGAAATCGTGGGGCCGCCGACGCCTGAGGAGATCGAGCGTCTCCGCGAGGCTTCGCCAAGATTCGGCATCACTCTGCTCCCGGATTGGCCACCGCCCAGGTGACGCAGTTGTCCCGGGCGGCAAGACGTCTCCTGGCAAGCGGCAGAGCGCGAAGCGGACGATCCTGCCGCTCCGCCAGCCTCTCAGAACTCAAGACCCATGAGCGGCTGCCTGACGTGAGCGGGCCTTCTCTGGCCAACCAGCCAAGGCTTGCTCGGCCACCGCCTGGAGAACTTCACGACGGAAACCCGCTTTTGCCTGCACGGCCAGGCCGTGTGTCACCGCCATGACATATGCGGCCAGGGTTGCGCAGTCGGCAGTTTTCGGAAGATCACCCTCTGCCTTCGCCCTCTCGAACCGCTCGCGAAGCATCGCTTCGCCGGTGGCGCGATACTCAATCAGGGCCTGGCGGATAGGTTCGGCGTCGTCCGAGCCCGCCAAGACGCCGTTGACACCCAAGCAGCCTGTGCGGTCGGGATAGCGCGTGTTGAGTTCAACCGCGCCACGCAGGAAGTGTGCAGCAACCTGGCGCGCTGTGGGCAGCTGAAGCGCCTCTGGAAGGTAGCCCAGGTATCGCTCGTGATAGCGAGCCAGGGCTCGGCGGAAGAGCGCTTCCTTGTTGCCGAATGCAGAATAGAGGGCGGGCCTCTCGACGCCCGTAGCCTCAGTCAGGTCAGCGTAGGAGGTGCCCTCGTAACCCTTCCGCCAGAAGACACACAGCGCAGCGTCAAGGGCTGTCTCTACGCAAAATTCGCGATGGCGCCCCATCAGGTCGACTCAGCTTTTTTCATAACGATCATTACTAAATCGCTTGACAGCCCTTGTCCACATTTCATACCAGTTGTTATCGTAATGGACGTTACGATAGCAGGGCGAAGTCGCCCGCTCAGATCAGGCGATGTCCTGGTCGTGTACCCGAAAGGATTTTCATGTCGAACATGCTGAAGGGCAAGGTCGTCCTGATCACGGGCGGCTCGCGTGGTCTTGGTGCCGCGACGGCGGAGGCGTTCGCCGAGCGCGGAGCGGATGTTGCAATCAGCTACGCCGCCTCGGCCGACAAGGCGGAGGCCGTCGTGGCGAAGCTGAAGGCGAAGGGTACTCGCGCGATCGCGATCAAGAGCGATCAGGCCGACCTATCTTCCGCCAAGCCTCTGATCGACTCGGTGATCGCCGAATTCGGCAAGCTCGACATCCTCGTGAACAATGCCGGCATCGCGATCCAGGGTCAGCTCGTAGACGATCCCGAGCTTGATGGAGACAAATACAATCGCCAGTGGCAGGTCAATGTCATGGGCACGATCGCCAACACTCGCGCGGCAGCGCCCAGACTGAGCAACGGCGGTCGGATCATCTTCATCGGCTCCCTTCTCGGCTCCAACGTACCCTTCCCGGGTGTTGCCGATTATGCCGGAACAAAGTGGGCGCTCGCCGGATACGCGAAGGGCATCGCGCGCGACCTCGGCCCCCGAAATATCACTGTGAATGTCGTACAGCCGGGCATCATGCCCACGGACATGGCCTCGGACGTCGCCGGTGAGCTTCCGGACCGCGAGTCCATCCTGGACATGCATCCGATCCGTCGCATCGCAACCCTCGAAGAAGTGGCAGAAACCGTCTGCTTCCTCGCCGGACCTTCTGCGGGCTACATCAACGGTGAGACCATAAATATAGCCGGTGGTCTCGGGATCTGAGCGCCGACGATCAGGTGAAGAGGATCAAATGATCTAATAGACCTTCACGCAGTCCGACGGGCCGCAACCGTAAAGAAAGCGGTTGCGGCCATTTAAGTCCTCCTAATCGAGGCTCTCGGATGAGCTGACGAGCGCCACCCGATCAGAGTCTTTGGAAGACGCATCCCAAAAACGGGCGCAGATCGCACTTGCAAATCAAAGATCGAGGACGCTGGCCAATTGAGTGGCATACGGACGGAAAAAGCAATTGGACGATGGCAAAAATCGCCGCCGGACCTACGCCATTACCGCCGTTTTCCCCCTCACTCCCACTCGATCGTCCCCGGCGGCTTCGAGGTGATGTCGTAGACGACGCGGTTGATGCCGCGCACCTCGTTGACGATGCGGGTCGAGACCCGGCCCAGGAATTCGTGGTCGAAGGGGTAGTAGTCGGCGGTCATGCCGTCGGTGGAAGTCACGGCGCGCAGGGCGCAGACATAGTCGTAGGTGCGGCCGTCGCCCATCACGCCCACCGTGCGCACCGGCAGCAGCACGGCGAAGGCCTGCCAGATCGCGTCATAGAGGCCGGCGCGGCGGATCTCCTCGAGATAGATCACGTCGGCCTTGCGCAGGATCTCCAGCATGTCGCGGGTGACCGCGCCGGGGATGCGGATGCCCAGCCCCGGCCCCGGGAAGGGGTGGCGGCCGACGAAATCCTCGGGCAGGCCCAGCTCGCGGCCCAGCGCCCGCACCTCGTCCTTGAACAGCTCGCGCAGCGGCTCGACCAGGGCCAGCTTCATCCGCTCCGGCAGGCCGCCGACATTGTGGTGGCTCTTGATCGTCACCGACGGGCCGCCGGTGAAGGACACGCTCTCAATCACGTCGGGGTAGAGCGTGCCCTGGGCCAGGAAGCGGGCGCCCTCGATCTTCTCCGCCTCGGCGTCGAACACCTCGACGAAGGCGGCGCCGATGATCTTGCGCTTCTGCTCCGGGTCGGTGATGCCCTCGAGCCGGCCGAGGAACAGGTCCGACGCGTCGACATGCACCAGCGGGATGTTATAGTGGCCGCGGAACAGCGACACCACCTGCTCCGCCTCGCCCGCCCGCATCAGCCCGGTGTCGACGAAGATGCAGGTCAGCTGGTCGCCGATCGCCTCGTGGATCAGCACCGCCGCCACCGCGCTGTCGACGCCGCCCGACAGCCCGCAGATCACCTTGCCGTCGCCGACCTGGGCGCGGATCTTCTGGATCTCCGCCTCGCGGAAGGCGGCCATGGTCCAGCTGCCGCCGCAGCCGCAGACCCGGTGGGTGAAGTTACGCAGCAGGTCCGCGCCATGCGGCGTGTGCACCACCTCGGGGTGGAACTGCACGCCGTAGAAGCGGCGGTGGTCGTCGGCGATCACGGCGAAGGGCGCGTTGTCGCTGGTGGCGACAACGCGGAAGCCGTCCGGCAGCCGGGTGACGCGGTCGCCATGGCTCATCCACACCTGCTCGCGCTGGCCCACCTCCCACAACCCGTCGAACAGGGCGCAACTCTCCCCCACCTCGATCCAGGCGCGCCCGAATTCGCGGTGGTGGCCGCCCTCCACCGCCCCGCCGAGCTGCTCGCACATGGTCTGCTGGCCGTAGCAGATGCCGAGCACCGGCACACCGAGCTCGAACACCAGCTGCGGCGCGCGGGGCGAAGCATCCTCGGTGACCGAGGCCGGCCCGCCGGACAGGATGATGCCGCGCGGCGCGAAGGCGCTGATCCGGTCGGCCCCGGCGTGGTTGAACGGCCAGATCTCGCAATAGACGCCGGACTCGCGGACCCGGCGGGCGATCAGCTGGGTGACCTGGCTGCCGAAATCGAGAATGAGGATGCGGTCCGGCGACGGCGTGGCGGTCGGGGCGGTCATGGCAACTCCGGGGCGGGCGGTGGGACGGAGCTTTACCCCTCCCCCGCCTCCGGCACAAGCGACGCGGCCCGCGCCCGGCGCGCGGCCTGTATGCGCGGGGCGAAGACGGCTCAGACCATCATCAGCGCGGCGACCGCCGCGACCAGCAGCAGCTGGCCCCCGGCGATCAGCAGCAGGCGGGTCCGGAACGGCTCCTTGCGCGTCTTGTGGCGCAGCAGCCGCTGCCCGGCGATGGCGCCGGGCGTGCCGCCGAGGACGGCCAGGGCCAGGAGCGTGCGCTCGGGGATCCGGCGCCGGCCGCCGACGGCGCACCACTTGTCCCAGGCGAACAGGCCGAAGGCGGCCGCGCTGGCGGCCAGGAGATAGAGCGCCAGGGCGGTCATGCGGTCGGGGAAATGCGCCGGTCGAAGCGGAAGGCGCTCTCCGCCAGCACGGCGCCGCCGAAGCGCTCCAGCCGGTCGGCATAGGGCTCGCCGCCGAGATGGCGGTAGAAGCCAGTGGCGCGGAAATTGGCGGTCAGGGCCCAGAGCATGAACGGCATCATGCTGCGCTCGGCGAACCAGTCCGACGCCGCGGCCATCAGCGCCCTTCCGTGCCCCCTCCCCTTGGCTCGGTCGAGCAGGTAGAGAGCGTAAATCTCGCCCCAGCCGAAGCCCGGCGCGCCACGGGCCCGGCCGCAATAGGCGAAGCCGACCGGCACCGCCCCGCCGGCCGGCGTCGGATCGAGGGCGAGGAAGGTCGCGGTGCCGTCCTCATGCGCCAGCTGGCGCTCATGGCCGCGCTGGCGCTCGGTCACGGTCATCCGGTCCAGGAACTCGTCCGGCACCAGGCCGCGATAGGTCTCCTGCCAGGCCTGGACATGGATCCGCGCGATCGCCGGCGCGTCGGCCAGGATCGCGCGGCGGATCATGCTCAGCCCTCCGTCCCGGCGGCGTCGGCCGCATCGGCCTTCGGCCCGCGCTCCAGCACCGCGACGAAGAAGCCGTCGGTGCCGTTGGCCGCGGGCGACAGGCGCAGCATGCCGGCGGTCGGTGCCGGGCCGGTGCCCACCGCCTCGGCCCACACCTCCTCGACCGGTACCAGCCGGTAGTCGGGATGGGTGGCGAGGAATTGCTCCACCTGCGCCTCGTTCTCCTCGCGCAGCAGCGAGCAGGTGGCGTAGATCACCCGGCCGCCATCCGGCTTGGCCAAGCGGGCGGCGCTGTCCAGGATCTCGCGCTGGACGCCGAGCAGCCGGTCGAGGTCGATCGGCCGCCAACGGGCGTCGGGGTTGCGGCGCCAGGCGCCGGTGCCGCTGCAGGGCGCATCGATCAGCACCCGGTCGAACTTGCCGCGCTGCTTCTTCACCCAGCGGTCGCGCTCATTCTCCAGCAGCTTGGGTTCGACATTGTCGATGCCGGCGCGGCGCAGCCGCTCCTTGCCGCGGTCGAGCCGGCCCTTGGAGACGTCGCAGGCCACCACCCTGCCCTTGCCCTGCATCCGCGCGGCGAGGGCCAGCGCCTTGCCGCCGGCGCCGGAGCAGAAATCCACCACCTGCTGGCCCGGCCGGGCGTCGACCAGGAGGGCGATCAACTGCGAGCCCTCGTCCTGGACCTCGATCAGGCCGGACTGGAAGGCGGGATGGCGGCCGAGCTGCGGCCGGCCCTTGACCCGGATGCCGAGCGGCGACAGCGGCGTCGGCTCCACCGAAAGCTTGCCGGCGGCGAGGGTCTGCAGCACCTCGTCGCGGCTGCCGCGCAGCTCGTTCACCCGCAGGTCGAGCGGCGCCTGGTCCAGCAGCGCCGCCACCTCCTGCTCGTAGCGGTCGCCGAAATTCGTTTCCAGCGAGGCCGCGGCCCACTCCGGGATCTCGCTGCGCACCGGCTTCGGCATCTCGGGATGGTCGAGCGGCTGGCCGGCCGTGGCCTTGACCAGCGCCTCCTCCGGCTTGTCGAGCGGGATCGGCGCGTAGGTGTCGCCGGAGAACAGCCGGCCCATGTCCTTGATCCCAACGCCTTCGGCCAGGGTCAGCTCGGCGATCACCCGGTTGCGCGGCGTGTCCTCGGCCTCGACCTGGGCCAGCCACCAGCCCAGCCGGGCATGGTGGCGCAGCACGGCGTAGACGCGGCCGGCGATCTCGCTGCGGTCCTTCGAGCCGATGAAGCGGCGGGTGCGGAAATAGGCCGAGACCACGGCGTCAGCGGGGCGGTTCTCGGCGGCGATGCGCTCGAGAATGTCGATCGTGGCCTGGATTCGGGCGGAGGGGGTCATGGTCCGGAGCGTAGCAGGAAAACGCGCCTTCTACCGCGCTTCCGCCGCGGCTGCCAACCTTTGCCCGACGGCGCGGGCGAGCTATGCGCCGCCGGTATCAGGCCGCGGCCTGCAGCCCGGCCCGCCACTCTTCGCGCACCTCGTCTTCCGGATCCTCTGGCCGTGCCTTCGCCATCCGGCGCAGCCCCTCCGGGCCAAGCAGACGGCCGAGCGCCCAGACCGCGGCGCCGCGCACCAAAGGCGAGGCGTCGTCCAAGAGCGGTTCGACCGCCGGCGCCAGGCCGGCATCGCCGCTGTTGCCGATGGCGATCAGCACGTTGCGCAGGAAGCGGTCGCGGCCGATGCGCTTGATCGGCGAACCGGAGAAGGCGGCGCGGAAGCCGGCATCGTCGAAGCCGAGCAGCGAAGCGAGGGCCGGGCCGGTCAACCCCGGCCGCGGCGCCAGCGCCGCCTCGCGTCCGGCGGCGGCGAACTTGTTCCAGGGGCAGACCGCCAGGCAGTCGTCGCAGCCATAGATGCGGTTGCCGATCAGGGGCCGCAGCTCGCGCGGGATCGGCCCCTTGTGCTCGATGGTGAGGTAGGAGATGCAGCGCCGGGCGTCGAGCCTGTAGGGCGCCGGAAAGGCCGCGGTCGGGCAGATGTCGAGGCAGGCATGGCAGGAGCCGCAGCGGTCGCGCTCCGGCGCGTCCGGCGGCAGCTCCAGCGCCAGATAGATCTCGCCCAGGAACAGCCAGGAGCCCCAGTCGCGCGACACCAGGTTGGTGTGCTTGCCCTGCCAGCCGATGCCGGCCCGCATCGCCAGCGGCTTCTCCATCACTGGCGCGGTGTCGACGAAGACCTTCAGCTCGGTCTTGAAGGTGCGGTGGATCCAGCCGCCCAGCGCCTTCAGCTTCTTCTTGACTACGTCGTGGTAGTCGCGGCCCTGGGCGTAGACCGAGATCACCCCCTTCTCCCGCTGCTCCAAGAGCGGCAGCGGGTCCTCGGCCGGACCGTAATTGAGGCCGAGCGACAGCACGGTGCGCGCCTCGGGCCACAGCGTCTGCGGGTCGGCCCGGCGGTCGGCATGGGCCGCCATCCAGCCCATGTCACCGTGCTGTCCTTCGGCCAGGAAGACCTCCAGCCGATCCTTCAGCTTCGGGTCGGGCGTCGCGGCGGCGAAGCCGGCGCTGTCGAAGCCGAGGGCGAAGGCCTCGGCCCGGATGCGGTCCTTGATCTCGGTCGTGCCCATCACCCCATGCAGGTCATCCCCGTCCGCGATAGGGCGGCACGCCCTGGTCGGGCAGCCACAGCCCCTCGGGCGCCGGCCCGCTCTGGTAGAACACGTCGATCGGGATGCCGCCCCGCGGGTACCAGTAGCCGCCGATGCGCAGCCAGCGCGGCTTCATCGCCTGGATCAGCCGCTCCGCCACATAGACGGTGCAGTCCTCGTGGAAGGCACCGTGGTTGCGGAACGAGCCGAGGAACAGCTTCAGCGACTTGCTCTCGACGATCTTCGCCGCCGGGGCGTAGTCGATCACCAGATGTGCGAAGTCCGGCTGGCCGGTGATCGGGCACAGCGAGGTGAACTCCGGCGCGGTGAAGCGCACCAGGTAGAGCTGCTTCGGCCGCGGATTCGGCACCGTCTCCAGCACCGCCTCTTCCGGCGACGCGGGCAGCGCCGTCGGCTGGCCGAGCTGGGTGAGCGCCTCGGTTCCCTGCGCCTGCGCTTTCGCCTTGCGGGCCATGATCTCTCCTCAGAGGGCCGGGATGTCGCCCAGCGCCTGCTCCGCCTCGAAGGCGGCGGCGAAGGCATCGAGCGTGCCGGCGGCGATGGCGCCGCGCAGGCCGGCCATCAGATCCTGATAATAGGTCAGGTTGTGGTGGGTCAGCAGCATCAGCCCCAGCACCTCCTCGCTGCGCACCAGATGGTGCAGATAGGCGCGGCTGTACTGGCGGCAAGCCGGGCAGCGGCAGGATTCGTCCAGCGGCCGGTCGTCGTCCTGATGCCGGGCGTTGCGCAGATTGACCGTGCCACGGCGGGTGAAAGCCTGGCCGGTGCGGCCGGAGCGGGTCGGCAGCACGCAGTCGAACATGTCGACGCCGCGGCGGACCGAGCCGACCAGGTCGGAGGGCTTGCCCACGCCCATCAGATAGCGCGGCCGGTCGTCCGGCAGCGCCGGCACGGTGACGTCGAGCGTGGCGAACATCCGCTCCTGCCCCTCGCCCACCGCGAGGCCGCCGATGGCGTAGCCCTCGAAGCCGATCGCGGTCAGCGCCGCGGCGGATTCGAGCCGGAGGTCGGGGAAGACGCTGCCCTGGACGATGCCGTACTGGCCGTAGCCGGGCCGGGCGACAAAGGCGTCGCGCGAGCGCTTGGCCCAGTCCATCGACAGGCGCATCGAGCTGGCCGCCACCTCCGGCTCCGCCGGGAACGGCGTGCACTCGTCGAAGGCCATGGTGATGGTGGCATCGAGCAAATGCTGGATCTCGGTCGACCGCGCCGGGGTCAGCCGGTGCTCGCTGCCGTCGAGATGCGAGCGGAAGGTTACGCCATCCTTGTCCATGCGCCGCAGCTGCGACAGCGACATCACCTGGAAGCCGCCGGAATCGGTCAGGATCGGGCCGGGCCAGTTCATGAAGCGGTGCAGGCCGCCGAGCCGCGCCACCCGCTCCGACCCCGGGCGCAGCATCAGGTGGTAGGTGTTGCCCAGCACGATCTGCGCGCCGGTGGCCGCCACGTCCTCCGGCCGCATCGCCTTCACCGTTGCCGCGGTGCCGACCGGCATGAAGGTCGGGGTCTCGACCACGCCATGGGCGGTGTGCAGGCGGCCGGTGCGCGCGGCGCCGTCGCGGGCCAGGGTCTCGAAGCGGAACACGGAATCAGTCATTTTTGTCCGAACGGTGCAGCAGGCAGGCGTCGCCGTAGGAGTAGAAACGGTAGCCCGCGGCAATGGCATGGGCATAGGCCTGCTTCATCCGGTCCATGCCGGAGAAGGCGCAGACCAGCATGAACAAGGTCGACCGCGGCAGGTGGAAATTCGTCAGCAGCAAATCGACGGCGCGGAAGCGGTAGCCGGGGGTGATGAAGATGTCGGTGCTGCCGTCGAAGGGCCGCACCGTGCCGTCCTCGTCCGCGGCGCTCTCCAGCAGGCGCAGGCTTGTGGTGCCGACTGCGACGATGCGGCCGCCGGCGGCGCGCACGGCGTTGATCCGGTCCGCCACCTCCGGGCTCAGCTGGCCGCGCTCGGCATGCATGACATGGCCTTCGACCGTCTCGCTCTTCACCGGCAGGAAGGTGCCGGCGCCGACATGCAGGGTCAGGCGGACCATGTCGACGCCGCGCGCCGCCAGCGCGTCGAGCAGCGCCGGGGTGAAGTGCAGCCCCGCGGTCGGCGCCGCGACGGCGCCGTCGTGCCGGGCGAAGACGGTCTGATAGTCCTCGCGGTCGCGCTCGTCCGGACCGTGCGGCCGGGCGATATAGGGTGGCAGCGGCACCTCGCCGTAGCGGCGCAGCTTGTCGGCCAGGCCGGCCGAATCGTCGAAGGCCACCTCGACCTCGCCGGCCTCGCCCTTGGTGACGACTGTGGCGGCGAAGTCGTCGGCGAAGCGGACGACATCGCCGGGCTTGAGCTTCTTGGCCGGGCGGGCGAAGGCGCGCCAGAGCCCCTCTGCCGCCGGCTGATGCAGCATGATCTCGATCCCGGCCAGGCCACGCTTGCCGTGCAGCCGCGCCGGTATGACCCGGGTGTCGTTGACCACCAACAGGTCGCCGGCCTCGAGCCGGCCCGGCAGGTCGCGCACCTGCCGGTCGAAGAGGCCGTCGGCCGCGACCTCCAGCATCCGGGCGGTATCGCGCGGCTCGGCCGGCCGCTCGGCGATCAGCTGCCGCGGCAGGTCGAAATCGAACTCGTCGACACGCATCACGAAAGCGGTATCAGCCGTTCTGCAGCGCCGGCATGGGCATGACGACGTTCATCAGTGCCCTGAACGGCGCCAGGAACAGCAGGGCGCAGGCCAGCTTCACCACCAGGTCACCGGCCATCAGGGTCAGCAGCGGCAAACCGGTGCCGGCGAAGGCGATGGTGAAGAACAGGCCGGTGTCGACCACCGAGCCGAGGGACGAGCCGATGAAGGGCGCCCGCCACCAGGCGGCGCGACGCAGCCGGTCGAAGATGTGGATGTCGAGCAGCTGGCCGACCAGGAAGGCGGTGCCGGAGGCCGCGGCGATGCGCCAATCGGCCAGCCACACCGACAGCACCACGGCCAGGGCGAAGCCGGCATAGGCGACCTGGCGGGCGCGGCCCGGGCCGAAGAAGCGGTTGGTCAGGTCGGTGACCAGGAAGGTGACCGGATAGGTGAAGGCGCCCCAGGTCAGCCAGTCATTGATCGGGAACTGGACCAGGTAGTTCGAGGCCACCACGGCGGCGATCATCGCGATCAGCGCCAGGCCCATGCCGCGGGTTTCGGTACGCAAGGCAGCTTCTTCCAACAGAAAAGGCCCGCGGCGCAGCCCTCGGCGCCCGGGTCCGGTCGCGCTTGTAGCGCAAGTCGCTGCATTTGGCCATGGCGGCGCGACGCCGCAAGGCCCTGAAACATCCGTGATCGTTCCCTCCTTGTCATCGCCGGGCTTGACAGGAAGGGGGGCGGAGAGGCTGGGTCGCGGTCGGCGTCCCTCCGCCTCAGAACTCCTCGACCCCGAGCACGCCCGGCACCGATTTCAGCGCCCCCTTGGCCCGGCCGCCGATGGCGTAGCCGCCGGGTAGCTCGATCTCGACCTCCTCGGTCGGCGACAGCAGCAGCTGCAGGTTGACCTTGCAGCGGCCCGGCCCCTCGCGGTCGAGCAGGCCGTGCAGCGGCTGCACCGCCTGCACCCCCTCGACATAGATGACGAAGCGGGCGGCGCTGCGGGCCAGGGCCTGGTCGATCGGCTCGACCGACATCGCCGTCAGCCGCATCTCCTCGCCGCGGCTCTGGATCTCGACCGCCATCGCCAGCGCGGCGCCGACCTCGAGGATCTGCCGGGCCGTGGCCAGGGTCTCGGCGAAGAAGGTGACCTCGAACACGCCGCTGGCGTCGGAGAAGGTGCCGAAGCACATGCGGTTGCCGGTCTTGGTCGTCATCTCCCGCTTCGCCATCAGGATGCCGGCGAGGCGGATCTGGGTGTGGCCGAGCCGCGCCTTCTGGCCGATCTCGGCCGACCGCACCGAGCCGAGCCGCTTGGTGTTGTAGGTGTCGAGCGGATGGGCCGAGAGATAGAAGCCGACGGCATCGAACTCCTGCCGCAGCCGCTCCATCGAATCCCAGTCCGGGATGGTCGGCAGCGGCGGGGTGCTCAGCTCGCCGCCCGCGGGGCCGCCGAACAGGCCGATCTGGCCGCTCTCGCGCTCCGCCGCCACGGTGTGGGCGTAGCGCAGCAGTGTCTCGAAGGAGGCGACGACACGGGCGCGGTTGCTGTCGAGCGAGTCGAAGGCGCCGGCGCGGGCCAGGTTCTCGAGCTGGCGCTTGTTCAGGAGCTTCAGATCCAGCCGCCGGGCCAAGTCGAACAGGTCTTTAAAGGGCCCGCCGCGCTCACGCTCCGCCACCAGGCTGCGCATCGCCTCCGGCCCCACCCCCTTGATCGCGCCGAGGGCGTAGCGGATCGCCTTCTTGCCGTCCGGCAGCACCTCGACCGCGAAGACGGCGTCGGACTTGTTGATGTCGGGGATCAGCAGCTTGATGCCGAGCCGCGACAGCTCCTGCCGGAAGACGTTCAGCTTGTCGGTGTTGCCGAGGTCGAGCGTCATCGACGCCGCCAGGAACTCGACCGGATGGTTCGCCTTCAGATAGGCCGTCTGGTAGGCGACGATGGCGTAGGCCGCGGCGTGCGATTTGTTGAAGCCATAGCCCGCGAACTTCTCGACCTGGTCGAAGATGTTGGCCGCCTGCCCTTCCGGCACGCCGCGCGCGGACGCGCCCTCGACGAAGGTCTTCTTCTGGGCGTCCATCTCCTCCTTGATCTTCTTGCCCATGGCGCGGCGGAGGAGATCGGCGCCGCCGAGCGAGTAGCCCGCCAGCGTCTGCGCCACCTGCATCACCTGCTCCTGATAGACCATGATGCCGTAGGTCTCTTCCAGGATCGGCTGCAGCGAGGGGTGGAGATAGTCCGGCGCCTTGGTGCCGTTCTTGACCTCGATGTAGGTCGGAATGTTGTCCATCGGGCCGGGGCGATACAGCGCCACCAGCGCGATGATGTCCTCGACCCGGTTCGGCTTCATCCGGCGCAGCACGTCGCGCATGCCCGAGCTTTCCAGCTGGAACACGCCGGTCGATTCCGCCCGGCCGAGCATGGTGTAGGTGGTGGGGTCGTCGAGCGGGATCCGCGCCAGGTCGATGTCGACGCCGCTGGCCTTCAAGAGGTTCTCGGCCGTGCGCAGCACGGTGAGCGTCTTCAGGCCGAGGAAGTCGAACTTCACCAGCCCGGCCTGCTCGACATATTTCATGTTGAACTGGGTGGCCGGAATCGGCGAGCGCGGGTCTCGGTACAGCGCCACCAGCTGGTGCAGCGGCCGGTCGCCGATGACCACGCCGGCGGCGTGGGTGGAGGCGTGGCGGTACAGCCCCTCCAGCTTCATCGCCAGGTCGATCAGGTGGCGCACCTGGGGGTCGTTGTCGCGCTCCTGCTGCAGCGCCGGCTCGCCCTCGATCGCCTGGGCCAGCGTCACCGGGTTGGCCGGGTTGTTCGGCACCAGCTTGCAGATGCGGTCGACCTGACCATAGGGCATCTGCAGCACGCGGCCGACGTCGCGCAGCACGGCGCGGGCCTGCAGCTTACCGAAGGTGATGATCTGAGCCACCCGGTCATGCCCGTAGCGGTCGCGGACATAGGAGATCACCTCGTCGCGCCGGTCCTGGCAGAAGTCGATGTCGAAGTCCGGCATCGACACGCGCTCGGGATTGAGGAAGCGCTCGAACAGCAGGCCGAAGCGCAGCGGGTCGAGATCGGTGATGGTCAGGGCCCAGGCGACGGCCGAGCCGGCGCCCGAGCCGCGGCCCGGCCCGACCGGAATGTCGTGCGCCTTGGACCATTTGATGAAGTCCGAGACGATCAGGAAGTAACCCGGGAACCCCATCTTCTCGATGACGTCGAGCTCGTAGTCGAGCCGGGCGGTGTACTTCTCCCGCACCGCCTCGCGCTCCTCCGCCGTCATCTCCGGCGTGTAGACATGCGCCTCCAGCCGGGCCTTCAAACCCTCATGCGCCTGCGCCCGCAGCTCCTCCGCCTCGCTGCGGCCGGCCTCGCTGGAGAAGGCAGGCAGGATCGGGTTCCGCTTCTTCGGCATCACCGCGCAGCGCCGGGCGATCACCAGCGTGTTGTCGACCGCCTCCGGCAGGTCGGCGAAGAGCTGCCGCATCTCCTCGGCCGAGCGGAAGCGGTGGTCGCGCGTCACCCGCCGGCGGTTGGCCTCGACCACATAGGTGCCGTCGGCGATGCACAGCAGGGCGTCATGCGCCTCGTACATGTCCTCGCCGGCGAAGAAGCAGTCGTTGGTGGCGACAAGCGGCACGTCCTCCTGATAGGCGAGGTCGATCAGCCCGGCCTCGATCCGGTCCTCCTCCTCCATCCCGTGCCGCATCAGCTCGACATAGAGCCGGCCGGGGAACAGCGTCTTCAGGTAGCGCAGCGTGGCCAGCGCCCGCTCCGGATGCTCGGCCAGCAGCAGGCGGCCGACCGGGCCCTTCGGCCCGCCGGTCAGGGCGATGACGCCGTCGGTGCGGCCCTCCAGCGCCTCCAGCGGCAGCTGCGGCGCCAGCCCCTGCTCCGTCTCGAGATAGGCGCGGCTGGTCAGCGCCATCAGGTTCTCGTAGCCGGTCTCGTTCTGGGCCAGCAGCACCAGGCAGTCCGGCTCGGCGATGGTCGGGCCGCCGACGCGGGCGCCCGATTCCGTCTCCGCCCGGGTGATGCTGAGGATGGTGCCGATGATCGGCTGGATGCCGTAGTCCTTGGCCGCGAAGGAGAATTCCAGCGCGCCGAACAGGTTGCCGGTGTCGGTGACGGCCACGGCCGGCATCTGCAGCTTCTTGCAGATCCCGACCAGCTCCTTGATCTTGATTGCCCCTTCCGAGAGGGAATAGGCGCTGTGCACGCGCAGATGGACGAAATCGGCGTGTGGCATGGCGGCAGTGCGGCTCCGCGGCGACGATCAGGGGCGGCCCGGCAGAATCGGGCGATCCGCCATTGATACCGCATAGGGACGGCTAATGCAGTCGATGCGTCGCCGCTGCCGCCGATCCCGGACGGCGACGATTGCCGCCATATCGTCATGGCGAGCGCAAGCGAAGCCATCCAGCGGCACCGGCCTCGGATGGCTTCGTCGGCTTCGCCTCCCCGCCATGACGATGTGAAGATTCGCCACAGCCACGGCGCTCAGCTGCTGTCCGGCTTCGGAAGCGCGGACGTCGAACGGCCGTCGTCAGGCTTATCCGCCCGCGCGGCCCGCTCATCCGATGTCGGTAGCGCGACTGAGGGCCGGCGGTGCTTCGGCTCCGCCGGAGAGCCCGCGGCTTCGGGCTCGGCGTCGGGAGATTGGACCTCGGACGGCCGGGCGAAGGGCGACAGCGGGTGCCTGCTCTCCTCGACCGCCCAGGTCTCCGCCCGCCACCGGCTCCAGTCCGGCTCAATGTCGAGCTCGCGGCAGAACCGGGCGACGACCTCGCCGACCGGCAGGTCGCCGATGTCCTGGGCGGCATCGTCCTGCAGCCGGTGGTCCAGCTCGTCCAGCAGGTCGTCGCGCATCTCCTGCTCGGTGATGTCCAGCTCGCAGGCCTCGGCCTCGGCAAGCTCCTGGGCCTCGATCGCCTCCTTGAGGATGCGCCGGACCAGGTTGCGCCGCCGGCGCCAGCGCTCCTGCGCCGCGGCGGCCCGCTCGGCCGCCGTCATCCGGCTCTCTGTGGCGAGCCGAGCCTCGAGAGCGATGGTCTGGCGCACCTCGTAGGACAGGCGGGCGAAGACCAGGCCGAGCCCGCGGGTGCGGTCGGCGGCGTCGTCCTCCGGCGGCTGGCGCGCGGCCTCCACCGCCTGGCCCTGCACCGCCTCGGCCAGCCCGAGGGTGAGCTCGCCCAGCCGCGCCAGCATCCGCCCATGCCGCTCGCTCCGCTCCCGGTCGGGATCGCGGGTCTCGCCGGCTTCGGTATCGGGCTGCGCCATGTCCATGGAACATATCATGAACAAAAGGCGTGAGTTAAGCTAGTCTCTTTTCGTATACATCCGGCCACGGCCGCCGCATTGGCCGGCTCTCTAACAGAAGACAGACCCCTCAGAGCGGATCGATCGCCGTCGCGCGCCCGAGCGGCGGGGGCCGGATTCGGCTCGTTGCGGACGATCGTTTGACTCCTGGCCTTCCTGAAGCGGACATCTCCGGCGATCCATTCTTTGCCCGAAAGCGGCCCTCGCACACGGCGGACGGACCGTCATCGATCGCGTGCCGGCGGCACATGTGCAAGTCTCCCGACGTCACTCTCGCCGATGTGCGCCTTGCGCTCCGCTATCGCGAGACGGAGGACCTCGAGCGAACGCTCTTGGCGCTGAAGGTTGCAGGGCTGCCCGGATAGGGTCGGGGCGCCTCGGAGAGCCTTGCGTCCGAAACCAACCATCCAGCCACGATCAGCCCGTGAGGCGCGCACGAAACAACGTGCAGCCGTCCGTCAGGCGCGACCTCGAGATATCCCGGAATCCAGCCTCGGTCATCCACGCGCGATACTGACCTTCAGTGTACGATTCGCCGTGGCGATAGAGGTTCAAGAAGGTGAGATTCAGAAAGACACCCTCAGGCGGGCCGAGGCGGTCGTCATCGACGACACCACACCCCGCAATTGCGATCTCGCCTCCGGGTGTGAGGCAACGCGCCGCGTTCAAGATCGAACTGCGCGCCTGGTCCGGCGGAAGGACCTGGACGACGGCCTTCAGGATCGCCAGATCGTGCCGACCGATCGATGGCGCGACAGTGATGTCCCCCTCTTCGACGACCACGTCGTCGGCACCGTATTCTGACAGGATATCTCGCGCGACCGCCGCGACCGTTGGGAGTTCCATCAGCGTCGCCGCAATCTGCGGCCGCCGCTCGCGAAGTCCGACGAGAGTGGTCCCGGGGCCCCCGCCGATGTCGATCACCGAACCGATCGCCGAGAGATCCATCTCCCGGGCCAGATGTCGACCGAAAATCACCCCGCCCGGTGCGAGCATGCGGCTGAAGGACGCCGCGGCCTCGGGCCCCGCTTCGGAAAAGTCGTGCAGCGCAGCGGGCCGGTTCTGTCGCAGCGACTCTGCGGTCAGCAGATCGGCTCCCCAGAGCTCGCGCAGGAGCGCATGATCGCCGCCGCGATAGGTCGGCTTGGACGCGTCGAGGAAGGCCGACGCTTCGGCTCCGTTGCGAAATTGACCATCCTTGACTTCGAGGAGACCGATGCTGGCGAGCGCGTAGAGGAGCCGCGACAGGCGATCGGGCTCGACTTTGAGCGCGGCCCCGAGGCTGTCAGCAGTCATCGCGCTGTCACCGATCCGGGTGAAGATGCCAAGGTCCAGCCCGGCGCGAAGCGCCAAGGCGGGGGGCACCGCTGCGATCAGGTTGTCGATCCGATCAGAATCCACCATGTCACACCCCTTCCGCGATCCAGGACCGACTTTGAAGCCGCTCGGAAGCCTCGCTGCTTCCGCTAGGTTGTTCCATGCCGCATTCCACCTGCAATGCGGATGGTCAGATGGCAAGGACAAGAGGCCGCACATCGCGGCGTGGTACCATGGCGTTTCTGCTCGCGCACCGGCTCGCCTGACGGGCTGCATAGGTGGCGACCGGCCGTGCCCGCTTTCCTACGAAGCGGCCATTCAGGGCGCTAGGCTTGGCTTTCGCTTCTCACACTTTGCGGTCGGATGGCGCGGCAGCCGGGTCGTCGGAGGTGACATCCCGGAGGCCGGATGCGGCTCATTGCGGACGATCGACGGCTCTCTAATCCGCCCCGAAGCGGACATTTTTGACAGTTCATTCTTGCCCGAAAGCGGACAGGCCGCTTTGGTTCGAACCGAATCAGGTCCGGCTTCGGCACTGAGGTCCTTGGCCGACACAAGTCGCGGCGCCGCTGCAACTCCCCTCAGGTTCGCCTACGCCCAATGGTTGAACATCATCGCTGGGGAATGCCGCCTCAGCTCGCACCAAACATTAATGGCACTACGCGAAACGTCGCCTCAATCGAGGCTGGCCGGCGACGAGAACGGCCGATCGGCGTCCACCACGAAGATGGCCAACTCATCGAGATCGGTTGTGCCGGCGTTGAACACTTCCATCGGCGTTTCGGGCCCGTGTCCGATCATAGTCGCGCCGGCTTCAGTATGGGTCACGCCGTGGGGTGTCCTCTGGCCGAGCTTGCCGGTCAGCACGTAAAAGGCCTCCGATCCCGGATGTGTATGGATCGGCGTTTTCGCGCCAGGTGGTCCGCCGGCGCGGTTAACGCGCAGCAAATATTCGCTCGCGCTGATCGGCGGAAGGGGGCCGATCTCTACGACCTTGGTTCCGCCGGCAGTGGCGCCATCCTTCGGTCCGAGCGTGAACAGCCAGACCTTGCCGGCGACCTCCGCCGCAAGCGAGTAAGGGCCGACGGCACCCTGAGCCTCAGCTAGCGTTGGGAAATTTTCCAACCGCCAGAACAATGGTCCGGGCGGCAGTTCCTTCACCTTTTTCTCAACCACCAGCGCGACGGCGAATTTGGCTTCCGCCGCCATCGGCGCTGAGGTCATCAGCCCAACAGCACACAGCGAAAACAAGAGGATGCCGATGCGGCGAACGTTGAAGGAACGCGGCTTCATGGGTGAGTCCTCCTCTCGATGCACGAGTTCCGATTGCAGTTGGGCGGCGGGTCAGGATGATCCACGTGTGTCACGCCGAATGACTGGCACGACGAGATATTTCACAGTGCGATCAGTGCTTCGCTACAAAGTCGTCTATCAACTCGGCGAACCCAGCGGGATCGCGCACCGGCCCATCGTGGTTGACGTTTGGCTGCACACCGACATCGGCCTGAGGCAGGCACTCGTCCATAGCTAGGGCGACGTGCGGCCGATAGGCATTGCTTTCGGACCCGTGGACGATAAGCGTTGGCCTGTCAAACGGCCTCAGCATGTCGCAGGTCACCTTCCATTCGGAAGCAGACCACAGCAACTCCATCGTCCGCGCGTTGTCGAGTTGCATTGCCTGATGTTCTCGCGGCTGGTTCTCGAATCCGCCGGGCGCCATTTGGAACACGCCTTCGATAAGCAGCCTCGTGGCCTTCTTGACGTCGCCCTGTTGCGTGGCGTCGGCGACGGGACCGAACATCACACCCTCCGCCTCTCGCGCCGTGTCGCCAGCCTCCCCTTCCTTGATCAGCGAAGAGAGGGCCGGCTCAAAGAGGATAAGGCTTTGCATGAGCTCCGGGTTCTGCAAGGCGGTGCGTGTGGCGACGTTGGCGCCATAGGACCAGCCGACCAGGTGCACCGGGCCGACATCGAGCGCTTTGATGAACGCTGCAACGTCGTTGGCATGCAAGGCGAGGCTGAACCGTTCGCCTTTATCCGGCCATTCCTCGGTGCCGAAATAGCGCAGGCTGACGGCGATGAAGCGATGGTCATCGGCGATTTCCCCCCCGGATGGGCTCCCAAGCACGCCGGTCAGAGACCGCCCCATGTACAAAGAGGATCGGCTCGCCCGCCCCCTCGTCGACATAGGTCATCGTTGCACCATTGACCTCGACTTTCTTGATCACCGGGTCGGCCGCAAGTGCAGCGCCGGCCAGGGTGATAACGCCAAAACTCGCGCATGCCAGCCAGGTTGAACGGAAGTCCATGATCTTCCTCCCTTGGAGGAGAGGGGCCGACCAGGCTCCTCCGGGCAGCATCGTTACGGCAACGAAATGATAGTGAACCCAGGATGCCGGCGACTCAAGCCGTTCGTGGATGCAAGCAAGTGGCGTCGGCCCGCCGTCCTTCCGTCGTTCGCGCGTAGCGGGGAACTGCTTGACATTCACCAGTCAGATCGGCTGGACCGCGCCATACGCGGTCATTTGAACGCATGGACCGGGAGGACTGCAAAGGGTCCAGGCCGTGTGAAAACGCTATGATCTGATACGCTGCCCGAGGTGACTGAGCGGGGGGCAAGCGTGAAGCGTTTCGTCGAGGGGCAGGACCGTCGCCAGACCACGCTGCTGCCGGAGTGTTTGGATGACTATGTCGGCGAGGACAATCCG
>NZ_JAHVDK010000025.1:0-127117 GCF_051487185.1 Inquilinus limosus
TAATATGAAGCGTGTGATCTCCATCCTCGGGGTTGGCGGCCTACTCCAGGCGATCCGGGCCTGACGCCTGGCCTCACATTCCGTCACAACGACTGCACCGCAACCCATCCAGCGCTCATCGCACACGCGTTTCCACACGGCCTCGGTCGCATGCGCTCAGGTCCGCTATCCGGAGATGAGGGCGACGGCAGCTTTCGGGCAGCCGCAGCAAGCCTGACCGACCGGAACGGGCGGTTAGCGGACCTATCCGGCGCAAGGAGGACGCGTCAGTACAGCGTCGAATCCCGAGTGGCGCGTCACTAAGGTGGACATCGAACAGGTCGGCTGAAAAAAAACCTTTTAAGGCAACAACCCTTAGCCGCTGCACACTTCAACAGTGATTTCGATGCTATTGCTGGAAACCGCCAAACATTGGCTTGCCCGTTTTTTTCTCAACAAAAACGATAAAGCCACTACCGAACACTGTCGGCTCTGGCTTGCGAGGATCCCGAAAATAATAAATCAGCCAGCCATGGGCGTTCTGATCCAAACTACGGATAGGATGCTCTATCAGTAGCTGAGGGTTCTCGCGTCTCATATATTCGTCTGCAATTACTATCGGTGACCTTCTATCTACAAATTCTCTGCCGCATCCGCCGATATAGAACGCGAACACTATGATGGCAAATAAATTCTGCCACATTCTCGCCATCGCCTCTCTGTTAAAATTATGATCGAGTTATTGCGTTGCCAGCGAAGCATATTTGGAAATTAGCATCGGGAGAACAATGGACACCATCATGCTGTGTCGAATGACGTGCCCCCCATATCGTACGCTAGGTCTGCGCGCTTCAGACAGTGGAGACCACCTCGGAATCAAGTCGGCGAGTCCGCTCCGGGTCGCATCCGGTCATGTCCGCTCCGGGAGCCTGCCGTCGCGGCCGCTGTTCACCCTTTCCGGTCCGACGCTGAGGCGGAACGGCCGCCTGTCTGGCGTGATGTGCCAGCGGCCGCCAACGGCTCGGTGCGGACATGCTTGCATGACCTATCCTCCTGGGTCGTTGGAAGTAAGCCCAGGGATATTGCCCTATGGGTCCAAGACACCTGCCTGTCGGTTCAAGATCGGCGCAGCCAGCGTGTCAGAGTGGCGTCGCCCAGCACCGCCAACACGACGATCAGACCCAGGAGCAGCACGAACCACTGCGGCTGCGCCCCCATGATGATCAGTTGGCTCTGAATCCCGCTGAGCACAAAGGCGCCGATGGCGGCGCCGATGATGGACCCCCGCCCGCCCGCCAACAGGCAGCCGCCCATGACCGCTGCGGCGATGACTTTCAGTTCCATGAGCCGGCCGAAGCTGCCATCGGCGAAGCCCAGCTTGGCCGCCTCCAACACGCCGGCGAAGCCGGCCAGCGTCGAGCACAGGACGAAGTTGACCCACTTGGTCCGGACCACGCGAACCCCCCGCGCGCGGGCGCTCTCGAGGTCGCCGCCCACAGCGAGAAGATGATTGCCGTAGACCGCGGAGGACAGAGCCAGCTGGAAAATGACCACGAGAACGATGAACCAAACGATCGCGGTGTTGAACCCGCCCAGCGTCGTTCCGCCGAAGACTTGATAGATGGAGTCACTGCGGAGTTCACGGGAAGCGGCGAAGTGAAAGCCCTTGGTCAGGGCGTAAGATATCCCGCGGAATACGAAGAGCGTCCCCAACGTCGCAATCAGCGCCGGGATGCCGCCTGTCAGCACCATGAGCCCGTTGGTGAAGCCGATGGCCGCTGCCGCGGCGAGCGACACCACGAGCGCCGCTGGAGCGCCCAACTCACGCCCCACCGCCAAGTAGATCAGAGCACAGATGCCGAAAACGGATCCGACGGAGATATCGATCTCGCCGTTCATGATGACCAGAGCCTGGCCGATTGCCATGATGCCGAGGATGGCCGTGATCTGAAGGATGATCTGGAGGTTCGCGGTCGAGCTCCATCTTCCGCCGGAGACCACGGTAAACAGGACGGCGAGGAACGCGGCCACGACGACCGCCCCGATCTCTGGGTGCTTGCGCGCCAATTTGACAGTGGATCGCGTCATCGCCTGCTATCGTTGCCCGCTTTGGGAGGTGCCGGCTTGGCCTTCACAGCCTGAGCGAGCGGCCACCCGAGCGGATAATGGCCTCCAGTTCGTCCGCCGTCATGTCGCCCTGCGCCACGTCCGCGATCTTGCGCCCGTTTTCCAGGATGACGATGCGGTCGGCTATGGCATGGACCTGGTGGATATCGTGGCTGATGAAGATCACCAACAGCCCTTCGTTGCGCAATCTGACCGCAAGCTCGTGGACATGCTGGCGCTCCCGAACCGACAGCGCGGTGGTCGGCTCGTCCATGATGATGATCCGCTTTTCGAACATCACGGCGCGGCCAATCTTGACCGACTGGCGCTCGCCGCCGGACATCACCTCGACTTCGTCGTCGGGATCGACGTTATCGCGCAGCCCGAAATTGCGAATGATAACCTGCGTCCGCTCGCGCATCTGGGCGAGATCAAGGAAGCGGAGACCGAGCCACCGCACTGTGGGTTCGCGCCCCAGGAACACGTTGCGCGCAACGGACAGGTTGTCGCACAGGCCGATGCCTTGATGGATTGCTTCGATTCCCAGCTCGCTCGCCGCTTTCGGCGAGAATTTCGTGATCCTGGTCCCCGCGACGAAAACCTCGCCTTCCGTAGGCGCATAGATTCCACAAAGAATTCGAATGAGGCACGTCTTGCCGGCGCCGTTGTCGCCGACGACTGCGACAAGCTGTTTGGCCTCGAAGTCGACGCTGACATGGGACAGCGCCTGGAAATGGCCGAATCTGAGGCCGATATCCTTCATTTGGACGAGCGGGTGTCCTGCCACGGTGTGGGACGACCTTGCTGCTGCGATGGGGTTCATGAGCGCCTCAACCACTGGGCCAGTGCTGTGTTGCCCATGACCGCGAGGACAAGCACGATGCCCACGAAGCTGATGAACCAGTACGGCGGTGCGCCCATTGCGATGAGCTCATAGCGGATAGCAGAAATGATGAATGCGCCGAGAACGGCGCCGAGGATCGAGCCCCGGCCACCGCTCAATAGGCAGCCGCCGATGACGGCAGAGGCGATGGATTCGAGTTCCATGTCCTCGCCGAGGGTGACATGGGTGTGAGGTGTATCGGCGATGGTCACGATTCCGGAAAACCCGGCCAGGGTCGAGCACAAGACAAAGCAGCTCCACTTGACCCTGCCGACCCGAACGGCGCGCGCCAACGCGCTCGTTTCGTCCCCACCGACCGCCTGCACGTGATTGCCGAACGCGGTCCGCGAAAGAAGGACGCTGAAGAACACAAGGCAAAGGAAGAGCCAAAGCAGCGCGTTCTCGAAGCCGAAGAGGTAGTTTCCGCCGAGGAGATCGATCAGGTAGTGTTCGCGCGCCTCGGCATCGAGGCTCCTCGCCGTACCGCCGGTGGTCACGTAGATTGCGCCTCGGTAGAAGAAGAGCGCGCCAAGGGTGATGATCATCGACGAGACCCGCCCCTTTAGACTTAGCAGCCCATTGAAAGCTCCGATAAGCGCGACCA
This sequence comes from Inquilinus limosus, assembly GCF_051487185.1. Lineage (GTDB taxonomy): Bacteria > Pseudomonadota > Alphaproteobacteria > DSM-16000 > Inquilinaceae > Inquilinus > Inquilinus limosus_F. Next base: position 3,573 of record NZ_JAHVDK010000025.1, read on the forward strand.
GGATCATCGCTGTGATGAAGGAGCCCGTCACACCCACGAAGGGCTCGAAGCTGATGAAGGCTATGGCCCCGATTCCATAGACCGAGCCGACCGACAGATCGATTTCCCTGCTGATCAGCATCAGCGCTTGACCGATGGCAATCAACCCGATGATCGCCGTGTAGCGCAGGATATTGCCCAGCGCGTACACGCTGAGCCAGTCATCGCCGGCGACCACCGTGAGAGCGAGAATTAAAGCCAGCGTGCCGGCGATGGTGCCGGCATCCGGTCGTCTACGCACCGCCTCGAACCATGACCGCCTCATGCGACCCTCCGGCGAGCCGATCGGTTCAGTCGGGTTCTAGAAGTTCGCTGACCGATTGTCGGCGCTGAGGATCGGGCGCAGCGGCACCCGAACCCAAGTACACTCCCCACCCACTTTTCCGCAGGCGGGGCGCCCTCGTTGTTCGCCAAGCCGAGGACGCACCGCCGCGATCAACTCATCAGGATACCCGGGGGACCGCTTACCACTTGCCCATCTCGTCATACTTCTCGGCGAACACAGTCTTGGTGAGCTTCGTCCACGTATCGAGGTTGCCGCTGTGAATGATGATCGGGCCAACCTGCAACCGCGGCGGCGGCGTGTAGCCGAGCGACTTGTAAAAGTACAGCCACTGGGCCGGCTCGTATCCCTGAAGCCAGAACCCCTGGCTGTGCGTGGCGAGAATGTGGCCGGCCCGAATGCCCTCGAGCGCAATCGGGCTTTCGTCCACGGTGATGACAGTAATGCCCTTGTCGTCGACGTCCGGCGACAAGTTCAGCTCGTTGGCCACAGACCAGCCCCACGGCGCCGACCAGGACGCGACGTGGAAGAGGTAATTCACTTGATCCTTGTTGGCCTGTAGATAGGCCTGGAGAATGCTGCGCGCCTTGGCCGGGTCGGCGCCAATGAAGAGCTGTTCAAGCGGCGCTCCAGCCTCCTTCATTGCGTCTTCCATGCCCTTGCAGCGCAGTTGCAGCCCCTGGTGCGCTGCGTCGTGAACAGCGCATAGCACCTTCGTTGGCGACGGGATCTTGCCCTCCTTCGCCTGTTGCAGAGCGAACTTGCCGAGTTGCATGCCGGTCTGATACTCGTCGCCACCGACATAGGTGAGATAGGGGATCTTTTCGCCTTCGGGCCTACTGTCCTCGATGTTGAAGGCGATCACCGGAATTCCCTGTTCGATCGCCCTTGACAGGATCGGTTCGAAGGCGTCCGTGCTGACGATCGGAACCGCGATGCCGTCCGGCTTGGAAGCGATCGCCTGCTCGAGCATTTGCACGTGAGCTTGGACGCTGTACTCGTTAGTCGAAACGTACTCGACCTTGACCTCCGGGTAGCGCTTTTCGAATTCCGCTATCGATAGTGTCAACCACTTCATGTTGGGATCGTTGGATCCGATGTGGGATACGAACACGAATCGATAGCGAGGCTCCTGCGCTTGCACCAGGGTTGCGCCCGCAACGAGCCACAACCCGGCTGCGATAGCCGACAACAGTCTGGACATGTGATCCTCCCTGGCCCGCGCCGCTTCTTCTCGCCGCCAGATCGTTCCGGCGATCCTTTGGTGCGCGGGTCCTAAGTGCGTGATCTGTCACGACTATTTGAAAGCATAGGCCCCCACTTTGGCGGCGTCAACGCGAGCCGGGGGGCGGCTGCGCGGTCGTTATCTTGGCGTCGCCGAACACGGACGGCCACTCGCCGGAGGGCCCATCATCCAGTTCATCGACGATCACAACCGCCGCGCGCCGGCGTTCCCGGACATCCATCCGTAAACCTGGCGCTTACTGGACAGTCACCGCACCGATCTACGGGAACATAAGTGCCGTGGTGGGAGGCGCCGAATGGTGTGTCCTGAAGATCCGCAGAGCCTTAAGGCCGCTCCTCACCCAAAGCGACGGTTCGGCGCGTCGAGGTCCAAAGTTGAGCCGGGACGCTTACGCATGAGATGACGCGAGGGCGCCCCGGTCCGGCAGACGCCTCCGCATATAGGCCTGCGGGCTGCAGCCCATGTCGGTCCGGAACGCGTAGACAAAGGCGGATGCCGAGCCGTAGCCGAGCTCCATCGCCGTCTGCGTCACGCCCAGGCCGCCGCCCAGCAGCTCGATCGCCTTGAACAGCCGCAGGCGCCGCCGCCAGGAGCGCAGGCTCATGCCCAACCCCGCCTCGAAGCGGCGGGCCAGCGTCCGGGCCGACATTCCGAGCTCTCGCCCCCACTCCTCCGGACCGCGTGGATCGGCCGGGTCGGCATAGAGGGTCTCGCATAGGGTTGCCAGGGCCCCTTCCCGCGGCCAGGGGAGCGCGCCCGGGAGGGGCCGCGCGCGCCGGAGCTGATCGAGGATCAGGCCAACGACACGCCCTGAGTAGCCGTCCGGATCGTCCTGTCCCTCGATCGCGGCGGCCTCGACGATCAGGGCCTGCAGCAGTGGCGAAACGCTGAAGACCGTGGGGCTCTTCGGAAGGCCGGCTCCAGCCTCGTGGGCGATCCAGAGGCTGCGGAACTCCGCCCCCAGCAGCGATCCGACCCGGTGCGGCGTGCCGGTCGGCAGCCATACCGCCTGCTCCGGCGAGATCACGAAGGAGCGGCCCGTCACCGCCACCGTCAGCACCCCGGAAATGGCGTAGACCACCTGGTTCCAGCGGTGCTCGTGCTCCGGGAAGTGGTGGCGCGCCGGAATGGACTGCGCACGGACCGTCATCGGCCTCGGGGGAGCCGCGTCAGGTGGCGCCGTGATCGTCTCCCAGGTCATGATCAGTCTCCGGGTTTGTCTGATAATCTACATAGATTGTCAGTCCGTCGAAAGACAGCCATCACATGGAAGGATAGTTTCGGCGCAGGAGAGCACGCCCTTCTTCCGACCTGAGGACCATCATGTCGCACGTCAATGCCGGCACCGCGGCCGGGTTTTCAGCCGCTGCCCTTTACGAACACGAGCGCGGCAATGTCCTCAGGCTGGCTGTCGCGCAGGCGCTCGCCGGAGCGAACTCGACGGTCGTCTACGCGACGGGAGCGATCGTCGGCAACATGCTGGCGCCCAGCAAGGCGCTCGCGACTCTGCCCATCTCCATCTTCGTCGTCGGGATGGCCGCCTGCACCCTGCCCGCCGGCACGATCGCGCAGCGCCACGGCCGCCGCGCCGCCTTCCTGGCGGGGACGGGATGCGGGTTGCTCGTCGGCCTGCTGGCGGCCCTGGCGGTGGTTCTGGGCTCCTTCTGGCTGTTCTGCCTGGCGACGTTCTTCGGCGGGGCCTATGCAGCCGTGGTGCTGTCCTTCCGCTTCGCGGCCGCCGATTGCGCGCCGCCGGAGCGGCGGCCGCGGGCGCTCTCCGCCGTGATGGCGGGCGGGGTGGCCGCCGGGGTCATCGGCCCGCAGCTCGTCACCACCACCATGAATCTGTGGCCGCCGCACCTGTTCGCCGCCACCTTCCTGGCGCAGGCCGCCGTGGCCGCGGTGTCCGCCCTGATCCTGCTCGGCGTCCGGCTTCCCACGCCGACGGCGGCGGCAGGAAAAGCCGGCGGCCGCCCGCTCGGCACCGTCGCGCGCCAGCCGCGCTTCATCACCGCCGTGATCTGCGGGGTCGTGTCCTACCTGCTCATGAACTTCCTCATGACGGCCGCGCCCCTGGCGATGCAGATGTGCGGCCTGTCACAGGAATCGTCCAATCTCGGGCTGCAGTGGCATGTGATCGCGATGTATGCGCCCAGCTTCTTCACCGGGCGGCTGATCACGCGTTTCGGCGCGGCTCGCGTGGTGACGGCCGGGCTGGTCCTGACCGCCGCGTCCGCCGCGGTCGGGCTGACGGGCGTGGATGTCGCGCATTTCTGGCTGACGCTGATCCTGCTCGGCCTCGGCTGGAACTTCGGCTTCGTGGGCGCTTCGGCCATGGTGCTCGACTGCCACGCCCCCGAGGAACGGGCGCGGGTGCAGTCGCTCAACGACTTCGTCGTGTTCGGGACCATGGCCTTCGGATCCTTCCTGTCCGGCAGCCTGCTGACATCCTACGGGTGGACCACGGTCCTCTGGCTGTCCTTCGCCCCTCTCGCCGTGGCCGTCGTCGCGCTTGCCGCCGCGCCTCGCCCCCGCCGTGCAATCGGCTGAAGCGCGCCGATCGCCTCCAAAGCGCTCACTCGTACCGCAAGGCCTCGACAGGATCGAGCCGCGCGGCCCGCCAGGCCGGGTAGATCGAGGCCAGCAAGGACAGCACCAGCGCCATGCCGCAGACCAGCACGACCTCACCCGTGTCGATCTCGGTCGGGATCCGGGTCAGCTGGTACTGCCGGGGGTCGAAGATCGGCGTGCCGGTCAGCTGCTGCAGCCCCTGGCGCAGCGTCTCGAGGCTGTCGGCCAGGGCGATGCCGAGGCCGAGCCCGGCCAGGGTGCCGATCACCCCGATGGTTGCGCCGGCCAGGAAGAAGATGCGCAGGATCGACCCGCGCGAGGCGCCCATCGTGCGCAGGATGGCGATGTCGCCGCCCTTCTCCTTCACCAGCATGATCAGGCTGGAGATGATGTTGAAGGCGGCCACCAGCACGATCAGCGACAGGATCACGAAGATCACGTTGCGCTGGCCGGCGATGATGTCGAGATAGCCGCTCAGCGCCTGCTTCCAGTCGAAGAAGCGGACGCCGGGGCCGGCGGCCCGCTGCAGGGCCGGGCCGATCTCGGCGATCCGGTCCGGATCGCGCAGATAGAGGTCGAGCCGGGACACGCCCTTGAGGCCGAGGAAAGACTGCGCCGTCTCCAGCGGCAGGACGGCGACGCCGGTGTCGAACTGATAGAGGCCGGCATCGAAGATCGCGGCCACGGTGAAGGCGCGCGCCGTCGGGCCGGCGGATTGCTCCCCCTGCCCGGCGGCACCCGGGGCCAGCAGCGTCAGGCGGCCGCCCAGGCCGAGGCCGAGTTTCTCGGCCAGGCCCTTGCCGATCGCGACAGTATCGCCGCCGGCGAGGGCGTCGGGCGACTGCAGCTGCAGGGCCTGCGCGATCAGCGGCCGAGCCAGGAATTCCTCCGGGCGCTCGCCGCGGATCTCGACCCCGGCCGAGGCCTTGCCGGCGCTGGCCAGCGCCATGCCCTGGACTACCGGCACCACCCGGGTGACGCCCTCGACCCCGCGCAGCCGTCCCGCCACCGCCTCGTAATCGGCGATGGCGCGGCCGCCCAGGGGCGCGACGCTGACATGGGCGTTGAGGCCGAGGAACCGGGCCAGCAGCTCGGTCTGGAAGCCGTTCATCACCGAGGTGACGGTGATCAGCGTGGCGACGCCGATGACGATGCCGAGCAGGGAGAAGCCGGCGATCAGCGAGACGAAGCCCTGGCCGCGGCGGGACCGCAGATAGCGGAAGGCGACTTTGCGCTCGAAGGCATTGAACATGGGGATTTTCAGGAGCCGGGCGTCGTTGCGAAGGGGTTGGCGATCCGCAGCCGGCCCTCGACGACCAGCCCGTGCTGCATGTCCTCCGACCACAGCGTCTCGCAGTCGGCCTGGAGCGCCGCGGCGACGATCATGGCGTCGTAGATCGAGAAGCCGTATCGCTCGGCGACGGCGAGGCCCATCTCGTGAAGCGCCGTGGTCAGCGGCTGGACCGGCAGAAGGGCACGCATCGCCGACAGGAATGCCCGCGTCTCCTCCCACGACAGCGCCATCTTCCGGCGCGCCACATTCGCGATCTCGTTCAGCACCTGGACGCTGATCGTACCGCCTTCGGCGATCAGGCGTTCCGCCCGATCTGCCTTCGCCCTATCCGCGGAGGCGATGTAGAGCAGGACGTTCGAATCGAAGAAACTACCGGGCATTCGCCTCGTCCCGGTCGAACTTGAAGTCCGCGGGCAGGCGGCCGCGAAACGCGCGAAGCCGGGCCAGCCATTCCTCCCGGCCAGGCTTGCGCGAGACGCCGAACTCCCGTTCGTCCTGGACGTGGATTTCGATCTCGTCGCCTTCCTTCAGGTTCAGCGCCTCGACCACGGCGGCAGGCAAGCGCACGGCCAAGCTGTTTCCCCATCTGGCAACCTGCACGGCATCCTCCATCCATATACATTTTTCAAAGTATATCATGGAGCAGACACCCCGCCGTACCCCCTAACGCTCCACCAGCACGCCGTCATGCATCTCCACCACCCGGTCCATGCGCGCGGCCAGCTCCAGGTTGTGGGTGGCGATCAGGGCGCCGACGCCGGCCGAGCGCACCACCTCGACCAGCATCTCGAACACCGATTCCGCGGTCGCATGGTCGAGATTGCCGGTCGGCTCGTCGGCGATCAGCACCTTCGGCGCGTTGGCCAGCGCCCGGGCGATGGCGACGCGCTGCTGCTCGCCGCCCGAGAGCTGGGCCGGGCGATGCTCCAACCGGCCGGCCAGGCCGACCCGGGCCAGGAGCTCGCGCCCGCGCTTGCGGGCCTCCGCGCGCGGGCGCCCGGCGATCATCTGCGGCAGCACCACATTCTCGAAGGCGCTGAACTCCGGCAGCAGGTGATGGAACTGGTAGACGAAGCCGATGGCCGAGCGGCGCAGCGCCGTGCGCGGCCCGTCGCCGAGCCCGTCGCAGCGCTGGCCGGCGATGCTGATGGCGCCGCTATCCGGCTGCTCCAAGAGGCCGGCGATGTGCAGCAGGGTCGACTTGCCGGCGCCGCTGGGGCCGACCAGGGCCACGATCTGCCCCTCGGCCAGCGACAGGTCGGCGCCGCGCAGCACGTCGAGCCGCGTCTCGCCCTGCTGGAAGCTACGGCGGATGCCTTCCAGGCGCAGCACTTCGGGACCGGAAGGCGTCATGGCGGCGTCACTCATAGCGCAGGGCCTCCACCGGATCGAGCCGGGCCGCCCGCCAGGCCGGGAAGATCGAGGCCAGGAAGGTCAGGCCGAGGGCGATGAGGCAGACCGCGATCACCTGCCCGGGATCAACCAGCGCCGGCAGCGAGGCCAGGAAGCTGAATTCGGCGGCGAAGGTGCCCGGTCCCAGCACCCGCTGCAGCCACTCGCGGATGGCATCGACATTGGCGGCGAGCCCCAGGCCGAGGGCGAGCCCGGCCAGGGTGCCGACCACGCCGATGGTGGCGCCGGTCAGGAAGAAGATGCGCAGGATGGCGCCGCGCGAGGCGCCCATGGTGCGAAGGATGGCGATGTCGCCGCCCTTGTCCTTCACCAGCATCACCAGGCTGGAGATGATGTTGAAGGCCGCCACCAGGATGATCAGAGTCAGGATGATGAACATGGCGCTGCGCTCGACCTGCAGCGCCGTGAAGATGGTGGCATTGGCGTCGCGCCAGTCCGACACCTTGAGCTCCGGCCCCACCGCCTCGGCCACCTGCGCGCGCACGGCGTCGAGCCGCTCCGGATCGGTGGTGAAGAGGTCGAGCCCGCCGGCCTGGCCCTTCATCTGGAACAGCTGCTGCGCCGCCTCGAGCGGCATGTAGACGGTCAGGCTATCGACCTCCTGCAGGCCGGTGGTGAAGATCGCGGCCACGGCGTAGGTCTTGGCCCGCGGCACCGAGCCGAAGGCGGTACGGTTGAACCGCGGCGTGACCAACGTCAGCTCGTCGCCCAGGCGGACGCCGAACTGGGCGGCCAGGCCGCTGCCGATGGCGATCACATCGGTGCCGGAGAAATCCTCCGGCCTGTCGATCAGCAGCGATCGGGCGATCGCCGGACGGCCCAGGAAATCCGCCGGCTCGACCCCTTGAATCTCGACCGGCGCGCCCTGCAGGCTGGTGAAGTCGGAATCGCGGCTGACCAGCGCCTGATCCTCGATCACCGGCGTCACCTGCACCACGCCCGGCACCTGCCGCAGCTTGTCGGCCAGCGGGCCGTAATCCGGCAGGCCGGCGCCGGCCGCGGCGCTGACCTTGAGATGGGCGTCGAGGCCCAGCACGCGCTGCACCAGCTGCGCGCGGAAGCCGTTCATCACCGACATGACGATGATCAGCGTCGCCACGCCCAGCAGGATGCCGAGGAAGGAGAAGCCGGCGATGACGGAGATGAAGCCCTCCTTCCTGCGGGCCCGCAGGTAGCGGAAGGCGACTTTCCGTTCGAAGGCGTTGAACATGCGGGCGGCCGCGCGCGGGTCGCGGGCTCAGCCCTTGATCCGCGCCACCACCGCGTCGAGCGGCAGCTCGATCTTCTCGCCGGTGGCCCGGCGCTTGATCTCGGCCGTGCCGGCGGCGGCGCCGCGCGGCCCGATCACCACCTGCCAGGGCAGGCCGATCAGGTCCATCTCGGCGAACTTCGCCCCCGCCCGCTCGTCGCGGTCGTCGTAGAGCGGGTCAAGCCCGGCGTTGCGGAAGCGCTGGTACAGGTCCTGGGCCGCCGCGTCGCAGGCGGCGTCGCCCGGCTTCAGATTGATCAGCCCGACATCGAAGGGCGCCACCGCATCCGGCCAGATGATGCCGGCCTCGTCATGGCTGGCCTCGATGATGGCGCCGACCAGGCGCGACACGCCGATGCCGTAGCTGCCGCCCTCGACCGGCCGCGGGGTGCCGTCCGGCCCGGCGACCACCGCGCCCATCGGCTCGGAGTACTTGGTGCCGAAATAGAAGATGTGGCCGACCTCGATGCCGCGCCGGGTCTGCAGCTCGGATTCGGGGATCGGGCACTTGGCCGGGTCGTGCAGCTCGTCCGCCGCGGCGTAGAGGCTGGTGACGCGCTCGACGAAGGCGGCCAGATCGTCCTCGGGGCCGAGTTGCCGCGCCTCGGTGTCGAGCTCGAGCACGCGCGGGTCGACATAGAGCTGGCTCTCGCCGGTGTCGGCCAGGATCTGGAACTCGTGGCTCAGGTCGCCGCCGATCGGGCCGGTGTCGGCCTTGACCGGCACCGCCTTCAGCCCCATCCGGGCGAAGGTGCTGAGATAGCAGACGAAGAACTTGTTGTACGACTTCCGCGCCGCCTCGTAGTCGATGTCGAAGCTGTACGCGTCCTTCATCAGGAACTCGCGACCGCGCATCACGCCGAAGCGGGGGCGCACCTCGTCCCGGAACTTCCACTGGATGTGGTACAGCAGCTGCGGCAGCTGCTTGTAGCTCCTCACCGAGGCGCGGAAGATGTCGGTGACCATCTCCTCGTTGGTCGGCCCGTACAGCATGTCGCGGTCGCTGCGGTCGCGGATTCGCAGCATCTCCTTGCCGTAGTCGTCGTAGCGGCCGCTTTCGCGCCACAGATCGGCGGGCTGGATCGTCGGCATCAGGATCTCCTGACAGCCGAAGCGGTTCTGCTCCTCGCGCACGATCTGCTCGATCTTCTTCAGCACCCGAAAGCCCAGCGGCAGCCACGAATAGATGCCGGCCGCCTGCTGCCGGATCATGCCGGCGCGCAGCATCAGGCGATGCGACACGATCTGTGCCTCGCTGGGAGTCTCCTTCAGGGTGGGCAGAAAGAACTGGGACAGGCGCATCGAGCGGGCTTCCGTCTGGAACCGTTGAGACACTACAGGCGCGCGACTTTAGGGAAGGACCGGCGGCCTGTCCATGCAGGGTTCCGCCGCCTTTCGAATCTTCCGGCCTGGCCGAGATCGAGTGGGAGGACATGACGGAATTCGTGCCCGCCGTTGTCTGCGCGGCGGCGATGCCGCTGGCTTACTCAATCGCCCAGGGAATAGCCTTCGGCTTCATCACATATGCCGGCGTCAAGCTGCTCGCCGGCCGCGTGCGGGACATCCCATCCGGCAGTGGCGATCCTGGCGGTCCTGTTCGTGCTGAAATTCGCTCTGATCTGACCGCATGGGGGGCATGCGATTCTGCGTGACAGCCGCGCTAATCCTCGCTAAGGTCCGGCTCGCCTGAACAATAAAAGCGACAAGGGCAGGCTCGAGTTTAGGGAGGAAACTGTCGGGAGTGCGGGCAGGACGAAAGTCCGCCGGACTCAATTATAAGGACAGGTTTTCGACCGGCAGGCGCTTCGGCCCTGCCGTTTTTTTGTGCATGAATACATATGCCGGACGGCAGCCATCAGCCCGGCTTCGGCAGCGCCTTGTCGCCCCGGCAGCCTCTCGTTCAAGTCTGGCTTCGGGCGGCTTTGACGTATCCCGCGAAGGCGAGGCAGATCAGGGCGACGAAGATCGGCAGGCCGTGCGGAACGGCGTCCATGGCCAGGCCGGCCAGGGTGGGTCCCAGCAGCGCTCCCAGCCCCCAGGCCAGCGACATCAGGGCATAGATCGCGACCAGGTCGCTGCCCTGGAAGCGGCTGCCCACCACCGTCAGCATGATCGTGTAGATACCGACGAACACGCCGCCCCAGAGGAAGATCAACGGATAGGCCAGCAACGGGATGCCGATGACGAAGGGCCAGATCAGCGCGCCGCCCCCGGACAGCAGGCCCAGGATCAGCACGAGGCGCCGCCGGTCCATGCGGTCGCCGAGCCAGCCGATCGGCAACTGCAGCAGGATCGCGCCGATCATCAGCGTGGTCACCAGGAGCGTCGCCGCCCCCTCACCCCAGCCGAGGCCGATGGCGTAGAGCGCCACGAAGGACAGGCCCGCAGTCTCGACCGCGGCGTTGAGCGCGGTGCTGCCGATGGCGATCGGCGCGAGCCCGAGATACTGCGCCAGGCGGCCCGTGGTCGGCTCTTCGAAGCCCGGAGCCTCGACCTTGAACGCGGTCATGACCAGCAGCGCCAGGACCGCGATCGCGCTGCCGGCCAGGAACGGCGGCGCGCCGTCGGAGCCGACGGTGGCGAGGATCACCGGGCCGAGGGCGAAGCCGAGGGACAGCGAGGCCGTATAGACAGCCATGGTCCTGGCCCGGCTCCGCTCGTCACTCAACTGGTTCAGCCAGGTTTCCGACATCACGAACAGGATCTCGGACGCCACCCCGAGGCAGAAGCGGAGGGGGAACCAGAGCCAGATGACCGGCGCCAAAGGAAACAGGGCCAGGGCAGCCGCCGCCCCGGCCAGGGCGAACAGGACGAGCCGCCGCGCGCCCCAGCGCCGGGCAAGACGCGGCAGGGCCGGCGCGACCGCCAGCACCCCGACGGCATGCAGGGCGGCGTTGAGGCCGATGACGGTCTCCTCATAGCCCCGCTCCGTCAGCTGCAGGGCGATCAATGGCGCCGCCAGGCCGTAGGTCAGGCCGAAGATCGTCGCGGTGGCCACGACCACCGCCCGGCTCGCGAGCTGCCGGCGCGGCTGCAGACCGATCTCGGCGTCCGTCATGACCGTCCCACCGTGTCGACAGCCGCGGGGCGCATCCTCCTCAGCCTTCGAGATCGGCCGGGCCGCCATCGACCCGGGACCGGTCTGCCCTGAGGTGCCTCGGCCACAGGCGGTGAGACAGGTGCCGCGATGCCCGTCCGACAACCTGCCAGGGCGCCGGCGGCGGATGCACGATGCCATTCAGCGCCCGCGCATAGTCGAGCACCAGGCCGGGAGTCCACGCCATCGTCTCGGCCCGTTTGCGGAGCTGGCTCGCGATCCAGAGCTCTGAGCTGAGGATCATGCGCAGGACGGCCATCCAGCTGCGGCGGCGGCCGAGCACCCCTTCCAACGCGACCTCCAGGGCATGGGCCACGGTGCTGGAGCAGTTGCGGTTGGTGAGATTGTAGGTGTTGTCCCGGCCGTAGCCGTCCCAAAAGGCGCGCAGCCTGGCCGGGTCGTAGTCGCGGAACACGACCTTGGCGTTGGACTCGCACCAGCCCGCCGCCTCCTCGGCATAGCTCGGCTGGAAGCGGCCGGGGACGTCGTTCTCCGCGGTCGCCCGCAGGATCCGGCCGAAATCCTCGGGCGAGTGGTCGAGCTCCACCGCGGGATAGTGGCTGATATAGAGGTCGGGTGGCATCTCCAGGGCGGCGTGGCCGGTGGAGATGACGCCTTTCCCGTCGACCGCCGCGATGTAGCGGTCGATGATCGGCCGGTGGACCGGATCCTTGGCCGAGCCGAAGGGCGTCCAGACATGGACGATCAGCGGACCGGGCGGCTCGATGGCGCCGGCTTCCCCGGCCGCCACCTCGATCCCGGCACCGCCCCGGGCCAGCAACTGCGGCAGCAGCACATGCTCCGGCAGGCGGCGCAGCCGCAGGGCAAGCCGGAGAATGGCCCAGGCCGAGAGCATCAGGGCGACGCTGACGCAGAGCTCCACGGTGCCGGCGTACCAAGTCGGCCAGGGTTCGAGGATGAAGGCGGCCAGGAGCAGCTCCACCACGGCCGCCGCGACAGACAGGCGCCAGCCGGGAAAGCGGACGACGGTGGCGGCGGCGATCCTCAGGCCCGCATCCAGGGCCAGGCCGAGGCCGAACAGCATCGCGAGTATGACATTGCTGGCGCGGTGCGGGTCGAGGATCAGCAGCGAGATGACGATGAGCGAAAGGCCCCGAACAGAACGCAGCCATTTCTGCGCCCCGATCCCGGCCGGCGCCAGCAGCAGGGCGATGGCGGCGTCGACCAGCAGCAGATAGGCGAAGGTATGGATCGGGAAATACGGGACGTTGTCCAGGCCGTCGACGAAGAGGCCGATGCCGAGCGCACCCCAGAGCAGGCCGAATGCGGCAAGAAATCCCCAGTGTCTCCGCACGGCTTCTGCGCCGAGCAGCAGCAACGCGAGCCGTACCATCAGTCCATTCCGGCTGTGGTGGCGAGGAAATTTTCAGATGATCTTAGCCACAGCAATCGTGCATACAAGTATAATCGGCCGAGACTCCAACAATCCTGCTGAGGCTCTGTCTATATTGAAGTTTAGACGAACTTGACGGGAGCGGCTGAATGGATGCGACGCTCGTCAGGTCTTCTGGATCCTGCACCTGTTCGAGGCTCCGAGCCAGGCGCGCCTAAGGTTCGCGCCGCCAGGGCGGATCGAGCGCCAGGATCCGGGCATAGACCGGGCAGTCCGGGTGATGGGTGCCGGGCAGGTAGCCCAGGCTCATCAGGAACTCGCCCACGATCTCGCCGCCGGTGAAGCGGAAGGTCTTCTTGAACAGCTTCACCCATTCCGCCTTGGTCAGCGGGTGATGGGCGTCGAGCCAGGCGGCGAAGCTGCCGTGGCTGTCGCGGATCGCCTGCAGCCGGCGGGCGTTGTCGATCGCGGCATCGACCTTCAGCCGGTTGCGGATGACACCGGGATCGGCCAGCAGGCGGACGCGGTCGGCCTCGCCGAAGGCCGCCACCTTATCGATGTCGAACCCGGCATAGGCGCGGCGGAAGCTCTCGCGCTTCTTCAGCATCAGATCCCAGGACAGGCCGGCCTGGTTGATCTCGAGGATCAGCCGCTCGAACAACACCGCGTCGTCACGGGCCGGAAAGCCGTATTCGGTGTCGTGATAGGCCTTGTGCAGCGGATCGCTCTCGGCGAAGGCGCAGTAGGTCTTCGCCGGCGCCGGAGTGTTCAGTACTGCCCCTTCGTCCATGATTCGGCCCAATCCCGGAAGGAGAACACGTTCTCGCTGATCAGAACATAGATCACCAGCCATAGCACGATGCTGATGGCGGTGGTGATCAGCACCTTGCGTCCCATCCGCGGATTGGCCGGCGCCCCGACCTGATGGCCCGGCTCCGCGTCGTCGACCTGGGGCCGCACGCCCCAGGGCAGGACCGCGAAGATCACGGTCCACCAGATGATGACGAAGACGACGATGCCGCTGAACAGGCCCATGCGCTGACCTCCCGGACTGCTTGCCTCTTACTCGCCCGCTGTGCCGGGCGACATGGGTCTTTTCGTCCTAGACCTGCTCGATCTCGGTCAGGGTGCCGGCGATATCGGCCGGATGCAGGAACAGCACCGGCTTGCCGTGCGCGCCGATCTTCGGCTCGCCGTCGCCGAGCACGCGCAGCCCCGCCGCGACCAGCCGGTCGCGCGCCGCCAGGATGTCCTCGACCTCGTAGCAGAGATGGTGGATGCCGCCCTTCGGGTTGCGCTCCAGGAACCTGGCGATCGGCGAGCCCTCGCCCAGCGGATGCAGCAGCTCGATCTTGGTGTTGGGCAGGGTGACGAAGACCGTGGTCACCCCGTGCTCCGGCAGGTCGACCGGCGCCGACACCTCCGCCCCCAGCGTCTCGCGGTAGAGGCGCGACGCCGCCGCCAGGTCCGGCACCGCGATGGCGACGTGGTTGAGCCGGCCGATCATGTCACAGCCGGATCAGATGCACTTCGGTGACCGGCTTCTTGCCGTGCCAGCTGCGGATCGTGCGCCGCACCGTCACCCGCGCCGTCTCGCTGATCGCGGCATCGTCGTTGCGCTGGGCCCGTGGCAGGCTCTCGATCGCGGAGCGCACCTCCTCCGCCACCTCGGCCTCGCTGTCGGCCTGGTCCTCGGCGTCCTCGATGCCGAGCAGCGCCACCTTCGGGTCCGCCGCCATCCGGCCGTCGCGGTCGAGCACCAGCGTCACCACCGCGGCGCCGTTGTGGATGATGCGCTGGCGGTCGCGGATCGCCTCGCCACCCAGCGGCACCAGATGGTGCCCGTCCAGCGCCAGCCGGCCGTGTTCGACATTGTCGACGATCTCCAGCGGGCCGGGCGCCAGGCGGATCAGGGCCCCGTTGCGCGGCACCAGCGTCTGCGCCACCTGCCCCGCCTCCGCCAGCGCCGCATGGGCGCGCATGTGCCGTTCCTCGCCATGCACCGGCACCACGGCCTGCGGCTTCAGCCATTGGTAGAGGGTGGTCAGCTCGTCCCGCGCCGGGTGGCCGGAGCAGTGGACCATGGCGTCGTCCGGCGTGATCAGGGTGACGCCCTGGGCCACCAGCGCGTTCTGCACCCGGCCGATCGCCTTCTCGTTGCCCGGGATCTCGCGGGCCGAGAAGATCACCGTGTCGCCGGCCTCGAGCGTGATGTGCGGATGGCTGTCGCCGGCGATGCGCGACAGGGCCGAGCGCGCCTCGCCCTGGCTGCCGGTGCAGACCAGCACGATTCTGTCGCGCGGGATGTAGCCGGCCTCGTCCTCGCGCAGGAACGGCTCCGGCAGGTCGGTCATGTAGCCGGTGCTCTGCGCCGCCTCCATGATCTTCCACAGCGACCGGCCGACCAGGGCGCATTGCCGCCCGGCCTGCTGCGCCGCCAGCGCCACGCTGCGGATGCGCGCGACGTTGGAGGAGAAGCAGGTGACGACGACGCGGTTCGGCTGGGCCGCGATCACCCGGGCCAGGCCCTCGCGCACCTCCTCCTCCGAGCCGGAGCGGCCGGGGGTCAGGGCGTTGGTGCTGTCGCCCATCACCGCGATCACGCCCTTGTCGCCGAGCTGGCGCAGCGTCGCCTCGTCGGTCACGGCGCCGATCTGCGGCGCCGGGTCCAGCTTCCAGTCGCCGGTGTGGACCACGGCGCCGTGCCTGGTCCGGATCACCAGGGCGTTCGGCTCCGGCACCGAATGGGTCATGGTGATGAAGCCGACGCCGAAGGGGCCGATCTCGATATCGCCGCCCAGCGGCACCTCGATGATCGTCACCTGGTCGGCGAAATCGGTCTCGCGCAGCTTGATCCGCAGCACCGCGGCGGTGAAGGGCGTGGCGTAGATCGGGCAGCGCAGGTCAGGCCACAAGAGGGTGATGGCGCCGATATGGTCCTCATGCGCATGGGTGATCACCAGCCCCAGCAGGGCCTTGCGCCGCTGCTCGATGAAGACCGGGTCGGGCACGATCAGGTCGACGCCCGGCACCGATTCGTCGGCGAAGGTGACCCCGCAATCGACCATCAGCCACGCGCCGTCGTGGCCGTAGAGATACAGGTTCATCCCGATCTCCCCGGCGCCGCCGAGCGGCAGGAAATAGAGGGCTTCATCGGGGCCGTTGACCGCGGGAGAGAGATTCATGTGGTGGCGTTTCGCTCGTAGATGAGGCGCAGTCCGCGCAGGGTCAGTTCGCTGTCGATGTGGTCGATCATATCGGTCGCCTGGGCGAAAACGCTACCGAGGCCGCCGGTGGTGATCACCGTGACCGGAGGGGTACCGGTCGGCGACAGCTCTTGCTTGATGCGGGTGATCAGCCCCTCGATCATGCTGAGATAGCCCCAGAACATGCCGGATTGCATGGCCGGGATGGTGCCGGGGCCGATCACTCGCTCCGGCCGCACGATCTCGACCTTGGGCAGCTGGGCCGCCACCTTGTGCAACGCGTCGAGCGCGAGCTGGGGTCCCGGGGCGATGACGCCGCCGATGAAGTCGCCATCGGCATTGACGATGTCGAAGGTGGTGCCGGTGCCGATGTCGACCACGATCAGCGGCTTGGGATAGCTGGCGCCGGCGGAGACGGCGTTGACCAAGCGGTCGGCCCCGGCCTCGCGCGGGTTCGGGAGCAGGTTCTTGATGCCGAGCTCGACCGACGGGTCGCCGACCCGCATCGGGTCGGTGCCGAAATGATCGCGGCACAGCTTCACCAGGTTGAAGGTGGCGGCCGGCACCACGCTGGACAGGATCGACCGGCTGATGTCGACCGGTCGCAGGCCCCGCATCGCCATCAGCGAGACCAGCCAGACGGCATATTCGTCGGAGGTGCGGCGGCTGTCGGTGGCGATCCGCCACTGGCCCTTCTGCTGCGCCCCATCGAACACGGCGAAGACGATGTTGGTGTTGCCCGCATCGATGGCGAGAAGCATCTCAGCCCCTCCCGAAGAAGACGTCGCCCGCGGTGATGCTGTGCCGGCCGGTCTCCGTGCGCAAGATCAGAGCGCCGGTGGGAT
This sequence comes from Inquilinus limosus, assembly GCF_051487185.1. GTDB lineage: Bacteria > Pseudomonadota > Alphaproteobacteria > DSM-16000 > Inquilinaceae > Inquilinus > Inquilinus limosus_F. Next base: position 20,170 of record NZ_JAHVDK010000025.1, read on the forward strand.
CGATGTGCTCGAACACTCCCTCCAGCGTCTCGGTCTCGAGCCGCACCGTGATGCGGGCGCCGAGGCCGATGGCGCGGCCGAGCCAAGCGGCCCGGATGGAGTCGAAGCCCTGTTCGCGCCATTCCAGGAGGCGCTGGTCCAGCGCCGCGACATAACGCTCCAGCACCGCTTCGACGGTGGCGCCGGGCGCGCCGGCGGCGTGCAGGTCGGTGGCGTGGTAGTCGGCGAGCTGCGGATGATGGGCGATGTTCATGCCGGTGCCGGCGACGATCCAGTCGACCGACCGATCCGGCGCGACCGCGGCCTCCAGCAGGATGCCGGCCAGCTTATCGCCGGCGATCTGCAAGTCGTTCGGCCATTTCAGCTTCGGCTCGACCCCGAAGCTGGCCGCTGCATCGGCCAGGGCGACGCCGACTACGAAGGTCAGCTCCCCGGCCCGGGCGAAGGGAAGCTCCGGCCGCAGGATGGCCGAGCAGAAGAGATTGCCTTCCGGCGAGGACCAGGCGCGGCCGCGGCGGCCCCTGCCCGCCTCCTGCCGCCGGGCCCAGACGATGGTGCCGTGCGGGGCGCCCGCCACGGCAAGCGCCCGCGCCTCGTCATTGGTGCTGCCGACGCAGTCGCGTGCGTCGAGCCGCCAGCCCCGCGGGAGGGCGATCGAAGGCAGGAGCTGGGGCATCAGCCCCCGAACAGGCTGGCCGCAGCCGCCTGGGCCGCGCCGGTGAGCGGCGCCGGCAACAGCCAGAACACGACGATGAACAGGGTCGACACCGCCAGGATCGCCGGGATCGCCGCGCCTTCCGGCTTGTCGAAGGCAACCTTCGGCTCGTCGAAATACATCACCCGGATGATCTTCAGATAGTAGACCGCCGACACCACGCTCGACAGCACGCCGATCACCGCCAGGATGTAGAACTGCTGCTCGATCACCGCGCGGAAGACGTAGAGCTTGGCGAAGAAGCCGGCCAGCGGCGGGATGCCGGCCATCGAGAACATCATGATGACGAGGGCGAAGGCCAGGCCGGGGCTGGTCTTGCCGAGGCCGGCCAGGTCCTGGATCCCCTCCACCGCCTTGCCGTTGACCCGCATCGACAGGATCACGGCGAAGGCGCCGAGGCTCATCGGGATGTAGATCGCCATGTAGACGATCACGCCGGTGATGCCCTGCTGCGTGCCGGCGGCGAGGCCCAGAAGGGCGAAGCCGACATGGCCGATCGAGGAATAGGCCATCAGCCGCTTGATGTTGGTCTGCGCGATCGCGGCGAAGGCGCCGAGGATCATCGACAGGGCCGAGGCGGCGACGATGATCTGCTGCCACTGGTCTGTGAGCTGGCCGAAGGGCTCGACCAGGACCCGGACGAACAGCGCAATGGCCGCCACCTTCGGGGCCACCGCGAAGAAGGCGGTGACCGGCGTCGGCGCGCCCTCGTAGACGTCCGGCGTCCACATATGGAAGGGCACGGCCGAGACCTTGAAGGCCAGCGCGGCGCAAACGAAGACCAGGCCGATGATCACGCCCATCGCGGTGGCGCCGAGCGCGCCGCCCGGGGCCCCGGCCGCAGCCTGCCCTGACAGGGCCTGGGCCAGCGCCTCGAAGCTCGTGGTGCCGAGAAAGCCGTAGACCAGCGATGCGCCATAGAGCAGCAGGCCCGAGGACAGCGCGCCGAGCACGAAGTACTTCAGCCCGGCCTCGCTCGACCGCTCCGAATCCCGGTTGAAAGCGGCGACGACGTAGAGCGACAGGCTCTGCAGCTCGAGGCCGAGATAGAGCGAGATCAGGTTGTTGGCGCTGACCATCAGCAGCATGCCGACGGTCGCCAGCACGAACAGCACCGGATACTCGAAGCGCGACATGCCCTCATGCTCGAGATAGTCGAGCGACAGGATGAGCGCGAGGGCCGAGCCGATCAGCACCAGGATCTTCATGAACACGGCGAAGCCGTCGGCGACGAACATGCCGCTGAAGGTCACGACCCGCCCGTCCGGCCCCATCAGCAGCAGGGCGCCGGTGATGAGGAAGGACAGCACCGCGAGCGAGGCGACAATCCGGGTCGACCGCTCGCCCAGGAACACGCCGATCAGCAGCAGCGCCATGCCGGCGCAGGCCAGGAAGATCTCCGGCAGCGCCGGCATCAGATCGGGAAGAGACACCATGGCGATCGGATCCCCGGCTCAGCGGACGGCCATCGCGACCGCGCCGGCGCGGCCGAGATCGGCGTGGTATTGGGTGATGAGGTGGTCGACCGAGACCGACATCACGTTCAGGAAGCTGGACGGGTAGATGCCCATCCACAGCACCACCAGGGCCAGCGGCACGAAGATGGCGACCTCGCGCGGGGTCAAGTCGGTCATGCGCCGCACATCCTCGCGCGTGATCTCGCCGAAGATGACCTTGCGGTACAGCAGCAGCATGTAGGTGGCGCCGAGCACCAGGCCGGTCGCGGTCAGGGTCGCGACCCAGGTGTTCACCTGGAAGAGGCCGAGCAGGATCATGAACTCGCCGACGAAGCCCGAGGTCGCCGGCAGCCCGACCGAGGCGAGCATCATGATCATGAAGAACACGGCGTATTTCGGCATGTTGTTGGCCAGGCCGCCATAGCGCGCGATCTCGCGGGTGTGCAGCCGGTCATAGACCACGCCGACGCAGAGGAAGAGCGCCGACGACACCACGCCGTGGCTGAGCATCTGGAAGATCGAGCCTTCGACGCCCTGCTGGGTCAGCGAGAACATGCCGGCGGTGACGAAGCCCATATGCGCGATCGAGGAATAGGCGATCATCTTCTTCATGTCCTCCTGCGCCAGGGCGACGAGGGAGGTGTAGATGACCGCGACGATCGACAGGCCGTAGATCAGCGGCGTCAGCAGCGCCGTCGCCTCCGGCAGCATCGGGATCGAGAAGCGCAGGAAGCCGTAGCCGCCCATCTTCAGCAGCACGCCGGCCAGGATCACCGAGCCCGCCGTCGGGGCCTCGACATGCGCGTCCGGCAGCCAGGTGTGCACCGGCCACATCGGCACCTTTACGGCGAAGGAGGCCAACATGGCGAGCCACAGCCAGACCTGCATCTGGTAGTCGAAATCGGTCGCCAGAAGCGTCGGGATGTCGGTGGTGCCGGCCTGGACGTACATGGCCAGCAGCGCCACCAGCATCAGCACCGATCCCGCCAGCGTGAACAGGAACAGCTTGAAGGCGGCGTAGATGCGGCGCTCGCCCGAGCCCCAGATGCCGATGATCACGAACATCGGGATCAGCACGCCTTCGAAGAAGACGTAGAACAGCACGTAGTCGAGCGCACAGAACATGCCGATCATCATGGTCTCGAGGATCAGGAACGAGACCATGTACTCCTTCACCCGGCTCTGGATGCTCTCCCAGCTGGCCAGGACGCAGAGCGGCATCAGGAAGGCCGACAGGACGACGAACAGCACCGAGATGCCGTCGATGCCCATGTGATAGGCGATGTTCAGGTCGGGGAACCAGGCCACCTTCTCTTCCATCTGGAAGCCGACCGCGGTCGGGTCGAAGCCGAGCCAGATGGCGATCGAGAGGGCGAAGGTGACGAGCGTGGTCCACAGCGCCACCCAGCGCGAGGTGGCGGCCACGGCGGCCTCGCTGCCGCGGGCCAGCAGCAGGATCAGCGCGGCCCCGACCAGCGGCAGGAAGGTGGCGAGCGAGAGGATCGGCCAATTACCCATGAGTCACTCTCACATCCGGCCGCCGAAGACATACCAGGAGACCAGCGCGACCACGCCGATCACCATGGCGAAGGCATAATGGTAGACATAGCCGCTCTCGAGCCGGCTGGCCCGGCGGGCGATGCCGACCGAGGTGGCGGCGACGCCGTCCGGCCCGAGCCGGTCGATGATCGCCCCGTCGCCGCCCTTCCAGAAGGCGCGGCCGATGACGAAGGCCGGCTTCACGAACAGCGCGTCGTAGATCTCGTCGAAGTACCACTTGCGGAAGAACAGCTGGTGCAGCGGCTTGAACGCCCGCACGATCCCGTCGACCAGCGCCGGCGCCTGGATGTAGCAGACCCAGGAGGCGGCGAGGCCGATCAGACCGGCGAAGAGCGGCAACAGCTTGACCCAGAGGGCGACGTGGTGCGCCTCCTCGATGCTGTCCTGGCCGTGCAGGACCAGGATCGCCTCGCGCCAGAAGTGCTCGCGCCCCTCGCCGACGAAGACGTCGTAGCCGATCAGGCCGGCCAGCACCGCGCCGACGCCGAGGATGATCAGCGGCACCATCATCACCGGCGGGGATTCATGGACATGGTCCATGGTGTGGTGGTCGGCGCGCGGCGTGCCGTGGAAGGTCATGAACAGCAGCCGGCCGCTGTAGAAGGCGGTCATCACCGCCGCCAGGATGCCGAGCCAGTAGGCGAAGGCGCCGACGCCGGAATGGGCGGCCCAGGATGCCTCGAGGATCATGTCCTTGGAGTAGAAGCCGGCGAAGCCGAACACGCCCGGGATGCCGATGCCGGCCAGCGCCAGGCTGCCGATCCACATCAGGGCGTAGGTCCAGGGGATCAGCTTCCAGATGCCGCCCATCTTGCGCATGTCCTGCTCGCCGCCCATGGCGTGGATCACCGAGCCGGCGCCGAGGAACAGCAGGGCCTTGAAGAAGGCGTGCGTCATCAGGTGAAAGATCGCCGCCTGATAGGCCGAGACGCCGATGGCGAAGAACATGTAGCCGAGCTGGCTCATGGTCGAATAGGCGATGACCCGCTTGATGTCGAACTGGGTCAGGCCGATCGTCGCGGCGACGAAGGCGGTCAGCGCGCCGACGACGCAGACCACGGCCAGCGCGTCCGGGGCGTACTCGAACAAGGGCGACATGCGCGCCAGCATGAACACGCCGGCGGTGACCATGGTGGCGGCATGGATCAGGGCCGAAACCGGGGTCGGGCCCTCCATCGCGTCCGGCAGCCAGGTGTGCAGGCCGAGCTGGGCCGACTTGCCCATGGCACCGACGAACAGCAGCAGGCTGGCCGTGGTCAGGGCCGGCAGGTCCATGCCGAGGAAGTTGAGCCGCGCATCCACCAGGTTCGGCGCCGCGGCGAAGATCTCCTCATACCGCACCGTGCCGAAGATCTTGTAGACGGCGAAGATGCCGAGGGCGAAGCCGAAGTCGCCGACGCGGTTGACCAGGAACGCCTTCACCGCGGCGGCCCGGGCGCTCTCCTTCTCGTGCCAGAAGCCGATCAGCAGGTAGGAGGCCAGGCCGACGCCCTCCCAGCCGAAGAACAGCTGCACCAGGTTGTCCGCCGTCACCAGCATCAGCATGGCGAAGGTGAACAGGCTGAGATAGGCGAAGAAGCGCGGCTTGGAGTGGTCGTGCGACATGTAGCCGATCGAGTAGACGTGCACCATCGCGGAGACGGTGTTGACCACGATCAGCATCACGGCGGTCAGCGTATCGAACTTCAGCGCCCAGTCGGCGACGAAGGGGCCGCTGCTGATCCACAGCAGCAGCGAATGGGTGCGGACGTTGCCCTCGATCGCGACGTCGAAGAACAGCCACCAGGAGATGACGCAGGCGACGCAGACGGCAAGCGTCGTCACGGCCATCGAGGCGCGGTCGCCGATGAGGCGGCCGAACAGTCCTGCGATCAGGAAGCCGGCCAGCGGCAGGAAGATTGCGGCGATGTCCATCGGGGGCGCCTCAGCCCTTCATCATGTTGATGTCCTCGACCGCGATCGAGCCGCGGTTCCGGAAGTAGACGACGAGGATCGCGAGGCCGATCGCGGCCTCGGCGGCGGCGACGGTCAGCACGAACAGCGCGAACACCTGCCCCACCAGGTCGCCGAGCGCGACCGAGAAGGCGACGAGGTTGATGTTGACGGCGAGCAGCATCAGCTCGATCGACATCAGGATGACGATGACGTTCTTGCGGTTCAGGAACACGCCGAAGATGCCGAGCGTGAATAGGATCGCCGCAAGGACGAGGTAGTGCCCGAGTCCGATCGTCATGGCGTCAGGCCCCTTCCCCGGTGCCGATCTTCTTGATCACCATCACCTCCTCGCGCCGGCGCGCGAGCTGCTGCGAAATCACCTGGCGGCGGACGCCGGCGCGGTGCCGCAGGGTCAGCACGATCGCCCCGATCATCGCGACCAGGAGAACGAGACCCGCGGCCTGGAACGGATAGGCGTACTGCGTGTAGATCAGCTGGCCGAGCGCCGCGGTGTTGGTCGGGCCCGACTGCACCGAAGGCGCCAGGATCGAGGGGCCGCCGACCGAGCCGTAGAGCAGGAACAGCTCGATCAGCAGCACCACGCCGATCAGCGCGCCGACCGGCAGGTAGCGCAGGAAGCCGGCCCTGAGTTCGGCGAAGTTGATGTCGAGCATCATCACCACGAACAGGAACAGCACCGCGACCGCGCCGACATAGACGACGACCAGGATCATCGCCAGGAACTCCGCCCCGATCAGCACGAACAGCGCCGCCGCGTTGAAGAAGGCGAGAATCAGGAACAGCACCGAGTGCACCGAGTTGCGGGCCGAGATCACCATCACGGCGGAGGCCACGGTGATCGCGGCGAAGATATAGAAGGCCAAGGCCTGGATGATCATCTCACGGTGCTCCCTGTCGTCCCCTTGCGGACGCTCGAGGTCACGGTTGCTCTACCCCTCTCCCGGCACCGGCCCTCTCGCGAGGACCGGGCCGAATCTGCCGGCGAGGCGGCGCGGCGGGTCTTACCGGTACGGCGCGTCGGCCGCAATGTTCGCGGCGATCTGCGCCTCCCAGCGGTCCCCGTTCGCCAGCAGCTTCTCCTTGTTGTAGAAAAGCTCCTCGCGCGTCTCGGTGGCGAACTCGAAGTTCGGCCCCTCGACGATCGCATCCACCGGGCAGGCCTCCTGGCACAGGCCGCAATAGATGCACTTGGTCATGTCGATGTCGTAGCGCGTCGTGCGGCGGCTGCCGTCGGCGCGCGGCTCGGCCTCGATGGTGATGGCCTGGGCCGGGCAGATCGCCTCGCACAGCTTGCAGGCGATGCAGCGCTCCTCGCCGCTGGGATAGCGGCGCAGCGCGTGCTCGCCGCGGAAGCGCGGGCTGAGCGGGCCCTTCTCGAACGGATAGTTCAGCGTCGCCTTCTGCTTGAACATGTAGCGGAAGGTCAGCGCCAGGCCGCCCAGGATTTCCTTGAGCAGGAGGCTGCGGGCGGTGCGGTCGATGAACGCCATGGTCTCGGCCTCTCAGTTCGGCAGCCAGCCGAAGGCGGTGAGCACGCCGGCGGTGATGACCACCCAGGCCAGCGAGAACGGCAGGAACACCTTCCAGCCCAGGCGCATCAGCTGGTCGTAGCGGAAGCGCGGCAGCGTCGCCCGGACCCAGATGAAGACGAACAGGCAGAAGAGGATCTTCAGCACGAACCAGATCACGCCGGGGATCCAGGTGAACGGCGCCACGCCGAAGGGCGGCAGCCAACCGCCGAGGAACAGGATCGAGGTCATCCCGCTCATCAGGATCATGTTGGCGTATTCGCCGAGGAAGAACAGCGCGTAGGTCATGGACGAGTATTCGACCATGAAGCCGCCGGTGATCTCGGATTCGCCCTCGGGCAGGTCGAACGGCGCCCGGTTCGTCTCGGCCAAGGCCGAGATGAAGAAGATCACGAACATCGGCAGCAGCGGGATCGCGAACCAGATGGTCTCCTGCGCCTTGACGATGTCGGAGATCCGCAGCGAGCCGACGCAGAGCAGCACGGTGATGATGACGAAGCCGATCGAGACTTCGTAGGACACCATCTGCGCCGCGGATCGCAGGCCGCCGAGGAAGGCGTATTTCGAGTTCGACGACCAGCCGGCGATGATGATGCCGTAGACGCCGAGCGAGGAGATCGCGAACAGGTACAGCACGCCGACATTGATGTCGGCCAGCACCCAGCCGTCGTCGAACGGGATCACCGCCCAGGCCACGAGGCTGAGGAAGAAGGTGATCATCGGCGCCAGGATGAACAGCATCCGGTTGGCGCCGGACGGGATGATCGTTTCCTTGCTCAGCAGCTTGAGGCCGTCGGCGATCGGCTGCAGCAGACCGAAGGGACCGACCACCATCGGGCCCTGGCGCAGCTGCATCGCGGCCATGACCTTGCGCTCGGCATAGGTCAGGTAGGCCACCGCGATGATCAGCGGCAGGACGATCGCGATGATCTGAAGGACGACGAGAACCGTCGGCCAGGCGTATCCGCTCCAGAAGCCCATCGCGTTACTCCGCCGCCGCCTTGTGCTGGCCCAGGATCTCGTCGATGCACTGCGCCATCGTCTCCGAGGCGCGGGTGATCGGGTCCGTCATGTAGAAGTTCTCGACCGCCGAGGCGAAGGGCGCCGAGCCCATCGGGCCCTCGGCGCCGAACGCCCCCCACTCGCCCGGCGCCTGGGTGTCGATGGCCCCGAAGATCGGGTTCACCGCCACCAGGCGCTGGCGCACATCGCGCAGGCTGTCATAGGGCAGCTTGCGGCCCATGACCTCGCTGGCGGCGCGCAGGATCTTCCAGTCCTCGCGCGCCTCGCCCGGCGGGAACACCGCCATGCGGGCCTGCTGCACGCGGCCTTCGGTGTTGACGTAGGTCGCGTTCTTCTCGGTGTAGGCCGCGCCCGGCAGGATCACGTCGGCGCGATGGGCGCCGCGGTCGCCATGATGGCCCTGATAGACCACGAAGGCCTTGCCCAGGCGGCCGGTGTCGATCTCGTCGGCCGCGAGCAGCCAGACGAAGTCGATCTCACCCTTGCTGGCACCGTCGAGGATGCCGGCGACGTCGCGCCCGCCCGGCCCCGGCACGAAGCCGAGGTCGAGGCCGCCGACCCGCGCCGCCGCGGTGTGCAGCACGTTGAAGCCGTTCCAGCCGTCGCGGACTAGGCCACAGGTCTCGGCAATCCGGCGGCAGGCGGCCAGCACCTGGGCGCCGTCCTCGCGGGCCAGAGCCCCTTGCCCCACGATCAGCAGCGGCGCCTTGGCGTTGCGCAGCACCTCGGCGAAATCGTTGCTGCCGTCGGCGATGGCTGCCAGCGTCTCCGGCCCGGCGCCGAGATGGCGGGTGCGGTAGGTCAGGTCGACATTCGGCCCGACCACGCCGACCGTCAGCCCCATCTTCAGCCAGCGCTTGCGGATGCGGGCGTTGACGATCGCGGCCTCGGAGCGCGGGTTGGTGCCGACCAGGAGGATGACGTCGGCCTGCTCGATCCCGGCGATGCCGCTGTTGAACAGATAGGCGCCGCGCGGCCCGGCCGGCAGCTTCGCTCCGTCCTGGCGGCAGTCGAGGTTCGGCGACCCGAAGGCGGCCATCAGGTCCTTCAGCGCCACCATGGCCTCGGCGTCGACGGTGTCGCCGGCGATCGCCGCCATGCGCCTGCCGTCCAGTCCCTTGACCTTGCCGGCGATCGCCTGGAAGGCCTCGGCCCAGCTCGTCGGCTGCAGCTTGCCGTCACGCCGGACATAGGGCCGGTCGAGGCGGCGACGCTTCAGCCCGTCGACGGCGAAGCGGGTCTTGTCGCTGATCCACTCCTCGTTCACGTCCTCATGCAGCCGCGGCAGCACGCGCATCACCTCCCCGCCACGGGCGTCGATGCGGATGTTCGAGCCGACGGCATCGAGCACGTCGATCGTCTCGGTCTTCCGCAGCTCCCAGGGCCGGGCGCTGAAGGCGTAGGGCTTGGAGGTCAGCGCCCCGACCGGGCAGACGTCGATCAGGTTGCCCGACAGCTCGGAGGCGATCGCCTGCTCGACATAGGTGGTGATCTCCATGTGCTCGCCGCGGAACACGCCGCCGAGCACCGGCACGCCGGCGATCTCGTCGATGAAGCGGATGCAGCGGGTGCACTGGATGCACCGGGTCATGAAGGTCTCGATCAGCGGGCCGAGATACTTGTCGGTCACCGCCCGCTTGCCTTCGGTGTAGCGGCCACGGTCAAAGCCGTAGGCCACGGCCTGGTCCTGCAGGTCGCACTCGCCGCCCTGGTCGCAGATCGGGCAGTCGAGCGGATGGTTGATCAGCAGGAACTCCATCACGCCGTGGCGCGCCTTGCGCACCACCTCGGTGTTGGTCTTGATCACCATGCCGTCGCCGGCCGGCATCGCGCAGGACGCGATCGGCTTCGGCGACTTCTCCATCTCCACCAGGCACATCCGGCAGTTGGCCGGAACCGACAGGCGGTCGTGGTAGCAGAAGCGCGGCACCTCGATGCCGAGGCGTTCGCAGGCCTGCAGCACCGACGTGCCCGGCTCGACCTCGATCTCGATCCCGTCAATCGTCAGCTTGGGCATCGGTGCCTTCCTACTCCGCGGCTTCGCGGCGATAGGCGCGGTCGCGATAGTCGCGGATCCGCTGCTCCATCTCGTCGCGGAAATGCCGGATCAGCGCCTGGACCGGCCAGGCGGCCGCGTCGCCCAGGGCGCAGATCGTGTGGCCTTCGATCTGCTTCGTCACCTCGAGCAGCATGTCGATCTCGTCCGACCGCGCGTCGCCGGTGACCATGCGCTGCATCACCCGGTACAGCCAGCCCGCGCCCTCGCGGCATGGCGTGCACTGGCCGCAGCTCTCATGCATGTAGAAGCGCGACAGGCGGGCGACCGCGTAGATCACGTCGGTCGACTTGTCCATGACGATCAACCCGGCGGTGCCGAGCGCCGACTTGACCTCGCGCAGCGCGTCGAAGTCCATCAGGACGGTGTCGCAGATGTCCTTCGGCAGGATCGGGGCCGAGGAGCCGCCGGGGATCACCGCCTTCAGGTTGTCCCAGCCGCCGCGGACGCCGCCGGCATGGCGCTCGATCAGCTCCCGCATCGGGATGCCGAGCGCCTCCTCGACGTTGCAGGGCTGGTTCACATGGCCGGAGATGCAGTACAGCTTGGTGCCCTGGTTCTTCGGCCGGCCGATGCCGGCGAACCAGCCGCTGCCGCGGCGCAGGATCTCGCCGACCACGGCGATGGTCTCGACGTTGTTGACCGTGGTCGGGCAGCCATAGAGGCCGGCGCCGGCCGGGAATGGCGGCTTGTTGCGCGGCTGGCCCTTCTTGCCCTCCAGGCTCTCCAGCAGCGCCGTCTCCTCGCCGCAGATATAGGCGCCGGCGCCGCGGTGCAGGTACAGGTCGAAGTCCCAGCCGGTGCCGGCCGCGTTCTTGCCGAGCAGGCCGGCGTCATAGGCCTGGTCGATCGCGACCTGCATGTTCGACGCCTCGGCGTAGAACTCGCCGCGGATGTAGATGTAGCAGGCGTGGGCACCCATGGCGAAGGAGGCCAGCAGCGCGCCCTCGATCAGCCGGTGCGGGTCGAAGCGCAGGATCTCGCGGTCCTTGCAGGTGCCCGGCTCCGACTCGTCGGCGTTGATGACGAGGTAGCTCGGGCGCCCGTCCTTGCTCTCCTTCGGCATGAAGGACCACTTCATGCCGGTCGGGAAACCAGCGCCGCCGCGGCCGCGCAGGCCGGATGCCTTGATCTCCTCGATGATCTTGTCGCGGCCCAGGTCGACCAGCGCCCTGGTGTCGCTCCAGATGCCGCGGCGCCGGGCGCCTTCCAGGCCCCAGTCGTCCCAGCCGTAGAGATTGGTGAAGATGCGGTCTTCGTCGCGCAGCATCACTTCTCTCCCGTGTCCTTGGTGCCGGTCTGGCGGCCGGGCGGATCGATCTTTTCCTTGGCGCGGGCCTTCTTCTCCGGCGTCGCGTCGCCGCGATGGGCGCCGGGCGAGGCCTCGCCCTGTCTGGCCACGGTCTCGGCCGGGGGCGCCTCGCTCGTCACCTCACCCGGCTTGGCCGGGGTGTGGGCCGGCTCCGCGGACGGGGGCACGGGCTGCCCAGCGACCGAGGTTGGCACGGCCGGCCGGTGCCCCGGCTTCCGGTCCAGCAGCGTGGTCGCGCCGGACAGGGCCTCGGAATGGGTACGGCCGTTCTGCGGGCCCGGCGTGGTCGGCTTGCCGGCCTTCAGCGCCTCGATGATCTCGACCGTCTTGTCGTAGTCCAGATCCTCGTAGAAATCGTCGTTGATCTGGACCATCGGGGCGTTGACGCAGGCGCCCAGGCACTCGACCTCGAGCACGGTGAACTGGCCGTCCTCGCTGGTCTCGTGGTTGCCGCAGCCGGTCTTGTCCTTCAGCGCCTGCATCACCTCGCCCGAGCCGCGCAGCCAGCACGGCGTCGTGGTGCAGACCTGGAAGAAGTGGCGGCCGACCGGCGCCTTGTTGAACATGGTGTAGAAGCTGGCGACCTCGTACACCCGGATCCGCGGCACCTCCAGCAGGTCGGCGACATAGTCCATCGCCGCCCGCGGCAGCCAGTTGTGGTGCTGGCGCTGGGCGATGTCGAGCAGCGGGATCACCGCGCTCTGCTGCCGGCCCTCGGGATACTTGGCGATGATGCGCTTCGCCCGCTCGAGATTCTCGGGCGTGAAGGCGAATTCCTTCGGCTGCTCCGCCTCCGGCGCAATGCCTGCGGCCTTCATCGGTCGATCTCCCCGAACACGATGTCCTGGCTGCCGATGATCGCGACGGTATCGGCCAGCATGTGTCCCCGGCTCATGAAGTCGAGCCCCTGCAGATGGGCGAAGCCCGGGGCCCGGATTCGGCAGCGATACGGCCGGTTGGTGCCATCCGCGACCAGATAGACGCCGAACTCGCCCTTCGGCGCCTCGACCGCGGCATAGGTCTCGCCGGCCGGGACGTGATAGCCCTCGGTGTAGAGCTTGAAGTGGTGGATCAGCGCTTCCATCGAGCGCTTCATCTCGGCCCGCGGCGGCGGCGACACCTTGCGGTCGTTGACGCGGACCGGCCCGTCCTTTGGCATCTGCTCCAGGCACTGCCGGATGATGCGGTTGGACTGGCGCATCTCCTCGACCCGCAGCAGGTAGCGGGCGTAGCAGTCGCCGGTCAGGCCGACCGGCACATCGAACTCCACCCGGTCATAGACGTCGTAGGGCTGCGCCTTGCGCAGGTCCCAGGCGATGTTGGAGGCGCGCAGCATCGGGCCGGAGAAGCCCCAGGCCTTGGCCTGCTCGGCCGTGACCACGCCGATGTCGACCAGGCGCTGCTTGAAGATCCGGTTCTCGGTCAGCAGGCTCTCGAGGTCGTCGACGAATTTCGGGAAGCGCTCGGTATAGGCCCAGATGTCGTCGGCCAGCCCAGCCGGCATGTCCTGGGTGACGCCGCCAGGACGGAAGTAGTTGGCGTGCAGCCGGGCGCCCGAGACGCGTTCGTAGAACTCCATCAGGAGCTCGCGCTCCTCGAAGCCCCAGAGCGAGGGGGTAACCGCCCCAACATCAAGGGCATAGGTCGTGATGTTGAGAAGATGGTTGAGCACACGCCCGATCTCGGCGAACAGCACGCGGATGTACTGGCCGCGCTCCGGCGGAGTGATGCCGAGCAGCCGCTCCACCGCCAGGGCGAAGGCGTGCTCCTGGTTCATCGGGGCGACGTAGTCCAGGCGATCGAAATACGGCGTCGCCTGCATGTAGGTCTTGTACTCGATCAGCTTCTCGGTGCCGCGGTGCAGCAGCCCGATATGCGGATCGGCCCGCTCCACCACCTCGCCGTCGAGCTCCAGCACCAGGCGCAGCACGCCGTGCGCCGCCGGGTGCTGCGGCCCGAAATTCATGGTGTAGGGCTTGATCTGGGTCTCGGCCATGGTGCTTACGCCTTGGGCTCGTTCAGCGCGGCCTTCTCGTCGCCCGGCAGAACCGGACCTTGCCGCGTCATGCCCTCCCACGGGCTGAGGAAGTCGAAGGTGCGGAAATCCTGGGTCAGCTTCACCGGCTCGTAGACCACCCGCTTCTGCTCGGTGTCGTAGCGGACCTCGACATAGCCGGTCAGCGGGAAATCCTTGCGCAGCGGATGCCCCTCGAAACCGTAATCGGTGAGGATGCGGCGCAGGTCCGGATTATCGGCGAAGAAGATGCCGTACAGGTCCCAGGCCTCACGCTCGAACCAGGTGGCCGCCGGGAAGACGCCGGCGGCGGAGGGCACCGGCGTGTCCTCGTCGGTCGTCACCTTCACCCGGATCCGGCGGTTATGCTTGAAGCTGAGCAGGTGGTAGACGACCTCGAGTCGCTCCGGCCGGCTCGGATAGTCGGCGCCGCAGATGTCGGTCAGCTGCTCGAACAGGGTGTCGGGCGCGTCGCGCAGATGGGTCAGCACCCGGACGATCGCCTCGCGCCGGGCGGTCAGGGTCAGCTCGGCCGTCGGCGACACCGCATGCGCGAGCACATCCTCGCCCAGGGCCGCCACGACGGCCGCACCGAGCTCGGTCAGTTCCTGGATCGATGCCATTCCTTGCTTCCCGATCCCTCAGCGGACGATCCGGTTGCCGCGCCGGATCTTCTTCTGCAGCTGCATGATGCCGTAGACCAGCGCCTCCGCGGTCGGCGGGCAGCCCGGGACGTAGATGTCGACCGGCACGATGCGGTCGCAGCCGCGCACCACCGAGTAGGAGTAGTGGTAGTAGCCGCCGCCATTGGCGCAGGAGCCCATCGAGATGACCCAGCGCGGCTCCGGCATCTGGTCGTAGACCTTGCGCAGGGCCGGGGCCATCTTGTTGGTCAGCGTACCGGCGACGATCATGACGTCGGACTGGCGCGGGCTAGGCCGCGGGATCACCCCGAGTCGGTCCAGGTCATAGCGCGGCATATAGGCGTGAATCATCTCCACCGCGCAGCAGGCCAGGCCGAAGGTCATCGGCCACAGCGACCCGGTGCGCGCCCAGTCGAGCAGCGCGTCGAACTGGGTCAGGAGAAAGCCCCGGTCCTGGATCTCGGCATTGGCGGCGCGGATCACCGCGTCCTGCCCGGCGCCCGGCGGGATCGGCGTGCCGACGCCCACGGGGCTCGTCGGCTCTGTCACGCTCACTCCCATTCCAGCGCTCCCTTCTTCCACTCGTAGATGAAGCCGACGGTCAGGACACCGAGGAACACCATCATCGACCAGAAGCCGAACATGCCGATGTCCTTGAGCGCCACCGCCCAGGGGAACAGGAAGGCCACTTCCAGGTCGAAGATGATGAACAGGATCGAGACCAGGTAGAACCGGACGTCGAACTTCGAGCGGGCGTCGGCGAAGGCGTCGAAGCCGCACTCATAGGCGGAGAGCTTCTCGCTGTCCGGATTCTGCTTGCCGACGATGAGGGACGCACCGACCGCGGCTCCGGCGATCACGATGGCGATCGCCAGGAAGACGAGGATCGGAAAGTACTCCGATACAAGAGAGGTCGTCATCGCTCACCCGTCACACGTGGAGCCTGCGCGATCGTGATCGGCAGGCGCTCCACCCCAAATCTCTTTTCTCGTCGAGAGGGCCGTCCATCCCGGTGCCCTTCCGGCGCGGCCTTTATAGGCCGGCATGTCGTATGAGAGAAGCGAATTTCCGCCACATTTGGTAATTGCGAATGCTTCTCAACCGCATGATTTTGCAGGGATCTTCAGCCCTCCCGGATCGGGCGAGCACCATCATCAGCTTGGCCGGCTCCATGTCGGGTATCCGCGACTGGCGCAACTCGTATGGACTGACCTGGATCGTGCCCCCAGACCGATGCTTGGCACGCGCAATGCCGCGCAGCAGGCAGTTGGTGCGATAATCGGGCTCCAGAGCAGAACCGCCCTCCCTCCAAGCCGAGGAGTGCGAGCCATGGGCTTCTACAACAGCGTCATCTTGCCGAGGCTCTGCCATCTAGCCATGCGCAACCGCCGTCTCCTGCCCTACCGCGAGCGGGTGATCGGTTCGGCGGAAGGGCGCGTCCTGGAGATCGGCGTCGGCTCGGGGCTGAACCTGCCATTCTATCGGGCCCCCGCCCGCGAGGTCCTGGGCCTCGAGCCGGACCCGTGGCTCATCACCAAGGCCCGGTCGACCGCGGGCCGGAGGCAAAAGTCGGCGGTGTTCGTCGGCGGCTCCGCCGAGGCGATCCCGCTGGACGACCGCAGCATCGACACCGTCGTCACGACCTGGACCCTGTGCACGATCCCGGACGCTTCCCGGGCGCTCGGCGAAATGCGCCGCGTGCTTCGTCCGGCCGGGCGGCTGCTCTTCGTCGAGCATGGGCTGGCACCAGACGCGGGTGTTCGCTGGTGGCAGGATTGGCTGACGCCTGCCTGGAGGCGCATCAGCGGCGGCTGCCATCTCAACCGGCCGATCCAGGCCATGATCGAGTCGAGCGGGTTCCGCGTCGATCGCATCGAGACCGGCTACATGCCAGGGCCGAAGCCGATGTCCTTCATGTACGAGGGCAGCGCCCGGCCGGACTGACGCCGGACAGGGACCGAGGCAGCCTCAGACATCGCGTCCGCCGAGCCAAGCCGGGTCGTTTGCCAGGGGCCTCCAACGGCACTATGTTCTTGGGCATGAGATCGCTCCTCCTGCGCCGGCTGGTCGGGCTTCTGGCCCTGCTGGTCTTCGCACTCGCCCTGCCGATGCAGGCGAGCCTGGGAGCGCCCATGGCCGGCTGCGCCCCGGTCCATGCCGAAATGGACCACCATGGGTCCATGCCGTGCGGCGACGATGCCGGCACGCCGCTGAAGGCGGCAATCGGCATGCCCTGCGCCGTGGCCTGCGCGCCGGTTCCGGCGGTTCCGCCCCGGGTCGCCGAACCCGTCGACCAAGGCCGTGTCGCGCATGACCCGGCGCCGACGCTGACCCGCGCCGGCCGCGTCACCGCCCCCGATCCCTTCCCTCCCAGACCCACCGTCCGCGCCTGAGCCGCGCCCTGCCTCGTGTGGGCCGTTTCCTGACGCTTTCGGTCTGACGGGCCTCGCCCGCGGCCGATCGTCGTCGCCGACGGGATCGACGGACGTGACCCAACCTTTTCCAATCCAACCGGCCCTCGGCCGGCGCGCCGCATTGCTCGGAGGCGCTGCGGCCGCCCTGTCGCCCTGGCTGCCCCGGGCGCGTGCGGCCCCGGCTGGGCCGAGGACCGTCACCTTGACCGCCGAGCCGGGGCACGCTGCTTTGCTCGGCGAAGACTCGACCCCGATCTGGGGCTATGACGGGCGAGTGCCGGGCCCGGAGATCCGAGTCCGGCAGGGCGAACCGCTGCGGCTCTTGGTCGAGAACCGGCTCGGCCAGGACACCACGGTGCACTGGCACGGTATCCGCCTGCCCAACGCCATGGACGGCGTGCCCGGCCTGACCCAGCCGCCGATCCGGCCCGGCGAGGGCTTCACCTACGCCTTCACGCCGCCCGATGCCGGAACCTTCTGGTACCACCCGCACGCCAACAGCCTGGAGCAGTTCGGACGCGGCCTCGCCGGCGTCCTGATCGTCGAGGAGGCCGAGCCGGTCGCGGTCGACCGAGACCTCGTCTGGCTGCTCGCCGACTGGCGGCTGTCTCGGGACGGTCGGATCGCCGCCGGCTTCGGCAACGGCATGGAGGCCGCGATGGCCGGCCGGGTCGGCAACTGGGTGACGCTGAACGGCACCGCCCCTGCCGACCAGCCGGTGCGGGCCGGCGAGCGCGTCCGCCTTCGCCTGATCAACGCCGCGCTCGCCCGGATCATGGCGCTGCGCGTCGAGGGCCATCGCCCGGTGGTGTTGGCGGTCGACGGCCAGCCCTGCGATCCGCACGAGCCTGAGTGCGGTCGCCTGCTGCTCGGCCCGGCCATGCGGCTCGACGTCGTCATCGACATGCAGGGCGAGCCCGGTCGGCATTACCGGGTGGTCGATGACTTCTACGACGGGCTCGCCTACACGCTTGCCACCCTGGCCTATGGCAAGGAGCCGCCGCTCCGGGCCCAGCCGCCGCCCGACACGCCGCTGCGCCTGCCGCCGAACCCGCTGCCCGAGCCCGACCCCGCCACCGCCGAACGCCACGAGCTGACGCTCGAAGGCGGGATGATGGGCGGCGGCGCCATGAGCGGGATGGGCGGAATGCACGGCACGGCGACGCCCGGCATGCGAGGCGGCGCCGCCTGGGCGATCAACGGCATGGCGATGACCGGCGACGGCAGCGCCGGCATGCCGCCGCTCTTCACCCTGCAGCGCGGACAGAGCTGCGTGCTGACCATCCGCAACCGGACCGCCTGGTGGCATCCGATGCATGTCCACGGCTTCAGCTTCCGGGTGCTGAGCCGCAACGGCACCCCCGTTCCACACCGCCAATGGAGCGACACCGTGCTCTTCGCGCCGAAGGACACGGTCGAGCTCGCCTTCGTCGCCGACAACCCCGGCGACTGGATGCTGCACTGCCATGTCATGGACCACCAGGTGGCGGGGCTGATGACCGTCTTCCGGGTGGCGTGAACCACCTCTTTCCCGACTGGAGAACCTGAGATGAACCATATGTCCCGCATTGCCGCCGTTCTCGCGATCCTGGCCCTGTCGTCGCCGGCCCTGGCCGATCCGGTCGCGGCGACCCTGTACAAGAACCCGCAATGCAGCTGCTGCGAGGGCTATGCCACCTATCTCCGCGACAACGGCTTCACGGTCGAGGTCAAGCCGACGAACGACCTCGCCCAGATCAGCGCCGATGCCGGCGTGCCCGCCGATGTCGAGGGCTGCCACACCATGTTCGTCGACGGCTACGTCGTCGACGGGCACGTCCCGGTCGGCGTGATCCGCAAGCTGCTGGCGGAACGGCCGAAGATAGCCGGCATCACCCTGCCCGGCATGCCGATGGGATCGCCCGGCATGGTCGGGGAGAAGGCCGGGCCGTTCACGATCTACGCCGTGACCAAGGACGGGGCGGCGCCCACGGTCTACGCCGTGGAATGACGCACGGCGATGGGCGCCCTCCTGCCATACCGACGCCTGAGGCTGATCCTGTCGCTCTGGCTCGTCGCCGGTGTGATCGCCGGCATCGCGCTGGTCTCCGGCCGATCCGGCGACCAGGCGCCGAGCCCGGCGTCGACTGCCCCGGTGTCCCGTCTGGTTCTGCACGACGAGCCGGTCCCAGTGCCGGCCTTCGGCTTCACCGACACCGACGGCAGCCCGCTCAACCTCGGCGGCTTCAGAGGCCGCACCGTGCTGCTCAACATCTGGGCGACCTGGTGCGCGCCCTGCCGCAAGGAGATGCCATCGCTCGACCGGCTGCAGGCGGAGATGGGCGGCCCGGACCTCCAGGTGGTCGCGCTGTCGATCGACCGCGGCGGCCTCGACCCGGTCCGCGCCTTCTTCGGCGAGGTCGGGCTCAAGCATCTCGCGGTCTATCTCGACCCGCCGAACGCCTCGACCCGGGCCCTCACCATCGTCGGCATTCCGACCACGCTGCTGATCGACGGCGAGGGCCGCGAGGTCGGCCGGGCCACCGGGCCCCTGGAATGGGACAGCCCCGAGGTGAAGGCCCTGATCCGACAAGGCATGGACGGCACCGCTGCCGGTCCTTCCCCCACAACCGAGGAGAAGAGACTATGACCGACCTGACCTCGAACGCATTGCCCAGACCCGGCCTGGCCGACAGGGTGCGTCCCTGGCTCGGCGGCAGGGGCGCTTTGATCCTGGCCGCGGCCGTCGTAGCGGGAGGCGGCCTCTGGTTCGGCTGGCCCTGGCTGGTCGCCGCCGGCATCGCCCCGATCCTGCTGTCGCTCGCCCCCTGCGCCGCCATGTGCGCCTTGGGTCTCTGCACGATGAAGGCATGCAGCAAGACCGGGAGCACGGCAGCAGATGCCGTTCCGGCTCCGCCCGCGAAGCCGGACGAACCCGCGCCATAGGTTCATGGCGCGACACGGAGCGAACCACCGTCACAACCGGAAAGGGAAAGATCATGCGTAACCGCTTCAGCACCCTGCTCATTGCCGGTGCCCTCGTCGCCGGACTGACCGGCGCCGTTCTCGCTCAAGAGCAACAGCCCCCGGCGCAGCCGCCCGCGACGCCCCAGCAGCCGATGGAGGGCATGATGCAGGGCCAGGGCATGATGCCGATGATGAACATGATGACCCAGATGAGTCAGATGATGGAGAGCTGCAACAAGATGATGCAGTCCAGGGCGCAGCCTCAGGAGCAGGGCGCCACGCCGCAGAAGCAGGGCGGCTGAGCCCGATCGGGCCGGGGTCTTCGGGTCCCCGGCCCGCCTTCCGCATTTCGAGCGAACGGAATGAGGCAATGATCTTGCCGATGCGCGCCCGGCCGGCGCTGCTGGGTTTGCTGCTGAGTGCCGCGCTTCCCGTGGCCGCGGCGGCTCACTCCCTGCACGATGTCGAGGATCGCCTCCGCGAGCAGGAGAAGTACTTCGAGCCGAAGGATGGCTGGCGGTCGGTCGACTTCACGCTGCAGGACGCCGACGGCCACCCGGTCTCCCTGGCGGATCTCAGGGGCAAGGTCGTGGTGCTGCATTTCATCTACGCCAGCTGCACGGAGGAATGCCCGCTGCACGCCGACCTGATCGCCCGCGTCCAGGAAAAGGTGAATGAGACGCCGATGCGCGACCGGGTGCAGTTCGTCACCATCACCACCGATCCGGTCCGCGACAAGCCCGAGGTGATGACGGGCTACGGCCGCGCCCACAATCTCGACCCGGTGAATTGGGTGTTCCTGACCAGCGGCCCCGACCGCCCCGAGGACACCCGCAACCTGGTGAAGCGCTTCGGCCATCAGTTCAAGGAGATCGAGGACGGGGTCGAGCTCCACGGCGTCGTCACCCATATCATCGACCGCGAGGGCAATCTGCGGGCCAATTTCCACGGGCTCGCCTTCGATCCGGTCAACCTCGTCGTCTATGTGAATGCACTGACGAACGAGGCGCATCCCGAGCCGGAGCCGTCCTTCTGGGACCGGCTGCGGAGCTGGTTCTGATGGCAGAACCAAAGTCCTCCGACGAGCCGGCCCTCATCGCAGAGAGGCAGGTGGCGTATGATGACGCCACGAGCTGGCTCGACGCGGACGGGCCCGGCTGCCGCCGCCGGCGCCGACAGGTCCATGGCGACCTGGCGATGCGCCTGGTCCGAGAGCGCGGCTGCGGTGGCGCCGGCCACGCCCCACGAGAGGTCGGCGCCATGAGGCGGAACCATTCACATGGATATGATGCAAGGAATGATGGGCTGGGGGGATGGCGGTGATCTGGATTCTGGTCGTCATCCTCCTGCTGCTCGGGATCGCGGCGCTGGTGAAGTACCTGCGATCCTGATGCCCAGTCGCGCGGCGACAGCCGCTGGACCGATGCCTCGGATCCTGATCGGAGTGGATCAACGTGGGTGAACTCTCCGGCATCGGCCTCATGACGGCCTTCGCCGCCGGCGTCGTCTCGTTCCTGTCGCCCTGCGTGCTGCCGCTGGTGCCGGGCTATCTCTCCTATGTCGCCGGACGGTCCCTCGAAGACCTTCGGGGCGGCACCGGCGACCGGCTCGCCGTGCTGGGGTCGGGCCTGTTCTTCGTCCTCGGCTTCTCGACCGTGTTCGTCCTGCTCGGCGCCAGCGCCACCGCGCTCGGGCAGCTCCTGCTCTCCTACCGCTACGAGGCGAATCTCGCGGGCGGCGCGCTCGTCACCCTGTTCGGGCTGTTCATGACCGGACTGCTGCGATTCGGCTGGCTCCAGCGGGAGCTGCGGGTCCACGCCGATCTCCGCGGCGGCCATCCCACCGCGGCCTATGTCCTCGGCCTGGCTTTCGCCTTCGGCTGGACGCCCTGCATCGGCCCTGTGCTGGGCGCGATCCTGACCATCAGCGCCTCGGCCGCGACGGTCCAGAACGGCATCGCCCTGCTCGGGCTCTACTCGTTCGGCCTCGGCGTGCCCTTCCTGTTGAGCGCCCTGTTCGCCAACCGGGTCCTCGCCCGGCTGAGATCCATGCGCGGGCTCGGCCGGCATCTGCAGCGGGGCGCCGGTCTCGTGCTGATCGCGATGGGGGTGTTCATGATGTCCGGCCGGATGACCGATGTCTCGATCTGGTTCCTCCAGACCTTTCCGGCCCTAGCAAGGATCGGGTGAGTCGAGACCGGCCCGGCGCAAATATCGACGAAGTCGTGAGGGAAGTGGCGCGAGTGACGGGACTTGAACCCGCGGCCTCCGGCGTGACAGGCCGGCGCTCTAACCAACTGAGCTACACCCGCGCAGGGTGCCGGCACGACACCGGGGCGGTCGGCGAGGCGCCGAAGCCCGGAACGAGACCGGAAAGCAGGAAGTGGCGCGAGTGACGGGACTTGAACCCGCGGCCTCCGGCGTGACAGGCCGGCGCTCTAACCAACTGAGCTACACCCGCGCATCTGGCCGCTCGTCGCGGCGAGGCGCTTGAGATACCCGCTGCACCGGGGGCTGTCAACTTGAATTGCCAGCGGGCGGAGCGGGATTTTCGCGGCCTCCGCATCGGCGGATTCGGAGGATCGCTCTGGCGGCGGATGCCGCCGGAAACTGGTGGGCGATGACGGGCTCGAACCGCCGACACTCGGTGTGTAAAACCGATGCTCTACCGACTGAGCTAATCGCCCGGGCGGACCGGCGGGCCGATCCCGCCGGATCCAGACGTGAAGCGGCCGGTCGGGCCGAGGCGCCGACCGGCCGGTTCGGGCATACGCGCGGAGGCTTACTTCTTCTTGCCGCCGGCGTTGTTGACGGCGTCCTTCAGGCCCTTGCCGGCCTTGAACTTGACCTGCTTGGAGGCGGCGATCTTGATGGTCTCGCCGGTCCGCGGATTGCGGCCTTCGGAAGCAGCGCGCTGCGCAACACCGAAAGTGCCGAACCCAACGAGGCGGACTTCCCCCCCCTTCGTCAACGTCTTGGTAACACCATCGATGAAGCTGTCGATGGCGTTGCCAGCATCGGCACGCGACAGACCGGTGCTTTCCGCGACGTGTGCGACGAGATCGTTCTTGTTCACGTGTCGGCCTCCTTTAGGCTCTGTGTTGGTCGTTCCGGCGGGTTTGCCGGATGCAGGCTAGGTACATTCCAAACCGACAACCGTTCGATGCGCCCTTTCCCGACACCGAAACGTCACGAAATGTAAGCGTATCGCGGAAACACGGTCAATCGTCGGCGGCCCTGAAACGCATGGAAATCCGCCAAGTTCCAGGGCCGCTACGATCCGTCAGTGGCGGATCACCGCTTCGTCGTCGCCATCGGCGGCGACGGGGGCGATGTCGTCCACATCCGTATCCTTCCACTCGATCGGCTCCAGAGGACGCACCAAGGCGTTCTTCAGAACCTCCTCGACATTGGTCGTCGGCAGGATTGCCAGGGCCTTCTTCACCGAATCCGGAATATCCGCAAGGTCTTTTTCATTCTCCTTGGGAATAATCACGGTCTTGATGCCCGCCCGGACGGCCGCCAACAGCTTCTCCTTCAGCCCACCGATCGGCAGCACGCGCCCACGCAGGGTGACCTCGCCGGTCATCGCCACGTCGCGGCGGACCGGGTTTCCGGTCAGGGCCGAGACGATCGCGGTGACCATGGCGACGCCCGCCGACGGCCCGTCCTTCGGGGTCGCCCCCTCCGGCACATGGACATGGATGTCGCGCTTGCCGAACAGCGTCGGCTTGATGCCGAAGGACACGGCGCGGGCCTTGGCGAAGCTCTCCGCCGCCTGCACCGATTCCTTCATCACGTCGCCCAGCTTGCCGGTGGCGACCACGCGGCCGCGGCCGGGGACCGGCACCGCCTCGATCGACAGGATCTCGCCGCCGACCTCGGTCCAGGCCAGGCCGGTGACGACGCCGACCATGTCCTCCAGCTCCGCCTCGCCGAAGCGGAACTTGCGCACGCCGGCGTATTTCTCGAGATCCTCCGGCTTGACGACGATCTTCTTGGTGTCGGTGGACAGGATCTCGCGCACCGCCTTGCGCGCCAGGCTCGCGATCTCGCGCTCCAGGCTGCGGACGCCCGCCTCCCGGGTGTAGTAGCGAATCAGATCGCGCAGAGCCTCTTCGGTCAGCGTCCACTCGCCCTTTTTCAGGCCGTTGGCCTCGGCCTGCTTCTGGATCAGGTGGCGCTTCGCGATCTCGACCTTCTCATCCTCGGTGTAGCCGGGGATGCGGATGATCTCCATGCGGTCCATCAGCGGCTGCGGCATGCGCAGGCTGTTGGCCGTGCAGATGAACATCACGTCCGACAGGTCGTAATCGACCTCGAGATAGTGGTCGTTGAAGGTCGAGTTCTGCTCCGGATCCAGCACCTCGAGCAGCGCCGAGGAGGGATCGCCGCGGTAGTCGGCGCCCAGCTTGTCGATCTCATCGAGCAGGAACAGCGGGTTCGACGACTTCGCCTTCTTCATGCCCTGGATGATCTTGCCGGGCATGGAGCCGATATAAGTCCGCCGGTGGCCGCGGATCTCCGCCTCGTCGCGGACGCCGCCGAGCGACATGCGCACGAAGTTGCGGCCGGTGGCCTTGGCGATCGACTTGCCGAGCGAGGTCTTGCCGACGCCCGGCGGGCCGACCAGGCACAGGATCGAGCCGCGGATCTTGCTGGTCCGCTGCTGCACCGCCAGGTACTCGAGGACGCGCTCCTTGACCTTCTCCAGGCCGTAGTGGTCGTCGTTCAGCACCTGCTCGGCGTGCAGCAGGTCCTTCTTGATCCGGGTGCGCTGCTTCCAGGGGATCGACAGCATCCAGTCGAGATAGTTGCGGACCACCGTGGCCTCGGCCGACATCGGGCTCATCGACCGCAGCTTCTTCAGCTCGGCCATGGCCTTGTCGCGGGCCTCCTTGGTCAGCTTGATCTTGTTGATCCGCTCCTCGATCTCCGCCGCCTCGTCGCGGCCGTCCTCGCCCTCGCCCAGCTCCTTCTGGATCGCCTTGAGCTGCTCGTTCAGGTAGTACTCGCGCTGGGTCTTCTCCATCTGCCGCTTCACGCGGCTGCGGATGCGCTTCTCGACCTGGAGGACGCCGATCTCACCCTCCATGAAGCCGTAGACCTTCTCCAGCCGCTCGGTGATCGAGGCGATCTCGAGGATCTGCTGCTTCTCGGGGATCTTCAGCGACAGATGGGCGGCGATGGTGTCGGCCAGCTTGGCGCCGTCCTCGATCTGGTTGACCGAGACCAGCACCTCCGGCGGGATCTTCTTGTTGAGCTTGATGTACTGCTCGAACTGGGCGACCGCGGCCCGGCCCAGCGCCTCGATCTCCTGCGGATCGTTGCCGACATCGTCGAGCGGCTCGACCTGGGCCTGGAAGAATTCCGGATTATCGGCGTAGCGCACGATGCGCGCGCGCCGCACGCCCTCCACCAGCACCTTGACGGTGCCGTCGGGCAGCTTCAGCAGCTGCAGCACCGTCCCGATCGTGCCGACCTCGAAGATCTCCGTCGGCGACGGGTCGTCCTGCGAGGCGTTGCGCTGGGTGACCAGGAGGATCTGCTTGTCCTCCTTCATCACGTCCTCGAGCGCGCGGACCGACTTCTCGCGACCGACGAACAAGGGCACGATCATGTGCGGGAAGACCACGATGTCCCTCAGAGGCAACACCGGGTACAGCGTGTCTTTGTTCAGATTCAACATGCGTTCTGCCTTAAAGGGGTGGGCAGCGGCCCGGGAAGTGGCGCCCTGCCGGCGCCGGACGGTGGAGACCCGGCGCGCCCAATAGACGTGGCGATGACCGGAGGCCGTTCAAGAGACGGACATGCTGCAAGCCCTCGTATCCCGGCCACAAGAGCGCAAACATGCCGCAGTGGCAAGCCCAAGGCGGCATCCTGCGGCAATTACGAAACGAAACAGCCGATGTCGGACGACATCGGCTGTCACGTCGGTCAGGATCTGTCCGCCCCGGACTTTCAGGCGCCGGGGGCGCGTTCCTGCTGTTTCTCGGCGTAGATCAGGAGCGGCTTGGCCCGCCCCTCGACCACCTCGCGGTTGATCACGATCTCGACCACGCCGTTCATGCTCGGCAGGTCGTACATCGGCTCGAGCAGGATGCTCTCCATGATCGAGCGCAGGCCGCGCGCGCCGGTCTTGCGCTGGATCGCCCGGTTGGCGATGCCCTTCAGCGCATCGTCTGTCAGCGACAGATGCACGTCCTCCATCTCGAACAGGCGCTGATACTGCTTCACCAGAGCGTTCTTCGGCTTGGACAGGATCTCGATCAGCGCGTCCGAGTCGAGGTCCTCGAGCGTGGCCACCACCGGCAGTCGGCCGACGAACTCGGGGATCAGGCCGAACTTCAGCAGATCCTCGGGCTCGACCTCGCTGAAGATCTCGCCGGTCGTCCGCTCATCCGGCCCGCGCACGTCCGCGCCGAAGCCGAGCGAGCTGCCGCGGCCGCGCTGGGAGATGATCTTCTCCAGCCCGGAGAAGGCGCCGCCGCAGATGAACAGGATGTTGGTGGTGTCGACCTGCAGGAACTCCTGCTGCGGGTGCTTGCGCCCGCCCTGCGGCGGCACCGAGGCGATGGTGCCCTCCATGATCTTCAGCAGGGCCTGCTGCACGCCCTCGCCCGAGACGTCGCGGGTGATCGACGGGTTGTCCGACTTGCGGCTGATCTTGTCGACCTCGTCGATGTAGACGATGCCGCGCTGCGCCCGCTCGACATTGTAGTCGGCGGCCTGCAGCAGCTTGAGAATGATGTTCTCGACGTCCTCGCCGACGTAGCCCGCCTCGGTCAGCGTCGTGGCGTCGGCCATGGTGAACGGCACGTCGAGGATGCGGGCCAGGGTCTGGGCCAGGAGGGTCTTGCCGCAGCCGGTCGGTCCGATCAGCAGGATGTTGGACTTGGCGAGCTCGACCTCGCCGCCCTTCTGCCCGTGCGCCAACCGCTTGTAGTGGTTGTGCACGGCGACCGAGAGGACCTTCTTGGCGTGCTCCTGACCGATCACGTAGTCGTCGAGAACCTTGCGGATGTCCTTCGGTGTCGGGACCCCGTCACGGTTCTTGACCAGCGTGGTCTTGTTCTCCTCGCGGATGATGTCGGTGCACAGCTCCACGCACTCGTCGCAGATGAACACAGTCGGGCCCGCAATCAGCTTGCGAACCTCGTGCTGGCTCTTGCCGCAGAACGAGCAGTAGAGCGTGTTCTTCGAATCACCGCCTGCGGTCTTGCCCATCACTGCCTCACTTCCGCATCCGCGCTACCGATCCACGAACTCCAGGCCCGCGGGCCGGGATGCGGCTGCCTCCAGATGGCGGCGGCTCCACCCTGCGACAAGATCATCCCGGCGCAAGGCAGATCCGCATCATCACGAATCAAGATAGCGCCCTTCGACCCGGATCGGTAGGGCCGCGGGCGAAGAGATCGATTATTCAACGGTCGGACGCCGCTCGACGACCTCGTCGACGATGCCGAAGCCCTTGGCTTCGTCGGCCGACATGAACTTGTCGCGGTCCATCGAGCGCTCGATTTCCTCGAGGCTCTGGCCGGTGTGCTTGACGTAGACCTCGTTCAGCCGCTGGCGCAGCTTGAGGATCTCGCGCGCCTGGATCTCGATGTCCGAGGCTTGGCCGCGGGCGCCGCCCGAGGGCTGGTGCACCATGATCCGGCTGTTCGGCAGGGCGAAGCGCTTGCCGGGGGCGCCGGCCGCCAGCAGCAGCGATCCCATCGACGCCGCCTGGCCGATGCAGACGGTCATGATCTGCGGCTGGATGTACTGCATGGTGTCGTAGATCGCCATGCCCGCGGTGATCACCCCGCCCGGCGAGTTGACGTAGAAGGCGATGTCCTTCTTCGGGTTCTCGGATTCGAGAAACAGGAGCTGGGCGCAGACGAGGCTGGCGAGCTCGTCATAGATCGGCCCGGTCAGAAAGATGATCCGCTCCTTCAGGAGGCGGGAGTAGATGTCATACGCCCTCTCGCCGCGATTGGTCTGCTCCACGACCATCGGGATCAGGGCGTTCATGCTCGGCTCATACGGAGGCATAGGGTCCTCGAAGGCTCGCGCGGGCCGGCAGGGCGCCGCGGCTCGCCCCTACATTAGGGGAGGGCCACGGCGCCCTTCAACCAATCAAGCGCCGGTGGCGGTGTCGGTGTCGGCGGACTTGGCCTCAGCGCCTTCGGCCTCGGCTTCGGCGGCCTTGGATTTGGCGGCCTTCTTCTTGGCGGGCTTGGCCTCGGCCGCCTTGGTCTCGCCCGCCTCCTCCTCGTCCGGGTCGCGCGCCAGTTCCTCCGGCGTCACGGTGGTGTCGTTGACCTTGATCTTGCCGAGGATGACGTCGACGACCTTCTCCTCGAACAGCGGGGCGCGCAGATTCTCGATCGCCTGGGGATTCTTGCGGAAGAAGTCGACCACCTGCTGTTCCTGGCCCGGATAGCGGCGGGCCTCGGCGATCAGGGCGCGGTTCAGCTCCTCCTGCGTCACCTCGACGTTCTCGGCACGGCCGACCTCGGCGAAGAGCAGGCCGAGGCGGACGCGGCGCTCGGCGATGGCGCGGTACTCGGCCTTCAGCTCGTCCTCCGGCTTGTTCTTGTCCGGATTGTCGTCGCCGGCGGTCTCGAGCGACTGCTGCACCTGCTTCCAGATCTGGTCGAACTCCAGGTCGACCATGCCCTGCGGCACGGCGAAGTCGACCATCTCGGCCAGCTTGTCGAGCAGCTTGCGCTTGGCGCGCAGGCGCGACACCCGGCCGAACTCCTGCTCGGTCTGGCCCTTCACCGCGTTGCGCAGGCCCTCGAGGTCCTCGAAGCCTAGCTCCTTGGCGAAGTCCTCGTTCACCTCGGGCACCACCGACTTCTCGATCGCCTTGACGTCGACCTCGAACTTCGCCGGCTTGCCGGCGTGCTCAGGGCTCGGATACTCCTCGGGGAAGGTCAGCGAGACGGTGACGTGCTCGCCCGCCTTCTTGCCGATCAGCTGGTCCTCGAAGCCGGGGATGAAGCGGTTCGAGCCGATCTCGAGGCGGAACTCCTTGCCGGACATCTCCTCGCTCGGCGCGGCGCCGTCGAGGCTGCCCTCGAAGTCGATCACGGCAGTGTCGCCGGCCTCCAGGCCGCGCTCCTCGGCCAGCGGCTCGAACTTGCGGCGGGTCTCGGCGATCCGCTGCAGGCCGGCATCGACCTGCTCGTCGGTGACCTCGGCGACCGGGCGCTCGATCTCGACGCTGTCGAAGGCCGGCGCGGTGATCTCCGGCAGCACCTCGACATCGACCTTGTATTCCAGGTCCTTGCCCTCGTCGAAGCTGGTCACCTCGACCTTCGGCCGCAGCGCCGGGCGCAGCTTGCGCTCGTCCAGCGCCTGCCGCACGCCCTCGTCGACAGCGCCTTCCAGGACCTCGCCCATGACCGACTTGCCGTAGCGCTGCTTCATCAGCGACACCGGCACCTTGCCGGGGCGGAAGCCCGGGAGCTTGACCCGGCCAGCGAGCTTGACGAGCTCCGTCTGGACGCGCTGTTCGATGTCGGCCGCCGGCACGACGATCTTGAACTCGTGCCGCAGACCCTCGGTGCTGGTTTCGATCACTTGCATCGGTCTTCAGGAATCCGTCGATGTGACAGGTCGGTCGTGCTGTGCCCTGTCGGATGTTCATTGGTGCGGGCGGAGGGATTTGAACCCCCACGGCTTTCGCCGCTGGAACCTAAATCCAGTGCGTCTACCAATTCCGCCACGCCCGCGAAGACCCCCACCCCCGCCCGCCCCCGAAAACGCGCACAAAAAGGCGGGCAGCAAAGGGAGTCGGCCCTGCGAAGCGCCGGTCTATAGCACAGGGTTTTTGCGGGCGACAGGCAAAACGCGGGGCCGGATAAGGCTAGAGCCGGTCGAGCACGCCCGGCAGAGCATCGATCACGTCCTCGGCGATCAGCCCGGCGCCGACCCGCTGCGCCGCGGCGCCGTGCAGCCACACGGCGGCGCAGGCGGCCTCGAAGCCCGGCATGCCCTGCGCCTTCAGCCCCAGCACCAAGCCGGCCAGGACGTCGCCGGTGCCGCCGGTGGCGAGCGTCGGCGGGGCGTTGGCGTTGATCGCCGCCCGCCCGTCCGGCGCCGCGATGATGGTGTCCGACCCCTTCAGCACCACCACGGCACCGAGCTCCGCCGCGGCCTTCCGGGCCCGGGCTAGGCGCGGCGCCTCCTCCTTGCCGAACAGCCGGTCGAACTCGCCCTGATGCGGCGTCAGCACGCTGTCGGTGTCGAGCAGCCCGGCCAGCGCCTGCGGCTCGCCGGCAAAGCTGGCGATTCCGTCGGCGTCGAGCACCAGCGACTTGCCGGCGGCGTGCACCGCCGCGACCGTCTCGCGCAGCGCCGGCCCCGCGCCGGCGCCCGGCCCGATCAGCACCGGACCGAGACGGCGGTCGGCGAGCAGCCCGTCCCAACGCTCCGCCGGCAGCGCCATCGCCCCCGGCCAGTCGGCGCGATAGGCCGGCAGCGCCGCCTCCGGCGCCACCACGGTCAGGAGGCCTGCGCCGATCCGCCGCGCCGCCCTGGCCGCGAGGCGGGAGGCGCCGGTCAGGCTGCCGCCGCCCAGGATCAGCGGGTGGCCGCGATCGTATTTGTGCTGCGTCGGCCCGACACGTGGGAAGGCCGGGCGCCACAGCGCCGGCCCGTTCTCGGACAGGCGCGGACCGATCTCTCCGAGCACCGAAACGTCGATGCCGATATCGGCCACCCGGGTCTCGCCGCACAGTGCGCGGCCGGGCAGCAGCAGATGGCCGGGCTTGCGGCGGAAGAAGGTGACGGTCAGGGCCGCCGGCACCACCGGGCCGGGCGCGGAGCCGTCGTCGCCGAACAGGCCGCTCGGCACGTCCACCGCCACCACCGGCAGGCCGGAGCGCGCCGCCGCCTCGATCAGCGCCGCGGCCTTGCCCTCCGGCACCCGGCTCAGCCCGGCGCCGAACAGGGCGTCGACGATCAGGCCGGCACCGTCCAGCACCGCCGGGTCGGGGGCCTCCACCCTGCCCCGCCACTGCGCCGCGGCCTCCGCCGCGTCGCCGCGCAGGGATTTGACCGGGACCAGCGAGGCCAGCCGCACCGGCCAGCCCCGCTCCGCCAGCAGCCGGGCGACGACATGGCCGTCGCCGCCATTATTGCCGGGGCCGCACAGCACCGCGACCGGGCGCGGCGACCAGCGGGCCCGGATCGCCCGTGCCACCGCCGCCCCCGCCCGCTCCATCAGCACGATGCCGGGGGTGCCGGCGGCGATGGTGCGGCGATCGGCCTCGCCCATCTCCGCCGCGGTCAGCAGCGCCAGGTCGGATGCGGTCATCGTCCCGCCTTCCCGGTCGCCTCCCGGAAGGCGGCGATATCGGCCCGGGCGGCGTCCCGCAGCAGGGTAATGTCGGCCGGGGCGATCACGATATGGCAGCCGTCCTTAACCATCTCGGCG
This sequence comes from Inquilinus limosus, assembly GCF_051487185.1. Lineage (GTDB taxonomy): Bacteria > Pseudomonadota > Alphaproteobacteria > DSM-16000 > Inquilinaceae > Inquilinus > Inquilinus limosus_F. The sequence goes on from NZ_JAHVDK010000025.1 coordinate 51,226, forward strand.
GGCGAGCGGCCGAGCGAGGGCAGCGCGCCGAGCCATTTGCCGCTGTCGAGCACGGCGCGCTCGGCCCGGCGAATCGTGTCGCGCACCTCCGGGTCGTCGAAGCGGCCGAGCTTGCCGAGGCTGCCGGACAGGTCCCAGGGGCCGATGAACAGCGCGTCGACGCCGTCGACCGCGGCGATGTCTGGGATCGCCTCCACCCCCTGCCGGGTCTCGATCTGGCACAGGATCAGCAGGTTGTCGTCGATGGTTTCCCGGTAGTCGGGCGCCAGGCCGAAATCGGCGCCGCGGGCGATGCCGTAGGCGACGCCGCGGATGCCGGCCGGCGGATAGCGGCAGGCGGCGACCGCGGCCTCGGCCTCCGCCTTCGAGCTGACCTGCGGCACCATCACCCCTTCGGCGCCGATGTCGAGGATCCGCTTGGTGTAAACGGGGTCGTTCCAGGGCATGCGGACGATGCCGGTGGCCGGGGTCCCGGCCAGGGCCTGCAGGCAGGGCACCGCATCGGCGACCGAGGCCGGCCCGTGTTCGTGATCGAGCAGCACGATGTCGTAGCCGGTGAGGCCGAGCAGCTCGGACACCAGCGAATTCCCAAGGCCCTGCCAGCAGCCATAAACGGGCTCGCCCGCGCGCAGCTTCCGTTTCGCGGCGTTGGGTCGGTACAAGGCAGCCTCCTCCGATGCGGTCGGAACAGGCGTATCAGACCCAGCTGACGACGGGAATGGGCGGGAAGGGAAATGGGGCGACCGATGGGACTCGAACCCACGACAACTCGGACCACAACCGAGGGCTCTACCAACTGAGCTACGGCCGCCACAGCATTTGCGGCGGCTCATATGAGGCATCGTCGCGACGGCGTCAAGACGCATTCCCGCCGATCGGAGGCGTTGCCGGGAATGACCGGGGCGGCGGGAGGCGGCATAGTCCGCCCCGACACATCTCAGCAGGGGAAGGCATGATGCTGATCCAGGCGGCCGCGATGGCCAATCTCGGCACCGAAACCGCGTTCGACGTGCTGGCGCGGGCCCAGGCGCTGGCGGCGCAGGGCCGTGACATCATCAATCTCGGCATCGGCCAGCCGGATTTCCGCACCCCCGACCACATCGTCGAGGCGGCTGTGAAGGCGCTGCGCGACGGCCATCACGGCTACACCCCGGCCAGCGGCATCCCGGCGCTGCGCCGGGCGGTGGCCGACGACCTGGAGGCCCGGCGCGGCGTCACGGTCGATCCGGACGACGTGGTGATCATGCCGGGAGGCAAGGTGACGATGTGGTTCGCCATCCTGATGTTCGGCGAGCCCGGGGCCGAGATCCTGTACCCCAACCCCGGCTTCCCGATCTACGAATCCGCCATCCGCTTCACCGGGGCGACGCCGGTGCCGGTGCGGCTGCGCGAGGAGAGCGGCTTCGCCTTCTCGGCCGAGGAGGTGCTGGCCCAGATCACGCCGCGCACCCGCCTTCTGATCATCAACAGCCCGGCCAATCCGACCGGCGGCGTGGTGCCGAAGGCCGAGCTGGACCGCCTGGCCGAAGGGCTGGAGCGGCACCCGCATGTGGCGGTGCTGAGCGACGAGATCTACAGCCGGATCCTCTATGACGGGCAGGAGCACAGCTGCTTCCTCTCCTACCCCGCCCTGCGCGACCGGGTGATCCTGCTGGACGGCTGGTCCAAGACCTATGCCATGACCGGTTGGCGCCTGGGCTGGAGCGTCTGGCCGAAGAGCCTGCGCGAGGGTGCGGTCCGGCTGGCGGTGAACTCCCATTCCTGCGTCAATGCCGCCGCCCAATATGCCGGCATCGCCGCGCTGCAGGGGCCGCAGGATGCGGTCGACGCCATGTGCGCCGCCTTCGCCGAGCGTCGCCGGGTCGTGGTCGACGCGCTGAACCGGCTGCCGGGCGTGCGCTGCGTCGAGCCGGGCGGGGCCTTCTATGCCTTCCCCAACATCACCGGCACCGGCCTGTCGGCCAAGGAGCTGCAGACCAGGCTGCTGGAGGATTGCGGCGTCGCCACCATCGCCGGCACCAGCTTCGGCGCCATGGGCGAGGGATTCCTGCGCCTGTCCTATGCCAACAGCGTCGAGGCCATCGAACGGGCCGTGGCGCGCATGGCCGAGGCCCTCTCCGGCTTGATCCGAGCCTAAAGAAGCAGCACCATGCCTAAATTCCGGGCAGCCATCTTTCCGCCCTAGGTCGACATTGCGGAGTCGGCGTCTGGCACAGGGCTTGCTTCTCATCGTCCGCGAGAGCGTTCCGCACCCGGCGGTGGCGCGCAAACGATCCAGGGAACGGTTCCGAACCCATGAAGAAAGTCGAAGCCATCATCAAGCCGTTCAAGCTCGACGAGGTGAAGGAGGCCCTTCACGAGGTCGGGATCAAGGGGATCACCGTCACCGAGGCGAAGGGGTTCGGCCGCCAGAAGGGCCACACCGAACTCTATCGCGGCGCGGAGTACGTGGTCGATTTCCTGCCCAAGGTGAAGGTCGAGGTGGTCATGGAGGACGGTCTCGTCGAACGTGCGATCGAGGCCATCCAGCAGGCTGCCCAGACCGGCCGGATCGGCGACGGGAAGATCTTCGTCACCCCGGTGGAGGAGGTTATCCGCATCCGTACCGGAGAGAAGGGCGCCGACGCGATCTGAGCGTCGGCCGCCTCCCTACCGCCCAAGAACGTCTCTCATCAAAAACACTCGCGTAACACAGGAAAAAAGCATCATGGCCGACGGTGTGACCAAGGTCCTCGATCTGATCAAAGAGAACGACGTCAAATACGTCGATTTCCGCTTCACCGACTTCCGCGGGAAGGTGCATCACGTCAGCCAGCACGTCTCGACGGTGGACGAGGACATGCTGACCGACGGCGTCATGTTCGACGGGTCGTCGATCGCCGGCTGGAAGGCGATCAACGAGTCCGACATGATTCTGATGCCGGACGTCGACACCGCGATCATGGATCCCTTCGCCGCCCAGGCGCAGCTGAACATCACCTGCGACATCCTGGAGCCGGCCACCGGCCAGCCCTACAGCCGCGACCCGCGCTCGATCGCCAAGTCGGCGGAGCGCTACATGGCGTCGCTCGGCATCGGCGACACCGCCTATTTCGGACCCGAGGCCGAGTTCTTCATCTTCGACGACGTGCGCTACCAGCAGGGCACGACCTCCGGCTTCTATCACCTGGACAGCGAGGACGCGTCGGAGAACACCGGTAAGGTCTATCCGGACGGCAACCGCGGCCACCGCGTGCAGCCGAAGGGCGGCTACTTCCCGGTGCCGCCGCTCGACGCCGCGCACGACCTGCGCGCCGAGATGCTGTCGACCCTGGCCGAGATGGGCGTCACGGTCGAGAAGCACCACCACGAGGTGGCGTCCTCGCAGCATGAGCTGGGCATCAAGTTCGAGACCCTGATCCGGGCCGCGGACGCGCTGCAGAACTACAAATATGTGGTCCACAACGTCGCCGACGCCTACGGCAAGAGCGCGACCTTCATGCCGAAGCCGGTCAAGGGCGACAACGGTTCGGGCATGCATGTCCACCAGTCGATCTGGAAGGAAGGCAAGCCGACCTTCGCCGGCTCGGGCTATGCCGACCTGTCGGACACCGCGCTGTACTACATCGGCGGCATCATCAAGCACGCCAAGGCGCTGAACGCCCTGACCAACCCGACGACCAACAGCTACAAGCGGCTGATCCCGGGCTTCGAGGCGCCGGTGCTGCTGGCCTATTCGGCCCGCAACCGCTCGGCCTCCTGCCGCATCCCCTATGTCGCCTCGCCGAAGGGCAAACGCGTCGAGGTGCGGTTCCCGGATCCGAGCGCCAACCCCTACCTGGCCTTCTCGGCGATGCTGATGGCCGGCCTCGATGGCATCCAGAACAAGATCCATCCCGGCGAGGCGATGGACAAGAACCTGTACGACCTGCCGCCGGAGGAGCTGAAGAACGTCCCGACCGTCTGCGGCTCGCTGCGCGAGGCGCTGCTGTCGCTCGAGGCCGACCACGCCTTCCTGCTGAAGGGCGACGTGTTCACCCGCGACATGATCGAGGCCTATCTCGAGCTGAAGTGGGAAGAGGTGTACGCCTTCGAGCACACCCCGCACCCGATCGAGTTCCAGATGTACTATTCGGTCTGATCGGAGGCCGTTGGGGCCACGCTCTCCCCCTCTCCTGTTATGCCCGGGCTTGACCCGGGCATCCAGAGGGTGTCGACGTCCTTTGGATTGCTGGGTCAAGCCCGGCAATGACAGCAGGGGATTGGAAGCCGGCGTCAGCCAGGCCGATCCCGACCCATGGAAACCCCGCCGGAGACGGCGGGGTTTTTTCTTGCGCGAATGGCAGGCTGGATGGGCTTGCGATTGCCCGCGGCACCTGCTGATATCGTTCCCATCGACGCAGCGGCTCGAACCGGGCCATCCCGAAGCCCGGTCGGCCAGGCGCGATGGCGCCAGGGGTCCCCGACGGTCCGCCCCGGCTCCCGCGCCCTGCCGGAACAAGAAACGAGGCCATCTTGACAGGGACGGCAATCGACATTGTCGACGTGACCAAGGTGTTCGGCGGCGACCAGGGCGGCGCCGTCAGGGCCCTGAACGGGGTATCAGTCCAGATCCGGGACAACGAGTTCTTCACCCTCCTCGGCCCGTCGGGCTGCGGCAAGACCACCCTCCTCCGCATGATCGCCGGGTTCGAGGAGCCGACCAGCGGCCGCATCCTGCTGCACGGCAAGCCGATCGAGGGGCTGCCGCCGCACAAGCGGCCGGTGAACACGGTGTTCCAGAGCTACGCCCTGTTCCCACACATGACGGTGCGCGAGAACATCCGCTTCGGCCTGGAGATGAAGGGCGTCGACCGCGCCCGGGCCGAGGCCCGCGTCGCCGAGATGATCGCCCTGGTCAAGCTGGGCGGGATGGAGAACCGCAAGCCGGCGCAGCTGTCCGGCGGCCAGCAGCAGCGCGTCGCCCTGGCCCGGGCGCTGGCCAGCGAGCCGCAGGTGCTGCTGCTGGACGAGCCGCTTTCGGCGCTGGACCTCAAGCTGCGCAAGGAGATGCAGATCGAGCTGAAGCGGCTGCAGACCGAGACCGGCATCACCTTCATCTTCGTCACCCACGACCAGGAGGAGGCGCTGACGATGTCGGACCGGATCGCGGTGATGGACCAGGGCGAGATCCTGCAGATCGGCGGCCCGCGCGACATCTACGACCGGCCGACCCGGCGCTTCGTCGCCCATTTCATCGGCGAGACCAACTTCTTCGAAGGCCCGCTCGCCGCCCGGCTGGGCTGCGCCGACGGCGCCACGCTGGCGGTGCGGCCGGAGCGGATCCTGCTGTCGGCCGAGCCCGGCCCGGACAGCCTGGCGGGAACGGTGGAGACGGTGGTCTATGTCGGCACCGACACCACCTACCATATCCGCCTGGCCGAGGGCGGGGCGCTGGTCACCGCCCGGCTGCAGAACCGGACCGGGGCGCCGCAGAGCTTCCAGCCCGGCGACCGGGTCGGCGTCGCCGTGCCGGTCGGCGCCGGCCACGCCCTGGTCGATTGAGGGCCGCGGCGATGATGCGTCAGAGCCGGCTGCAGATCACCGGGCTGATCGGGGTTCCGGTCGGCTTCATCCTGATCTTCTTCATCGTCCCGCTGGCGATCATGGCGGTCGTCTCGGTCGCCGAGCGCGGCCAGTTCGGCGGGGTGCAGTGGAACACCTTCTCCACCGACGCCTATGTCCGCTTCCTGTATGAGCGCGACTTCGACGACAGCCTGATCTGGAACCCGGCCTATGCCCAGATCCTGCTGCGCTCGGTCTGGCTGTCGCTGCTGACCACCGTGCTGTGCGTGCTGATCGGCTTCCCGACCGCGCTGCACATGGCGATGCAGCCGCCGCCGCGGCGCAACCTGCTGATCTTCCTGGTCACCATCCCGTTCTGGACCAACCTGCTGGTGCGCAACTACGCCTGGATCCTGATGCTGCGCTCCGGCGGGCTGATCGATTCGGCGCTGCAGGGGCTGGGGCTGACCACCGGGTCGCTGAACCTGATGTACACCGAGACGGCGATCGCCATCGGCCTCACCTACTCCTTCCTGCCCTTCATGGTGCTGCCGATCTATTCCAGCCTGGAGAAGCTGGATTTCCGGCTGGTCGAGGCCGCCTACGACCTGGGCGCCGACAAATGGCGGGCGCTGCGCCGGATCGTCATCCCGCTGGCCATGCCGGGCATCGCCGCCGGCGCCATCCTGGTGTTCATCCCCTGCCTCGGCGCCTATGTGACGCCGGACCTGCTGGGCGGGTCGAAATCGATGATGATCGGCAACCTGATCCAGAACCAGTTCGGCTCCTCCCGCAACTGGCCGTTCGGGGCCGCCCTGTCCTTCGCCCTGCTGGCCGTGGTGCTGCTGGCGATGATGCTGTACCTGATCCGCTTCCGCCGCGCCCCGCAGGTGGCGAAATGAGCGCCAATCTGCGCCGCTTCCCCGGCGTCCGCGCCACCGCCTGGGCCTTCTTCGCCTATCTCTACGTGCCGATCGCGGTGCTGCTGGTGCTGGCCTTCAACGCCGGCAGCTCGGCGACAATCTGGGAAGGCTTCAGCACCCGCTGGTTCGGCGTGGTGCTGGGCAATCCGGACATCCTGCGGGCAGCGCGGAACTCGCTGATCGTCGCCGCCGTCGCCGCGGTGGTCGCGACGGTGATGGCAGTGCCGGCCGCGATCGGCATGGCGCGGCGGCGCTTCCGCGGCCAGACCGCGGTCAGCGCCCTGATCGCCCTGCCGCTGGTGGTGCCGGAGGTGGTGACGGCGGTGGCGACGCTGCTGTTCTTCACCGCGATCGCCCTGCCGCTCGGCCTGTTCACCATCATCCTGGCCCATATCGTCTTCTGCATCCCCTTCGCCTATCTGCCGATCCGGGCGCGGCTGGAGGGGATGGATGCGAGCCTGGGCGAGGCCGCTTCCGACCTCTACGCCACGCCCTGGCGGGCCTTCCGCCGGGTGACGCTGCCGCTGCTGTGGCCGGGCATCCTGTCCGGGCTGATGCTGGCCTTCATCATCTCGCTCGACGATTTCGTCATCACCTTCTTCGTCGCCGGTGCCGGGGCGACCACCCTGCCGATCTACATCTACGGCATGATCCGCATCGGCGTGACGCCGGAGGTCAACGCCATCTCGGCGCTGATGCTGCTGATCTCGATCGTCTTCGTCGCCCTGTCCTGGGTGGTTGGACGGGCGCGGAGCTGAAACAAGGGAGGCCGAAATTCCGATCCGCCATCATGTCCTGGCCGCCGCCGTCGTCGCGGCTGCCCTCCTGACCGGCCCCGCCGCCCGCGCGGCCGGCGACCTGTTCCTGTTCAACTGGACCAACTACACCTCGCCCGATCTCCTGAAGAAGTTCGAGGCCGAGACCGGCATCAAGGTCACGCTCGACGTCTATGATTCGAACGAGACCATGCTGGCCAAGCTGCAGGCCGGCGGCGCCAGCTACGACGTGGTGGTGCCCTCCGACTACATGGTCGACATCATGGTCAAGGAGGGCCTGCTGCAGGAGATCGACGCGGCCGCCATGCCGGGCTTCGGCAACGTCATCGCGCCGCACGACAAGCCCTGGTACGACCCGGAGCGGAAGTACTCGGCGCCGTACATGTGGGGCACCACCGGCTTCACCTATGACAGCGCCAAGGTCCAGGGCCCGGTCGACGACAGCTGGTGGTCGATCTTCAACCCGGACGGCCCGTTCAAGGGAAGCCTGGCGATGATGAACGACTCGGTCGAGGTGTTCACCGCCGCCGCCTTCTATCTCGGCATCGACCGCTGCACCGAAAGCAGCGAGGACGCCGGGAGAATCTACAAGCTGCTGGAGGCGCAGAAGCCGGCGGTCTCCGTCTACAACTCCGACGGCTCGGTCGAGCGCATGGCCGCGGGCGAGGTGGTCGCCCACATGCAGTGGAACGGCGCGGCACACCGCACCAAGCTGCAGCGGCCGAGCGCCGTCTTCGTCTATCCGAAGGAAGGCCTGAACCTCTGGGCCGACAATCTGGTGGTGCCGAAGGGCGCGAAAAATCCCGAGAACGCCAAGACCTTCATCGCCTGGATGCTGAAGCCGGAGAACATCGGCGCCGCCTCCAACTTCACCACCTACATGAACGCGATCAAGGGCTCCGAGGCCTTCATGGACAAGGCGCTGAGCGAGGATCCGGCGATCGCCATGCCGCCGGACTATGCCAGCCGGCTGCGGCCGGCCAAGAACTGCTCCCCCGCCGCGGTCGAGCTGCGCGACCGGGTCTGGACCCGCCTGAAGTCCTGAGCGGTCGGATCATCGCCCGGGCGTCGGCCGGGCACCACAGCACAATCCGACGACAACAGAGGAGGTTCGAGAATGGGAACTGCAAGACGGCTTCTTCTCGCGGCGGCCGCGGCGGCCGGGGCGCTGACCGCGGCGTCGGCCGCGCAGGCCGCCGGCGAGCTCTATTTCTACAACTGGTCGAACTACTACCCGCCGGAGCTGCTGGCGAAGTTCGAGAAGGAGACCGGGATCAAGGTCACGCTCGACGTCTATGATTCGAACGAGACTCTGCTGGCCAAGCTGCAGGCCGGCGCCGCCGGCTACGATGTCGTGGTGCCGTCCGACTACATGGTCGACATCATGATCCGGGAAGGCCTGCTGCAGGAGATCGACGCCGGGCAGATGGCGAACTTCAAGAATGTCGGCTCGCCGCACGACAAGCCCTGGTACGACCCGGAGCGGAAATACTCCGCGCCGTACATGTGGGGCACCACCGGCTTCAGCTACGACACCGCCAAGGTCGAGGGCGGCAAGGTCGACGACAGCTGGTGGACCGTCTTCAACCCGGAGGGGCCGTTCAAGGGCAGGCTGGCGATGCTGAACGACCCGGTCGAGGTGTACAAGGCCGCGGCGATGTATCTCGGCGTCGACTTCTGCACCGAGAACAACGAGGACGCCGGCAAGATCTTCAAGCTGCTGGAGGCGCAGAAACCCGCCGTCGCCCTGTACAACTCCGACGGCACGATCGAGCGCATGATCGCCGGCGAGGTGGTGGCGCATATGCAGTGGAACGGCGCCGCGCACCGCACCAAGGAGGGCAAGCCGACCGTCGCCTATGTCTATCCGAAGGAGGGCATCAACTTCTGGAACGACAACTTCGCCGTGCCCAAGGGCGCGCGGAACGTCGAGAACGCGAAGATCTTCATCGACTGGATGATGAAGCCCGAGACCATCGCCGCCGCCAGCAACTTCACCGGCTACAACAGCGCCATCAAGGGCGCGGCCGAGTTCATGGACGCGAAGCTGCGCGACGACCCGGCGGTGAACACGCCGCAGGAGATGCTGGGCCGGCTGAACCCGAACAAGAACTGCTCCGCGGCGGCGGTCGAGCTGCGCGACCGGGTCTGGACCCGGCTCAAGTCGTAGGCGTCAGCCGCCTCCCGCCCCCTCTTCGCGGCCGTCACCGGAAGGCGCAGGTTGCGAAGCGGGGGCCGGCACGCTACCTCTTGCAGGTCAGACAGATCTCTTGAGTGAACAGGATCCCCCATGGTCGACCGCCCGTTCCCGCCGCGTCTCGACGACGAGGAGGAGGAAGAAGAGGAAGAGCGCCCCGAGAAGGAGAAGAAGGAGGAGCTCGGCCCACAGATCGGCAACATCCTCTTCAAGAACCGGACGGTGCTGCTGTTCGGTGAAATCAACATGAAGCTGGCGCAGGGGATCAGCGCGCAGCTGCTGGCGCTCGCCGCCGAGGATGAGAAGAAGCCGATCCGGCTGGTGATCAACTCGCCGGGCGGCCATGTCGAGGCCGGCGACACCATCCACGACATGATCCGCTTCATCGGCACGCCGGTGCAGGCGATCGGCACCGGCTGGGTGGCCAGCGCCGGCGCCCATATCTACCTGGCGGCGAAGAAGGAGAACCGGCTCTGCCTGCCGAACACCCGGTTCCTGCTGCATCAGCCGATGGGCGGGGCCGGCGGCCGGGCGGTCGATATCGACATCGAGGCGCGCGAGATCATCAAGATGCGCCGGCGCCTGAACGAGATCATCGCCCGCGAGACCGGCCAGCCGCTGGACAAGGTCGAGCGCGACACCGACCGCAACTACTGGATGTCGGCCGAGGAGGCGAAGGAGTACGGCCTCGTCGGCAAGATCATCAACAGCCTCAAGGATGTCGGCTGACCCCAGCCGACCGACGACACGGCGGCGGGTCCTGCTCGGGCTCGCCGCTCTCCCCTTCTGCGCCGCGGCCGCCCCGGCCACCGACCGGATGGGCGAGCGGCGCCTCAAGCTCTACAACCCGCACACCGACGAGCGCTTCGACGACGTCTACGCCGTCGACGGTGCCTATGTGACCGACGCCCGGCAGCGGCTGAACTGGCTGCTGCGCGACCACCATGTCGACAAGGCGACCGACATGGATCCGGGCGTCTTCGACCTGCTGTGGTTGATGTCCCGGCGCTACCAGGTCGCCAGGGGCCGGCGGGTGACGATCAACCTGCATTCCGGCTACCGCACCCCCGAAACCAACGAGAAGCTGCGCCCCGAAGGCGCCGCCCGGAACAGCCTGCACATGCAGGGCAAGGCGGTAGACCTGTCGGTGCAGGGCTACGGCATGGTGTTCCTGGCGAACCATGCCCGCGCCGTTGCCAGCGGCGGCCTCGGCCTCTATTGGCGCTCCGATTTCGTCCATCTCGACACCGGGCCGAAGCGCGTCTGGTACAAGCGGTTCTAGGCCCAGGAACGCGCGCGGCCGGTCATTCGCCAGTGCCTCGGTTACTTTCAACACCCTTCTTGCGCCATTTGGCGGGAATGCCGAACTTGCCGCCGGTACCTATTCGTAACCAAGTTCGGAGAATTCCATGGCGAAGCTCGCCCTGATCGGCGCCACCGGCAATGTCGGCTCCAAGATCCTGGCCGAAGCGCTGAACCGCGGCCACGAGGTCACCGGCATCGTCCGCAACCCCGAGAAGCTGCCGCAGCGTCCAAAGCTGACCGCCAAGCGCGGCGACGTGTTCGACGCCGACGGCCTGGCCAAGCTGCTGGCCGTGCACGACGCGGCAATCAGCGCGGTGCATTTCACCGCCTCCGACCCCGCCCTGCTGCTGCGCGCGGTCAAGGCCTCCGGGGTCAAGCGCTACCTCGTGGTCGGCGGCGCCGGCAGCCTCGAGGTCGCGCCGGGCGTGCAACTGGTCGACACGCCGGAGTTCCCGGCGATCTACAAGGAGGAGGCGTCCAAGGGCCGCGACTTCCTCAATCTGCTGCGCGGCGAGACCGAGCTGGAGTGGACCTTCCTGTCGCCCTCGGCCGTCATCGCGCCGGGCGAGCGCACCGGCAAGTTCCGGCTGGGCGGCGACCAGCTTCTGGTCAGCGCGGACGGGCAGAGCCGGATCAGTCAGGAGGACTACGCGATCGCCATGATCGACGAGCTGGAAAAACCGGCCCATATCCGGCGGCGTTTCACCGTCGGCTACTGAGCACGCCGGACGATTGTCTCAGTCGGCGCGACGGATTGTTGTCGGACCGGCGCTTGACGGTGCCGCACCGAAACAACTTATTCATAGCGCCGCCGGAGCCCCGCACCGCGGCGCCTTCCCTCTTCACGATTCTGGAGATCATCATGGCCGATCTGAACGAGCAGCTCGACCAAACGTGGGCGCCGCGCGTGCTCAGCATTCTGCGCATCGCCACCGCCCTGTTCTTCCTGCAGCACGGCCTCGCCAAGCTGTTCGGCTTTCCGCATGTGCCGTTCTTCGACGGGCTGGAGCTGTTCTCGCTGATCGGGCTGGCCGGCGTGCTGGAGATCGTCGGCGGCGTGCTGCTGCTGATCGGGCTGTTCACCCGCCCGGTCGCCTTCATCCTGTCCGGCGAGATGGCAGTGGCCTACTTCATGGCCCACGCCTCGCAGAGCTTCTTCCCGATCCTCAACAACGGCGAGCTGGCGGCGCTGTACAGCTTCGTCTTCCTGTACTTCGCCGCCGCCGGCGGCGGGGCCTGGAGCCTGGACGCGGTCCGCAGCCCTCGGCTGGCGACAGCCTGACCTATCTCGTCATTGCGAGCGCAGCGAAGCAATCCAGGGCCGTTTGCGTGGCCCCTGGATTGCTTCGTCGGCTTCGCCTCCTCGCAATGACGGCCTTTGCCGACGCCCCGGTCAGGGCGCCGGCTGCTGCTGGGTGATGCAGTGGATGCCGCCGCCGCCGAGGAAGATGTCGCGGGCGTGGACCTGGACGACGCGGCGGTTCGGGAAGGCGTCGCGGATGATGCGGAAGGCGCGCTCGTCCTCGGCCACGTCGAAGGCCGGCATCACCACCCCGCCATTGGCGATATAGAAGTTGATGTAGGACAGGCTCAGCCGCTTGCCCCTGTGCTCCTGCCGCGCCGGCTGCGGCACCTCGATCACCTGCAGCGGCCGGCCCTTGGCGTCCCTGGCCGAGCGCAGGATGTCGAGATTGGTCTGAAGCACGTCGAAATTCCCGTCGCTCTTGTTGTCGGTCGACAGCGCCAGCACCACGCCCGGCCGCACGAAACAGGCGATCTCGTCGATATGGCCGTCGGTCTCGTCGTCCTCCAGCCCCTCCGGCAGCCAGATCACGGTGGAGACGCCGAGCCAGTCACGCAGGTTCTGCTCGACCTGGGCCTTGGTCACGTCCGGGTTGCGATTCGGGTTGAGCAGGCACTGTTCTGTGGTCAGCACCGTCCCTTCGCCGTCGACATGAATGGCGCCGCCCTCGAGCACGAAGGGTGCGCGGAAGCGGCGGGCGCCGACATGCTTCAGGATCCTCTTGGCGACCACGGCATCGCGGCTGTAGGGCTGGTACTTCTGGCCCCAGGCGTTGAAGCGCCAATGCGCGCCGGCGAGATGGCCGTTGCGGTCGAGCAGGAAGGTCGGGCCCGAATCGCGCAGCCAGCTGTCGTCGATCTCCATCGACACCACGTCGATCGGGGTGCCGTTTCCGAGCGTCAGCGACGCCTCGGCCACATCCGCCGGGTTGCAGACCATCGTCACCGGCTCGAAATCGGCGATGGCCCGGGCGACGTCGGCATAGGCGGTGCGGGCGGCGTCCATGTGCTCGCCCCAGACCTCCTCGCGGCACGGCCACGCCATCCAGCACCGGCTGTGGCGCTCCCATTCCGCGGGCATGACATAGCCGAGGGATGCAGGGACGGTCACAATAGGGTTCCGCAGTGGTTCTCGCTCAAGCGCCAGAGGCTAGCGCCCGCTGCGTTCGGATGAAAGAGCCGGTTTGCGGTCCCCCGACATGGAACGGGCCCGACCGTATGGCCGGGCCCGAGAAACCGGTCGTCCCAAAGGACTATGACGACAGCGCGACAATCAAATGCGGCGCCGAGAGATCGACTTTTCCCCCTTCGCCAGATGGCGCCCGAACGGGGCCAGACGAATGGTTCCAAAGATCGACAGAAACGACATAAGAAACTCATGCATTGTTTTCGAACGCCATAGATATAGTCGATCTCTGGCGATTTTTGCTCAGCGGCCGGCGCCGTGGGCCGCATGCGCGCCGCGCATGACTCAGAGTGCTGCGCGGCGCCGCGGAAATTCGCAAGGAAACGCCGTTTCGGTTCGCCCCGGCCTCAGCTTCCTGCGGCGAAGGCCAGCTGCTCGTCCCGCCGCCGCTTCTTTTCATGCCGCACCAAGAGGCCGCCGGCGACGACCACGCCGATGGTGACGATCACTACGATGATGGTGGCCAGCGCGTTGATCTCCGGCGTCACGCCGAGCTTCACCTTGGAGAAGATATAGACCGGCAGCGTGGTCGAGCCGGGGCCGGAGACGAAGCTGGTGATCACCAGCGTGTCCAGCGACAGGGTGAAGGACAGGAGCCAGCCGGCGATCACCGCCGGCGAGATGATCGGCAGGGTGATCCAGAAGAACACGGTCAGCGGCCGGGCGCCCAGGTCCATCGCCGCCTCCTCGATCGATTCGTCGAGGCTGACCAGGCGCGACTGCACGATCACCGCGACATAGGCCAGGCAGAAGGTGATATGGGCGATGGTGATCGTCAGCATGCCGCGGCCCTGCGGGAAGCCAAGCAGCCCTTCCATGGCCACGAACAGCAGCAGCATCGACAGGCCGGTGATCACCTCCGGCATCACCAGCGGCGCCGTGACCATGCCGGAGAAGAGTGTGCGGCCTCGGAACCGGCCGAAGCGGGCCAGCACCAGCCCGGCCACCGTGCCGAACACGCAGGCGACGGTGGCGGCGATCGCGGCGATCTCCAGCGACCGCCGCGCCGCATCCAGCATCTGGGCGTTCTCCAGCAGCGTGCCGTACCACTTGGTGGAGAAGCCGCCCCAGATCGTGACCAGGCGGCTGTCGTTGAAGGAGTAGATCATCAACAGGATGATCGGCACGTAGAGGAAGGCGTAGCCGAACACCAGGGCGCTGAACAGGAACCAGGGCCGCCTCACCGCTCCGCCTCCTGCTGTTTCGCCTGGACGTACTGGAAGACCATGATCGGGATCACCAGAACCAGCAGCAGCACGATCGCGACCGCCGAGGCGACCGGCCAATCGGTGTTCTGGAAGAACTCGTTCGACAGCACCTTGCCGATCATCAGCGTGTCGATGCCGCCGAGCAGCTCGGGGATGACGTATTCGCCGACCGCCGGGATGAACACCAGCAGCGAGCCGGCGATGATGCCGGGCATCGACAGCGGCAGGGTGATCAGCAGGAACGCCTTCCACGGCCGGCAGCCTAGATCCTCCGCCGCCTCGAGCAAGGTGACGTCCAGCTTCTCCAGCGTCGCGTAGAGCGGCAGGATCATGAAGGGCAGGTAGGAATAGACGATGCCGATATAGACGGCGATGTCGGTGTGCAGGATCTCCAGCGGCTGGTCGATGATGCCGAGCCAGAGCAGCAGGTTGTTGAGCAGCCCCTGGCTCTGGAGGATGCCGATCCAGGCATAGACCCGGATCAGGAACGAGGTCCAGAACGGCAGGATCACCAGCATCAGCAGCGGCACCCGCCACTGCTGGCCCGACCGGGCGATGGCATAGGCCATCGGATAGCCGATCAAGAGGCTCAGCAGCGTCGAGATCGCGGCGATCTTCACCGAGCTGAGATAGGCGGTGACGTAGAGCGGGTCGTCCAGCAGGAACTGGAAGTTGCCGAGGCTGAGCGTGATGCCGAGATGGGTCTCGTCGACCCAGTCGAGCAGCGCCGTGTAGGGCGGCATCCCGATCACCTTGTCGGCGAAGGCGATCTTCAGGACGATGACGAAGGGGATCAGGAAGAACAGGAACAGCCAGGTATAGGGGATGGCGACCACGAGGGTGCGGCCGAGCCGGCCGCCCAGCCGCCGCAGGATCGACGGCCCTGCCGCGACCCGCGGCGCCGCGCCTTCCGCCGTCTCGCTCGCCGTCACCGCGGTCATTGCGTCAGCACCACGCCGGCGAAGGGCTGCCAGGACAACCAGACCTCGTCCTCCCAGGTGATCGGCATCTCGGTCAGGCGCGAGACGTTCGGCGCCGTCACCCGCACCGTCTTCCCGTTCGGCAGCGCGATCAGATAGATCGAGAGGTTGCCGAGATAGGCGATCTCCTTGACCACGCCGGCGGTGCCGTTATAGGCGCCGTCGCCGCGCTGCTTCGAGATCGCGATCTTCTCCGGTCGCACCGCGACCCAGACCTGAGTGCCGACCGGCACCGGCAGGCCATGGCTGACATGGAGCCGACAGCCGGCCTCCGGGCTGTCGATGATGACGTGCTCCGGATGGTCCTCGGCCACCCGGCCCTCGAACAGGTTCACCGAGCCGATGAAGTCGGCGACGAATTTTGACTGCGGGTATTCGTAGATCTCCGCCGGGGTGCCGAGCTGGGAGATGTAGCCGGAGTTCATCACCGCGATCCGGCTGGACATCGTCATCGCCTCCTCCTGGTCGTGGGTCACGACCACGAAGGTGATGCCGACCTTCTCCTGGATGTTCACCAGCTCGAACTGGGTCTGCTCGCGCAGCTTCTTGTCGAGCGCGCCGAGCGGCTCGTCCAGCAGCAGCAGCTTCGGCCGCTTGACCAGGCTGCGCGCCAGGGCGACGCGCTGGCGCTGGCCGCCCGACAGCTGGTGCGGCTTGCGCTTGGCGAAGCGGCCGAGCTGGACCAGGTCTAGCACCTCGGCGACGCGGGTCCTGATCTCGGCGGCCGGCACCCGGTCCTGGCGCAGGCCGAAGGCGACGTTCTGTTCCACGGTCATGTGCGGGAACAGGGCATAGGACTGGAACATCATGTTGACCGGCCGCTCATAGGGCGGCACGGCGGTCATGTCGACGCCGTCGATGTAGATCTTGCCCTCGGTCGGCCGCTCGAACCCCGCCATCATGCGCAACAGCGTGGTCTTGCCGCAGCCCGACCCGCCCAGGAGGGCGAAGAACTCGCCGCGATAGATCGACAGGCTGACGTCGTCGACGGCGGTGAAGTCGCCGAATTTCTTGGTCACCTTCTCGATCCGGACGTAGGGCTTCTCGTCCGGATTGCGCCATGGCTGCGGCGCGGTCTGCTGCTTCGGCTTGGCTTGGCCCATCCCCGTCCCGGCCCCCTGTCTCCCTCGAGAAGCGGCCGCCGCCCCTGTCCGGATGCGGCGGCCGCCCTTGGCTACTTGCCGGTGCGGATGCGCGTCCAGGCGCGCGTGCGCAGCCGTTCATAGCTGGAAGACGCCTCCTTGATCGCGAACAGGCGCTTCATCACGTCCTCCGGCGGGAAGACGTTCGGGTTGTTGGCGATCTCCGGGTCCATCAGCTCCCGGCTGCCCTTCACCGCGTTGGCATAGCCGACATAGTCGTCGATGCCGGCCATCACCTTCGGGTCGAGAATGTAATTGATGAAGGCGTAGGCCTCCTCCGGATGGGGCGCGTCCTTCGGCATGGCCATCATGTCGAACCAGATCAGCGTCCCTTCCTTGGGGATGATGTAGTCGATGTTGACGTTGTTCTTCGCCTCCTCGGCCCGGGCCTTAGCGATGTTGACGTCGCCCGACCAGCCGATCGCGACGCAGATATTGCCGCCCGCCAGATCGTTGATGTACTGCGAGGAGTGCATGTACTTCAGCTGCGGGCGGAACTTCATCACCGCCTCCTCGGCGGCCTTCAGATCCTCCGGCTTCTCGCTGTTCGGGTCGAGCTTCAGGTAGTTCAGCACCACCGGCAGGATGTCGGTCGGGCTGTCCAGCATGGTGATGCCGCAATCCGCCAGCTTCCTGGCATTCTCCGGCTTGAACACCAGGTCCCAGCTGTCCAGCGGCACGTCGCCCAGGCGCTTCTTCACCTGGTCGACATTGTAGCCGATGCCGACCGTGCCCCATTGATAGATGATGGCGTGCTTGTTGCCCGGGTCGGCGCCCTCGACCAGCTTCAGCAGCTCCGGATCGAGGTTCTTCCAGTTCGGGATCTTGGAGCGGTCGAGCTCAGCATAGACCCCGGCCTTGATCTGCCGGGACAGGAAGGGCTGGGCCGTCGGCACCACCAGGTCGTAGCCGGAGTTGCCGGTCAGCAGCTTGGCCTCCAGCACCTCGTTGTTGTCATAGGTGTCGTAGACCGTCTTGATGCCGGTCGCCTTGGCGAAGTCGTCGAGCGTGGTCTCGCCGATATAGTCCGACCAATTGTAGATGTTGACGACCTTCTCCTGGGCCAGCGCCGGCGCCGCGGCGGCGCACAGCGCCGCGCTCGCGAGAAGGCTTTGCACGAAACGTTTCATGTCACCATTCCCTGTCTGTGATCTGGTCGAGACCCGTCGAGCCGGCTCCCCTTCTGATTCATGCAACCCGGCGCCGTGAACCCTGTCAATCTCGGCGATGGCGCAGTGCACAAGGCGGCGCTCGAACCGCCCTCCTGTGCCCTGGGTTCGTGACATTTGCAACCCCGTCCGCAATGAAGAAGGGCGGCCGCATCACGGCCGCCCCGCCTTCACATCCTGCCGACGTCCCGGGCCGTGGCGTCGATCGCGATTTTGGCCCGCCGCACCAGCTCGTCGACCTCGTCGCGCGAGATCACCAGCGGCGGCGCCAGCACCATCGTGTCGCGCACCGCGCGCATCACCAGGTCGTTGTCGAAGCAGTGGTTGCGGCAGGTGGTGCCGACCGCGCCGTAATTGGGGAAGCGGCGGCGGGTGGTCTTGTCCTGAACCAGCTCGATGCCGGCGATCAGGCCGACGCCGCGCACCTCGCCGACGATCGGATGTTCGGCGAAGGCCTCGCGCAGCCGGTCCTGGAAATAGGGGCCGATATCGGTCCGGGTGCGCTCGACCAGCCGCTCCCGCTCCAGGATCCGGATGTTGGCCAGCGCCACGGCGCAGGCCACCGGGTGACCGGAATAGGTGAAGCCGTGGTAGAACTCGCCGCCCTTCTCGATCAGTGTCTCGGCCACGGTGTCGCCGACCATGACGGCGGAGAGCGGCAGGTAGCCCGAGGTGATGCCCTTGGCCAGCGTCATCAGGTCCGGCTTGATGCCGAACAGGTCGGAGCCGAACCACTCGCCGGTGCGGCCGAAGCCGCAGATCACCTCGTCGGCGATCAGCAGCACGTCGTATTCCCGGCAGATGCGCTGCAGCTCGGGGAAGTAGCTCGCCGGCGGGACGATAACGCCGCCGGCGCCTTGGATCGGCTCGGCGATCACCGCGGCGACGCTGTCGGCGCCGAGCTCCTTGATCCGATCCTCTACCGCCTTGGCGGCGAGCTTGCCGAAGGCCTCCGGCTCGAGGTCGCCGCCGTTGTCGTACCAGTAGGGCGCCATGACGTGGTGGAAGCCCGGGAACGGCAGGTCGGCCTGGCGGTGCATCGCCCCCATGCCGCAGAGCGACACGGCGGTCATGGTCGAGCCGTGATAGCCGTATTGCCGGCCGATGATCGCCTTCTTGCGGTGCTTGCCCTTCAGGTCCCAGTAGTGCCGGACCATGCGGACGATGGTGTCGTTCGCCTCCGACCCGCTGTTGGCGTAGAAGACGTGGTTGAGGCCGGCGGGCGTGATCTCCGCCAGCTTGGCCGACAGCTCGGCCGCGGCCGGCGTCGTGGTCTTGAAGAAGGTGTTGTAGAAGGGCAGCTCGAGCATCTGCTCATGGGCGACGTCGGCCAGCTCCTTGCGGCCGTAGCCGACATTGACGCACCACAGCCCGGCCATGCCGTCGACCATCTGGCGGCCTTCGGAATCCCACAGCCAGACGCCCTCGGCGCGGGTGATGATGCGGCTGCCGCCCTCGCTGGCGAGCGACTTGTAGTCGGTGAAGGGATGCAGGTGATGGGCGGTGTCGATCGCCTTCCACTCGGCGGTGGAGCGGCTGGCGGCAAAGCTGTTCATGACGCGACCTCGCGTGAATCCGATCTGAAGGGGCGGAATCGGGGCCGCGTCCCGCGGCGGCCCCATGCAGGTCAGGCGCGCGGCGGGTTGTAACCGATGCGGGCGCACAGCAGCATCAGCTCCTGCTTGCGCGATCGGCGACTGCGATGGGGCCATGGCCGTGTCATGGTGACCTCAGGATATCGTCACCGATGCACGGCGTCACTAACCAAGCAGCTAGCTCACTGGCGCGGCGCGGTCGAACACGGCGAGGATCGGGCCGACCCGGATGCCCCAGCCGACCGACAGCCCGTCCGGCGCCGACAGGGCCGAGATCGAGCCGTCGAGATAGAGCGCGTTGCGGCAGCCCAGCGCGTCGCGGAACAGCCGGGCGAAGCTGCCGAAGCTGACCCCATCGCGCGAGATGGCGAAGACCACGGTGTGGCCGTCGCGCACGCCGACGCCGTTGCGGATCTTGCGCGACGTGCCGTCCTCGCTGAACAGCGGGTGCAGGGCGCCGTCGATCACCAGCATCGGGCCGGACTGGGTGGCGATCCGGGCGGCCGGGGCCCGCCGCAGATAAGCCTCGGTCTCCAGGATGCCGGCGCCGTCGTCACCGGCGTAGAAGACGCCGTTCGGCTTCATGAAGAAGTTGCCGTCGCCATCCGCCAGATTGGCCGGATGCAGCTCCTGCCCGCCGGAGACGAAGAGCCCGACCGGCGACAGGTCCGAGTGGTACATGCCGGCGTTCATCGCCACCCGCGGCGGGTCGCCCGCGGCCGTCATCGCCCGCTTGAAGGCGTAGAGCGAGCCGTAGGGCTGGCTGTTCCGGTCCTGCCAGAACAAGCCGAGCCGGTAGCGGCGCAGGTCGATCTCGCAGACGGTGTAGTCGACCGCCTCGAAGGACAGCGGCCGGCACAGCGGCGCAGCGGCGGCTTCGGAGGCCGGGGCCGTGACCGGCGCGGCGGGCGCCGGCGGGGCCGGCTCGGCCACGCTTCCCGGCCGGGGCGTGCTGACGCCCGTGCCGCAGGCCGCGGTGGCGAGAACGGCGAGCATGGGCAGAAGCGGCCGGGTACGGCTCATCGGGCGGCGCTCACGTCATCGGATGGCGGGCGGATCTACATAGCAGCGTGGCCGGACAGTGCGGCAAGATTCAGGATGCCGGGTGCGGCGCAACCGGCCTGGGCCCCGGCCCTCGTATCGAATTGTGCAATGCAGCAATCCTGAGATATTTCGCGACAATTCCCGATCCGCCCCGACACAGTTCTGAGACATCCGGCCGGCAAGCTGCGGCGGTATCGGGAAGGCGGGGCTTTCTCCGCCCATCGGCTCGACGCCATAGGAGCGCAGACATGGGACGCCCGGTCACTCGGACGTTGGCGGGAGTTGTCGCACTGGCCCTGATCGGGGGGCTGGCAGGGCTGGGATGGCAGGCGTCGCGGAGCACCGCGGCGACCGGTCAGGCGGCGGCGCGGCCGGCCCCCACCGTGATCGTGTCCCAGCCGCTGGTCCGGCGGATCGTCGATCAGCGGGAATATGCCGGCCGTTTCGAGCCCACCGCCAGCGTGGAGATCCGGGCGCGGGTCTCGGGCTATCTGCATTCGATCAACTTCGATGACGGCCAGATCGTCCAGGCCGGCCAGGTCCTGTTCACGATCGATCCCCGCCCCTATCAGGCCGCGGTCGCCGAAGCGCAGGCGCAGTTGTCCAGCGCCCGGGCGCAGCGCGACCTCGCCGATCTGGAGCTCCGCCGGGCCGAGCAACTGGTCGGCACCTCCGCGGTCTCCCGCGCCACGCTCGACCAGCGCCGGCAACAGAAGCAGGCGGCCGATGCGGCCTTCGAGCTCGCCCAGGCAGGGTTGACGCGCGCGCAGCTCGACCTGGAGTTCACCGAGATCCGCGCCCCGATCAGCGGACGCGTGTCGAACCGGCGGGTCGACCCCGGCAGCCTGGTGTCGGACAGCGGCACCCTGCTGACCACCGTCGTCGCCCTCGACCCGATCTATTTCGTCTTCGACATGAGCGAGCGCGACTTCGTCGCCTATGAGCGGGCGGTCAAGTCGGGAGAGTTGCGGCCGATCCGGGACAAGGGCGTGCCGATCGAGGCCCGCCTGCACGACGACGACGGCTGGCCCTATCGCGGCACGATGAGCTTCGTCGACAACCGGCTCGAGACGGGCGCCGGCACGATCCGCGCCCGCGCGGTGCTGGCGAATGCGGACTTCTTCATCACACCCGGGCAGTTCGGCCGCCTGCGCCTGGCCTCGTCCGGCGCGCACGACGCCCTGCTCATCCCCGAAGCGGCGCTGCTGACCGATCAGGCGAGCCGCATCGTCCTGACCGTGGGGGAGGACGACGACACGCTGCGCGCCGTCCCGGTCCGGCTCGGGCCGCGGCAGCCGGGCGGCCTGCGCGTGGTCGAGAGCGGGCTGCAGCCGGAGGACCGGGTGGTCATCAACGGCCTGCTGCGCGCCCGAGCCGGCCAGAAGGTGGTGCCGGAGGCCGGCGAGATCGCGCCGGCTGCGGCGGCGATGATCAACTGACGCGGGGCCGATCATGCGCCTGGCCCATCTCTGCATCGAGCGGCCGATCCTGGCGACGGTTCTCTCGGTCCTCGTCGTCCTGGTCGGGATCGCCGGCTACGTCATGCTGCCATTGGCGCAGTATCCCGAGATCACGCCGCCGACCGTGGTGGTCCGCGCCCAGTATCCGGGCGCCTCGGCCGAGGTCGTCAGCAGCACCGTGGCCGTCCCGATCGAGCAGGAGATCAACGGCGTCGAGAACATGCTGTACATGTCCTCGCAGGCCACGGGCGACGGCCAGCTCACCATCACCGTCACCTTTGCGCTGGGCACCGATCTCGACGAGGCGCAGGTGCTGGTGCAGAACCGAGTGGCGGTCGCGGAGCCGCGGCTGCCGGAGGATGTCCGCCGCCTCGGCGTGACCGTCCGGAAGGCCTCGCCGGACATCCTGATGGTGATCCAGCTGTTCTCGCCGGACGGCTCGCGCTCGCCTCTCTACCTCTCCAACTACGCCACCCTGCAGATCCGCGACGCGCTGCTGCGCGTCGAGGGCGTCGGGGATGTGCGCCTGCCCACGGCCCGCGACTACGCCATCCAGGTGTGGCTCGACCCGGACGCGGTCGCCGCCCGCAGCCTGACGGCCGGAGAGGTTCTCGCGGCGCTGCGGGCCCAGAACGTCCAGGTCGCCGCCGGGGTCGTGAACCAGCCGCCGGTGTCATCCGACGGCGCCTTTGAGCTCAATGTCGATACGCTGGGGCGCTTGTCCGATCCGGCCCAGTTCGAGGCCATCATCGTCAAGACCGACGCCGATGGCCGCGTCACCCGGATCCGGGACATCGCCCGGGTCGAGCTGACGGCGCAGAGCTTCCGCGGCTCGGCCTATTTCGACGGGCGCGGCTCGCAGCCGATCCAGATCTTTCAGCAGCCCGGCTCGAACGCGCTGGAGACAGCCGACCGCGTGGCCGCGGCGATGGCGGAGCTGGGCCGGAACCTACCGGCCGGGGTCGAATACGCCATCCCGTTCAACCCGACCCGGTTCATCGCCGAATCCGTCAGCGAGGTCTACAAGGCCATATTCGAAGCGATCGCGCTGGTCGTGCTGGTGGTGATCCTGTTCCTACACAGCTGGCGCGCGGCCATCATCCCGATCCTGGCCATCCCGATCTCGCTGGTCGGCACCTTCGCCGTCATGGCGGGGCTCGGCTACTCGCTCAACAACCTCTCCCTCCTGGGGCTGGTCCTGGCCATCGGCATCGTCGTCGACGATGCGATCGTCGTGGTCGAGAACGTCGAGCGGCATCTGCGCGCCGGGCTGTCGCCGAAGGAGGCGGCGCACCGCTCGATGGACGAGATCAGCGGGGCGCTGATCGCCATCGCCCTGGTGCTGTGCGCGGTGTTCGTCCCGGCCGCGATGATGGCCGGCATCTCCGGCCGGTTCTTCCGCCAGTTCGCGGTGACGATCGCCGCGGCGACGGCGATCTCCGCCTTCGTGTCGCTGACGCTCAGCCCCGCGCTCTGCGCCCTGCTGCTGCGGCCGCATGGCGACCACGCGGCCATGCCCCGCAACATCCTGCTGCGCGGGCTCGCCGCCGGCGCCCGCGGTTTCAACGCCGGTTTCGACCGGCTGTCCCTTGGCTATGGCGGGCTGACCCGGCGGCTGCTGCGCGTCGGCCTCCTGGTCCTCGTCGCCTATGCCGGTCTGCTCGGCCTGACCGGCTGGCAGTTCAGCCGGGCGCCGACCGGCTTCATCCCGGTGATGGACCAGGGCTATTTCCTGACGGCGGTCCAGCTGCCGCCCGGCGCCGCCCTGGCCCGCACCGACGCTGTGATGAAGGCCGTGTCCGACCGGCTGGCGGCGACCGACGGCGTCGCCCATACGGTCGCGATCGCCGGCGTCGACGGCGCCACCTTCACCAACGCCTCGAACAGCGGCGTCGTCTTCGCGATCCTGGATCCCTATGAGGAGCGGACAGAGCGCGGCCTCGACGTCGACCGGATCATCGCCGCTCTGACGATGCAGTTAGCCGACGTCCCCGAGGCCCGGGTCGTGCCGATCAAACCACCCTCGGTCCGCGGCATGGGTAACACCGGCGGCTTCAAGATGATGATCGAGGACCGCATCGGCGGCACGGCGGAGGAGCTGGAAGCCGCCGTCCGGCAGGTGGTCGCCGCGGCCGGCCAGTCGCCCGAATTCGCCAACGTCTTCTCGCCCTTCAACACTGCCACGCCGAAGCTCTACGCCGACATCGACCGGGTGAAGACCGAGATGCTGGGCGTGCCCGCCAGCCGCGTGTTCGAGACGCTCGAGATCTATCTCGGCTCGGCCTATGTGAACGACTTCAACCTGCTCGGCCGCACCTTCCAGGTCCGGGCGCAGGCGGACAGCCGGTTCCGCCAGGACTCGGCGGCGCTCGAGGCGCTGAAGACCCGCAGCGAATCCGGCGCCATGGTCCCGATCGGCTCGGTCGCGACCTTCGAGGAGCGGACCGGTCCATACCGCATCCCGCGATACAACCTCTATCCCGCGGCCGAGGTGCAGGGCGCGCCGGCCGCGGGCGTGTCGACCGGCACCGCCCTCGACCGGATGGAACAGATCGCGGCCGAGACGCTGCCCGACGGCTACGGCTTCGAATGGACCGAGGTCGCGTTGCAGGAGCGGCTGGCCGGCACCAGCGCCCTCCTCGTCTTCGCGGCCTCGGCGGTGTTCGTGTTCCTGCTGCTCGCCGCCCTGTACGAGAGCTGGACCCTGCCGCTGTCGGTGATCCTGATCGTGCCGATGTGCCTGCTGGCGGCGCTGACCGGGCTTCTCGCCTCCGCCATGGACGTGAACATCCTGGCGCAGATCGGTTTCGTGGTGCTGATCGGCCTCGCCGCCAAGAACGCCATCCTGATCGTAGAATTCGCGCGGCAGGCCGAGGCCGCCGGCGCCGACCGCTTCGAGGCGGCGATCGACGCCGCGCGCGTCCGCCTGCGCCCGATCGTGATGACCTCCCTCGCCTTCATCCTCGGCGTGGTGCCGTTGGTGATGGCCACAGGCGCTGGGGCGGAAATGCGCCAGTCGCTCGGCGTGGTGGTGTTCTTCGGGATGGCCGGCGTGACCGCCTTCGGCCTGGTCTTCACGCCCGTCTTCTACGTCGCCTGCCGTGGGTTGGAGCACGCGGCCCGACGGCTCGCCGGCCGCGCCAAGCCCCTGACAACGGCGCCCACCGCAGCGTCTCCATCGATGCAGAAAGGTCACGAATGACCACGGACGTGATGACCGCCGCCCCCCGCGAGGCCTCCCGGCGCTACACCGCGACCGCGCAGTGGCTGCACTGGGTCTCGGCCCTGCTGATCCTCGCCGTCCTGGTCCTGGCCTGGGTGATGGAGAGCCTGCCGAACGGCGATGCCTCGCGCGCCACCGTCATCATGCTGCACAAATCGGTCGGGCTGACGATCCTGGCCCTGACCGCCGTGCGGCTGGCGTGGCGGGCGATCCATCCGCCGCCCCCTTCGGCGCGATGGGCGGCCTGGGAGGCCGCGGCCGCCACGGCCAGCCATTGGCTGCTCTACCTCGTGCTGCTGGCGATGCCGATCAGCGGCTATCTGATGTCCGCCGGCCGCGGGCGTGCCATCCCGTATTTCAACCTGTTCGACGTGCCGCTGCTGACGCCGGCGACCGATGCGATCTGGCGGATCGGCAGCACGGTACATGCGGTCGGGCAATGGGCGCTTTACGCCCTCGTCGTGCTGCATGTCGCCGCCGCGGTCTGGCATGTGGCGATCCGGCGCGACGGCACGCTGGACCGGATGCTGCCGGAGCAGACCGGTGCGTGAGAGGCCGTCTCCCGCCACCGGCCCCTACGGCCCGTAGCGGCGCTGCGCCTCGATCGCCAGGCCGACGCCGACCGCACCGAAACTGTCCCCCTCCACCACCCGGGCGGCCGGTGCCTCGGCCAGCGCGGCGGCGCGGAAGGCCGGCAGCAAGGCCGACCCGCCGGTCAGGAACACGGCGTCGAGCCGGTCAGGCGTGAGGCCGGCCGCCTGGATGCAGCGGCGGATCAGCGCCGACAGCCGGCCGACCGCGTCGCGGATCGCCGCATCCAGCGCCGCCCGGCCCGCGCGCAGCCCCAGTTTGGGTTCGACCAGGCGCAGGTCGATCACCGTCGGGTCACGCTCGCCGAGCGCGATCTTCGCCGCCTCGACCCGCAGCGCCAGGCTGTGGCCGAGATTGCCCTCCAGCACCCGCAGCAGCCGGTCGATCTTCTGCGGCTCGCGCGATTCCCGCCGCACCTGGCGCACCTCCGCCACCACCTTGGGGGCGTAAAGGGCGTTGATCCGGCTCCAGGTCGCCAGCATGTGGAAATAGCGGCTGGGCGTCACCGCGCCCGGGCGCTTCATCTTCGCACCCAGGCCGAGCGCCGGCATCACCGTGGCCAGGCTGAACAGCCGGTCGACATCGGTGCCGCCCAGCCGGATGCCGTCATTGGCCAGGATGTCCGCCGCGCGGTCCGGCAGGTCCCTGCGCTGCGGCCCGAGTCGGACGATCGAGACGTCGGAGGTGCCGCCGCCGATATCGACGATCAGCGCCACCTCCTCCCGCCCCAGCCCGGCTTCGTAGGTACGGGCGGCGGCGATCGGCTCGTATTCGAAGGACACCTCGGAGAACCCCGCCTCGCGCGCGATCGCCTGCAGCGTGTCCTGGGCTTTGCTGTCGCCAGCCGGGTCGTCGTCGACGAAATGCACCGGCCGGCCATGCACCACCCGCTCCAGCGCATGGCCGCAGGCCGCCTCGGCCCGCGCCTTCATCTCGGCCAGGAACATGGCGATCACCTGCTTGAAGCCGATGCGCTCGCGCCCGACCCAGGTCTCCTCCTCGATCAAGGGCGTGCCGAGCACGGATTTGATCGACCGCATCAACCGGCCTTCCAGGCTGTCGACATAGGAGTCGATCGCCGAGCGGCCGAAGCGCGGGACGCCGCCGACCATGTCGAACCAGATCGCGCTGGGCAGCGTCGTCGCCGCGCCCTCCAGTGGCAGCAGCCGCGCGCCTCCGGAGTCGACGATGCCGAGGGTCGAGTTCGAGGTGCCGAAATCCAGGCCGCAGACCGCCATCTTCCCCTCCGCTCCAACGCCGAAAAGCCCCGGATCCGGTCGGACGGGGCTGAAGGGCGCGGGTTGTACCCCGGGCGGGAGGCGGAGGGAAGAGGCTGCGGCCCTGTGCCCGTCTCTACGCCAACTCGTTGAGCAGGGCCTTCCCATCTAGCAGGTCGGCGGTCTCGAATCCCTCAGTGAAGGCGTCGATAACCGGCGCGAGCAGCGCGCGGGCCTCAGTAATCTTGCCTGCTTCGCGCCGGAGGCGGGCCAGCCTCTTCGCCGCGCGCAGCTCCCACATGCGCGCCGATTGCGCCCTGGCAACCGTAAGGGCGCGATCGAACTGCGCCTCGGCGCTCACCATGTCGCCCTGGGCAAGCGCGACCTCGCCCGCAAGTCGATGCAGCTCTGCTTCGTACCAACACTCGTCAGTGGCCTGCACCAGGCGCAACGCCTCGTCGAGCTGTTCCTGCGCCTCCGGCCATCGTCCCGCCCGAAGATAGGTCTCAGCCAGGATCGAAATCGTGTAGGGCTGCTCGACCTTCTGTTCCGTCGCAGCAAGCTTTGCCAGCGCGTCGCGCATCAATTCTATGCCGTCGTCCACCGCACCCCGACGGGCGCGCGTCCAGCCTTGAAACACGCGCGCGACCTCATGGAAGACGACGATGCCCTTTTCCGCAGCGAGGCCAAGCAGCGCCTCGACATTCGCCTCCACGGCCGCGCAGTCGCCACAGAAGTGGTGCAGATAGCAGCCATTTCCGAGCGCCATTGCGTAGAGAAACGCGGGCATGCCTTCGGAAGCCGCTATCGCTTCCCCGGCACGGGCATGCGCCTGCTCCGGATAGCCCAGCGCGAACAGCGCCCAGGCGAGATATGTCAACGCGAAGGTAGGGTACTGTCGGTGCGAGTACAGATCGACAAGCGTTCGGTCGCCACCATCGACACGAAGACACTCTTCCAGAAACCTGCGGCTGCGCACGAGATCGCCCAGCAGGAAGGCCGTGCCCCCGATCAGCTGGTACGCCACCGTTAGCGCTGAGGCATTGCGACCACGCTGCGCGATCTCCAGGAATTCCGTCGCGTAGCCTTCGGCGTCGTGCAGCTTCGGTCGGTTGAAAGCGCAGATGAACTGACCATAAACCACCTCCAGCAGCCGATCGGCGTCGCCGACCTGCTCGCAGAGCACCCGGGCGCGCCTGTAGGCCCCCTCGGTCTGCGATGACCCTGACCCACGGATTGCCCGGTATACTGCGCCCAGAGACATCTGCAGGCCGAGCTCGGCATGCTTTCGCCGATCGTCCGGCAGTTCGGGCATCAGCGCGACAGCCCGAGTCAAATGGTGTTCTGCCTCGACGTAGTTGGAACGCTCGCTCGCTCTCGCACCAGCGCGCTGCCAATAGGCAATCGCACGCTCCCACAGTCCTGCGGCCTCATAGTGATGCGCAAGCAGCTCAGGCTGCTCCTCCGTGATCTCCGCGAATTCCTGCTCCAGCGCTTCGGCAGTCCGCGCATGCAGTTGCTGCCGGACGCTCACCAACAAGGTCTCGTAAGCGGCGTCCTGCACCAGCGCGTGCTTGAAGACATAATGTGTCTGAGGCGGCGAGCCTCGGCGGAATATCAGTCCTGCCTGCACGAGCTCGTCCAGAGCCCGGGTCAATATTTCTCCATCCAGTGACGAGACCTCCGCCAACAGAGCCTCGCTGAACTCCCGGCCCAGCACCGACGCGGTTTGCGCGACCTCCTTCGTCGCAGCCGTCCGGTCGAGCCGTGCCATCAGCGTGTCCTGCAGCGTTGCCGGAACGGACAACTGTGGCGGGCCATCACGGACAAGACCGCCTGCGCGAACGGCCGAGAAGCCGGATTCCAGTACGGCCTTGGTCAGCTCCTCGACAAACAGCGGCACGCCGTCCGCTTTCGCAACGATCTGGTCGATGGTCTCCGGCGGCAGGGTCGTGGCGGCAGTCAACTTGCCGACCATGGTCGCCGCCTGCGTTCTGCTCAGCCGGTTCAGCATCAGCACGGTTACATGTGTGCGACGGCTCCACGATGGCGTGTAATCCGGCCGACAGGTCACCACCATCAGGACGCGAGCATCCTGCAGGCGATCAATCGAAGCCGAGATCAGCTCGTCGCTCGATGGATCGATCCAATGCGCGTCCTCGACCACGAACAGCACGGGCTGCCGCGCGGCAAGACCCAGCAGTCGATCGACGAGCGCCGCCAACGTCTTCTCCTTCAGGCGCTGCGGCGTCAGGTCGAGCGCCGGGTAGCGCCCGCCGACAGGAATCGACAGCAGGGCCGCAAACAACGAGGCGACTTCCGGCACTGCCTGTCCAGACTCGGCCAGCACTCGTTCGAGCTTATCCAACTTGGCCTCTGGCGGATCGGTTCTCAGCAATCCGGCCGCCTGCTCCAGCTGGCGCACAAAGGGGTACAGCGCGCTGTTCGTGAAATGCGCCGAGCATTGGCAGCGCAGCCGCACATGCGGGTCCTCGGCAATGCACTCGCGCAACGCCTCGGGGAGGCGCGACTTGCCGATGCCGGGTTCGCCGCATAGCAGCACCACCTGCCCTTTCCCCTGCTTCGCCTGCTCCCAGCGGCGCATCAGCAGGTCTATCTCCGCGTCGCGGCCGACCAACGGGACCAACCCAGTGGCATGCAGCGCTTCGAAGCGGCTCTCGGTCGGGCGTTCACCGATCACGCGCCAGATCTGCATCGGCCTTGCGACGCCCCTCAGCTGATGGACGCCGAGGTCCTCATACGAAAAAAGCCCGGCAACCAGTTGCTTGGTGCTCGGGCTGATCACCAAAGCATTGGGGGATGCCAGCGCCTGTAGTCGGGCGGCGATATTCGGGGTCTCGCCGACGATCGCCATCTCCTCGCGCGCCGCGCCGAAGCCCATCGCGCCAGCGACGACCAGCCCAGTGTGGACACCAAGGCGGACGCCAAGCTCGATGCCCATCTCCCGCTCGAGACGCTCGCTCAGGTGCCTTACCGCCTCGACGATACCAAGGCCGGCGCTCACCGCGCGCTGAGCATCGTCCTCATGGGCACGAGGAATGCCGAAATAGGCCAACAAGCCGTCGCCAATGTATTTCGCGACATGGCCGTCGTACCGTTCAATGACGCTGGCGCAGGCCGCCTGGTAGGCGCGCAGGATCTCACGAAGCTCTTCAGGATCGAGAGAGCCCGAGAGGGCCGTAGAGCCGACCAGGTCGCAGAACATCACTGTCAGCTGACGCCGTTCCGCTTGATCCCCGGGGGCCGCCGGCATCGCGGTCGCAACGCTGCGGACGGAACTTTCGGCCGGCGCGATATCGGCGATCGCCTTGAGCAGCCGCTTGCGGTCAGCCAGGCGGATGATGCCGAGGTCTTTCAGATCCTCGTTGGTGAGCTCAGGCAATAGGTCGAAATCGACGCCATTCTCGGCGAACGCCTCTGCATAGAGGCCGAGCCCGAGATCTTCGAGCCAGCTCTTCAGCTCGCGCGCCATGCCGTCTCCTGAGCATGCCCAGGGAATTTTACCGCGGATGCTGGGGGCCTGTAGACATTCGTTTGACTGGCCCTGACTGAAAATCGGCCGCTCGGTCCCCTGCAAACACCCGAATGTCCACAGACCTCAAGCTGCTGCGCCAGACAGCCCGAACACCTGCGCCACCAGCTCGTAGGAGCGCAGCCGGGCGGCGTGGTCGTGGATCATGCTGGTGATCATCACCTCGCTGGCCACGGCCTCGCCGGCCAGGCGCTCGATCTCGGCCTTCACCGTCTCGGGCGTGCCCACGATCTGGTTACGCCGGGCGCTGTCGGCAACGCGCCGCTCCTCCGGCGTGTAGGAGTAGGACAGCGCCTCCTCCGGGCTCGGCAACAGGCTCGGCCGGTTGCTGCGCAGCCGCACCCAGGACAGCTGGTGCGGCGCCGCCAGCCGCTCGGCCTCCGCCGCATCCTCGGCGCAGTAGACCGAGACGGTCAGGATCGCATGCGGCTCGCGCATCGCCGCCGAGGGCCGGAAGTTGCTGCGGTACAGATGCATGGCCGGCATCGTGTATTGCGGGCTGAAGTGATGGGCGAAGGCGAAGCCGACGCCGAGATGGGCGGCGAAGCGGGCGCCGAAGTCGCTGGAGCCCAGCATCCAGACCGGCGGCAAGGGCACATCCTCCGGCACCGCGCGGACGGACCGGAAGGCATGGTCGGCCGGGAAGGTGCCGTCGGCGAAGGCGCGCAGCTCGGCATATTGTTCGGTGAAGTCGTCGGCGATGACGGCGTCGCGCGAGCGGCGCATCGCCAGCGCCGCCAGCTGGTCCGAGCCGGGGGCGCGGCCGAGGCCGAGATCGATCCGGCCGGGATGCAGCGCCTCCAGCATCTTGAAGGCCTCGACCACCCGCAGCGGCGCGTGGTTCGGCAGCATCACGCCGCCGGAGCCGACGCGGATGCGCTGCGTCACCTGGGCCAGATGGCCGATCAGCACCTCCGGCGCGGTCGAGGCCACGCCGGGGATCGAATGATGCTCGGCCACCCAGTAGCGGGTGAAGCCGAGGCGGTCGGCCAGCCGGGCGAGATCGAGCGAGTTGCGCACGGCCTGGCCGGGCGGGGAGCCGGCGGCGATCGGCGCGAGGTCGAGGACCGAGAGCGGCAGTGTCATGTCCTGAACTTTGGCAGCCCTGCCCGCGGTTCAAGGCGCGGCGCAGCCCGGCACGGCCGCGGCCCGGGCATGGCCGTCATCCGCCTCCGGCGGCATCCGGCGCTGGACACGGCAGAGACTCGTGGCGGATCCAGTCGAGATAGCCGGCGTTGCCGCCCTCGATCCTGAGGGCGACGATGCAGGGCAGCTCGTAGCTGTGCAGCTCGCGCACCCGGGCGGACAGATCGGTGAACCGATCAGCTCGGGTCTTGGCGATCAGCACCGCCTCCGCCGCCTCCTCCACCCTGCCCCGCCAGCGGTAGATCGACCGCGCGCCGGGCAGGATGTTGACGGACGCGGCCAGCCGTTCCTCGACCAGCGCCCGGCCGATGCGGGCGGCCTCGGCCTCCGAACCGGTGGTGACATAGGCAAAGACGACGGCCATGGTCTCCTCCAGGGAACATGCCGCGACGGGCGTCTCTCGTCGGACGCGTCAGACGCCTGCACGCGCGCCGCGGTGCGCCGCCACGCCCGGCGCGACCGCGCAGAGCAGCTCGAACATCAGGGTCGCCCCGGTCAAGGCGGTGAGGCCCGACGGATCGAAGGGCGGCGAGACCTCGACCAGATCGGCCCCGATCAGGTTCAGCCCCGCCAGGCGGCGCACCATCCGCTGCGCCTCGCGGGTGGTGATGCCGCCGATCTCGGGCGTGCCGGTGCCCGGCGCCATCGAGGGGTCGATAGCGTCGATGTCGAAGGTCGCATAGGCCGGCCCCGAACCGAGGATCTCCAGCGCCTCGTCCATCACGTCGTCGGGGCCGCGCCGGTCGAACTCCTCGATGAAGATCATGCGGGTGCCGCAGGCCTTGGCGAAATCGTAGTTGCCGGCATCGGAGATCGAGCCGCGCAGCCCGATCTGGACCATCCGCTTCGGGTCGACCAGCCCCTCCTCGATGGCCCGGCGGAACGGCGTGCCGTGGTTGTAGGGATTGCCGAAGAAGCTGTCATAGGTGTCGGAATGCGCGTCGAACTGGATCAGCCCCACCGGGCCGTCGACGACCAGGCCGCGCAGGATCGGCAGCGAGACCAGGTGGTCGCCGCCGGCCGATATGGGCGTCGCGCCGGACCGGCGCAGCGCCGCATAGAAAGCCGCGATCGCCTCCAGCGATTTCGCCAGGTTGATCGGATCGACCGGGACGTCGCCGCAATCGCCGACGCGCAGGAGATCATAGGGCGAGACGCCGGTGACGTGATGCACGCGGCGCATCAGGCTGGACTGGTTGCGCAGCTCGCGCGGCCCGTGCCGCGTCCCGGCGCGGTTGGTGACGCCGCCGTCGAAGGGCACGCCGACCAGCGCGATATCCACCTCGGCCGGATCCGCCACCGGCAGGCGCATGAAGGTCGGGATGCCTGCGAAGCGCGGCACCCGGCCGGAATCCAGCGGCTCGAACTTGCCTGCCAAGGCCACCTCCCGATCATCGTGCCGAACAGCCCGCTCCGGGCGCTCGTCCGGAGCGGGCCGGCCGGCTCAGACGTTCAGCAGCAGGTTCTCGCGTTCCCAGGAGCTGATGACGCGGTGATAGGCATCATACTCCTTGTTCTTCACCCACCACACCGCGTCGACCAGCTTGTCCCCCAGCACCTCGCGCAGCGGGCGCGAGGCGGAGAACTTGTTCAGGCTGTCGTAGAGGTGGCGCGGCAGGGTGAAGGCCAGGCGCTTGGCCGACCCCTCGATCGGGTTCGACGGCTGCAGCTCGTTGGCGATGCCGAGATAGCCGCAGGCCAGCGAGGCCGCGAACATCAGATACGGGTTGCAGTCGGCGCCCGCCACCCGGTTCTCGACCCGCTTGGCCTGCGGCTCGTCGATCGGCACGCGGAAACCGACGGTGCGGTTGTCCATGCCCCAATGGACGTTGATCGGCGCGTCGCTCTCGGGGTCGAGCCGGCGGTAGGAGTTGACGTTCGGCGCGAACAGCGGCATCGCCGCCGGCACGAATTTCTGCAGCCCCGCGATATAGGCCAGGAACATCTCGCTGTTCTCGCCGGTCTCGGTCGCGAACAGGTTCCGGCCGGTGCTGGCGTCGTTCACGCTCTGGTGCAGATGCATGGCGCTGCCGGGCTCGTCCTTGAGCGGCTTGGCCATGAAGGTGGCGTAGACGTCGTGGCGCATCGCCGTCTCGCGCACCGTGCGCTTGAAGATCAGCACCTGGTCGGCGAGGTCGAGCGGATCGCCGTGGTTGAAGTTGATCTCGATCTGCGCCGCCCCGGCCTCATGCGCCAGGGTGTCGACGTCGAGGCCCATCGCCTCGCAATGGTCGTAGATCTCTTCGAAGATCGGGTCGAATTCGTTGACCGCGTCGATGCCGTAGGACTGCCGCCCGGTCTCCGGCCGGCCTGACCGGCCGATCGGCGGCTCCAGCGGGTAATCCGGGTCGATGTTCTTCTTGACCAGGTAGAATTCCAGCTCGGGCGCCACCAGGGGCTTCCAGCCCCTCTCCTCGTACAGCTTCAGCACCCGCCGCAGCACGTGGCGGCTGGAGATCTCGCAGGGGCTGCCGTCGACATATTCGGCGTCGCAGATCACCTGCGCCGTCGGCTCCTCGTACCAGGGCACGATGCGGGCGCTGCTCGGGTCGGGCACCATGTAGATGTCGATATCGGCCGGGTTGGTGACGTCGTCGTCGGGGTATTCCCCCGTCACCGTCTGCATGAAGATCGATTCCGGGATCCGCATCCCCCGGGTTCTCAATCCCTTGATGAACTTGTCATCCGGCAGGATCTTGCCCCGGGCGATCCCGTTGATGTCGGGAACCAGGCATTCGACTTCGGTCACGCCATGCTCGTGAATGAAGTCTTCCAGTTTTGACATAAAATCATGGCCCTGCCCCTTTAGGCGGGCCCCGCTTCTCGTTTCTGCGCCACCCACCATAGCCGAGCCCCCCGGGGGGGTGGGAAGAGAAGAACGGCATCATGGCCGCCCCGCCTGGGCCCGGCTTGACAGTTTCCGGCCGGCTGCGAGGATGGAGGCCTCGTGGCAACAATTGCGTGACCAAATGCATGAACGCACATCGAACGACATCGTAAGGAATTTCCGCGCGCAATTTCCTGACATCACGCACATCGACGCCCTGGTCTGCGACATGTGCGGCGTCCTGCGCGGCAAGAAGGTCCCGGTCGGCACGCTCGACAAGATCTTCCGCGACGGCCTGACCTTCCCCGGTTCCCTCTTCGCCACCGACATCACCGGCGAGACGGTCGAAGAGACCGGCCTGGGCTTCGCCGACGGCGACGCCGACCGCGACTGCCTCCCCGTCCCGCACACGCTCGATCCGGTGCCCTGGCTGTCGCGCCCGACCGGCCAGGTGCTGCTGGCGATGCAGGACCTCGACGGCTCCCCCTTCTTCGCCGATCCACGCACCGTCCTGGCCAATGCGGTGCAGCGGCTGAATGCCGACGGGCTGCATCCGGTGGTGGCGGTGGAGCTGGAATTCTATCTCGTTGACCGCAAGCGCGGCGAGGACGGGCGGCCCCGCCCGCCGATGTCGCCGATCAGCGGCAAGCGGCAGGACACCACCCAGGTCTACGGCATTGACGAGCTGTACGATTTCAACGAGCTGCTGCACGAGATCTACGACACCGCGGTGGCGCAGGGCATTCCGGTCGACAGCCTGGTCTCGGAATACGCGCCCGGGCAGTACGAGATCAATCTGCGCCACGTCCCCGACCCGCTCGAGGCCTGCGACGACGCCATCCTGTTCAAGCGCGTGGTCCGATCAGTGGCGGCCAAGCACGGGGTCGAGGCCACCTTCATGGCCAAACCCTATCCCGACCAGGCCGGCAGCGGCTTCCACATTCATATGAGCCTGCTGGACGACGCCGGCCGGAACATCTTCGCCGACGAGGATCCGAACGGCAGCCCGGCCCTGCGCCACGCCATCGGCGGGCTCGCCGCCACCATGGCCGAAGGCATGGCCGTGTTCGCCCAGAACCAGAACGCCTTCCGCCGGTTCCAGCCGAACTCCTATGTGCCGCACGCCCCGACCTGGGCAGCCAACAACCGCAGCGTGTCGCTGCGCATCCCGCCGGGCAAGCCGGAGGACCGCCGGGTCGAGCACCGCGTCGCCGGTGCCGACAGCAACCCCTATCTGGTGGTCGCGGCGGTGCTGGCGGGGGCGCATCACGGGCTGAAGCGGCAGATCGATCCGGGCCCGCCGATCCAGGGCAACGCCTATGACAAGATCGAGCCGACCCTGACCTCGTCCTGGATCGTGGCGCTGGAGCAGCTCGACGGCTCGGCCTTCTTCAACGAATATTTCGGCCGCCGCTTCCTCGATGTCTACCTGGCCCTGAAATGGGCCGAGCGGGACAAGTTCTTCTCCCAGATCAGCCAGCTGGAATACGACTGGTACCTGAGCAAGGTGTAAGACTCAGGCCCGCGTCCGGCGTTCCGGGGCGGCTGGCGCCGGTCTGGACCGCCGCTTCGGCGCCTCCTGCGGCTGGGCAACGGCCGGCGTCGCCGGGCGGCGCTGCCGCTTGGCCGCGGCCTTGCGGTCGGGCACATGGATCTGGAGCAGCTCGATCAGTCGCTCCTCGCTGCCGGCGGTCATCTCCGCCCGGGTGGCGAAGGCCAGCTCTCGCGCCTCGTGCTCGCCGAGCTGGGTGACGGAATACTTCTTCTGGCGGCGCACGCCGTCCTGCGTCCAATAGGCCGTCCAGAAGGCGGAGGTCCCGCCGGGACGGACATAGCGCGCGACCCCCGGCACCCCGTGCGGCGTGTTCCTGCGCGGCAGCAGCCTGGTCCGCAGCGAGCGGATCTCGTGATGCTCCTGGAGATGCTCCAGCGCGAAGGCCTCGGCGGCGGCCTTCGCTTTCGCCGACGAACCATGGGCCAGGTCGGAAAAGAACTTGCGCGTGTGCCGGCCGGCGACCGAATACCGCACGAGCCAACCGAGCATTCGTTTTGCGGGATTGTCAATTCGGCTAACGCGCATCGAGATCTCCAGCTTGATCAAGCGGATACTGGCACAGGCTGAGGCCCTTTTGCAGTGATTGTCCAACGATGAAGGAATTGTAAGGTTCCCTCCTGAAAGCCGTCGAGGAGGATCGAATGCTGGAGCTGCGCCCGAACTGCGAATGCTGCGACAAGGATCTGCCGCCCGATTCGCGCGAGGCGGTGATCTGCAGCTTCGAATGCACCTTCTGCACGAGCTGTGCCGAGACGGTGCTGGGTGGCCGCTGCCCGAATTGCGGCGGCGGCTTTGCCCCGCGACCGGTCCGGCCGCCGGCGGCGCTGACCCGCCACCCCGCCTCCACCATCCGGGTGTTCAAGCCGGAGGGCTGCCGTCCGGCCACCGGCTGAAGCCGCCTTCAGCGTCGGACATTCCCGGCGAGGTCGTCTGTGCCGGCAGAGGAGGCTTGTCTTCGTCCACTTATTGTTATGATATAACATTAAAGAAACCGGACGAGAGCCATGCCAGACCAGCCGCACCACACCGTCGAACAGATCGCTCCGGGCATCCACAGCCCGGCCGGCTTTACCCGCGCGATCGGCGAGATCCGCCGCCTGATGGCCGAGCTGGAGGGCGCCGGCCTGTCCGCGGCCGCGCTGTCATCGGCGCTGCTGACCGAAGCCATGCCGCGCCTGGTCGCCGTGCATGGCGCATCGCGCTGCGCCGAGCTGCTCGCCTCGCTCGCGCTCGAGCTGCGCCTCGACCGGGACGCGGCCGATCCCGCCCCTCGCCGGCTGGTGTCGTGACATGCGGCCGGACGCCCGCCTTCCCGTCACCGTCCTGTCCGGCTTCCTCGGCGCCGGCAAGACGACGCTGCTGAACCACATCCTGCGCAACCGCGAGGGCCGCCGGGTTGCCGTCATCGTCAACGACATGAGCGAGGTGAACATCGACGCCGATCTGGTCCGCAACGGCGGCGCCGATCTCAGCCGCACCAGCGAGACCCTGGTCGAGATGACCAATGGCTGCATCTGCTGCACCCTGCGCGACGACCTGCTGCGCGAGGTCCGGCGCCTGGCCGAGCAGGGTCGCTTCGATTGCCTGGTGATCGAATCGACCGGCATCTCCGAGCCGCTGCCGGTGGCCGCGACCTTCGACTTCCGGGACGAGGCCGGCGCCTCGCTGGGCGACGTCGCCCGCATCGACACCATGGTGACGGTGGTCGACGCCGCCAGCCTGCTGGCCGATTTCAGCTCCACCGACTTCCTGCGCGACCGCGGCGAGACCGCCGGCGACGAGGACGGCCGCATCCTGGTCGACCTGCTGGTCGACCAGATCGAATTCGCCGATGTGGTGGTGATCAACAAGATCGACGCGGCGACGCCGGAGCAGCGGATGATGGTCCACCGCGTTGTCGCCGGGCTGAATCCGGAGGCCGCGATCGTCGAGGCGAATTTCGGTGTCGTCCCCCTCGACTCGATCCTCGGCACCGGCCGCTTCGACTTCGACCGCGCCCGCGAGCATCCGCTCTGGTACAAGGAGTTGTACCAGTTCGCGGATCACCGGCCGGAGACGCTGGAATACGGCATCGAGAGCTTCGTCTACCGGGCCCGCCGCCCCTTCCATCCGGCGCGCCTCCACGCCGCCTTCCAGAAGCCCTGGCCCGGCGTGATCCGCTCGAAGGGCCATTTCTGGCTGGCGACCCGGCCCGGCTGGGTCGGCGAGATGAGCCAGGCCGGCGCCTTCCTGCGGCATGAGGCGATCGGCTTCTGGTGGGCGGCGGTGCCGCGGGACCGCTGGCCCAGGAATCCGGAGATGCGTCGGATGATCGACGCGCGCTGGGATCCGGTGTTCGGTGATCGCCGGCAGGAGCTGGTGTTCATCGGCATCGGCATGGACCAGGCGGCGATCCGGCGCGACCTCGACGCCTGCCTGGTGGACCCGGCCCAGGCCGCGGGCTTCGACCCCGTGGCCTGGGAGGACCTGCCCGACCCGTTCCCGGCCTGGCACCGTGCGGCGTAGGTCGTTGCCCTAGGCCGAGGCGCGCGACGCCTGTCCCGGCGCGGCGCCGCGCCGGGGCTGCTGCTTCGCGGCGTAGAGCCGGGCGTCGGCCACGGCGGACAGCCCGTGCTGGTCCTCGGCATCGCCGGGCAGGAAGGCCCAGCCGATGCTGGCGCCGACCGACATCATCCCGGCGCCGACCGGGATCGGAACGGCCAGGGCCGCCCCGATCCGGTCGGCGAGAGCCTCGACCTCCGCAGCGCTCAGCTCACCGCCGATCAGGGCGAATTCGTCACCGCCCACCCGCGCCGCCATCACCCCCTCGGGCAGGACCTCCCTCAGGCGCTGCGCCAGGGCGCACAGCACGGTGTCGCCGGCCAGATGGCCGTGGCCGTCATTGACCGCCTTGAAGCCGTCGAGATCGACCACCATCAGCACCGCGCCCGCCGACCGGTGGCGATAGGCCGCGATCCGCTCGCGCAGCGCGGCATCGAGCGCATGGCGATTGGCCAGCCCGGTCAGGGCGTCGTGATTCGCCAAGTATTCGATCTTCTGCTCCAGCGCCTTGCGGGCCGAGACATCCATGAAGGAGCCAACGATGCGCAGCGGCCGCCCCTCGGCGTCGTGCTCCACCGCCCGCCCCCGCGCCAGCTGCCAGATCCAGCCGCCGTCCGGGGCCGGCCAGCGATATTCGACGACGCAGTCCGGGGACCGGCCGACCAGATGCTCCTCCAGGACCGCCGACGCCCGCTCGCGATCGTCCGGATGGATCCGGCGCAGATAGTCGTCGAGCGGTCGGCGCGGCGCAGCCTCGGGCCGTGCCGCCAGCGAGCCGGAGTCGAGGGCGGAGAGCTGGCGGGACGGCACATCGAGGTCCCAGATGCCGTCCGTGGTGCCCTCGAAGGCCAGGGCCAGCCGGTGTTCGCTCTCCGCCAGCCGCAGCTCGATCCGCCGCCGCGTCGCCATGATGCTGGCGACCAGGACGGCGGCGAGGGAGATGAAGGCGACGGAAAGACGGACCGATAGCAGGATCCGCAGCGGATCCTCGGCCACGGTCTGCGAGGGCAGCCTGTCGAGGCCGAGGCCGAGCGCCGCGAAGATCCAGAGCCCGGCCAGCGCGGCCAGCACCGTGGTCGCGAAGATGCCCGCCCGCATCGCCGACCAGATCAGGGGCAGCAGCAGATATCCGGTGGTGCCGATGCCGCCGGTCACGACCCCCAGCGCCGCCATCAGAACCAGCAGGACCACCGGTCCCGCCAGCTCCGGCGCATCGAAGCGGACCGCCCGCGACAGCCAGCCCGAAGGCCACGGCCGCGCCGGGAAGGTCAGCGCGACCGGCAGTACCGCCGCCAGGCTGGCGATCTCCGACATCCACCAGGTCGCGGTGTTCAGCAGGATCGCTGGATCACCGAGCAGGGCGAAGCCGAGCGCCGAGACGATGCCGCCGGCCAGGGCCGACAGGATGCAGGCGACGCCGACGCGCAGCACCGCGGAGGGATGGGCCAGCTCCCGGTCTTCCGCCCCCAGCGGCGCCAGCACGGCCAGCCCCGCCACGATCTCGGCGAGATTGGACAACAGCAGCACCGCAACCAGGTCGATGCTGCGCCCGTAGCACAGATCGGCGGTGACGAAGGCCAGGACGACGCCAGCCCAGCAGAGCGGGTGCCGACGGGCGGGACGACGCAGGAACCAGCCGATCAGGACGCCGTTCGCCGGCCAGAACAGGGCGAGCGGCTCAAGCCCCTTCGTGGCGATGCCGAGCACCGCCAAGACGAAGGTCAGGACCGTCGCCTCCACCACCTCGCGAATCTGCATGCGTACCGACAAGGGTCACCCCGGGGGTCACGGCATATGGTCCTATTCTTGCCCGTCGGTCCGGTCGGGACAAGCGAACAGCCCGCCGGGCAGCCAGCAGCTGCCGTCATGCGGGCAGGACATGACGGACCGGGCGTCCGCCCGGCTGGCCGGCCCGGCCCGGCGCAAGTTATTGAGGGCGGCATCCGAGGCCATCACCGCTGTGTCATGCAAATTGCCGGCCATGTCCGCTCCTGGTACACCGCCACCGCCAACCGCGACCTTCGCTTCCCCGCGCTCGACGGGGACCTGCGCTGCCATGTGCTGGTGGTCGGCGGCGGCTACACCGGCCTCAGCACTGCGATCGAGCTGAGGGAGCGCGGCCTCGACGTCGTGCTGGTCGAGGCCCGGCGGGTCGGCTGGGGCGCCTCCGGCCGCAACGGAGGCCAGGCGGTGACCGGCTTCAACAAGGGGATCGGCACCATCGCCAGCTGGGTCGGGCCCGACGACGCCCGCAAGCTGTGGGACATGTCCGAGGAGTCCAAGGCGATCCTGCGGCAGCGCGTCGAGCGCTACGGCATCGATTGCGATCTGCGCTGGGGCTATCTGCTGGGGGCGCTGAAGCGCCGGCACATCGAGGAGCTGCAGGCCCTTCTCGCCGAATGGGAAGGGCTGGGCTACGGCCTTGGCCGCATGCTGTCGCAGGGCGAGATCCGGGCGCTGGTCGACTGCCCGGCCTATGTCGGCGGGCTGCTCGACAGCGGCAGCGGCCAGCTCCACCCGCTGAACTATGCGCTCGGCCTGGCCGAGGCGGCGCGTTCGCTCGGGGTGCGGATCTACGAGGACACGCCGGTCACCCGGCTGGACCAGGGCTCGCCGGCGGTGGCGACCACGCCGAAGGGACGGATCACCGCCGATTTCGTGGCGCTCTGCGGCAATGCCTATCTGCCGGCACTGTCGGCCGACGTCGACCGCACCATCCGCGCCCGGGTCATGCCGGTCGGCACCTACATCATCGCGACCGAGCCGCTGGGCGAGGCGCTGGCGCAGCAGACCATCCCGTCGGGCTTCGCCGTCGCCGACGTCAACTTCGTGCTGAACTACTACCGGCTGGGGCACGACACCCGGATGCTGTTCGGCGGCGGCGTCAGCTATTCCGGCTACGAGCCGCGGCGCCTGGCCGAGAAGATGCGGCGGACCATGGTGCGCACCCTGCCCCGCCTGGCCGGGAAGAAAGTCGAGTTCTGCTGGGGCGGCCATGTCGGCATCACCATGAACCGCACGCCCCATTTCGGTCGGCTGGCGCCGCATATCTTCTTCGCCCAGGGCTTCTCCGGCCACGGCGTGCTGCTGACCGGCATGGCCGGGCGGGTGATCGCCGAGGCGATCCACGGCCAGGCCGATCGCTTCGACGTCTTCGCCCGAATCCCGCACCAGCCCTTCCCCGGCGGCCGGATGTTCCGGATGCCGGCGCTGGTTCTGGCCATGGTCTGGTATCGGCTGCGCGACCTGCTGTAGGAGCCGCTGCTAGTAAGCGGCCGCCCACCGCCGCAGCAGCTCGCGCTCGGCCGCCCGCGCCCGGCCGAGCCAGCGCCGGGCCGGCTGCGACACGGTGAGGACATAGGGATCGGTCGCCGCGTCGGCCGCGGCGCGCTGTGCCTCATCGACGATGAAGATGGCAAAGCCGAGCTGCCGGCCGCTGTTGGCCGACAGATAGCCGGCCAGGCCGCGGACATAGCCCATGGTGCCGGTCTTCGCCCGCAGCCGGCCGGCCGCCAGTGGCGGCGGCCCGCCGGCGCCGGCCTCGGCCCCGCCGTCCGGCCGCTCCGGCATCAGCGCCGGCAGGCCGATGCGGTTGCCCTCGATCAGCACCGCGGCCATCTGCACCGGCGAGATCCGGGCGGCGGTGCTGAGGCCCGAGGCGCCGGGGATCGACAGCCCGCTCCAATCCACCTGCGGCAGCTTCTGCGCCCACCAGGCGGCCAGCGCCCGGCCCGCCTCCCCCTGGCTCACGCTGCTGCGGCCCAGGAGCTGGCGCGCCGCCATCATGCCGACCATCTCGGCCGACAGATTGTTGCTGTATTTCAGAACGCGGGCGACGATCGTCGGCAACGGCTCGCTGTCGTGCCGGGCGATGATCGTGGCTTCGGCCGTGCCCGGCCCGATCACCGGGCCCGGCAGGACGATGCCGGCGTCGCGCGCCAGCGACCGGAAGATCTCGGCGGCGGTCGCCGTCGGATAACGGATCGGCAGCAGGTCCGAGCCCTTGTCCGGCAGCGCGGCCGACAAGATCCAGCCCTCATAGCCGTCGATCGGACGATAGGGCGTGGCGGCGCCCTGGCTGACATCGATCCAGGGCAGCGCGAGGTTGCGCCCCTCCGCCACCGCCTCGGCCCGGGCGTCGAACCGCCCCTGCCGCTTCTGCCAGCTCAGCCGCAAGGCGTTGAAATTGACCGCAAGGCCGGACAGGCCGGGATTGTAGGAGGCAGCCAGGGGCTGCAGCGGGTCGAGGAACGGCAGGGCCTGCAGCACCGTGTCGTCGACGATGAAGCGGCCGGTCACCCGGGTGATGCCGGCCTGCCGGATCTGGCGCAGGAGATCGGCAAGATCGTTGATGTCGAGCGTGGGATCCCCGCCGCCGATCAGCGCCAGATCGCCGCGCAGCACGCCCCCCTCGACCGTGCCGCCCGCGGTGACGATGGTGGAGAAGCGATGGTCGGCGCCGAGGATCTCGATCGCCGCCAGCATCGCCGGGACCTTCATGGTCGAGGCCGGGATCAT
The DNA here is from genome assembly GCF_051487185.1 of Inquilinus limosus. GTDB lineage: Bacteria > Pseudomonadota > Alphaproteobacteria > DSM-16000 > Inquilinaceae > Inquilinus > Inquilinus limosus_F. The sequence continues at coordinate 94,207 of NZ_JAHVDK010000025.1, forward strand.
CGGCCGCGTCGGCTGGGCCGTGTCGATCAGCTGACCGCTCTGCGCATCGAACAGGATATAGGCGACATCCTCGGCCGGAAGGCCGTTGCGCGCCGCCGCCCCTGCCTCGGCCCGGGCGGTGTTGCCCGGCAGGCCCGCCGCCAGCGCCAGCAGCAGGAACAGGCGAAACAATCTGGTCATGGGCACGGCCCGGCGTCCTCCGCATCGCGTCGCGTCTTCCTATAGCCGCGGGCGAAGCGAGTCGGAAGCGGCCGCGACACCCGGAACGGGCGCGGCCCCCGAGCGGGGGCCGTGTCCGTCGCCTCTGGGCGGAAATGCAGCCGGCCCGGCCGGCCCGACTAATAGGCGCCGGCGCCGGGGAGGAACACCTTCGGCGTCTTGAACAGGATCACGATGTCGCGCCAGAGGGTCCAGTTCCGGACATAGTCGACATTGAGGCGGATCTTGGTCTCGTAGCTGGTGTCGTTGCGGCCGGAGATCTGCCAGACGCCGGTCATGCCCGGCCGGGTGCTGTGATAATAGCGGATCGCCGAGCCCCAGCGCTCCTGCTCCTCCTCATACATCGGCCGCGGGCCGACCAGGCTCATATCGCCCTTCAGCACATTGAAGAGCTGCGGCAGCTCGTCGAGGCTGGTCTTGCGCAGGAAGCGGCCGATCGCGGTCACCCGCGGATCCTTCTTCAGCTTGAAGCCGGCTTCCCATTCGCGCCGCAGCTCAGGATCCTTCTGAAGAAGATCCGCCAACAGCTTGTTCGCGTTGGGAACCATCGTCCTGAACTTGTGGCAGTAGAAGATCTTGCCGTGACGTCCGACACGCCGGTCGCTGTAGAAGACCCCTCGGCCGGAGCGCCGGATCATGATCGCGCACACCAGAAACAATGGCGAAAACAAAATCAGAAAGACGATCGACAATACGATATCCATCAACCGCTTGGCCGCCATGCCGGTCCGAGCCGTCCGGATCGGTGCCTCTGCGGAAATGTCGACCGCGGCAGTATCGACAAAGCTGTCGGACTGCATATTCCCGTCCCCCCAGAAAACTGAAACTAAGGAGCAAGACTTGCTCTGCCGCCGTATTCGGCAGAACACACGATACTGAATATTGTCTGACTCCCCGCCCCCTAGTCACTAGGGCAATGGCGCATCTCTATTGCCTGGAAGGTGGCAATTTTTGGTATGGTCCGGCAACCACTGGATGTGCCGTCTATGTATAGCCAAAGCCGCCGGGGGAAACAATCCATTTATTGCCATTTGTTATCCGCTACGATCACGCCGGATCAATGATGGAAGGCGAAGAAACTAAACCAAAATCTCAAATACTCCGTTTATAAAGTTGTTTTCAAGCTTCTTTTCCGCGAAGCAATCTCGCCACCAGCTCGCTCTCCCCGACCTTGCCGATCAGCCGGCCGTCGTCGTCGAGCACCAGGATCGGCTGCCGCGTGGCCTCATGCGCGGCGATGAAGCGGCGCATCGAGGCATGGACCGGCATGGTCGCGATCTGCCCCGGCGCCACGCCGTTGATGATGCCGTCGGCGATCTCCAGCGGCTGGTCGGCCTGAGTCACCGCGATCGGCCGGCCGAGATCGTCGATCCGGCAGCGGCAGGTGCGGGCCTTGTCGACCAGGATCGAATCGCCGTCGCGCGGCAGCAGGTCAAGCGGCGTCATCAGCGCCTCTGCCCGCAGCACGTTGAGCGGATTCACGTGGGCGACGAAATTGGCAACGTAGTCGTCGGCCGGCCGGGTGACGATCTCCTCCGGCGTGCCGACCTGGACGATCCGGCCGGATTCCATGATCACGATGCGGTTGCCGATCTTCAGCGCCTCATCGAGGTCGTGGCTGACGAAGATGATGGTCTTCTTCAGCCGGTGCTGCAGCTCCAGCAGCTCATCCTGCAGATGGGTGCGGATCAGCGGGTCGAGGGCCGAGAACGGCTCGTCCATCAGCAGGATGTCGGCATCGGTGGCGAAGGCGCGGGCCAGGCCGACGCGCTGCTGCATGCCGCCCGACAGCTCGCGCGGATACTTCCCGGCCCATTTGTCGAGATGGACCAGCGCCAGCTTCTCGTCGACCACCCGGTCGCGCTGCGCCTTGGGCACGCCACGCAGCTCGAGCCCGAGACCGACATTCTCGCGAATGGTGCGCCACGGCATCAGCGCGAATTGCTGGAACACCATCGACACCCAGTCGGCCCGGAGCCGGCGCAAGGTCGTTTCGTCGCAGGCGGCGACGTCGACCTCCTGCCCGTCGCAGCGCACGATCATGCGGCCGCGGGTGACCTTGTTGAGACCGTTAACGCAGCGCAGCAGCGACGACTTGCCGGAGCCGGACAGGCCCATCAGCACGCACAGCTCGCCCGACGGGATCGCCAGCTCGGCGCCGGCCACGGCCAGGGTGTCGCCGGTCTCGGCCAGGATCTCGGCCCGGCTGCGGCCCTGGTCGAGCAGTGCCAGCGCCCGCTTCGGCGTCGACCCGAAGATCACGTCGACAGCGTTGAAATGGACGGCGGGAAGGCTTGACATCAGTGCGCCCCTCCGACGGGCCGTTCGCTCTTCACCAGGCGGTCGAGGATCACGGCCAGGATGACGATGCACAGGCCGGCCTCGAACCCCATGGGCACGTTGACGGAGTTGAGGGCGCGCACCACCGGCTTGCCCAGGCCGTCGGCCCCGACCAGCGCGGCGATGACCACCATCGACAGCGACAGCATGATGCATTGGGTCAGCCCGGCCATGATCGTCGGCAGGGCGTGCGGCAGCTCGACCTTGAACAGCAGCTGCCGTTTGGTGGCGCCGAAGGCCTCGCCCGCCTCCAGCAACGGGCTCGGCACACCATGGATGCCGAGATAGGTCAGGCGGATCGGCGCGGCCACGGCGAAGACCACGGTCGAGATCAGGCCCGGCGCCACGCCGAGCCCGAACAGGATCAGGGTCGGGATCAGGTAGACGAAGGTCGGCAGCGTCTGCATCAGATCGAGGATCGGCCGCACCACGGCATAGACCAGCGGCCGGTGGGCGCAGAGAATGCCGATCGGGATGCCGATCAGGAGCGACAGGACGGTGGCGCAGATCACCAGCGCCAGGGTCTGCATCGTCTCGGTCCAGTAGCCGAGATTGAGGATCAGGAGGAAGCCGATCGCGACCAGCGCGACCAGCTGCCAGCGCCGGTGCAGCAGGTAGGCAAGGACGGCGACGATCGCGATGAAGACCAGCGGCGGCGGCCACAGGAACAGGTCGATCAGCCATTCGATGGCGGTGCCGAGGCCGATCGAGATGGCGTCGAAGACGCTGGCGAAATTGTCGGTCAGGAAATCCGTCAGGCGCTTGATCCACAGCCCGAGTGGGATCTTCTGGGACAACAGCGCGCTCAGTTCGTCCATGCGGCGTCCTTTTTGTTCCGGCCGTTTGGACGACGCGCCGCCAGGGGGACGGCGGCGCGCCTGTCGGAAGGAATCAGAGGCCGAGCGACGCCTTCACCGCGGCGAGGCCGTCCTTGCCGTCGAAGGTGGTCACGCCCGCCAGCCAGGGGGTCAGCACATCCGGATTGGCCTTGAGATAGTCGGTCGCCGCCTTGTCGCGGTCCTCGCCGCCGGCGATCGTCTCCATCACCGTCGCCTCCATGTCGAGGTTGAAGGCAAGGTTCTGCAGCAGCTTCCCGACATTGGGGCATTCGCTGAGATAGCCGGCCCGGACATTGGTGTAGACCGTGGCACCGCCGTAGTTCGGACCGAAATAGTCGTCGCCGCCGGACAGGTACTGCAGCGGATAGTTCTTGTTCATCGGATGCGGCGCCCAGCCGAGGAACACGATCCATTCCTGGCGCCGGACGGCGCGGTCGACCTGGGACAGCATGCCCTGCTCGCTCGATTCGACCAGCTGCCAATCCTTCAGGCCGAAGGCGTCCTTGTCGATCATGCTCTGGACCAGCCGATTGCCGTCGTTGCCGGGCTCGATGCCGTAGATCTTGCTGTCGAACTTGTCGGCGTTCTTGGCCAGGTCGGCGAAATCCTTGACCCCGGCCTGATACACGTAATCAGGCACGGCGAGGGTGTATTTGGCGCCCTCCAGATTGGCCCGGACGCTCTCGACCGACTTGTCGTCGAGATAGGGCTTGGCGTCGCCGGCCATCGACGGCATCCAGTTGCCGAGGAAGACGTCGATGTTCTTGTTCTTCAGCGAGACATAGGTCACCGGCACCGACAGCAACTCGTCCGAGGGCTCGTAGCCGAGGCCCTTCAACACCGCCTTTGTCAGCGCCGTTGTCGCGGTGATGTCGGTCCAGCCGACATCGGAGAACCGCACCTTCTTGCAGCTCGCCGGCTCGGCCGCCTGCGCCGCCCCGGCGGCCAGGGCCAGGCCCAGCGCCAGCCCGATCAAACGCCTCGACATCATGCGACTCTCCTGTTTGCCCGCCTGTTCCGTCATTTTCGTTCGTTGCGACGCGGCATCCGGCGCAGGATGTGCGACGGAGCGCCTCCGCGCGAGTCTAACGATGGCCCGGGCGTCACCGCTGGCCGATTTCCGGCATGGCGTGACGCAAACCGGCCTCATCGCCCGGCCCCGCCCCGCTAGCATGCGGCCTCGGCCCGAGGAGCGGAACCCATGACGGCAGAATTCGACTATGTGATCGTCGGCGCCGGCTCGGCCGGCTGCGTCCTCGCCAACCGGCTGTCGGCCGAGCCCGGCATCCGCGTGCTGGTGCTGGAGGCGGGCCCCGAGGACCGGACCTGGAAGATCCACATGCCGGCGGCGCTGACCTACAATCTCTGCGACGACAAGTACAACTGGTACTATGAGACCGAACCGCAGGCGGCGATGGACAACCGCCGCATGTACTGGCCACGCGGCCGGGTGCTCGGCGGCTCCTCCTCGCTCAACGCCATGGTCTATGTCCGCGGCCATGCCCACGACTACGACCGCTGGGCCGAGGAAGGCGCCGCCGGCTGGTCCTACGCCGAGGTGCTGCCCTATTTCCGCCGCGCCGAGACCCGGGCCAAGGGCGGCGACGACTATCGCGGCTCCGACGGTCCGCTGCAGGTCTCGACCGGCAGCCAGCCGAACCCGCTGTTCGACGCCTTCATCCAGGCCGGGCAGCAGGCGGGGTATCCGTTCACCGCGGACATGAACGGATACCAGCAGGAAGGCTTCGGCAAGATGGACATGACGATCCATCAGGGCGAGCGCTGGTCGGCCGCCAAGGCCTATCTCAAGCCGGCCCGGTCGCGGCCGAACCTGACCGTCGAAACCGGCGCGCTCAGCACAAGGATCCTGTTCGAAGGCCGCCGGGCCGTCGGCGTCGAATATGCCCAAGCCGGCCAGGTTCGCGTCGCCCGCGCCGCGCGCGAGGTGATCCTGTGCGGCGGCGCCATCAACTCGCCGCAGCTCTTGATGCTGTCCGGGGTCGGCCCGGCCGACCAGCTGCGCCGGCACGGCATCGCCGTGGTGCACGACCTGCCCGGCGTCGGCCGCAATCTCCAGGACCATCTGGAGATGTACATCCAGCACGAATGCACCCAGCCGATCACGCTCTACAGCGTCGAGAATCCGCTGTTTAAGGCCAAGGTCGGGGTCGAGTGGTTCCTGCTGCGCCGCGGCCTCTGCACCTCGGCCCATCTCGAGGCCGGCGGCTTCATCCGCTCGCGCGCCGGCATCCGGCACCCGGACATCCAGTACCATTTCCTGCCCTCGGTGGTGAATGACCACGGCCGCAAGCCGGGCGACCGGCACGCCTTCCAGGTGCATGCCGGCACCATGCGCGCCACCTCGCGCGGCTGGATCGAGCTGCGCTCGGCCGATCCGCGGGCCAAGCCGATCCTGCAGCCGAACTACCTGACCACCGAGGACGACCGCGCGGACATGCGGGCCTGCGTCAAGCTGACCCGCGAGATCTTCGCCCAGCCCGCCTTCGCCCCCTATCGCGGGCCCGAGATCGCGCCCGGTGCCGCGGTGCGCACCGACGACGAGATCGATGCCTTCGTCCGCGCCAAGGCGGACAGCGCCTATCACCCGTCCTGCACCTGCAAGATGGGCGTGGACGAGATGGCGGTGGTCGACCCCGAGACCCGGGTCCGCGGGCTGGAGGGGCTGCGCGTGGTCGACGCCTCGATCATGCCGTCGATCGTCAGCGGCAATCTGAACGCGCCGACGATCATGATCGGCGAGAAGGCGGCCGACCTGATCCTGGGCCGCGAGCCGTTGCCGCCCTCCAACGCCCCGGTCTACGAAGCCCCTAACTGGCGGACCTCGCAGCGCTGACACAGGAGAGAACCATGGCCGGCACGATCGGGCTGCACATCGGCGGACAGGCGGTGGAGGGCGGCGGCACGCCGTTCGACACGATCAACCCGGCGACTGGCAAAGCGATCGGCCGGGTCGCCGCCGCCTCCCCCGCCGATGTCGACCGCGCCGTCGCCGCGGCCAGGGCCGCCTTCGACGGCTGGGCCGGCATGACCGGCACCCAGCGCGGCCGCATCCTGCGCGAGGCGGTGCGCCTCTTGCGCGCCAACCGCGACCGGCTGGCGTGGATGGAGGTCGAGGACACCGGCAAGCCGATCGCCGAGGCCCTGGCGGTCGACATCGATTCCGGCGCCGACGCGATCGAGTACTTCGCCGGGCTGGCCCCGTCGCTGCACGGCACCCATCACGATTTCGGCCGCGCCTTCGCCTATACGCGGCGCGAGCCGCTGGGCGTCGTTGCCGGAATCGGCGCCTGGAACTACCCGCTGCAGATCGCCTGCTGGAAGTCCGGCCCGGCGCTGGCCTGCGGCAACACCATGGTGTTCAAGCCGTCCGAGCTGACGCCGATGACCGCGGTGGCGCTGGCCGAGATCTTCGCCGAGGCCGGGCTGCCGTCCGGCGTGTTCAATGTCGTCCAGGGCAAGGGCGATGTCGGCCAGGCTCTGATCTCCCATCGCGATGTCGCAAAGGTGTCGCTGACCGGGTCGGTGCCGACCGGCCGCAAGGTCGCCGCGGCCGCCGCCGGGGCGATGAAGCATGTGACCATGGAGCTGGGCGGCAAGTCGCCGCTGATCATCTTCGCCGACGCCGATGTCGAGAACGCGGTGAAGGCGGCGATGATGGCGAATTTCTACACCCAGGGCGAGATCTGCTCGAACGGCACCCGTGTGTTCGTCGAGGCCTCGCTCCACAACCGCTTCATGGACGCGCTGGTGGCCCGCACCCAGAAGATGCGGATCGGCGACCCGATGGACCCGGAGACCCAGGTCGGCGCCCTGATCTCGGCTGACCACCGGGCCAAGGTGCTGGGCTATGTCGAAGCCGGGGTGAAGGCGGGCGCCCGCCTGATCTGCGGCGGCCGCGCCCCGGCTGACCCGGCGCTGGCCGGCGGCTATTTCGTCGAGCCGGCGGTCTTCGACGCCTGCCACGATGACATGACGATCGTGCAGGAGGAGATCTTCGGCCCGGTGATGACCGTGCTGACCTTCACCGACGAGGACGAGGTGGTGCGCCGGGCCAACGTCACCGAATACGGCCTGGCCGCCGGCGTGTTCACCCGCGACCTGGCCCGCGGCCACCGCGTCGTCGCCCGGCTGCAGGCCGGCACCTGCTGGATCAACAACTACAACATCACGCCGGTGGAGATCCCGTTCGGCGGATACAAGCAGTCCGGCCTCGGCCGCGAGAACGGCCTCGCCGCGCTCGAGCACTACACCCAGCTGAAGAGCGTCTACGTCGAGACCGGAGATGTCGACTGCCCGTATTGAGTCGACGCTTTAGGATCGCCGAGTAACCCACTGTGTTGCCTCTCATGTCTGGGCAGAGAGGCGACATGCAATGCTCCGGTCATTTCGTCGCCGGCCTGCATCCTTGCCCGGCCGGACGGGCCGGAGCATAGTCCGGCCGCCGTCATGGCGACGGCGGATCGGCCTTGTTGATGACCAGCTTCCGGATACGCGACGACGCTCCGCACTACACCATCCTGACCAAGCTGCAGCTGATGAGCTGGGGGCTGGTGGTGCTGGTCTGCGCCATCGCCGCGGTCGGGGTCATGCTGCTCTACTCCGCCGGCGGCGGCTCCTGGGAGCCCTGGGCCGGCCGGCAGCTCACCCGCTTCGCCACCGGCTTCGTCGTCATGCTGCTGCTGGCGCTGGTCGACATCCGGGTCTGGATGAAGATCGCCTATCCGGTCTACGCCATCGTCTTCGTGCTGCTGATCGTGGTCGAGTTCATGGGCCATGTCGGCATGGGCGCCGAGCGCTGGATCAATCTCGGGCCCCTGGTGATCCAGCCCTCGGAGCTGATGAAGATCGCCCTGGTGCTCGCCCTCGCCCGCTATTTCCACGGCTTCTCGCTGGTCGAGGTGCGCAATCCGCTGGTGCTGATCGTGCCGCTGCTGCTGATCCTGGCGCCGGTCGGGCTGGTGCTGATGCAGCCCAATCTCGGCACCGCCATGCTGCTGGTGCTGACCGGCGGCGCGGTGCTGTTTGCGACCGGCGTCCGGCTGTGGAAGTTCGCCGTGGCCATCGTTCTGGGCCTGTCGGCGATCCCGATCGGCTGGGAGTTCCTGCACGATTACCAGAAGAACCGCGTCTACACCTTCCTCGAGCCGGAGCGCGACCCGCTCGGCGCCGGCTACAACATCATGCAGTCGAAGATCGCGCTCGGCTCCGGCGCCCTGTTCGGCAAGGGCTTCACCGCCGGGACGCAGAGCCAGCTGATGTTCCTGCCGGAGAAGCACACCGACTTCATCTTCGTCGTGCTGGCCGAGGAGTTCGGCATGGTCGGCGCGCTGATCCTGCTGTTCCTCTACGCCATGCTGTTCGTCTATGGGTTGATGATCGCGCTCAGTGCCCGCAGCCATTTCGGCCGGCTGGTCGGCATCGGCCTGACCACGACCTTCTTCCTCTACGTCTTCGTCAATGTGGCGATGGTGACCGGGCTGATCCCGGTGGTGGGCATTCCCCTGCCGCTGGTGTCCTATGGCGGCACGGCGATGCTGACCCTGCTGATGGGCTGCGGCATCCTGCTCAGCGTCTGGATCCACCGCGAGGTGCGGATCCCGCGCAGCGGCATCACCGACTACTGATACCAACGGCCCGAGATATTGATCCGTCATGGCGAGCCCCGAAGGGGCGTGGCCATCCAGCGGCACCGAACTCCTGGATGGCCACGGCGCTTCGCGCCTCGCCATGACGAAAAAAGAGCCGAAGAGTCGATCTCAAAGGCCGTTGGTATGAGATCTGCCGGAGGCGGATGGAGACGTGCGGCCCGTCGTGACGCAGCAGGCCCCGGCCGATTCGGCTCAGGCGTCGCCGCGCAGGGCGGCCTGCAGGCGCTTCAGCTCGGCCAGCAGGACGGTCAGCTCGTCGCGCAGCTCGGCCGACAGGCCCTGGCCGCGGCCGTCGCGTCCGGCACCGGCCAGGAGCGAGAGCTGCATCTCCTCGCGCGGCTTCGTCGGCTTGGTCCGGGTGACCGGGAGGGGATGCGCCGGCCCGCTGGGCGTCGCCTCGCCGGACGGCGCCTCGGTCTCGGCCGACTTGCCCTCCTTCAGCAGGCGCTGTACGCCCTTGATGGTGTAGCCCTCCTCATAGAGGAGACGCCGGATCCGGCGCAGGAGCTGGACGTCCTCGGGGCGGTAATACCGACGGCCGCCGCCGCGTTTGAGCGGGCGGACCTGGGAGAACTTCGTCTCCCAGAACCGCAGCACATGCTGCGGCACGGCGAGGTCGTCGGATACCTCGCTGATCGTGCGATAGGCCGTCGCCGACTTGCGCAGCGGCGCAGGCTTCGCTTCCGATCCTCCCATTCCGGCCATGGCTTACTCGTCGTCGTCCGCAGGAGGAGGGTTGGTGCCGTTGATCCGCCCCTTCAGCACATGCGAGGCACGGAACACCAGCACCCTGCGCGGCAGAATCGGCACCTCCTGCCCCGTCTTCGGGTTGCGCCCGATTCGCTGCCCCTTCTGGCGCACGCCGAAGGTGCCGAAGGACGAGATCTTCACCGTCTCGCCGCGTTCGAGCGCGCCGGAGATTTCTTCAAGCACCGTCTCAACAAGATCGGCGGACTCATTGCGAGACAAGCCGATTTCCTGATAGAGCGATTCACTGAGCTGGGCTCGTGTCACCGTTTCCGCCATGCCGCCTCCCCCTGACGGGCCATTGCGAAGGAAGACCATCGAAAGACGGTACCTCTCGCAAAATAATCCGTCAATTCCAAAGCGTTGGGCGGATTTCCTAACGAGCCCCGAAGACGAGGTCCGCTAACTGCTTACCAGCGCACCAGGGCGGCGCCCCAGGTCAGGCCGCCGCCCATGGCCTCGAGCAGCACCAGGTCGCCCGGCCGGATGCGGCCGTCGGTCACGGCCTCGGCCAGTGCCAGCGGGATCGAGGCGGCGGAGGTGTTGGCATGCTTCTGCACCGTCAGCACCACCTTCTCCGACGGCAGGTCGAGCTTGCGGGCGGTGGCATCGATGATGCGCTTGTTCGCCTGGTGCGGCACCAGCCAGTCGATGTCGGCCGGGGTCAGGTTGTTGGCCGCCAGGGCCTCCTCGACCACCTCGGCCAGATTGATGACCGCGTGCTTGAACACCTCCCGCCCTTCCATCCGGACGTGGCCGACGGTGCCGGTCGAGGACGGCCCGCCATCGACATAGAGCTTGTCCTCGTGGCGGCCGTCGGAATGCAGATGGGTCGACAGGATGCCGGGATCGTCTGTGGTGCCGCCGCCTTCGACCGCGCGCAGCACCACGGCCCCGGCGCCGTCGCCGAACAGCACGCAGGTGCTGCGGTCGTTCCAGTCGAGCAGGCGCGAGAAGGTCTCGGCGCCGATCACCAGCGCGGTGCGCGCCTGGCCCAGCCGGATCATGTTGTCAGCGATCGACAGGGCGTAGATGAAGCCGGAGCAGACGGCCTGGACGTCGAAGGCGGCGCCGCGGGTCATGCCGAGCGCGGCCTGCACCCGCACCGCGGTCGCCGGGAAGGTCTGGTCCGGGGTGGTCGTGGCCAGCACGATCAGGTCGAGGTCGCTGCCCTCGACCTTGGCCATGGCCAGCGCCTTCCGGGCCGCGGCGAGCGCCAGATCGGAGGTCTTCTCCTCCGGCGCCGCGATGTGACGGATGTTGATGCCGGTGCGCTGGACGATCCACTCGTCCGACGTGTCGACCGTCCGGGCCAGGTCGGCGTTGGTGACGACGCGGTCAGGCAGGGCAGAACCGCATCCGATGATGCGCGCGCGGCGAACGGTCATTGCGGTTGTTCGATCCCGATCGGAGCAGTCGGTGGAGCCGTCGAAGCAGCGTCGTCGCCGTTTCGACTGCCTTCGAAGCGGCTGAACTCCTGCTTAACCTTATCATTGAAACCGTGGATGACCAGGTCGACCCCGACATCGATGGCATGGGCGAAGCCCTCGCCGTCGGTGCCGCCGTGGCTCTTCACGCAGATGCCGTTGAGGCCGAGGAACAGCGCGCCATTGTACTGGCGCGGGTCGGTCCGGTGCCGCAGCCGGCGGAAGGCGCCGCGCGCCAGGAGGTAACCGAGCGAGGCGAGCCAGGACGACCGGAAGGTGTGGCGCAGCCAGGTGGCGTATAGCTTGGCCGTGCCCTCGGCGGTCTTGAGCGCGATATTGCCGGAGAAGCCGTCGGTCACGACCACGTCGACCTTCCCGGCCGGGATGTCGTCGCCCTCGACGAAGCCCTCGAACCGGCCGTGGAAATCCAGCTCGCGCAGCCGCGCGGCGGCATCGCGCACCGCGTCCGGGCCCTTCAGCGCCTCGGATCCGACATTCAGCAGGCCGACCGTCGGGTCGACCAGGCCCAGCACCGCCTTGGCGAAGACCGAGCCCATGATGGCGAACTGGACCAGATTCTCGGCGTCGCATTCGATGTTGGCGCCGAGGTCGAGCATGACGCTTTCGCCGCGCAGCGTCGGAAAAAACGACGCGATCGCCGGCCGGTCGATGCCCGGCAGCGTCTTGAACACCATCTTCGCCATTGCCATCAGCGCGCCGGTGTTGCCGGCGGAGACGACGCATTGCGCCTCGCCCGCGGTCACGGCGTCGATGGCCAGGCGCATGCTGGAGTTGCGCCCGCTGCGCAGGGCGGTGGACGGCTTGTCCTCGTTGGTGATCCGGTCGACGGTGTGCCGAATCGACGACACCGCGGCCAAGGCCGGCCGCTTCGCCAGAAGAGGCGCGATCTTCGCCTCGTCACCGACGATCAGGAAGTGCACGTCCGGATGGTGCGTGCGGGCAATCTCCGCCCCTTCGAGCACCATCGCTGGCGCCCGATCGCCCCCCATGGCGTCGAGCGCGATCGTCACTGGGCCAGAGGCCGCCGGGTCGGTCATTCCCTACGCGGGCGCAGTCGATCAGGCGGTCGCCGTCGTCTCGCTGACGACCTCACGGCCGTGATAGTGGCCGCAGGCGTCGCAGACATGGTGCGGACGGGTCAGCTCGCCGCAGTTGGCGCATTCGACATAGGAGGCGCCGGCCAGGGCGTGGTGCGAACGCCGCATGTCGCGCCGCGACTTCGACGTCTTCTTCTTCGGAACAGCCATTTGCTTGAACTCTCGATACGAAAAGGCGGCACCAGGGGGGCCGCCTCGGACGGGCGTTACTTAATGGAAAAGGTCCGGCGGAGCAAGGAAAAGCGATTACTCGTCTGCCTTGTCCGTTCCGCTGCCCTTGAGCACCGCGAAGGGGCGGCGCGTCCCCATCTCGCCTTCCGGCGGCTCGGCCGCGGGTTCCGGCGCGTCGGGTGAGCGCGGATAGGGGTCGAGCGCAAGCGACAGATGCTGCGCCGCCAGCTCGCCCAGGTCGATGCGGCCGTCGGCCAGCGGCTCGACCTCCGCCGCCAGCGGATCGACCTCGACCTCCGCCTCGTCGCGTCCTGTGGCGTCGGCGAAGACCGCCTCGATCTCATCCTCCACTGTGCCGGGCACGGGATCGAGGGTGACGACACAGCGCTGCACCACGGCGGCGTTCAGCGTGCCGGTCACGACCACGGTGTCGCCGCGCCCCGGCGTCAGGGTGAAGCGGGCTTTGAACTCGTCGAGCGCCAGCAGGTCGAAACGCCGGGCCAGCGCCGTCCGCTCCGCCTCGTCGGCCTCGATGGCGATGGTCCGGCCGCCCCGCGGCAAGGTGTTGACGCCGACCATGCGGCTGAATTCCGGGGTTGGGGTCATCAGGCTGCCTCCACCATCTCGGGCGCCGCGCCGAACCGGACCTCTCCGGCCAGGAGCGCGCCCACCGGCTGCGCCGCCAGGCCGGCCGCCTCGCGGCGCATATAGGCGGCGACCGCCCTCACCTGCCCCGGCTCGGGCTCGACCGTGCCGTAGAGGTTACGCCGAAGGGCCGCCTCCAGTTCCGCCGGATCGGCAGCGGCGAGGCCGCGATCATAGGCGACGATGCGGCCGTAGAATCCACGCCCCATCGCCTTCACCTTCTTGCCGATGCTGAAATCGGTGACGCCGATCTCGCGCAGGCTGAGATCCATGTCGTTGAACATGTGGTCGAACAGCGCCTGGGCGAAGTCCGGCGCCGGCGGCGCCTCGTGCTTCAGCCGGTGGAACACCAGGAAGGCGTGCAGGGCAAGCGCCTCGAATCGGCCGTCCAGCGTATCGGGCACGCCGCAGGTGGTATAGAAGGCCGGGCTGCGCGCCTGTTCGACCAGCTTGACGTAGAGCTCGGCGGCGAGACGCTCTTGGCGATGGCGGGCGAACAGCTTGGACAGCACGGGATCGATCGGTTTTGCGTAAACGATTCGGCGATATTGGTCGAGCTTGAGGTGGTGTGCTAGAGGGAAGGCTTCAATTGGGAGCCCTCCGGGGCGCGGAGACATGAGGCGATGACGGAAAGAGCAAGGGTCGTCCGGGCCATGGCGGCCTGCCTGCTCGCGGCGGCGGCGCTGGCGGCCTGTTCGCCGCGGGTGGCGACGCGCGGCAACCTCGTCGAGGACTACCGGCTCGAGCAGGTCCACACCGGCACCAGCACCAAGTCGGATGTGGCGACGATCCTGGGCACCCCGACCACGGTGTCCACCTTCGACGACAACGTCTGGTACTACATCGGCCAGCGGGTCGAGACGGTGGCGTTCTTCGAGCCGGAGGTGACGAAGCGCCGGGTCCTGCGCATGCAGTTCGACCCGACCACCGGCATGCTGACCGACATGAAGGAGCTCAGCCTGCAGGATGGCGAGCAGGTGGCGCTGGTGTCGCGTGAGACGCCGACGCTGGGCCGCCGCATCGGCATCCTGGAGCAGTTCCTGGGCAATATCGGCCGGTTCAACACCGAAGGCACCGGTACGGCGGCCGCCCGGGGTCGCCCGGTCGGCACGGGTGGCGTCGCCAGCTCGGTCGCCGGCGGCAACTACTAACCCCTGCCGCAGGGCGTGAGAAAACCCCGGCGCCGCGGGCGCCGGGGTTTGTGCTGTCGCGGTCTGTCTATCCGTGGGCGAGGATCGCCAGCAGCAGCAGGGCCACGATGTTGGTGATCTTGATCATCGGGTTGACCGCCGGGCCGGCGGTGTCCTTGTAGGGGTCGCCGACGGTGTCGCCGGTGACGGCCGCCTTGTGCGCGTCCGACCCCTTGCCGCCGTGATTGCCCTCCTCGATGTACTTCTTGGCGTTGTCCCAGGCGCCGCCGCCCGAGGTCATCGAGATGGCGACGAACAACCCGGTGACGATGACGCCGAGCAGCATCGCCCCGAGCGCCGAGAAGGCGGCGGAGCGGCCGGCGATCGCCTCGATGACGAAGTACAACACGACCGGGGCCAGCACCGGCAGCAGCGACGGCACGATCATCTCGCGGATCGCGGCCTTGGTCAGCATGTCGACGGCGCGCTTGTAGTCCGGCCGGCTGGTGCCGGCCATGATGCCGGAATTCTCGCGGAACTGGCGGCGCACCTCCTCCACCACCGATCCGGCGGCACGGCCGACCGCGGTCATGCCGAGCGCGCCGAAGAGGTAGGGCAAGAGGCCGCCGATCAGCAGGCCGACGACGACATAGGGGTTGGCCAGGGAGAAATCGAGCGTCAGGCCCTGGAAATAGGGGTGCTCGGCCGGGTTGGCGATGAAGAAATTCAGGTCCGAGGTGTAGGCCGAGAACAGCACCAGGGCGCCGAGGCCGGCGGAGCCGATGGCATAGCCCTTGGTCACCGCCTTGGTGGTGTTGCCGACGGCATCCAGCGCGTCGGTGGTGACCCGGACCTCCGACGGCAGGTCCGACATCTCGGCGATGCCGCCGGCGTTGTCGGTCACGGGGCCGTAGGCGTCGAGCGCCACCACCATGCCGGCCAGGGCCAGCATGCTGGTGACCGCGATGGCGATGCCGAACAGCCCGGCGATGAGATAGGTGACGATGATCGCGACGCAGATGATCAGCGCCGGGATCGCGGTCGCTTCCATCGAGACGGCGAGGCCCTGGATCACATTGGTGCCGTGGCCGGTGGTCGAGGCCAGGGCGACCGACCGCACCGGGCGGAAGGTCGTGCCGGTGTAGTATTCGGTGACCCAGATCAGGAGGCCGGTGACGACCAGCCCGGCGATGCCGCACAGGAACAGCGACAGGCCGGTGAAGCTGCCGCCGCCGACGCTGTAGGTGCCACCGAAGCCGATCACCACCCAGGTGACCAGCAGGATGCCGATCAGCGACAGCGCCGCGGACACCACGAAGCCGCGGTAGAGGGCGCCCATGATGTTGTTGTTGGCGCCGAGCTTGACGAAGAAGGTGCCGGCGATCGAGGCCAGGATGCAGACCGCGCCGATCGCGAGCGGGTAGAGCATCATCGACGACATCACCTCGCCGGCCCCGGCGAAGAAGATCGAGGCCAGGACCATGGTGGCGACGGTGGTGACGGCATAAGTCTCGAACAGGTCGGCGGCCATGCCGGCGCAGTCGCCGACATTGTCGCCGACATTGTCGGCGATCACGGCCGGGTTGCGCGGATCGTCCTCAGGGATGCCGGCCTCGACCTTGCCGACCAGGTCGGCGCCGACATCGGCGCCCTTGGTGAAGATGCCGCCGCCGAGACGGGCGAAAATCGAGATCAGCGAGGCACCGAAGCCGAGCGCCACCAGCGGGTCGATCAGGCCGCGGCCGGTGGCGCCGGAGGCGAGCAGGATGGTGTAGTAGCCGGACACGGCGATCAGCGCCAGGCCGGCCACCAGCAGGCCGGTGACGGCGCCGGAGCGGAAGGCGATGGCGAGGCCGGCGGCCAGGCCCTGGCGGGCGGCTTCGGCGGTGCGGACATTGGCCCGGACCGAGATGTTCATGCCGATATAGCCGGCGGCGCCGGAGAGCACGGCGCCGACGACGAAGCCGATGCCGACCGAAATCCCGAGAAGCAGCGACACGATGATGGCGATGACCACGCCGACCATGGCGATGGTGAGGTATTGCCGGTTCAGGTAAGCGCCGGCGCCTTCCTGGATTGCGGCGGCGATGGCCTGCATTCGGGCATCGCCCGGGCTGGCCGACAGCACGCTCCGTGAAGCCCACACGCCATAAACCAACGCACCCAGGCCGCAGGCCAGCACGAAGACAAGGACCGCTGACGTCATTCTTGAGTCCCTCGCCCCTGTTGATGACGTACCGGCCCGGTTCAGGCCGGCTCCGCTTCTTTTGCGCGGAAACGATGCCAGAGCAGGAAGGGGAGGGCAATCAGCGTGAAATATTTTTGCTTTGTGACAGCCGACGATGCTCCAGAGGCAGCGATTCGGGCGGTCCGATGGCAGCCGAAACCGGCCTCACGGGCCTCGGTCGGCCGAATCCGCCGACGCCGTGGTCAGAAGTGCCGCCAGCCAGTCAGCGACTCGACAGGCCGGCCCAGCGGGTCGAGCAGGCGTATCCCCTGCCCGGCCATGATCCGGCCGATCCGCGCGATCGGCGTCGCTGCCTCATTGGCGGCTGCTTCGATGGCGGCCCGCGCCGAGGCCGGAGCACTGAGCAGCAGCTCGTAATCCTCGCCGCCGGCCCAGGCAATCTCCTGCAGGGACGGATCGAGGGCGATGGCGGCGCGGGCAGCGTCGGACAAAGGCAGCCGCGCCAGATCGACCTCCGCCGCCACGCCCGAGGCGTCGCAGAGATGCGGCAGGTCGCCCGGCAGCCCGTCCGACACATCCATCGCCGCGTGGGCGAGGCCGAGCAGAGCGCGGCCCAGGGCCATCCGCGGCTCCGGCACGCGGTGGCGCTGCGCCAACGCCCCGGCCACGTCCGGCGTCAGGCCCGGAAGCTGGCCGAGGATGGCGCGCAGCCCGAGCGCCGCGTCGCCGAGCGTGCCGCTGACATAGAGGTCGTCGCCCGGCCGGGCGCCCGAGCGGCGCAGCATCGCGCCCTGCGGCACCGTGCCGAAGGCGGTGACCGACAGCACCGCCATTCCCGGGGTGCGCACCGAATCACCGCCGAGCAGGCCGATGCCGTACAGCGCCTGGTCGGCCGCCAGCCCCTCGACGAAACGCTCGATCCAGCTTTCGTCCGGCTGCGCCGGCAGCGCCAGGGTCAGGGTATAGGCCAGCGGCGCCGCGCCCTTGGCCGCTAGGTCCGACAGGTTGGAGCGCAGGAGCTTCTTCGCCACCCGCGCGGGATCCTCGTCCGGCAGGTAGTGGATCGTCTCGACCATGGCGTCGGTGGTGACCACCAGGTCTCGGCCCTCGCCGGGATCGAGCAGCGCCGCGTCGTCGGCAAGGCCGAGCGCCCCGGCGGTGCCGCGGGCCAGCGGCCTGAAGTAGCGATCGATGCGCTCGAATTCGCCGAGGCCCATGGCGCGCCGCCTTCCTGTCGCTTCCTGCGGCTCAGCCGGCGCGGCTCTCGCCCGGCCGCTGCTCGCGGGCGATGCGGTCGAGCACCGCATTCACCATCGCCGGCTCCTTGCCGCCGAAGAAGGCGCGGGTGACGTTGACATATTCCGAGATCGCGATCGGCGCCGGGACATGCAGATTGGCCAGCAGCTCCCACGCCCCGGCCCGCATCACGCAGCGCAGCAGCAGGTCGAGCCGGGGCAGCGACAGCTGCGCGTCGAGCGCGCCGGAGACCAGGGCGTCGACCTCGTCACTGCGGACCCGGGTACCACGTACGATATCGGCGAAGAGCTCGGCATCGGGCTCGACCATCGCCTCGCCCTCGACCGGCTCGCCGAAGCGGTGGCGGACGAATTCGGCGATCACGGTCTCGAGCGGCGTGCCCGACTGCTCCATCTGGTACAGCGCCTGGACGGCGGCGAGGCGGGCGGCGCTGCGGCGGGCCTTGGCGGAAGGTTTCTGCGTCGCCATGGGATCAGGCCGTCAGCTGCTTGAAATGCCGCTTGAGCTCGATCATCGCCAAAGCGGCCCGGGCGGCGCCGCCGCCCTTATCCATCTCGTCCACCCTGGCGCGGGCCCAGGCCTGCGCCTCGTTCTCCACGGTCAGGATGCCGTTGCCGATGGCGAGGCCATGGCGCAGGGACAGCTCCTGCAGGCCGTGGGCGCTCTCGTTGCAGACGATATCGTAATGCGAGGTCTCGCCGCGGATGACGCAGCCGAGCGCGACATAGCCGTCGAAGCGGCGCGCCGAGGTCGAGGCGATCTGCACCGCGGCCGGGATCTCCAGCGCCCCCGGCACGGCGAAGCGCTCATAGGTGGCGCCGACCTCCTTCAGCACCGCGATGGCGCCGCGCGCCAGCTCATCGGCGATGTCCTCGTAGAAGCGGGCCTCGACGATCATGATGTGCGGCGCCGAGCCGGCGAAGGACACGGGCCGCTTTTCGGTCTTGGCGACCATTTCAGTCCTCTTGGATTCCGGTGATCGCACGCTGCTCGACCACGGTCAGGCCGTAGCCGTCGATGCCAACGATGGTGCGGGGGTGGTTGGACAGCACGATCAGCTTGCGCACGCCGAGGTCGAGCAGGATCTGGGCGCCGACGCCGTAGTCGCGCAGCTCGTGCCCGCTCTCCTTCGCCGGCATCCCTTCCAGCCGCCGCTTCAGCCGCTCGCTCAGAGCGTCAGGCTGCGGTTCGCGGATCAGCACCACCACACCCCTGCCCTCGCGGCCGATCGCCGCCATGGCGCCGTGCAGCACGCCGGCATTGCCGCCATGGACGTCGCCGAGCACGTCGTCCAGCACGTTCAGCGCGTGCATGCGGACCAGCACCGGCTCGTCGCCCGAGATGTCGCCCTTCACCAGCACGACATGCTCGGCGTAGCGCGCCTTGTTGACATAGACCAGCATCCGCCAGTCGCCGCCGAAGCGGCTCTCGATCGTGGTCTCGAGCTTGCGCTCGACCAGCGATTCCTGGCAGCGGCGATAGGCGATCAGGTCGGCGATGGTGCCGATCTTGACATTGTGGAACTGGGCGAACTTCACCAGGTCCGGCAGCCGGGCCATGGTGCCGTCGTCGTTCATGATCTCGCAGATCACGCCGGCCGGATACAGCCCGGCCAGGCGGGCGATATCGACCGCGGCCTCGGTGTGGCCGGTGCGCTCCAGCACGCCGCCGTCGCGCGCCACCAGCGGGAAGATGTGGCCGGGCGTGGCGATGTCGGCCGGGCCGCAGGCGGGGTCGATCGCGACCGCGACGGTGCGGGCCCGGTCGGCCGCCGAGATGCCGGTGGTCACGCCCTCGCGCGCCTCGATCGAGACCGTGAAGGCGGTCTGGTGGCGCGAGGCGTTGCTGCGGGTCATGAGCGTCAGGCCGAGCTCATCGATCCGCTTGCGCTCCATGGCCAGGCAGATCAGGCCGCGGCCGTAGCGCGCCATGAAGTTGATCGCCTCGGCATCCGCCATCTGCGCCGGGATTACCAGGTCGCCCTCGTTCTCCCGGTCCTCGTCGTCGACCAGGATGAACATGCGGCCCTGCCGCGCCTCCTCGATGATCTCGGAGATCGGCGAGAGGAACGCCTGGTCCTCGGGGCTCAGCCGGCCGTCTTGCGATCGCGCAGCAGACGCGCCGTGTAGCGCGCCAGCATGTCGATCTCCAAGTTCACGCGGCGAGCCGTGCTTAAGCTTCGAAAGGTCGTGCATGACTGGGTGTGCGGAATGATGTTGACGCCGAAGCGGCAGGCGCCGGAGGGGGTGTCGGCGACCTCGTTGACGGTCAGGGAGACGCCCTCGACCGCGATCGAGCCCTTGGAGGCGATGGTGTCCGCCAGCTCCGGCGGGGCCTCGATGGTGAAGCGGACGCTGTCGCCCTCGGGCCGGCGGTCGACGATGGTGCCGACGCCGTCGACGTGGCCGTAGACCAGATGGCCACCGATCTCGTCGCCGAGCTTGAGCGAGCGCTCCAGATTGACCTCGGTGCCGACCGCCCAGTCGCCCAGGGTGCTGCGCGACAGCGTCTCGGCCGAGGCCTCGACCGCAAAACGGCCGGGCCAGGTCTCGATCACGGTCAGGCAGACGCCGTTGTGCGCGACCGAGGCGCCGATCTCGATCGTCGCCGTGTCGTACGCCGTCTCGATGATGTAGCGGGTGTCGCCTCGCCGCTCGACGGCCGCGACGCGCCCCACATCGGTGATGATGCCGCTGAACATGGCGGGCACCCTATGACGAGTGCGGTGTGGTTTCCAGCGAAACCACATTGCGCCCGACGCAGCCCCTCCCTGTCAGGGGCGCTCGCCGCGCAGCTGGTCCACGAAGTCGCTGAACGCGCCCGGCTCCTGGAAGTCGCGGTAGACCGAGGCGTAGCGGATATAGGCCACCTTATCGACGCCGCTTAGCGCCTTCATCACCATCTCGCCGATCGCCTTGGACGGGATCTCGCTCTCGCCCGAGCTCTCGAGCTGGCGGACCAGCGAGTTGACGATGCGCTCCAGCCGCTCGATGTCGATGTCGCGCTTGCGCAGGGCGATGCGCATCGAGCGCAGCAGCTTCTCGCGGTCGAAGGGCTCGCGCTGGCCGGTCGACTTGATCACGGTCAGCTCGCGCAGCTGGATCCGCTCGAAGGTGGTGAAGCGGGCGCCGCAGGCCGGGCAGAAGCGCCGCCGCCGGATGGCCGAATTGTCCTCCGTGGGACGCGAATCCTTCACCTGGGTGTCGTCGTGGCCACAGAACGGGCAGCGCATCGGTTCCCCCGGAAATGGTTCGCCCAGAACGAATGGATACCATCCGTTGTGGGCGAACCACAATCTATCGCGTCATCGGCGAGGGATTTCCGCCCCGTGGACAGCCACTTGTACCGTCACCGCGAGCCGGCGAAGCCGGCGTGGCGATCCAAGGGGCAGTGCCGCTGGGATGGCCACGCCCCTTCGGGGCTCGCCATGACGGATCAATTTTTTGGCGGCTGGTATCAGAGATCCGGGTAGATCGGGAACCGGGCGCAGAGCGCCTCGACCCGGGTCCGCACCGCCTTCTCGACCGCCGAGTTGTCCTCGGGGTTGGCGGCCAGGCCGTCCAGCACCTCGACCACCATCTCGCCGATCTGGCGGAACTCGGCTAGGCCGAAGCCGCGCGAGGTCGCGGCCGGGCTGCCCAGGCGCACGCCGGAGGTGATGGTCGGCTTCTCCGGGTCGAACGGCACGCCGTTCTTGTTGCAGGTCATGCCGGCGTGCTCGAGGCTGGCCTCGGCCGCCTTGCCGGTCAGCTTCTTCGGCCGCAGGTCGACCAGCATCAGATGCGTGTCGGTGCCGCCGGAGACGATGTCGAGCCCGCCGGCGCGCACGGTCTCGGCCAGCAGTTTGGCGTTCTCGACCACCGCCTTGGCGTACAGCTTGAACTCCGGCCGCAGCGCCTCGCCGAAGGCCACCGCCTTGGCGGCGATGACATGCATCAGCGGCCCGCCCTGCAGGCCCGGGAACACGGCCGAGTTGATCTTCTTGCCGATCTCCGGGTCGTTCGACAGCACCATGCCGCCGCGCGGCCCGCGCAGCGTCTTGTGCGTGGTGGTGGTGACGACATGGGCGTGCGGCAGCGGGCTCGGATGCACGCCGCCGGCGACGAGGCCGGCAAAATGCGCCATGTCGACCATCAGATAGGCGCCGACCGAATCTGCGATCTGGCGGAACCGGGCGAAATCGATGATCCGCGGATAGGCCGAGCCGCCGGCGATGATCAGCTTCGGCTTGTGCTCGTCGGCCAGACGCTGCAGCTCGTCATAGTCGATCCGGGCATCGTCACGGCGGACGCCGTACTGGACCGCGTTGAACCACTTGCCCGACTGGTTCGGTGCGGCGCCGTGGGTCAGATGGCCGCCGGCGGCCAGCGACATGCCGAGCACGGTGTCGCCAGGCTGCAGCAGGGCGAAGAACACCGCCTGGTTGGCCTGGGCGCCGGAATGCGGCTGGACATTGGCGAAGGCGCAGTCGAACAGCTTGCACGCCCGCTCGATCGCCAGGGACTCCGCCACGTCGACATATTCGCAGCCGCCATAGTAGCGGCGGCTCGGATAACCTTCGGCATATTTGTTGGTCAGGACCGACCCCTGGGCCTCGAGCACGGCGCGGGAGACGATGTTCTCGCTGGCGATCAGCTCGATCTGCGACTGCTGGCGCTTCAGCTCGTCCCGGATGCCGCGCAGCACGGCCGGGTCGGTGTCTTCAAGGCGGGCGGTGAACAGGGAGCTGGCGGCGGTCATCTGGGCGGCGGGATCGAGGGAACTCATGGGGCAGTCATCCTGGTCAGGCGGAGGGCACGTCGAGCTTGGCGATGCGGTCGCCGTGCCGACCGCCTTCGTAGTCGGTGGACAGGAACACGGCAAGGCAATCCCGGGCCGTCTCGAAGCCGATGATTCGCGCGCCGAGCGCGAGCACGTTGGCGTCGTTGTGCTGGCGGCACAGACGGGCGGTGGTGACGTCGTGGCAAAGCGCCGCACGGATGCCGCGCTGGCGATTGGCCGCGATCGAGATGCCGATGCCGGTGCCACAGACCAGGACGCCCCGCGCCGCCCGCCCCTGCCGGATCGCCTGCGCCACGGCAAGGCCGTAATCCGGGTAGTCGACCCGGTCCGGGCCGTTGGTGCCGAGATCGAGCACCGCCAGCCCTTGCTCCTCGATGACCGCCGTGAGCTGGTCCTTGAGGGCGTAGCCGGCGTGATCGGCGGCGATGGCGACAGTCTTCGTGGCGTCTGTCATGATGGTCCGGTCGGATGGGGTGCGGGCGACCTTCGCACATTTTACGGTTGAGAGTGAGCCGTAACTTGGCTCAATTTCTCTGCGCGAGCACGGCTTCATCCAGCCGCAGCTTGCAGTTGCAGAATAGTTGATATTTTCCCATTACCGTTGACATGCGCGATATCAAATGCGACCTCGTTGTCGCTGTTGACGACACTAAAGAAAAGGAATTGAACAATGGAGGATACAATAAGCACGGGCGGACGAAGCAGCGACGATCTGGTGCAGATGACGACCCAGATCGTAACGTCCTATATTTCCCGTAACGCGGTGCCGACCGATCAGCTCGGGTCGGTGATCCAGGCCATCCACGATGCGCTGCGGAACGTCGGATCGGCGCCGGCGGCCGCGGCGGCCTCTGCGCCGGCGAGGCCGGCGGTGCCGATCCGGCGATCGGTCCAGCCGGACTACATCGTCTGCCTGGAGGACGGCAAGAAGCTGAAGATGCTGAAGCGGCACTTGCGGACGACCTACAATATGTCGCCCGAGGAGTACCGGGCCAAATGGGGCCTGCCGGCCGACTATCCCATGGTCGCGCCGAACTATGCCGAACAGCGCTCCGCCTTCGCCAAGAAGATCGGCCTGGGCAAGGCCCGCCGCGGCTGATCGTTTGCACCCGGGGCCGGGGCGCCGCAAGGCTGGCGGCGTCCCGGCCCCTGTGCTGTTATGCGCCAATGATTTGTGACAGTCCGGAGTTCGTCATGACTTCCTCCGCCGCCGTTGCGGCCGCCAAGCCGGCCCAGGCCGGCCGCGCCGCCTTCCACTGGGAGGACCCGCTCCTGCTCGAGGAGCTGCTGACCGAGGAGGAGCGCATGGTGCGCGACGCGGCGCGCGCCTATTGCCAGGAGAAGCTGCTCCCGCGCGTGCTCGAGGCCAACCGCCACGAGATCTTCCATCGCGAGATCATGAACGAGATGGGCGAGCTCGGCTTCCTCGGCTCGACCATCGAGGGCTATGGCTGTGCCGGCGTGAACTCCGTCTGCTATGGCCTGATCGCGCGTGAGGTCGAGCGCGTCGACAGCGGCTATCGCTCCGCCATGTCGGTGCAGTCGAGCCTGGTGATGTACCCGATCTGGGCCTATGGCACCGAGGAGCAGCGGCAGAAATACCTGCCCCGCCTGGCCAGCGGCGAGATCGTCGGCTGCTTCGGCCTGACCGAGCCCGACGCCGGCTCCGATCCCGGCTCGATGAAGACCCGGGCGCGCAGCGTCTCCGGCGGCTGGACCCTGTCCGGCGCCAAGATGTGGATCACCAACTCGCCGATCGCCGATGTCTTTGTGGTCTGGGCCAAGGACGACAGCGGCGAGATACGCGGCTTCGTGCTGGAGCGCGGCATGAAGGGCCTGTCGGCGCCGAAGATCGAGGGCAAGTTCTCGCTGCGTGCCTCGACCACCGGCGAGATCGTGATGGATGAAGTATTCGTCCCGGAAGCGAACCTGCTGCCCAACGTCAAGGGGCTGAAGGGCCCGTTCGGCTGCCTCAACAACGCCCGCTACGGCATCGCCTGGGGCGCCCTCGGCGCGGCCGAGTTCTGCTGGCACACCGCCCGGCAGTACACGCTGGACCGCAAGATGTTCGGCCGTCCGCTCGCCGCCAACCAGCTGATCCAGAAGAAGCTGGCCGACATGCAGACCGAGATCACCCTCGGCCTGATCGCGGCGCACCGCCTGGGCCAGCTCAAGGACGAAGGCAAGGCGGCGCCGGAGGCGATCAGCCTCCTGAAGCGCAACAACTGCGGCAAGTCGCTGGACATCGCCCGTCAGGCCCGCGACATGCTCGGCGGCAATGGCATCGCCGACGAGTTCCACGTCATCCGCCACGTGATGAATCTGGAGGCGGTCAACACCTATGAGGGCACGCACGACGTGCACGCCCTGATCCTGGGCCGGGCGCAGACCGGCATCGCCGCCTTCTGAGGCGATCCGCCGTCGGATAAGTGAAAGGCGCGTCCCTCGGGGCGCGCCTTTTTCGTGACCGGCCGGCGGGCGGCCTCAGGCCGCGCTGGTCACCGGCTGGTCGGTGGTATAGGCGAGGTTGCCGGACCAGAATCCTTCGAGCCGCCGCAGCGTGGCGTTCAGCGTCTCGACGTCGCCGACCCGCAGCCCGGTGCCCTCCAGCGCATCCGCCTGGCGGCTGAACATGGTCTCCAGCTTGGCCCGTAGCGCCTGGCCCTTGCTGGTCAGCCGGACCCGGGTGGAGCGCCGGTCGTGCTGCGACCGTTCCTGCGCCAGATAGCCATTCTCGACCATCTTCTTGACGTTGTACGAGACGTTCGAGCCGAGATAGTAGCCACGGGCGGTCAATTCGCCGATGGTCAGCTCGTCCATGCCGATGTTGTACAGAATCAAGCTCTGGACGTTGTTGATGTCTTGGACGCCAAAGCGGTCCAGCTCCACCTTTACCACATCCAGGAAGCAGCGATGGAGCCGCTCGATCAGCGCGGTCATGCGGTAATAGGGATGATGCATTCAGACCTCCGACCCACTGGCGCTTTTGTACTATCTAGACCGCCGTTCTACCACCGATAAAGCCACTTTAGACAAAATCATCCAAAACGAAAGTGTTGAGAGCAGGACAGGTGTTCACTGCAATTTGCACTGCATTTGGGACGAATTCGCGCTAGATCGATGCTTTCGGTTGGCACAAAAGACATTTGTGATCCTATTGACCTAATTTATCAACCCTTTGCATACAAATGACCGTTCCGCTGCGCGACAGTGGCGCGTGGCGGGCCGCCGCACCTGGTTGTTTCCGGCCGGGCCGTCGTCCTAGAGTGCGCCCGCGATCCCAGCCGCCGAGAGTCCCATGTCCCGCCTGCCCTTTCCCGGTTCCTACCCGACCACCCGTATGCGGCGCCTGCGCACCGACGGCTGGATTCGCGAGCTGGTGGCCGAGATCCGGCTGGGGCCGTCGGACCTGATCTGGCCGATCTTCGTGGTCGAGGGCGATCGCCGGCAGCCGGTCGAATCGCTGCCGGGGGTGGAGCGGCACGATCTCGCCAGTGCCGCCGAGGCCTGCCGCCGCGCCCGTGACCTCGGCATCCCCGCGGTCGCGCTGTTCCCGATGATCGACCGAGCCCTGCGCAGCGAGGACGGGGCCGAGGCCTGCCGCGCCGGCAACCTGGTGTGCCGCGCCATCGCCGCGATCAAGGCTGCGGTGCCGGATCTGGGCGTCATCGTCGACGTCGCCCTCGACCCCTTCACCAGCCACGGCCATGACGGCGTGATCCGCGACGGCCGCATCCTGAACGACGAGACGATCGAGATCCTGGTCCGCCAAGCGCTTGTCCAGGCCGAGGCCGGGGCCGACATCGTGGCGCCGTCGGACATGATGGACGGCCGCATCGGCGCGATCCGCGCGGCCCTGGACGGCGCCGGGCGGCAGGACGTCAAGATCATGGCCTATTCGGCGAAATACGCCTCGGCCTTCTACGGTCCGTTCCGCGACGCGGTCGGGTCGACCGGCGTGCTGGTCGGCGACAAGAAGACTTATCAGATGAACCCGGCCAACAGCGATGAAGCGCTGCGCGAGGTCGAGCTGGACCTGCGCGAAGGCGCCGACATGGTGATGGTGAAGCCGGGCCTGCCCTATCTCGACATCATCCGCCGGGTGCGCGACGGCTTCGGCGTGCCGACCTTCGCCTACCAGGTCAGCGGCGAATACGCGATGCTGAAGGCGGCGGCGCAGAATGGCTGGCTGGACTACGAGAAGGCGCTGATCGAGGTGCTGACCGCGTTCAAGCGCGCCGGCACCGCCGGCGTCCTGACCTACGGCGCGATCGAGGCGGCGGAGCTGCTGGGTTAGGCGTCAGCCGCCACCAGCCAGTCGCGGATCGGGCCGATCTGGTCGGCCGCCATCAGCGCCGGGGCGTGACCGCAGCCCGCGACGGTGATCAGCGTCGTACCCGGACGCGCCGCCATGCGCTCCGCGGTCGCCGCGGTCAGCAGGTCCGATTCCGCGCCGCGGACCACCAGCACCGGGCAACGGATCTGGTCCCAGACCATCCACAGATCGACATCGGCGATCGGGCCGGCGAAGGCGGCGGCGATGCCGGGATCGTAGGCCAGGCCCAGCGTCCCATCGTCGCGCCGCCGGACGCTGTGGGTGGCGAGGTGCCGCCACTGCGCATCGGTCAGGGGCCCGAAGGGCGCGTGCACGCGCCGCAGATAGGCCTCTAGTCCGGCGATGTCGGCGAAGACCGGATCCTGCCCGACATAGGAACCGATGCGCTGCAGCGCCGCCTGCGGGATGAAGGGGCCGACATCGTTCAGCACCAGCCGCCGGATCGGCGTGTTCGGCTGGGCCGCCAGCATCATGCCGATGAGCCCGCCCATCGAGGTGCCGACCCAGTCGACCGCCGGCGCGTCGAGCCGGGTGATCAGCGCCGCCGCATCGGCGAGATACTGGGGATAGCCATAGAGCGCGGGGTTGGCGAGCCAGCTGCTGCGGCCGCGACCGACCACGTCCGGGCAGACCGCAGTGCGGCCCGACCAGGCCAGGTCCGCGGCCAGCGCGTCGAAGTCCCGACCGTTGCGGGTCAGCCCGTGGACGCACAGCACCGGTGGCCGCGAGCGGTCGTGCCCCCAGGCGAGATAGCTGAGGCGGTGGAAACCGGCGAGGCTGAGCCCGAAGAAATGATGCTCCCGCGGCTCCATCTCAGGCCGCCCGGGCGGTGGCCGGGCGCAGGGCGCCGTCGTCGACGGCAACGAAGCGCTGGGCCTCGAAGCCGTTGAACCGGGTCTGCAGCACGTTGGAATAGGCGCCGATCTGGCCGAACTCGATCCAGTCGCCCTCGCGCACATCCTCCGGCAGCAGCGAGGTGCCGGGCAGGCTGTCATAGCTGTCGCAGGTCGGGCCGAACAGGGCGAAGCCGGCCGGCCGCCCCCCGGCCCCACCCGGCCGCAGCAGCCGGACCGGGTAGACGGTGCCGAACAGCTTCATGTCAGCCAGGCTGCCATAGGCGCCATCGTTGAGATACAGGCGGTGGCCGCGCCGGAACTCGACCTTCACAACCAGCGAGCAGGCTTCGGCCACCAGCGCCCGGCCCGGTTCGCAGAACACCGTGCGGCCAGGATCGGCCGGCAGCCGGGCCAGGCCGGCGCGGATCGCGGCGACGAAGGCGGAGAACGGCGGCGGCTCGGTGTCGACATAGTCGGCGGGGAAGCCGCCGCCGACATCGATCACCGGCACCGGCACCCCGGCCTGGGCGAGGACGCCGGCGCAGATTTCGAGCGCGTGCTCATAGACGCCCGGATCTAGGCATTGCGAGCCGACATGAAAGGTTAGGCCGGCGCGGTTGCCGGTGGCGGCGATCCGGCGCAGCAGCACCGGCGCGGCTTCAACCTCCGCCCCGAACTTGCCGCTCAGGTCGCAGACGACCGAATCGAAGCGGGGCATGGCGACGCGCAGCACCAGGGTCAGGTCGCGCGCCCCGCCGGTCGCGGCCAGGATCTTGTCCAGCTCCTCCTCATGGTCGAGGGCGAAGGTGCGGACGCCGTGGCGGTGATAGGCCAGTTCCACCGCCTGCCGGTTCTTCACCGGATGCATGTAGTGCGAGACTGCGCCGGGCAGCAGGGACGCGGCCACGATCTCGCTGAGCGAGGCGACGTCGAAATGGCGCACGCCACCGGCATGCAGCCCGGCCAGCACCTCCGGATGGTCGTTGCACTTGACCGCGTACATCACCGTACCGGGGAACTGCCGCAGAAACTGCGCCGCCGAGTCCCGCAGCACCTTCGGCCGCAGGCAGTAGACCGGCTCCTCGGGGCGGAGGGCGGTGACCATGGCGAGGGCGTCGGCGAAAGACTCCATCGATCGCTCCAGGCTCGAGCCGCCGCCGGAAATGCGGCACGATCACATCATCACGGCAGAGCCAGCCGCTTGGCTAGACCTCCGGGGCGCGGAACCGGAAAATAGACCGAAGCGCACACCGCACCCCGGACCGACCCTGCGCGTCTATGGCGCCTCGCCTCGGTTCGGACAGATTATTATAACAGCACCGCCACGGGCCACCCCGGCAAGGCATGGAGACACGACCGATGACATGGCTTCGCCGCGGCGCGATAGCGCTGGCCTGCCTCATGCTGCTGCTCCTGGTCCTGGCCGGCGCCGGCCTGTGGTGGCTGCGCACCGGCGTGCCGCCCGAATCGGGCACCGTCTCGCTCGACGGCCTCTCCGCCCCGGTCCGGATCTATCGCGACGGCCACGGCATCCCGACCATCTTCGCCGAGACCGACGGCGACGCCTATTTCGCGCTCGGCTGGCTGCACGCCCAGGACCGGCTGTGGCAGATGGAGCTGCAGCGCCGGGTCGGCGCCGGCCGGCTGGCCGAGCTGGTCGGCGACTCCGGCCTCCGGATGGACAAGTTCATGCGGATCCTGGGCATCTACCGCCTGGCCGAGGCGGACGTCGCCGGCCTGTCGCCGGAGACGCGCGCGGCGCTCGACCGCTACGCCGCCGGGGTCAATGCCTGGATTGCCGGCCATGACGGCGCGCTGCCGCCGGAATTCTACTTGCTGGGGTCCCGGCCGGAGCCGTGGCGCCCGGCCGACACGCTGGTCTGGAGCAAGCTGATGGCGCTGCAGCTCTCGGCCAACTACCGCGACGAGATCCTGCGCGCTCAGGTGATCGCGCGGCTGGGGCCGGACCGCGCCCGCACCCTGTTCCCCGATCTCGGCGCGCTGCCGCCCGCCACCCTCTCGGCGCTCGACCGGGCCGCGCCGGTGCTGGCGTCGCTGGCCGGGGCGCTGCCACCGCCGCTCGGCCCCCGCACCGCGTCGAACGAATGGGCGGTCGGGCCGGGCCGCACCGGCACGGGCGCCCCGATCCTGGCCAACGACCCGCATCTGGGGCTGAGCGCGCCGATCCTGTGGTACATGGCGCGAATGGAAACCCCGACCCTGTCGATCACCGGCGCCACCGTGCCCGGCGTGCCGCTGACCCTGCTGGGCCAGAACCGGCGGATCGCCTGGGGCTTCACCACCACCGGCGCCGACGTGCAGGACCTGTTCCTGGAGACCGTCGACCCGGCCGACCCGAACCGCTACCTGACGCCGGAGGGCAGCGCCGCCTTCGAGACCCGGACCGAGACCATCGCCGTGTCCGGTGGCGATCCGGTGACGCTGACGATCCGCAGCACCCGGCACGGGCCGGTGCTGTCCGATCTCGACCCAGGGATGGCGCGGCTCGCCGGCGACGGCAAGGTCGTCGCCCTCGCCTTCGCCGCGCTCGCACCCAGCGACACCTCGGCCGACGCGGTGTACCGGCTGAACCGGGCCGGCACCTGGCAGGAGTTCCTGGCGGCGATGCGGCTGTATCGCACCCCGATCCAGAACGTCGCCTATGCCGACAGCGACGGCAATATCGGCTTCCTGACGCCGGGGGCGATCCCGATCCGCCGCTCCGGCCGCGGCAAGCTGCCGGCGGACGGCGCGTCGGGTGCCCAGGATTGGACCGGCACGATCCCCTTCGAGGGCCTGCCCCAGGCCCTGAACCCGCCCGGGGGCTTCATCGCCAACGCCAACAACTCGGTGGTCGGGCCCGGCTATCCCTATTATCTCGGCGACGGCTACGACGAGCCGTATCGCGCCCGCCGGATCGTCGAGCTGCTGGGCGCCGACGGGCCGGCCACGGTCGAGCGCAGCCTGGCGATGCAGGCCGACACGCTGACCCCGGAGGCGCGCGATCTGTTGCCGCTGATGACGGCGATCGACCCGGCGGACGGCCGCATGGCGGGGGCGCTGGCGCTGCTGCGCGGCTGGGACCTCCGGATGGACCGCAACCGGCCGGAGCCGCTGATCTACATGGAATGGCTGCGGCGCTTCGCTCAGGCCGTGTTCGACCCGCCGCTCGGCCCCCTGGCCGAGGACTATCTCGGGCTGCGCCCGGCGGTGCTGACCACGATCCTGACCCGCGACCCGTCCTGGTGCGGCGACGCCGCAGCCCCGCCCCAGGACTGCAAGGCCCTGCTGCGCCGCACCCTGGGCGAGGCGCTGGACGCGCTGGCGCAGCGCCATGGCGCCGACATGACGACCTGGCGCTGGGGCGCCGAGCATGTCGCGCCGCTGACCGCCCAGGTGCTGTCGCGCGTGCCGGTGATCGGCGGCCTGGTCTCGCTGGCGGTCCCGACCGACGGCGGCCCCTACACCCTCAACCGCGCCGCGACCAACACCCGCGACCAGGAGGCACCCTTCGCCGACCGGCATGGCGCCGGCTACCGCGCCGTCTACGACCTGGGCGACCGCAGCCGCTCGCGCTTCATGATCGCCACCGGCCAGTCGGGCCATCCCCTGTCGCCGCATTGGGGGGACCTGGTCGCGGATTGGCGAGACGGGCGATACTTGACGTTGTCCGGTGGCGAGGCTGATCTCGCCGCCGCCGGGGCGTCGCTGACGACCCTGCAACCGCGCCAATAACGATTTCTGGAACACGCCCAGATGAGCTCCGCCCCGCTGCCGGTCACCATCGACGACATCCGCGCCGCCGCCGCCGCCCTTGAAGGCCAGGTGGCGCGGACGCCGACCATACCTGCGCCGCAGCTCTCGGGCACTTTGGGTTGCGAGCTGGCCCTGAAGCTGGAGACCCTCCAGCGCACCGGGTCGTTCAAGGATCGCGGCGCCTACAACAAGCTGCGCTCGCTGGGCAAGGCGGAGCGCAAGCGCGGCGTGGTCGCCATGTCGGCCGGCAACCACGCCCAGGGCGTGGCCTATCACGCCACCCGCCTCGGCATCCCATCGACCATCGTGATGCCGACCTTCACCCCCTTCACCAAGGTGGCGAAGACCGAGGGCTACGGCGCCAAGGTGGAGCTGGTCGGCCAGACCTTGGACGACAGCATGGGCCATGCCCGCCGGCTGGTGGACGAGCAAGGGCTGACCCTGATCCACCCCTATGACGACCCGCACATCATCGCCGGGCAGGGCACGATCGGCCTCGAGCTCCTGGCCGACGTGCCGGATCTGGACGACCTGGTGGTGCCGATCGGCGGCGGCGGGCTGATCTCCGGCATCGCCATCGTCGCCCGCGCGATCAAGCCATCGATCCGGATCACCGGGGTCGAGGCCGCGCTCTACGCCTCGATGCGCGACGCCGTCGCCGGCCGCACCGGCGTCTATGGCGGCGCCACCATCGCCGAGGGCATCGCGGTGAAGAGCCCGGGCGTGCTGACCCGCCAGATCATTGCCGAGCTGGTCGACGACATCGTCGCGGTCGAGGAGACGGTGCTGGAGCAGGGCGTGCACCAGCTGATGACCCAGCAGAAGCTGGTGGCCGAGGGCGCCGGCGCCGCCGGCATCGCCGGTATCCTGGCCAACCAGGAGCGCTTCGCCGGGCGGCGGGTCGGCGTCGTGGTGTGCGGCGGCAACATCGACCCGCGCATCCTGGCCTCGATCCTGATGCGCGGGCTGGTGCGCAACGGCCAGATCGCCCGTCTCCGCATCGAGATCGAGGACGTGCCGGGGGTGCTGAGCCGCATCGCCGGGATCATCGGCGCCACCGGCGGCAACATCATCGAGACCTATCACCAGCGGCTGTTCTTCCAGATCCCGGTGAAGCGCGCCGATATCGACGTGGTGGTCGAGACCCGCGACCGCGCCCATGTCGACGTCATCATCGGCAAGCTGATGGAGGCGGGTTATCCGGCAACGCTGCTGAGCGACGTCGGGGCGTGAACAGGCGGCGCAGGCACCGGCCCGATCGGGGCCGGTGCGGATCGCCAGTGACGCTACAGCACGAAGTCACCCGCCACCAGGGCGATGCTGCCCGTCAGCTGGATGTGGAAGTCTGCGGTGCCGTCGCCGTTGACGTCGCCGGCGATGGTGGTGAGGCCGCCGCCCACGGCGAAGCGCAGCTGCCCCGCGACACCGGTAAAGGTCGCCGTGCCGATGAA
>NZ_JAHVDK010000026.1:0-127110 GCF_051487185.1 Inquilinus limosus
GATGTCGCCGGGGCCAACGACAACGCCGGCTCGGCCGGTGACGGCACGACCGTCGCCGCTGATCTCAAGGCAGGACACGGCTGGCCTGAACAGCCGGACGCGCCCGAAGACGGCCGCCCGCCATCCAGGCCCGCGAAGCTGGACAGCAGCTGAGGGCTGCTGCGGATCACATCCAGCCATTCCATCTTTCTGCCAGCCTTCCACTCTCCCTCCCTTGCCGGAGGGCGGAGGGGTCTGCGCGCGTCCGCGCGCGATGGGCCGGTTCCGATATCGGCGGGCCTCATCGGCTCTTCGCCATCGCGCCAGGGAGGCGACGGCTCAGTGAAGATCCCGCGTATAGACGAATTTCGGCATGCTCCAGCCGAATCTGAGCGCGAGCAGGCGGAGCGCCAGGCCGATGACCATCGCGGCCGCCGTGACGAGATCGTGGCCGATCCCGGCGGCCAGCCCGGCGACGTAGATGCCGCCGGTCACCACCGACACGGTGGCGTAGAGCTCGCTGCGGAAGAGGAGCGGGATGTCGTTGCAGAGGACGTCCCGCAGGACGCCGCCGACGCAGCCGGTGATCATGCCCGAGGCGATGACGATCACGATCGGCAGGTCCAGCGCCATCGCGATATTGGCGCCGATCACCGTGAACACGACGAGGCCGATCGCGTCCAGCAGCAGGAACAGCCTGCGCAGATGATGCATGAGGCGGGCGGCGGGGATGGTGAGCAGGGCGGCGCCGCCCGTGATCAGCAGGTAGGACGGATGCTCCACCCAGGACAGCGGATAATGGCCGAGAAGGACGTCCCGCGCCGAGCCGCCGCCGAGGGCCGTGACGCAACCGAGAAGATAGACGCCGACCCAGTCCATGCTGCGCCGCCCGGCGGCCAGCGCCGCCGTCATGGCTTCGGCGACGATGGCGATCAGATAGAGGGAATGCAGAAGCATCGGCGGATCCTGACGGCTCGACCGGCGAAATCCCGAAAGTGTCGACGCGCGGTTCCGGGGCCAACCGCGGAGACCATGTCAGGCCCCCCGTTCCCGATCAAGCCAGCGGGGCCGAAATGCATTGCTCTCGGCGCAATCCGGCGGTTGAGCGAGGCGACCCGCATCGGCCATGGTCGCGGTGATGCCGACCGATCCCTTCGTCCTCGCCGTGCTGCTGGGCACCATCTTCGTCATCGCCTTCACCAAGGGCGGGTTCGGCGGGGGCTTCGCCATCCTCGGCATCCCGGCCCTGTCCTTCGTCATGCCGGCGGTGGACGCGGCGGCGGTGATCGCGCCGCTGGTGCTGCTGATGGACGTGTTCACCGTCTGGGCCTTCCCGCCGCGGACCTGGAGCCGGCCCAACTTGCGGCTGCTGATCGCGCCGCTGCTGTGCGGCATCGCTCTGGGCGGGCTGACCTTCGCCCTGGTCGAGCCGGCCTGGGTGACGCTGCTGATCGCCATCGTCACCCTGGTCTTCGCCCTGCGCTGGTTCGCCCGCCGAAAGCTCGACCGGCCGCGTGCCGCCCCCTCCGGTCGACGCGCGGCGCTGTGGGGCACGCTGACCGGCTACACCACCTTCGTCGCCCATTCCGGCGGACCGCCGCTGGCGATCTATCTGCTGCCGCAGCGGCTGGACAAGACCGTCTTCGCCGGCACCTCGGCGATCGTGTTCATGGTCTGCAACATCGCCAAGCAGGTGCCCTATCTCTATCTCGGCGTGCTGGAGCCGCGGAACCTCGCCGCCATTGCGGCAGCGGCGCCGGTGGTGCCGCTCGGCGTCTGGATCGGCCGCCGCTTCCACGACCGGATCGACGAAGCCCGGCTGTATTACTGGTTCCACCTGCTGCTGGTCGCGATCGGGCTGAAGCTGCTGGTGGACGGTCTGCTCGGCGTGCCGTGACCGCGGTTGCCGGTCCGGCTTGGCGGTACCATCCTGAACTGGACGGCAGGGACCGGCGGAGCCGCCGCATGATCACGCTCGTCCTGTTCGACATGAACGAGGTGCTGTGCCGCTACGACAAGGCGGCGCGGATCGCCGCCCTGGCGCGCCTGTCCGGTCGCAGCCCGGAGGCGATCGAGGCCGCGATCTGGGGCTCGGGCTTCGAGGATCGCGGCGATGCCGGCGAGCTCGACGCCGAGGCCTATCTGCGCGGCTTCGGCGAGTGCATCGGCCATCCGTTGAGCCGGGCGGAATGGACGGCGGCGCAGCGGGCGGCGATGACGCCGATGCCGGAGACGCTCGACCTCGCGGCCCGGATCGCCGGCGCGGCACGGGTCGCGGTGCTGACCAACAACAGCCTCTTGATGCTGCAGCAGATCGACGCGTTGTTCCCGGAGCTGCGGCCGATCTTCGGCGACGCGATCCATGTCTCGGCCGAGTTCCGCGCCCGCAAGCCGGACCCGGAGGCGTATCGGCGCTGTCTCGACCGGCTCGGCGCCGCCGCGGCCGCGACGCTGTTCGTCGACGACGGCGCCGGCAATGTCGCCGGGGCGGAGCGGGCAGGGCTGGCCGGGCACCGCTTCGTCGACGCGGCGGGCCTGGCCGCGGCGCTGCAGCGGCACGGCCTGCTGCCGCCGGCTGCGCGCTTGGTGTAAAGCTCTCCACGAAGGAGAATCGATGGACGACGCCAAGCTCACCGCTCTGGCCGGCTGGATCACCGAGGCCGGGCTGATCGGCCTGCCGGAGACCGAGCTTCTGGCCGGCTTCTGCGCCCGGGCCGTGTTCGCCGGCCTGCCGCTGGCCACCGGCCTGCTCGTGATCGACACGCTGCACCCGATCTACGAGGGCAACGCCGTGCGCTGGCGCCGCGGCGAGCCGGAGGCCAGCTTCACCGGCTATGGCCGCACCACCCCGGGCGTGAATGAGGAGAGATGGCGCGCCAGTCCGTTCTTCCACCTGATCGAGACCGGCCAGGAATGGATGCGCCGGCGGGTGACGCCGGAGAGCTGCGCCGAGTTCCCGGCCGTGGCCACGGTGGCGGAGGAGGGAATGACCGACTATCTCGGCATCCTCAACCGCTTCGAGGCGGAGGGCGCGATCGCCGACTGGGACGGGCTGTTCTCGGCCTGGACCACGGACCGGCCCGGCGGCTTCACCGATGACGAGATCGCGGCGATGCTGCGGCTGATGCCCGGCCTCGCCATGGCGATGAAGGCCACCACCCTGGCGCGGATGGCCGGCACGCTGCTCGAGACCTATCTCGGCCGCGACGCCTGTGATTCGGTGCTGTCCGGCCGCATCGCCCGCGGTGTTGCCGACCGCATCGACGCGGTGCTGTGGTTCAGCGACCTGCGCGGCTACACCCGCATCACCGACACCGCGCCACCGGAGCAGATCATCCCGTTGCTGAACGACTACGCCGACGCGGTGATCTCGGCGGTGCAGGAAACGGGCGGCGACGTGCTGAAGCTGATCGGCGACGGTGTGCTGGCGATCTTCCGGCCGCAGAACGGCGGGGCCGAGGGCCGCGCCCGGGCCTGCCGCGCCGCGCTGAAGGCGGTGCGCCGGGCCCAGGCGGCGATCGCGACGCTCAACCCGCAGCGCGCCGCGGCCGGCCAGCCGGTGACCGAGATGTATGCCGGCCTCCACATCGGCGAGGTGTTCTTCGGCAATATCGGCAGTGCCCACCGGCTCGACTTCACCGTGGTCGGCCCGGCGGTGAACGAGACCAGCCGGATCGCCGAGATGTGCCGCGCGGTCGACCAGCCGATGCTGGTCTCCTCCGCCTTTGCCGCGGCGGCGGGAGGGGCCGAGGCCGGCCTCGTCTGCGTCGGCCGCTACGCCCTGCGCGGCGTCCGAATGCCGCAGGAGCTGTTCACGCTTGAGCCGGAGTCTTCCTAGATCCGCCAGACCCTGAGGCCGCGCATCCGGTCGCCATGGATCAGCACCGCCGACAGGCAGCCGGTGGCGAAGGCGCCGGTGTCGACATCGATGCGGTGCGGATGGCTCAGATCCAGGGACTCGACCGGCGTATGGCCGTGGATCACCGCGACATTCTCCGGGAAGGGATGACGCCATTCCAGGAAGGGATCCCGGATCCACAGCAGGGTGTGGCGGTCCTGCTCCGCCAGCGGGCGCCGCGGGTCGATCCCGGCATGGACGAACAACAGGTCGCCGATCCGGTGGCTGACCGGACAGCCGCGCAGCCAACCCAGCAGGTCGGGCCCGATCGCCGCCCGCACCCGGCCGCGCCAGTCGCCGCTCAGCTCCGTGACGCCGCATTCGATCAGCACCCGCTCGCCGCCATAAAGCAGCCAGAACTCCAGGGAGCGGCGATCGGTGGCACCGTCCAGCAGCGCCACCATGCGGTCGTCATGGTTGCCCAGCAGCGTGATCGTCTCCACGCCCGGGATGCCCCGCCGCGCCAGGGCCAGGGCGCGCCGGTTTTCCGGGCCGCGGTCGACCAGATCGCCG
This sequence comes from Inquilinus limosus, assembly GCF_051487185.1. Lineage (GTDB taxonomy): Bacteria > Pseudomonadota > Alphaproteobacteria > DSM-16000 > Inquilinaceae > Inquilinus > Inquilinus limosus_F. The sequence continues at coordinate 4,391 of NZ_JAHVDK010000026.1, forward strand.
AGATGGATCAGCGTGCAATCGGTGCCGGCCGGCAGGGCCGCGAACTCCGCCGCCACCAGCCGGTGCATGGCCTCCAGAAGGTCGGCCTGGCCGTGCACGTCGCCGATCGCCGCCACCGCGCGGCCCGGCGGCAGCGGCCGGATCGCCGGCCGCCAGGGATCGCGGCGCGGGTCGAGGTGGCGCGGCAGCCGGTCGAGGTCGTCCGGCCTCATGATGTCGCCTTGCGCGTCGGTCGGATCATCGGGCTCATCTTATCAACGGTCATTCGGGCTTGCAGGATGCGAAGCGCGGGTTACGTTCATGAATGCGGACGGCCGACATCGCACCACCTCCAGGTGGGAGGTCCCGCAACGCGCCGCGGCATGCGGCCCGGCGCGAGCCGATCGACAGGCCGCCCCGCCGAGGGGTGCGCCCCATCGACAGGAGCAAGCGATGAAGCTCAACACCGCGATGGTGGACCGGACCGTGACCCGGTTCGGGGCCCAACCCGTGCCCGACACCCATCCGGCCATGCCCCAGCTGAACACCATGTTCGGGGAGCACACCTTCTTCCTCGACGGTGACGGGCTCCACATCGTGGAGGCGGTCGAACTGGCGCCGACCGGCGCCCCGGCGGGGCAGGTGGTGAAGCTGGCCAGCTGGACGGATGCGGAGCGGACCACCCTGGCGCCGCACGAGCCCGAACCGACCGATGTCGTGATCGAGTTCGGTCCGATCGATCCAGAGGAAGAGGTCTGAGGATGACCGGGCGGCCGGGCGGGGATCCGGCCGCCCGGCCTCGCTGGAAGCGAGAGCCCGGAGGGAACTGGCGGGGCGCCGATAGGCCCCCCGAGTGGGGGGATTGTCGCGCCGTTCCGGCCCGGCGATCGTCATAGTGGTCACCACATCCGTGGGGAGGGCCGCCATGTCCGCAGACTCCGCCGGCCGGCATGCCCCGGTCACACCCGAGCTCATCATGCAGCTGGGGTTCGGCTTCTGGGCCTCGAAGACCCTGTTGAGCGCGGTCGAGCTCGGTGTGTTCACCGCGCTGGCCGACAGTCCGCTGGACGCCGAGGCCTTGCGGGTCCGGCTCGGCCTGCATCCGCGCAGCGCGCGTGACTTCTTCGACGCGCTGGTGGCGTTGCATCTGCTGAACCGGGACAACGGTCGCTATTCCAACACGGCCGAGACCGACCTCTATCTCGACCGCGGCAAGCCCACTTATGTCGGCGGTATTCTGGAGATGGCGAACCGGCGGCTCTACCCCTTTTGGGGGAACCTGACCGAGGCGCTGCGCACCGGCCGGCCGCAGAACGAGGCCAAGGCCGGCGGCGACTTCTTCGCTGCGATCTATGCCGACCCCGAAGGTCTCGCCGGTTTCCTCCACGCCATGACCGGCGTCAGCCTGCCGCTGGCGCACGCGCTCGCCGCCCGCTTCCCCTGGGCCAAGTACCGCAGCGTCATCGACATCGGGGCTGCGGCCGGATCGGTGCCGGTCGAGCTCGCCCTCGCTCATCCTCATCTCGAGGCGGGCGGCTTCGACCTGCCTCCGGTGCAGCCGGTGTTCGAGGCCTATGTGGCGCGGCGGGGCCTGGCCGGCCGGGTGCGCTTCCATGCCGGAGACTTCCTGCGCGAGGCGCTGCCCTCGGCCGAAGTACTGGTAATGGGCCACATCCTCCACGACTGGGACCTGGAGGAGAAGCGGATGCTGGTGGCCAAGGCCTATGCGGCGCTGCCGCAGGGCGGGGCGCTGATCGTCTACGACCGGATGATCGACGACGACCGGCGGGAGAACGCGGCCGGCCTGCTGATGAGCCTGAACATGCTGATCGAAACGCCGGGCGGCTTCGACTACACCGGCGCCGACTGCATCGGCTGGCTGCGCGAGGCCGGCTTCGCCTCCGTCCGCCAGGAGGCCCTGGCCGGCCCGTATTCGATGGTGGTCGGGGTCAAATAGACCATCGTATCTCGGGCCCATGCGGCTGAGGCTGTGGCAGGATCGGTCGCCGAGATTCGAGGAGGGGGACCATGACCGGGACCGACCACGCCGCCCGCACCGCTGAGCTTGAGGCCGAGGAAGCGCGGCTGGTCTTCGACCGCTTCGACTTCGCCGAGGCCTGGGCGATCGGCCGCACGCTGGTGGAGACCGCGCCGGCGCCGGTCGCGATCCGCATCCAGGTCGCCGACCGGGTGCTGTTCGCCGCGGCGCTCGACGGCACCTCGGCCGACAACCAGGTCTGGCTCGACCTCAAATCCGCCGCGGTCCGCCAGTTCGGCCGCAGCTCGCTGTGGCTGCATCACCGGCTGAAGGCGCGCGGCCGGACCCTGGCCGACAGCCCCTCGATCCGCACGCCGATGGCCGATCATGGCGGCGCCTTCCCGATCCGCATCGGCGCCCAGGTGGTCGGCGTCATCGGCGTCTCCGGCCTGCCGCATGAGGACGACCACCGGCTGATCACCAGCGCGATCGAGGCGTGGAAGACGGGCCGATCGTAGGCTCAGGCGCCGTCGGGCTGCGGGCGAGGCGCCGCCTCCAGAATGGTGACGGACGAAGCCGTCGGAATGGTGGCCGTGAGCTCGAATCCAGCGCCAGTGAGCAATTGGCTGAACTCAGCCCTGGTCCGCTCGCGGGCCCTGCCAAACATGGCCATCATCTGCATATCGATCAGATATTCGGTCGGCCGCCCCCGTGACGGGTCGGGCTCGAGGAGGGCCTCGACCACGAGCAATCGGGCTCCCGCTTCCATGGCCGAGCGGCACGAACGGAGAATTCGCAAGACGTCCTCGTCCGACCAGTCGTGCAGCACGCGGACGAGCAGGTAGAGATCGGCGCCGGACGGCACGCCGTCGAAGAAGCTGCCGCCACAAGGGGTGATGCGACCGCCGGCGAGCGCATCCGGCGGAATGGCGGCGACTACGTCGGGCCGGTCGAAGACGATGCCGCGCACCTCGGGACAGAGAGCCGATATGCGGCGCAGGGTCTCGCCGTTGCCGCCCCCGATATCGGCGATCAGGTGAGATTTCGAGAAATCATAGCCGGCTGCGATGGCGCGGTGACGGTCGTCCGAAAAGTTCGCCATGAACGCATCGAAGATGCGCGCCTCGTCGGGATTGTTTCGGAGATAGTCGAATCGGCTCACCCCCCATGCCGCCTCGTGCGGAACACCCCCATGGAAAGCGACATCGAGAGCTTCCCAGGCGCGCCAGGATCCGGCAGCTGTCCAGAAACGCGCCGAGTGATGCAGGCTGTTCGGCACATCGCTGCGCAGCAGCAGAGACCGTGGCGTATGGGCGACCATCCCTTCGGCATCGAGGCGGAAGATGCCGAAGGCGGCGAGAGCGCGCATCGCTCGGAAAAGCGGCTCCGGCAGGACCCCGCTTGCCAGCGCCAGCTCGGCAATGCTGGACGCGGCCTCCGGCGCGATCCTGTCGGCGATCCCCAGGTCGGCAACAAGCCGGATCGTCCGCGAGACCTGAAAGCCCCGGATGAGAAGATCCATCGCCTCGCGGTTGTCATCGGGACCGGCCATGGTCTTCGGAGCTCCAGCCGCAGGAGGGCGTGACGCAGCGAACCGACACAGGATATGCCAACGCCGCCTGAAGCTCCACCGCGAACCCGGCCTACGCGGTCCGCTCCCGCCACAGCGCCGCCGCCTGCTCCAGGCGGCGGGCATGGGCGCCCTCGCCGCTGTCGCCGGCGATCACGGCCAGCGCCACGGCGGCGGTGCCGATCACCGTCGCCTGGGCCGCCGGGTCCTCGGCGGCGCCCGACCACACCGCGCGGAAATGCTCCAGGTCGCTGCGCGCCAGCCTCTCGCCGCGGCCTTCGCCGGCGATCGGCGGCACCGTCTCGTCCAGCGCCTCGCCGGCCACCAGGCGCTGCAGCGCCAGCGCCTTCAGGGGTGTGCGCTCGGCTTCGCCGCCGGCGCCCTTGACCACGCACAGGTCGCTCTGGCCCAGGAGGCGCGCGGTGTCGCGGTGCAGGTCCTGATAGGCCGGGTGGAACACGCCGACGAAGCTGGCCTTGGCCGCGAACGGGTTCAGCAGGCGCGCCGCGGAATTGACCGGGCTGCGCAGTCCCAGCACCGGCCGCAGCTCCATCAGTTCGGTCAGAGTGCGGCTGACCGCGCGCAGCGGCAGATAGGCGAAGCGGGTGGCGTCCAGAATCCGTGCCGCCTCGGCCGGGGTCTCGGCCACCGGCAGGCCCAGCACCCGCACCGCGTCCTCGGTCTCGATCCCCTCGGTGACCCGGACGTTGATGCCGTGCATCAGCACCGGGTGGCCGGCGCGGGCGACCAGCAGGGCCGACAGCAGGAACCACGGCGCGCCGCGGGTCTTGCCGGCGGCATAGGAGGGCCAGTCGAGGTCCGGCCGGGTGGCCGGCGCCGCCGTCACCACGGCGCGGGCGGCGCGGATCATGCCGGCCAGCTCCGCCGCCGTCTCGCCGCGATAGCGCTCCAGCAGCAGGAAGGCGCCGACCTGCATCGGGTCGGCCTCGCCGGCCAGGATGATGGCGAAGGCGTCCTCGGCCTCGGCCTCGGTCAGCGGCCGCGACCGGCCGGGGCCGCGGCCGATCGCCGCCAGATGCGCCGCCATGCGCTGGCGCGGCTGCGAGTCCGGGGTGGCGGTCACGGTTTCGACGTCGCTGGCCATGCCGGTGGTCTCCCGCAGATCGGATGGCGAATGGTTAGCGCGGGCCGCGCGGCTCGTCGAGCGCCGCGGCGGCTCGCGCGCATTGTGCGGCCGCCGAGCTTGTAGGAAGATCGCCGCCCAAGACCAACAATCAAGGCGGATCGGGGATAGGGATGGTGCTGAAGAAGGCGTCCGGCCGATGACGCGAACGATCGGAACGTTCGACACTGTCATCGTCGGGGCCGGCTCGGCCGGCTGCGTGCTGGCCAACCGGCTGTCGGCCGACCCGAAGATGTCGGTGCTGCTGCTGGAGGCCGGAGGCAGGCCGGGCACCATCTGGGTCCATATCCCGGTCGGCTATCTCTACACCCATGGCGATCCGCGCCTCGACTGGTGCTTCAAGACCGAGCACGAGGCCGGGCTTGGCGGCCGGGCGATCAACTATCCGCGCGGCAAGGTGCTGGGCGGCTGCTCCGCCATCAACGGCATGATCTACATGCGCGGCCAGGCGCGCGACTACGACCAGTGGCGGCAGCTCGGCAATTCCGGCTGGGGCTGGGACGACGTGCTGCCCTATTTCATCAAGTCCGAGGACCATTGGCAGGGCGCTTCCGCCTTCCATGGCGCCGGCGGCGAGTGGCGGGTCGAACCGCAGCGCCTGTCCTGGAAGATCCTCGACGCCTTCCGTCAGGCGGCGGCCGAGGCTGGCATCCCGCCGGTCGACGACTTCAACACCGGCGACAACGAGGGCTGCGGTTATTTCCAGGTGAACCAGCGCCGCGGCATCCGTTGGACCGCGGCCAAGGGCTTTCTGAAGCCGGTGCTCAGCCGGCCCAACCTGAAGGTCGAGACCCATGCCCAGGTGCTGAAGCTGCATCTCGAGGGCAAGCGCGTCGCGGGCGTGGTGTTCCGCCGCCCGGACGGCACCGAGGCCTATGCCGCAGCGGGGGAGGTGATCCTGGCGGCCGGCGCCGTCGGCTCCCCCGCCATCCTGCAGCATTCCGGCATCGGCCCGGCCGACCTGCTGGCCGCGCATGACGTGCAGCCGCTGCACGACCTGCCGGGGGTGGGCGAGAACCTGCAGGACCATCTGCAGCTGCGCCTGGTCTACAAGGTCGAGGGCGTGCCGACCCTGAACGAGCGCGCGAACAGCCTGCTCGGCCGCATCGGTATGGGCTTCGAATACGCGCTGTTCCGCAGCGGCCCCTTGAGCATGGCACCCAGCCAGCTCGGCGCCTTCGCCCGCAGCGACCCGTCGCAGGAAACCGCCAATCTCGAATACCACGTCCAGCCGCTCAGCCTCGACCGGTTCGGCGAGCCGCTGCACAGCTTCCCGGCCTTCACCGCCTCGGTCTGCAATCTGCGGCCACACAGCCGCGGCTCGGTCCGGATCAAGAGCCCGGACCCGACCGCGGCGCCGGCGATCCGGCCGAACTACCTGTCTGAGGAGGCGGACCGCCGTGTCGCGGTCGACGCCATTCGGCTGACCCGGCGGATCGCCGCGGCGCCGGCCCTGGCCCGCTACGCGCCGCAGGAGGTGCGGCCCGGCCCGGCGCTGCAGGACGACGCCGAGCTGGCGCGGGCGGCGGGCGACATCGCCACGACCATCTTCCACCCCGTTGGCACCTGCAAGATGGGCCGGGATCCGCTGGCGGTGGTCGACGAAAGGCTGCGGGTGCGCGGTCTGGCAGGCCTGCGCATCGCCGACGCCTCGATCATGCCGACCATCACCTCGGGCAACACCAACTCGCCCACGATCATGATCGCCGAGAAGGCCTCGGCTATGATCCTGGAGGATCGTCGCTCCGCCTGAGGAGGTCCCGATGGAGTTCCAGGATCGTCACGTGGTGGTCACCGGCGGCACCGGCGCGCTCGGGTCGGCCGTGGTCGGGCTGCTGCTCGAATCCGGCGCCATCTGCCATGTCCCGGTCCGCGATCTCGAAGCCTCGACTGGCTTCGTCCATCGCGGCCATGAGCGGGCAGTGCTGGCGCCGGTGCCGGACCTGACCGACGAGGCGGCGGTGGCGGCGTTCTATGCGGCGCTGCCCTCGCTCTGGGCCTCGATCCATGTCGCCGGCGGCTTCGCCATGGCGCCGATCGGCGAGACCGATAGGGCGATGCTCCAGCGGCAGTTCGACACGAATCTCGTCACCGCCTTCCTCTGCTGCCGTGCCGCGGTCGGGGCGATCGGGCGCGGCGACGCCGGCGGCCGCATCGTCAATGTCGCGGCCCGGCCGGCGCTGGAATGGCGCCTGGGCGCCGGCATGACCGCCTACACCGCATCGAAGGCGGCGCTGGCCGCCCTGACCGTGGCCCTGGCGCAGGAGGTGGCGGGGCAGGGCATCCTGGTGAACGCGGTGGCGCCCTCGATCATGGATACGCCGGCCAATCGCGCCGCCATGCCCAAGGCCGGCCACGCCGCCTGGCCGAAGGTGGAGGAGGTGGCGGCGACCATCCTCCACCTGGCCTCCCCGGCCAACCGGGTCGGCCGCGGTGCGGTCGTGCCGGTCTACGGCAAGGCGTGACAGGGCCGATCTCTCCCCGGATCCTCGCCGCGGTCGATCTCCTGGCCCCGCGGCCCGGGGAGCGGTTGCTGGAGATCGGCTGCGGCACCGGCCAGGCGATCCAGGCCGTGCTCGCCCGCGCGCCGACCGCGACCGTCTTCGCCATCGACCGCTCCGAGACGGCGGTGGCGCGGGCACGCATCGTCAACGCGCAGGCAATCGCGGCCGGGCGGGTCAGCATCGCCAAGGGCAATATCGAACACGAGCCGGTCGAGCCGGGCGGGTTCGACCGCATCTTCGCCATCCGCGTGAACAGCTTCTGGACCCGCCCCGGCCTGGCCCTGCCGCATGTCGCCCGCAGCCTGCGCCCCGGAGGGGAGGTCTGGATCATCTACGACGGCCCGTCGGACCGGATCGTCAAGACGATCCGATCCTCCTTCGAAGCCTTCGGCCTGCAGCACGTCCGGATCGAAACGGCTGCCGACGCGCTTGCGGTCGCCGCCGCCTGGCCAGGCGGCCTCGCCCCCGCGCCGGCGGGGAGATGAAGGGCCGACCGGCTGGCCTGCCCGATTCTACTGGAGGCCGTGCAGCCAGCCGATTCTGTGATTGGGCGTCTGGAAGATGTCCGGGCCGGTGATCTGAATGGCATCCTTGAATTTCGTGTCATTGCCCTTGGAGCAATGAACGACATGACCGTTGTCGAGAATGATGCCGATGTGGCCCTGGCGGCCATTGGCGTCCGGGAAGACGATCACGGCCCCCGGTCTGCTCTGCGTCGGTTCGAAGATCCCCGCCGCCGAGCCGATGTCGGTCCAGACCGCGGTGGTCTCGAACCAGCCGCCGTTGAACCGGGCATAGAAGTGTTCGGTCAGCTTTCGGCTGAAGCCGAAACACCAGGCAACAAAACCGGTGCAGTCGCATTGTCCACCAGCGGCCGGCGTGGGCGAGCCCGGGTTCATGCCGCCCTTGCCCAGCTTGTAACGGATCCCCTGGCCGACAGCGGAATGCGCGCGCGCCAGAACGGCCTCCAGCATCATCGTATGTCTCCGTGGAATCGCTCTTGAGAATCAGGTTTGGAGCAAACAAGGCCGCATCATCGGTCAGTGCTGCGCCGTCGGCATCCTCCAAACATACGATGACGCGCGATTTTCCCCGGGGTCAGCCGGCGGCGCTGGTCACGAAATCGGTGCAGCGACCGACGGCAATTTTCTTCTTCTCTCGGCCGCCTTGTCTGATTTGTCCGATCAGTCTAGCGTTCGCGAACGCAAAAAAGATCATGACGGGGATGGCAGGATGTGGCGGGAGATCGCGCCGGACCGGCGGGACGAGGTTCGCGTCGACGGCTACAAGGTGGTGGCCTACAGCTTCGGCTCGGGGCCGGAGACGGTGCTGTGCCTCAACGGCGGCCCGGGGCTGCCCTGTGACTATCTGCGCGAGGCACATTCCTGCCTGATCGACCACGGCTACCGGGTCGTCGCCTTCGACCAGCTCGGCACCGGTGCCTCGGACCGGCCGACCGACCCATCGCTCTGGACCATCACCCGCTATGTCGCGGAGGTGGAGACGGTGCGCCAGGCGCTCGGCCTGGGCCGGGTGCATCTGCTCGGCCATTCCTGGGGCGGCTGGCTCAGCGTCGAGTACGCGCTGACCCACCCCGAGGCGCTGAAGACCGTGATCCTGGAGGACACCGCCGCCGACATCCCGCACCTGATCGGTGAGCTGGAGCGGCTGCGCGCCGCGCTCGGCCCCGAGACCGTGGCGATGATGCAGCGGCATGAGGCCGAGGGTACGCTGGACCACCCGGTGTACCAGGCGGCGATCACCATCCTGAACCATCGCCATGTCTGCCGGCTGGACGAGTGGCCGGCGCCGGTGCGGCGCTCGCTCGACGACTGGAACATGGGGCCCTACGGCACGATCCAGGGCCCGAACGAGTTCCTCTACACCGGCAATTTGAAGGACTGGAACCGGCTGCCGGACATGCACCGGATCACCGTGCCGGTGCTGATCACCTGCGGTGAGCATGACGAGCTGACCCCGGCCTGCTCGCTGCGCATGAAGCTGGCGCTGCCGAACGCCCGGCTGCACGTGTTCCAGAACTCCAGCCACATGCCCTTCTACGAGGAGCCGCACGCCTACTACCCGGTGCTGCTCGACTTCCTCGAGAAGCATCGGGCGGCCTGATGCCGGACTGTCTTCATGGTACAGTCTCGCCTCCGGTGCCACTGCGGCACCGGGGCTGACCGGCGATGCATCGCTTCCGCTTCGTCCTGACCCGTCCGCTGCAGCTGATTCCGGTGCTGTTCGGGATCAGCGTCATCACCTTCGTGCTGATCCGCTCGATCCCCGGCGACCCGGCGCGGGTGCTGCTGGGCACCAAGGCGACGCCGGATGCGATCGCCCGGATCCGCGCCCAGTTCGCGCTCGATGAGCCGCTGTGGACGCAATACGCCTATTTCCTCCAGAACCTCGCGAATGGCGAGATGGGCCGGTCGATCCTGTACAAGATCCCGGTGTTGCGGCTGATCGCGGAGCGGATCGAGCCGACGCTGCTGCTGGTGCTCGGCGCCGTGCTGCTGTCGCTCCTGATCGCCGTGCCCTTCGCCGCGATGGCCGCGCGCCGCCGCGGTCGGCTGGCCGATCACGCGATCCGCATCGTCTCGACCACCGGGCTCGGCCTGCCGCCCTTCTGGCTCGGCATCATGCTGATCATCCTGTTCAGCGTGACGCTCGGCCTCTTCCCGGTGGCGGGCTACGGCGACAACTGGGCCGACCGGCTGCACCATCTTGTGCTGCCCTGCCTGACCATCGCCCTGGCGCTGTCGGCGGTGCTGACCCGTACGCTCCGGGCCGCGATGATCGCCGAACTGCGCTCCGACCAGGCGACCGCCGCCCGGGCGCGCGGCCTGCCAGAGGGCATGGTGTTCTGGCGCCATGTCGTCCCGAACGCCATCGTGCCGACCATCAACCTGCTCGCCGTCAACATCGGCTGGCTGATCGGCGGCACGGTGATCATCGAGAACGTGTTCTCGATCCCCGGCATGGGCCAGCTTCTGGTCCGCGGCATCTTCACCCGCGACTACATGGTGGTGCAGGGCGTGGCGATGGCCTTCGCCGTCGCCAGCGTCACCGTGAACTTCCTGGCCGACGTGCTGACCGTCGCCATCGACCCGCGGGTCAAGCTGTGAGCGCCGTGGCTGACACGCCCGCCATCCGGTCGCGACTTCGCTTCAGGCTGCCGCGGGTGCCGGGCGCCCTGTGGTGGGGGGCCGGGATCGTCGGCTTCTTCCTCCTGGTGGCGCTGCTGGCGCCGGTGATCGCGCCCTACGACCCGATCGCGCAGGACACCGCGAATGCGCTGCTGCCGCCCGGGCCGGGGCATTGGCTCGGCACCGACAATGTCGGCCGCGACGTGCTGTCCCGGCTGATCTGGGGCACCCGGCTCGACCTGATGATGGGCGTGTTCGGCGTGCTGATCCCGTTCCTGATCGGCACCGCGGTCGGCTGCGTGTCCGGCTATTTCGGCGGCTGGGTTGACGCCCTGGTGATGCGCATCCTCGACATCGTCCTGGCCTTTCCCTTCCTGGTGCTGATGCTGGCGATCATCGCCATCCTCGGCCCCGGCCTCGGCAGCTTCTTCATCGCCATGGCCCTGGTCGGCTGGGTGTCCTACGCCCGGCTGGTCCGGGCCCAGGTGCTGGTGCTGAAGGCCAGCGACTTCGTTACCGCCGCGCGCAGCTTGGGCTACGGCCATCTTCGGATCATGGCCCGGCACATCCTGCCGAACGCGATGGTCAGCTCGATCGTGTTCTCGATGTCCGATGTGGTGCTGACCATGCTGCTCGGCGCCTCGATCAGCTATCTCGGCCTCGGGGTGCAGCCGCCGACGGCGGAATGGGGCGTGATGGTGGCGGAAAGCCAGAACTTCATCATCCGCGCCTGGTGGATCGCTGCCTTCCCGGGCATGGCGTTGGCGGTGATCGCGCTTGGCTTCAGCCTGCTCGGCGACGGCCTCGGCGAATGGCTCGGGGTGAAGGAATGAGCGCGCCGCTCTTGGAGGTCCGCGACCTGTCGGTAGCCCTGACCCGGGCGGGGGAGGAGACGACCATCGTCGACCGCGTCTCCTTCACGCTCGAGGCCGGGCAAGTGATGGGCCTCGTCGGCGAGAGCGGCTCGGGCAAGAGCGTCACCTGCCGGGCTTTGATCGGCCTGCTGCCGGGCGGCCTGCGCATCGCCGGCGGGTCAGTGCTGCTCAAGGGCCGTGACCTCGCGGCGCTGGATCCGGAGGCGTTGCGCCGGGTGCGCGGCCGCGAGATCGGCATGATCTTTCAGAACCCGTCCAGTCATCTCGACCCGGTGATGCGGATCGGCGACCAGATCGCCGAGGGCATCCGCCTGCACCGCGGCGCCTCGAAGCGCGAGGCACGCTCGGCCGCGATCGACCTGCTGCGCCAGGTCGGCATCCCCGACCCGGAGCGGCGGGCCCAGGGATACCCGCACGAATTCTCCGGCGGCATGCGGCAGCGGGCGATGATCGCCACCGCGCTCGCCTGCGACCCCGAGGTGCTGATCGCCGACGAGCCGACCACCGCCCTCGACGTCACCGTGCAGGCGCAGATCCTGCGGCTGCTGCTCGACCTGCGCGACCGGCGCGGCCTCGCCATCATCCTGATCACCCATGATCTCGGCGTGGTGGCGCAGAGCTGCGACCGCATCGCTGTGATGTATGGCGGCACGCTGTGCGAGGCGGGCGGCAAGCGGGCGGTGTTGTCGGCGCCGCGCCACCCCTACACGGCGCGGCTGATCGCCTGCCAGCCGGCCCAGGCCGGGGCCGGCCATCTGCTGCCCTTCATCCCCGGCCAGCCGCCGTCCCTGGCCGAGCTGCCCTCCGGCTGCCGCTTCCATCCGCGCTGCGACTGTGCCTTCGACCGCTGCACCGCAATGCGGCCGGACCCGTCCTGGCCGGAGCCGGGCCACATGGCGGCCTGCCACCGGGTGCCGGGGGACGCGGCATGACGCTGCTCGACGTCCAGGACCTCGAGGTCCATTTCCGCGCCGGCGGCCTGCCGCTGCCGGGTCGGCCGCCGCGGCTGGTGCGGGCGGTCAATGGCGTCTCCTTCACCCTGGCGCCGGGCGAGGCGCTGGGTCTGGTGGGCGAATCCGGCTGCGGCAAGAGCACGCTCGGCCGCGCCATCCTGCGGCTCGGCGAGATCACCGGCGGCAGCATCCGCTTCGGTGGGGCGGACGTGGCGTCGGGCGGCCGCGACGGCCTGGCCCGGCTGCGCCGCGAGACGGCGATGATCTTCCAGGACCCGTATGGCGCGCTGAACCCGCGCATGGTGGTGGGCGAGGCGATCGCCGAGGTGCTGCGGGTCCACCGCAAGGTGCCGCGCGACCGCGTCCCGGCGCGGGTGGCGGAGCTGCTGACCCTGGTCGGCCTCAGGCCCGAGCACGCGTCCCGCCGCCCGGCCGAGCTGTCCGGCGGCCAGTGCCAGCGCGTCGGCATCGCCCGGGCGCTCGCGGTCGAGCCGAAGCTGATCATCGCCGATGAATGCGTCGCCGCGCTCGACGTGTCGATCCAGGCGCAGATCATCAACCTGCTGATCGAGCTGAAGGCTCGGATGAACCTGGCCCTGATCTTCATCGCCCACGACCTCGCCGTGGTCCGGCGGCTGTGCGACCGGGTGGCGGTGATGTATCTCGGCCGGATCGTGGAGGAGGGGCCGGCCGAGGCGGTGTTCGCCGCGCCGAAGCACCCCTACACCCAGGCCCTGATCCGGGCGATCCCGGAGATCGACCCCGACCGCACGCTGCCGACGGATCTTCTGGGCGGCGAGCCGCCGAGCCCGCTCGACCTGCCGCCGGGCTGCGCCTTCCATCCGCGCTGCCCCTTTGCCATGGCCGAGTGCCGGGCCGGGGCGCCGCCGGCGCTGCGCCCGACCGAAGGCCGCTTCACGGCCTGCCATCTCTATCCTGCAACCCCCGCAAACTGAGACGGGGCAACAACCGGAGGCTCACGATGACACGGACCAGGAGACATCTCGGCATCGCTTCGGCCGCCTTCCTGGCGGCGCTGGTCGCCGGCGGCGCCGCGGCCGAGGCGGCGGGCGTGCTGACCATCGGCCGGCGCGAGGACGGCACCACCTTCGACCCGATCAAGACTTCACAGAACGTCGATTTCTGGGTGTTCTCGAACGTCTTCGACGTGCTGGTCCGGGTCGACAAATCCGGCCAGAAGCTGGTGCCCGGCCTGGCCGAAAGCTGGACCGTCTCCGACGACGGCACGGTCTACACCCTCAAGCTCCGCGACGCGAAATTCTCGGACGGCAGCCCGGTCACGGCCTCGGACGCCGTGTTCTCGCTGACCCGCATCCGCGACAACGAGGGGTCGCTGTGGAGCGACACCTACAAGGTGATCAAGACGCTGGAAGCCAAGGACAACCACACGCTGGTGATCACCCTGACCCAGCCGATGGTGCCGTTCCTGGCGACGCTGGCCATGCCCGGCGCCTCGATCGTCTCCGAGAAGGCGATGAAGGACATGGGCGAGGACGCCTTCGCCGAGAAGCCGGTCGGCTCCGGCGCCTTCGAGGTCGAGGAATGGCGCCGCGGTGAGAAGGTGGTGCTGAAGAAGAACCCGAACTTCTGGCAGGCGGACCAGGTCAGCCTCGACGGCGTCGAATGGATCTCGGTCCCAGACGACAACACCCGCATGCTGAAGGTGCAGGCGGGCGAGCTCGACGCCGCGATCTTCGTGCCCTTCGCCAAGGTGGCGGAGCTGGAGAAGGACCCGAACCTCGTGGTCCACAAGGATCCGTCGACCCGCGAGGACCATCTGCTGCTCAACCATTCGCACCCGCCGCTCGACAAGCGCGAGGTGCGCGAGGCGATCGACTACGCCATCGACAAGAAGTCGATCGTCGACACGGTGACTTTCGGTATCGGCACCATCGCCAACTCCTACGTGCCGAAGGGAGCGCTCTATTACTACGCCGACAACCTGCAGCGGCCGCGCGACCCGGCCAAGGCGAAGGAGCTGCTGAAGCAGGCCGGCGTCGACAACGTCCAACTGACCTATCTCGTCGACACCGGCGACACGGTGGCGGAGCAGGTGGCGGTGCTGGTGCAGCAGCAGCTCGCCGAGGTCGGCATCACGGCCAATCTGCAGAAGGTCGACCCCAGCCAGACCTGGGACATGGAGGTGGCGGGCGATTACGACATGGCGATGAACTACTGGACCAACGACATCATCGACCCGGACCAGAAGACGACCTTCGTCCTCGGCCACGACACCAACATGAACTACATGACCCGATACCAGAACGACCGGGTGAAGGCGCTGGTGGCCGAGGCCCGGGTCGAGGCCGACCCGGCCAAGCGCGAGGCGATGTATATCGAGCTGCAGAAGACGGCCAAGGCGGACGTCAACTGGATCGACCTGTACTACAGCCCCTACCTCAGCGTGTCGCGCAAGAACATCGAGAATTTCGGTCAGAACCCGCTCGGCCGGTTCTACCTGGAAGAGACGAAGAAGAACTGAGAGGTCGGAATGCCGTCCATCATCGTGATCGGCGCGGGCGTCATTGGCGCCTCGGTGGCGTACCGCTTGGCGCAGGGCGGGGCGTCGGTCACGGTGCTGGAGGCGACGCGGATCGGCGCCGGCACCTCCGGCACCAGCTTCGCCTGGGTCAACTCGCACGGCAAGACGCCGCGGGCCTATCACGATCTGAACGTCGCTGGGATGAAGGCGCATGCGGCGCTGCGCGAGGAGTTCGACGCGACGCCCTGGCTGCATCTGAATGGCTGCCTGGAATGGGCCGACGAGGCCGGGCAGGCGGCGCAGCGCCAGCGCTTCGAGCGGCTGCGCGACTGGGGCTATGCGGCCGAATGGATCACGGGCGCGCAACTGCGCGAGCTGGCGCCCGACATCGACCCGGCGGCCGTCGGCGACGCGCCGGTCGCTTGGTTCCCGGAGGAGGGCTGGGTCGACCCCGTGGTCTATGCCCAGGCCATGCTCGCCGCCGCCCGGCGGCTCGGCGCACGGGTTGAGATCGGCGCCAGAGTGGTGCGGGTGGAACTCCGGGCCGGCCGCGTCGCCGGCGTGACCACGGCGGACGACACGACGCATGCCACCGACCTCGTGGTCAACTGCACCGGCCGCTGGGCCGACGACGCCGGCTTCGACCCGGTGCTGCGCATCCCGCTGGCGCCGACCGCGGGGCTGCTGGCGTTCACCCCGCCGGTCGCGGTCGGGCTCGAGCACCTGTTGAAGACGCCGGGCTGTGATCTCCGGCCGGACGGCGCCGGGCGCCTCCTGGTCTGCCGCAACGACGACGAGTTCGACCCGGCCGCGGCGCCGAAGCCCAGCATCGACCTGCCGGAGCTGCGCGAGCTGATCCGCCGGGCCCGGGCGATCCTGCCGGCGATGGGGCCGGTGGAGCCGGAGGCGGTGCGGCTCGGCATCCGCGCCATCCCCAGGGACGGCTATTCCGCCGTCGGCCCGCTGCCGCAGGTTGAGGGCTACTACGCCGCCGTGACCCACAGCGGCGTCACCCTGGCCGCCTTCCTGGGCTCGGCCGTGGCCGACGAGCTGCTGCGCGGCGTCGCCCGGCCCGAGCTGGCGACCTTCCGCCCGGCCCGGTTCCTCGGCTGATCGCTTCGTTGCGGATGGGCCGGTGCCGCCCCCTCACCCGAAATCGCTGACGCGATTTCGACCTCTCCCCGAGGAGAGGTGAACATGCCCTCTCCTCGGGGAGAGGGAGGGGCCCGACGCCGAAGGCGGCGGGAGGGTGAGGGGGAGCCACGCCGCCGAAACGCTCGGCGCCGGGCTTTCATGGGCTTATGCTCGGGCATGACCGGGAGGAACGGGCGCAGGGGTCGGGGAACGGGCGGTGGCTGACTGGCTGCTCTGGATCATCGCGCTCGGCTATCTCGGCCTGCTCTTCGCCGTCGCCTTCGTCGGCGACCGCAGCCCGGGCTATTGGCGCTCCGGCCTGCGCGAGCCGCTGGTCTATGCCCTCTCGCTCGCCGTCTACTGCACCTCTTGGACCTTCTACGGCGGCGTCGGCCGGGCCGCGTCGCACGGGCTCGACTTCACGCTGATCTATGTCGGGCCGATCCTGGTGATCACCCTCGGCTTCCCGATGATGCGGAAGATCACCCGGGTGGCGCGCGAGCAGAACATCACCTCGGTCGCCGACTTCATCGCCGCCCGCTACGGCAAGAGCCGGGTCGTCGCCGCGGTCGCGACCGTGATCGCGCTGGTCGGCGTGCTGCCCTATCTGGCGCTGCAGCTGCAGGCCGTCTCGCTCAGCTTCGGCGCGCTCGCCACCGGGCCGGGACAGACGATCTCGACGCCGATCTGGGCCGACACCGCTCTGCACGTGGCCCTGACCATGGCGGTCTTCGCCATCCTGTTCGGCGTCCGGCACGTGCAGGCAAATGAGCGGCACCAGGGCATGATCCTGGCCATCGCCTTCGAATCCCTGGTCAAGCTGGGGGCGATCCTCGCCGCCGGGGTCTTCGTCACCTTCGTCATGTTCGACGGGCCGGGCGACCTGACGGCCCGGCTGCTGGCAGTGCCCGAGCTGCGGACGCGGCTCGAGGGTTTCGCCATCGGGCCGGAATGGCTGTCGATCATCGTCATGTCGGCGCTGGCCTTCCTGTGCCTGCCGCGGCAGTTTCACGTCGCGGTGGTGGAGAGCGGCCGGCCGGCCGATCTGCGCACCGCGCGCTGGCTGTTCCCGGCCTATCTCGGCGCCATCAACCTGTTCGTTCCGGCCTTCGCCATCGCCGGGCTGCTGCTGCTCGGCATCGCCGCGGACCCGGATCTCTTCGTGCTGGCGCTGCCGCTGGCGGCGGGCGACCCGCTGCTGTCACTGGCCGTGTTCCTGGGCGGGCTGTCGGCCGCCACCGGCATGGTGATCGTCGAGACCGTGGCGCTCAGCACCATGATCAGCAACGAGCTGGTGCTGCCGCTGCTGCTGCGCGGCGGCATGGCCGCGCGCGGCGACCGCGCTCTCGGCCCCACCGTGCTGCGCATCCGCCGGATCGCGATCTTCGCCATCCTGCTGCTGGCCTATGCCTATTACGCCGTGATCGGCGGGCGGCTGCCGCTGGCCGCGATCGGCTTGATCGCCTTCTGCGCCGTGGCCCAGCTCGGACCCGCCCTGATCGCCGGGCTGTACTGGCGCGGCGCGCACCGCCACGGCGCCTTCGCCGGCATGGCGGGCGGTTTCCTGGTCTGGATCGTGGTCTTCCTGGCACCGACCCTGACCGAGGTCGACTGGCTGTCCTCCGTGCCCCTGCTCGGGGTGGAGGGCGCGCTGTGGGGAATCGGCGATCATGTCGACGCCCTGACCCGAGGCGCGTTCTGGAGCCTGTCGGTGAACACTGCGCTGCTGGTCGGCGTGTCACTGCTGGCCCGGGCGGGCGAGCGCGACCGGGAGCAGGCCGAGGCCTTCGTCGGCCCGGCGGTCGAGGCCGGGCAGCGGCCGCAGGCCACCCATCGCGCCGCCGCCTTCGACGACCTCAAGACCCTGGTCGCCCGCTTCGTCGGGCCGGAGCGGGCGGAGGTGGCGTTCGGCGGGGCGGTGGCGGCGCTGCGCGACCGCGACCTCGCCGACCACACCGAACGGCTGCTGAGCGGCGCGATCGGTGCCGCCTCCGCCCGCATCATGGTCGCCGCCACGATGCGCCGGCACCGCACTGCCATCGGCCGGTCGCAGACCCTGCTGCGCGAGGCGTCGGAGGCGATCCTCTTCAACCGCGATCTGCTGAGCGCCACGCTCGACAATATCGGCCAGGGCATCGGCGTGTTCGACCGCGAGCTGCACCTCGCTGCCTGGAACCGCCGCTTCGTCGAGATCCTCGGCCTGGCCGAGCCGCAGGTCGCGATCGGCATGCCGCTGGCGGCGCTGGCGGCGCCGGGGCGGGGCGGGGCGTTCGGCCTCGACCTCTCGGTCCTGCTGGAGGAACAGCGCGACCCGGAACAGCGCAGACGAGCCCACAGCCATGAGCGGCGCGGCAGCGATGGGCGGGTGCTGGAGCTGCAGACCAACCCGATGCCGGATGGCGGCTTCGTCCTGGTCTGCACCGACGTGACCGAGCGGGTGAAGACGCTGGACGCGCTGCGCGACAGCGAGCGGCGGATCCGCATCTACACCGACAACGTCCCGGTCCTGATCGCCTATGTCGACCGGGAGGAGCGCTACCGCTTCACCAACCGGCCCTACGAGCAGGCGCTGGGGTTGGAGCGCGGAGAGACGAACGGGCTGCCGATCCGCGTCGCGCTCGGCGAGCACCGCTATGCCCGGCTGAAGCCCTATATCGACGCGGCGCTGGCCGGGCGGCGCCAGGTGTTCGAGATCGAGTTCGCCGCCGCTGGGGCCGAGCTGGCGCGCGGCACCTACATCCCGCACCGGGACGAGCAGGGCCGTGTCATCGGCTTCTTCACCCTATACCAGGACATCACCGAGCAGCGCCGGGCCGAGGCCGTGCTGCGCGAGACCGCCGAGACGCTGGAGCGCCGTGTCGCCGAGCGCACCCGCGAGCTGACCGAACTGAACGAGGCGCTGGCGGCGGCGAAGGCGGCGGCCGAGGCGGCGAATCTCTCCAAGACCCGCTTCCTGGCGGCGGCGAGCCACGACCTACTGCAGCCCTTCCACGCCGCGCGTCTCCTGACCGCCACGCTGGCCGAGCGGCTGGGCCGGCGGCCGGAGGCATCGCTGGTCGGCCATATCGACAGCTCGCTCGGCGCGGTGGAGGAGTTGCTGCAGGCGCTCCTGGAGATCTCCAAGCTCGATGCCGGCGCGTTCGAGCCGCAGCCGCGGGCGGTGTCGGCCGACGAGATCCTGCGCGCCGCCGTGCTGCCCTTCGAGCCGATCGCACGCCGCCGCGGCCTCCGCCTCAAGGCCGCGCACTCGACCGCGACGGTGCAGACCGACCCGGCCCTGGTCCGCCGCATCGTCCAGAACTTCGTCTCCAACGCTGTGCGCTACACCCGGCAGGGCACGGTCCTGGTCGGCTGCCGCCGCCGGGCCGGCGCCCTCGCGATCCAGGTCTGGGACACCGGGCCGGGGATCCCGCAGGAGCAGCTCTCCGCCATCTTCGAGGAGTTCCGCCGCCTCGGCTCCGGCGGCGAGGACGAGCCGGCGGGGCTGGGGCTCGGCCTCGCCATCGTCGAGCGCATCGCGGCGCGGCTCGGCCACCGGGTGGCGGTGCGCTCCTGGCCCGGCCGCGGCAGCGTGTTCGAGGTCGTGCTGCCGCTGGCGAAGGCCCAGGCAGCAGCACTGCCGCCCGAAGCGCCCCGGCCGCGCGTGCCGGCGATCGACTTGGCCGGGCGGCTGGTGCTCTGCGTCGACAACGACCGCTCCATCCTGACCGCGACCCGGCTGCTGCTGGAGGGCTGGGGCTGCACCGTGGTGGCGGCGACGGACGCGGCCGGCGCCGAGGAGGCGCTGCAGCCGCTCGGCCGGGCGCCGGACATGGTGCTGCTCGACTACCACCTCGCCGGGGCGGAGACCGGGCTCGACGTGCTCGCCGCGTTGGAGGCGGCGGTCGGCCGGCCGCTGCCCGCGGCGCTGGTCACGGCGGACCGCACCGAGGCGCTGAAGGCGGCCGCGCGCGCCCGCGGCCTGCCGCTGCTGCACAAGCCGCTGAAGCCGGCGGCGTTGCGCGCGCTGCTGGTGCAGCGCCTGGCGACGCGGCGGGTGCCCGCCGAGACGCCGCCGGCCGCCTGATGAGGATCAGCGGCCGCCGGCTTGGCCTGGGGATGAATCCAGGACGCCGAGCTGCCGCACCGCGATCACCGCCTGGGTCCGGTTCTGGACGCCGAGCTTGCGGAAGATCTGCGACAGATGCGCCTTCACCGTGGCCTCGGTGATCGACATCTCGAAGGCGATCTGCTTGCTCAGCTTGCCTTCGGTCAGCAAGGCAAGGACGCGGAGCTGCTGCGGCGTCAGCTCGGCCACGCGGCGGCTCAGCTCGCTGCGCTCCGGCGCGTCGGCGGACGATCCCGTCGCCGCCTCGGGGAACCAGACGCCGCCGCCCAGCACGCTTTCGATGGCATCGCCGATCTCCGCCAGCGGCGTCGATTTCGGCAGATAGCCGGAGGCGCCGAACTCCATCGCCTGTCGCATGACGCCGGGGTCCTCATTGGCCGAGACCATGACCACCGGCACGGCGGGAAACGAGGCGCGCAGCGAGGCCAGGCCGGTGAAGCCGTTCATGCCGGGCATCGACAGGTCGAGCAGCAGCAGGTCGACCGTGCGGTCGCCGAGCGTGTCCAGCACCTCAGGGAAGCTGCCCGCCTCGATGACGGCGGGGGCGGGCGACATCACCTCGGCCAGGGTCTCGGCCAGGGCGCGCCGCACCAGCGGGTGGTCGTCGGCTATCAGAACGACGGTGGCGTCAGTCATCTCGGCTCAAACAAGAAGGCCGCGCCATTCTGGGCGCGGCCTCCAGGAAGAGACAAGGTGTCTCCGGATCAATCCGCCCGGATATCGACCGACTTGGTCTCGCGGATGAACAGCGTGCCGATCACCAGGGTGATGCCGGCGACGATGATCGGGTACCACAGGCCGCTGTAGATGTTGCCGGTGGCCGCGACGATGGCGAAGGAGGTGGCTGGCAGGAAGCCGCCGAACCAGCCGTTGCCGATATGGTAGGGCAGCGACATCGAGGTGTAGCGGATCCGGGTCGGGAACATCTCCACCAGCATCGCCGCGATCGGGCCGTAGACCATGGTCACCAGGATCACCAGCACGGTGAGGATCAGCGTCACCATGACGTGGTTGATCTGGCCCGGGTCCGCCTTGGCCGGATAGCCGGCGGTCTTCAGCGCATCACCGAGGCTCTTGGCGAAGACTGGGGCCTGGGTCGCGGCATCCGCCGCCGTGCCGTCATAGGAGGCGATGCGGGTGCTGCCGACATCGACCTCGGCCTTGCTGCCGGCCGGCGCCGCCTGGTTGCTGTAGGGCACGCCGGCCTTCACCAGGGCGCTCTTCACGATGTCGCAGGAGCTGGTGAATTTCGACGTGCCGACCGGGTTGAACTGCAGGCTGCACTCCGCCGGGTCGGCGATCACCGTCACCGGCGAGGACGCCTGCGCCGACTCCAGCGCCGGATTGGCGTAATGGGTCAGCGCCTGGAACAGCGGGAAGTAGGTCAGGACCGCCAGCAGGCAGCCCGCCATGATGATCGGCTTCCGCCCGATCTTGTCGGACAGGGCGCCGAACACCAGGAAGAAGGGCGTGCCGATCAGCAGCGACGTCGCCACCAGGATGTTCGCGGTCTGGGCGTCGACCTTCAGCGTCTGGGTCAGGAAGAACAGCGCGTAGAACTGCCCCGTGTACCAGACCACGGCCTGGCCGGCGGTCAGGCCGAACAGCGCCAGCAGCACGATCTTCAGGTTCGACCAGCGGGCGAAGGATTCGGTCAGCGGCGCCTTCGAGCCTTTGCCCTCGGCCTTCATCTGCTGGAACAGCGGCGATTCGTTGAGCTGCAGCCGGATCCAGACCGAGATGCCGAGCAGGATCACCGACAGCAGGAACGGGATGCGCCAGCCCCAGGCGTTGAAGGACTCCGTGTCCATCGACAGGCGGCAGGCCAGGATCACCAGCAGCGACAGGAACAGGCCCAGCGTCGCAGTGGTCTGGATCCAGGAGGTGTAGGCGCCGCGCTTGCCGTTCGGCGCGTGCTCGGCGACATAGGTCGCGGCGCCGCCGTATTCGCCGCCCAGCGCCAGGCCCTGCAGCAATCGCAGCAGGATCAGGATCACCGGCGCGGCGAGGCCGATCTGGGCATAGCCCGGCAGGATGCCGACGATCGAGGTCGACAGGCCCATGATCACGATGGTGATCAGGAAGGTGTATTTGCGCCCGACCAGGTCGCCCAGCCGGCCGAACACCAGCGCGCCGAAGGGCCGGACGAAGAATCCGGCGGCGAAGGCCAGCAACGTGAAGATGAACGCCGCGGTCGGGTTGATGGCGGAGAAGAAATGCGCGCCGATCTGCACCGCCAGCGAGCCGTACAGGTAGAAGTCATACCACTCGAACACCGTTCCCAGCGAAGACGCGAAGATGACCTTGCGCTCCTCGGCTTTGTTCAGGGTGCGAATAGGTGATCGGACTTCGGCTTCCGATGCAGCTGTCACTGGTGCATCCTCCCTTTGGCATTATGGCTGTGCGCCGCATTTACCGGGGATGCTGTCCCCGATAATACGGCGCGTATTTGCGGAAAGTTATCAGCCGTCGAGCCGCAAGGGGTATTCGACGTTCGTCTATGCGCCCCGGACCGGCCGCGACTCCAGCACCTGCTTCAGCGTCGCCAGATCGCGCTCGACCCATTCGGCGTCGCGGGCGAAGCGGGCGTCATCCATCTCCGGCTGGCGGAAGAGATGGAACGTCACCTCGCTGCCGCCGCCATTCGCCAGCACCCGGATCGGCAAGGCGATCTCGGCGCCGCCCGGCAGGGTGACCCAATGGTCGGCGATGCGGAACGGGTTGGGCGGGGTGAAGCGCACCCGCGCGGTCCCCTCCGGCGTTTCGGCGATCCAGCCGTCGGCGTCACGCTTCAGCGAGTCGGCAAGGCCGCTGGCCCATTGCATGAAGTTCTCCGGGACCGACAGGAAGGCGTAGACGGCGTCGGGATCGCGGTCGATCCAGATGCTGAGGGTGCGGGAGGGCAGGGCTCGGCTCATCAAGATCCTCCATGGTCGATGCCCGCAGTCTGCGCCATCTCACGCCGTCCGGCTTGAACGGAACGGCCAGTTCCTGAAATGTTCTTAGTGCTGGACTCGGGCCGATGTTCCTTTTATGTTCTGTCCGTGTCGGGCCGTGGAGGCGTCGCGGCCTTGGGCAGAGGAGATCCGGGAATGGCGGTCACGCGCGAGGTCCGGGAACGGGATGGCCTGAAGCTCTACCGCAACGCCCTGTCGCGGCGCTTGCTGGCGGCGGAGGGCTCGGCGCCGATGCTGCAGGCGGCGCTGCGCGAGTTCCCCGACCTGCTCGGCTTCGACCTGTGGCAGCACCCCTCCGGCGCCCTGATGCTGTGCCGCACCGACAACCGGCCGGCGGCGCTGGCCAAGGACAAGGCCTGGGCCGCGGCCCGCCCCGACCTGCTCTTCGCCGCGACGCCGGAGGTGCCGGCCGCGGCGATGCTGCCGCACGGCTTCGGCGGAGGCGCCCGGCCGGCCTTCGCCTGAGGCGGCTCAACCGCCCAGGGCGGCGCGCCGCCGTTCCAGGCTGGCCTTCGGCCACAGGGCCTGCGGGTCGTAGTAGACCTCGAAGGCGGGGACGCCGTCCGGCAGCACCACCCAGGGCAGCTTCGACCGGGTGAAGATGTGCACGTCGGGCGGCAGCGCCGCGGGATCGTCGAGCGTGCCAACGCGGACGAAGCGAATCTGCGTGCGGCCGCCATAGATGCTCCACAGCGCCGTGCGGCAGGCCGGGCAGCGGTGGATGACATGCGGCCGGCCGCTATCGGTCGGCACGCCGACCGGCTCGGGCTCGCCCGACAGCAGCTCGACCCGATCCGCCTCGATCAGGGCGTTGAGCACGAAGGCGCTGCCGGTCTGCCGCTGGCAGTCGCGGCAGTGGCAGCAATGCACGAACATCGGCGGCGACAGCAGCCGGTACCGCACGGATCCGCAGGCGCAGCGGCCTTCGAGGGTGTTGGGCATTTCAGCCTCCGATTGGCCGAAGTCGCCGAGATTTTATCTTCGAACGGCGCGTGGCGGCTCGATCTTTTTTGAGATTGTACGGATCAGCATCGTCGATCGGGTTTGGGCGGATGAGGCCAGTTCCACGGGCCGAGAGGTCCTTCCAGCATTTCCGAATCGCGATATCGTGCAGACGTTAGCCTGCGGCTGATCGGTTGCTGGCAATAGTTGGTTGAGGATGAGATATGGGGACGATTTCAATTGAGCGCCGCAAGCGCGGCGTGTTCGGGTGGGATCATTGCGATCCTGTTCTGGGGTTTCAATGCAGTGATGGTCACGTGGCTGGTCAGAGGCATAGGCGCGACCTCAGAGCAATATGCGGGTGCTACGTCCGAAGCAGCTAAGGCTGGCACGGCAATCGGCGCCACTGTCGGCATTGGGATTTTGCTCACGATTTGGGTCATGGGCGCGATCGTGCTCGGATTGATGATGTTCTTTACCCGCGGTAAGAAAATCACCGTAACAAAGGATGTGCCGTAACGCCAAACCAAAACGAACAGAGATCATGACTGATCTAAATTGCAAGGACGCAGCGAAAAGATCTCGCAAGGTGGCAGGATGGTGGGTTTGCTAGAGGTGGCCCAATCTACTCTTGTGTCTGACAGCCGTGCCCGGCAGATCCATGTTCAATTATTTTCCGACAGGAGAGTTAATTTAGTGCGCGGATTTTGGTTCATTATTGCTGGCGCGCTAGCCGGCTGTGCCTATGCCGGAACAGATGATCTTGCGGAGAAGGGGACACTGCGAGTCCTCAATATAAAAGGGCAGGCGGCTCCTCTGGCGGATTGTCTGACAACGCAATTGGACAAGGATGACGTCAGGGGGATCAAAGTCACTCGTTCGCGCACGCTTGCAAACGGCGCCGTAGAACTACAAGCCGGGCACTATGAGGTGCCGCAGGTTTTGATGTGGACGGCCATGTTCACTCAGGTTGGGCAGGAATCTACGCGAGTGAATCTGATGACGCGGAACTTTGCCTACATTACGTTGTCTGGCAACGACATTGCTGCCAGGATCCAGAATATCTTGGCTCAATGCTCCGCGAGGTGAGGCGTATTCTCTGCAACGGCAGCCGTGTCACGACTGGATGTTGATTTCGCCAGAAGCGAGCCTAGCCCACTCCTGCTTCGCGATCGGAGAAATCCGTAATCCTGCGAAGCGCGTGAGCGCGAAGCAGGATGGCGGAGAGGAAGGGATTCGAACCCTCGATACGGCTCAACACCGTATACCCGCTTTCCAGGCGAGCGCCTTCAACCACTCGGCCACCTCTCCGCAGGCGGCGCGACAATAGCGGCGAGGGGCGGGCTCGGCAAGCAGCCGTTTGCATGACATGCACGGGCTTCCGGCATGGCCGCCCGCCGGTCCGCGCGATAGAGTCGGCCCGCACAAACTGGGAAGTCGGGAGAGACAGATGGCCGAGGTGTTCCGGTTCGATCGCGCCCTGGCGCGCCAGCCCGCCGGGGCCGCCGTCGACGGGCTGCGCGCCGTCGATCGCGGTGCGCCCGACATCGCCAGGTTCCGGGCCGAGCACGCGGCCTATGTGGCGGCGCTGGAGCAGGCGGGGGTGGCGGTCGAGGTGCTGCCGCCGCTCGAGGCCTTCCCCGATTCCGTCTTCGTCGAGGACCCGGCGCTGACCTTCCCCGAGGGCGCCATCCTGCTGCGCCCCGGCGCGCCGTCGCGGCTGGACGAGGCGGCGGAGATCGCCCCCGCCCTGGCCACCCGGTTCGAGCGGGTGCTGAGGCTTGAGGCCGGTTTTGCCGAGGGCGGCGATGTGCTGGTGACGCCGCGTGCCGTGATGATCGGCCTGTCCGCCCGCACCGACGCCCGCGGCGCCGGGGCGCTGGCAGCGCTGCTCGCCGAGCTCGGCCGCAAGGCGGAGATCGTCACGCCGCCGCCGGGCGTGCTGCATTTCAAGACCGCCTGCTCGCTGCTCGACACCGAGACGGTGCTGGCGACCGAGGCCCTGGCCGGCTTCTTCCCCGGTCTGCGCGTGGTGCGCGTGCCGGAGGGGGAGGAGGCCGCGGCCAACGCCCTCCGGGTCAACGACGTGGTGCTGGTCGGCGCCGGCTTCCCCCGCACCATCGAGGCGCTGGACCGGCTCGGCCACCGCGTCGTGCCGCTGCAGGTCGAGGAGACCGGCAAGCTCGACGCCGGCCTGTCCTGCATGTCGCTGCGCTGGCGCAGCCTTGCCTGACGATCCGGCCATGGCGCGCATCCGGCCGCTGATGTAGGGTGCGCGCCCCGTTCCGCCCGGTACGATCGGATCCCGTGACCGCTCATCCTCTTCCGCCCGACGACGCCACCGACGAACCGCCGACCACCCCGGTCGACCTGCGGGGCCGCACCATCCTGCAGGTGCTGCCGGCGCTCGGCACTGGCGGGGCGGAGCGCGGCTGCGTCGACGTCGCCGCGGCGATCGAGGCGGCGGGCGGGAAGGCGCTGGTCGCCTCCGAGGGCGGCGCCATGCTGCGCGACCTGGCGCGGACGGGGGCGGAGCACATCGCCCTGCCGCTCGTCGGCAAGAACCCGGTCACGATCTGGCGCAATATCCGCCGGCTCGAGGCGGTGATCCGCGACCGGGGCGTCGACCTGGTCCATGCCCGCAGCCGCGCCCCGGCCTGGAGCGCCTACGCCGCCTGCCGGCGCCTGGGAATCCCCTTCGTCACCACCGTGCACGCGCCTTACAACCAGCGTAGCGCCGCCAAGCGGCTGTACAACTCGATCATGGTGCGCGGCGACCGGGTGATCGCCATCTCCGACTACGTCGCCCGCACCATCATCGAGACTTACGGCGCCGATCCGGCGCGGATCCGCACCATCCCGCGCGGCGTCGACCTGCGGCACTTCGCGATCGAGGCGGTCTCGGCCGAGCGGATGATCGCGCTGGCCCGCGCCTGGCGCGCGCCGGATGACCGGCCGATCGTGCTGATGCCGGGGCGCCTGACCCGGTGGAAGGGCCAGACCGTGGTGATCGACGCGCTGGCCCGCCTGGGACGGCACGACCTGTGCTGCCTGATCGTCGGCAGCGACCAGGGCCGCAGCGGCTACCGGCAGGAGCTGATCGACCGGATCGCGGCGAAGGGGCTGAACGGCGTGGTGCAGCTGGTCGATCATTGCGACGACATGCCGGCCGCCTACATGCTGTCCGATGTGGTGGTGCACGCCTCGACCGACCCCGAGGGCTTCGGCCGGGTGGTGGTGGAGGCGATGGCGCTGGGCCGGCCGGTGATCGCGACCAATATCGGCGCCCCGCCCGAGGTGGTGGCCGAGGGCGAGACCGGCTGGCTGGTGCCGCCCGGCGACCCGGATGCCCTGGCCGCCGCGATCGGCCGGGCTCTGTCGCTGTCGCCGGAGGAGCGGGAGCGTATGGCGGAGCGGGCGGTCGCCACGGTCGCGGCGCATTACACCAAGGAGGCGATGACCGGCTCGACCCTGGCCGTGTACCGGGAGCTGCTGGGCGCCTCGCCCGCGGCGGCCGGGTAGGGGACGCGATGCTGCCGCTGCTCGCCAAGACCTATGCCCTGGCCGGGGCCCTGGCCGCGCCCGGCCGCACCCGGCGGATCATGCGGCTGAAGGACCGCCATCGCGGCGAGCGCTGCTTCCTGCTCGGCAACGCGCCGTCGCTGCTCGACTTCGACCTGTCGAAGCTGGCCGGCGAGCGCTTCTTCGTGGTCAAGAAGGGCTACAAGGCGCTGGAGCACGGCCTGCCGGCGCCGATTCCCTATTATGTGCTCAGCGATCTGCGCGGCTGGGACCGGATCAAGGCCGATGTCTCGACTCTGCCGGTCGAGACCTATCTGGTGCGCGACACCGTCGCCGCCCGGCCGGAGTTCCGGCCGTCCGCCGACCGGGTGGTGACGTTCCCGACCTATCGCGGGGGCCTGCGCAAGCAGGGCTTCCGGCATCATCCCTGGCAGGGGCTGGGCAATGATTCGACGGTGATCCTGTTCGCCGCCCAGATCGCCTATTACATGGGTTTCGCCGAGGCCTACATCCTCGGCGTCGACCTCGACTACAGCCAGGCGACCACCTACTTCTACGCGGCGGGGCAGAGCGAGACCAATCAGTACGCCCGACCCGAGGACGAGATCTATGCCCGGGAGTTCGGTATCCTGCGCCGGGCCTTCAAGGCGGATGGCCGGATCCTGCGCAATGCCGGCCGCGGCGGCGCGGTGATGGGGCTGGAGCGGGCCGATTACGACGCGGTGCTGGCCACGCCGAGACCGCTCTGCGGCGAGGTCCACCGCGTCGGGCGGTAGGACCGCTTTCGGCTGGGCGCCGGTGGCCCGCCGCGCCCTCGCGGTACTGGATCGGCGGAATACTGATCCAAAAGCCAGCACCATGGCTAAATTCCAGTCGCTGATACTTGCAGAACCCACTATGCTGGCCGCCAGTGGGGGTATTCTTAAAAGAAACGAGCATTATGACTTCTCGGGTTGCCGAGCATGGGCGCAGGTTCGCCGTGGTCACGACCTGCCATGAGTCAGGATACGAAGCCTATGGGCGGCGGATGGTCGAGACCTTCGATCGGCACTGGCCTGTCGAGGTGCCGCTCCTGCTCTATTGCGAGGGCTTCGCGCCCAGGCTTTCCGGCGGCCGGATCGTGGTGCGCGACCTGATCGAGAGCTCGCCGGAGCTCGCCGCGTTCAAGCGCCGCCACGCCAACAATCCGCTGGCCCACGGACTGACCCGGCGCCTGCGATTCCGGCTGAGCTACGATCTGGCCAGACTGCGCTTCAAACTGGGAGAGAAGCGCTGGGGGGAAGGCTACCGCTGGGACGCGGTGCGGTTCGCGCATAAGAGCTTCGCCATCTTCCACGCCGCCGCGACGACCGACGCCGACGTGCTGATCTGGATCGATGCCGACACCCGCTTCTTCGCCGATGTCGGCCGGGAGGAGATCGAAGGGTTCGTGCCGGCCGATTGCTTCGTCGGCTATCTGCGCCGCCGCATTCATTCCGAATGCGGCTTCGTCGCCTACAATCTGCAGCACCCGGCGACGCGCGGAATGCTCGCGGAATTCGAACGGCTCTACACGCGGGACGAGATGTTCCGCGAATACGAGTTCCACGACTCCTATCTGTTCGATCTCGTCCGCAAGCAGACCGAGCGCCGCGGCCACAAATCCTTCGACATTGCCGGGGGTCTCGGCCTCAAAGTTCCGCATGTGCTGATCAATTCCCGCCTCGGCCGCTTCATGGATCACCTCAAGGGCGGGCGGAAGGAGGAGGGCCGAAGCCGGGTCGACGACCTGGTCCTGGATCGGGAGGAGGCGTATTGGCGCGAATCCGGCTGAAGGCGGGGGCCGGGCGCGGTCTGCAAGGACCAGGTGCGTTCCCGTGCCGATGCATGGTGCGATTCAACGGCGCGGAATATGCTACAAGAATGTCATAATTGCTCCCTGTTGTCCCGGCAACGTGTCGTGACGGTGCCGAATCGGGCCGCTGGGGGAGCAGCAGATCGCCCGCCGGGCTCCGCCGGCGACGGGATGGTGAATCGGGATCGCTGGTCGGGCACCGACTCTCGCGGCCCAAAGCTAGTGTGACGACGAGCGCGGTGTGGTATTTCAAGAGCTGATAATCAGCTGCGGCGACACGGTTCTCTGGCCATGGATCGCAGATCGATGCGGCCGGCTTCTAGAGAGAAGCGTGTTTGGGGTAAGGTCTCATGGATGACGCTCAGCCAGAAAAGCTATCCCGCTGGTTTCTGGGGCGTCTTTTTCTCGCCGTCCTGTTCGATAATTTATTTGATGTGCGGGCGAAGCAGGCGATCAGAGATTATCACCAGAGGATCAAGGGAAATACACCCGGGGTCGGCGTGCCGGGGGTGGTCTTCTGCGGCTGCGACGACCACCGCTACAAGGCATTCGCCTCCGCATTCCTGCTGTCCGCGGAGGCCCTCGACCGGCCCTTGCACGTCCATCTCCACCTCTATGGCCCGTCGCAGGAGACATTGGACCATATCGATGAGATGAGGCGCGCGCTGTCCCAGGTGAGGCTGACCTTCACCTGGGAGGATGAGGCCCATCCGGCGTCGCCGATCTACGCTTCCGCCGCGCGCTACCTGGTCCTGCATCATCTGCTGTCGGCCTGCCGGGCGCCGGTCCTGTGCCTCGGCATCGACGGCGTCATGCATCGCTCGCCGACGGAGATCTTCGATTCGCTTCGACGCGGCGACGTGATGCTGCGGTTTCGGCCCGATGTGCACCGCTTCGGGCGCCGGGTCCTGGCCGGGGCGGTCGGGGTCGGTCACACGCGGGAGGCGCTCGGTTTCACCAAGAAACTGGCCGCGGGTCTGTGGAAGGGATTGCGGATGCGCCCTCGCAGCCGCATCGACCAGTTCGTCCTCTCCTATCTCTACGAGATTCGCAGCCGTCTGCGGCCGCGGCTGCGATGGCAGCCCGTTCCCGCCCAGCTGTTCGGCGGGCTCGACAACGACCGGGCTGTCTGGACGGCCGCCACGCCCCGCCTCGGCTACGACGTGATGCCTGCCCGCGGTGGCGTTTCGGTGCCCGGTTACGGCCGGGCCATCGAGGATCTCTACGTGGATAGGGCCTTGGGCGACGGCACCCATGGATAGGATTTTCGTGTTCTGGGGCATCTCGCTGGAGAAGCCCGGCTCGGCGCTGGTGGACGGCGCATCGCGTTTCGGCACTGTGCATATGCACACGCCCGCCCGGTTCGAGCCGGACGACGTGGCGATCATCTGGGCCCCGTTCCGCGGCACCTTCCGCAGCGACATCTATCGTCAGATCCGGGCCGCGGGAGGCCGGGTGATCATCAGCGAGAACGG
Organism: Inquilinus limosus; assembly: GCF_051487185.1. GTDB lineage: Bacteria > Pseudomonadota > Alphaproteobacteria > DSM-16000 > Inquilinaceae > Inquilinus > Inquilinus limosus_F. The sequence goes on from NZ_JAHVDK010000026.1 coordinate 35,018, forward strand.
GTGGCTGTCGCCGATCCGAGGGCGCCGCTACTACCAGATCGCGCTGCACGGCTGGAACGGGACCGGCCGGTTCCTCGAAGGCGATCACAACCGATGGGACGGCTGGGGGGTGGAACTGCAGGACTGGCGCCGCGACGGCGACACGATCCTGGTGGTGGAGCAGCGGCCGAAGGGCATCAACCATGATCCCCGCGCCATGCCGCCGGGCTGGGCGCAGAGCGTGCGGCCGAGGACGCGGCGGCCGATCATCCGCCGCACCCGCTTCTCGAACGCGCCGCTGGATCGGCAGATCGACCAAGCCTTCGCCACGCTGGTCTGGACCAGCAGCGTCGCGATCAAATCCCTGATTCGCGGGGTGCCCGCCTTCTACTGCGGCCCGCACATCAATTGCGGCGAGCTGATGCGGCGCGGCCTCGATGTCGAGCATCCGACCTATCCGGACCGCGAACCGGTGCTGCAGCGCTATGCCTGGGCCCAGTGGACGGAGGAGGAGATCCGGTCCGGCGAACCCTTCGCCCGGCTCCTGGAGCTGCCGCATGACGGCAGGCCGGAAGCGATCGAGGATCCGGTCGCTGTCCCTTCCCACTGGACCATGCCCGGCCGGATCAGGGCGCTGATGGCGCCTCATGACGGCAAGCCGCTGGCCCGGCTGGTGCGGCGGTTGGTGGGGTGATCCGTTCCAGCATCCACGGACAGTGTCTTGAGCATTCGGTTCTTCGTCTTCATACCGCCGGGCGGCCGCAACCAAGGCAATCCAAGGCCGCGCGGCCCGAAGCCCTGGCGGGAATGCGTCGCCGCCTGTCAGCGCATGGGGCCGACCTCGACGGAGCTGCCGGACCGGTTCGAGCCAGAAGACGTCCTGATCACCTGGTCTCCCTTCCGCGGATCCAAGCGGTGGCGGGCCTTCCAGGCGGCCAAGGCGGCCGGCAGCCGCGTCATCGTGATGGAGAATGGCTGGCTCTCTCCGATCGGTGACACCTGGTACTTCCAGATGGCCTTCGACGGCTGGAACGGGACGGGCCATTTCCCGGACGGCGGACCGGAGCGCTGGGCGTCGTGGAACGTTCCGTTGCGCCCCTGGCGGCGCGACGGGCGCCACGTGCTCGTGCTCGGCCAGAAGCAGCAACCGATGAGCGATCCCCGGCGCATGCCGCCGGGCTGGGCCCAGAGCGTCCGCCTGCCGACCAGGCGGCCGGTGATCCGCCGGATGCCGTCCGCCGGGCGGCCGCTCGCGGAGGATCTGCGCGACGCGCACTGCACCGTGACCTGGACCAGCACGGCCGTGTTCAAGGGGCTGGTGGCGGGCATCCCCGCCTTCCATTGCGGGCCGAACACGCTGTGCCCGGAGCTGTCGAAATTCGGGCTCGACGTCGAAGCGCCCATCTTTCCGGATCGCCAGCCCGTGTTCGAAAGGCTCGCCTGGTGCCAGTGGAGCGCGGCGGAGATCGCAACGGGAGAGCCCATCGCGCGCCTCCTGGCCCAGCCGCATGATGGCCTCCCGGTCCAGGTCGAGGACCTGCCGGCCGTGGCGTCGCAGTATACGGCTCTGGGCCGCCTGCGCGACCTCGCCCTGCACCTGCCCGGCGGCAATCCGGTCCGCCGCTGGCTCGGCATGTCCTGAGTCATCGAAAGAGGATACGCGGTGAGTCAGAACACTCCGGTCAAGCGGCTCATTGTCCAGGTCTTCGACCCGACCGGCGGCAAGCCGGTGCAGGACATCCACGCCGGGGCCCGGCGTTTCGGGGCGACCACGACGGAGCTGCCCGACCGGTTCACGGCGAATGACGTGCTGCTCACCTGGTCGCCGTTCCGGGCCAGCCGCCGGGCCGCTATCGTGGCCGCCGCCAAGGCGGCCGGCAGCCGCGTGGTGGTGATGGAGCGGGGATGGCTGTCGCCGATCCGCGGCGCACCCTACTTCCAGGTCGCGCTCGACGGCTGGAACGGCACCGGCCGGTTCGATCCCGGCGGGGTGGAACGGTGGCGGTCCTGGGGGGTGACGCTGCGCGATTGGCGGCGGGACGGCGAGCATGTGCTGGTGATCGGCAACAACCGGCGGCACAACACCCGCGATCCTCGCCGCACCCCCATGGGCTGGGCGGAGAGCGTGCTGTTCGACAGCCCCCGTCCGGTGGTGCGTCGCCTCACGCGCAACAAGCGGCTTCCGCTGCAGGCGCAGTTCGAGAACGCCTGGTGCACCGTGGTCTGGACCAGCACGGTGGCGATCAAGAGCATCCTCGCCGGCGTCCCCGCCTTCTATTGCGGACCGACCCTGATCGGGGCGGATCTGGCCAAGCAGGGCCTCGACATCGAGCATCCGGCGATGCCCGAGCGCGAGCCGGTGCTGGAACGCATCGCCTGGAGCCAGTGGAGCAACGCCGAGGTGGCTGCCGGCGAGCCCTTCGCCCGTCTGTTCGACCTGCCGCATTCCGGCGAGCCGGAGACGGTCGAGGAACTGCCCCCGATCCCCTCGATGTGGACGCTGGCCGGGCGGTTCCGCGCCGTAGGTGCCAGGGTACCGCGATGGAGCGGGCTCAACGGGATCGTCAGCCGGGCCTTCGGCATCACCTGAGGGACGGCGCGGCGGAGTCCTTCCTGCGCTCGAGCGCCAGCCCAGGGTGCTCCAGCCAGGCCCTGAGCTCCGGCAGGAACTGCTGGATCGTCCGGTCCTCGATCTGGTCGCTCTCCAGCGCCTGGAGAAATTTCTGCTTCTCCTCGACCAGATAGGGCTTATGGCGGGCGCGGCCGTGCTTGAGCTTGGTCTCGAACTCGCGGCGCGACCGCGAATAGTAATGGTTGATCCGGAGGAGGCGGGAGCTGTGGACCCGAGCGGCGTCGCCTTCGACAACCGGCGTCCGGTTCTCGTCACAACCGGCCACGGGATACTGGTCGAAGCCGAAGCGATGGGATCCCCAGACCGAGCGGACCAGGGCGGGGTTGACGATCGACTTGTGCAGCAGGTTGCCCGGGAAGGAGTCGACGGCCCTCATCCGGTAGCTTTCCGTCACCAGTCCGGCCGGCGGATCGCGATGGCCCGAGGTGCCGAAATTGACCCAGTAGACGATGACGGCGGGACAGGCCTCGTAGTCACGAAGGATATCGGGAAGCGGCGTGCCGGTCGGGGAGAACAGGAACTCGTCGGCGTCGATCAGGGCCAGCCAGCGCGTGGTCCGTCGCGTGTAGACGATCGCATGGGCCATGCCGGTCTTCTGGAAATCCGTGCGATCGATGAAGTGCGGCCAGGGAATGATCTCGACCACGCCCAGGGCGACGAAATCCGCCAGGACGTTGGCGAGGCCGTCGGTGCTGCCATTGTCGTAGATCAGCAGCCGGTCGACCCCCACGGCCAGATGGAACGCCACCCATTCCCGCATATAGGGGGCCTCGTTCCGCACGACGGCGGCGATGGTCAGATAGTCCTTCAGCGGTGCGGGCGGCACATCGTGGACTTCGGCGGGAATGTCGAAGGCCAGCTTGTCGAAATTCGTATGGCCCCGGGGGGAGGGGCGCGCGGCCTGGTCTCTCCGCTTCGCCCAGCGCGGCAACAGGCGCTGCAGCCGCATCACGAGCCCCGGCGCTGCCGTTTGGCGGCGAGGCGCTCCCGGACGATGCCGGCAATGCGGCCGGCTTCGTCGAGCGGAGCGTAGCCGTAGGGCTCGATCGCGCCGGTGAAGGGGCGCGTGACCCCCAGCGTCTCCTGCATGTCGCGATGGAACCGGCGGAACTTCTCGAGATAGGGGCTGGGCTTCTCGTCGAGCGGTATCGAGAACACCGGCTTGCCGGTCGACGCCGCCTCGCAGGTCATGGTGATCGAATCCGCCGTCACCAGCACCACGTCGGCGAGGGCGAGGTACTGGAAATAGGGGTTCTCGCCAGTGCGGTCCCAGACGAAGCCGCGATCGCCGTGCAGCGCCTGCTGCAGCCGCGGCAGCGCGGCGGGGTCGGAGCGGCGCGAGGTTGTGACCAGCAGGCTCCACCCCTCCGCCTGCAGCGCCCGCAGCTGCGCGACGATGGCATCGAGCCGTTCGGGGGAGAAGGTGTAGCAGCGATTGGGCCCACCGATCATCACCGCGGCCCGGCGGGCGGGCGGGGCGCCGAAGCGCTGTTCCGCCGCCGCGCGGTGGTCCGCCACCCGCGCCGCGTCGACACGGTGCGGCGCGCCCACCATCGGCAGCACGTCGTCGCGGCCGTCGAATTCCGGCCGCCAGTCGTGCCGGCCGACGAAGCACAGGTCGAAGCGGTCGAAGCCGTCGGCCGGGACCTGCAGATGGACGGTGAAGATGGACCGGCCGGACCGGCGCGACGCTTCCATCACCACGGGTTCCGCCCGCCCGCCGCAGGAGATCGTGAGATCCGGCCAGGGCGGCCGGATCCGGTTCAGATGGACGTTGCGGATATGGGCCCAGCCGGACGCCAGGCGGCGGGCCAGCTCGGTCTTCCCGCCATGCGGCTTCCGCACCAGGCGGGTCTCGGTCGCGGCGCCCAGCTTCTCGGCCACGCCGCGGCACTGGGCGATGGTGCCGGCCTTGCTTTCGCTGACGATCCAGCAGCGGAGCGCGGACCCGTCGGTCATGGCGGCGTCTGCCGGGATGGCCTTAGCCCCAATGCTCGGCCACCCACGGGGTCGGGCGGACATGCTTCGACCAGCGGCCCGGCCAATGGCCGTTGATCGCATATTCCGGCTTCGGGTCGCCGTGAAACACGATGATGCGGGCGCCCTCGGGGCGGCGCGGCGTCATGAACCAGTTGAACACGCCGAACGGGCCGCCGGGCATGCAGTGCTTCTTGAAGCTCTTGCACCAGGCGTCGGGCCACCAGGTGATGTCGCCGATATGGTCCGAGACATAGGTCTGGGAATTGCGGTAGCGGGCGAAGATCTGGCGGTGATTGGCCACCAGGTTATCGAGCACGTCCTGATGCGCCCCGATCTCGAAGCGGTAGACCGAGGTGTTGCCGACGCGGCGGTCGGGATGGGTCCAGTTGTGGATGACGCAGAACCGGCCCGGATGGTCGAAGAACGGATCCAGGGAGTCGACGATGACGATGTCGAGGTCGAGGAACAGCGTCGGCCCTTCGAGGTCGCCGAGCGGCTGGCCGAACAGCGTCACCTTGCGCCAGGGCAGATTGCGGTGCGGCTCCGGCACCTGCAGCACCGGCATCGGGAAATGCTCGACATCGGGGGCGAGGCCGGTCGGGTCGTCGGTGAAGCAGATGAAACGGTGCGGCCGCGTCAAGTTGCGGCTGACCATCGACTTCAGCCGATTGACGTATTCCGACCCGTATTTCGGGCCCCATTTCGCGCAGATGACGTTGACCATCAGGGAGTTTCCGTTCACGTGACTGCCGAGTTAGCATGCGGGTTCGGTCGGCTCAAGCGACGTGCCGCCGCGCCCCGGATGGCAGGACTTCTCCGCATGGCTCCTCGAACTTGCCTTTATCCGGCAACATTCCCAATTTTCGGCCTGAGCGAATCCCGATCCCCGATTTCCCCGATGAGCCGATTGCACGACAGACTGAACCGATGGCAGAAGGCCGTTCCGCGCCTGGTGCGGTCCTATGTCGTCCATCCGCTGCAGGCGGCCCTGGCCTATGCGGCCTATGGGCTGCTGCGCTGCGTGCCGATCGACGTCGCCTCGAACATCGGGTCCTGGGTGGCGCGGACCATCGGCATGCGGATCGGCGCCACCCGCCACGGCGACCGCAACCTGCAGCTGGTGATGCCGGAGCTGTCGGCGGCTGAGCGGCGCAAGATCCTGGCCGGGATGTGGGACAATCTCGGCCGGGTGATCGGCGAATATCCGCATCTGCGGGCGCTGGGCCGGGCCGAGACGCGCCGTGCCGACCGGATCACCGTCGACGGGTTCGAGAACTACGAGGCCGCGCGGGCCGGCGGCCGGCCGGTAATCATGGCGCTGGCCCATTTCGGCAACTGGGAGGCCGGGCCGATCGTCGCCACCCGCCACGGCGCCCCCCTGACCATCTTCGTGCGGCCGCTGAACAACCGCTTCGTCGACCGGCTGGTCCGCGGCGTGCGCAGCTCGCTCGGCACCGGCCTCTTGGAAAAGCGCATGGCCGGCAACGACGCGCGCCGCGCGCTCGGCATCCTGCGCAACGGCGGGGTGCTGGGGGTCATGGTCGACCAGCGCTACACCGGCGGGCTGAAGGTGCCGTTCATCGGCCAGGACGCTCTGACCTCGCCGGCGGCGGTGGAGATGGCCTATCACTTCAACTGCGCCCTGCTGCCGATGCGGGTGGAGCGCACCCGCGGCGCCCGCTACCGCGCGGTGATCGACCCGCCGCTCGATATCCCCCGCACCGGCGACCGCAAGGCCGATGTGGAGGAGGGGGTGATCCGGCTGAACCAGGTGGTCGAGGGCTGGATCCGCGCCCGGCCGGAGCAGTGGCTGTGGCTGCACAAGCGCTGGCGCCTGACCCCGAAGCGGCCTATCAAGCCGCCGCGGGTGATGCGCCAGCCCGCGCCGCCCTCGCAGGCCGCATGAGTGCGCTGTTGCCTGGCCGGGTTGACAGGCCTTGCCCGCCCCGTACAGTGCCTCGCCCCTTCCGGAAGACTGAACGTGGATAGACTCATGGCCGAGCCCGCCGGCATCGCCATCACCCTGCCCGACGGCGCGGTCAGACGCTTCGACCGTCCGATGTCGGGCGTCGACATCGCCGCCGACATCTCCAAGAGCCTGGCCAAGGCGGCGATCGCCATGACCATCGACGGCAAGCTGTCGGACCTGGCGACCGTGGTCGACCGGGACGCGAAGGTCGGCATCGTCACCCGCAGCTCGCCCGAGGCGCTGGAGCTGATCCGCCACGATGCCGCGCATGTCATGGCCGAGGCGGTGCAGGAGCTGTATCCCGGCACCCAGGTCACGATCGGCCCGGCGATCGAGAACGGCTTCTACTACGACTTCGCCCGCGACGAGCCGTTTACGCCGGATGACCTCGAGAAGATCGAGGCGAAGATGCGGCAGATCATCGCCCGCAACGCGCCCTTCACTCGCGAGGTGTGGGATCGGACCGAGGCGATCGAGTACTTCAAGAACAAGGGCGAGAAGTACAAGGCCGAGATCATCCAGGACTTGCCGGAGAGCGAGTCCATCTCCATCTACCGCCAGGGCGAGTGGCTCGACCTCTGCCGCGGCCCGCACATGCCGTCGACCGGCGGGGTGGGGCAGGGCTTCAAGCTGACGAAGGTGGCCGGCGCCTATTGGCGCGGCGACCACCGCAACGCCATGCTGCAGCGGATCTACGGCACGGCCTGGCGCGACCGACAAGAGCTCGACGCCTATCTGCACCAGCTGGAGGAGGCTGAGCGCCGCGACCACCGCAAGCTGGGCCGCGAGATGGACCTGTTCCATCTGCAGGAGGAGGCGGCCGGCAGCGTGTTCTGGCACCCGAAGGGCTGGACTCTGTTCCGCGCGCTCGAATCCTATATCCGGGCCAAGCTGGACGCTGCCGATTACAAGGAGGTGCGCACGCCGCAGCTGGTCGATTCCAGCCTGTTCAAGGCCTCCGGCCACTGGGACATGTATGGCGACAACATGTTCAAGGTGGCGGTCGGCCGGAAGGAGGACGGCTCGCCGGAGCGGATGTACGGCATCAAGCCGATGAACTGCCCTTGCCATGTGCAGATCTACAAGCAGGGCATCGTCAGCTACCGCGACCTGCCGATCCGGATGGCGGAGTTCGGCTGCTGCCATCGCAACGAGGCCTCGGGCGCGCTGCACGGGCTGATGCGCGTGCGCCAGATGACCCAGGACGACGCCCACATCTTCTGCACCGAGGACCAGGTGACGGAGGAGGCGCGGCGCTTCTGCGAGCTCTTGGAGGAGGTCTATGACGACCTCGGCTTCGACAAGGTCTCGGTCAAGCTGGCGACACGGCCGGAGGTGCGCGCCGGCACCGACGAGATCTGGGACAAGGCCGAGAAGGGCCTGGCCGACGCGGTGACCGCGGCGGGCTGGGAATTCGAATACTCGCCGGGCGAGGGCGCCTTCTACGGCCCGAAGCTGGAGTTCCATCTGAAGGACGCGATCGGGCGGTCCTGGCAGTGCGGCACCCTGCAGCTTGATTTCGTGCTACCGGAGCGGCTCGACGCCACCTATGTCGGCGAGGATGGGGCGAAGCACCGGCCGGTGATGCTGCACCGGGCGATCCTCGGGTCGCTGGAGCGCTTCATCGCCATCCTGATCGAGAACTACGCCGGCCGGCTGCCGCTGTGGCTGGCGCCGGTGCAGGCGGTGGTCGCGACCATCACCAGCGAGGCCGATTCCTATGCGCAGGAGGTGCATGCGGCGCTGGCGGCCGCGGGGCTCCGCGCCGAGATCGACCTGCGCAACGAGAAGATCAACTACAAGGTCCGCGAGCACAGCCTGAAGAAGGTGCCGCTGATGCTGGTGGTCGGAAGGCGCGAGGCGGAGACCCGCAGCGTGGCGCTGCGTCGTCTGGGTGGAGAGGCGCAGGAAGTCCTTGCCCTGGATCGGGCGCTTCATAAACTTGTGGCAGAGACGCGATCCCCGTTGACATCCAAGAGGGGGGAGGTGCAGACGGGGGCGCAGCAATTGACGGAGGCTATCCATAGCTAGACTACCTACAAATGCCCTGCCGACCCGCGAAGGGCCGAGGGTGAACCGCGAGATCGACACGGCCCAGGTGCGGCTGGTCGGCGCGGATGGCGAGATGATCGGGGTCGTGCCCCTGCGCGAGGCCTTGTGGGCCGCGGAGCAGGCCGGGTTGGACCTTGTCGAGATCTCGCCCAACGCCGTGCCGCCGGTCTGCAAGATCCTCGATTACGGCAAGTTCAAATTCGAAGCGCAGAAGAAGAAGAACGAAGCGCGGAAGCGACAAAAGGTCATCGATGTCAAGGAGATCAAGCTCCGCCCGAACATCGATGATAACGACTATAACGTGAAGATGCGCAGCGCGCGGCGCTTCCTCGAGGAAGGCGACAAGGTCAAGGTGACCATGCGCTTCCGCGGGCGAGAGCTGGCGCACCAGGAACTGGGCATGAACGTGCTGGTCAAGGTGCGCGACGAGCTGCAGGACCTGTCGAAGGTCGAGCAGATGCCGAAGATGGAAGGCCGGCAGATGATCATGGTGCTCGCGGCGAAATAGCCGCGGGCATGCCTGGTGACGGTGGTGCGGTCCTGCACCCGGGTGCAGGGCCCTTTTCTTGGTTTGAAGAGGGGCGGAGGCGGGTATGCGGATCGGCGTCGATCTCGGAGGCACGAAGATCGAGGCGATCGCCTTGGACGAGGCCGGGACGGAGCTGCACCGCCAGCGCATCCCGACGCCACGCCACTATGACGGCACGGTCCAGGCGATCCGTGACCTCGTCGCCGCGGTCGAATCGACGACCGGGCAGCGCGGCACCGTCGGCGTTGGCATGCCCGGCGTGCTGTCGCCGCAGACCGGGCTGGTCAAGAATGCCAACTCCACCTGGCTGATCGGCAAGCCCTTCGACAAGGACCTGAGCGCCGCCCTCGGCCGCGAGGTGCGCTGCGAGAACGACGCCAACTGCCTGGCGGTATCGGAAGCCACCGACGGGGCCGCGGCCGGCAAGGGGCTGGTCTTCGCCGTCATCATCGGCACCGGCACCGGCGCCGGCATCGCCGTCAACGGCCGTGCCCATCGCGGCGGCAACGGCGTCGGCGGCGAATGGGGCCACAACCAGCTGCCCTGGGCCACGCCCGAGGAGCTGCCGGGCCCGGACTGCTACTGCGGCAAGCAGGGCTGCCTCGAGACCTGGATCTCCGGCACCGGCTTCGGCAAGGACCACGTCCGGGTGACCGGACAGGAGATCTCGACGCATGAGGTGGTGGCGCGGGCCGAGGCAGGCGACCCGGACGCCTCGGCCAGCCTGGAGCGCTACATCAGCCGACTGACCCGCGGCCTGGCCCATGTCGTCAACCTGCTCGATCCCGATGCCATCGTGCTCGGCGGCGGCATGTCCAACGTCATGCGCCTCTATGAGGAGGTGCCGAAGCGCCTGCCGCCGATCGTGTTCGGCCGGGAATGCGCGACGCCGATCCTGAAGGCCAAGCACGGCGACAGCAGCGGCGTCCGCGGTGCTGCTTGGCTGTGGCGACCGGGCGAGGTCGGCTGAAGCCGCGCGTCGGAAGCAAGGATGGCCTGGCTGCCATGTGGCGGGCGCCAGGGCCGGGTTCAGGCCGACAGGTCGATCACGATCTTGCCGCGCAGGCCATGCGCCGAGCTGTTCTCCATGAGCTCGTGCGCCTGTGCGATCTGCTGCAGCGGCAGCGTTGCGCCAATCACCGGCTTCACCAGCCCGCGCTCGACCAGCGCGGCTAGCCCGTCGAGCTTGGACCGGTTCTGCCGGGTGAACAGAAAGTGGTAGGTGGCGTTGCGGCCCCAGGCCTTAAGCAGGTTCTGCGGCTGCGCGATGTCGACAATCGAGACGATGCGTCCGAGCGGGACGAGGGCCAGAGGGCCACGTGAGAGCGCATCGCCGCCGATCGTGTCGAACAGCACGTCGACGCCGCGCCCGTCGGTCAGCCCCAGCACCGCCTCGACATAGTCCTCCTGCGTATGGTCGATCGCCGCATCGGCGCCGAGCTCCGCGACGAAGGCATGATGGCGGGCACGGGCGGTCGTCAGCACCCGCGCCCCCATCGCCTTCGCCAACTGAATCGCGACCGAGCCTACGCCGCCGGCTCCGGCATGGATCAGCACCGTCTCGCCGGCCTGCAATTGCGCGCGGGTGACGAAGGCCTCCCAGACGGTGCCGCCGACCAATGTCAGGCTCGCCGCCTCGTGATGGCTGAGATTTGCCGGCTTGCGCGCAACGATCTCGGCATCGGCGACCTGCAACTCTGCATAGGAGCCCGGCCCGCCGAAGATTTTGGGCGTGTACCAGACCTCGTCGCCCGGCGAGAATTCGCTGACCTCGGCGCCGACGGCCTCGACCACGCCGGAAACGTCATGGCCGATGATCGCCGGCAGCGGCAGAAGGTCGGCATAGTCGCCGCGCCGCATCTGGCCGTCGAGCGGATTCAGCGCCGTGGCGCGGACCCGGACGCGCAGCTGGCGTACGCCGAGCGGCGGGACCGAAACCTTTCTGATCTCGAACACCTCCGGCCCACCGAAACGGGGCAGAACGGCGGCGGTCATGGTTTGCGACACGGCTTCCTCCTTCGATAAATCGAGAATTCCCGATGTATTCTCTGACTTCCCGGCTGGTTGGCGGGCGTGAAGTTTCGAGGACCAGCCGCTAGTTCGGTATATCCCGATATTCCGAACTTATCGGGCAAATGAGTTAGATTTCCGTCCGCACCAGCTCCGCCAGCTTCCTGATGCTGTCCTCGTCGCGCTTGTAGTAGGTCCACTGGCCGCGCCGCTTGACCGTGACCAGCCCGGCCTTGTGCAGGATGCCGAGATAGTCCGAGGTCGTCGACTGCGACAGGCCGATCCCTTCCTGGATGCTGCTGACGCACACCCCGTCGATCTCGACATCGCCTTCGTCCTGCGGCGGAAAATGCCGGGCAGGCTCTTTCAACCCGGCTAGAATCTTCAGCCGCACCGGATTGGCGAGCGCCTTGAAGGCTGTCAGCGGATCCATGAACCAGAGATATCGCGGTTTCTCGATGTAAGTCAATCGCGCCGAGCGCACTTCTCTTCTCGGCGACGCTGAAGCCCATTCTTGATGTTCTCTTAACGTTCCCGTATCTCGCGATCTTGCGGCTGCTGCAGTATGATCAGCCTCGATCTCAGTCGAGGCCGACATGCCGCCCGAACGCCGCCTGACCGCCATTCTCTGCGCCGACGTGGTCGGCTATTCGCGGCTGGTCGGGCGGGACGAGACCGGCACGCTGGCGCGGCTGGACCAGGCCCGCGATATCCTGCGGGCGGCGACCGAAGCGCAGGGCGGCCGCGTCTTCAACCTGGCCGGGGACGGGCTTCTGGCCGAGTTCCCGAGCGCGCTGGCCGCGGTGCAGGCCGCGATCTCGGCCCAGGACAGGCTCGGCGTCTGGGCGGCAGACCAGCCGGAGGACGACCGCATGCGCCTGCGGATCGGCGTCAATCTCGGCGACGTCGTGGTCAATGGCGGCGACCTGCTGGGCGATGGCGTCAATGTCGCGGCGCGGCTGCAGGCGCTGGCCATGCCGGGCGGCATCTGCCTGTCCGGCGCGGTCTACGACCAGGTCCGCGGCAAGATCGAGATCGGCTTCGCCGATCTCGGCCCGCAGCCGATGAAGAACATCGCCGAACCGGTGCGGGTCTATGCCCTCAGGATCGGGCCGGAGGCGGACCGGGTCGGGGCTATGACGCCTCCGGCCGAGGTGCCGCAGCCGTCTTCGCCCTTCGATGGTTTCCGGCGCCGGTTGCTGGGCTCCCTGTTGATCCTGGCCCTGCTCCTGGTCATCAACCTGATGACGAGTCCGGACTACCTCTGGGTACGATGGCCGGCGCTCTGGTTCGCCTTCATGCTGATCTGGCCCTTCCTGCGGACTCTACTCTGGGACCGATCTGAGAACGCCGGCAGCAAGTAGGCCGCCTTACGCCAGCAGCAGGCTGTCGTCGTCGAGCTGCTCGCCGCGCACCGTGCTGAACAGCTTCAGCAGGTCCGGCACGTCGAGGCCGTGCCGCTGGTCGCCGGCCACGTCGAAGGCAACCTGGCCCTCATGCAGCATCACCGTGCGGTTGCCGTGGTCGAGCGCGTCGCGCATCGAATGGGTGACCATCAGCGCCGTCAGCTTCTGCTCCTCAATGATCCTGCGGGTCAGCCGTAGCACGAAATCGGCGGTGCGGGGATCGAGCGCCGCGACGTGCTCGTCCAGCAGCAGGATCTTCATGCCCGCCAGCGTCGCCATCAGCAGGCTGACCGCCTGGCGCTGGCCGCCGGAGAGCTGGCCCATGGCATCGCCCAGCCGGTTCTCCAGCCCCAGCCCCAGCACCGCCAGCTTGTCGCGGAACACCTTGCGGCGCGGCCCGTCGAGGGCAGAGGCGAAGCCGCGCGCCCGGCCGCGGGCATAGGCCAGCGCCATGTTCTCCTCGATCGACAGGCCCTCGCAGGTGCCGGCCATCGGGTCCTGGAACACGCGGGCGACCAGGCCGGCCCGCTTCGGCGCCGGCCAGCGGGTGACGTCGACGCCGTCGATCTCGACCCGGCCGCGCTCCGGGCTGGCGTCGCCGCTCAGCACGTTCAGCAGGGTCGACTTGCCGGCGCCGTTCGAGCCGATCACGGTGACGAACTGGCCGCCCGGGATGGTGAGGTCGATGCCGCGCAGCGCGCGGTTCTCGAGCGGCGTGCCGCGGCCGAAGGTGACGTGGATGTCCTCGACTCGGATCATCGTCAGGCGCTCCGCCGCAGCAGGGTCTTCAACGGGTTGCGGACGCCCGGCAGCATCAGCGCGATGCCGACCAGGACGGCGGTGACCAGGTTGAGGTCCGAGGATTGCAGCCCGAGCCAGCCGGTGTTCAGCGCCAGCGCGATGGCGATGCGATAGAGCACGGCGCCGATCACGCAGGCCAGCAGCATCATCACGATCGAGCGGGTGCGGAAGATGGTCTCGCCGAGGATCACCGCGGCCAGGCCGCTCACGATCGTGCCGGTGCCGACGGTGACGTCGGCGAAGCCGGCGGTCTGGGCGAACAGGGCGCCGGCCAGCGCCACCAGCGCGTTCGACAGCGCCATGCCGACATAGATATGCAGCTTGGTCGAGATGCCCTGCGCCCGCGCCATTCGGGGGTTGGCGCCGGTGGCGCGCATGGCGAGGCCGAATTCCGAGGTCAGGAAGCGGCCGAGCGCCAGCCCGACCGCGAGCACGATGATCGCCAGCACCATCACCTTCAACGTCGCCCGGAGCGGCAGCCCCGTGGCCTCGATCACCGGCGACAGCCAGGCGAACAGGTTGATCACCGTGTCCTGGTTGATCAGGGCGACGTTCGGCTTGCCCATGATGCGCAGATTGATCGAGAACAGCGCGATCATGGTCAGGATGCTGGCCAAGAGGTGCAGGATGCCGAAGCGGACGTTGAGCCAGGCGGTGACGAGGCCGGCCAAGGCGCCGGCCGCGACTCCGACCAGGGTCGCCAGCACCGGGTCAGTGCCGCTGACGATCAGCGTGGCGGCGGTGGCGGCGCCGAGCGGGAAACTGCCATCGACGGTCAGGTCGGGAAAGTTCAGGACCCGGAAGGACAGGAACACCCCGAGCGCGACCAGGGCAAAGACCAGCCCGACTTCGATCGCGCCGAGAAAGGCGAACAGGCTCATCAACACATCCTGTGGCGCAGCCGGCGGCGGCCGCGGAAACGAGAAGGCCCCCGATATACGGGCTTCGGCCGGATCTGTCATGTCCGGACGGCCCGATCGGGGCTGTGCGCGTGCAGTCGGGTTCGCCGTGGCGAACCCGACCTCCGAGCTTGATGTTTACTCGATCACCTTCTTGGCGCGGCTCAGCACCGCCTCGGGAACGGTGACGCCCATCGCCGCGGCCGATTTCTTGTTCACGAACAGGTCGGTGCCGCTAGCGTTCTTGACCGGGATGTCGCCCGGCTTTTCGCCCTTCAGCACCCGGGCCACGACGACGCCGGTCTGGCGGCCGACCTCGAAATAGTCGAAGCCGACCGAGGCGATGGCGCCGCGGGAGACGCTGTCGGTGTCGCCCGAGAAGACCGGCAGCTTGTTCTCGCTGCCGACCGCGATCACGGCCTCGAGCGCCGAGACGATGGTGTTGTCGGTCGGGACGTAGATCACGTCGGCCTTGCCGACCAGGCTCTGCGCCGCGCCCTGGACGTCGGCCGACTTGGCGGCGGCGGCGGTGACGATGTCGACCTTCCACTCCGGCGCCATCTCTTGCAGCGCCGCCACGAGCGTCGCCGCATTGGCCTCGCCCGGGTTGTAGGGCACGCCGATCGTCTTCACCGTCGGCACGATCTCCTTGATCAGGTTCAGGTGATCGGCCAGCGGCGACAGGTCGGAGATGCCGGTGACGTTGCCGCCCGGCTTCTCCAGGTTCTTGACCAGCTGGGCGCCCATCGGGTCGGTCACCGCGGTGAAGACCACCGGGATGTCCTGGGTCGCCGCGACCACGGCCTGGGCCGAGGGGGTGGCGATCGGCACGATCACGTCCGGGCTCTCGCCGACGAACTTCTGCGCGATCTGGGCGGCGGTGGCCGGGTTGCCCTGGGCCGATTCCCACTCGAAGGCGAGATTGTCACCGTCCTTGTAACCGGCTTCTTCCAGCGCCTTCTTCACGCCGTCGCGGGCGGCGTCGAGCGCCGGGTGCTCGACAATCTGCGTGACGGCCACCGTGACCTTCTCGGCGGCGATGGCCGCCGGGGACAGAAGCGCCAGGGCCGCGCCGGCCGCCAGTGCCAAACGGCTGATGTGCATGATACCTCCCCTGTTTCTCCGCCGGCGGGCTTTGCCGGTCGTGTCTGAGCGCATTAGCGCAGGCGGCCGGGGGGCCGTCAAGAAACCCGCCGTCCGCCTGCGTTTTGTCCGATCAACCGAGGTCGAACACGATGCCCTGAGCCAGCGGCAGCTCGCGGCTGTAGTTCACGGTCGCGGTCTGCCGGCGCATATAGGCCTTCCAGGCGTCCGAGCCGCTCTCGCGCCCGCCGCCCGTCTCCTTCTCGCCGCCGAAGGCGCCGCCGATCTCGGCGCCCGAGGTGCCGATGTTGACATTGGCGATGCCGCAGTCGCTGCCCGCCGCCGACAGGAAGGTCTCGGCCTCGCGCATGTCGGTGGTGAAGATGCAGGAGGACAGGCCCTGCGGCACGTCGTTGTGCAGCATCAGCGCCTGGCTGAAGTCCCGGTACTTCATGACGTAGAGGATCGGCGCGAAGGTCTCGTGCCGCACGATCTCGCTCTGCGCCGGCATCTCGGCGATCGCCGGACGGACGTAGAAGCCGCCCTCCGGCACGCCGGCGGTGACCTGCTCGCCGCCGGTGACGGTGCCGCCCTGCTCGCGCGCCGCGGCCAGGGCCTTCTGCATGCCGTCGAAGGAGGCCTGGTCGATCAACGGCCCGACCAGCGTGCCCTGCTCCAGCGGGCTGCCGATGCGCACCGCGCCATAGGCCTGCTTCAGAGCCGGGATCAGCTTGTCGTAGACGCTGTCATGCACGAACAGCCGGCGCAGCGTGGTGCAGCGCTGGCCGGCGGTGCCGACGGCGCCGAACAGGATGGCGCGGACCGCCATGTCGAGATCGGCCGAGGGGCAGACGATCATGGCGTTGTTGCCGCCGAGCTCGAGCAGCGAGCGGCCGAGGCGCTGGGCGACGCGCGGCCCGACCTCGCGGCCCATGCGGGTCGACCCGGTGGCGGAGATCAGCGGCACCTTCGGGCTGTCGACCAGCGTCTCGCCGATAGCGCGGCCGCCGATCAGGATCTCGGCCAGCCCGTCCGGCACGCCGCCGAAGCGCTCCGCCGCCTTGCGGAAGATCGCCATGGTGGCCAGCGCCGTGACCGGCGTCTTCTCCGACGGCTTCCAGATCACCGGATCGCCGCAGACGAAGGCCAGCGCCGCGTTCCAGGACCACACTGCAACCGGGAAGTTGAAGGCGGAGATGACGCCGACGGGGCCGAGCGGATGCCAGGTCTCGGCCATGCGATGGCCCGGCCGCTCCGAGGCGATGGTCAGGCCGTAGAGCTGGCGGGAGAGGCCGACGGCGAAGTCGCAGATGTCGATCATCTCCTGCACTTCGCCGAGGCCTTCCTGCAGGATCTTGCCGGCCTCGATCGAGACCAGCCGTCCCAGCTCGGCCTTGTGGGCGCGCAGCTCCTCGCCGAACAGGCGCACCAGCTCGCCGCGGCGAGGCGCCGGCACGGTGCGCCAGTTCAGGAAGGCGTTGGACGCGCGCTCGATCGCGGCCCCGGCATCGGCGTCCGTATGCTCGCGCAGGCGGGCGATCTCGGCGCCGTCGACCGGCGACCGGACCACCAGCGTGCCGCCGGTCAGGGCGTCGGGGTCGAGCCCGAGGCCGCGGATGAGATCGTGCAGCTCCATGAAACACAACTCCGGAGAACGAGAGCGCCGAAGGCGCTGATGGGCGGCATTCGTATCGTCGCCCGGTCCCCGGGGCAAGCGCAGCGGGGCCGGGGCTGCCGGACATGGGGAGGATAGGTATACCACTAAAAATGGTATTGTCCTCCAAAAATAAATAGTGTTTATGATTTGTTCGTACCGCAAAAATGGTGGTGGCGGAGATGGGTGCGGCTTTCCTCGAAGCGCTTCATGTCGAAGCTGTGGCCATGGTCGCGGCGGTGCGGCAGACCCGCAGCGCCCGCAGCCTGCTTGATGGCACGGCCGGGGTCGCGACCTATGCGAACACGCTGCGCGAGGCCTATCACTACCAGCGTGTGCTGCCTTCTACCTTGGCCCTGGCGGCGGAACGGATGCTGGACCACGGCCGCTATGTTCCGATCGCGCTGCTGCTGCAGGAGAAGGCGGGGGAGGTGGCGGGGCTCGAC
The DNA here is from genome assembly GCF_051487185.1 of Inquilinus limosus. Taxonomy (GTDB): domain Bacteria; phylum Pseudomonadota; class Alphaproteobacteria; order DSM-16000; family Inquilinaceae; genus Inquilinus; species Inquilinus limosus_F. The sequence continues at coordinate 52,458 of NZ_JAHVDK010000026.1, forward strand.
CTCCGGATCCTCGCCGATCTCGAGGTGCTCGGCTTCAGCCGGGCGGATGTGGTCAACTCGGTTCCGGCGCCGCCGACCCAGGCCTATGTCGCCTGGCTCCGGTTCCTCTGCCGCAGCGACCATCCGGCCGGCTTTCTCGGCATCGCCTATGCGCTCGAATATCTCGCAGCCACCTGCGCCGGCGCGGCTGCCGACAGCCTGGGGCAGGCGGGTCGGATCCCGGGCATCCGCCGGGCGCTGAGCTTCCTGCGCAACCGGGCCGACGCGCGGGAGGGCCATGTGCGGACGCTCGCCGCCACGCTGCCGGAGCTCGACGACCCCGCGGAGATCGACTCGATCCTGACCTCGGCCCGGGTGACCCGGATGCTCTATGCCGGGTTGCTCAGGGCGGTCGACGGCATGTCGTCGATGCCGGCGCGCCGATCACCGGCTTAGGCGGCATCCGCGAATCATTAGATCGAAACATGGCGGCTGGGGTGGATGGTGTAGTTCCAGCCGCCGGGAAAGTCATGGGGCCGGGATCACCTGGACGGCGCGGCGAAATTCATGCGACCTTGGTATAGGTCCGATGGACGAAATAGGCTTGGGCTGGCGTTCGTGGGCCAACGCTCAAATGCCGCCGCTTGCGGTTGGAGAAGTTCCGTAGCGGCAGATGGAAGTCTGCGCTTCGGTGACGCTGTCGTAGGTCCGCAGATAGATCCTCTCACCTGACCTGTGCAAACCTGCCAGTTCCCGTCACCCATAGCAGGAGGCGTATTCAATGACGCTCGAATGCATAAATCCCAACGATCTGCCGATTCCTGAAATGTACACCCAGGTCGTCATCGCGACAGGAAGCAAATTGGTGTTCGTCTCGGGCCAGCAGCCAGAAGACATAAGCGGCAAGCTGGTCGGCCTCGGTAATTTCGCGGCCCAGGCGCGCCTGGCGTTTGGCAATCTTGGCCGTGCGCTTGCTGCTGCCGGCGCCCGGCCAGAGGAAGTCTGCAAGATCACAATTTACGTCGTCGACTACAATCGCGACGAACATCTGCCGATCATCGAAAAGGCCCAGACGGCGCTTTTCGGAGGTCACAAGCCCGCAAATGTGGTGGTCGGGGTAGCGGTGATGTCCCCAGGCTACCTGATAGAAGTCGATGCGATCGCGGTCATCGACCACACCACAGACAGCTAAGGCGGCATCCGCGAATAATTAGATCGATCACACAGAGAACCTACAGCCCGTGCCCGAAATACGGAATCCCGAAACCACGCCCTTCGCATCACAATCAATTCATCAACAAGCGAACGACCTCTTAGCCGGCCGTCGCGATTGTCGATCCGGTGCACCGTTTGGTAGAAGCCATGGCCAGCATAGGCTCGCGAAGGGGAGGGGACCGATGCACGAGGGCATGGCGCTCAACCGGGCCAATTGGGACGAGCGGGTCGGGGTTCATCTCCGCTCCGCCTTCTACAATGTCGACGGGTTCCGGCGCGGCGAGACCGACCTGGGGCCGATCGAGGCGGCGGAGATCGGCGATGTCGCCGGGCTGCGCGTGGCGCATCTGCAATGCCATTTCGGCCTGGATACGATGTATCTGGCCCGGCGCGGCGCGCGGGTCACCGGCCTCGACTTCTCCCCCAATGCCGTCGCTGCGGCCCGGGATCTGGCGGCCGAAACCGGCAGCAGCGCCGATTTCGTCGAAGGCGACGTCTATGACGCGCCGCGTCTCCTCGGCGCGGGGCTCTACGACCTCGTCTTCACCAGCTGGGGCACGATCCTCTGGCTGCCCGACATCGCCGGCTGGGCCCGGGTGGTGGCGGCGCTGCTGAAGCCGGGCGGGCGGCTCTACTTCCTCGACGACCATCCGGCGGCGCGGTCGCTGGACCAGGCGGGCGCGGATGCGCCGATCATGCCGACCTACACCTATTTTCGCGATACGCCGTTCGAATTCGACGCGCAGGGCACCTACGCCGACCGCGAGGCCGCCTTCACCCACACCCGCTCGGTCGAATGGATGCACCCGCTCGGCGCCATCGTCGGCGCGCTGCTGGCGGCCGGGCTGCGGCTGACGGCGCTGCGCGAGCACGACGCCACGGCGTGGCAGATGTGGCCCTGCCTGGTGCGGGGAGAGGACGGGCTGTATCGGATGCCGGCGGACCGGCCGAACCTGCCGCTCAGCCTCACCATCGAGGTGGTGAAGGGCTGAATTCCCGCCGCCGTTTTCCGATGCGATGCAGGAGGCGACCCCGGGCAGGGAACTGATCGTGTCCCCGGGGCCTCCGCATCGCCCCGTGGGACAGGTCGGACATCAGCCCCGCGCGGCAATCCGGGCGGGGCCCGCCGGGGTCGGGATCTCGATGTCGACCTCGAGCGTCGACACCGCGTCGCCGCGGTCGAGCTTGACCTGGACCTTCTCGCGGTCGACCGCGATGTGCTTGGCGATCACCGCCAGGATCTCCTCCTGCAGCGTCGCCACCAGGTCCGACCGGCCGCCGATCACCGACCGCTCATGCGCCAGCAGAATCTGCAGCCGCTCCCGCGCCACGGGGGCGGAGTTGCGCTTGGTGAAGAAGCTGAACAGGCTCATGCAACCCTCCGGCCGAACAGCTTGGCGAAGATCCCTTTCTTGTCGCTCGGGACTGTCATCTCCAGAACCTCGCCCTTCAGGCGCTTCGCCGCGTCGAAATAGGCCCGGGCCGGGGCGCTCAACGGGGCGTTGAGGGTGATCGGCGCCCCCATGTTCGAGGCCCGCAGCACCTCCTCGCTCTCCGGAATGATGCCGAGCAGCGGGATCGACAGGATCTCCAGCACGTCGTCGGTCTTCAGCATCTCGCCGCGCTCGGCCCGGCCGTGGTCGTAGCGGGTCAGCAGCAGGTGCTTCTCGACCCGCTCGCCCTTCTCCGCCTTCTCGGTCTTGGAATCGAGCAGGCCGATGATCCGGTCGGAATCACGGACCGAGGAGACCTCGGGGTTGGTCACGACCACCGCGGCGTCGGCATGGCGCATGGCCAGCACGGCGCCCTTCTCGATGCCGGCCGGGCTGTCGCAGATCACCCAGTCGAACTTTTCCTTCAGCTCGCCGATGACCCGGGACACGCCCTCCATGGTCAGGGCGTCCTTGTCGCGGGTCTGCGACGCCGCCAGCAGCGACAGGGTGTCGATCCGCTTGTCGCGGATCAGCGCCTGCGGCAGCTTGGCGTCGCCCTGGACCACGTTGATCAGGTCGAACACCACCCGGCGCTCCGACCCCATCACCAGGTCCAGGTTGCGCAGGCCGACGTCGAAGTCGACGACGACGACGTTCTGCCCGCTCTGCGCCAAGGCCGCGCCCAACGCCGCGGTGGAGGTCGTCTTGCCGACCCCGCCTTTTCCGGATGTCACGACCAAGACCTTGGCCATATTCGCTGCTCTCCTCTCTTGCCTCAGTCCAGGGCTGCCAGAACCATGGCGTCGCCGTCGAGCCAAGCCTGCACCGCCCTGCCGCGCAGCTTCGGCTCCATGTCGTCCGCGGTCTTGTAGAGCCCGTCGATCGCCAGCAGCTCGGCCTCGAGCTTGCGGCAGAAGATCCGGGCCCGGCCGTTGCCGGTCGATCCCGCGATCGCCCGGCCGCGCAGCGTGCCGTAGACGTGGATCGACCCGCCGGCGATGATCTCGGCCCCCGAGGCGACCGACCCGACCACGGTGACGTCGCCCTCGGGGAAGATCACCGACTGGCCGGAGCGCACCGGCCGGTCCAGCAGCAGCGAGGCGGCGGGCCGCGGTTCGGCCGCCGGCGCCGCCGCGGCCTGGGCGCCGTCCGGCACCTCGATCATCCCGGCCGGACGGCTGCCGGTCATCATCGGCGGCAGGCCCCAGGCCTCGGAGCCGAGCCAGGACGGGTCTGCGCCCTCGATCCCGATCAGGCGGATGTCGCGCTGCTGCAGATCCTCGATCAGCGCCGCCAGGTCCTGCTTGCGCATCGGCAGAGCCGACAGGTCGACCACCACGGGGCGGCCCTGGAAAAACGCAGGCGAGCGCTGGATCTGGGCGTCGAGCTCGGTGAGCCAGTCGGTGATCGGCGGTTCCGGCGCCAGGACGAGCGCCATGAAGGAGCGACCACGGAAGCGGATGGCGGGGCGGGTGCGGGCTGCTGTTGTCACGGTCAGGGGCGTAGCCGGGCGCGATCCGGCCGTCAACACGGGGGTTCTCGACCATTGAACCCGGTTCGATCCGGATATGCAACAGGTTGTGGTTCCCAGGGCGAAGGGCCGCCATTTGTTGTGTCGCGTTCCCTTCTGTCTCGGCCGGTTTGCAAAGCTTTCGCCGCCCCCGCGATCGGCCGGACCGCGATGCCGACCTCGGGCCCGGATCCGATCGGAAGGCGGCAAGCGAGACGGAGAGCCGGGCGACTCGGAGTCCCGTCGAATATGTCGACCGCCACCGCGGCGGTCGGTCAGCCGGCCAGGGTGGCTTGGAATCTCCGAAGGGTCTCGGCGAGATGCGGGGGCGGCGGCGCCTCGGCCGTGACCGGCGGCTTCTTCGGATACAGCGGCACCGACACGGCGCGGGCGTGCAGATGCAGCGGCGGGGCATCCGGGCCGCGGCCGGCGGTGCCGTAGATCGCGTCGCCCAGGATCGGGAAGCCGGAGGCGGAGCAGTGCAGCCGCAGCTGATGGGTGCGCCCGGTCAGCGGCCGCAGCTCCAGCCAGGCCAGGCCGCCGGCGCGGCCCAGCACGCGGAACTCGGTCTCGGCCGGCTGGCCCGAAGGATCGACCTTCATCCACCAGCCGCGCTGCGCCGACCGCCTGGCGAGCGGCAGGTCGATGCGGCCCTCATCCTCGGCTGGGTCGCCCTCGACCACGGCCCAGTAGATCTTGCCCACCCGACCGGAGGCGAACAGCTGGCCAAGCGTCGCCGTGGCCTTGCGGTGCCGGCCCAGCACCAGGCAGCCGCTGGTGTCCTTGTCCAGGCGGTGGGCGAGGGCGGGCGGGTGCGGCAGGCCGAAGCGCAGCGCGTCGAGATGCCGGTCCAGCACCGGCCCGCCCTTCGGCCCGGCATGCACCGGCAGCCCGGCCGGCTTGTCGAGGATCAGCATCAGCCCATCGCGGTACAGCAGGCGGGCCAGGATCTCGTCATCGGTCGGGGCGGCGATCATGCCGGCGTCATCGCACCGGGGCACCGTCCGGCGCAACGGTATCGATGCTTCTCCACCCGTGCAGCAGCGTGCGGTCCTCTGCCGTGAAGGCGAAATAGTGGCCGCCCTGGCCGGCCGGCTGGTCGGCCTCGCGGCTGATCGGCCGCTCCTGTAAGTGGCACAGCAGCAGCGCCCCGACCCCGCCATGCGAGACGATGGCGACGTCGCCCGCCGCTGGCGCCCGGCGCAGGACGTCGTCGACGGCGGCGACGATGCGGCGCTGGGCGTCGGCCGCGCGCTCCCAGCCGCGCACGCTCTCCTGCGGCCGGGCGAAGAAGGCGTCGGCCATTGCTTCGAACTCGAGCTTCGGCAGATAACCAGTTGAAGAGCGGTCATTTTCGCCAAGATCTTCAACTTCGGTGACAGGCAGGCCCAGAGCCTCGGCGAGGATGGCCGCGCCGTCCCTGGCCTTGCGCTCGGTGCTGCAGAACAGGCTGCGCAGCCGCGGCGCCCAGGGCTGGTCCAGCACCGCCCGCATGCGGTCCCGGCCGCGCTCGGACAGCGGCCAGTCCGGCACCGGCACCGCCGGATCGATCGCCACATCGGGGTGGGTGATGAAATAGGCGTGCCCGGTCATGCGGTCCTCGGTTCAGGAGAGCCGGCCATCATCTCCGATTTGCCAGACCGACGAAATTCCTGCATCGATCATGCCGGAGCGCGCTGTACGGCGTGCCGGGGGCTTCCGATCGCGGAGGGGAAGGAATGGTCAAGCTGGGCAAGCTGGCGAAGCGCTACCGGATCGAGGACGGCGACGGCTTCCGCCTGAAGGACTGGGATCCGGCGGACACCGCCTGGCTCGACAAGGATGACAAGGTGGCGGCGCAGGAGGCGCTGGCCGAGAGCGTCGCCAGGCTGGCGGAGATGCAGGACATGCTCTACGCCCAGGACCACTGGTCGGTGCTGCTGATCTTCCAGGCCATGGACGCGGCCGGTAAGGACAGCACCATCAAGCACGTCATGTCCGGGGTGAACCCGCAGGGCTGCCAGGTCACCGCCTTCAAGCAGCCTTCGGCGGAGGATCTCGACCACGACTTCATGTGGCGCACCACCAGGCACCTGCCGGAGCGGGGGCGAATCGGCATCTTCAACCGCTCCTATTACGAGGAGGTGCTGGTGGTCCGGGTGCACCCGGACATCCTGGCCAGGCAGCGGCTGCCGCCGAAGCTGGTGACGAAGAAGATCTGGAAGGAGCGGTTCGAGGACATCAATGCCTTCGAGCGCTATTTGGCCCGCAATGGCACGCTGATCCTGAAGTTCTTCCTCAACGTCTCGGAGGAGGAGCAGAAGAAGCGCTTCCTGGAGCGGCTGGACGAGCCGGAGAAGCACTGGAAGTTCCAGCCCGCCGATGTGGCGGAGCGCCAGCTCTGGCCCGACTACATGAAGGCCTATGACGAGATGATCCGGGCGACCGCCACGCCGTATGCTCCCTGGCATGTGATCCCAGCCGACAGCAAGTGGTTCACCCGTTTGGCCGTGGCCGCCGCCATCACCGACGCGATGGACGGGTTGGACCTCGCCTATCCGAAGGTCGCGCCGGATCTGAAGGACAAGCTGCAGGCGGCCCGGGCGTCGCTGGAGAACGAATAGCCGTGCACCAGCTCCGATCACCCACTTGAGGAAATATGTGGCGAAATCAGATTAGTATCTGATCTTCTTTCAGTGATGGGTGAGCATGGTTGAGCGGATGGCCGAAGCCGTGTCGCGGGTGGCGCTCGCCGCGCTGGCGATGCTGCTGTGGGATGGCGGTCTGCCCGCCCCGGCGGCTGACGCGGTCGTCCTCGCGGCTCCCATGGGGACGTTCCGGATCGACCCGGCGACACTGGCGGTGTCGTTCGGCCCTGCCGGCGGGGAGGAGGCGGCGCTCGCCGTTCCGGCCGTGGACCCGGGACAGGTGACGGACCGGACCGGCTCCGGCTGGCGCCTCATTTCGAGCGATGACGCCTTCACGGTCGAGGCTGCGATCGAGGGCGAGGCGCTGCGCCTGTCGATCCGCTCCGATCGGCCGGCGATGCTGGCCTGGCCGCAGACCGCCGACCCGGCCGCGGTCACCGCCTATGCCATGCCCTTCGGCGAGGGCAGCTACGTCCCGGCCGACGATCCCGCCTGGCTGGGCTGGCTGACCCGGCGCTACGAGCCCGCCGGCTTGACCGAGCAGCTGTCGATGCCGTTCTGGACAGAGCTGCGGGCCGACCTCTCGATCACCTGGCTGGTCGAGACGCCGTTCAACACCTGGTTCGCCGTCGTCGAAGACGGCGGCCGGCCGCGGCCGGTTCTGGCGCACGACTTCACCCGCCTGGCGCCGGGCGCGCCCTATGTCGTCCGGCTCGTGCCCGGTCCCGCCGATCCGCTGGCGGGAGCCCGGGCCTATCGGGCTTGGCTGCAGGCGAGCGGGGGCTTCGTTCCGTTGACAGAGAAAATCGCGGCCCTGCCGGATGTCGCCCGGCTCGGCGGCGCCTCGCACATCTATCTCTGGGGCAAGGGACCGCTGAAGCCGGAGGATGTGCTGCAATGGCGCGCCTTCGTCCGGCTGTTCCAGCGGAAGAAGGACGATCCCGGCCATCTCGCCGGAAAGCTGTGGCAGGGTTTCGAAGCAGAGACGCGGGCGGAGTTCGAGGGCGCGTTCAAGGAGGCGGCCGGCGCCGATGGCTATGTCGCGCCCTACCGACGGGCGGCCCTGATCCGCGCGGTCAATGACGGGCTGCGCCGAGCGGTGCCGATGGCGGCAGTCGATCCCCTGCCGGGCGGCCACGATCCGGCGGCAGAGGCGGCCTGGGCCGTCGGACCCCTGCGTTCGGCGCTGACCGATGCCTTCGGCCCGTTGCTGGCGCCTGCGGAGCGCTGGGGCGGCGGGCTGTCGCTCGACACCGTGGCGGCGCTGCGGAAGGCCGGACTCGCCCGCGCCTGGCTGGGCGTCGAGGACTGGCGCGACGCGCTGTGGCACCCGGAGGCGGTGGCGGCCGCCAAAGCCGGGGGCTATCTGGTCGGCGCCTATGATAGCTACGGCAGCGCCCACCCGCCGGATCTGCCGGAGACCTGGCCGACGGCGCAGATGGGGGCCGAGCTCGCCGCTGCCGGCTATCGCGACCGGGACAGCAGGCTCGCCCCCGGCTTCGCCGGCCGCGGGGTCTATGTCAGCGCCGTGGCGGCGGAGCCCTATGCCCGCCGGCGGATCGCGGCGGTGGCCAAGGCCGCCGGGCTGGACAGCCTGTTCCTCGACGTCGACGCCACCGGGCTGGTGTTCGACGACACTACGCCGGGCCGGGAGACCAGCCAGGCGCAGGATGCCGAGGCGCGCCGCCGGCGCCTCGCCTATGCCGCATCGCTCGGCCTCGTCACCGGCAGCGAGGGCGGCTCCGCCCTGTTCGCACCGCAGATCGCCTTCGCCCATGGCATGACCACCCAGCCCTTCGCCTGGATGGATCCGGACATCAAGGACAAGAGCTCGCCCTATTACCGCGGCAATTACTGGCCGCCGGAGACGCCGTCGCTGTTCTTCAAGTCGGGGCCGCTGAAGCCGGAGATCGCGCGCTTCATCGCCGATCCGCGCTTCCGCCTGCCGCTCTACGAGATCGCGCTGCACGACAGCGTGGTCACGACCCATCACTGGGAATACGGCTCGCTGAAGTTCTCGAACGAGCGCGAGGCCACGGCCCTTCTGCAGCTGCTTTACGCGGTGCCGCCGCTCTATCACCTGAACGCGGCGGTGCTGGACCGCGACCTGCCGGTGATCGCCGCCTACGACCGGGTGTTCCGGCCGCTGCATGAGCGGCTGTTCACCCAGCCGATGACCGATTTCGCCGTGCTCTCGCCCGACCGGCTGCTGCAGCGCTCCAGCTTCGGCGACGGCACGGCGGTGACGGTGAACTTCGATGCGAAGCCCAGGACGCTGCCGGACGGCACGACACTGCCGCCCCAGTCGGCCCGCATCGCCGGGCCGGGGCAGGGGACAGAGACGGTCGAGATCCCGGCCCTGCTGAACCGCCAAGCGAAGTAGGCGGATCGCTGTGGCGGCGCCACCGGGGCCGCCCTACCATCGCCCCTGCACGTCAGACAGGGGGTGCTACCAATGAGGAAATTCGTCCGCGGCGCGGTCGCCGCGATTCTGCTCGGCTGCGCCACGCTGCCGGCCCGGGCCGAGACGCCGAAGGACACCCTGGTCCAGGCCTACCGGATCGACGACATCATCACCCTCGACCCGGCCGAGGTGTTCGAGTTCTCCGCCACCGAATATGTGGCGCAGGTCTACGACCGGCTGATCTATTACAACGCCGAGGACCCGGCGAATTTCCGGCCCGGCATCGCCGAAAGCTGGGCCGTCTCCGACGACGGCCGAACCTTCACCTTCAAGATCCGCGACGGGGTGAAGTTCCACTCCGGCAATCCGCTGACGGCGGAGGATGCGGCCTATTCGATCCGCCGGGCGGTGAAGCTGAACCTGTCGCCCGGCTTCATCATCGGCCAGTTCGGTCTGACCGCCGACAATGTCGATCAGATGGTCACGGCGCCGGACGCGCGGACCCTGCTGTTCCGGACCGATAAGGCCTATGCGCCCAGCTTCGTGCTGAACTGCCTCAGCGCTACGGTCGCCTCTGTGGTCGATTCCAAGCTGGTCGAGGAGCATGCGAAAAACGGCGATTTCGGCCATGACTGGCTGAACACGCATTCCGCCGGCTCCGGCCCCTACAAGCTCGTCGCCTGGAAGCCGAACGAAAGCCTGGTGATCGAGCAGTTCGACGATTACTGGCAGGGCAAGCCGGGCTTCCGGCGGATCTTCTTCCGCCACGTGCTCGACCCGACCTCGCAATTCCTGCTGCTGCAGAAGGGCGACGTCGACATCGCCCGCGGCCTGACCGGCGAGCAGATCGAGTCCCTGAAGTCGAACCCGGACATCGCCCTGCAGGAGGTGCCGCGCGGCACGATCTGGTACCTGGCGATGAACACCCAGACCGAGCCCCTGAAGAAGGTCGAGGTGCGGCAGGCGCTGAAATACCTGATCGACTACCGGGGCATGGCCGACAGCTTCATGAAGGGCCGGGCCGTGCTGCACGAGAACTTCCTGCCCAAGGGCTTCCTCGGCGCGGTCGACGACGAGCCGTTCAAGCTCGATGTTGACAAGGCCAAGCAGCTTCTGGCCCAGGGCGGCTATCCCGACGGCTTCAAGATCACCATCGATGTATCGGACGGGTCGCCCTATCTCGAAATGGCGCAGTCGATCCAGGCGACCTTCGCCAAGGCCGGGGTGGAGGTCCAGATCATCGCTTCCGACGACAAGCAGACCACCAGCAAGGTCCGGGCGCGCAAGCACCAGCTGGCGATCGGCCGCTGGGGCCCGGACTATCAGGACCCGCACACCAACGCCCAGAACTTCGCCATGAACGTGGACAACGGCGACAACCCGCCGATGAAGACCACCGCCTGGCGCAACGCGTGGGACATTCCGGAGCTGACCCGCGAGACCGAGGCCGCGGTGCTGGAAACCGACACCGCCAGGCGGCAGGCGATGTACGAGGCTCTGCAGCGCAAGGTGCGTGACGCCGGCCCCTATGCCTTCATGTTCCAGCAGGTCGAGGCGGTGGCTGCTCGCAAGAGCGTCCAGGGCCTGGTCTGGGGGCCAGGCACGGAGAACGACTTCTTCTGGCAGGGGAAGAAGGAGTAGGCCAGAGGCGGGAGGCCGTTACGCCGCCTCCCGCGCCACCAGGTGCCCGCTGCCGACATCGGCGAGGTCGACCAGCACCGGTTGGTAGCCGACCGGCCGCACCGGGCTCGGCACCTCGCCGGACAGGCGCTGGAAATGGTCGCGCCGGCGACGCGGATCGGCGATCGGCACCGCCTGCAGCAGCTTCTTCGTATAAGGGTGGCGCGGATCCTCGAAGATCTGGCGGCGGGTGCCGGTCTCGACGATCTGGCCGAGATACATCACCGCCACCCGGTGGCTGATCTGCTCCACCACCGCCATGTCGTGCGAGATGAAGAGATAGGCGAGGCCGAGATCGGCCTGCAGCTCATGCAACAGGTCCAGCACCTGGGCCTGGACCGAGACGTCGAGGGCCGAGACGGATTCGTCGGCGATGATCGCCTTGGGCGACAGGCTCAGTGCCCGGGCGATGCAGATGCGCTGGCGCTGGCCGCCGGAGAATTCGTGCGGATGGCGGTGGCGCAGCTCCGGCGCCAGACCGACACGGCGGAACAGCCACTCGACCCGATCGGTCAGCTCGCTGCCCTTGGCGAGGCCGTGGATCACCAGCGGCTCGGCCACCAGCTCGCCCGCGGTCATGCGTGGGTCGAGCGAGGCGTAGGGATCCTGGAACACCATCTGGATGTTCCGGCGCAGCGGCTTCAGCGCCGTGGGCCCGAGGCCTGCGGCCTCGACCCCGGCGATGCGGATCGAGCCGCGCCAGGGCACCAGGCCCATCAGCGCCTTGCCGGTGGTTGACTTGCCGCAGCCGCTCTCTCCCACCAGCGCCAGTGTCTCACCCGGATTCAGGACGAAGGACAGGCTCTCGACCGCATGCACACGCCTGATGGTTCGCTGCAGCAGTCCGCCGGCGATGTCGAAGCGGACGGTCAGATCCTTGACCTCGACCACCGGCGCGTTCGCCGCGGGCAGGGCAGGGGCAGCGACGCGCAGCGGTGCGTCGCGGCCGGCCATCTGGCCCAGCTTCGGCACCGCCGCCAGCAGCCGCTTGGTGTAGTCGTGCTGCGGCGCCTCGAACAGCGGCACCACCGGGCCGCTCTCGACCACCCGGCCCTGATTCATCACCACCACCCGGTCGGCCATCTCCGCCACCACGCCCATGTCGTGGGTGATCAGGATCAGGGCGGTGCCGAAGCGGCGCTGCAGGTCGCGCATCAGCTCCAGGATCTGGGCCTGGATGGTGACGTCCAGCGCCGTCGTCGGCTCGTCCGCGATCAGCAGCTTGGGCCGGCAGGCCAGCGCCATGGCGATCATCACCCGCTGCCGCATCCCGCCCGACAGCTCGTGCGGATACTGCCGCAGCCGCCGCTCGGGCTCGGAGATGCGCACCGCCTGCAGCGCCTCCAGCGCCGCCCGCCGGGCCTCGGCCGCATCGGCCTTGCGGTGAGCGCGGATCGCCTCGCCGATCTGCCGGCCGACCGACATCACCGGGTTCAGGCTGGTCATCGGCTCCTGGAAGATCATCGCGATCTCGCCGCCGCGCACCCGCCGCATCTGTCGCTCCGACAGCTTCAGCAGGTCGCGTCCTTCCAGCAGTACCTGGCCGCCGGCGACCCGGGCCATGGGCTGCGGCAGCAGTCCCATGATCGACAGTGCCGTCATCGACTTGCCGCTGCCCGATTCCCCAGCGATGCACAGAGTCTCGCCGGGGAACAGGTCGAAGCTCAGATCCTCGACCACCAGCTTCGGCCCCGCCGGCGTCGCAACCTGCGTGCTGAGGTTGCGGACGCCCAGCAGTGGCGTCGTCCCATCGCTCATTCGAAGACGATGCGCGGGAAGTAGAACGACACCACCCAGTTCGGCTGGTCGACGATCTCGCTGATCCGCAGATCGCCGCAGACGGAGCACAGCATGTAGGCGTCGATCGGGGCCATGTTGCGGGTGCGGCACAAGAGCTCGATCATCTCGGAGACGGCGATGCGCGCCCCCTCCATCAGGTCGGGGCCGACGCCGGTCGTCACCTCATAGCCCTTGCCGTCGACATGCCGGGCCACCGGCCCGGGCGTGGTGAAGCGCGGCATCTTCAGATTGGCGCCCTTCACCAGATCGAGCCTGAGCGTCACCCTCATCGGGCTTTCGATCGCGGTGCCGCAGACCTCGCCGTCGCCCTGGGCGGCATGGGTGTCTCCGATCGAGAACAGCGCCCCCGCCACCTCGACCGGCAGGTAGAGCGTCGCCCCGGCCGAGAGATCGCGGATGTCGAGATTGCCGCCGACCCGCCGCGGCGGCACCACCGAATGCAGCCCGGGCTCCGCCAGCGCCAGCCCGATGGTCCCGGCGAAGGGCTTCAGCGGCACCTTCGCCAGGGTAGAGAACAGGGCGGGGGCCAGGGTGTCGGCCTCGTAGCGCCAGAGATGCAGCGCCGGGTCCTTGAACTGGTCTGCCAGCAGGCCGAAGCCCGGGATGTTGGCGGTCCAGCCGAAGCCGGAGGGCGTGTAGTGGTCGAGCGTGATCTTCAGCGCGTCGCCTGGCTGCGCCCCGTCGATGAAGATCGGTCCGGTCACCGGGTTGACCTTGCCGAAATCGAGCGCCGCGACATCGGCGACCGTGCTGGAGGCGCTGAGCTGGCCGCCCGAGGCGTCCAGGCAGTCGAATTCCAGCGTCGTGCCCGGCGCGACCGTGGCGACCGGCGGAATCGACCGGTCCCAGCCGAAATGGTGGTGCGCGCCGTGGACGGTGTGAGTGTGGCTACTGGACATCTTTGACATACACGTTGTCGTAGTTGACCGGGATGTGCACCGGGTCGACGAACAGGGCGTCGTCGCCGCCCATCCGCTCGGAGCGGATGGTGTAGCGCTGCTCGTTGAACACCGGGGCCCAGGGCGCGTCCTTCATGATGTCGAGGAAGATGTCCCGCCACTTGGCCTCGCGCTCCGCCGCCTTGGCCGGGTCGGCGATCGAATCCGCCTCGGCGGCGCGCTTGTTGAGGTCCTCGTTGCAGTACCAGGACCAGTTCCAGCCGCCGGGCACCGCGCCGCCGCAGCCCAGGATCGGGCCGTAGAAGTTGGACGGGTCCGGGAAGTCGGCGATCCAGGCCATGCCGCCCGACCAGATCATGGTCGACTGCTTCTCGTCGCCGCCGGCGGCGATGACATTGGCCTGCGCCAGTGCCTTGATCTCGGCCTTGATGCCGATCTGGGCCAGGTCCTGCTGGATCGCCTGGGCGATGCGCGGCTGCGGATCGGTGTTGGCGACGTAGAGCTCGGTGGTGAAGCCGTTGGCCAGTCCGGCCTCGGCCATCAGCTTTTTGGCGCCTTCGATATCGTACGGGTAGCCCTTGTAATCGGCGGCATAGCCCGGCATCGAGGGCGGCAGCGGCTGGTTCGCCGGCTTGGCCCGGCCGTTGATGATGCGGATGATCCGGTCCTTGTTGATCGCCATGTTGACGGCCTGGCGCACCCGCACGTCGTCGAAGGGCTTGGCCTTGACGTTCATGGTGACGTAGCCGGTGTGCAGCTGGTTGCCCTGGATGATCAGGCCCTTGTAATTCGGGTCCTGCGTCACCTCGAGGAACTTGGCCGGCGGGATGCCGTCGCCGGCGATGTCGACTTCGCCGCGCTGCAGCCGCAGCAGCGCCACCACCGGCTCCTGCCCGACCTCGAACACGATCCGGTCGAGATGCGGCAGCCCCTTCTGGAAATAGTCCGGGTTGCGTTCGAACACGACGCGCTGGCCCAGCGTCCATTCGGCCATCTTGAACGCGCCGGTGCCGACCGGGTGCTTGCCGAAATCAGCGCCCCACTTCTCGACCTCCTCCTTCGGCACCACATGCGCGAAGTTCAGCGCCATCTTGTGCAGGAAGGGCGCGTCCGGCCGGGTCAGGTGGAAGACGACGGTGGTGTCGTTCGGCGTCTCGATGCCGCTCAGCTCCTTGGCCTTGCCGGTGGAGACCTCCTCGAAGCCCTGAATCGAATCGAAGAAGCCGGCGCCGGGGCTCTGCGTCTCCGGCTGAACCACGCGGTCCAGCGAGTATTTGACGTCGGCAGCCTTCAGCTCGCGGCCGTTGTGGAACTTGACGCCCGGACGCAGCTTGAAGGTGTAGGTCAGCCCGTCGGCCGAGACCTCGAAGCTCTCGGCCAGGTCCGGCACCAGCTCGGTGGTGCCGGGCTTGTAGTCCATCAGCCCGTCAAACAGGCTCTTGATCATCGACCAGTTCTGCCAGTCGTAGCCGATGGCAGGGTCGAGGGTGGTGACGTCGTCCTTGTAGGTGATGGTGATCGATCCGCCCTGCTTGATCTCCTGGGCCGTGGCGGGCGTCGCCAGGGCCAGGGCGAGGGTCGCGGCGCCCGCGAGCAATACGGTCTTCAGCATGAAACCTCCTCTGGTTCGGGCGGCGGTTGGTCCGTCACCGCAGTTTGATCCTCGGGTCGATGAAGGGGGCGATCAGGTCGGCCAGGAGATTGCCCAGCACGATGGCGACGGCAGAGACGAGGGTCACCCCCATGATGATCGGGATGTCGATGCGCTGGATCGCCTGCCAGGTCAGCTGGCCGATGCCGGGCCAGCCGAACACGGATTCGACGACGACGATCCCGCTCATGAACAGGCCGATGTCGATGCCGATCATGGCGATGATCGGCAGGAACGCATTGGGCAACGCATGCGCGAGTACGACCCGCCAGGCGGCGAGCCCCTTGGCCCGGGCGGTGCGCATGTAATCCTGGCGCAGCACGTCCAGCATCGCGGATCGCATCATGCGCGAATACCACCCGGCCCCCAGAAGGCCGAGCGTCAGCGAGGGCAACACCAGATGCGCGAAGCTGCCATAGCCGCCAAGCGGGAACCAGGCGAGCTGCCAGGCGAAGACGTAGAGCAGCAGCATGCCGACCACGAATTGCGGCGCCGAGACGCCGATGAAGGAGGTCAGCATCAGCGCGTGGTCGGTCGTCGTTCCGCGCCGCAGCGCCGCAGCCACGCCCATGGTCAGGCCCAGCACCAGCTCGCACAGGATGGCGCCGACCATCAGCAGCAGGCTGGCCGGCAGACGGCTCAGGATCAGCGTCGCCACCTCGGTTCTCTGCAGGTAGGAGCGGCCGAGATCGCCCTGCAGCAAGCTGCCGAGATAGCGGAGGTATTGCTCGTGGAACGGGCGGTCGAGGCCGAGCTGGGCGCGGATGCTGGCCACCACCTCGGGCGTCGCGCTGCGGCCGGCGATCTGCCGCGCCGGGTCGGCCGGCAGAAGGTACAGCAGCACGAAGGTGATCAGGCTGACCCCGAGCAGGATCAGCACGGCCTGGGCCAGGCGGCGGAACAGATAGGCGCCCATCAGTGCCGGCCCTTCTGCGTCGGGTCGAGGATGTCGCGCAGCGCATCGCCGACCAGGTTGAAGGCCAGCGCCAGCAGGATGATGGCGGCGCCGGGGATGAACACCAGCCAGGGCGCGCTGGAGAAGTAGGTCTGGTTCTCGAAGATGATGTTGCCCCAGCTCGGCGTCGGCGGCTGCACGCCGATGCCGAGGAAGGAGAGGGTGGCCTCCAGCAGCACCGTGGTGGCGATGCCGAGCGTGCCCCAGACGATGGTGGTGGACAGGAGATGCGGCAGGATGTGGCGCAGCAGGATGCGGGCGCGGGAGGCGCCGAGGCCCCATTCCGCCTCGATGAAGTCGCGCTCCGCGATCGACCGGGTCTCGGTGTAGATGATCCGCGCGATCTGGACCCAGTTCACCATGGCGATGACCAGGGCCACGATCCACAGCGACGGCCGGAAGATCGCGGCCAGCACGATCGCCAGCAGGAGCGCCGGGAAGGCCATCATCAGGTCGGTGAAGCGCATCATCGCGGCGCCCAGCCAGCCGCCGACGAAGCCGGCGACGACTCCGAAGAAGGTGCCGATCAGCACCGCCGCGCCATTGGCGACCACGCCGATGATCAGCGAGGTCTGGGCGCCGTAGACCAGGCGCGAGAACATGTCCCGGCCCAGCAGGTCGGTGCCCATCCAGAATTTGCCGTCCGGGGGCAGCGGGGCGCCCTCCAGCGTCAGCCCGTCGAACATCTGCTCGTCGGGCGGGAAGGGCACGATCCAGGGCGCGAGGAGGGCGGCGGCCACCACGACCAGGATGACCAGGAGCCCGAACAGGGCGAGCTTGCGGCGCAGCAGCTGGCTCAGGATCGCCATGGATCAGCCCCCGCGCCGGCCGGCGGCCGGCCCTGTGATCCCGGCGACGAGGTCGAGGCAATGCTCCTCGATGCTGCGCCGCCGCTGCATCGCGGCGCTGCGGATCTCGCGGAAGGCGTCGGCCTCGCTCAGTCCCCGCTGCGCCATCAGCAGCAGGATGGCGCGGACGACCACGGGTCGGAGGCGCAGCCGGGTCTCCAGATCGGCGATCCGGGCCTCGCGGTCGCGGCGCTCGGCGAAGCCGTGCTCGGCGATGACGAGAGCGCTGAACACGCCGCCCGAGGCGACCGGCTTCAGCAGATGGGCGGTCGCACCTTGCGCCAGCACCCAGTCCAGCCTGCCCGGCGCCTCCGACCCGACCAGGGCGACCAGCGGCATCGGCGGCGAACCGGGTGGCCACGGGAACTGCCCGTCATGCGCGGCGTCGGCGTCGAACAGCACGAAATCGGCCGTGAGATCGGCCTCGGCCAGCGCCGGCCACGCCAGCCGCGCCGTGATGCCCAGCCGTTCCAGCTGGCGCAGCACCGCGTCGGCCGCGGCATGCGGCCGGTGCAGCACCACGGCGCTGCGGCCGCGGAAGTTCGGGGTGGCGGCGCGGCGCATCGTCACTTCACCCGCTTGAGCCGCGGCCCGGGTTGTGCCCCGAGCACCTGCCGGGTCAGGGCCGCGGCGTCGAATTCGACCAGATAGGGATCGGGCGCGACCGGCACCGCGGCGCGGTCGAGGATCTCGAAGCCGCCATCGGCGCCGATCCGGCCGAGGCAGGGCGTCAGCGCCGCATGGTTGGTGCGCGGGTCGATGCTGAGGGGACCGAGCGGCGTGGCGAAGCGGCGGGCGTGCAGCACCGGGCGCAGCGCCTCCGGCGCATCGGTGCCGGCCTCGCGGATCGCCTCGGCCAGCATCCGCACCGCCGCATAGCCGCCGGCGAGGAAGGCGGAACAGCGCCGGCCGGCGCCGAAGCGCCGCCGCACGCGGTCGCGGAAGGCGCGGTTCTCCGGCGTGTCGACGCTATCGAAGTAGATCGCGCTGCTGAGATGGCCGGTACCGGCCGGCCCGACCAGTTCCAGCTCGCATTCGGTCAGGTTGCAGCTGACGACCGGGCAGCGCTCCGGCCCGAAGGCCGGGTCGCTGTCGGCGAGGTCCCGATAGGCGCGAAAGAAAGAGTAGCTCGACGGGCCGATCAGATTGTTCAGGATGAAGTCCGGCCGCTTGTCCCGCACCTCCTGGACCAGCCGGCCGACATCCTCGCTGCCGATCGGCAGGTAGCGTTCGGCCAGCACCTCGCCGCCGCAGGCGCCGATCAGCTCGCGCGCCACGCGGTTGACCTCCCAACCCCAGATGTAGTTCGAACCCATCAGGTATCCGCGGGTGCCCCAGCGCGGCAGCACATGCTGGAACAGCGGCACGATGTGCTGGTTCGGGCAGGCGCCGGTGTAGATCACCGCCTCACTGCTCTCGAAGCCCTCATAGGGGCAGATGTACCACAGCAGGGCGTCATGCTTCTCGATCGTCGGCAGCACCTCTTTGCGCGACAGCGAGGTGATGGTGCCGACGATCTGCCGGCAGCCGCCCTCGCGGATCGCCGCCTCGCACAGCGCGTGGTAGCGGTCGATCACGCCGTCCGGGTTGGCGGCGAACGGGGCGAGGGAGAAGCCGAAGCCGGGATCGGCATTGACCTCCTCCAGCGCCATCAGGGCGCCATCCAGCGCCTCGCGCCCGATCGCGCCGTAGGGCCCGGTGGTCGAATAGAGAAGACCGATCGCGTAGCTCGCCCGCACGTGCCGCCTGTCCCCGAATGCATAAAGCCCCATCGCCCGCCGTCGCCGGCTTGCGGATGGGGCTTCATTGCCGCTCCTGCCCGTCGGGCAAGAAGAATGTCGTGTTGTTCCTCCCAGGATAAGGCCCGGCCGATTTCTGTCAATTGCGGTGCAACAATGCTTCGGCGCTGTCGCAGGGCTGTATCGGAGATAGCGCTGATCTCCAATCAGAGATAAATTCTCGAATATGAGAGATTCGTTTTCATCGCAGCTCCTCGCCGGCCTCGGCCACAACGGCGGCCCGCCGCTGGAGGACGAGCATCCGGATTCCGCGCCGTCCTGGCGGCATTTCTGCTGGCGCAAGGCGCATGCCGCCGTGTGGAAGACGCCGCCGCGCGAGATCGCGCTGCGCCGCCTGGCCCGGGCGGAAGAGCTCGGCATGAGCTATCGCGACTACACGCTGGCGATCCTGGAGGGGACCTATCTCTAGGCCCAGCCTCAGGCGACGACCATCAGCGCCACATAGCAGAGAATGACCACGGCCAGGCACCGGAAGGCGTAGCCGACATAGCGGTACTTGGCGTGGCAGATCGCCGCCAGGTTCCGGGCGTTCGCGGTGTATTCTGCGACGATGAAGCCGGGCTCCGTCCGGCGGGCGGCGTGGGCCAGCCGCTCCCCGGCCTCGGGCCAGGCCGCCCAGTACAGCGACACGCCGCCGTTGCGCTTGCGCGGCAGCAGCACCAGCGCCACGCAGACCAGCCCGGCGGCCAGGGCCGCGACCAGGATCAGGCACAGCACCCATCTCGCCGAGGGGAAGGGGACGGTCCGGGTCCAGGTGAACACCGACCGCATCTCCGGCGACCAGGCCACCAGCGCGATCAGGAAGGTGAAGATGTAGGCCGCCTTCTGGTCGGCGATCTTGATCTGCTCGTGGAAGGTCTGGTTGATGGTCTTCAGATAATCGAGGTGATCGGCGGCATTCATTTGCGGGGCAAATATCTGATCGAAATACGGCCAGCGTGAATAGAGGCTGCGCCCGGAAATGACAAGCCGCCGTCATCGGATCGGCGTACACTGCGGCTGCCGGCCCGTGAGGCGCAGGCTCCTCCCGGTGCCGGAGAGGATCATGCGATGTCAACCTATGTCATGCTCGGCAGCTGGACCGAGCTGGGGATCCGGAACGTCTCCGATTCGCCGAAGCGGCTCGATGCAGCCAAGGCGCTGCTCCAGGAGATGGGCGGCCAGTTCAGGGCCTTCTACATGACCATGGGCGATCATGATTTCGTGCTCGTCTACGAGGCGCCGGACGACGCGGTCGCGGCCCGTTTCACCCTGATGACCGGCCGCCTGGGCTTCATCCGGACCAAGACGCTGAAGGCGTTCCCGGAGGCGGCCTATCGCGAGGTGATCAACTCGCTGGGCTAGCCGGCGGGGCGCTCCCCGATCGGCGCGGCGCGGAACTGCCGCCCGACCAGAAGGGCGATGGCGGCGGCGACGGCCAGGCTCGCCGCCAAAAGGGCCATGCCGGCGGTGAAGCTGCCGGTTGCATCCTTGATCCAGCCCACGGCATAGGGCCCGACGAAGCCGCCGAGATTGCCGATCGAGTTGATCAGGGCGATGCCGCCGGCCGCGGCGGTGCCGCCCAGGAAGGCAGGCGGCAGGGTCCAGAACGGCCCGAGCGTGGCGTAGATGCCGATCGCGGCGACGCCGAGGAAGATCAGCGACAGCACGGTCGAGGTCGACGCGATGCTGCCGGCGAAGCCGATGGCGCTGACCAGCGCTGGCAGGGCGACATGCAGCACGCGCTCGCCAGTGCGGTCGCTGTGGCGGCCCCACACCAGCATGGCGCCGGCGCTGAACAGATAGGGCAGGGCGATGATCCAGCCGGTCTCGACGGTGGAGAAGCCCATTCCCTTGACGATCTGCGGCAGCCACAGGCCGATGCCGTACAGTCCGATGACGATGCCGAAATAGACGAGGCCGAGCAGGATGACCCGCGGATCGGCCAGCGCCGGCCACAGGTCGTGCAGCGGCGGATGCGTCGATGCCGCACGATCGCGCGCCAGGTCGGCGGCGATGGCGGCGCGCTCGGTGTCGTCCAGCCACGGCGCCTTGCGCGGCCCGTCGGGCAGCAGCGCCAGCACCAGCAGGCCGAGCAGGCAGGCGGGCAGCCCCTCGATGATGAACAGCCACTGCCAGCCCTTGAGGCCGAACCAGAGATGCGTGGCGTCGAGGATGATGCCGGAGATCGGGGCGCCGATCGCGCTGGCCAGCGGCACCGCGGCCATGAACAGGGCGACGAAACAGGCCCGCCGCGCTGCCGGGAACCAGTAGGTCAGGTACAGGATCATGCCCGGCAGGAACCCCGCCTCGGCTGCGCCCAGCAGGAAGCGCAGGATGGTGTAGCTCCAGACGCCCTCGACGAAGGCCATGGCGGCCGAGATCAGGCCCCAGGTCACCATGATCCGGCAGATCCACAGCCGGGCGCCGACCTTCTCCAGGATGATGTTGCTCGGCACCTCGAACAGGAAATAGCCGAAGAAGAACACCCCGGCGCCCCAGCCGAAGACGTATGGCGAGATGCCGAGATCGGCGTTCATGGTCAGGGCCGCGAAGCCGACATTCACGCGGTCGAGGAAGCTGACCAGGTAGAGGACCATCATGAACGGGATCAGGCGCAGGCTCACCTTGCGGTACAGCGCCTCGCGATCGACTTCGGGCACGTCGGTCCTCCCCTTCCTCCGCGCGCCGGTCCTCGGCGCCGCGGTTCCTGCGACTCGTCGCCGAGGGTAGGAACGGACCGCCGATGGAGGGAAGCCAAATCCCATGATCCCGCCTATAACGTGACATGATCCGGCGGCACAGGCCGGGATGGTCCAACGATACGAACGGGGAGGCAATCATGGCGGGCGGGGAGTTGCGCTGGTCCGCGGCGGCGGAGGCGGCGGCTGAGATCGCGGCGGCCTGGGGGCCGGGTGAGCCCGGCGGCGCCGTCGCCGCCTTCGACACGCGGGAGATCCGGGCCGAGGCCTGCGGCGGGGTCGAGAGCCTGGCCCGTGATGCCGCTTTCTCCGGCGACACGGTGGTGCGCTACGCCTCGGTCACCAAGCATGTCTTCGCGGCGCTGGCGCTGACCCAGGACGGCATCGGCCTCGACGATCCGCTCGGCCGGCTGCTGCCGGCCCTGCGCGGCGACCTGGCCGCGGTTACGGTCGGCCGCGCTCTCGATATGACCGGCGGCCTGCCGGACCTGCGCGAGACCCTGTCGCTGCTCGGCGTCCCGCAAGGCGCGGCGGTGGGGCGGGAGGAGAGCCTCGAGTTCCTGTTCCGGCTCACCGAGCTGAACTTCCCGCCGGGGCAGGAGATCTCCTACTCCAACACCGGCTATCGGCTGGTCGATGCGGCGCTGCTGCGCCGGGGCATCGGCTTCGCCGGGCTGGTGCGCGACCGCATCGCCGACCCGCTCGGCATCGGCTTCCGCGTGCCGGAGACCTGGTTCGACCCGATCCGCGGCCTCGCCCCCGGCTATTGGAAATCGGCGGACGGCACCTGGCAGCTTGCCGCCTCCGGCCAGCATCTCTCCGCCTCCGGCTGCCTGACCGGCAGCCTGCACGATCTGGTTCGCTGGCAGCAGGCGGTGCTGGCGGATCGAGGGCCGGGGCAGGGCGTGCTCGCCAGGCTCGGCGCGCCGCGCCATCTCGCCGACGGAAGGCCGACTGGCTACGGGCTCGGCCTCGCCCGGTCGCGGCTTGGGGCGCGCCGGCTGGTCGGGCATGGCGGCTCGCTGCTCGGCTACAAGACCTACTTCCTCTTGGATCCGGAGCAGGGCGTCGGCGTCGCCGTGGTCTCCAACCGCGAGGACACGGTCTCGCACGGCACCGCGCTGAAGCTGATGGCGGCGCTGCTCGGCGAGGATCTGCCCCAGCGCGGCACGTCGATCCCGGACGGGCTGTACGTGGCGGAGCAGGGGCCGCTCTGGCTCGAGCTGAAGGACGGCGTCGCCAGCTTCCTCGGCACCGGCGAGACGCTGTATCGCGGCGAGGACGGCTGGTCGGTCTCGCTCTCCGCCCATTTGCCGATGCGGCTGCGCTGGACCGGCGAGGCGGTGGAGGGCGAGATCGGCCATGTCTCACGCCGCTTCCGCCCAGCGGCGCCGGACGGCGTGCTCGACCGGGTGCAGGGCGAATGGCTGTGTCCCGAGCACCACGCCGCCTTCACCATCGCCGGCGAGCGGATGGAGACCGGCGCCGGCGCGATCCGGGCCGCGTTGCCCTTGGTGCCGCTCGGCGGCGGCCGGCTGCTGGCCGAGGGCCGGGACGAGCCCTGGCCGAAGCGCATCGGGCTCGCCTTCGACGGCGACGGCGTCCGGCTGGCGCTCAACCGCAGCCGGGTGCTGCGCTTCCGGCGGGGCGGCTAGGGCCGGAACGGCGGCCGGTCGCCTCCCGTTCTCCTCGCGGAGGGTTCTGCGAAGGAGACGACGCGATGCAGCAGGCCCGTCAATGGAACGTCACCGCCCTCTTCGACTCGCGTAAGGACGCGGAGGAGGCGGTCGAGCGACTGATCGCCGCCCGCATCCCGAAGGACCGGATCCGTCTGGTGCCGGGCAGCGAGCTCGATCCGAAGGTCGATCCCGACGCCTGGGACGAGGACGTCCCGGCGCCGGAGCAGCGCATGGGGATCCTGGAGTCCCTGCGCGGCCTGTTCTTCCCCGACGACGAGCGTTTCGTCTATGGCGAGCATCTGCGCCGCGGCTGCTTCCTGATCACGGTCCAGGTGACCGATGCGGAGCACGACCGGGTGCTGGACATCCTGGACGACGAGGGCACGGTCGACATGGATGCGCGCGAGGACCGATGGCGGGCTGGCGGCTGGACCGGCCCGGTGGTGCCGCCGACCGCGGCCAATGACGAGGACGAGATCTGGCGCCGCGACGTGGAGCGCAGCCGGCCGCGCGTCCGCTCCTATGTCGGCGGCGTCGCCGCGGTGAACACCGGCGGCTGAGCCGGCCCATGGCACGGCCTCTGGCGACGGTGTTCGGCGGGACCGGCTTTCTCGGCCGGAGCGTGGTGCGGCAGCTGGTCGACCAGGGCTTCGCCATCCGGGCCGCGTCGCGCCATCCGGATCTTGACCGTGACCAGCCGCAGGCCGGCGACGATGCGGTCGAACCGGCGCGGGCGGATGTGACCGACGACCACTCGGTCGCCCAGGCCGTCGCCGGCGCGCAGGTCGTGGTCAATGCGGTCAGCCTCTATGTCGAGCGGGCGGGAGCGACCTTCCGCTCCATCCATGTGGTGGCCGCTGCCCGGGTCGCGCGGCAGGCGCAGCAGGCCGGCGTGGCGACCCTGGTCCATCTGTCCGGCATCGGCTCCGACCCGGCGTCCGGCTCTTCGTATATCCGCAGCCGCGGCGAGGGCGAGCGTGCGGTGCGAGCGGCCTTTCCGGCGGCGATCCTGATCCGGCCCTCCGCCATGGTCGGACCCGGTGATGCCCTGCTGGTGCCGTTGGCCGAGATGCTGCGCCGGGTGCCGGTGTTCCCGCTGTTCGGCGGCGGCCGGACCCGGCTGCAGCCGGTCTATGTCGAGGATGTCGCGGCGGCGATCGGGCGAGCGGTGGCGGGGCTGGGCGGCGCCACCTACGAGCTCGGCGGCGGTTCCGTCTGCAGCTATCGCGAGCTGGTCGAGCTCGTCGCCCGGCATGTCGGCCGCCGGCCGCTGCTGCTGCCGGTGCCCTTGCCGGCCTGGCAGGCGCTGGCCCTGATCGCGGAACAGCTGCCGCGGCCGCCGATCGCGCGGAGCCAGGTGGAGCTGATGGAGCGCGACAACGTCGCCGATCCGAACAGGCCCGGCTTCCCGACCCTCGGACTGACGCCGCTCTCCGTCGATCAGGTCCTGCCGCTGGCCGTCCCACGCAGGTGACCCGGCACAACCGGCGACGGTCGCGGGTTCACGGATCCGGCGGATCGCGCCATCATCTCCCGGTCGGGGCAGACCGATCCGGAGGAGACCATGAATCCGACCATCGCCGTCATCGCCCCCGGGGCGATGGGCAGCGGCATCGCCCGGCGCCTGACCGAGCACGGCGCCGTTGTTCCGACCCTGCTCGACGGCCGCAGCGCCGTGACCGTTGCCCGGGCCAGGGTGGCGGGCATGGCGTCGGCCGACGAGGCGGCGATCGCCGCGGCCGATATCATCCTGTCGATCCTGCCGCCCGGAGAGGCGGTGGCCCTGGCGGAGCGGCTGGCGCCGGCGCTGCAGGCCGCGCCCCGCAAGCCGGTTTATGTCGACTGCAACGCCGTGAACGTCGAGACCGTGCAGGCGATCGCCGCGATCATTGCGCCGACCGGCGCCGGCTTCGCCGATGGCGGCATCATCGGCGGGCCGCCCGCGACCGGCGACGTCGGGCCGGTGCTCTATCTCGCCGGTCCGGATGCGTCGCGGCTCGGCGTGCTCGGCGATCTGGGCCTGCGCATCCGCGTGCTGGACGGGCCGGTCGGCGCCGCCTCGGCGCTGAAGATGAGCTATGCCGGCATCAACAAGGGCCTGACCGGGCTGGCCGCCGCGATGATCCTGGCCGCCGACCGGGCCGGCGCCGCGCCCGCCCTGCATGCCGAGCTGGCGGCGAGCCAGCCGCAGCTCTTGGCCCGGTTCGAGCGCTCGGTGCCGGACATGTACGCCAAGGCCTATCGCTGGGTGGCGGAGATGCGCGAGATCGCCGATTTCCTCGGCCCCGACGACCCGGCCCGGCTGATCTATCAGGGCATGGCGGGGCTATATGAGCGGCTGGCCGCCGATGTCGCCGGAGAGAAGCGGGACATTGCGGCGCTGGACCGCTTTCTCGCAACCGGCAAGGCCGACGCGGCGGCGTGACGCCGGGACCGAGGCGCATGACCTCCCCGCCTGAGACCATTTCAGAATGGCTTGCGCCCCTCCGATGTGGATTTTCATCCTCCCCCTCCCCCCGCGGGAGGGGGTAGGGGGAGGGGGTGTCTATCGAAGAGAACCGGCGCGAGATTGTCCAGGACTGCCGCCAGGCTGCGGCGATCCCTCGACATCGATCCAGGCGGCGCCAAACCCCTCCCCCTAACCCCCTCCCGCAAGGGGAGGGGGAGGATGGAAGGCATAGGCCGGTCCTTATGGCGGAATTCTGAAGAGGTCTCCGCCTGGGAGACCGTTTCGGAACGGCATGTCCTGAGCCGGCCCTGCACGGGCGGACACGCGCAGACCCCTCCGCCCTCCGGCGAGGGAGGGAAGGCTACGTCGGCTTGTCGGTTGGGTTCGCGGCAGCAAACCCAACAGCATCGGGGCCGCAAGAGCGGCGGGATGTTGGGCTCGCCAAGGCGAACCCAACCTACGGCATCAGCCCGTATCTATAGGCTTGGGCTTGCGGCCACCGGCGCCGGCCGATCGAGTGTCGGACGGGTCCCCCGGCGGCAGGTCCAGCGTCGCCAGATACCGGTCCGACTCCGCGACCCAGCGCTCCGCCTGCTCCGGCGGCAGGCCGAACCGCGGGCACAGCCGGGCCACGGCGTCCACCGCCGGGCAGCTCTCGGCGATCGCCACCAGCTCCGGCCGGTCCATCTGCCCGGCCATCTCGAAGAAGCGGCGGTCGCACTCCGCCTCGTCCTCGGTCCCGGCCCGGATCGCCGCGCCCAGCGCCATGATGACCCGCAGCCGGCGCCGGATCCCGGCCTGGTCCACGGCCCCGACCTGGACCGGGGCGGCGGCCGCGTCGTCCGACAGCTGGATGGCGAGCGCCGCCAGCGCCGCGTCGCTCAGCTCGAGCCAACGCTCCGCCTTCTCCGGCAGCCCGAACATCCGGCACAGCCGGGTCACCGCCACCGGCGGCGGGCAGGTCTCGACCAGCTCCGCCAGCTCCGCTCGGCCATCTCGAGGAAGCGCCGGTTGGCCTCGTCCTGCCCGATCTCGGCGCCGTCGATGACCGCCGCGCCCATGGCCATGGTCACACGCAGCCGGGACCGGGATCCGTCGGCCGCCGCGGCTTGCCCGGCCGCGGCCTCCCGCGGATGCTCCTCGGGCGGGCGCGAGAACCTGTCCTCCAGCAGCAGGGTCAGCCGCAGCGAGCGGGTGACGACGGCGATGCGCTGGCAATAGTCGACGCCGGGCTGCGGCGCCTCGACCGCCTCGGTGCGGGTCGCCTCCATCACCTCCATCTGGATCTCGGCCGCCCGGGCCAGCAGGCGCAGATGCCGCGCCGCCCGCTCCTCCGCGGAAGCGGCCGCCGGGTCGATCCCCCGCTCGGTCTGCGCCTGGTCCATGGAACATAGCATGAACGAAGCGCGAGCGGTTAAGCAATGAACATTGTGTTTACCGAGGGGTGGTTCGGCCTGCCCAAGGCCGGCGTTTCAGGCAAGATCGGTCGCGAACTCGGTCCCAACGCTGATTGCGGCGGATTGACCGCTTTCGACCACGTTGCGGACGTTCTCGACCAAGCTCATCATCGTTCGATGAGACTCATTTCGATTACTGCGAACCTGCACAGTTTCAATGGAGAGCTGAACTGGGCGAACCCGATCATGGTTCGCCTCGCATTTAACAATGGACGCGCAGTTCGCGTGCGTGTCGCCGCGGACGGCGAGAGTGTAATCCTCGATGATCTCCCCCTCGACCAACCATGCGATATGGGCCAATACGGACGCATAGAGGTGCACGATTTTAGCAGCAAGATTGACCCTCTGTTTCTCAACTCCGAAACCATAACATCGAGCGCCATCCATAGTGACGATGGACGAATGGTTGGGCTGGCAGTGCAACGAAGTGAAGAGGTCGCATTCTGTTTCTGGAACTACGGCGATGAATTGCACTATGGAGATTTCGGTGCGTTGCTCGCGTATGAAAGGGGAGGCAGGCGAAGCCAATGATCGGGTCTCGTATTACGCTGGTGTGAGTAGCGTCCGCATTCCGCCCTTCTCGGCCGACCCGACCAGGCCGGAGGGCGTCACAAGCGGCCGCTCTGCCGGCGCTCCGACATCGGACATCGCCCGCCCCTTAGGAGCCGGCCCTCCTGGGGCGGGCCGGCCAGACGTGGGTACGCCGAAACCGGCCATCGGAATCGGCTCCCCGAAGCGGATATGGCAGAGGTTGACCTTGCGCTCATTGCGTTCGGAGGCAGTATCGTCGAATGGGAAAGCAGAGCATTCTTGATCCAGCCGCAGTGGGCCGCTTGGCGAGAGCGCGGTTTTCCGTTGCCCTCATGTCGGATAGCAAGTGGCGCAAATTGCTGGCGGCGGTACGGGACGGGCGCGACGACATCAACCACGTGATGGTTAAGTTCATCGACGTTGATGAACCTCGACGTATGCGGTTTCCGCTGAGCCTTTCCTGTCCCCGTGCCTACGCAGACACGATCGAGTTCGGGCCGGTTGAACTTCGTGCGATTGAGTGGATTGAGTTCGCCACCGATCTAACGAGCTTGCTTGATCCAATCGGCCGATTTCCGCTCGAGCTTCGCGACGGTCAGACAAGGATAATTGGTTACCAAGAATAGAGCACCATCCCGACCGTCTGCCGTCGGGCGGCACAAAGGCGATTGCGGACAGAGGCGCATCATCTGCGCCACATCTTCTCAGGTCTGTTTTCCGCCCTTTGCAGATGATCGGCAACGACCGGCACCCTGTCCAAACCGCACGTTGGGTTCATCCGAAAGCGCGTCCGGCTATCCCGGCACCAGATGCTCCGCGGCCGCCCGCAGCAGCACGACTTCCTGCAGCAGGCGTGACCGCTCCGGATCGTCGGCCGCCCCGTCCGGCGGCGCCTTGGCCGGGGGCAGGGCGGTGCCGCGGCGCAGGGCCCCGGCCAGGGCCGCGGTCTCGGCGCCGACCCATTGCCCGAACGCCGCGTCCCCGGCCCGCGCGTCCGGCCGGTGCAGCCAGGCGGCGGTGGCGGTACCGGCCAGCTGGCGGGCCAGGATGACGATGCTCAGCGCCGCGTCCAGCGCCTCGCGCTGCCACCAGGCCTCCAGCATCGTCCGGCCGTGCACCGCCTCGGCATTGCCGCTGGCGAGGCCGGCGGCTCGCCGTGCCGTCTCGATCGCCGCCTCGTCCCGCTCGGGCGCGAAGGCCAGGGCGGCGTAGCGGCCATTCGCCTCGACCGCCTCGGCCAGGGCCGGCCGCAGCCGCCGTCCCTCGCGGCTCGGCCACAGCAGCATCCCGCCGAGCACGCCGATGGCGCTGCCCAGCACGTTGTAGAGGGCGCGCATCCAGGCCAGTGCCGGCTCGCTCGTCCCCGGCTGCGACAGCTCGATCACCAGCACGAAGAGCGGGGTCAGGAAGAAGACGAACAGGCCGTAATTGACCGAACGCACCGCCATGGTCGCGATCGCCAGCGGGAACACGGCGGCGGTCAGGGCAAAGGGCGTGTGCAGCACGAGGCCGAGCAGCGCCGCCAGCGCGCCGCCGAGCACGCTGCCGACCGCCCGCTCCAGCGCCCGCGGCCAGGTCGTCGCCACCGAGGGCTGCAGCACCAGCACCACCGCCATCGCCATCCAATAGGCATAAGGCAGGCCCAGCATATGGCTCAGCATCACCGCCCCGGCGGTGGCGACGGCGCAGCGCAGGGCGTGGCGCAGGGTCTCGGACCGCCAGCTCAGCTGTGCCCGCAGCGGCGCCAGCCATTGCGGCCGGGCATCCGGCCGGGCCGTGGAGCGAGCCTCTCCGGCCGACGGCTCCTCGGCCGACCGCAGCTGGCCGGTGATCGCCCGCAGCCCGGCCGCGACCGGCCCGTCGCCCAGCGACCCGATCAGGCCGTCCAGGCGGTCCAGCGACCGCCGCCACGGCGCCGCCTCCTCGCGCCCGGTCTCGAAGGCGTGGGCCTGGCGGTACAGCACCATCGCCAGGCGGCGCAGCGCCAGCCGCTGCTGGACCTGCTGTCCGGCCTCCAACGGGCCGGCGTGCTGGCGCAGGTCGCTCAGCGCGATCAGCCGGGCGAAGACCCGCTCCGCCCGTTCCAGGGCCAGCAGCAGCCGCTCCAGCGGGGCGGCCAGGCCGCGGCCGCGCATGGCCCGGTCCAGCGTCGCGCGGGCGGACTCGATCGCCGTGCGCACCGCCTGGCGATAGCGCTGCGCGTGCAGCACCCAGTCGCGCGGGGCGGCGTCGGCGTCCAGCCGCGCAAGGCCGGCGGCCGTGGCGGCGAGGCTGCGATAGACGGCGGCGACTCCGGCCCGGGCCGGCCGGAACGGATGGATCCGCCAGATCGACAGGGCCAGCAGCATCGCCCAGACGCAGCCGCCGAAATAGGCGGCGGCGAACTCGCCCAGCGCCGCCAGAGTGAGGGTATGGTGGTCGACCGCGACGACGCAAGCCACCACCGCCAGCGTGCCGATCTGCCGCGCCGCGGCGCCGTAGACCCGGACCGCGCTGCCGATCAGGGCGCACAGGAACACGGCCGCCGTGGCCCAGGGCCAGCCCTGGGCCGAGGCCGCGGCGCCGGCGACGGCGAAGACGCCGGACAGCAGGGTGAAGCCGCCCAGCGCCCAGAGCCGGTCGCGATTCGGCCCGCCGGGATCGGCGAGGCAGGTCCAGAACGCCGCGATCGCGGCCCAGGCCAGGATCGGCGCCTGCAGCAGGCTGCCGATGGCGACCACCACGGCGCAGGAGGCGGCGGCGCGCAGGCCTTCGCCGATGCTGAGGCTGCGCGGCGAGACGGCGATGGCGGCGCGGATCAGGGAGGGCGGGCGGCGGGCCGCCGCGGCGCGGCTCATCCGCGGCACCGCCTGGGGGCCGGAACCCGGGGAAGGCTGCTCATCGCTGTCGTCTCCATGTCGGCCGCGGGCCGCCCTTCTGCGCGCTCCTCCCCTGTCTAGCCGAAGCAGGATAGCCTGTCCGCCGGCCGAGCGGCTGCGGCGCCAGGGCACGGCTGCCCTGCGAGCGAAGGGCACCGCCGGCGGGCCGTTCCGGGCCATGATCCCGATCTCGCAGACAGGAGAAGGCCGATGGAGTACCGCAATCTCGGGCGCAGCGGGCTGAAGGTGTCGCCGCTCTGCCTCGGCACCATGATGTTCGGCGGCCCGACCGACCAGCCGACGGCGACCCACATCATCGACCATGCGCGGGAGGCGGGGATCAACTTCATCGACACCGCCGATGTCTATGCCGAGGGCCGGTCGGAGGAGATCGTCGGCCGCGCCATCGCCACCCATCGCTCCTGGTGGGTGCTGGCGACCAAGCTGGCCAACCCGACCGGCGGCGGCCCGAACGACCGCGGCCTGTCGCGCCGCCGCGCCTTCCTGGCGGTGGAGGCCAGCCTACGCCGCCTCGGCACCGACACGATCGACATCCTCTACCTGCACAAGGAGGATCCGGCCACGCCGCTGGAGGAGACGGTGCTGGCCTTGGCCGACCTGATCCGCCAGGGCAAGATCCGCTATTTCGGCGTCTCCAATTATCGCTCGTGGCGGGTGGCGGAGATCTGCCGGCTGTGCGACCGGGCCGGGGTCGAACGGCCGGTGGTCAGCCAGCCCTACTACAACCTCTTGAACCGGATGCCGGAGGCCGAGCATCTGCCGGCCTGCGCCCATTATGGGCTCGGCGTCGTGCCCTACAGCCCGCTGGCCCGCGGCGTGCTGACCGGCAAGTACAAGCCCGACGCGGCGCCGGAGGAGGGCAGCCGCGCCGGCCGCCAGGACAAGCGCATGCTGGAGACCGAGTGGCGGCCGGAGAGCCTGGCGATCGCGGCCGAGCTGGCGGAGCATGCGCGCGGCCGCGGCATCAGTCCGGGCCAGTTCGCGGTGGCCTGGCTCTTGAACAACCGCATCGTCACGGCGCCGATCGCCGGGCCGCGGACCGAGGAGCAATGGGCCGATTATCTCGGCGCGCTCGACTATGCCTTCACGGCCGAGGACGAGGCGCTGGTGAACCGGCTGGTGGTCACCGGCCACCCTTCCAGCCCCGGCTACAACGACCCGGCCTATCCGATCGAGGGCCGGGTGCCGCGGGTGGGGTAGGGGACCTAGTCGATCCAGCCGCGCGCGTCGTTGGCCGCCACCAGCGCCTTGTCGAAGGCGCGGAGATCGAAGCGGCGGACTTCCTCTTCTTCGGCGGCCGTCAGCGGGTCGCCGCGCCGCATCTCCGCCTCCGCCTCCGCATCCCGGCCCTGCCGCAGCAATTCCGTCGCGTGCTTCCAGTTGAGCCGCTGCCGCGGGGAGGGGCCGGCGCCGGTCTGCGCCCAGTCGCGCAGGCCGATGCAGAGGGACGTAAAGAGGAGAAGGCCGGGATCGTCGTTCGAATCCGGGCTCATGGGAACTCCAAACGGTTCTGTTCCGGAATGAGATGGCCCGGAGCCGCGCATCGGCAACCGAAACCGCGAACACGGGCAGGCGGCGCCGGCCCGTTCACCGCCCGGACTAGACCAGGGCGGATGGGGTCGTCAACGATCGATGGCCGCACTTCTGCCGCCGGCATGGTCGATGACGGCGGATTGGCCCCCCGATATTTCGCCTGTGTGGGCCTTCTATGGTTCCGCTCCCGGTTTCAGTGTTCCTCCGCCGCCGATGGCGCGGCGCCCTCGGGCATCGCCCGAGAAAATCGGGCGGCCCTGCGCAGCTTCGTCGAGAATCTGCGGGGAAGCGGATCGTGAGGGGCGGGGAGGGCGCTGCGGCGCCTTCCCCTTTTCTCCCTGTCAGGGTGTCAGGCCGGCTGGGCCGGCGCGACCGTGATCATCCAGGACACGCCGAAGCGGTCCGCGACCATGCCGAAGCGCGAGGAGAAGAAGGTCGGGGCCATCGGCATCTGGACCTGGCCGCCCTCGCCGAGGGCCGCGAACACCCGCTCGGCCTCGGCATCGCTCTGCGTCTCATAGGCCAGGGAGATACCCTGGAAGCTCGGCTTGCCCTGGCACATGCCGTCGGAGGCCATCAGCCTCGCCCCGCCGACAGAGAATTCGGCATGCATCACCTTCTCGGCCATGTCGGCGGTGACGGGGCCGCATCCTTCCTGGTGAGCCTCCGGCTGCGGCGGGGCGTCCTTGAAGCGGAACAGCTGCTCCACCCTGGCACCGAGGGTGCGCTGGTAGAATTCGAGCGCCTCGTCGCAGCGCCCGTCGAAGAACAGATACGGCTTGATCGCCTGGGAACCGGGATTAGCCTGCATGACGCGTTCCTCCTTCTGGGTCTGATGAGCTCGGTCCGGCGTGACAGATGCCGGCACTGATCCAAGGACGGAGAGCGGGGGCGCAGCCCGACAACGCGGCTGAATTTATCGTAAGGATAATCCGCCGATCCGACGGGGGCCAGGGGCACAGCCGGCGGGGCTGTGGTCGGTGAATTCTACAGAAGGCACAGGAAAGGACGCGACCGATGCCGAAGATCATTCTCGATTGCGACGTCGGCATCGACGACGCGCTGGCCATCCTCTGGCTGGTCGACCGGCCGGGGGTGGAGATCGCGGCCCTCGGCAGCGTGCACGGCAACGCCTATGCCGAGGGCGCCGCGGCCAACGCCCAGCACGTGCTCGACCTGGCCGGGCTGGGTGATGTGCCGGTCGCGGTCGGGGCCAGGGCGCCGCTGGCCCAGCCGGTCAGCATCAGCGGCCATGTCCATGGCGACGACGGCCTCGGCGGCCAGGGCCCGAAGGCGCCGCTGCGGCCCTTCGCGGCCGAGACCGCGGCCGAGCAACTGGTCCGCCTGGCGCGGGCAGAGCCCGGCGCCCACACCGTCCTGGCCACCGGCCCGCTGACCAACCTCGCGCTGGCCCTGCATCTCGAGCCCGACCTGCCGAGGCTGGTCGAGCGGGTGGTGGTGATGGGCGGGGCGGTGACGGTGCCGGGCAACATCACCGCCGCGGCCGAGGCCAACATCTTCCATGACCCTGAGGCGGCGGAGGCGGTGTTCGCCGCCGCCTGGCCGGTCGCGCTGGTCGGGCTCGACGTCACCATGACCGCCTGGCTGGGCGAGGCCGAGCTGGCGCGCATCGCCGCCGACCCCAGGCCGCGCGGGCGCTTCGCCTGGTCGATCCTGCAGCACTATGTCGGCTTCTATCACGGCTGGTACGGCATCCGGGGCTGCGCCCTGCACGATCCGACCGCGGCGATGCTGGCGGTCGATCCGGGCCTCGCCGACTATGCCGACTGGCCGGTCCGGGTCGAGCTGAGCGGCAGCCTGACCCGCGGCATGACCCTGGCCGACCGCCGTGCCCTGGCCGAGCCGGCAGCGGCCGGGCGGCCCTCTGTCCGGGTGGCGATGCGGATCGACCGCGACCGGGTGGTCGGGGGATTCCTCGACGGGCTGCTGCGCTGACGGCGGGAAGTCGACCCGCCATCTGTTCTTGCCGATTGTCCCGATACATGCGGTCGAGCATCGCCGGCGACTTCGCCGGCGGACGCGGCGAAGCGGGCGTGCCGAAAGAACGGTCAATCCGCTGCGCGTGGATTGGTCGGATGATTATTCGGAAAGCATGCGGCCCGGCTGACCCTTGATTGAAATTCCATGTCCCAGTGGTGTGGCCGCCACGGGAAATCAAAAAAGCCGTGCATTCGTCGAGGATGTTCCATTAAATGACCCTCCCTCCGGCGGCGCGTGCTGCCGGGACGATTTGCGGTTTCGCCTCGGCGAAGGCCGGGGCAAGAAGGGGAGGTTTCATGAAGGTTCGTACTCTGCTCGCGGCGGGGGCTGCGGTTGTCGCCGCGGCGGGCTTCTCCGCCTCGGCCCAGGCCGGGGCAACGCTCGACGCCATCAAGCAGCGCGGCTTCATCCAGTGCGGCGTCAACACCGGCCTGGCAGGATTCGCCCTGCCGGACAGCCAGGGCAAGTGGACCGGCCTCGACGTCGACACCTGCCGCGCCTTCGCCGCCGCGGTGTTCGGCGATGCCGAGAAGGTCAAGTACACGCCGCTGAACGCGCAGGTGCGCTTCACCGCGCTGCAGTCGGGCGAGGTCGACGTGCTGGCCCGCAACACGACCTATTCGCTGTCGCGCGACACCTCGCTCGGCCTGACCTTCACCGCCATCAACTTCTATGACGGCGCCGGCTTCATGGTGCCGAAGGCGCTCGGCGTCTCGAGCGCCAAGGAGCTGAACGGCGCCACCATCTGCGTCCAGCCCGGCACCACCACCGAGCTGAACCTGACCGACTGGTTCCGCGCCAACAAGCTGGAATACAAGCCGGTCGTGATCGAGAAGCTGGAGGATGTCGAGGCGGCGTTCTTCTCCGGCCGCTGCGACGCCTACACCACCGACGCCTCGGGCCTCGCCGGCACCCGCGCCGCCAAGGCCCCGAACCCGGACGACTACATCATCCTGCCGGAGCTGATCTCGAAGGAGCCGCTGGCCGTCGCCGTGCGCCAGGGCGACGACCAGTGGGCCGACATCACCCGCTGGGTGTTCAATGCCCTGGTGCAGGCCGAGGAAAGCGGCATCACCAGCCAAAACATCGACACCTTCGGGGATTCGCCGGATCCGACGGTCCAGCGCCTGCTCGGCAAGACCCCCGGGATGGGCGAGGCGCTCGGCCTGCCGGAGACCTGGGCCTACAACGCGATCAAGCAGGTCGGCAATTACGGTGAGATCTTCGAGCGCAATGTCGGCGAGAAGACCTCGCTGGGCCTCAAGCGCGGCCTGAACGCCCTGTGGACCCAGGGTGGCCTGCAATACGGGCTGCCCATCCGGTAACAGCATGTCCGGCGCCGCCGGCCTGGAAACGGGCCGGCGGTGTCGTTTCGGCCAAGGAAGAAGCAGGGCGGCTTGAGCGAGGTTTGACGCAATGACCGTGAGCGTTTCCGCGACAGCGGGAGCCGTGCGCCGTGGGTCCGCATTCAACGACCCCAGACTCCGTTCCATCGTGTACCAGGTGGTCTTGCTGGCGATCATCGTCGCGATCGGCTGGTTCCTGGTCTCCAACCTGATCCACAATCGGGAGGTCCGCGGCATCGCGACGGGCTACGGCTTCCTCGCCCGGGAGGCCGGCTTCGCCATCGCCGAGACCCCGATCTCCTACGCGCCCAGCGATCCCTATGCCCGGGCCTTCCTGGTCGGGCTGGTGAACACGCTCAAGGTCTCGATCCTCGGCATCATCCTCGCGACCCTGCTCGGGCTCGTGGTCGGCATCAGCCGGCTGTCGTCGAACTGGCTGCTCGCCAAGCTCGCCGCGGGCTATGTCGACATCGTCCGCAACATTCCGCTGACCGTGCAGCTCCTGCTCTGGGCGGGGCTGATCCGGGTCAGCGCGCCGCCGCCGCGGCAGGCGCTGAATCCGGTGCCGGGGGTCTTCGTCAGCAACCGCGGCATCCAGACGCCGGCGATCGAGGACAACCCCGTCTTCCTGTGGGTCGGTGTGGCCGCCCTCGCGGCGCTTGTGATCGGCTGGGGCATCGCGCGCTGGGCCCGCTGGCGGCAGGAGCGGACCGGGCAGCCGTTCCACAGCTTCTGGACAGGGCTCGGCCTGTTCATCGGCCTGCCGCTCGTGGTCTGGCTCGCCGGCGGCGCGCCGGCCGCCTTCGAGCTGCCGGAGCTGAAGGGCTTCAACTTCCAGGGCGGCTGGACGCTGACGCCGGAATTCGCGGCAATGCTGATCGGCCTGACCGTCTACACCGCCGGCTTCATCGCCGAGATCGTGCGCGGCGGCATCCTGTCGGTCTCGCACGGCCAGACCGAGGCCGCCCGCGCTCTCGGCCTGCATTCGGGCGTGACGCTGCGCCGGATCATCCTGCCGCAGGCCCTGCGGACCATCATCCCGCCGCTGACCAGCCAGTATCTGAACCTCACCAAGAACAGCTCGCTCGCGGTGGTGATCGGCTATCCGGACCTGGTCTCGATCGGCAACACCATCGGCAACCAGACCGGCCAGGCGGTCGAGGCGATCTCGATCTTCATGGCGGTTTATCTGTTCATCAGCCTGTCGATCTCGATCGGCATGAACATCTACAACCGCCGCATGGCGCTGAAGGAGCGGTGATCATGGCGACGACCCGTTCCCTCACCGAACCCTTCGTTTCGACCGGCGAGATCCCGGCCGAGCCGCCGCCCAACGCCACCGCCGGGCCGATCGTGTGGCTGCGGCAGAACCTGTTCAACAATTGGTACAATGCTGTCCTGACGCTGCTGATCCTCTATGCCGCGATCAGGCTGCTGCCGCCGCTGATCGAATGGGCCCTGATCAACCCGGTCTGGGGGCCGGCGACGCCGGATCAGCCGCCGGCCGAGGTGGTGGCCGCCTGCCGCGCCGTGGCGGGCGCCTGCTGGGGCTTCATCGAGGAGAAGTACCGGCTGATCTTCTTCGGCCTCTACCCCTATGAGGAGGAGTGGCGGCCGATCGTCGCCATGCTGATGCTGGTCGGCCTCGCCGTCGCCAGCACCATCCGCCGCTTCTGGGGCAAGCGCCTGATCGTCGCCTGGGTGGTGGTCATCGTCGCCGCGGTGTCGCTGATGTACGGCGCCGTCCCGCTCGGCTTCTTCGAGATCCCGATCCCGGGGCTGACCCTGGTCGAAACCGCCAGATGGGGCGGTCTGCCGCTGACGCTGGGGCTGTCGATGATCGGCCTGGCCCTGGCCTTCCCGTTCTCGATCCTGCTGGCGCTCGGCCGGCGTTCGCAGATGCCGGCGATCCGCACGATGTGCGTGACCTATATCGAGCTGGTGCGCGGCGTGCCGCTGATCACCGTGCTGTTCATGGCCTCGGTGATGTTCCCGCTGTTCCTGCCCGAAGGCTGGAACTTCAACTACCTGCTGCGCGCCCAGGTCGCGATCATCCTGTTCACCGCCGCCTATCTCGCCGAGGTGGTGCGCGGCGGCCTGCAGGCGATCCCCAAAGGCCAGTTCGAGGCGGCGGACAGCCTCGGCCTCGGCTACTGGCAGAAGCAGCGGCTGATCATCCTGCCGCAGGCGCTGCGGATCTCGATCCCGGCGCTGGTCAACACCTTCATCGGCTCCTTCATGGACACGACGCTGATCATCATGGTCGGCCTGTTCGACGTGCTCGGTGCCGCCCGCCTCGGCCTGACCGATTCGATCTGGGGGCCGTTCTATAAGGAAGCCTATCTGTTCGTATCGCTGCTGTTCTTCGTGTTCTGCTTCTCCATGTCGAAATACTCGCAGTACTTGGAGAAGTTCTTGAACATCGGCACGCGCCGCCGCTGACAGGGAGATAAGTATGACTGCGACTCAAGCGACCGCAGCCGAGCCGGAAATCCTCATCCAGATGTCCGGGGTCAATAAATGGTACGGCGAGTTCCATGTCCTGCGGGACATCAACTTCGCCGTCGAGAAGGGCGAGAAGGTTGTGATCTGCGGCCCCTCGGGCTCCGGCAAATCGACCCTGATCCGCTGCCTGAACCGGCTGGAGGAGCACCAGAAGGGCACCATCATCGTCGACGGCATCGAGCTGACCAACGACGTCAAGAACATCGACGCCATCCGCCGCGAGGTCGGCATGGTGTTCCAGCAGTTCAACCTGTTCCCGCATCTGACGGTGCTGGAGAACCTGACCCTCGCCCCGATCTGGGTTCGCAAGATCCCGAAGAAGGAGGCCGAGGAGACGGCGATGTACTTCCTCAAGCGGGTCAAGATCCCAGAGCAGGCGCACAAGTATCCGGGGCAGCTCTCCGGCGGCCAGCAGCAGCGCGTGGCGATCGCCCGCTCGCTGTGCATGAAGCCGAAGATCCTCCTGTTCGACGAGCCGACCTCGGCCCTCGACCCCGAGATGATCAAGGAGGTGCTCGACGTGATGATCGAGCTGGCGCGCGAGGGCATCACCATGATCTGCGTCACCCATGAGATGGGCTTCGCCCGCACCGTGGCGAACCGGGTGATCTTCATGGACCGCGGCCAGATCGTGGAGCAGAACGAGCCGGAGGAGTTCTTCAAGAACCCGAAGTCGGACCGCACCAAGCTCTTCCTCAGTCAGATCCTGGCGCACTGACCCCGGCGCGCCGCCGATCGGCGGCGCCCGTTTCGATCCGAGGCCGGCGAGGCGATGCCCGCCGGCCTTTTTCATGCCGGGACGCCGCCCCAGACATTCCAAATCCGGCGGCATGCCCGCTGCGCGTCGGGCGTCCCTCCCGAGTTGCCGTGGCCGTAAGAAAGTGTGGCTTCTCCGCAACAGCTCGTTGTGATTTCATCTTACATACATTCTAGGATGTATAATCCAATTGCCGCGTCTGCGGGGGCGAGACTATGGTCCCGGAAGTCTCAGGGCACCGTCCGGCCGACCAAATCACGATCGATCGGACTGTGCCTTCGACGACACAGATCGGCGCCGTTTCGGGGGGACTCGCTTTCGACACGGCCGCCATCGCCCGACCGGCAGCGTCGGGTTCTTGCCTGCAAGCCCTGGCGGACAGCCAGGACAGGACAAGCAAGCAGGCGGGCCGAGAGGCGTCTTGAGCGAATCGCTCCGCACCGATGCGGGGCATAGGAGGGAAGATGAAGAAGGTATTGCTGGGTGGTACGGCGCTCGCCGCCGCTGCTCTGATCGGTGCGATGCCGGCGTCGGCGCAGGACCAGGGGACGAATGTGACGTCCGGTCTTCAGATGAAGATCACGGGCTTCGTCGGCTTCCAGGCCGCGCTGAATCTGGGGGATAGCCAGAACTCGGAGTTCGACCGGGACTACGACTTCCAGTCCAACGCCCGGATTCAGTTCGACCTCAAGAACGTTACCGACTCCGGCCTCGAGTACGGCGCTCGTATCCGCTTGAACTCGGTCAATCGCCGCGACGACGTCGATGTCACCCGCACCTATGTCTATGTGAAGGGCGGCTTCGGCGAGGTGATGTTCGGTAACGGGCCGACGGCGGGTGACGACTTCGGCTACGTCTATGCCCACGACGCGCTCGCCAGCGAGATGGGCGCCGGCGGTATGGGTTACGGCGACCTGCTGGACAGCTACGGCATCATGGGTGGCGGCCAGTTCTACTCGATCGGCCCCACCTACCTCGCTGGCCTGAACAACGCCGACACCCGTATCAAGTATACCTCGCCGAGCTTTGGCGGCTTCAGCTTCGGCATCGACTTCACGCCGGTGGTCGGTGGCGCGGAGCACGCCGGCAACGGCGGCCGCAACGACCTGTTCAACGACGACGACACCTATTACGAGAACGTCGTCACCGGCGGTATCGCCTACGAGAACA
The DNA here is from genome assembly GCF_051487185.1 of Inquilinus limosus. GTDB lineage: Bacteria > Pseudomonadota > Alphaproteobacteria > DSM-16000 > Inquilinaceae > Inquilinus > Inquilinus limosus_F. The sequence continues at coordinate 92,246 of NZ_JAHVDK010000026.1, forward strand.
CGTTCGACGCCCTGTCGCTCGGCCTCTTTGCGTCGGCCAGCTACGGCAACGGCGTCAGGACGTCCGAATCCGGGGCCAACCCGAACGGCAACGACCTCGAGGTCTACACCCTCGGCGGCACGATCGGGTCCGGCGGCATCGTCGCCAGCGTGAACTGGACCCACAACGAGAGCGTCGCCGTCGCCGACAAGCCGGTCGACACCATCCTCGCCGACCTCAGCTACCAGTGGGGTCCGTTCCTGGCGTCGGCCTCCTACGCCTACACCTGGTCGGACAAGGGCAATGGCCTGGACTCGAGCGAGACCAGCGGCCGCGATCTCGAGGACAACCACATCGCCGGCGTGAACTTCACCTACACGGTGGCGCCGGGCCTGAACACCTACGCCGAGGTGGTGTACGAGAAGCAGAACTTCCGCCAGGGGGCGGATTTCGAGACTGGCAACCTCCTGACCGGCGTGCTCCTGGCCTTCTGAGGCCGGGAGGACGCTACCCCGGGAGGTCTCCGGGAAGACCGGGCGTGACAGACCACTCCTAACGGTCTCTGTCTCGTCCCCTCGAAGGCTGAAAAGTCACGTCCGGTCGATGGAGGATGCGCGGCTCTGCAGGCCGCGCATCCTTTTTTCTGAGCTACCTTCAGAGCGTGCTCTGCTCAATTTACATACGTTCGGGAACGTATATAGACGTTGCCATGTCCCAGCGGCGAGATTACCGTCCGGTCATCTCGCGGATGGCTCAGTCCCGGCATCTCTCCGACACGGGTGGCGCAGCCGAACCCATCCCGGGAGCCGCACTCTCTCTATCTCTTGATGCAGGCTCTCGCGGCCCCGGCGACAGCTGATTCCGGCAGCGGGCACAGTCCGGAACAAGAGGCGGCCGAGATCAACGGCAGGAGGAGGGGAAGTGAAGAAGGTCCTTCTGGGTGGTGCGGCACTCGCCGCCATGGGATTGGCCGGCTCGGCGTCGGCAGCCGACACGAACGTGACCTCCGGTCTTCAGCTGAAGATCAGCGGCTTCGTCGGGTGGCAGTCCACTCTGGTGCTCACCGACAGCCAGCACAGCGACTTCGATCGCGACTATGATTTCCAGACCAATGCGCGGCTGATCTTCGACGTCAAGAACGTCACCGATTCGGGTCTCGAATATGGCGGCCGCATCCGCTTCGATTCGGTCAACCGCCGCGACGACGTCGACATCACCCGCGTCTACGCTTATGTGCAGGGCGGCTTCGGCACCCTCACCCTCGGCGATGCGCCGACCGTCGCCGACGACATCGGCTACGTCTATGTCCATGACGAGCTGGCCGGCAAGATGGGTGCCGGCGGCATGAATTTCGGCGAGCTGCTCGACGGCGACTTTCCCTTGGGCGGCGGCGAGTTCTACTCGATCAACGCGACCTATCTCGCCGGCCTGACCAATCAGGACACCCGGATCAAATACACCTCGCCGACCTTCAGCGGCTTCAGCTTCGCCGTCGACTTCACGCCGGTGGTCGGCGGGGCGGATCATGCCGGCAATGGCGGCCGAAGCGACCTGTTCGACGACGACGAGACCTATTACGAGAACGTCGTCACCGGCGGCGTCAACTACGAGAACACGTTCGGCGACTGGTCGGTCCGCGCGGCGGCCACGGCGGCCTACGGCGCCGGTGTCCAGACGTCGGCGGACGGGGCCAACCCGGGCGGCCATGATCTCGAGGTCTACACGCTGGGCGGCCAGGTCGGCTATCAGGGCATCTGGGCCAGCGTGAACTGGACCCATAACGAGCAGCTCGCGGCTTCGGACAAGCCGGTCGACACCATCATCGGCGACATCAGCTATCAGACGGGGCCGTTCCTTGCATCGCTGTCCTACGCCTACACCTGGGCCGACAAGAACAACGGCCTGGAGTCCGAATTCACCAGCGGCGAGGACCTGAAGGACGACCACATCGTCGGTGCCAACGTGACCTACACGCTCGCACCCGGCCTGAACACCTATGCCCAGGTCATCTACGAGAAGCAGAACTTCCGCCAGGGCGGGGATTTCGAGAACGCCAACCTGATCACCGGCATGATCCTCGGTTTCTGAGGCATCGGCGGCCGCGCATCCCCGGCGCAGAAGCCTCTCAGGTCGCGAGGGGGATGTGCGGCGCGGCGGTCCGCGGCAGCAGGCCGGTCAGGCGCGGGTCTGGCCGGCGCACCACGCGCTGGGCATAGGGCACGAAGCCGGCGCGCTGGTAATGGGCCAGGGCCTTCGGATGGTCGAGGTTGCAGGTGTCGACCGTCATCCGCCGGATCGGCCGCATCCAGGCGATGTCGATCAGCGACCACAGCAGGAACGGCCCCAGCCGGCGGCCGATGAATTCCGGGATCAGCCCGAAATAGGCGAGGTCGGTGACGTCGTCGCTGGCCTGGAACAACTCGCCGAATCCGGCGGGCGTGCCGTTGACGTAGAGCACGTAGACGCCGGTGCGCTCGTCGTTCAGCCGGGTGGCGAGCCGGCTGTCGTCCCATTCCCGCCGGTCGGTCCACAGCCAGTTGGCGCCCACCGTGTCGTAGAGATAGCGGTAGAAGGAGACGGTCGGCGGCTCGGCCCGCAGCAGCACATGGCGGCCCAATGGCGGCGGCGGGGCCGGCCGCGTGGGCTTGGCCGTCATCTCCAGCTGAGTGACGGTGATCGTCAGCTCGGCGACGGGCTTGCCGCTCATCTCCGCCTCCCGGCCGCCGGGCCGGTCTCGACCGGCGTGTCGCCCGGCAGCCCCCATTCGGCCCAGGAGCCGTCATAGACCGCGGCATCCTCCCGCCCGATCCGGTGCAGGCCGAGGGCCAGGACGCAAGCGGTGATGCCGCTGCCGCAGCTCGCCGTCACCGGGCCGCTATCCGGCAGGCCGGCGGCGGCGAAGCGCGCGGCGATCGCCTCGGGCGGCAGCAGGGTCTTGGTCGCCGGGTCGAGGAGGTCGCCGAAGGGCAGGTTCAGGGCGCCGGGGATGTGGCCGCCGCGCAGGCCGGGCCGCGGCTCCGGCGCCGTGCCCTCGAAGCGCTCGCGCGCCCGGGCGTCGATCAGCGTCCCGGCCCAGCCGGCCAGGATCTCGGCCTTGCTGCGGATCAGCGCCGGCCGCAGATGCGGGGTGAAGCGCGCCGGGGCGGGTGTCGGCACGCCGTTCGCCAGCGGCCGCCCCTCGGCCTTCCAGGTCGGCAGCCCGCCATCCAGCACGGCCACGCCGTCATGGCCGAAGGCGCGCAGCATCCACCAGGCGCGGGCGGCGCTCATCAGCCCGTGCGCGTCGTAGCAGACGACGAAGCTGTCATTGCCGATGCCGAGCGCGGCCATTTTCTCGGCGAACAGCCCGGGCGGCGGCAGCATGTGCGGCAGGCCGCCCGGCGTCTTGCTTTCCGGCGCGGCGATGTCGTCGATGTCGAAGAACACCGCGCCCGGGATATGCGCCGCGGCGAACTCCGTCGCGGCGTCGCGATTGGTACCCGGCAGGTGCCAGGTGGCATCGACGATACGAACGTCCCGATCGTCGAGATGGTCGGCCAGCCAGGATGTCGAGACGATGGTGTTCATGCTTCGCCCGCGAAGGTGATGACGACCCGGCGGTTCTGCTTGCCCTTGTTCTCGATCTTGGCGACCGCCAGCTTGCCGATCTCCGCCGTGCTGCGGACATGGGTGCCGCCGCAGGGCTGCAGGTCGACCGGGGCGGCGGCGTCGCCGATCCGCACCAGCCGCACCCGGCCGAAGCCGGTCGGCGGCTTGACCGACATGGTGCGCACCAGCTCCGGCCGCGCCGCCATCTCCTCGTCGGTGATCCAGTCGGTCTCGATCGGCAGCGCCGCCTCGACCAGATCGTTCAGCCGGGCGGTGATCGCCTCGGCGTCCAGCGCGTCGCCCGGCACGTTGAAGTCGAGCCGGCTGCGCTCCGCCCCGATCTGGCCGCCGGTGACGGCACCGGGCACCGCGACGCACAGCAGGTGCAGCGCGGTGTGCATCCGCATGTGCCGGTAGCGCCGCTCCCAGTCCAGCGCCAGCTCGACCGGCGTGCCGGGGGCGGGCAGGGCGACGCCGTCCGCGATGACGTGGCGGATCTCGTCCGGCACCTCGCCCTTGCGGGTGTCGGCGACCGCGACCTCGCCGCCGGCCCAGCGGATCACGCCGGTGTCGCCCGGCTGGCCGCCGGCGGTGGCGTAAAACACGGTCCGGTCCAGGGCGATGCCGTCCGGCGCCGCGGCGACCACGGTGGCGGTCGCGCTGCGGGCATAGGCGTCGTCGCGGAACAGAAGCTCTGTCATGCGCCGGTCTCCAGCCAGTCGGGTTCCGGCAATCCCTTCTCGCGCAGGAATTGCGGGTTGTAGAGCTTGGACTGATAGCGGCTGCCGTGGTCCGCCAGGATGGTGACGATGGTGTGGCCCGGCCCCATCCGCCGCGCCATCTTCACCGCGCCGGCCAGGTTGATGCCGGTGGAGCCGCCCATCAGCAGCCCCTCCTCCTTGGCCAGGCGGAACAGGATCTCCAGCGCCTCCTGGTCGGTCGCCTGCTGCGCCCAGTCGAGCGGCATGCCCTCGAGGTTCTTCGTCACCCGGCCCTGGCCGATGCCTTCGGTGATCGAGCTGCCCTCGGCCTTCAGCTCGCCATGCTCGTACCAGTTGTAGAGGGCAGCCCCCAGCGGGTCGGTCAGCGCGATCTGCACCTTCGGGTTGCGCTCCTTCAGCGCCATGGCGACGCCGGCGAGCGTGCCGCCGGTGCCGACGGCGCAGGTGAAGCCGTCGACCTTGCCGCCGGTCTGGTCCCAGATCTCCGGCCCGGTGGTGCGGTAATGGCCGTCGCGGTTGGCGACATTGTCGAACTGATTGGCCCAGATGGCGCCGTTCGGTTCGCTCTGCGCCAGCTCCGCCGCCAGGCGCTCGGAGACGTGCACGTAGTTGCCGGGATCCTTGTAGGGCACGGCGTCGACCTCGACCAGCTTGGCGCCGGCCAGCCGGATCGCATCCTTCTTCTCCTGGCTCTGGGTCCGTGGCAGGACGATGACGCTGCGATAGCCGAGCGCGCAGCCGACCAGGGCCAGGCCGATGCCGGTGTTGCCGGCCGTGCCCTCCACGATGGTGCCGCCGGGCCGAAGCGTGCCACGCGCCTCGGCGTCGCGGATGATCGCCAGCGCCGCCCGGTCCTTGACCGAGCCGCCGGGGTTGAGGAACTCGGCCTTGCCCAGGATCTCGCAGCCGGTCTCCTCCGACAGCCGGCGCAGCCGGATCAGCGGCGTGTTGCCGATCGCACCGACGAGGCCGTCGGCGATCTGGGGGGAAGGCGTGTTGCTCATGCTCGGTCCCATTCTCGGATCGCGGCGTTTCCCGCGACCTTAGAGGGCACCACCGGCGGCTTCAAGCGACGCCCAGCGGCGCCGCAGCGACTCCCGGTTCAACGCGAACCACTGCAGCGCGATCAGGGTGATCGCGTTCTGGATCCGGCCCTCCGCCAGGAACGCCAGGGCTTCCTCGGCCGGCATCGGCAGGATGCGGATGTCCTCCTGCTCCGTCGCCAACCCGTGCAGGCTGCGCTCGGCCGGGGCCTGGACGCGGCCGCAGAACAGGCTGACCCATTCGTTGAAGCCGCCGGGGCTGGTGGCGAACTCGCCGACCGGCAGCAGCTCGGCCACCTCCAGTCCGGTCTCCTCCCGGGTCTCGCGGGCGGCGGAATGCTCCGGTGATTCGCCGGCATCGATCAGCCCGGCCGGGATCTCGAGCATCCACGCCGGCCGGTCGGCGATCCAGGCGCCGAGGCGGAACTGCTCCACCAGCACCACCCGGTCGGCGACCGGGTCGTAGGGCAAGAGGCCGACGGCCGGGCGGCGCAGCACCAGCTCGCGCGACAGCGGGTCGGTCCAGCCGCCGTCGAAGCGGCGGTGGCGCAGCTGCAGCCGGTCCAGCCGGAAGAAGCCGGCATACTCCGTCCGCCGTTCAATCAGCTCGACATCGGCGTCATTGTCGAAGGCCACTTGTTCACTCCTGCGCGGCGGGCGACGCGCGGACGATAGCGGCGCGGCTCCCCGAACGCCACGGCGCCGCACGCCGCAGACGGGCGACGGACGGGGATTAGGGTTTGACGCCGCGGCGGAACGGCCCCGATACTTCCGGCCGGGTCCGGCGGCGCGATGTCGCGGACGGGCGCTTGTTTGTCGCCACGGGAAACAAGGCTGTGGCCGGCCGGCCGTCTAATAGTCTCGGTTGCGGGCCGAGGCTTCGAAAAAAGCGCAAGAAAGCCGCCGCCCGGGCAGGGTGGTTCCAGCGTCTCGACAGGGAGAGCCTGATGGACATCAAGGATCTGGGGAAGGTTCACGTCGCGATTCCAAAACTGGCCGAGGATCTGCGCGACGGCCGGGTCGACCGGCGCGAATTCCTGCGCAGCTCGGTGCTGCTCGGCCTGGCGATCCCGACCGCATACTCCGTGGCCTCGATGGTGACCGGCGAGCCGATCATGCCGCAGGCCCTGGCCCAGGACACGCCGCGCAAGGGCGGCACGCTGCGGGTCGGCATGTTCGTGATGGATGCCAGCGACCCGGCCATCTACGACTGGTCGGAGAAGGGCAATTCGGCGCGGCAGCTGATCGAGCCGCTGGTGCGGATCGGCACCGACAACCTTGCCCATCCCCATCTCGCCGAGAAATGGACGGCGAATGACGACGTCACGGTCTGGACGCTGTCGCTCCGCAAGGGGGTGAAGTGGAGCAACGGCGACGACTTCAACGCCGACGACGTGATCAATACCTTCACCCGCTGGCTCGACAGCAAGACCGGCTCCTCCAACCAGGGCCGGTTCAGCGGCCTGACGGTGAAGGAAGGCGACACCATCAAGATGGCGCCGAACGCGCTGGAGCGGGTGGACGACCACACGGTGCGGTTCCATTTCCAGAACGCCATGCTCTCCTTCCCCGAGAGCCTGGGTGACTATCCGGCGCTGATCTTCCACCGCGACTTCGCCACAAAGTTCGAGTCGAACCTGATCAAGCACCCGATCGGCACAGGCCCGTTCACCCTCAAGGAATACGTGGTCGGCCAGCGCGCGGTGTACACCAAGAAGGCGGACTACTGGGGCGGTGAGCCCTATATCGACGAGCTGCAGTTCATCGACCTCGGCCCTGACCCGGCGGCGGAGCTGGCGGCCCTGTCCTCCGGCCAGGTCGACCTGCTGTACAAGCTCGACCCCAACCTCTTGCCCGGCTACCAGGCCAATCCGCAGCTCAAGGTCTATGACAAGGACACGGCCATCGTCGGCGTCGCCCGCATGCGGGTGACCGAGAAGCCGTTCGACGACAAGCGGGTGCGCCAGGCGGTCCAGGCCTGCGTCGACCACGACCGTCTGCTGCAGCTCGCCTATCAGGGGCTGGGCGTCCCGGGCCAGGATTTCCACGTCGCGCCGATCCATCCGGAATACACCGATCTCGGCCCGATGAAGCAGGACTACGAGAAGGCCAAGAAGCTGCTGGCCGAGGCCGGCCACCCGAACGGCCTCGACATCGAGATCAACTGCGTCGACGACCCGAAATGGGAAGGCCAGATCGGCGTGGTGCTGTCCGAGATGATGAAGCCGGCCGGCATCAATCTGAAGGTCAACATCCTGCCCGGCGGCACCTACTGGGACCGCTGGACCTCCTGGCCGTTCAGCGTGACGCAGTGGACCACGCGGCCGCTCGGCGTCCAGGTGCTCGACGTCGCCTACCGCAAGGGCGCGGCCTGGAACGAGACCGGCTACGACAACCCGGAGTTCGAGAAGCTCCTGAACCAGGCGCAGGCCACGATCGATGTGCCGAAGCGCAAGGAGATCGTGAAGCAGATCGAGCAGATGCTGCAGGACGACGCCATCACCATCATCCCGTTCTGGTTGAAGATCTACACTGCCAGCACGGACAAGGTGCAGGGCTTCGCCTACCACTTCGCCCGCGAGATGTATTTCGACAAGGTGTGGCTGTCGGCGTGACGGCTTTCGCCCGAGACAAGCGCATGACCCGAAGCGTCGCGGCTTCGATGTTGCCTCTCCCGCCATGCGGGAGAGGCCATGCGCCCGCCCTGCGCCCCGCCCAGGCAGGGGAGGCGGTCCGGCGATGCTGATCTTCCTCGCCAAACGCGTCCTCTTCATGCTCCTGACCATGCTGGCGGTGTCGCTGCTGGTCTTCCTCCTGCTGGAGGTGAACGGTTCGGCCGTGGCGGTGAAGGTCCTCGGCCCCTACAGCTCGGAGGAGCAGCGGCAGCTGTGGCTCGAGGCGCACGGCTATTTCGCGCCCTGGTACGAGCGCTACCTGGCCTGGCTCGGCCGGATGGCGAGCGGCGAGTTCGGCGACTCGCTGCGCTTCAAGACCCCGGTCGCCGACGTGCTCTGGCCCCGGCTGCAGAACACCGCGATCCTCGCCGCCTTCGTCTTCCTGATCATGGTCCCGGTCTCGGTCGTGCTCGGCGTCCTGGCCGGCATGCGCGAGGGCTCGGCCACCGACCGCTCGATTTCGATCCTGTCGATCGTCACCACCTCGGTGCCGGAATTCGCCTCGGCGACCTTCCTGTCCTTCCTCTTCGTCCTCGCCCTGAAATGGCTGCCGGGGACGAGTGGCATGAACCAGGGCTTCGATATCCTGCAGCTGGTCATGCCGGTCGCGGTGCTGGTGCTGTACGATTTCGGCTACGTCACCCGGATGATGCGCGCCTCGATGGCCGAGGTGATGCAGAGCCCCTATATCCGCACGGCGGTGCTGAAGGGCATCCCCTATCGGCGGGTGATCCTGCGCCACGCCTTGCGCAACGCGCTGATCGCGCCCTTCACCGTGATCGTGCTGCAGATCAACTGGCTCCTGTCCGGCGTGATCGTGGTCGAGGCCTTCTTCGGCTACAAGGGCTTCGGCGCCCTGCTGCTCGAAGCCTCGCTGAACCAGGACATCTACCTGATCCAGGCCTGCGCCATGGTCTCGGTCTTCGTCGCGGTCGCGACCCAGACCATCGCCGATATCGGCTACACCTATCTCAACCCACGCATCCGCTTCACCTGAGGGGGACGGAATGGCCGAGATCTCGCTGCCGCCGCCACCATCCTCGCTGGGCCGCAACCCGATCCTCCGCGCGCTGCGCTCGGTGCTGCTGCTGCGCGAGAGCTGGGTCGGGCTGATCGGCGCGCTGATCGTGCTGTTCTGGGTCGCCGTGGCGATCCTCGCGCCGGTGCTCGCGCCGTTCCCGCCGAACCAGACCCTGCTGCCGTTCAAGCCGCCCGGCACCGCGGCCCCGATGGGCGGCGTGTTCTGGCTCGGCACCGACCAGCTCGGCCGCGACATCCTCAGCCGGGTGATCTGGGGCGCCCAGCGGGTGCTGATCTACGCCCCTCTGGCCACCGCCTGCGCCTATGTCCTCGGCGTCACCATGGGGCTGTTCGCCGGCTACAAGCGCGGGCTGTGGGACGACGTGCTCAGCCGGATCGGCGACATCATCCTGTCCTTCCCGATCCTGGTGCTCTACGTCGTCATCATCACCACCTTCGGCCCGTCCGGCATCAACATCGTGCTGGCGGTCACCTGCGCCAGCGCCCCCGGCATCATGCGCATCGTCCGTGGCCTGACGCTTGACCTGCGCAACCGTGACTACGTCGCCGCGGCGCAGACCCGCGGGGAATCCTCGCTCTACATCATGTTCGTCGAGATCCTGCCGAACGCGCGCGGGCCGTTGATCGTCGATGCCTGCCTGCGTCTGGGCTACACGATCATCACCATCGGCGTGCTGGGCTTCCTCGGCCTCGGCCTGCCGCCGCCGGACCCGGACTGGGGCGGCATGGTCAACGAGACCCGCGCCATGGCCACCTTCGCGCCATGGATGACGGTCTTCCCCTGCATCGCCATCTCGTCGCTCGTCCTCGGCCTGAACCTGCTGGCCGACGGTCTGCGCGAGATCTCATTGAAGGATTGAGGCGATGACGGTCGAGCTGATCCCGCCGCGCGACAGCACCTCCCCGATCCTCGAGATCGACCGGCTTTCGATCTCCTACCTCACCCGCGCCGCCGAGATTCCGGCGGTGGTCGACTTTTCGCTGACCATCCGCCCCGGCGAATGCGTCGGGCTGGTGGGCGAGAGCGGCTGCGGCAAGTCGACCGTGGCGATGGCGATTATGCGCTATCTCGGCCGCAACGGCCGGATCGCCGGCGGCAGCATGAAATTCCGCGGCCGAGACATGCTGGCGATGCCGGAGGAAGAGCTGCGGCGGATCCGCGGCGCCGAGATCGCCATGGTGTATCAGGAGCCGATGGCGGCGCTGAACCCGGCGATGCAGATCGGCGACCAGCTGGCCGAGGTGCCGCTGTGCCACGAGCCCGGCTGCAGCCGCGAGCAGGCGCTGGCCCGGGCGCGCGACATGCTGGCCCGGGTCCGGCTGGGCGATCCCGACCGGGTGCTGCAGGCCTATCCGCACCAGATCTCGGGCGGCCAGCAGCAGCGCGTGGTCATCGCCATGGCGCTCCTGTCGAACCCGTCGCTACTGCTGCTCGACGAGCCGACCACGGCGCTCGACGTCACCGTCGAGGCCGGCATCGTCGACCTGATCGCCGAGCTGGGCCGGACACTGGGCACCGCCATGCTCTACATCAGCCACAATCTCGGGCTGATCCGCGAGACCTGCGACCGGGTCTGCGTCATGTATGCCGGCCAGGCGGTGGAGGAGGGGACGATCGACCAGATCTTCGCCGCCCCGCGCCACCCCTACACCCAGGGCCTGTTCGGCTGCATCCCGACCCCGGCGCGCGACAAGACCAGCCGGCCGCTGGTGCCGATCCGCGGCCAGCTGCCGCTGCCGCAGAACCGGCCGCAGGGCTGCTGGTTCGGTCCGCGCTGCGACCATTTCCAGCCCGGGCGCTGCGACGCCGCGCCGGTGCCGATGCTGCCGGCCAGCGAGACCCGGCGGGTGCGCTGCCTGCGCTGGGAGGAGATCGAGGCGCAGCCACCGGCCGCGGCGCCGTTCGAGGCCGCGCCCACCGCCGTCGCCAACGACCAGCCGGTGCTGGAGGTCGCGGCCATGCGCAAGCACTACCCGGTCTACGACAACTCGATCGCGGCCCTGCTGGGCAGCGAGCGCACCCGCTATGTCCGCGCCAACGAGGCGATCAGCTTCGAGGCCCGCGGCGGCCAGACCGTCGCCATCGTCGGCGAGAGCGGCTGCGGCAAGTCGACCTTCGCCCGGGTGCTGATGGGGCTGGAGACCGCGACCGACGGCACCGTCTCCTTCCGTGGCACGGACATCGGCCGCAAGCCGGTGCAGCGCCGCGACGCCGAGCTCCTGTCCTCGCTGCAGATGGTGTTCCAGAACCCGAACGACACGTTGAATCCCAGCATGACCGTGGGCCAGCAGATCGGCCGGGTGATCCGCAAGTTCGGGGTCAAGAAGGGCCGGCGCGAGGTCGAGGAGGAGGTGCTGCGCCTGCTCGACCTGGTCAAGCTGCCGCACGCCTTCATCGACCGCAAGCCGCGGCAGCTCTCCGGCGGGCAGAAACAGCGCGTCGGCATTGCCCGCGCCTTCGCCGGCGCCCCGGCGATGGTGGTGGCGGATGAGCCGGTCTCGGCCCTCGACGTCTCGGTCCAGGCCGCGGTCACCGGCCTTCTGGTCGATATCCAGCGCCGCTCCGGCACCACACTCCTGTTCATCAGCCACGATCTCGGCGTGGTCCGTTACCTGGCCGACCGGGTGGTGGTGATGTATCTCGGCCAGATCATGGAGCAGGGGACGACCGACGCCGTCTTCCAGCCGCCCTATCACCCCTACACCGAGGCGCTGCTGGCCGCCGTGCCGGTCGCCGACCCAACGATCGAGAAGAAGCGCATCATCTTGGAGGGGCCGCTGCCCAGCCCACTCGACCCGCCGCAGGGCTGCCCCTTCCACACCCGCTGCCCGCGCAAGCTGGGCGGCATCTGCGAGACCCAGGCGCCGCCCGAACGCGCCAACGGCGACGGCCATGTCATCCGCTGCCACATTCCCCTGCCGGACCTCGCGGCGGTGGAACCAGTACTGGGGCGTGCGGGTTAAGGGTCGCGGTGCAGATCGCCTTGTACGGGTATTGCGGCCCGGTTCTTCGCGACATACTATAGTATGAGGCGGGCCGGGTTCGACGCTGCGGCACCGGGGGACCGCACCAGATCGGTCGTTCGCGATCGTATTCGGTGTCGGGCCGAGGCCCGCAGGAGGATAGACCAGAATGGCCAACCGCGGCACGGACCGACAACGCCGGCGCAAGACCATCACGGAGGATGGCCCGGACCCGGTGGACGTCCACGTCGGTGCCCGCCTGCGCCAGCGCCGCACCCTGCTGGGAATGAGCCAGGAGAAGCTGGCTGCGGCCTTCGGCGTGTCGTTCCAGCAGATCCAGAAATACGAGCGCGGCGCCAACCGCGTCAGCGCCAGTCGGCTGCACCAGCTGACGCGCATCCTCAACGTGCCGGTCGGCTATTTCTTCGAGGGCATGTCCGACGCTCAGCCGAATGGCGGTGCCGGGCCTCCGGTGACCGATACCGAGATGGTGGCGAGCCGAGAGACGCTGGAGCTGGTGCGCGCCTATTACCGGATCGAGGACCCGACAGTCCGCCGCCGCCTGGTCGACCTGCTGCGCTCGCTCGGGCCGGATGCGCCCGAGCACTGAGGCGGCCCAACCCCTGAGACGGCCCAACCCCTTAGACGGTTTGTCCGGATCGCAGTTCCGGCTGGCGTCATGGCCGGGGCGGGGCTACATCAGCCCCGATTCTGATTCAGCCGAGGCTCGCCCGTGTCGCTTCCCTTCGTCGACCTCAAGCAGCAATACGCCCGCCTGAAGCCTTTGATCGACGCCCGCATCCATGCGGTGCTCGATCACGGCCAGTACATCCTGGGGCCGGAGGTGGCGGAGCTGGAGGGCGAGCTGGCGCGCCGCGCCGGCGCCCGCCACTGCCTGACGGTGTCGAGCGGCACCGACGCGCTGATCATGCCGCTGATGGCGCGGGGGATCGGCCCGGGCGACGCCGTCTTCGTGCCGGCCTTCACCTTCACCGCGACGGCGGAGGCGATCCTGCTGCTCGGCGCGTCGCCGGTCTTCGTCGATGTCGATCCCGAGACCTACCTGATCGACCTGGCCGATCTGGAGCGCCGCATCGCCGCTACCAAGACGGCGGGCAAGCTGGCGCCGAAGGCGGTGATCGCGGTCGACCTGTTCGGCCTGCCGGTCGACTATCCGAAGCTGCAGGCGATCGCCGACGCGCAGGGCCTGTTCATCATCGCCGATGCGGCGCAGAGCTTCGGCGGCGCCTTCCATGGCCGCCCGGTCGGATCGCTGGCGCCGGTCACCGCCACCAGCTTCTACCCGGCCAAACCGCTCGGCTGCTATGGCGACGGCGGCGCCGTCTTCACCGATGACGACGAGCTGGCCGCGGTGCTGAAGTCGATCCGTGTCCATGGCGAGGGCAAGAGCCGCTACGACACGGTGCGGGTCGGCCTCAACGCCCGGTTCGACACCATTCAGGCGGCGGTGCTGCTGGCCAAGCTGCCCAGCTTCGGCGAGGAGCTGAAGGCCCGCGACCGGCTGGCGCGGCACTATTCGGCCCGCCTGTCCAACCGCGTCCAGACGCCGGTGATGCCGGACGGGCTGAGCTGCGCCTGGGCGCAATACACCATCCGCGTGCCGGAGCGCGACGCGGTGCGGGCGAAGCTGGGCGAGGCCGGGGTCCCGACCGCGATCTACTATCCGACGCCGATGCATCTGGCGGAGGCCTACCGCGCCCATGGCGAGGGCGAGGGCTCGCTGCCGGTCAGCGAGGCGCTGAGCCGCGAGGTGCTGAGCCTGCCGATGCACCCGTTCCTGTCCGACGCCGACGCCGACCGCGTCTGCGACGCGGTGATCGCGGCGGTCGGCTAGGGTCGGCGGACGCCCTCGGCAAGCCTCTCGATCCGCGCGCGCAGATAGGTCCGCACGGCGGGATCGTCGGCGAGGCCGAGCGCCCGGGTCAGCGCCTCCCGCGCCTCGGCCGTCCGGCCGGCGCGGGCGAGGAGGGCCCCGCGCGCCGCCCAGTAAGGCTGGTAGCCGGCCAGCCTGTCATCGGCCGCGAGCGGGTCGAGCGCGGCGAGCGCCGCGTCCGGGCCGTCCGTCTCCGCGAGGGCGGCCGCACGGTTGAGCGCGACGACCGGCGAGCCCGTCAGCGCGAGGAGATGATCGTAGAGGGCGACGATCGCCGGCCAGGTCGCCGCGCCGCCCAGCCGCCGCGCGACATGGGCCGACTGGATCGCCGCCTCGATCTGATACCGGCCGCTCGGCCCGGCCGCGCTCGCCTCGCGCAGCAGCCGCTCCGCCGTGGCCAGCGCGCCGCGGTCCCAGCGGGCGACATCCTGCTCCTCCAGCGGCACGAACGTCCCGTCTTCGGCCCGCCGCGCCAGCCGCCGGGCCTCGGCGTAGGACATCAGCGCCAGCATTCCCTTCGCCTCCGGCTCGTCCGGAAGAAGGCCGACCACGAGCTGGCCGAGCCAGATCGCCTCCTCGGCGAGCCGCGGGGCGCCGTCGTCGAGCTCGTGCCAGCCCCGCGCATAGATCGCGTAGATCGCCTCGAGCACGGCGTCGAGCCGCTGCGGCAGCTCCTCGCGGTCGGGCACGCGGAAGGGGATGCCGGTATCGCGGATGCGGGTCTTCGCCCGAACCAGACGCTGGCCCATCGTCTTGGGCGGCACCAGGAAGGCGGCCGCGATCTCGCTGGCGGAGAGGCCGAGCACCGTCTGCAGGATCAGCGGTGCGCGCATCCCGCGCTCGATCGCCGGATGCGCGCCGGCGAACATGAGGGCGAGGCGGCGGTCGGGGATCGCCTCGGGCGACGAGGCCGCCGCCTCCAGCTCCTCGGCCATCAGCGCGAGGCGGTCCGCGCCGGCGGTCTCGACGGCGCGTCGCCGCGCCGCGTCGATGCCGCGCCGCCGCGCGATGGCGAGAAGCCATGCGGCGGGGTTGTCGGGAACGCCGCTCTCGGGCCACTGGCGAAGCGCCGCGGCGAAGGCCTCCGCCAGCGCATCCTCGGCGGCGGCCACGTCCCTCGTCCGCGCGGCGAGGAGGGCGACCAGCCGGCCGTAGCTCTCGCGCGCCACGCGCTCGGCGGCTCGCCCGGCCTGATCTCCCGTCCCCGCCGGCACGTCAGGCCGGGGCGATGGGGCGGATCTCGATGCTGCCGTAGCGCGCGCTCGGGCAGCGGGCCGCCCAGGCGATCGCCTGGTCCAGGTCGGGCACATCGATCAAGAAATACCCGGCGAGCTGCTCCTTGGTGTCGGCATACGGCCCGTCGAGGACCTCGGTCCGGTCGCCGGTGACGCGGACGGTGCTAGCCGCCGAGCTCGGCTGCAGCCGGATGCCCGGTTCGAACGAAATGCCAGCCTTCGCGGCTGCCTCCTTGAAGGCGGCATAGTCGCTCCAGAGCGATGGCGGCGCCTTGGCGAGCGCGGCGTCGTCGTGGTGGATCAGCATCATATAGCGCATCGGAACCTCCGCTTCGGTGCCCGGGACAGCCTGTCCCGTCATGTCGATGTCGGGGACGGGCGGGCGCTTTCGACAGCCGACGCTGAAAAATCGTCCGCGAGTGTCGCGACGGGCGAATCTTAGCGCGTCGCCACCGCCACCGCGGCGCCGGCCATCACCGCGCCGGTGCCGCGGTTGATCGCCTTGAGCGCCCGCGGCGACCGGAACATCCGGCGGGCGCGCAGGGCCAGCATGACATAAAGCGCCAGCACCGCGCCGTAGACCACGACCAGTGTGGCGGCGAGCTCGGCGAAGCCGATCCAGCTCAGCCGCGGCAGGTCGATGATGGTCGGCAGCAGCGCCAGGTAGAACAGCGTCGTCTTCGGGTTCCCGAGGCAGACCGAGATGCCGGTCAGGAACAGCCGGATGCCTTCGCCGCGCACCGGCTGCGCCTCGACCGGCCCTGTCGCCGGGGTGGTCCACAGCCGCCAGGCCAGATACAGCAGATAGACGGCGCCGGCATATTTGATCGCGACGAAGACCGGCTGCAGCGTCGCCGCCAGCACGGCGAGGCCGAGCGCGGTGGCGCCGAGCCACATCAGGTCGCCGGCCACCAGCCCGAGACAGAAGGCCAGCGCCCCCCGGCTGCCGCGGCCGAGCACGCGCGCCACCAGCGCCGCGGTGGTCGGGCCCGGCACGGCGCAGGCCACGCCGAGCGTGACGGCGTAGATCACCAGAGTAGACAGGTCCATCGGCTTCCCCTCGTGAGTCTGCCCAGGCAGCATTGAGAAATCTATTACGCCAGGACGAATTCTTCTCGTCTCGCATCCCGTTGAAAACATGCGCTGTTTGGAATTTTTCTATTTGGTTGCGTCTGTACAATGGTTGCGGGAGGATTTCGATGTTCCGTTATTGGCCGTTTGGGCGCAGTATCGGCGCCGAGAAAAGCACACTGCCAGTCTAATCCAGAGGTCGGTCTGGTTCTATCCATGCATTCCGGGGGCAGCCGAGGTCATGTCTTTGTCGAGTCTGCTCCATCCCACCTCCATCATTGCCGCCGGCGCCGAGATCGGCCTCGGAACCCGCATCGGGCCCTACGCCGTCATCGGCGCAGGCGTACGGCTTGGGCGTGACAACGTCGTCGGCCCCCATGCCGTGGTCGAGGGCGACACCGAGATCGGCGATCGCAACCACATCTTCCAGTTCGCATCCGTCGGCGCGCCGCCCCAGGACCTGAAATGGGACAGCGGCAACAGTCGGCTGCGGATCGGGAACGACAATGTGTTCCGCGAACACGTCACCATCCATTCCGGCGCCGCGCGGCCCCTGGGGGTGACGAGGATCGGCGACGGCAACCTGTTCATGGCCAACGCCCATGTCGGCCACGACTGCCGCATCGGCAGCCACACCCGCTTCGTCAACGGGGCGATGATCGCCGGCTATGGCGAGGTCGGCGACCATGCCTTTCTCAGCGGCCTGGTCGCGGTTCATCAATTCACCCGGATCGGCGCCTTCGCCTTCGTCGCGGCCGGCGCGATGGTGTCCCAGGACGTGCCGCCCTTCTGCCTGGCGCAGGGCGACCGGGCCCGGCTGGTGTCGCTGAACGAGGTCGGGCTGCGCCGCAACGGCTTCATCGAGGCGGATGTGCTGATGCTGCGCAAGGTGTTCCGCATGCTGTTCCGCGGCGTGGGCACCAAGGCCGAGCGGATGGCGGCGGTCGATCATGCTTATGGCGAGCGCCGCGGGATCGATCTGCTGCTGCGCTTCCTGTCGGATACGAAGCGCGGCCTGGCAGCGGCCTGAGGGCCTCACGGGTTGAGGGTCGGTGGCCGGCGGTGCCGGGTGGCGCTCTCGTAGTCGTAGGCGAAGGACAGCAGGTCCGCCTCGCTCCACATCGGGCCGATGAAGATCAGGCCGAAGGGCGCGCCCGACGCATAGGTTCCAGCCGGCACCGTCACGCCGGGCAGGCCGGCGATGTTGATCTCGGAGACCGAGGTCTCCTGCACCGATCCGGAACTTCCCAGGGGCGGCAGCTCCTCGCGCATCTGCGGGAACACCAGCCCGTCGAGCCTGTGCCGCGCCATGACCTCGGTGAAGATGGCGAGGTAGGCCTCTTTCGCTTCGAGGAAATCGGCCAGATCGGGCGGCGCCAGCGGGTCGGCCAGGCTTGCCCGGAACGCCGGCCGGTCCGCCATGAAGGCGAGCACGCCTCCGGGGGCGAAGGGATCCTCCGCCGCCACCGCGGTCCTGAACGCCTCGAAGGACTGGAGCGTGGCTTTCGGGCCCAGCCGCTTCAGGTAGCGGTCCAGGTCGTAGGGCAGGGCCTCGATGCCGCGCGGGTCGAAGCCGTCGGCGCCCGGCGCCGGTCGGGCGATGTCGGCGAAGCCCGTCCCCGCGAAGGGATCCTCGACCAGGATCGCGCCCCGGGACTGCAATTCGCCGATCGCCCGCCGGTACAGCGCCGCCGATTCGGCGGAGAGCGGCTGGTGGCGCCATCCCGGCCCGTACAGGCCGAGGCGTCTGCCGCGCAGCGATCCGGCGTCGAGACCGGTGGCATAGCCACCCCGCGGCCGGTGGCCGATGCCGGCCACGGTCTTGGGATCCTCGGGGCTGAAGCCGGCGATCGCGTCCAGCGCCAGCGCCGCGTCGCGCACGCAGCGCGCGATCGGGCCGACGACGTCGCGGGTGCTGCCGGCGAGCGGCATGACGCCGGCATTGGGCACCAGGCCGAAGCTCGGCTTGATCCCGACCAGATCCTGGGCCGAAGCCGGGTTCTGGATCGAGCCGCCGGTTTCCTCCGCCAGGCCCAGCACGGCGAGGCTGCCGGCGACCGCGGTGGCGGTTCCGGCGCTGCTGCCGCCCGGCTTGCGGCCGGGGACGGCGGCGTTGAGCGTCGCGCCGGCCCAGCTGTCGTCGGCATGACTGCCGGACGCGCTCAGGACGGGGACATTGGTCTTGCCCAGGATGACGGCGCCTGCGGCGCGCAGCCGCGCCACGACGGGCGAGTTCATCGCCGGGATCAGGTCGATGCCGCCGGCTCGCGCGCTGAGCAGCCGCCAGCCACCGGTGCTGGGAAGCCCGGCCATGTCCATGGTGTCCTTGACCACGACCGGCACGCCGGCCAGCGGGCCCAGCGCCTCACCGGTCGCGCGCCGCCGGTCGATCTCGCGGGCCTCGCGCAGGGCGTCCGGGTTCATCGTGATCAGGGCGACGTAGCGCGGATTGTAGCGGGCGATGCGGTCGAGGAAGGCCTGTGCCAGGGCCTCCGCCGTGACGTCGCCCCGGGCGAAGGCGGCCTGCGCATCCGCAACGGTCATCTCGACGGGATCGACAGCGGACGGAACCGATGCGGCGGTGGTCATGGCAGCTCCCGGCGGTTGCGCGACCATAGCGTGCCGGTGCCCGCCGGCCAAGCCGGCCCGCGCTGCGGCGCCGGCGGCCAACGCAATGATTTGTAACAAATTTTGAGTTTGCCCCTGGTGTTCCGGGCGGCAGGATCAGCGGCGTGCCGGACCGTCCGGCGCTCTCCGTTCGGGACTCCGCATGACGTCATCCCTGATCCACCGAACCGCGATCATCGAGCCCGGCACCGAGATCGGCGAGGGCACCCGCATCGGCCCCTATGCCGTGATCGGCCCGAAGGTCCGGCTGGGCCGTGACTGCATCGTCGGCCCCCATGCGGTGATCGAGGGCCGGACCGAGATCGGCGACCGCAACCAGATCTTCCAGTTCGCCTCGGTCGGCGCGCCGCCGCAGGATCTGAAATGGAAGGGCGAGGAGACGCGGCTGGTCATCGGCCACGACAACATCATCCGCGAATACGTCACCATCCAGCCGGGTGTCGGCGTCTCCGGCGGGCTGACCGAGATCGGCGACGGCAACCTGTTCATGGCCTGCGCTCATGTCGCCCATGACTGCCGCATCGGCAGTCATGCGCGCCTGGCCAATGCCGCGACCCTGGCCGGCCATGTCGAGGTCGGCGACCATGTCCACATCAGCGGCCTGGCCGGGGTGCATCAGTTCACCCGCATCGGCGCCCACGCCTTCGTCGCCGCGGGCGCCATGGTGGCGCAGGACGTGCCGCCCTTCTGCCTGGTTCAGGGCGACCGGGCGCGGCTGGTCTCGCTGAACGAGGTCGGGCTGCGCCGCCACGGCTTCACCGAGCCGGAGGTGCTGGCCCTGCGCCGCGTCTTCCGCCTGCTGTTCCGCGGCACAGGCGCGAAGGCGGAGCGGATGGCCCTGGTGCGTCGCGACCATGCCGGCGAGAAGGGCGTGCCGGAGCTACTGGAGTTCCTGTCCGAGACCCGGCGCGGTCTGGTCGCGGCCTGACGGAAACGGGCCGGCGTCTCGCGCGTTGATGACTCGAAGCCGACGGGATCGGCCTTCGAGGAGGACGCCATGACAGCCGTGAGCCCGCTTCGCGCCAGCGTCACCGTCGACGCACCGCAGGGCCGCGCCTTCGAGGCCTTTACCAGTGAGCTCGGGCGGTGGTGGCCGCTCCCCTACACCTACGCCCTGGCGGAGCTCGATACCGCAGTGGTCGAGCCGCATGTCGGCGGCCTCTGGTTCGAGCGCGACCGCGAAGGCCGCGAGACGGCATGGGGCGAAGTCCGCGCCTGGGAGCCGCCGTCGCGGCTGGTCCTGTCCTTCGCCGTCGGTGCCGACCGGGCGCCGGAGCCGGAGGAGAGGGCGAGCGAGGTCGAGATCCGCTTCGTGCCGGAGAACGGGCGCACGCGGGTCGAGCTGGAGCACCGCGATTTCGAACGTCACGGCGACGGGGCAGGGCGGCTGCGCGAGGGCATGGACTCGCCCCAGGGCTGGCCGCTGATCCTCGCCGACTTTGCCCGATATCTTCGGGGCTGATGCAGCCGATCAATCCACCGGCATCTCGTTCTCGATCCAGCCGATGAGCGAGGCGTGTTTCGGTGTCCAGCCCAGCTCCGCCCGAGCTCGTCGGCCGCGGACCCGGCTGTTGGAGCCGAGCGCGTAGACAGCATGGCCGAAGCCCAGCGCGGCGATGGCGTCGTCGATCGGCCAGGGCTGCGGCGCGCCGAGGCCGAGGCGCCGGGCGATCGCCGCCGCGGCCTCGGCGAAGGAGGCTTCGCCGTTCTCGACATAGTAGAAGGCGCCGGCCGGGGCGCGCTCCAGCGCCAGGGCATAGAGCTCGGCCATGTCGTCGACACGCACGTTCGACCAGATGTTCAGGCCGCGCCCGACATGGCGGATGACCCCGGTTTGTCGGGTCTGCTCGACCAGGGTCGGGATCTGCACGCTGTCCGGATGCAGACCGGGGCTGGTGCCGTAGATCAGGCTGTTGCACAGCACGGCGGAGCGCACGCCGCGGCCGGCGGCGTCGACGACCAGCCGGTCGATCGCGACCCGCGCCGCCTTGCCCGGCACCGGCTCCACCGGCGTGTCCTCGTCGTAGATCCGGTCCGAGGCCCGATCGCCGCGGGCGTCGTCGGCCACCACGCTGGTGCCGCTGGTGTGCAGGAACGGCTTGTCGCTGCCGGCAAGGGCGTCGAGGAAGGCCTCGACCGCCGGCCGATCGTCGGAATCGGCGGCGTTGACCACCGCATCGGCCGTCTTTGCCTCCCGCGCCAGCAGCGCCGTGTCCGCGAGGTCGCCCGGCACCGGGTCGATGCCGAGCGCCTGCAGCCGCGCCGCCTTCTCCGGCGACCGCACCAGGCCGCGGATCCGGTGCCCTGCCTGCATCAGCCGCAAGGCAACGGCGCCGCCGATGAAGCCGCTGGCGCCGGTCAGGAAGATGGTCATGCCGCCCTCTCTACTGTGTCCTCGTCGACAAGAAAGATGGGGGCGGAACTCGAGGCCGAAACCAGGCTATTCGTGAACTGAATTCATAACTTCTGGTCTGCCGCGCCGGGTTATCGCCGGAGGGACACCGACCCACATTGCGCCCCGACACGGACCGCCCGCCGCCGCGGGGCAGGGGAGTCGGAGAGAAGCATGACGTCTCATATGGAAGGCTCGGCGCTCGACCTGATCCGCCGGCCGCGGAGGCTGACGCTCGGCATCGAGCTGCCGCTCGACAATGACTGGTCGCCGATGGGCGAGGCCGCGCGCCGTGCCGACGGCCGTCCCTTCGGCGTGCCCGACCTGGCCCGCCATGCCGACCGGGTGCGGCAGGTCGACCGTTCCGGCTTCGTCGCCATCTGGATGCGCGACGTCCCGGTCTTCGACCCGCAGCGCTTCGGCGATGCCGGCTCGGTCTACGACGTCTTCGCCCATCTCGGCTTCCTCGCCGGGATCACGAAGATCGTCGCGCTCGGCACCGCCGCGGTGGTGCTGCCGCTGCGCCACCCGATGATGACGGCGAAGGCGGCGGCCTCGGTCGACGCTCTGTCCGGCGGCCGGCTGATCCTCGGCGTCGCCACCGGCGACCGGCCGGTGGAGTTCCCGCTGCTGGGGCTCGATTTCGAGGGCCGCGGTGAGAGCTTCCGCAACGCTGTCGCCTATCTCCGACAGGCCTGGCAGCCGGGCGGGCTGCCGTTCGGCGACGGCACCCGCGCCTCGACGCTGGACCTGCTGCCCCGGCCGGCCCAGCCGGTGATCCCGCTGGTGATGGCCGGGCGCGGCCGGCAGAGCCTTGAATGGATCGCGGACCAGATGGACGGTTGGTTCGTGTATCCAAACACGCCGGAGCTGCTGGCCGCCCAGGCGCAGCAATGGCACCGCAAGCACGAGGCGCGCCGGCCCTTCATCACCGCCTTCCACCTCGACCTCGCCGAGGATCCGGATGCGGCGCCGCAGCCGCACCGCTTCGGCGCGCGGCTCGGCCGGAACCGCCTGGTCGAGCATCTGCACCACCTCGCCGGGCTGGGCGTCGACCACCTGGCGCTGCATCTGCGGCATTCCCGCCGGCCGGTCGAGGAGGTGCTCGACGAGCTGGCGCGCGAGGTCCTGCCGCAGGTCCAGCAGCCCCTCCGCCCGGCGGCCGACGCCGCCGAATGACGAGAAAGGATTGAGATATGGTTCCCCTGGTCACCGCCAACGGCGCCGAGATCCCGGCGCTCGGCTTCGGCACCTTCCGGATGAACGGCCCGGACACGGTCCGCATGGTCCGGCACGTGCTGTCGCTCGGCTACCGCCACATCGACACGGCACAGATCTACGGCAACGAGGCCGAGGTCGGCGAAGGTCTGGCCGCCTCGGGCGTCGCCCGCAACGACGTGTTCCTGACCACCAAGGTCTGGGTCTCCAACTACCGGCGCGACGCTTTCCTGCGTTCGGTCGACGAGAGCCTCGCCAAGCTGCGCACCGACCATGTCGACCTGCTGCTGCTGCACTGGCCGAACCAGGACGTGCCGCTGGCCGAACAGATCGGCGCGCTGAACGAGGTGCGGACCGCCGGCAAGGTGCGCCATATCGGCATCAGCAACATGACCACGGCGCTGATGGCCGAGGCCGCGTCGCTCAGCGAGGCGTCGCTGGTCACCAACCAGGTCGAGTACCATCCCTATCTCGACCAGTCGGCGATCCTGGCCGCGGCCCGCAAGGCGGGCATGAGCGTGACCGCCTATTACGCCATGGCCGACGGCAAGGTGATCGGCGATCCGGTGATCAAGGCGATCGCCGCCCGCCGCGGCAGGACCGAGGCCCAGGTGGTGCTGCGCTGGCTGGTGCAGCAGCCGGGTGTCGTCGCCCTGTCGAAGACAGTCAGCGAGGCGCGCGCCGCGGCCAACCTGGCGATTTTCGACTTCGAGCTCTCGGCCGAAGAGATGGCCGCGATCCACGCCCTGACCCGGCCGGCCGGCCGCCTGGTCAGCCCGGAGGGGCTGGCGCCGGTGTGGGATGCCGCCTGAGAGGCCAAGAGGTCCCAGAATTCCCCATATCGTCATTGCGAGCGCAGCGAAGCAATCCAGGGCCGTTCGGCGTGGCCCTGGATTGCTTCGTCGGCTTCGCCTCCTCGCAATGACGGTTGGGAATGGGCTCCGAGCCGCTACGACGTGATCCGGTCCAGGTCGTCGTACAGCGCCTGGCTGTGGCGGTAGAGCCGGTCGAAGACCGGCTGCATCCGGGCGTAGCGCTCGGCCCAGTCCGGGTCGGGCGCGATCTCGGCGCCGTAGCGCACATAGGCCGCGGCGGCGTCCTGCACCGTGGCGAAGCGGCCGGTCGCGGCGGCCACCATCGCGGCACAGCCGACGACGCCGCACTCCGCCTCCTCCGGCACCAGGATCGGGATGCCGTAGGCGCTGGCCTTGATCTTCAACCACAGCTCGGTCTTAGCGCCGCCGCCGGAGGCGATCACCCGCTCCAGCGGGCGGCCCGACGCCGCCTCCATGATCCGGATGTGGCGGGTGACGGCGAAGGCCACGCCCTCCAGCACCGCCCGGTGCAGCTCGGCCAAGCCGTGTCCGGCGCCGAGGCCGAAGAACTGGGCCCGGGCGTTGCGGTGGCGGCCCAGCCGCTCGCCGACCAGATAGGGCAGGAACAGCAGGCCGCCGGCCCCCGGCGCGGCCTTGGCCGCCTTGGCGACGATCTCGGGGTAGCCCAGCGCGCCCTCGTGGAAGGCGCGGCGGGCCCAGCGCATGGCGTCGCCGCCGCTCTCCAGCAGCACGAAGGGGCCCCAGCCGCCCTCGATCGTCGCGACGTTGCAGATCTCGGGGTCCAGCAGCGGCGCCTCGGTGATCAGGGTGATGATGCAGGAGGTGCCGGTGACGTCGGAGCCAAGGCCCGACCGGCAGGCACCGGAGCCCAGGAGGGCCACCGGATAGTCGGCGCCGCCGACCAGCACCGGCGTGCCTTCGGCCAGGCCGGTCTCGGCCGCCGCCGCGGCGGTGACGCCGCCCAGGATCTCGAGCGGCGACCGCAGCCGCGGCAGCTTGGCGGCGTCCAGCCCCATCAGCGCGATCATGGCGGGGGACCAGTCGCGCGTCGCCGGGTTCATCAGGAAGCTGCACGAGCCTTCCGTCACCTCCATGGCGATCTCGCCGGTCAGGCGGAAATTGACCCAGTCCTTCGGCATCATCACCGCCGCCGCCCGGCGATAGGCCTGCGGGTCGTGGTCGCGGATCCAGGCCAGCTTGAAGCCTGGCCAGGCCGGGGTCGGCGGGTTGCCGCTCTCGGCCAGGTAGTCCTTCGGGTCGTGACTGCGCTCGAACGCCGCGACGAGGTCGAGCGTGCGCTTGTCGTTCCACAGCGGAACGGTGTCTCTGGTCAGGGCGCCGTTGGCATCGACCAGCACCGTGCCGTGCATCTGGCCGCAGGCGCAGACCGCAGCGATGCGGTTGCGGGCGCCTTCGACCTGGTCCAGCACAGTGCGCACGGAGTGGACGACACCTTCCCACCAGTCGGCCGGTCGCTGCTCCGACCAGCCGAAGGCCGGCACGATCTGCTCGTATTCCCTGGCGGCAATGGCCAGGATCCGTCCGCCGCCATCGACCAGCGCCGCCCGCGCGCTGCCGGTGCCGACATCGATCGAGAGGGCGAGATCCTGGGTCATGGGCGAGTCTGTCGCGCTGGTTTCCGGTAGTAGGACGGTGGAGGCTTCCTGCCGTCAATCCAGCCCCGCCCGGGAGCGGGCTTGCGTCCGCAGCGGAACCGGGCCACTCCTTCGGTCATGGAGGAAATGACGGGGCCGTCATGCTGCTGCGCGAACCCATGAGCTGCACATTGCAGGTGCGGGACGGCGCCCTGGCGGGGGCGACCGGCCGGTACGTCAAGACTCTGGCCGATCTGGCCGGTCTCTATGCCGATACCGCCGCCTATGAGGCGGCGCAGGCGCGCTCCGGCGACGAGGTCGTGTACGAGGTGCAGGACGTCCGGCCCTCCGCCGCGGCGGGCGACCTGATCTTCGGTGTCACCCGCATGGTGCCGGGCAAGATCGGTCGGGAATACTTCCTGACCCGCGGCCACATTCACGCCAAGGCCGACCGGCCGGAGATCTACACCGGCGAGGCCGGGCGCGGCCTGATGCTGCTGGAATCGCCGGCTGGCGATATCCGCATCGTCGAGATCCTGCCGCGCACCGTCTGCTATGTGCCGCCCTACTGGATCCACCGCTCGATCAACATCGGCGCGGAGGAGCTGGTGATGAGCTTCTGCTACCCGGCCGATGCCGGGCAGGATTACGGCATCATCGAGCGGTCCGGCGGCATGCGGCGGCGCATCCTCGACGACGGCGCCGGCGGCTGGGTTGCGGTGGACAACCCGAACTATCGGCCGCGGTCGCCGGCCGAGATCGACGCGCTGTTCGCCGTGGCGGGGCAGGGGGGCTGAGCCGTGGCCGTCCCTCCGCCCGCCGCCCGGCCGACGCTCTATTTCATCGGTGTCACCACCGGCCAGAGCTCGATCATGCGTGTCTTCCCGGCCTGGGCGCAGGCTCTCGGCCTGGCCGATGCCGTGATCCGCGGAATCGACTTCCCGCTGCACGCCGATCCTGCTGCCTATCGCGAGGCCGTGGCTTTCATCCGCGATGACCCGCTGTCGCGCGGCGCCCTGATCACCACGCACAAGATCGACCTGTTCCACGCGAGCCGCGACCTGTTCGACGAGATCGATCCGCACGCCGCGCGGCTGGACGAGGTCAGCTGTCTCTCCAAGGCCGATGGCCGGCTGGTCGGCCATGCCAAGGACCCGATCTCCGCCGGTCTTGCCTTCGATGCCTTCGTGCCGGCAGGGCACTTCGCCCGGACGGGGGCGGAGCTGTTCTCGATCGGCGCCGGCGGCGCCGCCATCGCCCTGACCTGGCATGCAATGCACGCCCGGCCCGACCGGCCGGCGCGGATCATCGTCTCCGACCGCAGCCCGGAGCGGCTCGACGAGATCCGCCGCCTCCATGGAGAGATGGGGCGCACCCTGCCGGTCGACTACATCCTGGCGCAAAGCCCGGCCGACAACGACGCGGCCCTGCGCGGGCTGAAGCCAAGCTCGGTGGTGGTCAACGCCACCGGCCTGGGCAAGGATGCGCCGGGTTCGCCGCTCGGCGATGACGCGCCGTTCCCACAGGGCGGCCTCGTCTGGGACCTCAACTACCGCGGCGACCTGCTGTTCCTGGACCAGGCCCAGCGGCAGCAGGGGACGCGCGGCCTGACGGTCGAGGATGGCTGGACCTATTTCATCCATGGCTGGACCCGCGCCATCGCCGAGATCTTCCACATCGAGATCCCGACCTCCGGCCCGCGCTTTGACGAGCTGTCCCGGATCGCCGCCTCGGCGGGGCGGAAATAGGCCCGTTCACCCCAGCCTTTCGATCAGAGCCATGGCCGCGGCCGGCGCCTTCG
Source organism: Inquilinus limosus (assembly GCF_051487185.1). Taxonomy (GTDB): domain Bacteria; phylum Pseudomonadota; class Alphaproteobacteria; order DSM-16000; family Inquilinaceae; genus Inquilinus; species Inquilinus limosus_F. The sequence continues at coordinate 118,928 of NZ_JAHVDK010000026.1, forward strand.
GCTTGAAGCCGTTGATCATGTAGATGAAGACGTCGCGCGACGCCGGCGCCTTCTTCTCGGGCGCGCCGACCGGCTTCAGGTCGTCGGGTGCGCCACCCTCGGCCCAGGCTCGGGCGCGCTCGGCCCAATGGTCCAGTTCCCTGGCCGGATAGCCGGTTTCGACCGTTTCCGAGGCACGCTGCAGCCGAAGGTAGACGAAGGGCGCTGTGACGTCCGGGATCTCCGGGAAGCCCTCCTTGTCGGTCAGCACCGTCGCCACCTTGTGGGCGCGCAGCATGTCGATGAATTCGGGGGTGCGGAAGCTGTCGTGCCGGACCTCGACGACATGGCGCAGCGCATGCCCCTCGACGCTGTGCGGCAGCAACTTGAGGAAGGCCTCGAAGTCGTCAGGGTCGAACTGCTTGGTCGGCAGGAACTGCCAGTTGATCGGCCCCAGCTTCTCCTTCAGCTCCAGGATGCCGCTGGTGACGAAGCGGTCGATCGACTCGCCGGCCTCGGCCAGTACCCGCCGGTTGGTGGTGAAGCGCGTGCCCTTGACCGAGAAGGCGAAGCCCTCCGGCGTCTCCTCGCGCCATTTGGCGAAGCTCTCCGGCTTCTGCGAGCCGTAATAGGTGCCGTTGATCTCGATCGAGGTGACATGGCGCGAGGCGTATTCCAGCTCCCGCTTCTGGGCCAGGCCCTCGGGGTAGAATGTCCCGCGCCAGGGCTCGAAGGTCCAGCCGCCGATGCCGACGCGAATCCCCGATGTCTCTTTCGACGCCATGGCGCTCCTCCCCGACAGCCGATCCGTGCCATCGGAACATAAGGCGAACAAAGAATCAAGCGCCGGCCGGTCCGGTCGGCGCCGGCGCCTCAGGCGGTCACAGCTTGATCTGCAGCTTGACGTCGGCCGGCCGCCCCTCCGCCGCCCGCTCGAAGGCGGCGATGCTGTCCTCGAAGCTGTAAGTATCGGTGACCAGCGGCTTCAGGTCGACCTTGCCCGACGCGATCATGGCGATGGCGCGGTCATACGCATTAGCGTAGCGGAACACGGTCTCGATCCGCACCTCTTTGGCCGCGGCCGCGACCAGGTCGACCGCCACCGGCTCAACCGGCATGCCGATCACCACCAGACAGCCGCCGGGCCGCACAACGTCGAAGATGCCGGGATAGGCGCGCGGGCTGCCGCTGGCCTCGAACACCACGTCGGCGCCCCAGCCGTCGGTCGCATCAGCCACCGCGTCGGCCAGCGTCTTCTCGCGGATGTTGACGCCGGTGATGCCGGGATAGCGCTCGGCGATCGCCAGCTTCTCCGGCAGCAGGTCGGAGATCAGGACCCGGCTGCAGCCGCCGGCCAGGGCCGCCAGCGCGGCCATGATGCCGATCGGCCCGGCGCCGATGACGACGCCGAGATCGCCTGGCTGGATCCGCGCCTTCACCGCCGCCTGCAGGCCGACGGCGAAGGGCTCGACCATCGCGCCCTCGGCGAAGGAGACGTTGTCGGGCAGCTTGAAGGTGAAGCCGGCGGGGTGCACCACCTCGGGCGTCAGGCAGCCATGCACCGGCGGGGTCGCCCAGAACACGACGCTGGGATCGACATTGTAGAGGCCCAGCTTGGAGGCCTTGGAGGTCAGGTCGGGGATGCCCGGCTCCATGCATACCCGGTCGCCGGTCTTCAGGCTGGTAACACCGGGGCCGACCTCGATCACGGTGCCCGCGGCCTCATGGCCCAGCACCATCGGCTCCGTCACCACGAAGGGACCGATCCGGCCATGGGTGTAGTAGTGCACGTCGCTGCCGCAGACGCCGACCGTGTCGATCTTGATCCGGACGTCGCCCGGCCCAAGGGTCCGGGGCAGGTCGATCTCGCGCAGCGACAGTTCCCTCTGCCGCTCCAGGACCAAGGCACGCATTTCACTATCCTCCCGAATAGGGGCCGGACGCGCGGCCGGCCTCACACCCCTTGGTACGACATTTTGCCGGGGGCGGGGAAGGTGTCGCCGCACAGATGTTCACTGTCGATTACGAATGTTCACAGCCGACGCCGAGCGGTAAAGTCGCGGCCACCCCATTCACGTCATTCCCGCGAAAGCGGGAATCTTCCGCTGGTGAGGCTGTGACGAGATCCCCGCTTTCGCGGGGATGACGCCGCGGAGGATGCTGGAAGGGTGCTCAGGACACCAGCGCCAGATAGTCCCGCTTGCCGATCTGCAGCCCCTTGTGGCGGAGGATGTCGTAGGTCGTCGCGACATGAAAATAGAAGTTCGGCAGCACCATGTTCAGCGCGTAGCTGCGGCCGGTGAAGGACATCTCGCGATCGCGCAGCGGGATGATGATCGTCTCCTCTTCCCGGCCATCGACCTGGTCGGGGCGGATGCTCTCCAGATAGGCGATGGTCTTGGCCAGCCGCTCCTGCAGTTGGGGCAGGGTGGTCTCGTTGTCCTCGAAGGGCGGCGGCGTCAGCCCGGCCAGGCGGGCGGCGCCGAACTTGGCGGCGTCGCTGACACGCTGGATCTGGCCCGACAGCGGGTACATGTCGGGCGCCAGGCGGGCCTCGACCAGCGTGGCGGGATCGATCCGTTCGGCCTCGGCATGGGCCGCGGCCTTGTCCAGCAGCGTCGACAGCATGCGCAGCTTCGGCAGCATCACGCCGATCGAGATCTCGTGCAGGGAGAAGGGCAAGGGAGTGCTCCGATCAAGGGCGGGCGCCGCGACAGCCCGGGCGTTCGGCGGCGGATGATTCCTCCGCCCTCGACTCGGTTGCGGTCAAGCGCCGCAGCGGGTCGGCTTGACGGAGCATATTTTTGTCTGTACCGATCGGTAAAGTCAGTTCCGTTCGGTACAATCCCGTCGAGGAGATCTGCCATGACCGCCGACCGCCCGCCGCTGCCGCCCTTCACCCGCGAGACCGCGACCCAGAAGGTCCGCATGGCCGAGGACGCCTGGAACACCCGCGACCCTCAGCGCGTCGCCCTGGCCTATACCGAGGACAGCCGTTGGCGGAACCGGGCGGAGTTCCTGCAGGGCCACGCCGAGATCGTCGCCTTCCTGACCCGGAAATGGGCGCGGGAGCTGGAGTACCGCCTGATCAAGGAGCTCTGGGCCTGGGAGGGCAACCGGATCGCCGTCCGCTTCGCCTATGAGTGGCGCGACGATTCCGGCCACTGGTACCGCTCCTACGGCAACGAGAACTGGGAGTTCGACGAGCATGGTCTGATGCGCGCCCGCCATGCCTCGATCAACGACCGGCCGATCGCGGAATCGGAGCGCAAGTTCCACTGGGACCGCTCCGGCCCGCGGCCGGCGGACCATCCGGGGCTCAGCGACCTCGGGCTATAGCCTGCCTTTCTCACGCCCCTTGCGTCCTGCGCCGGTTCAACATGCCGACAGGGCAGGAGGGCGGCGCAGCGCGATGTGGTGCATCGCGCAAGCCGTTCGACGCACCATGTCGGCATGTTCAACCGGCCCGGAGGGTCGCCTTGCGGCGGCCGCCTGCGGGCGCGGGCCGCTCGACCGTATGGCCCGATACGCTCTTCGCGGCCCGCGCCCTCATTCGACTCACCGCAAGGCGACGCAGGATGCAAGGGGCGTGAGAAAGGCAGGCTAACATGCCCAGGATCGTCTCCGAACGCGCCGATGTGCTGCCGGCCCTGGCCGAGGTGTTCCGCGAGCACGGCTTCGAAGGCGCCAGCCTGGCCCTGATCGGCGAGCGCACCGGCCTGGGCAAGGGCAGCCTCTACCACTTCTTCCCGGGCGGGAAGGAGGAGATGGCGGCGGCGGTGCTGGCCGAGATCGGGGAGTGGTTCGAGGAGCACATCTTCCGGCCGCTGCGGCAGCAGGAGCCGCGGCACGCGGTGCCCGAGATGATCCGGGCGGTCGACGCCTATTTCCGCTCCGGCCGCCGGGTCTGCCTGGTCGGCGCCTTCGCGCTCGGCGATGTCCGCGACCGCTTCGCCGACGCCGTCCGGGGCTATTTCGCCGCCTGGACCGATGCCCTGGCGCAGGCGCTGGAGCGCGCGGGCCGGGACGAGGAGGCGGCGCACGACCGGGCGGAGGAGGCGGTGGCGGCGATCCAGGGTGCCCTGGTGCTGGCCCGGGCGCTGGACGATCCCGATGCCTTCCGCCGCTCGCTGGCCCGGATCCAGGCCCGGCTCATGGCGGGGTGACCGGCCCTTCGCGCAGGAAATCGATCAGGGCCTCGGCGGTCTCTTCCGGCGCCTCCTCCTGCAGGGTGTGGCCGCAGGGCAGGGCACGGCCGCGGACATCCGTCGCCTTCTCGCGCCAGGTCGCCAGGACGTCGTAGAGTTCGCCGACCACGCCCCTGGCGCCCCACAGCGCCAGCAGCGGCGCTTCGACCTTCCGGTCGGCGTCGGCGGCGGCGTGTTCGAGGTCGATCGTCGCTGCCGCCCGGTAATCCTCGCAGATGGCTTTGATCGCGCCCGGCTGCCGATAGCAGCGCAGATATTCCTGCACCAGCTCCTCGCGCGGAACGCCCGGCGTCCGGCTCTGCCCCGCCAGATGGTGGCGCAGGAAGAATTCCGGATCGGCCTCGATCAGCCTCTCCGGCAGCGGCGCCGGCTGGATCAGGAAGAACCACCAGAAGTATCGGGTGGCGAAGGTCCGGTCGGTGCGGGCGTACATCGTCGCCGTCGGCGCGATGTCCAGCACCGCGATCCGGCGGACCGTTCCCGGATGGTCCAGCGCCATGCGGTGGGCGACGCGCCCGCCGCGGTCATGGCCGATCACGGCGAAGCTCTCATGGCCCAGGGCGCGCATCACCGCCACCTGGTCACGCGCCATCGCCCGCTTCGAGTAGTTGACGTGGTTGTCGCCGCCCTCCGGCCGGGAGGAATCGCCATAGCCGCGCAGGTCCGTGGCGACGACGCTGTGCCCGGCCGCAACCAGCCGCGGCGCCACAGCATGCCAGGTCACGTGGGTCTGGGGATGCCCGTGCAGCAGCAGCACCGGCGGCCCGTCGCCGCCGCGCACGCCGCGGATGCGGATGCCAGGCCCGGTCTCGATCTCGAACGGCGCAAGCCCGGGCATCAGGTCGTGGGTCATCGCTTGGTCTCCGCGGATGCATCGACCACTCTCGCCGATTCCGATAGTGGTTTCGACCCGGTGGAAGCGGAAGAACGACATGATCCGAACGACACGCTGCGCCGTCCTGTTCGACATCGGCGGCCCGATCGACCTGGAGACCGAATCCGAGCGGCAGATCGACACGGATCTGCGCGTTGCGCTGGCGGCGGAAGGGGTCGCGGTCGACGACACCGCCTACGCCGCGGCCGGGCGCCATGCGGTGGAGAGCTTCGCGCCCAACGCCTACCAGGCCATGCTGTGGACGCTGTGCTGCGGCGACCGGCAACGGGCGGAGCGGGCCTGGGGTCGAGTGCTGGCGGCAAGGGCAGGGCGGCCGCGCCTGTTCCAGCTGCGCCCCGGCATCGACCGGCTGCTGGCCGATCTCGCCGGCCGCGGCATCCGGCTCGGCTTGGCCGCCAACCAGCCGGCGGCGGTGCTGACCGATCTGCAGGCGGCGGGTATTGCCGGGCTTTTCGGCGATCTGACGGTCAGCGACACCATCGGGCTGCGCAAGCCGGACCCACGGCTCTTCCTGCACGCCTGCGCCGCCCTGTCGGTCGACCCGGTCGACTGCATCATGGTCGGCGACCGGATCGACAACGATATCGCCCCGGCCCGCCTGCTCGGCATGGCGGCGATCCGCTTCCGCACCGGCCGTCACGCCGGGCAGCGGCCGCGCAGCTGGCACGAGCTGCCGGATGCGGAGGTCGAGGACGTGGCCGGCCTGGCCCGTGCGATCGACCGGCTGGTGGATGGCAACTGACCTTTAGAGCCCGAGCGGCAACTGGTACCGGAATTCGTCGCTGGGACCGCCCTTGAAATGGTCGGCGTTGCGGATCAGGCCGGTCCGCTCGAAGCCGAGCGCCTCGACCAGGGCGGCCGAAGCCTGGTTGCGAGTGTCGATCGAAGCGTCGATCGAGGTGACGGCGGGCTGGGCAGCCAGGGCCTTTACCACGGCGGCAACTGCCCGGCGGCCGATGCCGCGCCCCTGGCAACGGCGGAAGACGAAATAGGCGATATCGGCCGCGCCGGTGCTGCCGACCGTGACTTCGACCAGACCGGCATAGAGATCGTCGGAAACGATGCGGACGGCCCAGTTCAGCCATGCCTGGTCCCCGGCCGGCGATCGCCGCGCGGCCAGGCGCTCGAACCGGGCGCGGAGTGCCGCGGCATCGGCCGGCGGCTCCTGCGGGATGAAGCGGTACAGTGCAGGGTCGGCCAGGTCGTCGAACAGCCGCCCGGCATGGTCGGGTCGAAGCGGCTCCAACTGCAGATCCTCGGCAGTGATCAATGTCTCTGCCAGGGCGGAGAGGCTCGGGGCGGGCCTCAATGCGGCCGCTCGGCGGCGGGCTGGGAGAGGCGGTCGATGAGCGCGATGCCGATCGCCGACAGGATGAAGACGGTGTGGATGACCGTCTGCAGGATCACCCCTGTCTCGGTGTAGCCGGTGTTCTCCGGGGCCCCGACGTTGCCGGCGCCGATGAAGGTGCGCAGCAGATGGATCGACGAGATGCCGATGATCGCCATGGCGAGCTTGACCTTCAGGATGCTCGCATTGACGTGGTCGAGCCATTCCGGCTGGTCGGGATGGCCGCTCAGCCTGAGGCGGGAGACGAAGGTCTCGTAGCCGCCGACGATGACCATCATCAGCAGGTTCGAGATCATCACCACGTCGATCAGCCCCAGCACCACCAGCATGATCTGCTGCTCGCTGAAGTCGACGGCGTGGCTGACCAGGTGCCACAGCTCCTTCAGGAACAGGAAGGCATAGACCCCTTGGGCCACGATCAGACCGAGATAGAGCGGCAGCTGCAGCCAGCGCGAGCCGAAGATCACGGCGGGCAGCGGCCGCAACCGGCGCGGCGTCGGATCGAGGGAGGCGGTGCGGTCGTGCGGCATCATCGGCTCCGGAAGGGAAGGGCGGGCGCCCTTATAAGGCGCGGCGCGTCGCATCGGAGCGGCATTTCCCGAAAACCGGCCTTGCGCCTCGATTCGTCGGGGCTGCCATTCTTTCGACAAACATGATAGGTTTGAATGGCTTGTCGTAGGTCCTTGTGATCACGATGTAAGAATGGGCGCTTGTGCCCGGGGGAGTCTGGAGGGGGCCACCATGGCCGGTAGGGGAAGCTGGCTGAGGGCCGTGGCGACGCTCGGTCTGGTCGCCGGAATGATCGCCGGTTGTGGTGGCGACAGGCCTCGGCCGTCGGGCGGCAACGTCGCCTATTGGGAGCCGCAGATCCAGAAGGCGTCGCGGCGCTTCAACATCCCGCCGGAATGGATCCGCGAGGTGATGCGGGTCGAGAGCGGCGGCCGGGCCACCTGGAAGGGCGGCCAGCCGATCACCAGCTCGGCCGGCGCCCAGGGGCTGATGCAGGTGATGCCCGCGACCTATGAGGAGTTGCGCCAGAAGCACAGCCTGGGCCGCGACCCCTATGATCCCGAGAACAACATCATGGCCGGAGCCGCCTATATCCGCGAGCTGTATGAAATGTACGGCTCGCCGGGTTTCCTCGGCGCCTACAACGCCGGCCCCGGTCGCTATCGGCAGTATGTCGAGAACGGGCGTCCGCTGCCGCCCGAGACCCAGCGCTACATAGATATCATCGGCCCGCAGATCGCCGGCATCGAGCCGGGATCCAGCCGGCCCGACCGGATGACGCAATACGCCGAACAGCAGATCCAGCAGCGGGTCGACGGCGCGATTGCGGCCCGCACCGGCCGGCCGGGAACCCGGTCGCCGGTGGTGATGGCGATGGCGCCGATCCCCGACCGGCTGTCGCCCGAGGAGCAGAGCACGATGGCGCGGGTCGATGCCGCCATCGCCGACCGCACTGGCCAGGCGCCCCCGGCGCAGCAGGCGCCGCTGCCGGCGTCCCGTCCGGTCGTGGTGGCGATGCAGCCGATTCCGGACCGCGTGGCGCCGATGCCGGCGGCCGCGCCAGCCCGCCCGGCCTCGGTGCGGCCCGCTCCCGTCACCATGGCACCGATCCCGGACCGGCCGCGGGTCGAGCCGGTCGACGACGTGCTGCTGGCGATGGCGGCCTCGCAGCCGGAGCGGCCGAGCCCGCCCCCGGTCGCGCCCCGGTCGGTCGCCCAGCCGCAGGCGCGCCAGGTGCAGGCCC
>NZ_JAHVDK010000027.1:0-123130 GCF_051487185.1 Inquilinus limosus
GCCCAGACCCGCTCCGCGGAGCCGGCGCCGCGCCTGCGTGTGGGCGCGCCGGCCGAGCCCGTCCGCGCCGGCCGGCTGGGCCCGGCGATGGCAGAGCCGCCGCGGCCGTCGACGGCGGCCCGCGCCCATCGCCCATCGCTGACGGCGCAGTTCGAGGAGCCGGAAGGCGCCCCCGCCGGCCCGCCGCTGATGGCCGGCACCCCGGTGGTGCCGCAGCGCAAGGGCTGGTTCGGCAAGCGCCGCTGAGCGGACCCCGAAATCCGGCACCACCCCCTGCGGCCGTCGATCACCTCAAGCTGAAGGACCGGACCCGGCCCTGGGCCGTCCGTCTCTACGCTGATCCCCCCGCACGTCGTCCGAATCGGGTGAGCCCGCGGGGCTTGAATGTCCCAAGCGCCGCGGCCCAGACCAGGATCACGAGCCCGCCGATCGCATGACCTACGATCGAGGACCTCAACCCGCGAAGGTCCTCGCCGGACAGCGTCGTCTGCGCCGCAAGATCGGCGACATAGCTGATCCCGCTCGTCTTGCCCATCAGCGTGATCGTGGCGGTGACGACGATCACGAGCTTGAAGACGATCCAGTAGTTGCGCAGCAGGCCCCAAGGCGTGGTGAGCGCCTGGGTGATGCCGGTCAGCAGCGATGCGAAGGCCAGCGGAACGATGGCGTACCAGGTGATCAGCCCGTTGGCGACATAGGCGGCGCGGACCGTCTGGGCGTCATCGCTCCTCAGCCCGACGACTGCGAGCGCCAGGAAGGCCGCGAGCGCGCCGATCCAGCCGATCGAGAAGACGACATGGGCGGTCAGCATGGCTTTGCGCAGGCGGGGCGGAATGACCATCAGTGGAGGCCTCCGGGCATTCCGTGGCCTCCGCCCGGCAGCAGCCCGAAATTCAGAACGCCGGCGAACATGCTGATGACGATCAGAACGAGGAGAACGACGAAGGCCCCCTGCACCTTCACCCAAAGAGGCGTGCCGCCGTTCGGATCACGGGAAGGCTCGGTCATGGGGCCTGTCCTCCATCTCGCCTGGCTGCGCGGATGCTCACGGCATTGATTTTTTACGATACACTATGTCTCCTTTCCATGCAGAGTGTCCATCGAAACCTTAGGCGTGTCTCGTCGTCGGAGCCTCGCCTATTGTGAGATCATGCCGAAGCTTTGGAACGAGACGATCGAGGCACACCGGCGTGCCGTGCGCGGGGCGATCCTGGACGCGACCGCGACGCTGGTGGCCGAGCGCGGCCTGCGTGCGGTGACGATGTCCGAGATCGCCGAGAGGGCCGGCATCGGACGTGCGACGCTCTACAAGTACTTCCCCGATGTGGAAACGATCCTGCGCGCCTGGCATGTGCGCCGGGTCTCGGAGCATCTCGGACGTCTCACTGACGCGCGGGACCGGCCCGGCAGCGCGGGCGAGCGGCTTGCCGCCGTGCTTGAGGCATTCGCCCGTATCGTCCGAGAGACGCATAAGGCAAGGGGCCACCATGACATGGATCTTGTGGCAGCCTTGCATCGGGACGAGCAGGTCGGCCAGGCGCGGCGGCAGCTCCGCGAGATGGTCAAAGGTCTGATCGCCGAGGGTGCGATAGCCGGCGAGCTGAGGGCCGACGTCCCGCCCGACGAGCTGGCGGCCTACTGCCTCCAGGCCCTTACGGCCGCGGGCGATCTGACGTCCGATGGCGCGGTACAGCGGCTGGTCGCGGTTACGCTCCAGGGCCTGCGCCCTTGGACGCCGCGGTCCTGATCTGGTAATCGTCGCGGTCCCGACCGAACCGGCCCGACCGGGCCCGACCCCAGGATTGCGACCGTGACGCTGACCCTGCACAACACGCTCACCCGGACGAAGGAGACCTTTGTCCCGATCGAACCGAGCCATGTGCGGATGTATGTCTGCGGCCCGACGGTCTATGACTACGCCCATATCGGCAACGCCCGGCCGATCGTGGTCTTCGACGTGCTGTACCGGCTGCTGCGGTCGCTGTATCCGCGGGTGACCTATGTCCGCAACATCACCGACATCGAAGACAAGATCATCGACCGGGCGAAGGCCAATGGCGAGCCGATCGAGGACCTGACCCGCCGCACCACCCATGCCTTTCTCGAGGACATGGCGGCGCTGGGCGCGCGCGTGCCTGATATCCAGCCGCGGGCGACCGAGCACATTCCGCAGATGCTGGAGATGATCGGCACGCTGGTGGACAAGGGCCATGCCTACGCCGCCGACGGCCACGTCCTGTTCAACGTGCCGTCGATGCCGGATTACGGTCAGCTCTCCCGCCGCAACCGCGACGAGCTGATCGACGGCGCCCGGGTCGAGGTCGCGCCCTACAAGCGAGACCCGGCGGATTTCGTGCTGTGGAAGCCCTCGACCGACGACCAGCCGGGCTGGGACAGCCCCTGGGGCCGCGGCCGGCCGGGCTGGCACATCGAATGCTCGGCCATGGCCGCGACCCATCTCGGCGAGGAGTTCGACATCCATGCCGGCGGCGTCGACCTGATCTTCCCGCATCACGAGAACGAGATCGCGCAGAGCCGCTGCGCCCATGGCACGCCGATGATGGCGCGCTACTGGCTGCACAACGGCTTCGTCATGGCCGAAGGCGAGAAGATGTCGAAGTCGCTCGGCAACTTCTACACGCCGCACGACCTGCTGGAGGAGTTTCCGGGCGAGGCGCTGCGCTACACGCTCTTGTCCGGCCACTACCGCCAGCCCTTCGACTTCACCAAGGACGGGGTGCGGCAGGCCCGGGCGGCGCTCGACCGGCTGTATGGCGCCCTGCGCTCGGTCGAGGCGATCGAGGCCGTCGAGCCGCCGGAGGATGCGCTGCAGGTGGTGCGGAGCGCGCTGGAGGACGACCTCAACACGCCGCAGGCCCTGGCGGCGCTGCACGACCTGGCCGGTGCCCTGAACAAGGCGGGCGATCCGGGGGTGCAGGCGCGCCTCAAGGGCGAGCTCCTGGCCGGCGGCGCGCTGCTCGGCCTTCTCGAGCAGTCGCCGGAAGACTGGTTCCGCTGGCGGCCGAAGGCGGGCGGGGGACTGAGCGACGCCGAGATCGAGGCGCTGGTCGCCGAGCGCCGGGCGGCGCGGGCGGCGAAGAATTTCGCCGAGGCCGACCGCATCCGCGACCAGCTCACGGCCGCCGGCATCGCGCTGGAGGACAAGCCGGACCGCACCCTGTGGCGCCGGGTGGGGTGAGGCGATGAGCGAACGGATCTGGCTGTTCGACACCACGCTGCGCGACGGGGCGCAGACCCAGGGCGTCGACTTCTCGGTGGCTGACAAGATCGCCATCGCGAAGCGGCTCGACGACCTCGGCATCGACTATGTCGAGGGCGGCTGGCCGGGTGCCAACCCGACCGATGACGCGCTGTTCCGCGACCCGCCGAAGCTGGCCCATGCCCGCTTCACCGCCTTCGGAATGACCCGCCGGCCGGGCCGCAGCGCCGCCAACGACCCCGGCCTGTCGGCGCTCCTCAACAGCGACGTGCCGGCGATCTCGCTCGTCGGCAAGACCTGGGACTTCCATGTCGATGTCGCGCTCGGCATCCCGCGCGAGGAGAATCTCGAGCTGATCCGCGACAGTGTCGCCGAGGTGGTCGGCCGTGGCCGCGAGGTCGGCTTCGACTGCGAGCACTTCTTCGACGGCTACAAGGCCAATCCCGACTACGCCCTGGCCTGCGCGAGGGCGGCGTACGAGGCCGGGGCGCGCTGGGTGGTGCTGTGCGACACCAATGGCGGCGCCCTGCCGCACGAGGTCAGCGAAATCGTCGCCGCAGTGGCCCGGCACATCCCCGGCGACCGCCTCGGCATCCACGCCCATGACGACACCGGCAACGCCGTCGCCAACTCGCTGGCGGCGGTGCGGGCCGGGGTGCGCCAGGTCCAGGGCACGCTGAACGGCCTGGGCGAGCGCTGCGGCAACGCCAATCTGATCACCCTGATCCCGACGCTCGCGCTGAAGATGGGCTACGAAACCGGGGTGACCGAGGCCGGCCTGGCCTCGCTGACCGATCTCAGCCACTGGTTCGACGAACGGCTGAACCGCACGCCTCTGTCCGGCGCGCCCTATGTCGGCGGCCGCGCCTTCGCCCATAAGGGCGGGCTGCACGTCTCCGCCATCGCCAAGGATCCGCGCTCCTACGAGCATGTGGCGCCGGAGCGGGTGGGCAACCGCCGCCACCTCGTCGTCTCCGACCAGGCCGGGCGGTCGAACATCCTGGCGCGCTTGGCCGAGATCGGCGTCGCCATCGACCCCAAGGACCGCAATGTCGAGCGGCTGGTCGATCTGGTGAAGCAGCGCGAGTTCGAGGGCTATTCCTACGACACCGCCGCCGCCAGCTTCGAGCTGCTAGCCCGGCGCATGCTGGGCCAGGTGCCGGCCTTCTTCGCCATGGAGCGATTCACCGTGGTCGACGAGCGGCGCTTCAACGCCCGCGGCGAGATCGTGCAGGAGTCCGAGGCCACGGTGCTGCTGCGGGTCGGCGGCAGGACGGTGCACGAAGTCTCCTTCGGCAACGGTCCGGTCAACGCGCTCGACAACGCCATGCGCAAGGCGCTGGAGCCGGTCTATCCGGCGCTGAAGCCGCTGCACCTGGTCGATTTCAAGGTCCGCATCCTGCGCTCCAACGACGGCACCGGCGCCATGCCGCGCGTCATGATCGAGACCGAGGATGCGGATGGCAGCCGCTGGTCGACGATCGGCGTCTCGACCAACATCATCGACGCCTCATTCGAGGCGCTGGGCGACAGCTTCACCTACAAGCTGCTGCGGGCCGGCGTCGACGCGCTGCACTGATGGCCGGCACCGACCAGACCCGCGATCCGCTTCTGGGCGGCCCGGCGATCATCCTGATCGAGCCGCAGATGGGCGAGAACATCGGCACCGCCGCGCGGGCGATGCTGAATTGCGGGCTGACCGATCTGCGCCTGGTGCGGCCGCGCGACGGCTGGCCCAACCCGAAGGCGGTGCCGACCGCCTCCGGCGCCGACGCCGTGCTCGACAACGTCCGGGTGTTCGAGCGGACCGAGGATGCGATCGCCGATCTCGGCGCCGTCTACGCCACCACGGCACGGCTGCGCGACCAGCTGAAGCCGGTGGTGACGCCGCGCCGGGCGGCGGTGGAGATGCGGGCCCACCATGCCTCCGGCACCGGCTGCGGTATCCTGTTCGGGCCGGAGCGCACCGGCATGACCAATGACGACGTCGCCCTGGCCGACGCCGTGATCAACGTGCCGCTGAACCCCGCCTTCTCCTCGCTCAACCTGGCGCAGGCGGTGCTGATCGTGGCCTATGAGTGGTTCACCGCCGGCGACGCGACGCCAGAGCGGCGCCTGGACTACGAGGACACCGCACCGCCGGCGACCAAGGAGCAGCTGGTGAACCTGTTCGAGCATCTCGAGCAGGCGCTGGACGCCGGCCACTTCTTCCGGGTGCCGGAGAAGCGCCCCAGCATGCAGCGCAACATCCGCGCCTTTCTGCAGCGGGCGCAGCTGTCGGAGCAGGAGGTGCGGACGCTGCACGGCATGATCGTCGCCCTGTCCGGCCGGCGGAAGGGGCCGGGCGGGGAGTAGTCACCCGGCCGGTCGCGTGATCCGGTCCGCCCAGGCCGCCACCCTCTCGGCGGTGGTTCTCAAATGATCGGCGGCGGTGAAGCCGGAGATGCTCTTGCGCGGCTTCAGGTCGTGGTCGCCATCCTCCAGCCATAGCAGCTCGATGCGGTCGGATAGCGCGTAGCCAGCAACCTCGTCACTGGTGCCGAACTCGTCACGCGTGCCCTGGCAGATCAGGGCCGGGGTCGCCAGCCCGGCGAGATGCGCGGTGCGCAGTTGCTCCGGCTTGCCCGGCGGATGGAACGGATAGCCGAGGCACAGCAGCCCGGCGATCCGGCCTTCTGCACGCAGCTCGTCCGCGATCATGGAGGCGACACGCCCGCCCATCGACTTGCCGCCGATGATCAGCGGTCCGCTGGCGCCGAGCGCCTCGACCGCCGCCCGGTATTCCGGGATCAGGCTCTCGGCGCGCGGCGGCGGCTTGCGGCGTCCGTCGCGCCGGGCCGCCATATAGGCGAACTCGAACCGCGCCACCCGCAACCCGGCCCCCGCCAGCGCCGTCGCGGCGGCGGTCATCGAGGCCGAATCCATCGGCGCGCCGGCGCCATGGGCCAGCAGAATGGTAGTGCGGGCGTCCGCCGGCCCGTCGAAGAGAAATGTCGGCGCCATCGGTTCAGCCTAGCATGCCCGCGAAATACGCTGCCGCATTGAACGGCGAAGCGGCCGTGGCACATGATGGCGGCAGAGGGGCCATGGACGTTCCGGCGACCCGCGGCAGTGCGGATCGCCTGCGCCGATATGGGTGATGTCGATGGATGGAGTCCAGACCGCCGGCGCCGCCACGCCCGAGGCCGTCGCCGCCGCAGATGCCGCCGCCCGCCACTGGCGCTTCGCCGAGGACGGACCCGCCCCGGCCGGCTCCGACCGGCACAGGCGGATGCTCAGCCGGGTGATGCGGGAGACCTTCAACCCCTACAAGCCGGCGGTGATCCCCTGGCCGGTGCTGGACCCGGAGGCGCGGCAGCGCCTGATCACCCTGCCGATCTGGGACACGGCGGTGCAGACCGAGGGGCGGGCCAAGATGCGCATCCGCAGCTTCGCCCGGACCGTGCAGGACCCGATGGTGCGCGAGGCGGTGGAGCTGATGGCCTTCGAGGAGGGGCGGCACAAGGAGGTGCTGTCCCATCTCGTCGCCTTCTACGGCATCGCGCTGAAGCCGGAGCCCGACTATGTCGAGCCGAAGGACCCGGAGCGGGCCTTCATGACCACCGGCATCAGCGAATGCGTCGACAGCTTCTTCGCCTTCGGCCTGTTCGAGCTGGCGCGCCGCTCCGGCTACTTCCCCGAGGCGCTGGTCGAGACCTTCGAGCCGGTGGTCCAGGAGGAGGGGCGGCACATCCTGTTCTTCGTCAACTGGCTCGCCTGGCACCGTCGCACCATGCCGTGGTGGCGGCGGCCCTACTTCTTCCTGAAGACGCTGTCGGTCTGGGTCTTCGTGATCCGCGAGCGGATCGGCCTGGCCCGCGACATGAGCACCAGCCAGGAGAACGACGTCAACTTCACCGTCAAGGGCGCCCATTCCGTGGCCAGCGAAGAGGTCGATCCGGCCGAACTGATGGACATCTGCCTGGCCGAGAACGACCGCCGCCTCGCCGGCTACGATCCGCGGCTGCTGCGGCCCAGGACAGTGCCGCGGGCGATCCGTCTGGCCCGTCTGTTCATCCGCCCGAAGCGGAAGCGGTGAACCGGGACCTTCCGCGTAGGGTTCGCCTGTGGGCGAACCCTACCTACGATCCGTGCGCGGGGAGGGATGGCAGCCGGTCGGGCTCTGCCGAGGGCGCCTCGGGATGCAGCTTCTCGACCTCCAGCTCCATCCGGGCGCGGAGCAGCCGATAACCGAACTGGCGCAGTACGTCGGCCAGGGCGGCGCGCAGCTGGACGTCGCCCAGCGTCAGTGTCTCCGTCGGCGGCGCCGGCTCCGCGGCTGGGCCGGCGGTCAGGCGCCGCGGGCTGGCATCCCGCCAGCCGGCGATGCCGCTCCGACGCAGCGCCGCCAGGAAGCGGTAGACGGTGGCCAGGCTGATCCTGGGATCGAGCCGCCGCGCCCGGCCCAGGATCTCCTGGGCGTCGAGCGCATGGTCGGCCTCGGCCAGCACCGTCAGCAGGATGCGGCGCGGCCGGGTCGGCCGCAGCCCGGCGTCGCGCAGCCGGGCCAGGGCGAGGGGAGGGCGGGCGGGGCTCATGCCGCCGCCCTCAGCCGCGCCGGATCTCGGCCGCGGCCCGCGCCAGGATCTCGACGATCCGCGTCTCGGCATCCGCGTCGCCGCCAGCCTCCAGCCGCTGCTCCGCTGCCTCGCGCAGATTGTCCAGCGCCGCGACCACCAGCGACGGCATCCGGCTCGACCGTTCGCGTTCGCGCTCCCGCTCGCCGCCCATCATCTTGTTGACCCACGCCATCTTCTCGCCGGCCGCGGCCAGCCGGCCCAGCACGGCGTCGACGATGCCGCGATTGGCGTCGAGATAGGCGCGGCCCTCATCGGTGATCCGGTACAGCTTCTTGCTGCCCTCGATCTCGACCGTGACGTAGCCGGCCTCCTCGAGATAGGTCAGGGTCGGGTAGACCGTGCCCGGGCTCGGGCTGTACCAGCCGCCGGTCTTCTCCTCCAGCAGCTTGATGATCTCGTAGCCGTGGCGCGGCTGCTCCTCGATCAGCGCCAGCGCCAGCAGGCGCAGGTCGCCCTGGGCCAGCATCCGGCCGGCGCGCATCAGGTCGCCGCCGCCGAAGCCCCCGAAGCCGCGCCCGAACCCGCCGCCGAAGCCGTGACTGCCCCACCGGCCGCCCCGGCCACGACCCATGGCCCACATGTCGTCGCCGCCACAGTGTCCGCGATGATGACGTCCGAACATCGGACTCGCTCCGCTTGGTTAACGATATATCGTAAGATACGTCGTGATTCGATCGGTTTCAAGATATATCGTAAGATGTGTCGAAGCGAGCCAGGGCCAAGGCCGAGAGGATCGCTTCTGTCATTTCCGGGCACGACACCGAGATGGGTGAGTGGTGCTTCACCCGATCGCCCCGGGTCGAATTTCGCGTTCCTGCAGTGGCACGGCGAGGGATACTTCGAGGTGGCGTGCCGACGGATCGACGGGGTATTCGGCGAGAGCCGCGATCCGGTGTCTTCGCAGCATTCGCCTTATTCTTGCCAGAAGGGCTTGGCGATCTCCGCCTCGACCTGCCGTCTCGTCAGACCGATATCGTCGATCAAGTGGGGATTGGCCTTCGACATCTGCTCAAGTTTCTTGCGAAGGCGGATCCGCTCGCGCCAGGTCGCGATAAGGCTTCGCAGGGTCGCCAGGCTATAGCGCCGACGCGATACTTGCGCCGGCCCCACGGGCGCTCCCCGCCACGCTGCCTGATGCGGGGCCGACGCAGGGGCGGGAGTATGGTTCACGGCAACCTCCATATGGTTGAGGGTCCGGGGGGACCTCGACCTGAAAGAGGATGAATTCTGCAGGATGCGAACGGCGTCGTAATTAAGCTCTCCCGAATAGTTTCCAAAAACTTCCAAACGGACTATAGAGCGCCGCATGCAGGGATCGCGTTTTGCCTTTGGTCCGTTCGTGCTTGATTCAGGCGCGGGAACGCTCCTTCGGAACGACGTCCCCGTTGCCGTCAGCTACCGCGGGCTAAAGCTGCTGGCGGCGCTCGTCGGACGGCCCGACGAAATCCTGGGCAAGTCCGAGTTGATGGACGCGGCGTGGCCGGGCATGGCCGTCGAGGAAGGCAACCTCACCGTCCAGATCGCGCGGCTGCGGAAGCTACTTGGTCCGGCCGCCGACGGCGGTGAATGGATCGCCACGGTTCCGCGCGTCGGCTACCGCTTCACGGGAGCCGTCGAGCAGCTCGGCGGCGCGAAGCGAAAACCTTTGCCGCTGCCTGGCAAACCATCGATCGCCGTGCTGCCCTTCGTGAACGTCAGCAACGACCCCGAGCAGGAATCCTTCGCGGATGGATTGACCGAAGACCTGATCACCGATCTGTCCAGAAACTCCAGCCTGTTCGTCATCGCACGCAACTCGGCCTTTGCCTACAAGGGAAAGGCGATGGACGTGCGCGGGATCGCGCAGGATCTTGGCGTGCGCTACCTGCTGGAGGGCAGCGCAAGACGCGCCGCGGGGCGCGTGCGCATCAACGCACAGCTGGTCGACGCGGTGAGTGGCGATCATCTATGGGCGGAACGCTTCGATCGCAGCCTGGAAGACATCTTTGCCGTTCAGGACGAGGTCACCGGCAAAATCGTGGAGGCGTTGCTCGGCCGGCTGCGCGCACCGCCGCCGCGCAATCGGCCCAGAAATCTCGAGGCCTACGATCTCTGCGTGCGGGCGCGCAAGCTGATGGATGACTCGCCGCAGACGGCGCGGGAAGCGCATCTGATGCTCACGCGCGCGGTTTCGCTCGATCCGGGATACGCCGAGCCCTATCGCTGGCTTGCCATGAACCACTGGATGGGATGGGTGCATTCCGGCGGACCAACTGAATCGTCCCGCAGCGTTGCCTTGGAGCTGGCGCGCAAGGCCGTGGCGATCGACCCCAACGATGCCGGCTGCCGCTGGGTCCTGGCTTACCTGCTTGCCTATGACCGCAGCTTCGCCGAGGCGGATGCGGAATTCGCCAAGGCGATCGAGCTCGACCCGAACGAGGCCGATGCCTGGGCGGCATTGTCCGATATCGCGGTCCTGGCCGGGCGGGTCGAGGAGGGCCTTGAGCACATTCGCAAGGCGTTCCGGCTGAACCCGTTTCCGCCAAGCTGGTACTATCTGACGCTCGGCCAGGCGCAATACGCGGCCGGCGAATACGAAGCCGCTGTCGAGACGCTGCGCAGGGACGAGACTTATCGTACAAGCTCACGCCGTTTCCTGGCGGCAAGCCTTGCCCAACTGGGCCGGCTCGACGAGGCGCGCGCAGAGGTCGAACTGTTCCTTGTCGGCAACCCGCATTTCACAATCCGCCACTGGGCTGCGACGGAGCCGTTCCGCGACGCCGCGACGCTCGAGCATTTCGTGGACGGCTACCGCAAGGCCGGCCTTCCGGAGTGACGCGCCGGCGTGATCGAAGGCGCCGTCCCCGGGCATCTGGCTCGAGATGTCGATCAGGCATGCATCCCGGTCCCTCGTAACGGCACCTTCGCACCGTTCGTGCGGCTTACCCCTCGAAGCGGCTCGTGGCGTCGCGATCGCGCTCGTATCGTCTCGTGAGCGGAAACGGCGGCAACCAGGTCTCGCGACGGATGATCCAGCTTTCGTAGGTCGGCATCAGCTGGTCAGGGGCATCCAGGGATCCTAGGTTCACTTCGATTTCATCGGCGGTGCGTGCGAAAACGGACGAGCCGCAGCGGGGGCAGAAAAACCGCCCGGCGTAGTCGCGCGTCTCGCCATCGATCGTCACCGCATCCTGAGGGAACACCGCGGAAGCCTGAAAAAGCGCCCCATGATGCTTGCGGCAGTCGAGACAGTGACAAAGGCCGACCCGATATGGGCGTCCCGACGCCACAATCCGGACGTTGCCGCACAGGCAACCGCCCGTGAACCGGTCCATGCTGCGTCTCCTCCAAACTCAAGCGGTCGGAATCCTTACAACGAGCCCCGTCGAGCGTCCATGAAGGATGCGCCAGCCTTTTCGGCTCCCCCTCAATCCAGCCACCTGTCGATCCACATCCGCTTCGGCCGCCGCGTTGACGGAGGCTGGGAAGATCGGCCGCGCCGGTCGGAACTGATCGAGATAGGCTGGTGGCCCAATATGATACCGAGGGAGGTCGCCTGTGCTGTCGCTTTGCCGTCGTCCCGCCCCGAGGCCGTCCGCCCTTGCTGTCGCGATTTGCCTGTGCCTGTCGGCCTGCGCTGCCGATCGGCCGGTGCTGTCGACGGCATCACCGTTCGTCTCGGTCGCGAGTCAGCCGGCCAATGTCGGCGATGCGCGGACCGCGGCGCTCGCCTATCGCCACTCGGGCGCCTATGACCGCGACGTCGCCGAAATCGCCACCGAGGCCGGGCGCTGGCTCGCCGGCCGAGCCGCCGGCGTGGCCCGCCCGGCGCTGGTGCTCGACATTGACGAGACTGCCCTGTCGAACTGGGAGGTCATCGAGCGCGACGATTTCGGGCGGCCGATCGTCGGCTCGTGCGACCCGGCGGGGAAAGGACCGTGCGGCTGGGCGGCTTGGGACCAGCTCGGGCGCGATCCGGCGATCGGGCCGACCCTGGCGTTGTTCCGGCAGGCCCGGGCCGCGGGCGTGGCGGTCTTCTTCATCACCGGGCGGCCGGAGAACCAGCGGGCGGCCACGGAGCGGAACCTCGCGGCGGCGGGCTATCGCGGCTACGCGCGGCTGGCGATGGTGCCAGACGGTGCGCATTTCTCCTCAGCCGCGGATTTCAAGGCGCCGGTGCGCGCCGCGATCGAGGGCGAGGGGTATACGATCATCGCCAATGTCGGCGACCAGCCCTCGGATCTCGCGGGCGGCCATGCGGAACGCGCGTTCCTGTTGCCGAACCCGTTCTACCGCGTGCCCTGATCCTTCTCCCTAAAGTCTTCCGCTCAGCGCCGCATCTCGGTCGGATCCACGCGGCGGTTCTCGGCAGACTGCTGGCCGTACTCAGACGCTCAGAGCGGACAGCGCGATCCCCTCATAATGGGGGATCGACCGGCCCTCCGCAGCGAGGGCTAAATGTGCGCGGATGCCATGCTTCAAAGCGTCATCCGGTCCGGCCCGGGGCTCTCCCCACCACGCTTCGGGTCGGACCCCATCAGCCCGCCGCGACCGGTTTCGGCGCGCTTCGGCCGTGCCCGATCCTCGCAGGGCTGCCTGCCCGCAAGCCGATGCGACCCGGCCGCCATGCGAGGCTTCGATCATAACGACCGGGCCGCCGGCGCCTTCGAGGGCGCAGTTCAGTATATCAGACATATTGCGGGACAGTCGGAACAAGTTCCGAGTGGGGTATCGGCGCGGAGGCCACAATCCGGCTGGCGTCCAATTTTCGGACAGCGGTCGAACATCCGGCACTGGCACGCTGTGGCCGCGCAGTCGGCCAGCTGATCCATGGCTCAACGTCGCGGAGAGCGGACGAGGCTAGCCTTACGGTACCGCTTCGCTGCGTGATGATAATCAAAGTTATCGTCTGATGAGTGGATCGACAGCACCGCCAAAAGTGGTAGAGCGACCGTGCGCAGATTTCATCATACGATATGGGGTAGATAGTAATGAATAATAGGAGAATTTCTGCAAGGCGTAGGAAGATTTTGATACTATCATTTGCACACGAATAGACTTCATCCGAGCCGTCATCTGAATTTCATACTTTTGGCCAGGATAATCATTGACGGAGGGCGTGAGAGCTGGTTTATCGAAGAGGAGGATCGAATTTAGAGCCGTCCCAGACAAAGCGCTCTAGTTCTCCGAGACTGCCGATAAGATTCGGGCGCAGGGTGCTCGGAAGATCCTGAGTATTGTATTTGGCGTGCCATAGATCTTAACAAGGAGACCCCTAATGCGAAAGCCAGAGTCCAAAGACGAGCTCGCTGCCGGCTTTGCGGCTGTCTTTCCCGCACTGGTCCGGCTCGGCGGTGCTGGGACGAATGACATCGCCCGCATCGGCGAAACCTGCGCGCAAGCATCTTTGGAATGGCAGGAGGAACTGGTCGGCTTCGTCAGCACGCGACTGCAGGCGAATGTGGAGCTTCAGAAATCCATCGCCGGATGTCGCCACGTCGCGGATCTGGTCAAGATCCAACAGGATTGGTCGACCGCGGCTGTGCGGGCCTATCTCGAGGAGGCCGGGAAACTCACTGAGATTGCGGGCCGCGCCGCCCGAAACGGCCTGGCGTCCTGGCATGAAGCAGCGCGGTCGTCGCTGACGGAAGCCGGGACGAAGCCCTCGCCTGCCAATATCGCCGCAGAGTAGGGCGGCTCCGGCAAGTTCCAGCAACTCTGTGCCCGCTCTCAGCCGCATTTCCGCGACCGCACGTAAGACAGAGCCCAGGGAGGAATGCCTAGTGTCCGCACATGATGAGCGCATGACCAGCTGCGCCGCTGACGCTCCGCCGCAAGAAGGGACCTTCATCGGCGGGGCTTGGCCGATCGGTCGCTCCGCGCTTGCGGCCTTGGTCGATCTTGGCCTTTCGGACGAGATCATCGCTCACTACTTCATGATCGAGCCGTGTTCGGTCGCGGCTCTCCGCGAACACTACCAAGTCGGACGCGTCGCATCGGCCTCCGGCGAGTGCAATTGACGCTCCACCAGGGCGGCGTTGTCTCGGCCGATACGATTGAACGCTGACCTGCGCCGGGACCTGGCGGAAAATGCACCAAGCCGGGTCCCGTGAACTGCTCCCGAGAGCTGCCAATCGAACGGCTGCTCTCGGGTTGTTTCGTATGACCGATTCCGGGCAGCCCAGCAGACCGCTGCTGGCGCGATGACGACGGCTTCATGTGACGGTCGAACGACCGCTCCCCGCCTCCTTGCTGACCATCGCAGGCACTCGCGGCCTGTCCGCCGTCCAGAAGCACGCGCGCGACTGTAACGAGTGACTCCGGTCGCCCTGTCGTCTGGCGAAATCCGTCGCCCCAGCGGCGCCAGGGCCGTCGGCCGGGCAACGTCCCGCCACGGCACGAGGGAACGAGCCACAGGCGCCGCGGACCCCGAGGCCGGGGACCGCTGGCCTTCGCAGCCGGACGAGCCTCGCGATGACGCGTCTGTTGAGCGAGCGGTGTTTGCTCTGATACACATCGCGGCGACGGTTCCCATACGGGATCAAAAGGGAACACGGTGGCGCCCCCCAATCAGGTGCAAGGGGGCGGAATCCGTGGCTGCCCCCGCAACTGTCAGCGGATCGCCGAGCGTCCTCGTGGCCCATCCGGGGCCATGCCACTGCCCGATGTCGGGTGGGAAGGCCGACGCGAAGCCATGATCCGCGAGCCAGGAGACCTGCCGTCGCCGCGCAATCCGTTTCCGGGCGGGGTGGCCCGGGCAGGAGGCTTCCGTGACGGTCATCCGTTCCTTCCATTGGCGTGCCCTGGCTCTGGCCGGGCTGCTGTCCTTCGTCCTGTCGCCGGCCGCCTTGGCCGAGCGGACGAAGTATCCGCTGACCCTCCGCAACTGCGGGGTCGAGGTCACCTTCGACCACGCCCCGCAGCGCGCCGTGCCGATCGGCCAGAGCAGCACCGAGATCCTGCTGTCGCTCGGCCTGGCCGACCGCATCGTCGGCACCGCCGTCTGGTTCGGCCCGGTGCTGAAGGGCTATGAGGCGGCGAATGCGCGGATCGAGCGCCTGGCCGACAACGATCCCAGCTTCGAATCGGTGGTGGGGCGGGAGCCCGACCTGGTGGCGGCCCAGTATGAATGGCATGTCGGGCCGCAGGGCTCAGTCGGCACACGCGAGCAGTTCGCCGCCCTCGGCATCCCGACTTACATCTCGCCGGCCGACTGCGTCGCCAAGGACAATTCCGGCGGCGGCGACGGCGTGCGCCGGCAGCTGTTCACCATGGACCTCGTCCATCAGGAGATCCGGGACCTGGCGCGGATCTTCGACGTCGCCGACCGCGGCGAGGCGCTGGTCGCCGACCTGGAGAAGCGCGAGGCCGCCGCCATTGCCTCGGTGGCGGGCCTCCGAGTGGAGAACGTGCCGGTGGTGTTCTGGTTCTCCAGCAAGGAGGTCGACGGCGAGGCCTTCGTTGCCGGCCGGAACGGCGTTCCCGCCTACATCCTGCAGCAGCTCGGCGCCCGCAACGTCATCACCACGGAGGAGGAGTGGCCGCTGGTGAGCTGGGAGCGGATCGCCGCCGCCGATCCCGCGATCATCGTGATGGCGGAGATGAGCCGCCGCCGCTACCCGGCCGACGACACCGCGGTGAAGCTGAACTTCCTCGAGACCGACCCAGTGACCAGCCGGCTCGAGGCGGTGAAGCAGAAGCGCGTCGTGCCGATGGACGTGCAGGCGATGCAGCCCTCGATCCGCGCCGTCGACGGCATCGAGGCGGTGGCCCGCGCCATCAAGGGCTTCGGGCTCGGGGGATGAGGCGCGGCCCGCTCCTCCGCGGCGGCTGGGCTTCGTGCGGGCTGCTCGCTCTCCTGTCCCTGGCGGGGCTGGCCGTGGCCGTCGCCCTGGCCGTGTCGATCGGCGAGATGCCGATCCCGCTGATCACCACGCTCCAGGCCCTGGGAAACCGGCTGCTCGGCACCGGCTTCGCGCTCAGCCCGATCCAGGAGGGGGTGATCTGGGACTACCGGCTCAGCCGCGCCCTGGTGGCGGCCTGCTGCGGCGCGGCGCTGGCCCTGTCCGGCGCGATCCTGCAGGCGCTGCTGCGCAACCCGCTGGCCGAGCCCTATGTCCTCGGCATCTCCGCCGGGGCCTCGACCGGCGCCGTGGCGGTGATGATCGCGGGCTTCGGCGGCGGCGCCATCTCGCTCTCCGGCGGCGCCTTCATCGGCGCCGTCCTCGCCTTCGCCCTGGTGTCGCTGCTGGCGGCTGGGGCCGGGGGCGGCACGGACCGCATCATCCTGGCGGGCGTCGCCGGCTCGCAGCTGTTCAACGCGGTGACCTCCACCATCGTCACTACCTCGGCCAATGCCGAGCAGGCACGTGGCGTGATGTTCTGGCTGCTCGGCAGCCTCGGCGGGGTGCGCTGGCCGGACGTCCAGGTTGCGGCCCCGGTCGCCGCGCTCGGCTTCGTCCTCTGCCTCCTGCACGCCCGGGCGCTCGACGCCTTCACCTTCGGGGCGGACGCCGCCGCCTCGCTCGGCATCGCGGTGGCGCGGGTGCGGGTGGTGCTGTTCGCCGCGACCGCGGCGATGACAGCGACCATGGTCAGCATCGTCGGCTCGGTCGGCTTCGTCGGCCTCGTCATCCCGCACGCGGCGCGCTTCCTGGTCGGGCCCGGCCATGCCCGGCTGCTGCCGGCGGCGGCGATGATCGGCGCCGTCTTCATGGTGCTGGCCGACATCGTCTCGCGCACCATCATCCCGCAGCAGATCCTGCCGATCGGCGTGGTCACCGCCCTGTTCGGCGCCCCGGCCTTCGCGGTCCTGCTCTACCGGGCGAGGCGGACGGCATGACGATCGCGGCGCGGGACGTGCGCTGGGGTGCCGGCGGGCGGATGATCGTCGACGGCGTCACGCTGGAGGCGGCGCCCGGCCGGATGCTGGGCCTGCTGGGCCCGAACGGGGCCGGCAAGTCGACCCTGCTGCGCCTGATCTGCCGCCTGCGGCGGGTGGACAGCGGCGTGATCACGCTGGGCGGCGCCGACATCGCCGGCCTGCCGCGCGCCGCCATCGCCCGCCGCGTCGCGCTGGTCGAGCAGCAGGCGACGACCGACGCCCGGGTGACGGTGCTCGACGTCGTCCGGCTCGGCCGCACGCCGCATCGGGCCCCGCTGTCGCCCTGGACCGCGCGCGACGACGCGGCGGTGGAGGAGGCGCTGCGCCGGGTCGGGCTGGAGGGCAAGCGCCAGCAGCCCTGGCACACCTTGTCGGGCGGGGAGCGGCAGCGGGCGCAGATCGCGCGGGCCCTGGTCCAGACCCCGACCGAGCTGCTGCTGGACGAGCCGACCAACCATCTCGACGTGCAGCATCAGCTCGAGATCCTGGCGCTGGTCGGCCGGCTGCCGGCGACCAGCATCGTCGCCCTGCACGACCTGAACCTGGCCGCCATGTTCTGCGACGCGGTCGCGCTGCTGCGGGAGGGGCGGGTGGTCTGCGCCGGCCCGCCGGAGGAGGTGCTGACCGGGCCTCGCATCCGCGAGGTGTTCGGCGTGCGCGCCCATGTCGAGCGCTCGCCGCACCACGGCAGGCCGCACATCCACTACCTGCCGGGGTGAGGGGCGGGAAGGCGGCTTCGGGCTTGACTTTCGGCGGGAAATCGCGTTCTTCACCGCTTCCATTCCCGGGAACGCGGGTCCGGTGCGTGAGCCGGCGCCCCGCCCTGCCATCGGCAGGGCCTACCGGGACAACATCAGAGAGGATCGAGCGCGTGAGCAAGCGCCTGAATTCGAAGCACAAGATCGACCGCCGTCTCGGCGTCAACCTCTGGGGCCGCCCGAAGAGCCCCCTGAACAACCGCGAATACGGCCCGGGCCAGCACGGCCAGCGGCGCAAGAAGCCGACCGACTTCGGCACGCAGCTGATGTCCAAGCAGAAGCTGAAGGGCTACTACGGCAACCTCGGCGAGAAGCAGTTCCGCCGCCTGTTCGAGGAGGCCGTGCGCCGCAAGGGCGACACCGGCGAGAACCTGATCGGCCTGCTGGAGCGCCGCCTGGACACCATCGTGTACCGGCTGAAGTTCGTGCCGACCGTGTTCGCCGCCCGCCAGATCGTCAACCACGGCCATATCCTGGTGAACGGCAAGCGCGTCAACGTCCCCTCCTACCAGGTCAAGGAGGGCGACGTGATCGAGGTCAAGCAGAAGTCGCGTGAGCTGGCCCTGATCCTGGGCGCCATCGCCTCGGCCGAGCGCGATGTGCCGGACTATCTCGAGGCCGATCATGGCGCCCTCAAGGGCAAGCTGGTGCGCACCCCGGCCCTGGCCGACGTGCCGTACCCGGTCCAGATGGAGCCGAACCTGGTGGTCGAGTTCTACAGCCGCTGATCCCGGTCGGCTGTCGCCAAGCAGAAGGGGCGCCCTTGGGCGCCCCTTCTTCGTTTCAGCCGACGCCGTGGCGCGGGGCCACCGGCAGTCTCGCACGCCGGGTGGCGTCGATGGTGAACAGGGCGAGGCCGGCCCAGATGAAGGCGAAGGTCACCAGCGTGGCCGGCCGCAGCGGCTCCTCGAACACCAGCGTGGCCAGGACCAGGTTGATGCTCGGCGCCAGATACTGCAGCAGCCCGACGGTCGACAGGGGCAGGTGCCGGGCCCCGATCATGTACAGCACGATCGGCATCCCGGTGATCACGCCGGAGGCCATGAGCGCCAGCGACATGGCCCAGCCTTCGCCGCCGGCCATGACCGGGCCGAAGGCGCCCGCGCCCTGGCCCCACAGCCACAGCAGATAGGCCAGGCAGACCGGCAGCAGGAAGCCGGTCTCGACCATCAGCCCGACGAAGGGGTCGATCTTCTCGCGCTTGCGGATCAGGCCGTAGAAGCCCCAGGTCGAAGCCAGGATCAGCGCGATCCAGGGGACCTCGCCGGCGCCGATCACCGAGACCAGGACGCCGGCTGCGGCCAGGCCGACCGCGACGACCTGCATCCGGCCCAGCCGCTCCCCCAGGAAGGCGACGCCGAGCAGGACATTGACCAGCGGGCTCAGATAGTAGCCGAGAGCCGACTGCACCAGATAGCCATTCAGCACGGCCCAGATGAAGACGCTCCAGTTCGTGGTCACCAGCGCGGTGGTGGCGAGATAGGTGAGGAAACGGCGGCGGCTGCGCACCACGTCGCGGATCTCGTGCAGCCGCCCCAGGGCCAGCAGCAGCAGGCCCAGAATGACGACGCTCCACAGGATCCGGTGCGCCACGATCTGCCAGGCGCCGATATGCTCGACCGCCTTGAAGTAGAGCGGCGCGAAGCCCCAGATCAGGAAGGCGCCCAGCGCCGCTCCGGCCCCGAGGCCGGCGCGGCTGCGGCTGGAAGAAGCATCGACGGCCATGATCGTCCCGGTTCTGATTCAGGCCCGACGATAGCCGGCTGCCTCGGCCGCGGCGAAGCGGCCTTCGGCCGGCCGGCCGGCATGGCTGCCCTGCGGTCAGCCGCCCGGGACGAGTAGCGTCAGCGGCCACAGATAAGCCTGGCCCAGCACCAGCAGCCCGATCAGCACCGCCAGCGCGATCGAGTGGAAGAAGACATAGCGCAGGATGTCGCCCTCATGCCCGTACCAGCGGGTGGCGGTGGAGGCGACGACGATGCTCTGCGCATCGATCATCTTGCCCATGACGCCGCCGGAGCTGTTGGCCGCCGCCATCAGCACCGGGTTGAGGCCGAGCTGCTGCGATGTCACCTTCTGCAGCCCGCCGAACAGGACGTTGGAGGAGGTGTCGGATCCGGTCAGGGCGACGCCGAGCCAGCCCAGCAGGGTGCCGAACACCGGGTACAGCCAGCCGGTGGCGGCGAAGGCCAGGCCCAGCGTCGCATCGGTGCCGGAGTAGCGGGTGACGTAGCCGAGCGCCAGCATGCAGGCGATGGTCAGCAGCGAATAGCGCACCAGCCACAGCGTCCGGCCATACATCCGGATCAGGCCGGCCGGGGAGTAGCCCATGGCAAAGCCGGCGATCACGGCGGCGATCAGGATGCCGGAGCCGGTGGCCGACAGCCAGTTCAGGTTGTAGACCGCCTTCTCGACCTCCGCCGCCGCCACCACCGGCGGCACCTTCTGCACCAGCTGGTGCAGGCCGCTGACCGGCAGGGAGATCAGCGAGACCCCGTCCAGCGCTGCCTTCACCTGCGGCAGCCCCCACAGGAAGACGCAGATACTGAGGATGACCCAAGGCAGCCAGGCGCGGACCACTGCGCCGGCCTCGGGGGTCGGATGGTCCTGAACCTCGTTCTCGGCCGCGGTGCCGTCGCGCCCGGTGCCGAGCCAGAGCCGCTGCGGGTGCCAGGCGCGCAGGAACAGCGCCAGCAGGCTCATCGACACGATCGCGGCCACCACGTCGACCAGCCAGGGGCCGTGATAATTCGAGACCAGGAACTGCG
Source organism: Inquilinus limosus (assembly GCF_051487185.1). Lineage (GTDB taxonomy): Bacteria > Pseudomonadota > Alphaproteobacteria > DSM-16000 > Inquilinaceae > Inquilinus > Inquilinus limosus_F. Next base: position 20,229 of record NZ_JAHVDK010000027.1, read on the forward strand.
GCACGGCGAAGGCGATGCCGGCGACCAGCAGCGCCGGCCAGACCTCGACCATGCCGCGGAAGCCGCAGAAGGCCCAGATCAGCCAGAACGGCACGATGACCGAGAACAGCGGCAGCTGCCGGCCGACCATGGCGCTGAGCTGCAGCAGGTCGAGCCCGGTGACCGCGGCCAGCGCCACCAGGGGCGTGCCCAGGGCGCCGAAGGCCACCGGCGCGGTGTTGGCGATCAGCGACAGGCCGGAGGCGGCGAGCGGCGCGAAGCCGAGGCCGATCAGCATCGCCCCGGTCACCGCCACCGGCGTGCCGAAGCCAGCCGCGCCCTCGAAGAACGCGCCGAAGGAGAAGGCCACCAGCACCAGCTGCAGCCGGCGGTCGCGGGTAATGCCTGCGATCGAGTCCTTGAGGATCTCGAACTCTCCCTTCTCCTTGGTCAGCTGGTACAGGAAGATGACATTGAGAATGATCCAGCCGATCGGCAGCAGCCCGTAGGCCGCCCCGTAGGCGGCAGCCATCCCGGCCATCTGCGCCGGCATGCCGAAGCCGAGGATGGCGACGGCGAGCGAGGTGAGGAGGCCGAGAAGCGCGGCGACATGCGCCTTGATCTTGAACAGGCCGATGCCGCCGAGCAGCACGACGATCGGAATGGCGGCGACCAGCGTCGAGGCCGCCATGCTGCCGAATGGATCATAGACCTGCGACCACATCCCCCGCTTCCCTTTGTCGGACGTTTTGTTGCCGAAAGGCTGCGGGGCAGACGGACGGGTTGTCAAATCATCCCTGGCAGGCGGCCGGAAGGCTGTCTTTCTTCCTGAGAAAGGACGCTCGTCGGACTTGCCGTCCGAGCTCGAATCAGCGCGCAACGCGGCGCGTCAACATCGCCTCCTTATTAGGCCAAGGAAGGGGCTGAATGCCGGCCGGGAGCCGGCCGGTCTCGAGATCACCGCGCGACGGCCCGGGCCCCGACCTGCAGGGCCCGGCCGGCGCCGATGCCGGCGAGGGCGGCGACGCTGCCGATGGCGAGGACGAACAGCCCCGCCGCCGTCCAGCCGCCGGTCCAGTCGTGCAGCAGGCCGATCAGCAGCGGCCCGCCGGAGGCCAGGGTGTAACCGACGCCCTGCGACATCGAGGAGAGATGGGCCGCGACATGGGCGTCCGGCGTGCGCAGCACCACCAGCGTCAGCGCCACGGCGAAGGCGGCGCCCTGACCGATGCCGAGCAGCACGATCCAGAGCCAGACGGTGCCGAGCGGCGCGAAGATGCAGCCCCACAGCCCGGCGACCGACAGCACCATGCACAGCAGGGCGGCCAGCCGCTGGTCGCGGCCGCGGGTCGCCAGCGACGGCGCCACCAGGGCGGCTGCGACCTGCACCATGATTGAGACCGAGACCATGATCCCGGCGGTCACGCCCTCGACGCCGCGATCGCGCAGGATCGGGGCCAGCCAGCCGAAGACGCTGTAGGCCAGAGCGGACTGCAGCCCCATGAACAGCGTCACCTGCCAGGCCAGCGGGTCGGTCCACAGGCCGCGCACGGTGAAGCCGGCGTGGGCGGCCAGCCCCCGGCGCGGCGGGATCTGGGTCAGCCAGACCAGCGCCGCGATCACGGCGGGCAGGGCCCAGAAGGCCAGGGCCGCGGCCCAGGATCCGTCGGCGGCGCGGGCGAGCGGCAGGGTGGTGCCGGCGGCGACGGCGGCGCCGGCGCACAGCGCCATGGTGTAGACCCCGGTCATCAGCGGCGCCTTGTCCGGGAAGTCGCGCTTGACGATGCCCGGCAGCAGCACGTTGGTAACGCCGATGCCGGCCCCGGCCAGGATGGCGCCCAGCAGCAGGGCAGGGGGCGTGCCCAGGCCGCGCAGCGCGGTGCCGACCGCCAGCACCAGCAGCAGCGCCAGCACCGCCCGCTCGGTGCCAAGCCGCCGGCTGATCCGCGGGGCCAGCACGCCGAACAGGCCGAGGCAGACCACCGGCGCCGTCGTCAGCAGGCTGGCGCCGCCGGCGGACAGGCCGGTGTCGGCGATGATCTCCTTCAGCACCGGCCCCAGGCTCGACAGCGCCGGGCGCAGATTCAGCGCGATCAGGACCAGGCTGACGACCAGCAGCCACCCGGCCTTGAGCGGCGTGGCCGGCGCCGGGACGTCATCGACCTCGCAGTCGATCAGCAGCTCGTCGGCCAGGTCGGGTGGCACGGCTCGGGCCTTCCGATCCTGCTCGGCTGTCGACACCACGGGCATCCTCCTGACCATGAAACGACGTCCGCCCCGGTCGGGTCGCGGGGCGGTTGGCCGCCATTCTGGACCGGAGTGGGGCGTCGTCGCCCGCCCCTCCTCGTCATGCCAGGGTCCAGGGCTCGGCATGGCCGGGACCAGGGCTCGCCGAAAGCTCAATCATCAGACAAGGGTCTGCTAGACTGCGGCTTCGGGGAGAGAGGTCATGGCGGCTTCGCCGATCGCCGTAAAGCTGGTTGCGCCGCGGCCGAGTCACATCGTCCGGCGGCCTCGCATTCTCGAGGCCATGGATCGGGGCCTGCGGGCCGGCTGCTGCTGGGTGGCGGCGCCGGCGGGCTACGGCAAGACCACGGCCGCCATCGACTATCTCCGCGACCGGCGGGTGCCGCATCTGTGGTATCGCGTCGACGAGGGCGACCAGGACATCGCCAACTTCTTCCACTTCCTCGGGCACGCCCTGCCGGCCAGCCGGTCCCGCCGGCTACCGGTGTTCGGCCCGGAATACGCCGATCAGCCCGAGGCCTTCGCCCGCCGGTTCTTCCAGGCCTTCCTCACCCGGCTGCGGCCCGGCACGGTGCTGGTGCTCGACGACCTCCACCGGGCGGAGGCGGCGCGCTTCCGCGGCATACTGCCGGTGCTGCTGCAGGAGCTGCCGCGGACGCTGCGCTGCCTGTGCCTGGCACGCACCCTGCCGCCCGCCGAGCTGGCCACGCTTAGGCGCCGCGGCGTGATCGTGCTGATCGACCAGGCCGACCTCGCCTTTTCGGACGGCGAAGCGCGCGAGCTGGTGACGGCCCACATGCTGCGCGCCGCATCGGCCGTCGATGTGGAAGCGGCCCGGGGCTGGGCGGCCGGGCTGGTGCTCCTGGCGGAAGCCGGCATCGCCGTGGATCCCGGGGCCAGGGCGATGGCGGCGGATCCGCTCCGCGGCGAGGGCGCGATGCTCGACATGCTGGGGGCGCAGCTCTTCGATACGCTGCCGGCCGCCGAGCAGGACGTGCTGCTGAAGCTGAACCTGCTGCCGGAGATCACCGCCGAGCTGGCGACGGCGATGGCGGGATCGGACCGGGCGCGCGCGCTGCTCGAGCGCCTGCATCAGCGGCAGCTCCTGGTCGCGCGCGGCGAGACGGTCCAGCCGGTGTTCACCCTGCACGATCTGCTGCGCAGCTTCCTGGACGATCGCTTCGCCCGCCGTGTGCCGGGGGAGGAGCAGGCGCGGCTGCGGATCCGGGCCGCGACGGTGCTCCGCGACGCCGGGCGCATCGAGGATGCGATCGACCTGGCCCTGCAAGGCCGGGCCTGGGAGCTTGCCCGCGGGCTGATGACCGGCCATGCCGAAGCCGTTCTGGCCCAGGGCCGGCGCGCGACCTTTGCCGATTGGTGCGCGCGGCTTCCCGAGGACGCGTTCGACGGCTGGCTGTGCTACTGGGCGGGCGTCGCCGCGATGCCGGATGATGGCGCGGCGGAGGCGTGGCTGTCCCGGGCGTGGGACGCTTTCGACCGCGATGGCGATGCGCGCGGCCGCTGCCTCGCCGTGGCGCGCGCGATCCTGGTCAAGACCGACAGCTGGCGCACGCATCACGGGCTGGCCGATTGGACCCGCCGCGCCTTCGCGCTGCTGGATGCGGGGCTGCCGGAGCTGCCGGCCGATGAGCATCTGCTGGTCCGGGTCGGTCTGCTGCGGGCCTGCGTCTACGCCGATGACTATCGCCGCGGCATTCAGGCCGCGGGCCGGCTGGTGGAGCAGCTGGTCGCGCGGCTGGCGACGCGCCAGGCCGGCGATTCGCCGACCTCGCGCGTGCATGCCAGCCAGATCCTGATCGAGCATGCAGGCTCGACCGGCAACGCAGAGCTGTTCGAGACGGCCGTCGACAGCGTGGCGGAGGATCTGCGCGACCCCGCCGTGTCGCCCTGGGTGCTCGGCCTCTGGCTGGTCGATTTCGGCGCGGTCCGGGGGCGCTACTTCTTCCCCTACGCCCGGCGCGGCTTCCCCTATGCCGAGGCGGAGGACGCCTTGCGCGCGGCCATTGCCATCGGCGAGCGCGAGGCGCTGCGCGGGGTGGAGTTCGGCGGCCTCTACCATCTGCAATTGCAGAAAAAGCTGCGCAACGACTGGGAAGAGTTCGCCGGGCTGGTCGACCGCCTGGCGCAGATCGCGGACAGCCGCTACACGACCCAGGTCGCCGTGGTGGCGGACTGCCAGGCCGCCATGCACACCCGCCTGGGCAACCTCCCCGAGGCCCGCCGGGCCTGTGACCGCTTCATGGCCGCGATCGAGGCGGCGGGTGAGCCGCCGATCGAGCGCTGGCCGCATTTCATCACCCTGTTCCAGGTGCTGCTGGCCGACGGCAAGCCGGCGGAGGCGGCCGCGTTCCTCGAGGCGCGCCTGCCCCTGTTCGACGGCGCGGTGCTGCGGCGCACCGAGGCCTGCGTGCTGATCGCCCGGGCCCTGGAGGCCAAATCGGCCGGACACGCCGGATATCCCGAACGGCTCCGGGACGCGATCGGGGTCCTGCGGGCCACCGGCTGGTCGGCGGTCCTGCCGAACCTGCCGCTCCTGCTGGCGGAACTCTGTGCCGACGCACTCGATGACGGCGTCGAAACCGAGTTCTGCCGCTCGTTGATCGGGCTGCGCCGATTGCCGCCGCCGCAACGCCGCCCGGCGCGCTGGCCCTGGGCGCTGGGCATCCATGTCCTGGGCGGGTTCCGCCTCGAGCGGGAAGGGGTGCCGCTGGATCCCGGACCGAAGCCGCCGACGCGGTCGCTCGACATCCTGCGCGCCTTGGCCCTGGCGCGGGACCACAGCTGCCGCGTCGAGGAGCTGCAGGACTGGTTCTGGCCGGATGCGGACGGCGACCGGGCGCGGGCCGCCTGCGAGCAGGCGCTCCACCGGCTGCGCCGGCTGCTCGGCCGGGCCGATCTGGTGCTGCAGCGGGAGGGCAGGCTGCGCCTGGCGGCGGATAAGGTCTGGGTCGACCTGGACGATTGGGAGCACCGTCTCCGTCAGGCCGCGGTCGCCGACGGTGCCAGGCCGGATCTCGACCATCTGGTCTTTAGCTTCCCGGGGCCGGTGCTGTCGCACGGGGGCGATGCCGCATGGTCGTTGCCGGCCGCCGACCGCCTGCGCGACCGGTTCCTCGACCTGGCGCTGCATCTCGGCCGGCGGCATGAGCAGCGGGGCGATCCCGACCGTGCCCGGGCCCTGTATCTGCATGCGCTTGATCTCTATCCGGACTCGGCCCGGATCCACGAGGCGCTGATCCGCGGCCGCCTGGCGCAGGCCGACATGGCCGGTGCCCTCGACGACTATGAGCGCTACGAACGGATGCTGCGGGTGACGCCCGGCGCCGTTCCCTCCGCCGCGATCCACGGTCTGGTGAAGCCGCTGCTGCGGCCCGTCTAGTCGGCGCCGAATCGAACAAATCGATAAAAATGCAGTTTCGCCCGCCATCGCGCACCCCTCGTCCGGGTGGTGCCGAACACGCAGCCTCGCGGCAGGCTTGAGCGCAGCTCTTCAGGCGTCGGCGAACCGTCCGTGCGTGCCCGGCAGCCTTCGGACATCCGAAGCATGGCGCCGCGCCGGGGGATCGGCCGGGAGATCGCGAAGTTTGAACAGAAGGCAGAATTCTCATGGCCTATATTCCAGGCACTTTCGGGGACGATACCCTGTCCGGGACCAGCGACGCCGACACCATCGACGGCCAGGCGGGCAATGACACGCTGTTTGGCCTGGCCGGTGACGACACCCTCAATGGCGGGGCCGGCACCGACCACTTGTACGGGGGCTTCGGCGACGATCGGATCGAGACTGGCGGGGGCGGCGGCGACTATGGCGACTACGGCTATGGCGGCGACGGTGCCGATACCCTGGTCGGGTCGAGCGATTTCGACAGCCTCTATGGCGATGCCGGCAATGACACGATCCATGGCCACTACGGCGACGACAGGATCTATGGCGGTGCCGGCGACGACATGATGAACGGCGGCAGCGGCGACGACTATATCAGCACCGGCTTCGGCATCGACATTGTCGACGGCGGCGCCGGCACCGACCTGCTCTATGTCGACCATCGCGGCACCACCACCGGGACCAGCTTCACCTTGAACGGCGCCGCCGGCAGCGACGGCAGCCAGGCGATCAACATGGAGCTGATGACCTACTACGCCGGGTCGGGCAACGACATCATCACCGGGGCCGACAGCTACGACACGATCTTCGGCTATGAGGGCGACGACATCCTGAACGGGGCGGGTGGCATCGACCTCCTCGCCGGCGGCATCGGCGCCGACACGCTCGATGGCGGCGACGGCAACGATGAACTGCAGGGAATGGACGGCAACGACGTCCTCCGCGGCGGCGCCGGCACCGACACGGTCTATGGCGCCGGCGGCGACGACCGGATCGAGACCGGCGGGGGCGGAGGCGACAGAGGCTATGGCGGGGACGGCATCGACGCTCTCATCGGGTCGGTCGACTCCGAGAGCCTCTACGGCGATGCCGGCAACGACACGCTCACGGGGGCTGCGGGCAACGACTGGCTCTATGGCGGTGCCGATACAGACATTCTCCGGGGCGATGCCGGGGCCGATTACCTCGACGGCGGCGCCGGAACCGACACCGCCAGCTACTTCACCGGCTCGGTCGGGGTTGTGGTCAGCCTGACGACCGGCACCGGCAGCGGCGGCGATGCCCAGGGTGACGCCCTGTACAACATCGAGAATGTCAGCGGCAGCCAGGGCTATGACATCCTGGTGGGGAACGGCGACGCCAATACCCTGCAGGGCTGGAACGGCAACGATGGGCTCGCGGGCGGCGACGGCAATGACGTGCTCACGGGCGGTGCCGGCAAGGATACGCTCACCGGCGGTGCCGGGGCCGACCGCTTCGTCTATGGCAGCATCGCCGAGAGTCCGGTTGGGGCCAATGCCGACCGGATCACCGATTTCAGCCAACTCCAGGTCGACCTGATTGATCTGTCGGCGATCGACGCCAACATCGGCGTGGCCGGCAATCAGGCCTTCGCCTTCGTCGGCACCGCGCTCTACACCGGCGTCGCCGGGCAGCTCCGTTACGCCGTGACCAACGGCGTCACCACCATCGCTGGCGACATCAATGGTGACAAGGTCACCGACTTTCATATCACCCTGACCGGCGCCATCACATTGGCGGCGGCCGACTTCGCGCTGTAGCCGTCGGCGGCGGACCGGCATGAAATGCCCGTTCCGGAAGGAGCGGGCATTCTTGTCCGGTTCAGACGGTCCGGGGCTGCTGCGCCCCGTCCAGGCAAGCCGAATCGAGGAAATCGAACAAAATACACGTTCGCCCGCCGTTGCGCACCCCCCGTTCGGCTGATGCGGAACACCCCCGCTTCACGGCAGGCTTGAGCACTCCTCTTCAGGCTCAGCGATCCGTCAGCGCGCCTCGGGCATTGAAAGCGTAGCGCCGCGCCGGGGCCGGCCGGAAGATCATTCGGTTTGAACAGAAGGCATAGTCACGATGGCGATTATTCCAGGAACTCCCGGCAACGACCCCCTGAATGGGACCGCCAGCGCCGACACGATCGACGGTCTGGCAGGCGACGACACGCTACAGGGATATGCGGGCAACGATATTCTCCGCGGCGGCACCGGCCGGGACTACATGTATGGCGGCGACGGCGACGACCGGATCGAGACCGGGGGCGGTGGCAGTGACTACGGGTCCGGCGGCGACGGCAACGACACCCTGATCGGGTCGGCCGACGCAGAGAGCCTGTACGGCGATGCCGGCAACGACACGATCACCGGGGCGGCCGGCAACGACACGCTTTACGGCGGCGCCGGCAACGACAACCTCGGCGGCGGCGATGGCGACGACTACATCTCGACCGGCATCGGCGTCGACATCGTCGACGGCGGCGCCGGCACCGACACGCTCTATGTCGACCGCAGCAGCACCACGACGGGGGCCAGCTTCACCCTGAACGGCGCCGCCGGCAGCGACGGCAGCCGGGCGATCAACATGGAGCTGATGACCTATTACGCCGGGTCGGGCAACGACACCATCACCGGGGCCAGCGGCAACGACACGATCTACGGCTATGACGGCACCGATGTCCTGAACGGTGCCGCCGGCAACGACAGTCTCAACGGTGGAAACGGCGCCGACACGCTCACCGGCGGCGATGGCGACGACAGCCTGTCGGGGAATGACGGCAACGACATCCTCCGCGGTCTCGCCGGCCGGGACTACCTCTATGGCGGCATCGGCGACGACCGGATCGAGACCGGCGGTGGCGGCAGCGATTACGGTTCCGGCGGCGACGGCAAGGACCTCATGATCGGGTCGGCCGATTCCGAAACCCTCTATGGCGAGGCCGGCAACGACACGATCTATGGTTACGCCGGCAATGACTGGATCTATGGCGGCGCCGATAACGATGCGATGAGCGGCGGTGACGGCGACGACTACATCAGCACCGGCATCGGCGCCGACATTGTCGACGGCGGGATCGGCACGGACACGCTCTATGTCGACCGCAGCACCACCACCACAGGTGTGAGCTTCACCCTGAACGGCGCCGCCGGCAGCGACGGCAGCCGGACCGTCAACATGGAGCTGATGACCTATTACGCCGGCACGGGCAACGACACCATCACCGGGGCCGGCGGCAACGATGCGATCTATGGCGGCGACGGCACCGACACCCTGAACGGGGCCGCCGGCAACGACAATCTCAACGGGGGCGCCGCCAACGACACGCTCGGCGGCGGCGACGGCGACGACAGCCTGTCGGGGAACGACGGCAACGACATCCTCCGCGGCCTCGCCGGCCGGGATTACCTGTATGGCAACGCCGGCGACGACCGGATCGAGACCGGCGGTGGCGGCGGCGACTACGGCTACGGCGGCGACGGCGCCGATACGCTGGTCGGATCGGCCGATTCCGAAAGCCTCTACGGCGATGCCGGCAACGACACGATCTATGGCTATGCCGGCAACGACTGGATCTATGGCGGCGCCGACAACGATGCCATGAGCGGCGGCGACGGTGACGACTACATCAGCACCGGCATCGGCGTCGACATCGTCGACGGCGGCGCCGGCATCGACACGCTCTATGTCGATCGCACCACCACCACCACCGGGGTCACCTTCGTCCTGAACGGCGCCGCCGGCAGCGACGGCAGCCGGGCGATCAACATGGAGCTGATGACCTACTACGCCGGCACGGGCAACGACAGCATCGCCGGCGGTACGGGCAACGACGCCATCTATGGCGGCGACGGGACCGACGCCCTGAATGGGGCGGCGGGCAACGACAATCTCAGTGGCGGTGCCGCCAACGATACGCTCGGTGGCAGCACCGGCGACGACAGCCTGTCGGGGAACGACGGGAACGACATTCTCCGCGGCGGCGCTGGCCGGGATTACATGTACGGCAACGCCGGCAACGACCAGATCGAGACCGGCGGTGGCGGCGGCGACTACGGCTATGGCGGCGACGGCACCGACGCTCTCATCGGGTCGGTCGATTCCGAGAGCCTCTACGGTGATGCCGGCAACGACACGCTCACGGGGGCAGCGGGCAACGACTGGCTCTACGGCGGCGCCGACAATGACGTCCTGCGGGGCGATGCCGGGGCCGACTACCTCGACGGCGGTGCCGGCACCGATACCGCCAGCTACTACACCGGCTCCGTCGGGGTCGTGGTCAATCTGGCAACCGGCACCGGCAGCGGCGGCGACGCCCAAGGCGACACGCTGTACAACTTCGAGAATGTCAGCGGCAGCCAAGGCAATGACAGCCTGGTCGGGAACGCCGGCGCCAATATCCTGCAGGGCTGGAACGGCAATGACGCACTCACGGGAGGTGTTGGCAAGGACACGCTCACCGGCGGTGCCGGGGCTGATCGCTTCGTCTATGGCAGCATCGGCGAGAGCGTTGTCGGGGCGGATGCCGACCGGATCACCGATTTCAGCCACGCCCAGACCGACCGTATCGACCTGTCGGCGATCGACGCCAACACCGGCGTGGCCGGTAACCAGGCCTTCAGCTTCATCGGCACCGGCCTCTTCACCGGCGTCGCCGGGCAGCTCCGTTACGCCGCGAGCGGCGGCATCACCACCATCGCCGGCGACGTCAACGGTGACAAGGTCACCGACTTCCACATCACCTTGACCGGCGCCATCGCCCTGGCGGCCGCCGATTTCGTACTGTAGCGGCCACCCCGGGCCGACATGACAATGCCCGCCCCGGAAGGGGCGGGCATTTTTGTCAAGACGCCCGGGCCGGCGTCAGCCCTGGGCGGCGACGGCGATGCCCTTGCTCTCCAGCAGTTCCTGCAGCTCGCCGGTCTGGAACATCTCGCGGATGATGTCGCAGCCGCCGACGAACTCGCCCTTGACGTAGACCTGCGGGATGGTCGGCCAATTCGAGAAGTCCTTGATGCCCTGGCGCAGGCCGGGGTCGGTCAGGACGTCGATGCCCTTGAACGGCACGCCGAGATGGGTCAGCACCTGCACCACCGCGGCGGAGAAGCCGCATTGCGGAAACACCGGCGTCCCCTTCATGTAGACGACGACGTCGGTGCCGGCGATGTCGCCGCGAATGCGCTCGAAGACGGGATTGTCCATGGGAAACTCGCTCAGCTGAGGGTCAGGCTTCGGCGGCGGAGGTGTGCAGCATCAGCGCGTGCAGCTCGTTGCCCATCCGGCCGCCCAGGGCCTGATAGACCATCTGATGCTGCTGCACGCGGCTCTTGCCGGTGAAGGCGGGGCTGGTGACATAGGCGGCGTAGTGGTCGCCATCGCCGCGCAGATCCTCGATCCGCACCTCGGCGCCAGGCAGCCCCTCCTTGATCAGGCGGACGATCTCCGCCGGGTCCATCGCCATCTCTACGCCTCTCCCGCCTGCACGATATCCGTCATGTAGTCCGGCAGCCACGCCTCGTTGACGCGGCGCAGCTCAGCCACGGATATGGCCCCGCCATCCTTGCGCTTCAACACGTCGCCGCCGGTGCGGCCGATGATCCGCGCCGGAACGCTCGCGGCCCGGGCCCGCGCCAGCAGCGCCTCGCCGTCGTCCGTGGTCACCAGATAGCGGCCCTGGTCCTCGCCGAACAGCAGGCCGGCCTCGGCCGGCAGGTCGACTTCGCCGCCGATCCGGCCGGCCATCGCCATCTCCGCCAGCGCGACGTAGAGGCCGCCGTCGGACAGGTCGTGGCAGGCGGTCACCGAGCCGTCCTGGATCAGCGCCCGCACCAGGTCGCCGTTGCGCCGCTCGGCCCCCAGGTCGACCGGCGGCGGCGCGCCGTCCTCGCGGCCATGGATCTCGCGAGCGTACAGCGACGCACCAAGATGACCCTTGGTTTCGCCAATCAGGACAATGGCTTCGCCGGCGTTCTTGAGGCCGAGCCGGACATGGCGCCCGCCGTCCTCGATCAGCCCGACGCCGCCGATCGCCGGGGTCGGCAGGATGGCCTCGCCCGAGGTCTCGTTGTAGAGCGAGACGTTGCCGGAAACGACCGGGAAATCAAGCGCTTCGCAGGCGGCCTTCATGCCCTGGATGCAGCCGACGAACTGGCCCATGATCCGCGGCTTCTCGGGGTTGCCGAAGTTCATGTTGTCGGTGATCGCGAGCGGCCGGGCGCCGGTGGCGGTGAGGTTCCGCCAGGCCTCAGCCACCGCCTGGGCGCCGCCGGCCTCGGGGTCGGCGAAGCAGTAGCGTGGCGTGCAGTCGGTGGTGATGGCCAGCAGCTTGCCGGTGCCGTGCACCCGCACCAGCGCCGCATCGGCCTGGCCGGACAGGGCGACGGTGTCGGCCCCGACCTGGCTGTCATACTGCTCCCAGATCCAGCGTTTGGAGGCGAGGTCGGGGCAGGACAGGAGGCGCGCCAGCACCGCTTCCGGCGTCTCCGGCAGCGGCAGGGACGCCGCCGGGATCTCCGGCTGCTTCGGCGTCGGCTCCCACGGCCTGGCATAGTTCGGCGAGGCGTCGACCAGCTCCGCCACCGGCATGTCGGCCCAGACCATGCGGTGCATCTTGATCACCAGGCGGCCGGTGTCGGTGACCCGGCCGATCACCGCGAAATCCAGCTCCCATTTGCGGAAGATCGCCTCCGCCTCGGCCTCGCGGCCGGGCTTCAGCACCATCAGCATCCGCTCCTGGCTCTCCGACAGCATGATCTCGTAGGGGACCATGCCGGTCTCGCGCTGCGGCACCTGGTCGAGGTCCAGCTCGATGCCGCAGCCGCCCTTGCTGGCCATCTCGACCGAGGAGGAGGTCAGGCCGGCCGCGCCCATGTCCTGGATGGCGACGATGGCGTCGGTCGCCATCAGCTCCAGGCAGGCCTCGATCAGCAGCTTCTCGGTGAAGGGATCGCCGACCTGCACGGTCGGGCGCTTCTCCTCCGACGCCTCGTCGAACTCGGCCGAGGCCATGGTGGCGCCGTGAATGCCGTCGCGCCCGGTCTTGGAGCCGACATAGACCACCGGGTTGCCGACGCCGGCGGCCGCCGAATAGAAGATCTTGTCGGCCTTGGCCACGCCCACGGTCATGGCGTTGACCAGGATGTTGCCGCTGTAGGAGGGGTGGAAGTTGGTCTCGCCGCCCACCGTCGGCACGCCGACGCAGTTGCCGTAGCCGCCGATGCCGGCGACCACGCCCGCCACCAGATGCCGGGTCTTCGGGTTGTCCGGGCTGCCGAAGCGCAGCGCGTTCATGTTGGCGACCGGCCGGGCGCCCATGGTGAACACGTCGCGCAGGATGCCGCCGACACCGGTCGCGGCGCCCTGATACGGCTCGATGAAGCTCGGGTGGTTGTGGCTTTCCATCTTGAAGATGGCGGCCTGGCCGTCGCCGATGTCGATCACGCCGGCATTCTCGCCGGGGCCGCAGATCACCCAGGGCGCCTGGGTCGGCAACTGCTTCAGCCAGCGGCGCGAGGATTTGTAGGAGCAGTGCTCCGACCACATCACCGAGAAGATGCCGAGCTCGGTCAGCGTCGGCATCCGGCCCATGATCTGCTGGGTCAGGGCGAATTCGTCGGCGGTCAGGCCGAACTCCGCCGCCAGCGCCTGCGTGACCTCGGGTTCCCCTGGGTGGTGGGGGGCGGGGGCGTTGGACGGATAAGTCATGAAAGGATCTGCGCCAGGCCTTCGAACATGGCGCGGCCGTCGGTGTTGCCGTGCTCCGGCTCCGCGGCGCGCTCGGGGTGGGGCATCATGCCGAGCACCCGTCGGTTCTCGGACAGGATGCCGGCGATGTCGTTCAGGCTGCCGTTCGGGTTGCCGCGGCCGTCCTCGTCCGCGATGTAGCGGAAGGCGACACGGTCCTCGTCCTCCAGCCGCTTCAGCGTGTCCGGGTCGGCGAAGTAGCAGCCGTCATGATGCTGGATCGGGATGCGCACCGTCTGCCCGGCGTTGTAGCCGCGGGTGAACGGGCTGTTCGAGGTCTCGACCCGCATCGCCACGGTGCGGGAGACGAATTTCAGGCCGGCGTTGCGCAGCAGGGCGCCGGGCAGCAGCCCCGCTTCGGTCAGGATCTGGAAGCCGTTGCAGATGCCGAGGGTCGGCACGCCGCGGGCCACCGCCTGCCGGATCGCGCCCATGATCGGCGACTGCGCCGCCATGGCGCCGGAGCGGAGATAGTCGCCATAGGAGAAGCCGCCGGGGATGGCAATCAGGTCGACGGACGGCAGCTCGGTGTCGCGGTGCCAGACCATATGGGTCGGCCGTCCGGTCGCGTGGGAGAGTGCCACGGCGAGGTCTCGGTCGGCGTTCGATCCCGGGAAGACGATGACGGCGGCTTGCATGGCCGGGATGTAGCGGTCCCGCCGGGCCTTGGCAAGGGCGCCGCGGGCTGTGCTGGCATGCGCGCCGCCGCGGCCTCTGGTCGATGCCGGGTGGCAGGGTCGGCGACAAAGAAAAACCGGATCCGCGCAGGCGGATCCGGTCCAGCAGGGGTCAGTCGCAGGGAGGCTTCAGATCACAGGCGAAGAAGCAGGTCGCGCGGGTCGCTGGCGGCCGCCGCGCCGTCGATGCCGATGTCGCGCAGCATGTGGTCGTCCAGCGCCTCGACCGGCAGCCGGGCGCTGCGGCGGGCGCCCAGCGTGGCCGCGGCGGCGCCGATCAGGGCCCGCAGCCCGGAGCGGCCGGTCGGCAGGGTGGCGCGATGCTGGATCGCAGCGTGGTCGGTGCAGGCGGTCGTCATGGCATCTTCCCTTCCGTCGGGGCGTTTGGTCGGTCATCGGGAATGCCCTGAAGATCGGATTCTGGAGAACAAACCGCAAACAGGATATTCTCGTGGGTGTTATAAGAGAATCTATCGACCCGGATCCGACGAGGGGGAGCCATGCGCCGTCGCCTGCCGCCGCTGAACGGCATCCGCGCCTTCGAGGCCGCGGCCCGCCACGAAAGCTTCACCCGTGCCGCCGAGGAACTGGCCGTCACCCAGGCCGCGGTCAGCCAGCAGGTCCGCCGGCTGGAGGACTGGCTCGGCACCAAGCTGTTCCACCGCACCGAGGGCGGGCTGGAGCTGACCGAGGTGGGCCGCAGCTACCTGCCGGTGCTGCGCGACGCCTTCGACGCCATCGCCGAGGCCACGTCCCGCATCCGGCCGCCGCCGCATTCCGGCATCCTGACGGTCTCGTCGATGCCGTCCTTCATCCGCAAATGGCTGGTATCGCGGATGCCGCTCTTCGCCGAGCAGCATCCGGAGATCGACGTCAATCTCGACGCCGAAGCCCGCCTGGTCGACTTCGCCCGGGACAATGTCGACTGCGCCATCCGGCTCGGCCGCGGCGCCTGGGAAGGGGTGGTGGCGGAGAAGCTGTTCTCCGAGAATACCTTCCCGGTGTGCAGCCCGGCGCTGGTCGAGGCCGGCCTCTCCACGGTCGAGGATCTGCGCCGCTTCCGGCTGCTGCACGATGAGACGCTGGTGCAGTGGAAGCATTGGCTGCGGGCGGCGGGGATGGAGGATCTCGGCTGGGTCCGCGGCCCGCGGACGCAGGATTCGGCGCTGCTGATCCAGATGGCGATCGAAGGGCAGGGCGTGGCGCTGGCGCAGCGGGTGCTGGTGATGGACGATCTGCGCGCCGGCCGACTGGTGCGCCCGTTCGAGATCTCGCTCAAGAGCGACAACGCCTACTACTTCGTGGCGCCGCCGAACGCCCTCAACCGTCCGCTGGTGCGGGCCTTCCGCGACTGGCTGTTCGCCGTGGCGGCGGAGGTCGAGGGGGCCCCCGAGGTCGCGGCGGCGTGAGCGGTCATTCCCGCCAGAACGGCTTGCGGCGCATGGTCTCGACCTGGTCGCGGCGCAGGCCGAGATCGGCCAGGGTCTCGTCGTCCATGCGCTGCATCCGGCCGCGCGCCTCGATCCGGGCGCACCACAGCGCCGGCAGGGCCGCGACGCGGCGCAGCAGGGCAAGGAGGGGGTTCGGCCGCCGGCGCGGTGGCGCGCGGCGCTCGTCGATGCAGCAGCTGGTCATTTGATGCGGTCCTGATCGGAGGTGGGATCAGGGGTCGACCCGTGCCTTCAAGATCGGTCCTGGCGGCCGCGGCCGCAAACGGGATAGTCTGGCCCTAGCCCAACAAAAATTTGGCCTGAAGGGAGGCCTGCCGGAATGGGTTGGCGATTGCCGCCGCTGAACGGCGTGCGGGCCTTCGAGGCGGCGGCACGGCATCGCAGCTTCACCCGCGCCGCGGCCGAGCTGTCGGTGACCCAGGCCGCGGTCAGCCAACAGGTGCGCCGGCTGGAGGACTGGCTTTCGGTCAGGCTGTTCCATCGCCGCGAGAACAGCCTGGAGCTGACCGAGGCCGGCCGCATCTACCTGCCGCTGGTCAGCGCCGCCCTGGCCGGCATCGCCGACGCCACGGCGCAGATCGCGCCGGGCCGCGCGGCCGGCGTGCTCACCATCAGCACCACCCCATCCTTCGCCGCGAAATGGCTGACGGCGCGCCTGCCGGGCTTCACGGCGGCGCATCCCGATATCGATGTCAACGTCACGGCGTCGCTCCACCGGGTGGATCTCGAGGGCGGCGAGGCGGATTGCGCCATCCGCTGGGGCCAGGGCGGCTGGGAGGGGCTGGCGTGCGACCGTCTGTTCGCGGAGGACAGCTTCCCGGTGTGCAGTCCGGCGCTGCGGGACGGGTCGCCGGGGCTCCGCACGCTCGACGACCTGCGCCGGCACACCCTGCTGCACGACCAGTCCCTGGCGCCCTGGCGCGACTGGCTGCGCGCCGTCGGCATGCAGGATGTCGACTGGGTGCGCGGGCTGCGGGTCAGCGATTCCTCCCTGACCATCCAGGCGGCGGTCGAAGGGCAGGGAGTGGCGCTCGTGGTGTTCTCCCTGGTGGCCGATGACTTGGCGGCGGGGCGGCTGGTGCGGCCGCTCGACCTCTCGGTGCAGAGCCTGGCCAGCTATCACTTCGTCGCCACGACGCGGGCGCTGCGCCGGCCGATCGTGCGGGCATTCCGCGACTGGATCGTCGCCGCCGCGGCCGCGACCACTCTGGCGCCGCGGGAGCCGGTCACGTCGTCGCGTCTCGCCGATTGAGCCTGCGCTGCGCCTTGTCGGGCGCCGCCCTCCGAACCATCTGCCATCCGACGCAACGATCGGAGGACAGGCGCGTGATCGATCCGAAGAAGCTGTTCGAGGATTTCCTGGGCGGCGGCGCGAAGCAGCCGGGCGGCCCCGGCGGCAAAGGCTCCGGCCTGTCCGGCAATCTCGGGACGCTGGCCACAGGCGCTGTCGGCGGCGGGGTGATCGGCCTGCTCCTCGGCTCGAAGAAGTTCCGCAAGCTCGGCGGCACGGCGCTCGGCTACGGCGGTGCCGCGGTGCTGGGCGGCCTCGCCTACAAGGCCTGGCAGGACTGGTCGGCCAAGCGGGCGCCGGCCCCGGCCCAGCCGCCGGTGCAGCAGCCGATCCCCCTGCCGCCGCCGCGCAGCCCGTTCGACCTGGAGACCCAGAGCGCCGCGGGCGGCGGCGACGCCCGCATTGCCGTGGTGCGGGCGATGATCGCCGCGGCCAAGGCCGACGGCCATATCGACGCGACGGAGCAGCGGGCCCTGTTCGACCGTATGGGCCAGCTCAACCTGGACACGGAGGAGAAGGCCTTCGTGATGGACGAGCTGGCCAAGCCGCTCGACATCGCGGCGATCGCGGCCCTGGCGGCGACGCCGGAGCAGGCGGCGGAGATCTGGCTGGCCTCGCGCCTGGCGATCGACCCGGACGACCCGCGCGAGAAGGCCTATCTCGACGACCTGGCGGTGCGGCTGAAGCTGCCCGAGGGGCTGACCGCCCATCTGGAGGCGCAGGCGGCCGCGGTCGGCTAGGAAGGGCGCCCCCCTTCACTGTCATGCCCGGGCTTGACCCGGGCATCCAGAAGGTCTCGACGCTCTCTGGATTGCCGGGTCAAGCCCGGCAATGACAAAACGGGGAGGGCGTCGCCTCAGGCCACCAGGTCGATCGTGTAGCTCTCGGTGACCGGGTTGGCCAGCAGCTTGCGGCACATCTCGTCGAGGCGCGCCTTGGCCTGGGCCGCATCCGTAGCGGCGATCTCGACCTCGATCACCTTGCCCTGCCGCACCTCGCCGACCTCGTCGAAGCCGAGGCCCTGCAGGGAATGGCCGATCGCCTTGCCCTGGGTGTCCAGGACACCGGGCTTCAGCATGACGTGGATGCGCGCTTTCATGGGGCGACCTGGCTCTCGCGGATGTCGACGACACTTCCTTCCGGCAGGATGCCGAGGCGTCGGGCCACTTCCTGATAGGCCTCGAGGACGCCGCCGAGATCCTGGCGGAAGCGATCCTTATCGAATTTCTCGTTGGTCTGCACGTCCCACAGACGGCAGTTGTCCGGGCTGATCTCGTCGGCCAGGACGATCCGCATCTCGTCGTTCTCGTCGTACAGGCGGCCGAATTCGAGCTTGAAGTCGACCAGCTTGAGGCCGATGCCGAGGAACAGTCCGGTGAGGTAGTCGTTCACCCGCAGCGACAGTGATACGATGTCATCGAGGTCCTGGGCGTTGGCCCAGCCGAAGGCGGTGATGTGCTCCTCCGACACCATCGGGTCGTTGAGCTCGTCCGACTTCAGATAGTACTCGATGATCGAGCGCGGCAGCGGCGTGCCCTCGGGCACGTTGAAGCGCTTGGAGAACGAGCCCGCGGCGATGTTGCGCACCACCACCTCGAGCGGGATGATCTCGACCTCGTGGATCAGCTGCTCGCGCATGTTCAGGCGGCGCATGAAATGCGTCGGCACGCCGATCTCGGACAGCCGGGTCATCAGGTATTCGGAGATGCGGTTGTTCAGCACCCCCTTTCCGGAGATCACCGCCTTCTTCTGGCCGTTGTGCGCGGTCGCATCGTCCTTGAAGTACTGGACGATCGTGCCCGGCTCCGGCCCCTCGTACAGGACCTTGGCCTTGCCTTCGTAGATGCGCCTGCGGCGGCTCATGTGGGAACGTCCATGGAACGGTGATGCCAACAGCAAAAGGGGTCGGGGCGCCCCAGGAAGGACGTCCACGCCCGCGCACATATAGCAAGCGCGGGTCCGGTAAACAATTGCGCGCTCCCCTCCGCCTCCGCACGTGACCATGGCGGCCGGAGACGCTATATCCTCGCCATGAGGCGCGCCGCGCCGGCGGACACCGAACCGGCGGGCACTGAAAGGGAATTCGGCATGACCACGTTCGACTCGCGGGCCCAAGCGTTCGAGGCGGAGTTCCAGCACGACCAGGAGCTGCTGTTCCGGATCCACAACCGGCGCAACAAGCTGCTGGGGCTGTGGGCGGCCGAGCTGATGGGCCTGACCGGCGCCGCGGCCGAGTCCTATGCGAAGGAGGTCATCATGTCCGACTTCGAGAAGCAGACCGACGAGGACGTGCACGACAAGGTCTACGCCGACCTGAAGATGCACGACGTCGACCTCTCCGACCATCGGCTGCGCAAGAAGATGGATGCTCTCCTGGCCGTGGCGCGGCAGCAGATCATGACCGAGGCGACGCCGAAGTAGGGTCGGCTGCCTTCACGCATGGAAAAGGGCGGCCGAAGCCGCCCTTTTCTTTGACCAACCGACCGGTCAGCCCTTCACCGCCCCCGCCGTCAGCCCGCTGGTCATGGCGTTGCGGAAGACATAGTAGATCACCGCCGGCGGCACGGCGTAGATCAGCCCGGTCGCCATCAAGAGGTTCCAGGGGGAATCGTCGGCCGACAGGAACAGGCCCAGCCCGACCGACAGCGGCGCCGCCCTTTCGCTCGACAGCAGCAGGAAGGCGTAGAGGTACTCGTTCCAGGCCAGGAGCAGCGCGTAGATGCCGATCGCCACCAGCGACGGGCGCATCAGCGGCAGATAGACCAGGCGGAAGATCTGCATCGGCTTGGCGCCGTCCATGATCGCCGCCTCGTCCAGCTCGCGCGGCAGCTTGTCCGAGGCCTGCTTCAGCACCCAGATGGCATAGGGCGAGGCCAGCGCGATCATCGCCAGGATCAGCGCGGTCTGGGTGTCCAGCAGGCCGTAGGAGCCCATGGTCTTGTACATCGGCACCGCCAGGAAGGCGGCCGGGATCAGATAGGTCGCCAGCGCCAGGTTCATCACCTGGCGGCCGCCCCGCGCCCGCAGCCGGCTGATGGCGAAGGCGGCGCAGGTGGCGACGAACAAGGTCACGACCCCGGTGGTGACCGCGATGAAGAAGCTGTTGCCGAGCTGCAGCCAGAAATTGCTCAGATAATAGTGCTGCTGCCGGAACACCGTGAGGAAGTTGGAGAAGGTCGGCTCCGCCGGCCACAGATCGCCGGCCAGAACCGCATCCTGCGGCGAAATCGCCAGGACGAACAGGTGGTACAGCGGCACCAAGGTCCACAGCACCACCGGGATGGCGATCAGGATCAGGGCCGCCTCGTTCAGCCAGCGCTTCATGCTTCGCCTCCCTTGGACAGGCGCTTCACCATGACGAAGACCAGCGGCAGGACCAGCGGCATGGCGACGATGATCGAGGCGACGCCGAGGTCGAGGTTGTTGTTGCGCAGGTAGCGGATGCCGAGCGTGGCCAGCACCTGGGTGCTGTCGTTCGGGCCGCCGCCGGTCAGGAGATAGACGCTGTTGAAGTCGCCCAGCGTCCAGATCGTCGACAGGATGGTCGAGGTGACGTAGAGCGCCGCCACCGACGGCCAGGTGACGAAGCGGAAGCGCTGCAAGCGCGAGGCGCCGTCGACCGCCGCGGCCTCGTACAGGTCGCGGGAGATGGCGAGGCGCCCGGTCAAGAGGATCAGGGTCCAGAACGGCAGCGACTTCCAGATATGGACCATGACGGCGCCGAAGAAGGCGAGCCACGGGTTGGTCAGCCAGGGCGGGCCTTCGAAGATGCCGAAGAGCCGGAACAGCTGCTGGTTGATCATGCCCGTCTCGGGGTTGAGCATGACCCGGAAGGACAGGATGGTCGGGATCGACGGCACCGCCCAGGGCAGGATGAACAGCACCAGCAGCAGCCGGATCCACCAGCGCGGCACGGCGAAGAAGCCGGACAGGCCGAGCGCAATCGCCATCTTCACATTGACCGCGATCAGCAGGAACAGAACGGTGTTGACCGCCGCGGTCAGGAAGATCGGGTCGGCGAACAGGCGCCGGTAGCTGTCCGGGTTGGCGCCGAGATAGAGGCCGTAGCCGACCGGATAGGCCACCAGCACCAGGAACACGGCGATATAGGGGGCGAGCAGGATCGCCCCCCAGGTCGCCCAGGTGCGGCGATGGCTGCCGCCGGCGGTGGCCGGGATCGCATGGATCGTGGTCGCGGTCATCGGCTGGGTCCTCTCTGAGAAGGGCTGCGGCCCGGCCCGCACGGCAGCTCCGCGCGGGCCGGGCCGGCAGGTCGGTCCTAACCGGCGATTTCCTTGATCCGGGCGATCATCTCATCAACCGCCTGATCGGGCGAGACCCCGTCCTGGACCACGCGGTTCAGCGCCTTGGCCCAGACATTCTCCGCATTCACCGTGGTGAAATGGTAGTTGTAGACGAAGGGGAAGGGCAGGGTGCCCTCGGTGAACTGCTTCGACACCACGGCACGGTGCGGGTCGCTGCCGTCGGTCCAGAACGGCCGGGCGGCGCCGGACTTGGTCACCGGGTACCAGCGCCCGACCGAGCCCTCGACGAAGGGCGTCAGGTTCTCGTCCTTCATCATGAAGGCCATGAACTCCTTGGCCCGGGCCTTGTTCTTGGAGTCGGCGAAGATGACGGCAGTCTTGGTCGCCGCCAGGTTCGGCAGCGTTCCGCCGTCCGGCTTCTTCGGGAACAGGGTGGTGCGGATGTTCTCGTCGTAGTTCTTCTTCGCCTGGGCCCGCTGCGCCTCGCTCAGCGACGGGTTGATCGAATCGTCCAGATGCTTGCTGGGGATCGAGATCGTCGCGTTGTGGGTCAGGACTGTAGTCTTGTTGTGGAAGTTCACATTGTTGTCGGTGTCGAGCCAGTTGACCGTGGAGGGCGGGGTGCAGCCGCGGGTGAAGATCGAGCTGTAGCTCTTCACCGCCTCGATCATCGCCGCCCGGTTCTCCGGCTGGTCGAGCACAATCTTGCCGCTCTCGTCGACGATCTTGACGTTGTAGGCGTTGGCCCAGGTCAGGAAGCTGAAGAAGGTGTCGGAGGCGGCGACGCTCATCGGATGGCCGATGGCGTAGATGCGCTTGCCCTTGCTGCGCAGGGCGCCCTGCACCTTGTCGCACCAGAAGTCCCAGTACTCGTTCCAGGTGGTCGGGATGTCGGCCTCGCTGAAGCCGGCGTCCTGCAGCATGTCCTTCCAATAGAAGATGTGCATGGTCTGGCGTTCGATCGGGAAGGCGTAATAGGCCTTCTGCCCGGTCTTGCCGTTCATCAGGAAGGTGGTGGCCAGCGCGTCGGGCTGGAACTGGTCCTTGATCGGGGTGAGGACGTCGCTGACATCCTCCAGCCGCCCCTCATAGGCCCATTGGCCGGTGGTGCGGAAATCATAGGTGGTGCAGTAGCCGACATCGGGCGGCGTGCCGGCCTCGACCGCGGCGACCGACTTCACGATGCAGTCCTCGGTCGAATACAGCGACAGGTCGACCTTGACGCCGGTCGCCTTCTGATAGCGGTCGATCAGGGCGAGAAGGGCGTCGTCCTCGCCCTTGTAGAATCCCTTGGTGACCCAGACGGTGAGCGTGTCCTGCGCCTGGGCGGGCGCGACAGCGGCGAGACCGAGGGCCAGGGCACAACCCGCCATGAGATGGCGGAGACCGATCTTGGGCATGAAACTTCTCCCAGAGCTGAGGAAAGGGGGCGGCGGCTTGTGCCGTCTTGCTGGTGGCTTCCGAACGGCTGGAAGCGGGTGCTGTCAGGCGGGGCCGGGCCTCCTGGCCGTGGAGCCCCGTTCGACGATCTCGAAGCCGACATCGATCACCCGCGGCGACGCCTGGGTGTCGTCCCTGGTATCCAGGATGCGCAGCAGCAGCTCGCCGACCCGGCGGCCGATCCCCTCGGCATCGATCCGCACGGTGGACAGCGCCGGCACGCATTGCCCGCCGATCTCGAAATCGCCGAACCCCATGATCGAGATCTGCCCGGGCACGGCGATGCCCCGGCGATGGCATTCCATCAGCGCGCCGACGGCGGCGAGGTCCGAGACCGCGAACACGGCGTCGACCGGCCCGGCAGTGTCGAGCAGATGGGCCATGGCGGCGGCGCCGCCGGCGAAGGACAGCGGCACCTGGCCGCGATGGACCACGCTATCGGTCGGCAGCCCGGCCTCGCGCAGCACCTCGGCGAAGCCGATCAGCCGGGCGCCGCCGCGGAAGTCGCGGGAGTCCCCGTCGATCGCCGGGCCGATGCCGCCGATCCGGCGGTGCCCCAGCGCGATCAGGTGCCGCGCCGCGGCCCGGCCGGCCTCGATGTTGGAGAAGCCGACGGCCCGGTCGATCGGGTCGGCCGCGCCGCAGTCCCAGATCTCGATCACCGGGATGCCGGCGCTGCGCAGCATGGCCCGCGCCGCCTCGGTGTGGTTCATGCCGGCCAGCACGATCGCCTCCGGCCGCCGCTCCAGCATCGTCCGGACCAGCGCCTCCTCCTCGCTCATGCGATAGAGGGTGTAGCCGATCAGCAGCTGGTAACCGGTCCGGCGCAGAGCCCCCGACAGCGCGTGCGCGGTGTCGGCGAAGTTGGAGTTGGTGATGGTCGGCACCAGCGTCGCGATGAAGCCGGTGCGGCGCGACGACAGGGCGGCGGCGACCTTGTCTTCGACATAGCCGAGCTGCTCGATAGCCCGGCGGATGCGGTCGCGCGTCTCCGGCGCCACCCGGCTGCTGCCGGCCTGCACCCGGGACACGGTCATCGGCGAGACCCCGGCGAGACGGGCGACGTCGCGCATGGTCGGCCGGAGGGAACGCTTGGGCATGAGATGGCTCTCGATCGGCCGCGCGGCCGCTCCACGCCGGGCCGTCCGCTGGTGGCGCGCCCGCGAGCGCGTCCTGGCCGCAGCGGAGCGGGTGACGGGACAGGGCCGCGCGAAAGCGCGGCAGGCCACGGACCGCGTCATCGGCAGGGCCGGATACGCGGAACGGTCGGGCGGATACGATCGATGGCAAGCATGATGTCGGCCCTCCCTGTGGCCAGTGGTCGATTTGTCGTTCTTATTGATGTGACCGGTAACACGGGCGGCCATCGGCGCGCAAGGGCGAGGCAGCGGAGGAGGGCGCCGGCCTCTCATGGTTGCACCCCGTCCTGCGATCGACGCAGAGTGCGGCGATGATCGAGACCCAGACGCGCAGACGCCGGCCGGTTGCGGCCGAGCCAAAAGCGGCCAGGCCGCGGACCAAGCCGTCCGAGGTGCGCCGGCGGGAGCTCCTGGATGCCGGGGAAGCGCTGGTGCTGAAGAAGGGCATCGCCGGCACCAGCATCGACGACATCGCCGCCGCGGCCGATGTGGCCAAGGGCACCTTCTATCTCTACTTCGATTCGAAGGAGGCGCTGGTCGAGGCGCTGCGCGAGCGTTTCGCCGAGCGTTTCAACGCCCGCATCGCCGCCGCCCAGGCAAAGCTCGACCCGGCCGACTGGCCGGGCCGGATCGCCGCCTGGCTGGAGACCGGCGTGCGCACCTATCTCGACCAGGTGAAACTGCACGACGTGCTGTTCCACACGCCGGACTTCCTGCCGCGTCTGCGCCAAGCCGCCGGACACAACAACGTGTCGCGCGATCTGGCCGATCTGCTGCGCGAGGGCCAGGCGGCCGGTGCCTGGACGGTCGTGGATCCGGACATGACCGCAGTGCTGCTGTTCTATGCCTTCCATGGCGGGGTCGACCACGCCATCGCCGAAGGCCGCACCGCCGATGTGGCCCGGCTGGTGGCCGACCTGCAGGCCTTCTTCCGCCGGGCCCTGGGGCTGGGGTGAGCTGAGGGAAGGCCCCCCTGGACCGTCGCCGCAAGGCGCGCTGCGCCGTGGCGATCCATATGTGGACGAGGCCCCGCTGCCGGCTCATCGACCCGCAGATCCCCTCGGCGGCCGCCCCGTGCCGCTGGAAAACCCTCCTCGACGTATCACCCTCAGTCATCGACGGATCATCCTGGAGAGCCGCCATGATCGAGATCCTTCCCGCGCCGGAGCATGTGATTGCCATGCGCCTTGCCGGGGTACTGACCGAGGCGGATTACGACCGCGCCATCGCCGAGACCGAGGCGAAGCTGCAACGGCACGACCGTGTCGGTGCCTATGTGGACATGACCGATTTCGACGACATGACGGCCGAGGCCGCGGCCAAGCATGTCTCGTACGGCCGGGGCAAGCTGGGCGAGGCGGTGCGGTTCCCGCGCAAGGCCGTGGTCACCGACAAGCAGTGGCTGCGGGTCCTGATCGAGCTCCTCGATCCGCTGGTGCCGACCACCGAGGCCAGGGCCTTCAACTCCTCCGAACGCGACAAGGCCATGGCTTGGGCGTCGAAGATTCCGAGCGGCTGATCCGGCTGCGGTCAGTGCTGGCGCCGGTACGAGAAGGCGTCGGCCAGCCGCGTCATCCCCGCCCGTTCGTAGAAGCCGACAGCCTCCGGCACGGAGGCCAGGTAGAGGCTCACCTGCGGCCCGAGTTGCCGCCGCGCCTCGTGCAGCAGGCCCTTGCCGACGCCAAGGCCCTGAGCCGAGGCGGAGACCGCGAGGTCGGAGAGATAGCAGCACCAGACCTCGTCGGTGACCCCGCGCCCGACCCCGACCAGCGGCCGGCCGGGCTGGTCCAGCCGGGCGGTGACGATCAGGTTGGCGCCCGCGATCATCGCCCGCAGCCGCGGCTCGTCGTCGACGGGGCGGATCCGCCCGAGCCCGGACTCCACCAGAACGCGCCGGAACTCGGCCACGTCCAGATCCTGCTCGCGGGCATAGAGGATGCGGGGGCGTTCGCTCATGGCCGGAGACTGCACCATCCCGGCGGATTTTCGAAACGGTTTCCGGAAGGCTGGCGGGGGCAGGCCGGGTCAGGCGCCTCAGGCGAAGGTCTGGGCGTCGACCTTGGCCTCGGCCGGACCGCAGCACGACCCCACCCGCCGCGGCGGCTGGTAGGTCGCGGTCGGATCCAGCTCCGGGCCGGTGTCGTAGCGGTCGTGGTGGCGGACCCAGGACATGGTGAAGGCCAGGCCGTCCTCGTCGCGGCCCTTCGGCACCAGGTCGAGATAGTTATAGGTGGTCAGTTGCAGGTCGCCGCCGCGGCCGTAGGAGGAATAGGTGTGATACACGGTGCCGGCTGCGTCCTTGGCGAAGACGCTGGTGCCGGGCAGCTCCTCGGCGGCGAAGGGCAGCTCGCCGTAGTTGTAGGGCGTGGTGCCGCCGGCGGTCTGCTCCGGCGTGAAGGAGACGCCGAAGTCGTAATTGAAGTCGCTGCCGTGGGACGACACCCATTTGAAGCGCCAGCCCATCCGCTGCTGAAAGCGTTGGATCTCCGGCAGCGGCGCGCGCGACACCACCACCAGCGTCACGTCGCGGGCCGCCAGATGCACCAGCGTGCCGTCGATGGTGTCCGCCAGGAAGGAGCAGCTCGGGCAGCCGTGCTCCCAGCCCGGCGCCAGCATGAAGTGGTAGATGATCAGCTGGCTGCGTCCGGCGAACAGCTCGGCCAGCGTCTCGCGGCCCTGCGGCCCGTCGAAGACATAGGGCTTGTCGATCTTGACCCAGGGCAGGGCGCGGCGCTTACGGCTGATCTCGTCGCGGGCGCGGGTCAGAGCCTTCTCCTCGGCCAGCAGCGCCTTGCGCGCGACCAGCCATTCCTCGCGGGACACGATCCGGGTGGGTTCCATCTTATCCTCCTGTGTGGGACGAGGGGCTTTCCAGGCTTGTCGACCACGCCGGCCCGTTTTCGACAGGACGCTTAACCGAAAATTTGACCGTCTCATCCGCTGGTATGACGGAAGGCAGGCGCGGCGTTGCTCGCGCTATGCTTGGGCTTCAATAGTTAACCATAAAGTTAACTTTATGAGCAGATGCCTGCGATGTCAAGTTTCGTAGGTCGGGTTCGCGGACGCGAACCCGACCTACGATGATCCGGCTGTCGCAGCCGGGCCGGTGGGGTCACAGCGTGCCGGGGAAGGCGCCGCCGTCGATCAGGATGTTCTGGCCGGTGATGTAGCCGGCACGGACGCTGCACAGGAAGGCGCAGGCGGCGCCGAACTCGTCGGGATCGCCGAAGCGGCCGGCCGGAATCGCGGTGCGGCGCCGCTCGGCGATCGCCTCGGCGGTCTGGCCGGAACGTTGGGCCGCGGCATTGATGCCGCCGCGCAGCCGGTCGGTATCGAAGGCGCCGGGCAGGAGGCCGTTGATGGTGACGCCCTTGCCGGCCATCTGCCGGGCGACCCCGGCGATGAAGCCGGTGAGGCCGGAGCGGGCGCCGTTCGACAGGCCCAGCTCCGCGATCGGCGCCTTCACCGCGCTCGAGGTGATGTTGACGATGCGGCCGAAGCCGCGCGCCGCCATGCCGTCGACGACTGCCTTGGTCAGGAAGATCGGGGTCAGCATGTTGGCGTCGATCGCGCGGAGCCAGGCCTCGCGGTCCCAGTCGCGGAAATCGCCGGGCGGCGGACCGCCGGCGTTGTTGACCAGGATGTCGGGCTCCGGGCAGGCGGCCAGGGCGGCCTCGCGCCCCGCATCGGTGGTGATGTCGCCCGCGACGGTGGTGACCTTGGCACCGGTCTCGCGGCGGATCTCCTCGGCCGTCGCCTCCAGCGCCTCGGCGCCGCGGGCGGTGATGGTGAGATGCACACCTTCGCGCGCCAGCGCCAGGGCGCAGCCCTTGCCCAGCCCCTTGCTCGCGGCACACACGAGGGCCTTACGGCCGGCCAGTCCCAGATCCATGGCGGTCTCCTTCCGCTGCGATGCTGTCGGGTCGAATCCGGTTGTAGCGCGGCGGGCTTACCAGCGGAACGAGGGCAGCAGGATGTCCGGCGCGCAACCGACGGCCTGGAACTCCCGCGCCATCTCATCCTCGCCCATACCGGCATGGATGCCGGTGCGCACCAGGGCGGCGGCAGCGCCGAAGCCGCGGGCGCCGGCGACGTCGTGCTCGACGCTGTCGCCGACGCACACCACCTGATCCGGCCGCTCGACTCCGGCGGTCGCGGCGGCGTGGTGGTACATCAAGGGATGCGGCTTGCCGACCCAGGTGACGGTGCCGCCGAGCCCTTCATACATCTCGGCGATGCGGCCGGCGCCGAAGGCAGGGCCCAGCGGGGTCAGCATGATCTTGTCGGGGTTGGTGCACAGCGCCGGCACATGGCGACGGGCGGCCGGGGCCAGCAACTCGCGATAGGTCTCGAGCGGCACGAGATGCCCCCGGCTGCCGGCGATCATCACCAGGTCGGCGGCGTCGCCGGTCTCGGCCTCGGCGAAGCCCAGCGTCTCGGCGAAGCCGCGATCCTCGCCGCTGGAGATGACGAGGCAGCGGGCGCCGCTGCCCGGCGCCACCGGCAGCGCGCCGCTCTCCAGCAGGGCCAGCGCCACGTCGCCGGAGGTGACGAAATGGTCGTAGCTGTCGCGGGCGAAGCCGAGTGTCTCCATCCGCCGGGCGTTGTAAGCGGCGGAGCGGCCGGAATTGGACAGCAGCACCACGTGCCGGCCGGCCTCCTTCAGCCGGCGCAGTGCCGCGGCCGCGCCGGGATAGGGGTGGCGTCCGTCATGCAGCACGCCGTACTGGTCGACGAAGAAGGTGCTGAACCGCTCGGCCAGCTCGCCGATCCCCTCCACCCGCTCGATCGCGCCGATCTCCGGCATCAATGTCCTCCAAGTCCGGCCAGGGCCAGCCGGGCTGTACCCTCTGCCGCGTCCTCCGACAAGGCCGGCAGGAACGGCACGCCCAGAAGCCGGCGGCGGATCTCGGTCCAGCCGGCATTGGCGGCGCCGCCGCCGACGCTGCGCAGCGAGGTCACGGCGGGGGCGCCCAGCTCCGCCAGCAGGCGGTAGGCGCGGGCCTCGATCCCGGCGATGCCCTCCAGCACGCCTTGGAAGAACACCGCCTCGTCGTCCGGCCGCGGCTCCAGCACCGGCGCCAGCCCGGGATCGGCGACCGGGAAGCGCTCGCCCGGGCGGGGTAGGGGGTAGTAGGACAGGCCGGTCGGCCGGTCCGGCCGCAGCGCCGCGGTCAGATCGGGCAGCCGGTCGCGGCCGAAGAGTTGGGCGATCACGACCCCGCCGCTGTTGGAGGCGCCGCCGACCAGCCAGCGGTCGCCCATGCGGTGGCTGTAGACGCCGTGCTGCGGAGAATCGACCGGTCGGTCGGACAATAATTTGATCACCAGGGTCGAGCCCAGCGCTGTGACCGCGTCGCCCACCGCATCCGCCCCGGTGGCGAGGAAGGAGGCGCAGCCATCGGTGGTGCCGGCGACGACCACGGCCTCGGCAGGCAGGCCGAGGGCGATCGCCTCCGCCCCGATCGGCCCGACCGGCGTGCCGGGCGCCACCGCCCGCGGCAGGGCGGCGGGGTCGATGCCGAGGCCGAAGATCCAGTCCGGCCAGCGCCGCGCCACCGGGTCGTAGCCGGTCTTCAGCGCGTTGTTCTCGTCGGTCACATCGAAGCGGCCGGAGAGGCGGCCGGCGATCCAGTCGGCCTGGTGCAGCACCCGCACGGCGCCCGGCCGGCGCAGCAGGACGAGCGCGCGGGCGAGGGCGGAGCTGCGGCCGCGGGCGGCGCTGCCGGCCGGCGCCACAGTGTCGATCCGGGCGGACACCGCCTCGTCCGGGCAGGGGTCGTTGTACATCAGCGCCGACCCAACCGGCCGCCCCGCCACGTCGGTCACCAGCACGGTGCCGGAGGTGCCGTCGACCGAGAGGGCGCCGACCCCGGACAGGTCGGCTTCCGCCGCCAGCCGGCGCAGCGCCGCGACGGTGGCCAGCCACCACGTCTCGGGGTCGCGCTGGTCCAGTCCGGGGCTGTCGGTCGCCATGGTGCCGCGGCCGACCGGACGGCCGGCGGCGTCCACCGCCACCGCCCGGACGCCGGAGGTGCCGATATCGATGCCGATCGCGCGTGCGGTCTCCGCCATGATCACGCCTCCCGCCGGCTCAAGGACTGCCGGTACTGCTCCGCGTCCCACTGGGTCAACTCATCCACCTGGGCCCGGGTGAAGGGCCGGACCGAAGTCTCGGCCGGCACCCGCCCGGCGACATCGGCCAGGCAGCGCGCCATCTCGTCCGCGCCGCGCAGCACGCCCTCATGCAGCACCACGCCGCGGCCGGGCACCCCCACGATCGCCGGGGCGCGGGGCTGCCGGGCCAGCGCCTCCAGCTTGGCCGGCGTTTCGGCCGTGGCGAGGGCGGCGCCGAGGAAGATCACATGGTCCGGGTAGAAGGCGCCGGCGGTGGCCAGCGCCAAGCTGTCCGGATCGGTCGCCGCGTCATGCGCGACCGGGTCCTGCGGCAGCCGGTAGGGCGTGCCGCGGACGAATTCGGCCAGGGCATCCGGCTGCGCCGCGGGGCAGGGGCGGCGGGGCAGGGCGAGGGCGGCGCAGACTCGGTCCAGCAGCTTGCCCGCCGCCGCGACGCCGTCCGCCGCCACCACCAGCCCGTGATTGCCCAGCACCACGACATTGGTCGAGGGCTTGAGCCGCGCCAGGATCGCCTGCGACAGGGTCAGGCCCGGCTTGCAATAGGGCACGAAGATCCAGTCGACGCCGAGCAGCCCGTCCAGCCGCTCGGCCAGGCGGGCCTCGGCGTCGGTCCGGATCGCCAGTGCGATGGTCGAAACGCAATGCACGTGCAGCACGACGGTGAAGGGCAGCACCGCATGCACCGTGGTCTCGATCGACGGCCGCAGCCCGCGGGGATTGTGCTCCGCCACCACGAAGTCTCGGGCCGTCTCGGCGGCCGGATCGCCCTCGTGCATCGCCCGCAGCAGCGGGTGCAGCTGCACCGGCACCAGGATCTCTTCCTCCTCGGCCCGGGCCAGCCAGGTGCCGGAGGCCTTGATCCACATCACCCGGCCACGCTTCAGCGAGGTGTTGCCGCCGGCCGCCTGCACCCGGTCCGGGTCGCGGCCGAGCCTGGCGGAGAGAGCGCGCAGGGCGCGGAACTCGGGGTCGGTCGACGGGTCGAAGGTCATTGGTGGAGCCCTGCGGACATTGGATTGAGTCGGCGCGGGCTCACCCCCTCACCCTCCCATTCGCTGCCGCGAATGGGCCCCTCCCTCTCCCCGAGGAGAGGGAAAACACACCTCTCCCTCGGGGAGAGGTCGGAACCGCGACAGCGGTTCCGGGTGAGGGGGCGGCACCGGCCCATCGGTTGTTCACCGGCTCATGGCCTGCGCGGCCGGGGCCGGTGCGGCGTCCAGCCACGCGGCGAAGGCCGCGGTCTCGGCGGGCGACAAGTGCAGCCCGTGCTTGGTGCGGCGCCACAGGATGTCTTCGGCGTCCTCGGCCCATTCCTGGGCGCGGAGCCAGGCGACCTCGCGCTCGTACAGCAGCGCGCCGAAATGCCGGCCGAGATCGGTCAGCGACCGGGCGCCGTCGAGCAGGGCGTCGGCCCGGGTGCCGTAGAGCCGGCCGTAATGCAGGGCCAGCTCCTCCGGCAGCCAGGGATGGTGCCGGCGGAACTCCACCAGCCAGCGGTCGAAATCGGGCATGTCGCCGCCGGGGAGCGGCGCCGAGGCGGTCCAGGCCGGGCCCATCGCCGGGAAGAACGGCTTCAGCCGGTCCAGCGCGTGCTCGGCCAGCTTGCGGAAGGTGGTGATCTTGCCGCCGAACACGGAGAGGATCGGCGCTCTGCCGCCGTCATCATCGACGTCGAAGACATAGTCGCGGGTGACGGCCGAGGGGCTGGCAGCGTCGTCGTCGAACAGCGGCCGCACCCCGGCGAAGGAGTGCACCACGTCCTGCGGCCCGATCTGCTTCTGGAAATACCGATTGAGGACGCCGCAGAGATACTCGACCTCCTTGGGATCGACCTCCACCCGGTCGGGGTCGCCGGCCTGCGGGATGTCGGTGGTGCCGATCAGGAGGTATCCGTGCTCGTAGGGGTTGATGAAGATCACCCGCTTGTCGGTGTTCTGCACCAGATAGGCCTGCGGCCCGTCATAGAATTTCGGCACCACGATATGGCTGCCGCGCACCAGCCGGATCTTCTTGCTGGAGGCGAGGCCGGCCGCGCCGGTCAGCACCCGGTCGACCCAGGGGCCGGCGGCGTTGGCGACGGCGCGGGCGACGACGTGGCGTTCCGCCCCGCCGCCCGCCGGGCGCAGCACCGCGTGCCACAGCCCGTCCCGGCGGCGCAGCGACACGCATTCGGTGCGGGTCAGGATCTCGGCGCCGCGCTCGGCCGCGCCGATCGCGTTCAGCACCACCAGGCGGGCGTCATCGACCCAGCAGTCGGAATATTCGAAGCCGCGGCTGAACCGGTCCTGCAGCGGCTTTCCCTCAGGATCTCGATGCAGGTTCAGGCCGCGGCAGGGCGGCAGGCGCTTGCGGCCGCCGAGATGGTCGTAGAGGAACAGCCCCAGCCGCAGCAGCCAGGCCGGGCGCAGGCCTCGGTCATGCGGCAGCACGAAGCGCATCGGCCAGATGATGTGCGGCGCCGCCGCCAGCAGCACCTCGCGCTCGATCAGCGCCTCGCGCACCAGCCGGAACTCGTAATACTCGAGATAGCGGAGGCCGCCATGCACCAGCTTGCCGCTGCGGCTCGACGTGCCCTCGGCCAGGTCGCCCTTCTCGCACAGCAGCACCGACAGGCCGCGCCCGACGGCATCGCGGGCGATGCCGGTGCCGTTCACGCCGCCGCCGACCACCAGCAGGTCGATGACGGCGCCGTTTTTGGTCGCTGCCGCCATCGCCGCTCAGGCCGCCTGCTTCGGGCGCGGGCCGTAATCCTTGAACTTCTCGATCACCCGGTCGATCTCCTCGGCCGGCAGGCAGATCGGGCCGCCCAGCATCAGCGAATAGACATACTGCTTGGCCAGGGTCTCGACCTCGACCGCCAGCCACATCGCCTTGCCCAGGGTCGGGCCGGTGGCGATCAGCCCGTGGTTCGCGAGCAGGCAGGCGGTGCGGTCCTTCAGCGCCGCGATCGCATGCTCCGACAGCTCCGGCGTGCCATAGGTGGCATAGGGCGCGCAGGGGATCGAATTGCCGCCGCCGCACGCGATCATGTAGTGCAGCGCCGGGATCTCCATGTGCCGGATCGCCAGGATGGTCGAATACATCGGGTGGCAGTGGACGACGGCGTTCACCTCCGGCTTGCGGCGGTGGATGTCGAGGTGGAAGCGCCATTCCGAGGACGGGCGGTGCTCGCCGTGCTCCCAGTTGCCGTCCATCGTCATGGCGACGATGTCGTCCGGCGCCATCTCGTCATAGGGCACGCCGGTCGGCGTCACCAGGATGCCGTCGCCCCAGCGGGCGCTGATGTTGCCGGAGGTGCCCTGGTTCAGCCCGCTGGCGTTCATCTGCCGGCAGGCTTCGACGATCCTGGTGCGCAGCTCGATCTCGGTGGTCATGGCGGAATCCGTGCAAGGGGTCAGCAGAGGCGGAGCAGGGGCTCGCGGGCCAAATAGCGCCGGACGTCCTCGGCAATCAGCCCGGCGGCGTAGGTGACGGTCTTCACCGAGGCGCCGGCGATGTGCGGGGTCAGGGTGACGTTGGGCAGCTTCAGGAGCGGCCAGTCCTCCGGCGGCGGCTCGACCGCGAAGGTCTCCAGCATCGCGCCGCGCAGCTTGCCGCTGACCAGCGCGTCGTAGAGCGCGTCGTAGTCGACCAGCGGGCCGCGGGCGGTGTTGACGAAGATCGCCCCGTCCTTCATCGCGGCGAAGGCCTCCGCGTCGATCATGCCGGTGGTCTCGGCGGTGACGCGCGGATGCAGGGTCACCACGTCGCTTTCGGCCAGCAGCGTCTCCAGCGGCACCTGGCGGACGCCGTCGGCGCTGTCGGCGGGGTCGAGCTGGACATAGGGGTCGGTCACCAGGATGCGGCAGCCGAAGGCCTTCAAGAGGCGCACCACCTTGCTGCCGACATGGCCGTAGCCGATCACGCCGACCGTCATCTCCGACAGCTCGCGCCCGGTGATGTCGGCGCGGTACAGGTCGCCGCGCCAGACGCCCTGGGACAGCGAAGTGTGGCCGCGGGTGATCAGCCGGGTCTCGGCCAGGATGGCACCGATGGTGAACTCCGCCACCGCGCTGGCGTTGCGGCCGGGGGCGTTCACCACCTTCACGCCGTGCGCCTTCGCCGCCTTCATGTCGATGTTCACCGGCCCGCCGCGGCTGACCCCGATCAGCTTCAGATCCGGCAGCCGCTCCAGCATGCTGGCCGAGACCGGCGCCAGATGGGTGACCAGGATCTCGGCGTCGCCGATGAAGTCGACGATCTCGTCCGGATCGCCCATGAACTCCTTCAGCCCTTCGAGGCCGGTGCCGGCATAGCCGTGCACCATCGGCTCGTCCGGCCAGGGCTGCTCCAGCGTCCGGATGTCGAGCGCGGCCGGAATGGCCTCGAGCGCCTCGACGAACAGGCGCGGCAGCATGAAACGGTCGCCGATGACGGCGATGCGTCGGGTCATCCTCGGGTCCTCAGGTCTTCCAGGGCATGCCAGACCGGGCGCAGCGCCCGGTAGCTGGTTCGGTATTGCGGGAACAGACGGTCGTAGAGCGAGACCAGCGCCGGGTCGGGCGGCTCGGCCTCGGTCAGTAGCGGCGCCACCCAGCGGCGGCAGGCCTCGTCGATATCGGGCAGGATGCCAAGCGACAGCGCCGCCACCATGGCCGCCCCGGCGGCGCCGACCTCCTCGCGCTTCACCAGGCGGACCGGCGCGTTGGTGGCGGCGGCGAGGATGCCGCGGCAGGTGGCGCTGCGCGCGGCGCCGCCGGCCAGGCGGATCTCCGCCGGGGTACCGCCGACCGACTCGTAGCAGTCGCGGCTGGCGAAGCCGAGGCTCTCATAGATCGCCCGCAACAGGTCGCCGGCGCCGGCGGTGCCGGACAGGCCGATGATCGAGGCGCGGGCGGCGCTGTCGACGAAGGGCCCGCGCTCACCGGCCTCGGCGATGAAGGGGTGGTAGAGGAGGCGGCCCGGCTTCGCCGCCGCGGCCCTGCCGTCGAGCAGCCGGATCAGGTCGGATCGCTTCGGCAGCGTTGCTCCGGCGGCTTCCGCCACCTCCTCGATCACGCCGCACAGCCAATCGATGTTTAGCGTCGCCGCCATGTTCGAGACCATGGAGACGTAGCTGCCCGGGGCGACGAAGGGCATGGTGTAGCCGACCTCCTCGCCCAGGGTCACCCGGTCGGCCCCGAAGACGAGGCGCATATGGGCGCCGGTCGAGCCGATCACGGTGAAGCCGGCGCGGCCCTCGGGATCGTAGAGCCCGGCGCCGAGCGCGCCGCACAGCAGGTCAACCGGGGCCAGCACCACCGGCGTGCCCGCGGGCAGGCCGGTCGCCGCTGCAGCGACCGGCGTCAGCGCCGCGTGCTGCCGGGTGCCGTCGACCATCGGCGGCAGCAGCCGGGCCTCGTCCTTGAGGCCGAACAGCTCCAGCACCTCCGGCGCGTATTGCCGGGTGCGGTAGTCGCCATAGGTGAAGGTGCCTTCCGAGACGTCGGTCGCCCGCTCGCCGGTCATCCGGAAGTAGAGCCAGTCCTTGCAGTGGAAGGCGGTGGCGGCGCGGGCCACCGCCCCCGGCCGATGCCGCTTCAGCCACAGGATCTGCCCGGACTGGTTCGACATGTTCAGCATGGTGCCGGTGAAGCGCTGCACCGCCTTGGCCGTGCCGCTCCGGTGCAGTTCGGCCACGATCGGGCCCGACCGGCCGTCATGCCACAGCATGGCGCGGCCGACCGGCTCACCGTCGCGGTCGATCAGCCAGGTGCCGTCGCCCTGGCCGGTCACGGCGATGCCGGCCACGCGCAGGCCGCGTGCGTCCAGCTTCGCCGCCATCTCGCGCAGCACCAGGGCGGCATCGTCCCAGGTGCGGCCGAATTCCTGCTCCATGCCGCTGCCGTCGACCGGGATGGTCGTGTTCGGCCGCGCTACATGCTCGATCGGCGCGCCCTCCAGGTCGAAGGCCACGGCCTTGACCACCGAGGTGCCGGAATCGAGGCCGATCAGGACGTCTTTCGTCATCGCACCGCTCACGCCGCCACCGCCACCGCGGGGCGGCCGCCATGGGCGATCGCCATCTCGCTGTCGCCGTCGAACAGGTGCAGCGCCGATTCCGGCAGGGCCAGCGCCAGCCTGGTGTCGGCCGGGGCCGCCAGCGCCCGGTCGGTGACGATGGTCAGCCTGACCCCGTTGACGTCGAGCGCGATGTGGCTCTGGTCGCCCAGCCACTGGTTGGCGATGACCGTGCCCTGCAGCGCCGTCTCGCCGGGCCGCGCCGCGCCCCCACCAATCCCATAGGCGCGGATCTCGTGGCCGCGGATGCCAAGATGGACCTTCCGGCCCTCGGCCAGGCCGCGCCCGGCCTGCGGCAGGCGGAAGGCGGGCGCGCCGTCCTCGCCCTGCACCTCGACCGCGAGGCCGCCGTTCTCCCGCACCACCCGGGCCGGGAACAGGTTCATCGGCGGCTCGCCGATGAAGCCGGCGACGAACAGATTGGCCGGGCGCCGCTTCAGCTCGGCCGGCGAGGCGAATTGCTGCAGCCGGCCGCCCTCCATCACCGCGATGCGGTCGGCCAGCGCCAAAGCCTCGGTCTGGTCATGGGTCACGAAGACCGTCGTCATGCCGTGCTCGATCAAATAGTCCTTGATGCGCGCCCGTAGCACGGCGCGCAGCTGCGGCTCCAGCTGCGACATCGGCTCGTCGAGCAGGGACAGCGGCGCCCGCCGCACCAAAGCGCGGGCCAGGCTGACCCGCTGCTGCTGACCGCCGGAGATCGCCTGCGGATAGCGGTCGAGGATGTCGCCGATCTCCAAGAGGGCCGCGACATGCGCCACGCGCTGCTGCACCTCGGCCTTCGGGATGCGGTCGCGCAGCAGGCTGAAGGCGATGTTGTCGCGCACCGTCAGCGGCGGATACAGGGCATAGCCCTCGAAGGCCATGGCGACGTTGCGCTCGGCCGGGCGCAGATCGTTGACCACGCGGTCGCCGACCCGGATGGTGCCTTCCGACACGGTCTCGAACCCCGCGATCATGCGCAAGGTCGAGGTCTTGCCGCAGCCGGAGGAGCCGAGCAGGCCGACCAGCTCGCCGTCGCGGATGGAAAGTGACACCGCATCGACCGCGCGGATCGGATGGGCCAGGCGCGGCCCGTAGATCTTGGAGACGGCGTCGAGCGTCAGAGTAGCCATCTGTCGTCCTCAGACCGTCACGGCCGGCAGCCGGGCGCCGGTCTCGCGGTCGAAATAGAGCGCGCGGGCGAGGTCCGGTCGGGCCCAGGCGCGGCGCCGGCCGCGGCCCAGATCGTCGCCCTGGTCCTCCGGCCGGCTGGCCAGGATCTCGGTGCCGTCGTCGGCCCGCAGCAGCATCACGGTGCGGACGTTCAGCGGCGTCACCGCCTCGAGGTCCACCGGCACCGAATCCTCGGCCGGCTCGAACCGCACCTCGACATCCTCCGGCCGCAGCCCGACCAGGCAGGGTTTGGCGGCCGGGGCGCCGCCCGGGACTCGCAGCTCGGTGCCGGCGATGCTGATGCGACCGTCCTGCGCCGCGGTCTCGATCAGGTTGATCGGTGGATCGCCGAACAGCCGGGCGATCCGCGTGTCCGCCGGCGTGCCGTAGATGCCAGCCGGGCTGTCGATCTGGCGGAAGCGGCCGTCCAGCAGCACGCCGACCCGGTCGCCCAGCGCCATCGCCTCCTTGTAGTCCTGGGTGACGTAGAGGACGGTGGCGCCGACGGCGCGCAGCAGGCGCGGCAGCTCCTGCCGCATCTCGTAGCGGATCTTGGCGTCGACGTTGCGCAGCGGGTCGTCGAGCAGCAGGACCGAGGGCGAGGAGACCAGGCTGCGGGCAAGGGCGGTGCGCTGCTTCTGCCCGTTCGAGAGCTGGCGCGGCAGGTGGTCCAGCACATGGCCGATGCGCAGCAGCTCCGCGACCTCCCGCACCCGCCGCCTGATCTCGGCCTCCGCCGTCCGCCGCGCCCGCAGCGGGCTGGCGATGTTCTCGAAGGCGGGCAGGTGCGGATAGAGGGCGAAGTTCTGGAACGCCATGCCGACGTCCCGCGCCTCGGGCCCCTGGCCGAGGATCGAGGCGCCGCCGATGCGGATGTCGCCCGCCTCCGGCTGCAGGATGCCGGCGATCAGGCGCAGCAGCACCGTCTTGCCGGCGCCGGACGGGCCGAACACCACCACGAACTCGCCCTTCTCGACCGCGAGGTCGAGGCCGTCGAGGATCTGTGCCTTGCCGAAGCTCTTGCCGATGCCGGCGATGTCGAGGAAGGCCATGGCGGTCACCCCTTCACGGCGCCGAGGCTCAAGCCCTCGACCAGGTAGCGCTGGGCGTAGAGGGCGAGGGCCAGGGTCGGCAGGATCGACAGCACCAGCGCCGCGGCGATCTGGCCGTAATTGATGCCGGAGGCGGTGATGAAGGCCAGCGCCCCGACCGTGACGGGCTGGATCGCGCTCGACCCCAGGATCAGCGCGAAGATGAAGTTGTTCCAGGCGAAGATGAAGGCCAGCAGGGCGGCGGCGGCTATGCCCGGCCGGGCCAGCGGCACCGCCACCTTGAGGAAGGTGCGCAGCCAGGAATGGCCGTCCAGGCGATAGGCGTTCTCGATGTCCTCGCTGATGTCCTCGAAATAGCCGCGCACGATCCACAGGATCAGCGGCAGGGTGATCAGCTGGTACACCCAGATCAGGCCGACATAGGTGTCGCTGAGGCCGAGATCCTGGAAGTAGAGCTGCAGCGGCAGCAGCACCAGCAGCGGCGGGGCGAAGCGGAAGGACAGCATGGTGAAAGCCATGTTCTCGCCCAGCCGGAACTTGAACCGGGCGAAGGCATAGGCGGCCGGCACGCCGAGCAGCAGCGACAGCAGCACCGAGCAGGCGCTGAGGATCAGGCTGTTCAGCAGGTTCTGCATGTAGTCGATCTTCAGCGCGCCGACATTGGTCGACAGTTCGCCCGACACCAGGGCGGCGTAGTTCTCGAGCGTCGGGGTGAAGGCCAGGCTGGGCGGGCTGCGCAGGATGTCGGCGTTGGTCATGAACGACATCAGCGCCACCCAGACCAGCGGGAACAAAAAGAACAGCGCCACCAGGGTCAGAAGCACGCCACGGAGGATCCGGCGGAAGGTCATGGGGTCCCTCCGTCAGGCCCGGCCATGCGCGCGGGCGCGCAGGCGGAGCCACTGCTTGATGAACAGGTTGCTGAGCGCGAAGGTGATCGCCCACAGCACCATCAGGATCGCGGCCGACCGGCCGATATTGGTGAAGGTGAAGGCCTCGAGATAGGCGCGGATCTGGAACAGCATCAGCCGGTCGCCCGGGCCGCCCTGGGTCATGGCGTAGACGATGTCGAACTGCTGAATGCTGTCCAGCATCCGGAACAGGCTGGCCGTGAGGATGTAGGGCAGCAGCATCGGCAGGGTGATGCGGAAGAACACGAAGCTGCGCGGCACGCCGTCCAGCTCCGCCGCCTCGAAGGGCTGGCGGGGCAGGGCGCGCAGGCCCGCCAGCAGCAGGATGGCGATAAAGGGCGTGTAGACCCAGGTGTCGACCAGGACCACGGTGAACATCGCCGTCGACGGGTCCGACGCCCAGCGGAAGTCGGGGAAGCCGAGGCTGCTGACCAGATAGCTGAGAATCCCGAAATTCGGGTTGGTCATCAGCTTCCACATCAGGCTGGCGATCGCCGGCGCCACCATCAGCGGCAGAATCAGGAGCACGCTCATCAGGTCGTTGACCAGGGTGCGCCGCACCAGGAGGAGGGCGATGCCGAGGCCGAGCAGCAGCTGCAGGCCCACGGTCAGCACGGTGTAGGTCAGCGACACCTGGATCGTGTTCCAGAACCGGCCGTCGCCGAACAGCGCCACGAAATTGTCGAGCCAGACCATCCGGCGCCCGGCCGGGAAGGCCAGGTTGTAGCGCTGCAGCGAATAGAACACGGCGGTCGCGAAGGGGATCAGGATCCCGATCGTGACCAGCAGCGCGGGCAGGCTGAGCAGATAGGGCAGGAGGCCGGGCCCGGCGCGTCGGCGCGTTCGGTGCGCGGTGTCGGCGGTGATCGTTGCCACGGTTCGGAATCCTCTGTCGGAACCTTCGCTGAGGCCCCGCCACCGCCGGGGGGAGAAACGGCGGTGGCGGGGCTGCCGCGCGGGCCGGCGGGGCGAAGGCCGGCCCGGCGGGCGAGGCGTCAGTCGGCCAAGCCGGCGTCCTGCAGCTGCTGGTCGATGAACTCGGCCAGCTGGTCCAGGCCCTCGTCGACCGGGATCTCCTTGGCGTACATCTTCTGCAGGCTCGCCGCCCATTCCGTGGTCAGGTTGAAGAACAGCGGCTGCGGGGTGAAGTAGATCTTCGATCCGGCGGCCGAGGCCTTGTACTGGTCGAGATATCCCGGATAGTCGTTGAGCCGCTTCTGGAAATCGGCATTGTCCCAGACCGACTGGCGCACCGGATTGACCAGATCGGCCTTGGTGGCGCCGAAGGTGGTGTGCTCCGTGCCGCTGGCCCATTGCACGAAGTACCAGCCGGCCTCGGGCTGCTGCGAGAAGGCGCTCATCGCCAACGACCAGATCCAGACATTCGGCGTCGGCGCCGGGGCGCCCGGCTTGGCGCTGAAGGCGTGGTAAGCCAGGTTGCCGGCCTCCTTGGTGCCCTTGTTCTGGAAATAGCCCAGGATGTCGGCGTCGAAGATCATGGCCGAGGCGCCGGCGCCCAGATCGTTGCCGACCTCATACCAGGTGTAGGTGGTCCAGTTCTTCGGCCCGCCCTTCTGGATCATCTCGATCCAGAGCCTGGTGAACTCCTTGGCCTCGGCGCTGTTCATCGCCGCCTTCAGCTTGCCGTCGGTGACCTCGAAGTCCTTGCCGCCGTAATTGGTCAGGCCGGAGAGATAGCCGGGGTGGATCGTCGCCCAGCTGCGGCTGCCGCGGACGCCGACACCGTAGAAGCCCTTGTTCATGGCGCTCAGCTTCGCCGCCTGATCCACCATCTCCGGCAGATCCTTGGGCGGCTTCATCCCGGCGGCGTCGAAGATCCGCTTGTTGTAGGCGACGC
Source organism: Inquilinus limosus (assembly GCF_051487185.1). GTDB lineage: Bacteria > Pseudomonadota > Alphaproteobacteria > DSM-16000 > Inquilinaceae > Inquilinus > Inquilinus limosus_F. Next base: position 61,026 of record NZ_JAHVDK010000027.1, read on the forward strand.
TGTTCAGCTCGAAGCCCCAGGGCACGGCCCATTGCTTGGCGCCGCTGCCGCCCAAGGGCTCGCCCGGCACGCCCGACCAGGCGGTGGAGGCGCGCAGGCCGGGCAGCAGGTCGTCCCAGTTGTAGGCTGCCGCCGTCAGATCGGGATTCTTGATGTACTCGTTCATGTCGACCAGCCAGCCGGCCGGGCCGTATTGCCAGGTCTGGTAGGCGCCGGTCATGAACACGTCATATTGCGGCGACTTGCTCGACAGGGTGGCGGTGACCTTGTCGAAATAGACGTCCTCCGGGAACACGTCGTAGCCGACGTCGAGGCCGGTCAGGGCCTTGAAGTTGTCGAGATTGGCGATCATCGCATCCGTATAGGGATGCTTGTTCAGCAGCAGGCTGATCTTCTTGCCGGCGAACTTCTTGAAGTCGGGGCCGGTCGCGGCCAGCGCCCTGGTGCCGGCCTGGTTCAAGAGGAATCCGGCCGCGGCGGCGCCGAGGCCCAGCTTGGCGGCGCCGGTCATCAGCTCCCGCCGCGAGATCCGGCCGGCGGCATGAAGGTCGAACAGGTCGGTGGTGCGCTTCTCCATTTCGTTTCCTCCCATGGTGTTCTGGTTGTCAGCCGGCCTTGCGCAGACCCTGCCGTTGCGGCGGCCGTGAACCGCGGAGCCTGGCCATGGCCACCGCCGCGGATTCGTCGATGATCAGGTCGGTCACCATGCCGCTCAGCAGCGCCGCGGTGATGGCCTCGGCCTTGACCGCGCCGCCGGCGATGGCGACGACGCGGCGGCCCTTGAGGTCGGCGAGCCCGACGCTCAGCGCCCGGTCATTGACCTCGGAGGCGACGCGGCGGCCCTCCGCGTCGAGGAACTGGCCGACCAGGTCGCCGACCGCGCCCTTGGCGCGCAGGTCTTCGTACTCCGCCCGGGTCAGGATGCCGGTCTGCAGCATATGCGCCTCGGGCCCCAGCTCGCCGATGCCGACCAGGCACAGCGTGGCGCGGTGGGCCAGGGACAGCACCGCCTGGACGCTCTTCTGCGACAGCATCACCGCCTTGTCGGCCAGGCTGTCGGCCGCCATCGGCACGGGCATGAAATAGCCCTCGCCGCCGGTCTTGTCGGCCAGGCGGTGGACCACATCGAAGGGATTGGCGGAGGATTTTCGGGTCAGGCTGCCCAGCAGCGAGACGAACTTGGCGTCGGGAGCGGCGATCCGCGGCAGCCGGTTGGCCAGCGCCGCCAGGGTGCGGCCGTGGCTGACGCCGATCACCTTCTCGCCCGGCGTCTCCAGATAACGGGAGAGATAGGCGGCGCCCTCGGCGCCGAGGGCCTCGAAAGGCTGGTCCTGCTCATCGATCGCCGGCACGACGCGGCAGAAGCCGAGGCCGTAGCGGTCGATCAGCCCATCCTCCAGCTTCAGGCATTCGGCCGGGCGGCCGGCGATGTGGACGCTGACGAGGCCCAGCTCCTCGGCCAACGAGATCAGGCGATGCGCCTTGACCCGCGACACGCCCAGCCGGTCGGCAATCTCGCCCTGGGTCAGGCGGCGCACATAGGACAGCCACGCGGCGCGCGTGGCGAGGCTGACTTGTTCGTCCATCCCGTTGGTCCGGCCTGTAATTTTTTACACCGGCTGAACAGAATTTCATCGTGGCGCGGATCCAGGCCGACGTCAACCCTGGGGCAGATGCGGCGTGCGCGACGTGGCGCATAGCCAGGCAATTTCATCCAGATGACGACGTTGAGGCTTTTAGGCATTTTTTTGATCTATTTCTTCCCATCGGACTTGGTATTCTCCGATTTCTCCGAGGATCGATCATAGATCCATACATGTTTCGATTGGTCGTTCCGGCTTGTGCCAATTGCTGCAATCCTTATAACGTCAAATAAAAGACATGACGGCTTGAGCGAATTGATGGATATGGTAAATTTATTTGATCGTGTTCCGGACAGGATATTTCGGCCGGTAGCTGCTTCGAATCGCCGATTTTACGCGGCGCTTCTGCTTCATCTCTATGAACATACGTTCGGTGCAGTCGGAGATACTCCGCGCCGAGTGGATGTCATTGCCGAGATTGGCGACTTCATCGAGCGCTATAGCGTGACGAACGGTCCTCTGGAGGAGGATCCCGAGATTACGGCCGAGCAGCGGCGCGCTGCCTCGCGCGAGGCGAAGGGACAGGACCTGCGCCGGTACTTCGCCTTTGCGTATCTGGTCGACTCCGGCTGGCTGGTCGAGATGCGCGACCGGTTTCGCAAGCTGGTCGACCTCGCTCCGGAAGGCCGGCTTCTGCTGCGGGAATTCCAGAAGATCGTTTCCGGCGATACGCGCTCCTACGGCGGGGCCGTCCTGAACGTCCTGGGCAGCCTGGAGACCGCCGTTGCCAATCCCGAGGACCGCTCCGAAGGAATTCGGAACGCTTGGCAATTTTCCCTCGATTTCTCCCACCACCTGCGGACGCTCGCGGCCCAGATGCGGCGCGTCGAGGAGCACGTTCTGTCGCAAGATGGCCTGCGCAGCCTGTTCCGGGCCTTCTTCGAAGACTTCGTCTCGAAGTACCTGATCGAGGATTACAAGACCCTCTATACCAAGAACAACCCGTTTCGCTTTCGCTATAACATCCTTGAGCGGGTTCGCCTGATTGAAGGCGATCCGCTGCTGCTGACCCGGCTGGCGCGGGCCTATGTCCGGGAGGGACGGGGCTCAGTCGAAGCCGTCGCCGAGCAGACGATTTTGCACGAGCTGCAGGAGATCTACCGCGTCTTCGACAGCATCGACCGGCAGCTCGACGTCATCACCGAAACGCAGCTCCGGATCGAGCGCAAGATCCAGACGATTGTCCGCTATATGGATCGGCATGACGGGGGCGCGATCGAGCGGGCCACCCAGGCCCTGCAGAAGCTCGGCGGCGCCGGCATCGATTCGGCAACCGAGATCCCGATCGATCCGCACCTTTTCATCCTGGAGCCGTTGCTGGGGGGCGACATCCTCTACACGCAACGCGCTCCGAAACGGGCCATCGGCCGCTCCCGCCTTCGCGAGGTGCCGATCGACCCGGCCCTGCAGGCCTTCCACCGGGCCAAGCTCGACTACGCCAAGCGGGTGGCGGTCTCACCCAAGAGGATCCACGATTTCCTGGTCCGAGTCTTGGAGGGGCGCACGGCCATCCGTGGCAGCGAGATCCCCGTGGAGGGAGTCGACGATTTCGTAGTGTTCCAGCGGCTGCGCGACGTCCCGTTCATGTTCGACGGGCTCCTGGCCCGCGAGTTCCAAGTGACGCTGCTGGAGCGGCGCGCCGCCAACGCGTGGCTGGATTTTCCCGATTTCGAGATCAAGCGTCTTGACCGCAGAGAAGCACGCCATGCTGGGTGAACTGAAGGAATTCCGCGACCTCGTCGAGCGGCGGGACGACTATCGGCCCGGACGGGGCATGCCGGAGCCGCCGACCGAAGAGGAAGTGACGCGCTGCATCCAGATTCTGATGTCGCGGCAGTGCATCTACCCGCATCAGCATCATTTGGCCCGGCCCTACAATATTATGGCAACCACGGAGTACCAGGGTTTCTTCCAGAAGTATTTTGCTGTCATGGGGCTCGAATTCTATTTCGACACACGGTCCCGCATGGTGGCCTTGCGGTTTCCCGGGGTGGAGAGGCGCCGGTACGACTGGCAGGCGAGCCGGCTGAAGCGGGACGAAACCCTGGTCTTGCTCGCCCTCAAGCTCGCCTATGAGGAGGGCTTCCGGGCCAACATCATGGGCGCTCGGGGTGAGGTCGAGATCACGACCAACGACCTGGTCGACAAGCTTGAGATGATCGCCCGTGTGACGCTCGAGGAAACCCGCCTGAACGACATTCTCGGTCTCCTCAAGCGCAAGGGCGTTCTCGAATTGGGAGAGCGCGATCCGGTGGAGCGCGTCTGTCCACTGACCATCCTGTCGGGCATCGAGGTCGCCGTACCGGAATCCTACGTCCAGCAGATCAGCGATTGGGTCGATCAACTGCCGGCGGCGGCGCCCGATCACTTGGAGCCCGGCGATGGCAAGGAACCAACCGACGACGAGGAGAGCGATCCTGTGAACCCCGGGGCTGTCGACTGATGTATCAACTCACGCGCATCAGCCTGATCAACTGGTATCTGGTCTCGGCGCGGGACGTCGAGATTCGCGACGCCACGGCGTTCATCGGCCCCACCGGGGCGGGCAAGACCTCGATCCTGGATGCAATCCAGACGGTGATCTGCGGCGGCAGCCATCGTCACGTGCACCCGAACGCCTCGGCGAGCGGCAAGTCGGACCGGAAGATCATCGACTATTGTCTCGGCTACCTGGTCCCCAAGGCGGATGGCGGCGAGCCGCAGCGAACCGACTGCGAGACCATTCTCGCTCTGACATTCAGCGAGGAGCGGCCCGATGGCACGCGTCACGACCTCGCTGTCGGGCTGGCTATGACGGCGCGTCAGGAGGAGTCGCGCGAAGTCGTCCTCACCCGCTTCATCGCGCCTGGGCACGCCTTCTCGGTCGAACACTGGAAGGATGTTGACGAGGAGGGCAGCTTCATCCGTCCCTGGGAGGAGATCGAGCGCGAGCTCAAGCGGATCTGCCCCGGGATGCGCCCCTATCGCCATGGTGCGGAACGCTTCGTTGCGGACATGCTCGCCGTAATGAGACCACGCGGCAAGCAGCCCGACGCCAGGCATGTCCTGCAGGCTTTCTCGAATGCGGTCACCTTCAAGCCGATTTTCGATCCGACGCAGTTCTGTCGCGCCTACATTCTCGAGCCGGATCCGCTGGAGGTCGACCGCGTCCGGGAGTCGATCGCCCGCTGGCGCGACATGGTGGAGACGATTCAGAAGATTGAGGAGAAGCTGAAGCGGCTCAGATCGGTGCGGCAGCGCTACGCCCAATGGGGCGATGCCCTCATCGGCCGGGCCGTCGATCTGTGGGGGCGCGGCTGCGCCCGGGTCGAGATCGACCGCCTCGGCTTGCGGAAGGCCGGCCGGGCCTTGGATGCCGCCAGGAGCCGTCGAGACCAGGAGGAAGCGCTGCAGAAGTCGCAGCGGCGTGCCCTGGAGGAGGCTGAGCTGGAGTTGAAGCAGAAGGAGGCGACACTCGCCGCGGCCGGCCTTCAGGAAAGGCTCGGCCGGATTGACCTCGAGCGGGAGCTGGCCCTGAAGGATCTGGTACCGCTCAAGACCGAGGCGGCCTCGGTGCGAGAGGCTCTGCAGCTTGTGGCCAATCTCCGTGAGGTGCGGCCCTTCATCTCCGCGTCGGCGTGGTCGATCGTCCAATCAGCGGGCGAGGCATTGGCTTGGCTCCAGGAGAAGCCGGGGCTGGAGTGGCTGCCGCGTTATGGCCGTGACGTTGCCGCGTGCCTCTCGAAGGTCGTCACGTTGGCCTTGCTGCCCGAGACGCTGGATCCCCAGATCGCGCATCATCTCGCGGAGCTCGGGCGTGTCCGGGAGCAGCGCGACGCTGCGCAGGACAACCTGGCTCGCCTGGCCTCGGGGGCCACGCCGTTGTCCCGGCACACCCAGGCCTTCCTCCGGTTGCTCGGCGAGGCCGGGATCGAGGCGACGCCGCTCTGCGATGTGGTCGAGATCACGGATGAGTCCTGGCAATTCGCCGTCGAGGCGTTGCTGGGGCTGGGCCGGGAGGCTCTGATCGTGGATCCGGCGCGAGTGGGCGAGGCGAACGAGCTGCTGTACCGGAATCGCAATCAGGCCGGGCTGCACAATTGCCGACTGGTGAAGACCACTCGAACGCATACCGTGCGCACCCAGGTGGAGCGTGATAGCTTGGCCGCCATTATCAGAAGCGACAATCCGCACGCGCTCGCCTATGTCGTGACCCATCTCGGCGGCTTCAAAATGGTGGAAAACGAGGTCGAGCTGGAGCGCGCCGACCGGGCGGTGATGCGCAACGGCAAGACCAGCTCCGGCCTGGCCTATTCCGTCCAGCGGGACCACACGCTGATCATCGGTCGCCGGGCGCGGGCGGAGTCAGCCGAGGCGCTGCAGCGCAGCTTCGACGAACTCGCCAGGCAGGTCGCCGATCTGACGCGAGACCTCAAGCTGCTACAAGGGGCACGCGGGATCGCCGTACGGTTGGCAAGCTTCAATATCGATGTCGACGAGATCGTCGATCGCTATGGCGAGATCCGGCGAAAGCTCGAGGAGCTGGACAGGCGCAAGCAGAGCGCGCTGTCGGAGGACGAGGCACGGCTCGTCGCCGAGATCGAAGCCCTCAAAGTAGACATCTCGGATCGCAAGGCCGAGCTCGAGCAGATCGATGGTGCCCTGAAGACGGCGATCCAGGAGGTCGGCCGCGCCGAGAGCGAGTACGGCTCAGCCCGCCGGGCGCTGAAATCCTCCGTCAGGGCCAAGCGGCAGGCAGCAGCGAACTTCGCGGATTCCGAGCTCGAGGTCGTTCTCGAATGGGCCGACGCTGAGACCCGGAGCGGCTTTCGAGGTGCCATCAATCCCTATCTGGCGCAGCGCCTGCAGTCCGCCGATGACGGCCGGAAGGCGATCGCGTTCTTCGAGGAGCAGCACCGGATCTGCGACGCCGCCCTTCACAGTATCGACGCCAGGATTGCCCGGCTGGCCACCTCGGCGCGCAGTGGATTTGATGAGTACCTCAAGGACTACGGGATCGAGCGGCCGATCACCGATCAGCAGCCGTTCACGGCCGACTACGCCTGGGTGGTGCGCTATCAGATCCGGCTCGAGCGGAACGAGCTCAGGGAGTACCGCGAACAGGCGGAGCGCGCCGAGAAGGAAATGTATTTCACCCTGAAGGAAGATCTTCTCGCCAAGCTGAACTCGAAATTCCAGAAGCTCGACATCCAGCTCCGGACGCTCAATCAGCAGCTGAAGCGCCATCGCTTCACCGGCCAGTTCTACAAGTTCCGGAAGAAGCCCGACCCGGCCTATGACCGGATCCGGCGCCTGGCGATGGAGGTCGGCAGCAATCCGGAGCAGGCCCAGGCGATTGTCGAGGGGCGCACGGCCGATCTGGCATTGCAGGCTGCGATGAGCGCGTTGAACGAATACCTGGAGCACACCGGCGGCAGCGGCCTGGAGGACTATCGAAACTATTTCACCTACGATCTGGTGATGTTCCCGCCCGAGGCGCAGGACGATGATTCTCCAGAAATCCAGGATGAGGACTTCAAGAGGAAAGGGCTGATTTCGCTCAGCGCGCGCGCCACGGTGGCGTCCGGCGGGGAAGGGGAGGCCCCGTTCTATGTCGCCATCGCCGCATCCCTGGCGCTCGCCTACTACCCTGGCGGCCACCCGGGCGCCACGCCCAGCGGGATGGGGCTGGTGCTGTTCGACGAAGCGTTCAAGAAGCTCGACATCCCGAACACCCAATCCCTGATCCGCTTCTTCAAGGATCTCGGCCTGCAGATCGTTCTCGCCGCACCCGAGGACAAGCGCCCGACCTTCACCGAAGTGCTGGATTGCATTGTGGCCGTGAACAAGGATCCGGTGCATCGGGTCGTGCACCTCGATTCAGAGTTCCCGACCCCCTATGCGCGGGAACAGATGGGCGCTATCAATCCCGAGCACATCGGAATCGAGGGCTATCGTCGCCGGCTGACCGAGGGCGTGGATGCCTAGTGAGGGGCTCGCTTTCGCCGATCATCTGCTGCATCGCCTGCTCAACCGGGTCGAGCTTCGGCCGGAGCGCAAGCAGCGCGTGATCGAGCGGCTGCCTGCCCGATCCTGGCTGTCGGAGGACCGGGACGATCTGCATGCACGCCTCCTGGCCGCCGAGGCGGAGGCCGCGATAAACCTCGAGTGGGGCCATGGGGCGAACCGTCATAATATCGACGCCGTGGTTCTCAAAGACCCGGACCGTCTCTATCGATTCCTCGATCGTATTCCGCTGGCGCTTCGTGTGGAGACAGTGGCCGCCGCGCTCCAGGACCGGCTCGCGGGCCAGCCGCAGCAATTGACCGTGGTGCTCGACAGGCTCGTCGAGAACTGGCGGGTGGGTCGGAATCTCGTCCGTGACTTGGGCTCCAATGATCCGGATACCGCGGTGAAGGTCTTCAAGTCCGCAGCCGTGTTGCTCTTACGATCCATGGAGGGAATGGATCTCCGGACGTTCTCGCGCCGGGCGACGGGAGACAGCAAGTTCCTGGAGAGGAACAAGGCCAAGATTGTCGACGTGCTGCGACAGGCCGAGGTCGTCCCCGACTATCTCGATGCCGACGAGGTTCTGGCCGTCCACGGCATCTTGAAATATCCGCAACCCTGCCTGCTGGCAGGAGCTCTGACGTACCGGGGGACGAAGTTGCCGGCAGAGCCGTTTCTCGGAATCGCACCGGAGATGGTCGATGGAGTAGGTGTCGCCTCGCAGCCGAGTTGGATCCTGACGATCGAGAACCTGGCGAGCTTCAATCGACAGGTCCGCGAGGCAGCCGACAGAGGGGTGGTCGTCTACACTGGCGGGTTTCCGAGCGACGCAGTCTTGCGATTTATCCTGAAGGTCGCTGAGACGGCCGATTGTCCGATCTTTCACTGGGGCGACATCGACGGGGGCGGGATCAAGATCGCCTATTGGCTGGAAACCGCCCTGGCGCGGGTTGGTCGCCGATTGGCACTGCACCTCATGAGTCCTGAGATCGCCCGCAGCCGCGGCGTGAAATGTGAGCCGGCGGCTCCGTTCAGGCATATTCCGGCCAATAGCATCATCATGCCGCTCGCAGAGTTTCTCGCCGGTCCAGATGCTCACCACCTCGAGCAGGAGGAATTGGATCCGGTAAGCCCTTTGCCGAAGGCTCAATGATGCTCCCGGGCCGGCCACGACGGCCGCCGGCGCGCACGGCGCGCATGCGATCCATATGTCCCGGCAACCCAGCGCAGGAGACCTCAAATGGCGCGCATCTTCATCTCCGGCTCGTCGACCGGGCTCGGCCTGATGGCCGGGCAGCTTCTGGCCGAGCAGGGGCATCGGGTCGTGCTGCACGCGCGCAGCGAAGCGCGGGCGGAGGACGCCAGACGGGAGCTGCCGAAAGCCGAAGCGGTCGTCATCGGCGACCTGGAGGCGATCGCCGGCGCCAGGAACGTGGCGGCGCAGGTCAACGCGCTCGGCCGTTTCGACGCGGTCATCCACAACGCCGCCGTCGGCTATCGCGAGGGCCACCGCGTTACCGCCGATGGGCTGCCGCACGTCTTCGCGATCAACACGCTCGCCGCCTATGTCCTGACCGCGCTGATCGAACGGCCGAAGCGGCTGGTCTATCTGAGCTCAGGCATGCACCAGCACGCCGACGCCCATCTGGACGATATCCTCTGGCGGAAGCGGCGCTGGAACGGGGCGGAGGCCTATGCTGAAAGCAAGCTGCACGACGTCCTGCTGGCCTTCGCCGTCGCCCGCCTGTGGCCCGAGGTGCTGTCGAATGCGGTGGAGCCCGGCTGGGTGCCGACGAATATGGGCGGGCCCGGCGCGCCCGACGACATCGAGCAGGCGCATCTGACCCAGGCCTGGCTCGCGGCGAGCGACGACCCGGCCGCGCGGACGACCGGCGGCTACTTCTATCATCTCAAGCCGCGCCGACCAAACCCGCAGGTCCAGGATGCCGTTCTTCAGGACGGGCTGCTCGACATCTGCCGGGAGATCTCGGGCGTCGTGATCTCATAAGCACGGCGATAGCCCATGCGGCCGCGGCGAGCGACGACGCTCTCATGGCCGCATGGGCTTGCGCTTCACTGCCATCCCAAAGCATTTGATTTATGAAATATATTTCAATGATTGAGATTTATTGACACCGTTCTCGGGACACCTCACCATCCATTGGGAATCGGATCTCGGCAGCAGCTGGCGCCGGGGTGGGCGCCCAGAAGGGCTGGCGGCACCTGCGAAGGCAGGGCCGGACGAGAAGATGGAGGGGGGAAGCCATGAACGCCTATCGATCGGCTCTGCTGGCCCTGAGCCTGATGGCCGGGGCCTTGTGTCAGACCGCATCCGCGCAGCCCGCCGACCCGCTTCCGCTCACGGGGCCGGGCCTGGGTAATCTTACCTACACCGACGCCGAGCTGTTCAAGGAGATCTCCGCGATCGACTGGAACGCTCCCAATCCCTACAGCGGGCCCAACATCGTCAACACGAACGGCATACCCGCCGTCAATTACACCTTTCCCGATGGCAGGACGTCGAAGCCCTTCGGCATCAATGTCGGGATCATGCACAAGGGCTATTTCCTCACCCAGTTCGCGCCGGACAGCGGCGGGGGACCCGGCGGCTTCCTGCTGTACGACGTCAGCGATCCCCGGAACATCAGAAAGGTGAAGGAGATCTACGAGCCGGCGGGGCGGACGAGCGAGTTCCGGGAGGCCCACGCCTTCGGCGTCTCGACCATCGGCGGCAAGGACTACATCGCCGTCCAGAGCGGCTACGGCGTGGAGTTCTGGGACTTCACCGATATCAACAACATCCAGCAGGTCGGCAAGCTGCGGCTGGCCAATGTGAACTTCGGCGACTACGAGAACGTCGCCTGGCAGCTGTGGTGGCAGGCGCCCTATCTCTATGTGGCGTCGGCGAGCCAGGGCATGTTCATCGTCGATGCGAGGGACCCGGCCAACCCCAGGCTGGCGGATCGCGGGAACGGCCGGCCCAACCCGGTGCCGCTGGGCGAGCTGGGCGGGTTCCGGATCGGCCCGGTCTTCGCGATGGGCAACCAGATGGTGCTGTCCTCGATGGAGACCACGTCGGGCTTCGCCACGCTGGACATCTCGGACCCGCTCAACCCGACCCTGGTCGGCGGCAAGGCGACCCTGCCGACGTACTACGCCACGTGTTTCGATGGCCGGAAGCTCTATACGTCGGGGCGGAACGCCAATGGCAGGATGGGCGGCTACGACCTCTCCGATCCGCGCCAGATCAAGATCGAGAACGAGGCCACGGCGATCGACGAGGGCCTCTATTGCGCCCTCCAGGACAATTTCCTGATCATGGGCGAACAGCGCAACATCACCAAGCTGGACGTGACCAACCCTGCGCAATATGTGCAGATCGGCAGATCCCCCGACGCCCTGAACAACCCGCAGGAGCAAGGCTACGTCTCGAATCCGCCGAACGGGAACACTGATCCGGATCTGGGGCAGGTGGCGCCCTTCGGCAACCTGATCTTCGTCGGCGGCGATCACGGCACGAACACGGCCTTCCGGCCTCACCAGAAGGCGCCGGACACGACGCCGCCGACGGTCCGGGCGGTCTCGCCGGCCAATGGGGCGCAGTTCCAGCGGGTGACGTCGCGCGTCGGCTTCGGGCTGAGCGACAGCATCCTGCCCGAGACGGTCAACAGCGCGACCTTCATCGTCCGGCCCAAGGGCGGGCAGCCGCTGGCGGGCACCTACAGCGTGCAGCTGGGCGTCATCAACTTCTCCCCCGCCGCGCCGCTGGCGCTCGACACCGAATACGAGGTGGTCCTGAAGGCGGGCGGGGTGAAGGACTACGCCGGCAACGCCCTGGCCGCAGACGTCGTCTCGACCTTCACCACCGGCAACCGGCCGGTCCCGAACTCCTATGTCAACCGGTGGCCGCTGGACGGCTCGCTGCAGGACGTGACGGGCGGCAATGACGGCGTCGCCTCCGCTGCCGACAGCTATGCCGAAGGCGGCCTGGATTTCTCGGCCAGGACCACCGGCGTGCAGCTCGAGAGCGACAGCATCGCCGACACCCTGGGCGGGTCGGCCACCGTCATCTTCCGCATCAAGACCACCCAGACCGGGACCAGCAACAACCCGTGGCAGGCCCCGGGCATCTTCGGGCGTGACCAGGCCGGCGGCACCAGCGACATCTTCTGGGGCTGGATCGACACCCAGGGGCACCTGAACCTGTCGGTGGGCAACAAGACCACCGCCAATCCCGGCACCCGATCCCCGGCGCCGATCAATGACGGGCAGTGGCATCAGGTGGCCATGACCCGGAATGCCGTGACGGGGGCGCAGGCGGTCTATGTGGATCTCGACAGGGCCACGTCGACCGGGACGGCGGGCGTGGTCGGGCTGACCGACAGGCTGCAGATGCTGGGCCAGATCCAGGGGAATCCCGTGGCCTTCAAGGGCATCCTGTCGGACGTCCGGGTCTTCAGCCGCGTCCTGTCCGAAGGCGAGGTGCTGGACATCTTCGATCTCCGGCCGAAGGTCCTGCCGCAGCAGAACGTCAACACGGTCGTGCGGATCGACCCGAGGGCGATCGGGCTGAGCGGGGAGAGATACATCTGGAACTTCGGGGATGGCAGCCCGCCGATCACGACCACGTCGGCCAGCCCGATCGTGCAGTACACCTATCAGACGCCGGGCAACTACACCGTCTCGGTGACGGTGGTCGCGGCCGACGGCACGCAGTCCCAGTATTCCTTCGTCCAGAGCGTGATCAACCCGGTCTCGGCGGTGGCGCCCACGGCCACCAGCAACATCGTCGGCAGGGGCAACGCGGTCTACGCCCTCGATCCCGACGCCGGGACCGTGGCGGCGATCGACGCCGCGACCCTGACCAAGAGTTGGCAGGTGGCGGTGGGGAAGGAGCCGAAGACGCTCGCCCTCGGGCCCGACGGCAAGCTCTGGGTCGCGGTGCAGGGCGATGACAAGCTGGTGCGGATCGACCCCTCGACGCGGGCCGTGACGTCCTTCCCGCTGGACTATGCCAGCGCGCCGTACGGCGTGGTGTTCACGCCCGACGGCACCAAGGGCCTGCTGACCCTGGCAGGCCGGTCGGCGCTGGTGGCCTTCAACCCGTCCACCGGCGCGATCACCGGCCGGGTCGCGCTGCCCGAGGGCAGTGACGCCCGCGGCATCGCCGTCAGCGCGGATTCGAAGACGGCCTATGTCACCCGCTTCCGGTCGCGGATGACGCAGGGCGAGCTGTACAAGGTGAATCTCGCCACCATGGGCGCCGCGACCGTGGTCGCGCTCCAGGTCGACCGGACGACGACGGCGACCGAGGCCTCGGCGCCCGGCATCCCCAACTATCTGAACCAGGTGGTGATCTCGCCCGACGGGCTGCGCGCCGTCCTGCCGTCGAAGAAGGACAACATCGTCGACGGGCGGTACCGGAACGGCATCGACCTGAAGGCCGACTCCACCGTGCGCTCGATCCTCTCCCAGGTCGATCTGGCGCGGGGGGCGGAGGTCTTCGCCGAGCAGATCGACTTCAACAACCGGTCGGCGGCCCGCGCCGCGCTCTTCGCCCCATCCGGCAACTACATCTTCGTGGCAGAGATCGAATCCAACGCCGTGGAGATCATCGATCCCTATCGGCGGGCGGTGGTCGGGTCGGTCTCCGGCGTCGGCCGGACGCCGCACGGGCTGTATCTGGACGCGTCGCGCAAGCTGCTCTTCGTCAACAACTTCCTCGACCGCAGCGTGACGGTCCACGACGTCAGCAAGGTGCTGACCGGAGAGGACTTCCAGACGCCCGCGCCCCGGACCATCGCCACGGTGGCGCAGGAGCCGCTGACCGCCAACGTGCTGGCCGGCAAGCGGATCTTCTACAACGCGGCCGATCCGCGGATGAGCAACGAAAGCTACATCTCCTGCGCCAGCTGCCATGTCGACGGCGACAGCGACGCCATGGTCTGGGACTTCACCCAGCGGGGCGAAGGGCTGCGCCGGACGATCTCGCTGCAGGGCCGGCAGGGGATCGGGTCGACCGGGGGCAAGCTGCACTGGACCGCGAATTTCGACGAGGTCCAGGATTTCGAGAACGACATCCGCAACGAGTTCGAGGGAGGCGGCTTCATGACCGACGCCGACTTCCAGCGGACCGCGAACACGCTGGGGCCGAAGAAGGCCGGGCTCAGCGCCGATCTCGACAACCTGGCGGCCTATGTGTCGTCGCTCGCGACCTTCCCGCGCAGCCCGTACCGGGACGCGCAGGGGTGCCTGACCGCAGAGGCCAGGAGGGGCCAGCAGGTCTTCAACCAGGGCAACTGCACCAGCTGCCACGGCAGCATGCCCACGGTGCAGGACAACCTGCGGCACGATGTTGGGACCGTCCAGGCGTCCTCCGGCACCGGGTCGGGCCAGCCGCTGGCCGGCATCGGCTTCGACACGCCGACCCTGCACGGCCTGTGGCAGTCGTCCTCGTACCTCCACAATGGCCAGGCGGCGACGCTGGCGGATGTGTTCCGCCCCAACCTCAGCGCCGTGCATGGCGGCAAGGTCGGCGCCGGCAATGTCGGGGCCCTGACCGCCTATCTGCGGTCGCTGGACGGGCAGAACGTGTGCACCGGGGTGGCCAGCCGCTAGGCCGCGCCACTCCTCCGGGCAGGCTGCGGTGGGGCAGCCTGTCCGGATCTGTTTTGATCAGGCCGGCAGGAAACGCCGCCGCTCCTCCTCGAAGCGGCGGGCGATGAACTGGCGGCACAGCGCCACCCGCCGCAGCCCGGCCGTGTCCGGATGCGACAGCATGAAGTAGCTGCGGCGGAACCCCACCTCCGGCAGGATCCGGACCAGTCCGGCCACGCCGGCGGCGGCGAAGTCGTGCAGGATGCCGATGCCGATCCCGGCCCGCACCGCCTCCATCTGCCCGGTGACGCTGGCGCAGCGGAAGCGCCGGGACGACCGGTCCTCCAGCGCCTTGGCGTAGTCGAGGGCCGGGGCGTAGGCGTAGTCCTCCACCCCGGTCACCACGACATGGCCCGCCAGCGCGTCCAGATCCGCCGGCGTGCCCGCCACCGCGAGATAATCGGCCGCGGCGTAGACGCCGAGGCTGTAGTCGGTCAGGCGCGATACGATCAACCGGCCTTCCACCGGCCGGTCCAGCCCGATCGCCAGGTCGGCCTCGCGCCGGGACAGGGAGAAGCTGCGGGGCAGGGGCACCAACTCGATTGTCAGGTTCGGGTATTGCCGGGCGAACCCGCCCAGCTCCCGCGCCAGGAAATGGTTGCCCAGGCCGTCCGGTGCGCCGATGCGCACCGTGCCCGCAACCTCCGCCTCGTCGCTGCGCAGCCCTTCCGCCGCGCCCAGCAGCGCCGTCTCGATGCCCTCGGCCACCGGCAGCAGCCGCTCGCCGGCCTGGGTCAGCACCGACCCGGCCGGCCGCCGGTCGAACAGCACCGTGCCCAGATCGGCCTCCAGCGCGTCCAGCCGGCGCGCCACGGTGGCGTGGTTCAGGCCCAGCTTGCGCGACGCGGCCAGCAGCTGGCCGTGCCGGGCGACCGCCAGGAAGACGCGCAGATGGTCCCAGTCCATGACTTGAATTCTCGCACAACGGTTGCTCGATCCTGTGCGTTGATGCGCGCCGGGTAAAGCGGGAAGAAGGATCCGGCAGCAGAGGAGGAGACGCATGCCCACCGAGATCCATCATTTCATCGGCGGCCGCCGGTTCCCGGGCGGCAGCGGGCGCACCGCCCCCGTCTTCAACCCGGCCACCGGCCAGCAGAGCGGCAGCGTCGCCCTGGCCTCGGCCGACGACGTCCGCGCCGCGGTCGCCGCCGCCCGCGAGGCGTTTCCCGGCTGGGCCGGCACTACGCCGCTGCGCCGCGCCCGCATCCTGAACCGGTTCCTGCGCATCGTGGAGGAGCGGACGGACGAGCTGGCCGCCGCCATCACCGCCGAGCACGGCAAGGTGCTGAGCGACGCCCGCGGCGAGGTCCAGCGCGGCATCGAGGTGGTGGAGTTCGCGACCGCCGCGCCGCAGCTGCTGAAGGGCGAGGTGACGGAGAATGTCGGCACCCGCGTCGACAGCCATTCGCTGCGCCAGCCGCTCGGCATCGTCGCCGGCATCACCCCGTTCAACTTCCCGGCCATGGTGCCGATGTGGATGTTCCCGGTGGCGCTGGCCTGCGGCAACTGCTTCATCCTGAAGCCGTCGGAGCGCGACCCCTCGGCCTCGCTGCTGCTCGCCGAATGGCTGAAGGAGGCCGGCCTGCCCGACGGTGTGTTCAACGTCGTGCACGGCGACAAGGAGGCGGTGGACGCGCTGCTGTTCGACCCCGACATCTCGGCGGTCAGCTTCGTCGGCTCCACCCCGATCGCGCGCTACATCTACGAGACCGCGGCGCGC
Source organism: Inquilinus limosus (assembly GCF_051487185.1). Lineage (GTDB taxonomy): Bacteria > Pseudomonadota > Alphaproteobacteria > DSM-16000 > Inquilinaceae > Inquilinus > Inquilinus limosus_F. The sequence goes on from NZ_JAHVDK010000027.1 coordinate 77,034, forward strand.
ACCGGTAAGCGCTGCCAGGCGCTGGGCGGCGCCAAGAACCACATGATCGTGATGCCGGACGCCGATCTCGACCAGGCGGTCGACGCGCTGATGGGCGCCGCCTACGGTTCGGCCGGCGAGCGCTGCATGGCGATCTCGGTCGCCGTGCCGATCGGCGAGAAGACCGCCGAGGCCCTGGTCGCGCGGCTGGAGCCGCGGGTCCGGGCGCTCGCCATCGGCCCCGGCACCGATCCGGAAGCCGAGATGGGGCCGCTGGTCACCCGCCAGCATCTCGACCGCGTGCGCGGTTACATCGACTCCGGTGTCGCCGAAGGGGCCAAGCTGGTGGTCGACGGGCGCGACTTCCGCCGCCAGGGCTATGAGGATGGCTATTTCATCGGCGGCACGCTGTTCGACCACGTGACCACCGACATGAAGATCTACCGCGAGGAGATCTTCGGCCCGGTCCTGTCGATCGCCCGCGCGCCGGACTATGAGACCGCGGCCGGCTGGATCAACCGGCACGAATTCGCCAACGGCACGGCGATCTTCACCCGCGACGGCGACGCCGCGCGTGAGTTCGCGCACCAGATCCAGGTCGGCATGATCGGCATCAACGTGCCGATCCCGGTGCCGATGGCCTTCCACTCCTTCGGCGGCTGGAAGTCGTCGCTGTTCGGTGACCACCACATGCACGGGCCGGAGGGCGTGCGCTTCTACACGCGGCTGAAGACCATCACCACCCGCTGGCCGACCGGCATCCGCGCCGGCGCCGATTTCGTGATGCCGACGATGAAGTAGCGTTCCGCCGGCGCGCACTTCGCGCGGGCCGGGAGACCGAGGGGCGTGCCATCCGGCGCGCCCCTCTTTTCGTTCTGGCATCCGGCAAATCGGCTGATGCCGTCGGGCCGGTCGTCCTTCGGTTGGCAGCAAACAACATACGGCGCGTATGCGTATTGACATACGGCGCGTATGTCCCGATATGCCGGCATACGGGACGTATGTGAATGCTCGTCCCGGTCAGCGGACCTAACCTTTGATGCCGGGCGATCGTCGCGACGGCCGGGCGGTCCTGCCTTGTCTGCACAGGAGTGAAGCGATGGCCAGACGCGATGCGATCTTCCCTGCCGGCCGGCAGGCGCTGTACGAGATCAACCGCTATTCGGCGGCGATCCGCTCGGGCGACCTTCTGTTCGTCTCGGGTCAGGTCGGCAGCCGCGAGGACGGGTCGCCCGAGCCGGACTTCGCCAAGCAGGTCCAGCTCGCCTTCGACAATCTCGCCGCCGTGCTGAAGGCCGCCGGCTGCACCTTCGACGACATCGTCGACGTGACCACCTTCCACACCGACCCGGCCAGGCAGTGGGAGACGATCGCCCCGATCCGGCTGAAGGCGATCGGTGAGCCGCCCTACCCGAACTGGACCGCGGTGGGCGTGAACTGGCTGGCGGGCTTCGACTTCGAGATCAAGGTCATCGCGCGCCTGCCTCAGCCCGCCTGATCGCCCATTCTCTATCGACCCCAAGGGGCGCGCCGGTTCCGCCGGCGCGCCCTTTTCTTTCCGGCCTTCCGACAAACCGCTTGACGCCGCCGGCAAACCCCGCTTTTCTCTATGCAATAAATTTCAGTCATTGAAATATACATCAACAACCGGTCGCGCAGGACGCCGCCGGAATCAGGGGAGGATGAGAGATGAAGACCTTACGTGCACGCTTCCTGGCGGGTGCCGCCCTGGCGATGGCCCTGTCCGGCGCGTCGATCGCCCCCGCTGCCGCGGCGGAGCCGTTCCGCTGCGAGCCGGGCGAGCTCTACGCCATGAACGTCATGGTGTCGGGCGTCGAGTACTGGTTCCCGGTCTATGAGATGTTCAAGCAGGCCGGCCAGCAGATGGGCTGCGAGACGATCTACACCGGCACGCCCGACTACGACGTCACCAAGCAGATCGCCAGCTTCGACCAGATCCTGGCCCGCCAGCCCAAGGGCATCCTGGTGCATCCGATGAACGCCGACCCGTTCATCGAGCCGATCAACCGCGCCATCGAGCAGGGCACGGCGATCGTGACCTTCGCCGCGGACTCGCCGCACTCCAACCGCACCGCCCACATCACCTCGAACAACGATCTCGAGGGCCGGGGCGCCGCCGACGCGGTGGCCGAGGCCATGGGCGGGAAGGGCGAATACGCCGTGCTCGAGAATCCGGGCCAGGACAACCACGACCGCCGCATCGCCGCCTTCATCGCCCGGATGGAGGAGAAGTGGCCGGACATGAAGCTGGTGGCCCGCGCCGCGTCGAACCAGGACCCGAACAAGGCCTATCAGGCGGTCCTGTCCATGGCCCAGGCCAACCCCAATCTCGGCGCGATCTTCATGCCGGAGGCGAACTCGGCTCTCGGCGCGGCCCAGGCCAGCGTCGAGCTCGGCGGCAAGATCAAGGTCATGACCGCCGACGTGAACGCCAAGATCCTCGACATGATCAAGGCCGGCCAGGTCTTCGGCTCGGTCAACCCGAACCAGGGCATGCAGGGCTATATGGGATTCATGGCGCTCTACTTGGCCGCGCATCCCGAGCTGATCGACCCGATGAACGACGCCAAGCGCAACGGCAAGAACCCGATGGCCATCCCCTATATCGACAACGGCTACGCCGTGGTGACGGCCGCCAATGCCGACGACTTCTACTGGGATGCGTATCTGAAGCGCCGCGGCACCAAGGGCATCGAAGAATAACCTCGCCGTCCATCCGCCGGCCGGGACCGCCCGGCCGGCCCGCCATCGCCGGCCCCGTCGGCGACCAGGGAAGCCCTATGTCCGAACCCCTGCTCTCCGTCCGCGACATCGCCAAGAGCTTCGGCCCGGTCCGCGCCCTGGCCGGCGTGCGGTTCGAGCTGCGCGCGGGCGAGGTGCACGCGCTGATGGGCGAGAACGGCGCCGGCAAGTCGACGCTGATGAACATCCTGGGCGGCGTGCACCAGCCCGACCGCGGCACGGTCAGCCTGGACGGCAGGCCGGTGCGGATCCCCAGCCCGGCCGCGGCGCAGGCGCTGGGCATCGGGCTGGTGCATCAGGAGATCGCGCTGTGCCCGGACGCGACCGTGGCCGAGAACATCTTCATGGCCGAGACCAACAGCCGGCGCGGCCTGTGGATGGACACCCGCGACCTGCGGCGGCGGGCCGAGGCGGTGCTGGCCGGCCTGCATCCGGTCCCCGTGGACGTCCGGGCCGGCGAGCTGCCGATCGCCAGCCAGCAGATCGTCGAGATCGCCAAGGCCCTGACCCTGAACTGCCGGGTACTGATCTTCGACGAGCCCACGGCGGCCCTGACCGAGGCCGAGGCGGAAGCGTTGTTCGCCATCATCCGGGACCTCAGGGCCCGCGGCATCGGCATCGTCTATATCAGCCACCGCATGGCGGAGATCTTCGCCATCGCCGACCGCATCACCGTATTCCGCGACGGCGCCTATGTCGACACACTGCAGACCGCGGCGACGACGCCGGAGCAGGTGGCGGCGAAGATGGTCGGCCGGCCGCTGCTGGACCTCTATCCGCCGCGCCGCGGTCCGGCGGCCGGCGGCCCGCTGCTGCGAGTCGAGGGGCTGTCGGACGGCGGCATCGTCCGCGACATCGGCTTCGAGGTCCGGCCCGGCGAGATCGTCGGCCTCGGCGGGCTGATCGGCTCCGGCCGCACCGAGACCGTGCAGGCGATCTGCGGCCTGGCCCGGCGCGCCTCCGGACGGATCACCTGCGACGGGGCCGAGGTGCCGCCGGATGATTATCCTGCGGCGATCCGGCAGGGGCTCGTCTATCTGAGCGAGGATCGCAAGGGCAACGGCATCTTCCTCGACCTGCCGATCGCCCAGAACATCTCGTCGCTCGACCTGCGGCTTGTGTCCGGCCCGGTCATGGTCAGCCGCCGGCGCGAGGCGGCGCTGGCCGAGGCGATGCGGCAACGGCTGGGCATTCGCTGCGCCAATGTCCAGCAGCCGGTAGCGACGCTCAGCGGCGGCAACCAGCAGAAGGTGGCGCTGGCCCGGCTGCTGGCGGTCAAGCCGCGCATCCTCTTCGTCGATGAGCCGACGCGCGGCGTCGATATCGGCGCCAAGGCGCAGATCTACGCCATCCTCCGCGAGCTCGCCGATCAGGGCGCCGGGATCGTTGCGATCTCGTCCGAGCTGCCGGAGCTGATCGGCATCAGCGACCGAATCCTGGTCCTGCACGAGGGCCGCCTGGCCGGCGAGCTCGGGCCGGACGAGATGTCGGAGGAGGCGATCATGCAGCTGGCCTCGGGCCTCGGGTATCTGCAGCCCAGCCAGGGCGCGATGCGCCGCACCGCCATGGGAGACATCAGATGAGCATGAGCACGGCCGCCGCGGCGCCGATGATGCGCGTCGTCCGGGTCCGCGAATTCGGCCTTCTGGCCATCATCGCGCTGCTGTTCGTGGCGATGAGCTTCGCTTCGCCCTATTTCCTGACCTGGTCGAACATGCGGGCGGTGCTGCTGTCCTTCTCGATCGAGGGGATCGTGGTCATCGGCATGACCATCCTCCTGATCGTCGGCGGCATCGACCTGTCGGTCGGGTCGGTGGTCTGCCTGTCGATGGTGATCGGCGGCACGCTGTTCCTGGCCGGGCTCGACCCCTGGTCGGCCAGCCTGATCGCGATCGCGGCCTGCGGGGCGATCGGCTTCCTGATGGGGCTCTGCGTCACCCGGATCGGGCTGCACTTCTTCATCGTGTCGCTGGCCTTCATGGTGGTGGCCCGCGGCCTCAGCCTGCTGCTGACCCAGGGCACGCCGCAGTCGCTGTTCTCGCTGCCGAAGGCGTTCAAGTTCGTCGGCCAGGGCAGCATCGGCGGCCTGCCCTTCGTGATCCTGATCTTCCTGGTGCTGATCGCCCTGTTCGACGTGCTGCTGCGCCGGTCGGTGCTGTTCCGGCGGGTCTACTACACCGGCAGCAACGAGAAGGCGGCCCGCTTCTCCGGCATCGACACCAAGCGCACCAAGATCATCTGCGCCACGCTGTGCAGTACGCTGGCCGGGATCGCGGGCGTGATCTACATGGCCCGTTTCGGCGCGGCCACCCCGCAATTCGGCATCGGCATGGAGCTCAGCGTGATCGCCGCGGCGGTGATCGGCGGCGCCAGCCTGAACGGCGGGTCCGGCACCATCGCCGGAGCGGTGCTCGGGGCGGCCCTGCTGTCGCTGGTCACCTCCTCGCTGATCCTGCTGAACGTGCCTGTGTACTGGCAGGACATCATCCGCGGCGCGATCCTGCTGGCGGCGGTGACGATCGATCACCTCCTCAACACGCACAAGGCCCGAGGCTGAGACACCGATGCCGCGCCCGCTCTACAGCGAATCCGAACGACTGCGAAACATCCATCGCGTCCTCGTCATGTTCTACCAGGAGCAGCGCTCCCAGGCCGAGATCGCGGCGGAGATCGGGATCTCGCCGGCCACCGTCAACCGCATGATCCGCGAGGGGCATGAGCGGGGGCTGGTCGAGATCCGCATCCGCTCGCCCTTCGATGTGGAGGAGGGGCTGTCGGCGGCGCTGAAGCGCCTGGGCGGCCTCGACTCGGCCGTCGCTATCCCCTCGGTCTCGACCGACCCGGCCATCGTGCTGAAATCGGTGGCCGAGGCGGCGGCGACCACGCTGCTGGAAGGCCTGGCCGACGGCATGACCATCGCCGTCTCCGGCGGCGTCGCCCTCTGCGCCACGATCGAGGCGCTGGCGCCGCCGCGGCGCTACGACGTCCGCGTGGTGCCGGCGACCGGCGGCGTCCAGGGCAAGTTCCGCACCGACGTGAACCATGTCGCCGTCGCCCTGGCCGAGAAGCTGGGCGGCACGGCCTATCAGCTGCACGCCCCGATCTTCGCGGCGAACGAGGCGGAACGGGCGGCCCTGCTGTCGGTCTCGACGATCCGCACCGTGCTCGACATGGCCCGGTCGGCGGATGTCGCCCTGTTCGGCATCGGCTCGGTGCGTGACGAGCATGCGACCTATCTGACCCTGACGGATACGGCCGATCGCGGCGCGATCGAGAGCGCCGGGGCCGAGGCGGAGCTGCTGGCCCATCTGCTCGACCATGACGGCCGGCCCTGCGACCACCCGTCGAACCGCCGGCTGGTGGCGCTGACGCTGGACGAGCTGGCGGGGATCCCGCGGCGGATCGCGGTTGCCTCGGGCGAACGCAAGGTCGCACCGATCGCCGCGGTGCTGCGCGGCGGCGCGCTGGGCCATTTGATCACCGATGACCGGACGGCCCGCGCGGTCGTCGAACGACTGGAGGGCAAGGATGCAGCTGCGGCGTGAAATCGGCGCGAGCGGGATCACCGCGAGCGCGGTGGGGCTCGGCACCTGGGCGATGGGCGGCTGGATGTGGGGCGGCGGGAATGACGACGCCTCGATCGCGGCGATCCGGGCCGCGCTGGATTCCGGCGTCACCCTGATCGACACCGCGCCGGCCTATGGTCTCGGCCGGGCGGAGGAGCTGGTCGGCCGGGCGGTCGAGGGCCGCCGGGACGAGGTGGTGCTGGTCACCAAATGCGGCCTGGTCTGGGACACCGACAAGGGCCGCCCCTTCGTCGCCCAGGACGACAAGACCATCCATCGCTATCTCGGCGCGGAATCGGTGCGGCAGGAGCTGGAGGCCAGCCTGCGCCGCCTGCGCACCGACCATGTCGACGTGCTGATCACCCATTGGCAGGACCCGACGACCCCGATCGCCGAAACCATGGAGGCACTGCTGGCGCTCAAGACCGAGGGCAAGACCCGGGCGATCGGCATCAGCAACGCCAGCGTCGAGGACCTCGCCGCCTACCGGGCGGCCGGGCAAGTCGACTGCGTGCAGGAAGCATACAACATGCTCGACCGCGGGCTGGAGCAGACGCTGATCCCGCCCTGCCGGCAGGCCGGCATCGCCGTGATCAGCTATTCCAGCCTGGCGCTCGGCCTCCTCACCGGCCGGATCGGGCCGGACCGGGTCTTCGAAGGCGACGACCTGCGCCGCACCAATCCGCGCTTCTCGGTCGAGAACCGTCGCCGGGTGGCGGCCTTCGCCGCCGACATCGCCGGTATCGCCCGCGACCATGGCGTGGAGATCGCCGATGTGGTGATCGCCTGGACCCTGGCGCAGCCCGGCATCACCTTCGCCCTCTGCGGCGCGCGCAACGCGGAGCAGGCACGGCAGAACGCGCGGGCCGGCGAGCTGCGCCTGACAGGGCAGGAGCTAGCCGCGATCGACCGCGCCATCGCCGCCCATCTCGGCCCGGTCGCTGCGGCTGCCTGAATCATGGCACGCAATGGCTCGGCCGTTCCCGAGCGGGCCGAGGTTCTGGTGATCGGCGGCGGGATCAACGGTGTCAGCACCTTCCGCGAGCTGGCGCTGCAGGGCGTCGACGTGGTGCTGGTCGAGCGCGACGATTTCTGCTCCGGCGCCAGCGCCGCCCTGTCCCGCATGGTGCATGGCGGCCTGCGCTATCTAGAGAACGGCGAGTTCCGGCTGGTCCGGCAGTCGCTGCAGGAGCGCGACCGGCTGCTGCGCAACGCGCCGCACTACGTCTTCCCGCTGCCGACCCTGGTGCCGGTGACGGCACGGGTCCGCGGCACGCTGGCGACGATCGGCGCCTTCCTCGGCATCTGCGACCGGCCGCAGGCCCGGCCCGCGCTGATGATCCGCACTGGCCTCGCGCTCTACGACCTCCTGTCCTGGCGCAGCCGGACCATGCCGCGGCACCGCGGCGTCGGCCGCGCCAAGCTGCGCCGGCTGGCGAAGGGGATCACCGAGCGGGCGGTGGCCGGGGTGCTGTACTACGACGCCCGCGTCACCCATCCTGAGCGGCTGGGCATCGAGCTGCTGCTGGACACCGAGGCCGAGACCGGCGCTCGGGCCTTCTCCTACACCGAGATCACGGGCCGCGACGGCGACGGCCTGGCCTGGCGGGACCGGATGACCGGCGCCAGCGGGACGATCGCGCCGCGCGTGGTTGTCAACGCCACCGGCGCCTGGGTCGACCTCGTTGGTGGCACGATCGGCCCGGCCACCAACCGGCGCCGCGTCCAGGGCACCAAGGGGTCGCATCTGATGATCCGGAACCCGCGGCTGCAGGAAGCGCTGGACGGCCGGATGATCTATTTCGAGAACGACGACGGCCGCATCTGCATTGCCTTTAACCATGCCGGCGCCGCCCTGGTCGGGTCAACCGACATCCGGATCGACGACCCCGACGACGCGGTGTGCCTGGACGACGAGAAGCGCTACATGCTGGCCGCGCTGGCCGGGATCTTCCCGGACCTCGACATCCGCGACGACGAGATCGTCCATGTGTTCACCGGCGTCCGGCCGCTGCCGGTCAGCGACGACGAGGCGACCGGGCGGATCAGCCGCGACCACTCGGTCGAGGTCGACCCGCCGGGCGCGCTGCCCTTCGCCGTCCTGACCCTGATCGGCGGCAAATGGACCACCTTCCGCGCTTTCGGCGAGGAGGTCGCCGACGTGACCCTGGCCCAGCTCGGGCGGGCGCGCAAGGTCGACACCCGCGACCTGCCGATCGGCGGCGGGCGGGGCTTCCCGCGCGACCCCGACACCTTGGCCCGCTGGCAGCGGGACCAGGCGCAGGCGACGGGGCTGCCGCTGGCGCGCTTCCAGGCGCTGAGCGATCGCTATGGCAGCCGCGCCGTCGCCATCGCCCGCTTCCTCGGCGAGGGGCCGGACGCGCCGCTCGCCGCCGCGCCCGACTATTCGCGGCGCGAGCTGCAATACCTGATCGAGACCGAACGGGTGCGCGACATCGGCGACCTGCTGCTGCGCCGCACCCTGCTGGGGATGGAAGGGCGGATCACCGCCGCCCTGGTCGCGGAGGCCGGTGGCCTGATCGCGTCCGTCCTGGGCTGGACCGAGGCCGAGGCCGCGGCCGCCGCCGCGCGCTTCGAGGACATCATGGCCCGCCGCCACCGCGTGCAGGCCGTTCACTGACGGGGATTGCAATGTATGTCACAAAGAAGGTCCGCCTGAACCGGCTGATGCGGAACGGCCGCTGCCTCGACGTCGCGATCGACCACGGCGTCTGCAACGAGCCGTCCTTCATGGCCGGGCTGGAGGACATGGCCGGCGTGGTCCGGATGCTGGCCGAAGCCGGGCCGGACGCGATCCAGATGAATTACGGCCAGGCCGACCTGCTGCAGTCGATGCCGGGGCAGAACCGCCCGGCGCTGGTGATGCGCGTCGACATGGGTAACCCCTACAACCGCCAGCGCCATCGCGAGATGTGGGCGGTGCTGCAGAACGAGGCCGACCCGATCCTGCCGGCCCTGCGCATGGACGCGGCCTGCGTGGTGGTGAACCTGTTCATGCTGCCCGACGAGCCGGGCCTGTTCCGCCAATGCGTGCAGAACATCAGCCGGCTCGGCAACGACTGCGAGAAATACGGCATGCCGCTGATGATCGAGCCGCTGGTGATGCAGCCGAACGAGCGCGGCGGCTATCTCGTCGACGGCGACACCGAGAAGGTCGTGACCCTGGTCCGCCTGGCGCGCGAGCTCGGCGCCGATATCGTCAAGGCCGACCCGACCGACGACCCGGCGGATTTCCGCCACGTCGTCCAGGCCGCGCGCTGCCCGGTGCTGGTCCGGGGCGGCGGCAAGGCGGATCTCCGCCGCGTGTTCGACACCTCGGCGGCGCTGATGGCCCAGGGCGCGCACGGCATGGTCTATGGCCGCAACATCTACCAGCACGACAATCCGGCGGCGGTGGTGGCGGCGCTGATGGCGATGATCCATGACGGCGCGGATGCCGACGCCGCCTGGGCCATCTACCGCAACGGCGGCGGCCGATGACCGCCTGGCTCGGCATTGACGCCGGCAACACCGGGGTCAAGGCGCTGCTGTTCGACGATGCGGGGCGGGAGCTGGCCTGCGCCCATCGCGACACCGGCGGCCACAGCCCGGCGCCCGGCATGGTCGAGCGCGACCTCGGCCGCCTGCGGACCGATCTCGAGGATCTGATCCGCGAGCTGCTGGACAAGAGCGGACTGCAGGGCCGGGATATTGCCGGCATCGGCACCTCGGGCCACGGCAACGGCCTCTACCTTCTCGACGCCGAGGGGCAGGCTCTGGCGGCGATCCAGTCGCTCGACTCCCGCACCGCTGGGCTGGTCGAGGAGTGGCAGGCCGGCGGGGTGGCGGAAGCGGCGGCGGCGATCTGCCTGCAGCGGCCCTGGCCGTCGCAGACGCCGGCGCTGCTGGCGTGGATGGCGCGCCATCGGCCGCAGATCCTGTCGCGCGCCGCCCATGTGCTGATGTGCAAGGACGTGGTGGTCCATGCCTTGACCGGACGGGTGGCGACCGACGTCACCGATATGGGCGGGGCCGGGCTGCTGCGGCTGCCCGAGAACCGCTATGACGGCGGCCTGCTCGAGATTTACGGGCAGGGTGACGTCGCGGCGAAGCTGCCGCCGCTGCACTGGCCGACCGAGCCGGTCGGCACGGTGACGGCGGAGGTCGCGGCCCGCACCGGCCTCGCCGCGGGCACGCCGGTGGTCGCGGGGTTCTTCGACGTGGTGGCCAGCGCCGTCGGTGCCGGCGTCACCCGCCCGGGCCAGGCCTCGATCATCCTCGGCACCTGGAGCATCAACCAAGTGGTGGTCGACGCGCCGCTGGACGGGGTGTTCATGTCGACCGGCATGGCGCCCGGCCGCTTCCTGTCGATGGAGAACTCCGCCACCTCCGCGACCAATCTCGAATGGCTCGCGCATCACGTCCTGGCGCATGACGACAGGCGCACCGGCAGCGTCTTCGCGCTGGCCGATGCGCTCGCGGCGGCCGCGCCGCCCAAGGCGGACGGGCCGATGTACCACCCCTATCTCTACGGCGCGGCGGGCGACCCCTCGGCGCGGGCCGGCTTCTTCGGTCTGGCCGGCTGGCATGAGGGCGGCGACCTGGTGCGGGCGGTGTTCGAGGGCGTGGCCTTCGCCCATCTCGCCCATGTCGAGAAGCTGCTCGCCGCCGGGGCGCGGCTGCGGGGGATCACCGTTTCCGGCGGCGGCGCCCGCAGCCCGGTCTGGCCGCAGATGATCGCCGATGTGCTCGGCGTCCCGGTCCGGGTCGCCGCGCAGGCGGAGACCGGGGCCCTCGGCGCTGCCATGGCCGCCGCCGTCGGCGCCGGCCGCTTCGCCGGCCTGGACGAGGCCGCGGCCGCGATGGTCGCGCCGCCGCGGGAGGTCGTGCCCGATCCCTGCCTGGCCGGCTTCTATCGCCGCCGCTTCGCCCTGTGGCAGGCGGTCGGCCGCAGCCTCGCGCCGCACTGGGCGGCCCTGCGGGAGATCGGTCATGCGTGAGGCGGAGACATGATCGCACCGGAAGAGATCCGCACGGCGCGGCGGATGCTGAACTGGACCCAGGCTGAGCTGGCGCGCCGGGCCCGGCTCTCCGTCACCGGCCTGCACAACATCGAGGCCGGCGTCGCCAACCCGCGGGCCTCGACCCTGGCCCGGATCAGCAGCGCGCTGGAGAACGGCCGGGGGCCGGAGTCCGGCCGGGACGGAGAGGCCGGCGACGACGCCGAGATGCTGCTGCGCTCCCTGCGCTCGGACGTCGCCCTGCTCTACACCGTGCTCAACGCCCGGCTCGACCAGATCGAGCGGCGTCTCCGTGGCGCCCGGCCGGACGTCCACGACGCCTGACCGGCTGCCCAGATCCATCACCATTCGCCGACCAGGAGGACCCATGTCCGCGATCGCCTTGCCGCGCCTGATGCGGATCGGCGCCGGAGCCCTCGATGAGCTTCCGCTGGCCCTGGCCCAGCTCGGGCTGAAACGGCCGGCGGTGGTCACGGACCGCTTCCTGGCCGGGAACGGCGCCCTCGACCGTCTCCGTACCGTGCTGGCAGCCGCCGGCGTCCCGGTGCGGGCCTTCTGCGACACCGTCCCCGACCCGACTTCGGAGGTCGTCGACGCGGCCGCGGCCTTCATCCGCGAGGGCGACCACGACTGCGTCATCGGCTTCGGCGGCGGCAGCCCGATCGACACCGCCAAGGCGGCCGCGGTGCTCAGCGTTCGGGGCGGCACGATGCGGGCGCTGAAGGCCCCGCACCAGGAGGACGCGCCGGGCCTGCCGATCGTCGCCATCCCGACCACGGCCGGCACCGGCTCCGAGGCCACGCGCTTCACCATCGTCACCGACGAGGAGACCGAGGAGAAGATGCTCTGCGCAGGCCTCGCCTACCTGCCCAGCATCGCCGTCGTCGATTACGAGCTGACCCTCAGCAAGCCGCGCCGCCTCACCGCCGATACCGGCATCGACGCCCTGACCCATGCGATCGAGGCCTATGTCTCGCGCCGGGCCTCGCCCTTCACGGACGGGATGGCGCTGGCCGCCATGCGATCGATCTGGACGCATCTGCGCACCGCCTGCGACGACCCCGGCAACCGCGCGTCGCGCGAAGGCATGATGCTGGGATCGCTGCAGGCCGGCATCGCCTTCTCCAATGCCTCGGTCGCGCTGGTGCACGGGATGAGCCGGCCGATCGGGGCGCATTTCCATGTCGCGCACGGCCTGTCCAACGCCATGCTGCTGCCGGTGGTGACCGAATGGTCGGCGCCGGCGGCGATGCCGCGCTACGCCGCCTGCGCCGTGGCGATGGGCCTGGCGCAGGCGGGAGAGGAGGACGAGGCGGCGGTCGGCCGCCTGGTCGAGGCCCTGCACCGGATCAATGCCGAGCTCGACGTGCCGACGCCGCGGGCCTACGGCCTCAACGCCGGGACATGGGACCGGCTGCTGCCGCTGATGGCCGAACAGGCCCTGGCCTCGGGCTCGCCCGCCAACAACCCGCGGATCCCCGACGCCGCTGCGATCCAGGGGCTGTACCGGCGAGCCTGGGGCTGAGCCTGGCGCGAGAGGTCGGGCGGATTGTCCAGAATGTCGGACATCGGGCTGCGTCGCTGCGTTGACGCCGGCCTGACGCGAACCTCATCCTTCCGGGAAAACACATCCAGGGCGCGGGTGGCGGCCACGGGCCCGGAGCTGGGAGGAACGCGTGCAAATCGGCTTCAACCTCCTGGTGATCGGAGGGGCTGTCACGCCCGCCGACCGCCCGGTGCTCGAGTCCCTGAAACGCCACGGCTATGACGGCGTCGAGGTGCCGGTCATGGGCGGCACCGAGGCCGACTGCGCCGCCCTGGGCCGCGTGCTCGACGATCTCGGCCTGGCCCGCACCTACACCACGATCATCCCGGACCCCGACCACAGCCCGCTGAGCTCGGACCCCGCGATCCGCCGCCGCGCTCGCGACCGGCTGGCCTGGGCGATCGACTGCGGCCACGCCCTGGGCGCCACGGTGATGGGCGGACCCTACCACTCGCCGCTCGGCGTGTTCTCCGGCTCGGGGCCGACCGAGGACGAGCTGGCCAACCTGGCCGAGGCGCTGCATTGGGCCGCCGCCCGGGCGCAGGACGCCGGGATCCATCTGTCGATCGAGGCGGTCAACCGCTTCGAATGCTACGCGCTGAACACGATGGAGCAGGCGGAGCGGCTGCGCATCCGGGTCGGCCACCCGAATTTCGGCTTCATGTACGACACCTTCCACGCCAACATCGAGGAGCGTGACCCGGTCGGCGTCATTGCCGCCCATGCCGACGGCATCACCCATGTCCATCTTTCGGAGAACGACCGCGGCATTCCGGGGCGGGGTCATGTCCCGTTCCGGGCGGTGCTGCGGACCCTCTACGCCTCCGGCTACGAAGGCTGGCTGACGGTCGAGACCTTCGGCCGCGCGCTGCCGGACCTCGCCGCCGCCACGAGGGTCTGGCGCGACCTGTTCCCGGACCTCGACACGCTCTTCGCCGAATCCATCGCCCTGATCCGGCGGGAATGGGAGGCGGCGGCATGACCGACGCCGGCGCCGCCCCGCGCTTCGAGATGCGCGGCATCCGCAAGGCCTTCCCGGGCGTGGTCGCGCTCGACGCCGTGTCCTTCGCCTGCCGGGCCGGCGAGATCCATGCGCTGTGCGGCGAGAACGGCGCCGGCAAATCGACCCTGATGAAGGTGCTGGGCGGCGTCTACGCCCCCGATGCCGGCGAGATCCTGATCGACGGCGCGCCGGTGCGCTTTTCCCACCCCGCCGCCGCCCGCGCCGCCGGCATCAGCATCATCCATCAGGAGCTGAGCCTGCTGCCCGACCGCACGGTGGCGGAGAACATCCATCTCGGCATCGAGCCGGTGCGGCGCTTCCGGCTGGACCGCACGGCGATGCGCGCCGGCGCCCGATCGCTGCTGTCGCGCCTGGCCTCCGACATCGACCCGGACACCCCGGCGCGCGACCTGACGATCGCCGAGCAGCAGACGGTGGAGATCGCCAAGGCACTGGCGATCGACGCCCGCATCCTGGTGATGGACGAGCCGACCGCGGCACTGGACGACGTCGAGGCGGCGCGGCTGCTGCAGCTGGTGCGCGGACTGAAAGCCGCCGGCGTCGCCGTGGTCTACATCTCGCACCGCATGCCGGAGGTGTTCGCCATCGCCGACACCGTCACCGTGCTGAAGGATGGGCGGCACGTCGCCACCCGACCGCGGTCGGAGACCGGAGCGGACGAGGTGGTCCGGCTGATGGTCGGCCGGCCGCTCAGCGACTATTTCCCGCCGAGACTGGCGGGCCCGCCCGGCGATCCCGTGCTGCGGATCGAGGGCGGCGGCAACGCAGCACTGGCCGACATCGACCTGGTCGTGCGTCGCGGCGAAATCGTCGCGATCGCCGGGTTGGAAGGCTCCGGCAAGACAGCCCTGGCCCGCGCCGTGGTTGGGGCCGATCCCTTCCTCCGCGGAAGGATGTGGATCGGGGCGCGGGAGGCGAGGCCGGGTTCGGCGCGGGCGGGGGTCACGCGCGGACTCGGCCTCGTGCCGGAGGACCGCAAGCGCGACGGGCTGGCGCTGATGCAGTCGGTGCGCGACAACGGCCTGCTCGCTCGCCGCGGTCTCGCCTCGCTGCTGGCGCGGCCGAAGGGCAGGGCGGTGGGGGCGGAGACGATCGACGGCATCCTCGCGGCGGTCGATGTCCGCGCCGTGAGCTGGGAGCAGGAGACGCGGCTCCTCTCCGGCGGCAACCAGCAGAAGGCGATCCTGGCGCGCTGGCTGGCCTGCGACCCGGAACTGCTGGTCTTCGCCGAGCCGACCCGCGGCGTCGACGTCGCCGCCAAGGCCGCGATCTACCGGCTGATGCGCGACTTCACCGGTCGTGGCAAGGGCATCCTGGTCGCGACCTCGGACCTGCCGGAGGCGCTGGGCCTGGCCGACCGCATCCTGGTGATGCGGGCCGGCCGCATCGTCGGCGAACGGCCGGGCGGCGCGACCGAGGAGGAGGTCATGGCGCTGGCCACCGGCCACCGGTTCGACGCCGTGGCCCGGATGGGGGCGGCATGAGCGCGATCGCCACCGCCGGGCGGCCGCGCCGCCGCGCCGATCTGCCGGTGCCGCCGATCCTGATCGCGGCCTCGGCCATCGGCTTCGCGGCCACCGCGCTCGCCACCGGCCAGTCGGCGCAGCTTTCGGCCGGCGGCGTGATCGCGGTGCTGGAGCGGGTGGTGGCGCTCGGCCTGGTGGCGCTGGGCCAGACCTTCGTCATCCTCGCCCGCTCGATCGACCTGTCGGTCGCCAATCTGGTCAGCGTCGGCGCGGTGATGGCGTCCTGGCTGATGCAGGGCGACCCGGCGATGATGCTGCCGGCCGTGGCGGCGGTGCTCGCCGTCTCGGCCGTGGTCGGGGCGGTGAACGGGCTGCTGGTCACGCGGCTCGAGATCAACCCGTTGATCGCCACGCTCGGCGTCGGGCTGGTGCTGCAGGGGCTGCTCAGCGCCTCGTTCCAGAACTTCGCCGGGGCGGTGCCGGAGAGCTTCCAGGTGCTCGCCTACGGCCAGGTCGGGCCGGTGCCCTATCCGGTGATCGGTCTGTTCGTGCTCACCGGCTGCGCCGCCTTCGTGCTGCGCTCCACCCGCTTCGGCGCCCATCTCTACGCCACCGGCGGCAACCCGGACGGCGCCCGGCTGGCCGGGATCCACACCCATCGGGTGACGCTGGCGGCGCATGTGATCTGCAGCCTCGCCGCCGGGCTGACCGGCCTCTACCTCGCCAGCCGCCTGCGCTCCGGCGCCCCTTGGGTCGGGCGCGACGGCATCTACGACCTCGAATCCATCGCCGTGGTGGTGATCGGCGGCACGGTGCTGGCCGGCGGCCGCGGCGGCGTCTGGGGCACGCTGGCCGGCGTCATCCTGTTCGGCACGCTCGACGCGATCTTCACCATGATCGGCATCGACGCTTTCGTGAAGCAGGTGCTGCGCGGCGGCATCGTCGTCGCCGCGGTCGCGGTCTATGCCTTCCGCACCCGGGGGCATGTGGCATGATCGAGACCACCGAGCCGCGCCCGATCGACCAGCCCCGCGGCGCCCCGTCGCCGCTGCGCCGCCTGGCCGCCATCCGCCCCGCCTATTGGGTGCTGATCGTGCTGCTGGTCGCGATAGCTGTGACCAGCCCGGCCTTCCTGGAGCCGCAGGGCTATATGAACTTCCTGCGCCGGGCGGCGCCGCTGGTGATCCTGGCCGCCGGGCAGCTCTTCGTCATCATCGCCGGCGGCTTCGACCTCTCGGTCGGGTCGCTGATCACCCTGGTGGTGATGGCCTCGGCGCTGCTGATCCAGGGCGACCCGGCGCAGACCTGGTGGGTGATCGCCCTCGTCTACGGCATCGGCCTCGTCGTCGGCCTGTTCAATGGGCTCGTCGTCTCCTGGCTCAAGGTGCCGTCGATCATCACCACTCTCGGCATGCTGCTGTCGCTGAAGGGCATTGCCCTCGCCTGGTCCGGCGGGTCGCCGCAAGGCTACCTGCCCGACAATTTCCGCGATTTCGGTCGGCTGACCTGGCGCGGCCTGCCGGTCATCGACCTGCTGCCGCTGGCGGTCGTGGTCATGGTGGTCGCGGTTGCCCTCCTGTGGTGGCTGATGCATGGCACCGTGCTGGGTCGCCTGCTGCACGCTATCGGCGACAATCCGCGGGCGGCGGAGCTGGCGGGGGCGCGGGTGCGGCTGGTGCGAACCATCGCCTTCGTCGTCTCCGCCCTCTCGGCCGTCACCGCCGGCATCCTGCTGGGCGGCTTCGCCGGGGTCTCGACCAATGTCGGCGACGGCTACGAGCTGCAGGCGATCGCCGCGATCGTGATCGGCGGCGCCCAGCTGCTCGGCGGCCGCGGCACCGTGCCGGGCGCCGTCGCCGGGGCGCTCAGCCTCGCCGCCCTGTTTACCCTGCTCAACCTGATCGGCCTGCCCAAGCCGCTGCGCGACGCGGCCCAGGGCCTGATCCTGATCGCCGCCGTCGGCTGGAGCGTCTGGCGTCGGCGCAGGGGAGGGGCCTAGCACCATCGACCATTCCAAGAACCAGAACGATAGGGGAGGAACGCCATGAAAATCGGGATGATGATCGGCGCTGCCACCTTGCTGGCCCTGGCGGCCGGCGCGGCACAGGCGCAGAGCTTCGACGACCCGAAGGAGTTCGAGGCCCAGCGGGCGCAGATGTCGGCCAAGGCGGAAGGCCCGGCCGACAAGCCGTGGGAGCAGTACTACGGCACCCAGATGGTCGACACGTCCAAATACAAGAAGCAGGGCCCGTACAAGCTGTGCTTCTCCAACGCTGGGGTCGGCAATCCGTGGCGCGTGGTCGGCTGGACGACGATGCAGGCCGAGGTCGACCTGCACAAGGATGAGATCGCCTCCTTCACCGTGGCCGACGCCGAGGGCAAGGACGACAAGCAGATCTCCGACATCAAGGCGATGCTGGCCAGCGGCAACTGCGACGCGCTGATCGTCTCACCCAACACCACCGCGGCGCTGACCCCGGCGGTGGAGGAGGCCTGCAAGCAGGTGCCGGTCATCGTCTTCGACCGCGGCGTGCTGACCAATTGCCCGGTGACCGTGATCAAGCCGATCGGCGGCTATGCCTTCGGCATCGCCGCGGCCGAATACATCGCCGCCAATGTGCCGAAGGGCGCCAAGGTGCTGGCGCTGCGCATCCTGCCCGGCGTCGACGTGCTGGAGAACCGCTGGGCCGCGGCCAAGCGGATCTTCGACGAGAAGGGCATCGAGGTGGTCGGCGCCGAGTTCACCGACGGCGACCGGGCCAAGACCAAGTCGATCGTCGAGGACTACCTGACCCGCGTTGGCAAGCTCGACGCCGTGTGGATGGACGCCGGCGCCACCAGCGTCGCCGCGATCGAGGCGTTCGAGGACCAGGGCATGGACGTGCCGATCGTCACCGGCGAGGACCAGCAGGACTTCCTGCAGAAGTGGAAGCAGTCGGGGATGAAGGCGCTGGCGCCGACCTATCCGACCTATCAGTGGCGCACCCCGGTGATCGCGGCGCTGCGCATCCTGAAGGGCG
This sequence comes from Inquilinus limosus, assembly GCF_051487185.1. Taxonomy (GTDB): domain Bacteria; phylum Pseudomonadota; class Alphaproteobacteria; order DSM-16000; family Inquilinaceae; genus Inquilinus; species Inquilinus limosus_F. Next base: position 95,419 of record NZ_JAHVDK010000027.1, read on the forward strand.
AGAAGGTGCCGGGCCCGGCCTGGTCGCTGCCGCAGCCGACGATCACGGCCGAAAACCTGGACAAGTACGTCAACGAGAAGATGCCGCCGCTGCACTACGCCATGTGCGGCTGCGAAGGGATGCCGGACTACCCGCAGCGGTGGATCGGCAAGTAGCACCACGCATGGGGCGGGCCCGGCGCTCGCCCCCGCTGAAAGCGGAGGATCCCCATGGGCGACTATCACATCACCGGCGCGATGATCTGGGACGGCAGCGGCCGCGATCCGTATCCCGGCCAGGTCGTGGTCCGCGGCGATCGCATCCAGGCGGTGGCCCCGGCGGCGGAGCGGCTGGACGCCGGCGGCTGCGAGGCGGTCGACGGCGGCGGCGCCACGCTGCTGCCCGGGCTGGTCGAGGGCCACGCCCATCTGTCCTTCTGTGGCGCGGCGCGGAACACCGATCTCGGCGACATCCCGACCGAGGAGCATGTGCTGGAGACGATGTGGAACGCCGAGACGCTGCTGGACCACGGCTTCACCAGCGCCTATTCGGCCGCCAGCGCCAAGACCCGGCTCGACGTCGTGATCCGCGACAAGGTCAATCAGGGCCGGCTGAAGGGCCCCCGGATCAAGGCGGCGAGCCCGGAGATCACGGTCACGGGCGGCCTCGGCGACGAGACCCGGCTGCACCTGGCCCGCGCCAGCTTCGGTATGGTCTGCGACGGGCCGGAGGAGGTGCGCCGCGCCGTCCGCATCTGCATCCGCGAGGATGTCGACAACATCAAGATCAACATCTCCGGCGACGACTTCGTCGACCCGGCCAAGGGCGGCATGACGGTGATGTCCCAGGCCGAGGTCTCGGCCGCGGTCGAGACCGCGCATGATTTCGGCCGCCGGGTGAACTGCCACGCCCGCGCCAGCGAGGCGGTGAAGCGCGCCATCCGCGCCGGGGTCGACGTGATCTACCATTGCGAGCATGCCGACGCCGAGGCGCTGGACATGCTGGAGGCGGCGAAGGACCGGATCTTCGTCGGCCCCGCCATTGGCCTGATCTACAACACCATCCACGAGGCCGGGCCCTGGGGCATCGACGAGGCCAAGGCGCGCAAACTCGGCATGCATCTGTGCATGGAGGCCAGCCAGCGTACCTATGCCGAGATGCGCCGCCGTGGCATCCGCGTCGTGATCGGCGGCGATTACGGCTTTGCCTGGACGCCGCAAGGCACCAACGCCCGCGATGTCGAGCACTTCGTCAAGCTGTTCGGCTACACCCCGTCCGAGGCGCTGCAATGCGCCACAAGGATCGGCGGCGAGCTGATGGGGATGGGCGACCGGCTGGGCCAGGTGCGCGAGGGCTTCCTGGCCGACCTGATCCTGGTCGATGGCGACCCGCTGCAGGATGTCAGCCTGATCCACAACCACGCCGCGATCCGCATGGTGATGAAGGACGGCGCCATGCACCGCCTGCCGCCGCCCCGGGCGATGCGGGCTGCGGCCGCCGCCGAGTGACGCTGCCCTCCGCCCACCGGCAGTCGGGCATCGACATCCTGCTCGGGGTCGTCGACCGCCTGACCGAGACCCCGGGCGGGGTGTCCGTCGCCGCCCTGGCCGGCGGCCTTGCCGTGCCGCGCTCCAGCCTCTACGCCGTGCTGCGGCCGATGCTGGCTTCGGGTTGGCTGGAGGCGCCGCGGCGCGGCATCGTCCGGCTCGGCGCCGCCTGGTTCGACCTGGCGGTGGCGCTGGAGGCCGAGGCGGCGCAGCCGGCCGCGCCGGCCCGGCCGCGGCTGCAGGGCATGACCGGCCCGGCCCGGTCGTTCCTGTGGAACCCGGGCTTCACCGAGCTGGTCGACGCCGCCCCCTTCGCCCGGCCGCCGCCCTATGTCTTCGGCTTCTCCAACGGCTCCCGCGCCAATCTCTGGCGCCAGGGGCTGATCCATGGCGTGCAGTTCGCCGCGGCCGAGCATGCCGACCGCATCGCCACGCTGCGCATCGCCCATGCCGATGACGACGCGGCGGCGCAGGCGCGCGACATCGATGCCTTCCTGGCCATGGGCGTCGACGCGCTGATCGTCAGCCCGCTGGAGACCGAGGCGCTGCTGCCGGCCCTGGCCCGCGCCCGCGCCGCTGGGCTGCCCGTGGTGATGGTCGACCGCCTGCTGGGCGACGCGTCGCATTCGCTGGTCCAGGTCGCGGGGCCGGACACCGCCATCGGCCGGCTGCCGGCGCAATGGCTGGTGGAGACTCTGGGCGGCCGCGGCGGCGTGGTGATGATGGTGGGCGACCCGGAGATCGGGCCGCTGCTGCGCCGGGCACGGGCGGCGCGCGAGGTGTTCGCCCTGGCGCCCGGCATCCGCATCCTCGAGACGGTTCACTCCGAGATGACGGTCGCGGCCGGCCGCCGCGCCATGGCCGGGCTGATCGAGCGCTGGGGCGACGCCATCGGCGGCGTCTGGTGCGACAGCGGCCTGCACGGCGCCGGGTCGATCCAGGCCTGGGTCGATGCCGGCTATGACGGCCGCGTGCCGCCGCACACCGGCGGCGACCAGAACGCGGTCTATCAGCTCGCCATCCTGCACGGCGTGCCGCTGGCGGCGATGGACTTCCCGCCGGCGATGGGCATCCGCGCGGTCGAGGTCGGGCTCGACATCCTGGCCGGCCGCACCCTGCCGCGGCGGCTCGAGGTGCACACGCCGCTGGTGATCAGCCGCGGCTGGGAGACCGCCTCGGTCCGCGCCGACGTCTTCGTCGAGGACCATGTGCGCTGGGACCGGCCGCCCAGCCTGATCCTGGGCCACGGCATGGGCGACGACTACGACCCCACCACCTTCGCGGTGGGGAAGGGGGCGGCGGCCGATGGCGGCGCCCGCTCGATCCTGCGCACACTCGACATCCTGGTCTGGCTCAAGGCCCATGGCGGCGAGGCCGGCATCGCCGACCTGCTGGAGGCGGTGGCGATGCCGCGCTCCTCGCTGCACGACCTGCTGGGGCCGCTGGTCGGGCACGGGCTGCTGCAGCGCGGCGGCCGCGGCCGGATCCGCGCCGGGCCGCGGGCACGGGCCGCCGGCTTCGCCGCGACCGGCATCGCCGACCTCGCCGCCACGATCGAGCCCGTTCTCGAAGGATTGGCGCAATCGCTCGGCGGCGCCGCGGCCCTGGCCGTGCTGCATGGCGAGCGCTGCACCATCGCCCTCAGCCGTGCCGCGGCCGGGGTGGCGCCGATCGCGGTCGGCAGCCGCACGCCGGTGAACTGGACCCTGGCCGGGCGCCTGCTGGTCGCCGAGCTGCCGGAGCGTCGTCTGCGCTGGCTGCTGGCCGCCCATGCCCGGCCCCGGCGCGACGGCTGCAGGCCGCTGACCCTGCCCCAGCTGGTGGCGGCGATCCGCGCCGAGGGCGGGCAGGGCGTCGTCGCGCTGCCCGGCGAGCCCGGACCGGATCTCGGCGAGGCGGCGCGGCCGATCCGCGGCGCCGACGGCCAGGTCCGTGCCGTGCTCCTGCTGCGCGTGCCGGCCGGCGACCTGCCGGCGGCCCGGGCGGCGCTGGAGAACTTGGATCTCCCGGAGGCGCCCTTCGTCATCCCGACCCGATCCCCTCTCGTCCACCAGATCGCCGCACCATGAACGAGACCATCGACCCCTTCATGATCCGCGCCCATGTGCCGGAGTTCGAAGCCCATCTCGCCGCCTATCGCCGGGCCAGCGAGCGCACCCGCCAGACCCTGCGCGGCGTGCGTGACCTCGCCTACGGCGACCATCCGGACGAGAAGCTGGACCTGTACCTGCCGCCGGGCGGGGAGGAGCCGTTCCCGGTCCATGTCTTCGTCCATGGCGGCTACTGGCGCGCCTTCTCGAAGCTCGACTACGCCTTCGTCGCCGATGCCGTCACCGCGCAGGGCGCGATCGCCGCGGTCATCGACTATTCGCTGATGCCGAAGGCGCGCATGGCGACGCTGGTCGGCCAGGTGCGGCGGGCGGTGGCCTGGTTGGCCGCCCGTGCCGGACGCTGGGGCGGCGACCCGACGGCGATCAGCGCCAGCGGCGCCTCCGCCGGCGCCCACCTCGCCAGCTTCCTGGCCTGCCGGGGGGCGGGAGAGGCGGCGGCGCCGGCCGCGCCGGTGCGGTCGCTGCTGCTGGTCAGCGGCATCTACGACCTCGACCCGATCACACGCAGCTTCCTGCAGCCGGAGATCGGGCTGACGGCGGAGGAGGTGGCGGCCTGGTCGCCCCTGACGGCGACGCCAGTGCCGGGGCCGGAGGTCGATGTCGTGGTCGGCGCCGAGGAGACGCCGCCCTTCCTGGTCCAGGGCCGGGCCTTCGCCGATCGCTTGCGGGGCGCCGGCGTGACGACAAGCTTCGCGACGCTGCCGGGCGAAGATCACATGAGCATCGCCATGGCACTGGGGACCCCGGGGACCGCGCTGGCCGACCGCCTCGGACGGACCATCGCCGCATCCCGGCCAGGTTCGCAGCCGTAGGCCCGACGGCTCTGAGGATTGACCTATTCGTCATCGCGAGGAGCGAAGCGACGTGGCGATCCAGCGGCACTGCCCCCTGGATTGCCACGCCCTTCGGGGCGCAATGACGAGAAAAGTTACGGTCTCGTCCCGGATCCCGGCGAACGCTCAGCCCCCGCCCTGGGTCCGGGACCCGAGCCCGTACTGCTCGTCGGTCACATGCTCCAGCCAGTCGACGCTCCGGCCGTCGAGCGCTTCGGCGACGGCGACATGGGTCATCGCCGAGATCGCGGTGGCGCCGTGCCAGTGCTTCTCCCCGGGCGGGATCCAGACCACGTCGCCGGGGCGGATCTCCTCGACCGGCCCGCCATCGCGCTGCACCCAGCCCTGGCCGGAAGTGACGATCAGCGTCTGCCCCAGCGGGTGGGTGTGCCAGGCGGTGCGGGCGCCGGGCTCAAAGCTGACGATGGCGCCGCCGACGCGCGCGGGATCGCTGCGCTGGAAGCGCGAGGCGATCCGGACGGTGCCGGTGAAATACTCCGCCGGGCCGGGCTGGGCGGGCGTCGAACCGTGGCGAACGATGTCCAATGTCGTGCTCCCTTGCGTCTCGGGGCTTGAGGTCTCGCCTGGCGGCAGCCCACGCGCCTCGAACACCGATTTGGCGACCGGGAGCGCGGACATCGCCCTGGGCCAGCCGGCATAGAAGGCGAGATGGGTGATGACCTCAGACAACTGCGCCCGGGTCAAGCTGTTGTCGATCCCCCGGTTCAGATGGCCCGTCAGCTGGGCTGTCTGGCCTGTCGCGATCAGGGCCGCGACCGTCACCAGGCTGCGCTCGCGCGGTGACAGGTCGGGCCTGGCCCAGACATCCGCGAAGAGCACCTCGTCGGTGTAGTCCGCGAGGGCCGGCGCGGTCGCCCTGACATCGGCCGGGGCCACGCGCGGGGCGGCCGATTTCGGCTGCTCCGCCTGGGCGGACGCGGCCAGCGAGACCATCGCGAGCATGGCGGCAAACAGCTTCATCGATCACTCTCCGTCATCACAGGAAGTCCGGAGATGGGTCGGTGGAGGCCCTGCGATTAGACGCTTGAAGCCGCATGGCGCTATCGGCCGGGCTCATGAATGCGGGCAGACCCTTAGCCCCGATACCGCAGTGCATCGATCAGCAGGAACAGGGCCGGTGAGCATTGCCGGCGGCTCGGGTAGTACAGGTGGTAGCCGGGGAAGGGCGGGCACCAGTCGGCCAGCACGCGGACCAGCGGCCCCGCCGCGATGTGGTCCCGCACCTGATCCTCCGGCATGTACGCCAGGCCGAGCCCGTTCAGCGCCGCCTCCAGCCGCAGCGCGAGGGTGTTGAACACCAGCTGCCCTTCGACCCGCACCTTCAGCTCGCGCCCGTCGCGCTCGAACTCCCAGGCGTACAGCCCGCCATAGGTGGGCAGGCGCAGGTTGATGCAGTTGTGGGCGGTCAGGTCCTGCGGCGTCCGCGGCGGCGGCCGTCTGGCGAAATAGGCCGGCGTCCCGACGACCGCCATGCTCATGTCCGGGCCGATGCGCACCGCGATCATCGAACTGACGGCGGAGGAGCTCCGCGACATCCGCGACGCCGTTTCCCAGATCCCGGTGCAGGGGGCGCGGTATCCGGAGCAGCTGCAGCGGCTGGTCAACCGCTGAGGCTCACTGCTCCCGGAAGCGGGCGGCGAGGGCCGCCGCGCCCGGCAAGGAAAGGCTCGCCATGTCCCGGGCGGTCAGTTCGGGGAACGCCGCCGTGGCGAGCCGGGTCAGGACGTCGCCCGGCGGCATCTCCAGGAAGGCCGTGGCGCCGAGCTCGACCAGCAGGGCGACGCCGTCGGACCAGCGGACGGAGTGGGCCAGGTTGGTCGCCAGCTCCTCCCGCACCGCGGCGGCGTCGCGCAGCACCCGGGCGCGCCGGTTGCCGACAAGGGCGATGCGCGGCGCCGTGATCGGCACCGCTTCGGCCGCCTTCACAAGCGCCGCTGCGGCCCCGTCCATCAGCGGACAATGCGACGGCACGGCCACCGCCAGCCACTCGGCTCGTCGCGAGCCGGCCTGCCGCGCCGCCTCAATCGCCCGGTCCAGCGCGGTATCGGCGCCGCTCAGCACGAACTCCGCCGGGCCGTTGAGATTGGCGAGGTAGAGCGGCGTGGCCTCGCTGTGCACCGCGCCGGCGATCGCCTCGACCCGGCGCTGCGGCAGCCCGGTCACCGCCGCCATGCCGTAGCCTTCCGGGCAGGCCTGCTCCATCAGCCGGGCCCGGCGGTCGACCAGCCGCAGCGCGTCGGCGAAACCGATCGCCCCGGCCGTGACCGCGGCGGCGAAGGACCCGATCGACAGCCCCGCGACCATGGCCGGGGCGACGCCCTCCACAGCCAGGGCCCGGGCGGCGGCAACGCCGGCGACGAGCAGGCCGAGCTGCACAGCCACCGTCGATTGCAGCGCCGTTTCCCCGTCGAGATCCAGGATCTCCCGCCCGAGCACGGCCCGCGCTTCGTCTAGCGTCGCCGCGACCGCCGGATGATCCGGCAGACGGTGCAGGAAGCCGGGGCTCTGCGCCCCTTGGCCGGGGAACAGGAAGGCGAGGCTCATGCCGCTTGCTCGGCCCAGGGATCGCGGACCAGCCGCGGCCCGACGGGCGTCTTGACCACGGCGGGACCGCCCGCGGCGATCTCGGCCAGGCTGCAGGCGCCAAGCGGCGTCTCCAGCGCCACATCGACGCGGACCGGCAGCTCCGCCAAGCCGGCCAGAAGGCGTCCGGCCTCGCCGCGGCCGATCCGGCCCGGCGCGCGCAGGACGATGTCGAGGTCGCTGTCCGAGTTTGCCGTGAGGCGTCCGGTGGCGAGCTCGAATCCGACGCTGCCCGCCAGGCCCCAGGCCGATCCGGCGAGCAGGTCGGCGACGATATCGAGCGCAGCCAGGGCAGGGATCTCGGTCCGGCGTGGATGCGCCTGCCAGCCGCGAGCGGCGGCCAGAGCCTCCGGCGTGCGTTGCTCGACGACCGCGGCCGGCGGCAACCAGGCAGCCCGGCGTTCGCTCCGATGACGCCCGCGGATGCCGACCGGCAGCAAGCGGTCGTGAGCCACCGTCCGGCGCACCACCACCCAGGGCACCGCCACCAGCGATTCCGCCGCCCAGCCGGGTAGGTTTCTGGTCAGGTCCGCGACGGCCGCAGGGGCGATCCTCAGCAGGTCGTGCGGTTGAAACGGCACTGCAAGCGGGATCCTTTCAGGGCTTTCAACACCGTCATTGCGAGCGTAGCGAAGCAATCCAGAGGCACCGCGCACCGGCTCCTGGATTGCTTCGTCGGCTTCGCCTCCTCGCAATGACGGCGGAAGCGGGAGAGGCGACGCGCTCACGCGACCGTCGCTCATCTCACGCCGCATCCCATTGCTCTGCGATCCGCCGACGCACCTCGATCGAGGCGGCGCGGGTCCGCTGCGCCTCGGGAGAGGCCAAGCGGCAGGACAGGTCGCGGCGGCCGGAGGCGCGAATGTCGGCCACCGCCTGAACCAGCTCATCCCGCACCCGCTCGACATCCGCGGCGCCCGGCGCCTCGGCCGAAACACCCTCGATCAGCCGGTGCAGCAGGCCGAGCCCGGCATAGGCGCGGATGCCGTAGGCCATCGGCGGCACCTGCTCGCCCAGCCGGTCGATCTCGGCGACGGTGCGGCGGGTGACGCGCGCCGCCGCCTGGCGGCCCATCGCGTGGACCAGCACGCCGTCATCGGCCAGCGCCAGGATCCGGTTGGCCTGGTAGCCATGCGCCAGGAAGGCGCCGGACATCGCCTTGCCGACCAGCAGCGCCACCACCGGATGGCCGGCCAGCCGGGCGCTGCCATAGGCGTCGGCCGCCGCGGCGCAGGCCAGGTGGATGCCCAGCATCTCCTCCTGCCTTCCATAGGCCTGGCTGGTCACGTCGACCACCGCGACGATCGGGCGGCGCGCCCCGTCGCGGTCGGCCTCGATCACCTGCCGCACCGCCGCGGCCAGGCCCCAGCCCTCGTCCAGCCCGACCTCGCCATGCCGCGCCCGCGGGAAGCGGTTGGCCGGGTCCGGCACCACGGCGATGAAGCGCGCCGTCTCGCCGCCCAGCGGCGCGTCGGCGGCCAGCACGGTCGGAACGCCGTCGACGGCGCTTCCCGGCCCCGCCAGGGCCGAGAGCCAGATCCGGCCCCGGGGTGCGATCTCGCTCATGACGCGCTCTCCTCGCCCCACAATTCCCTCAGCCGCTCCGGCGTCGGCGGCGCGGCCGGGTCGATCGCCGCCAGCCGCGCCCGGTACAGCTCGACCGCCTCGCTCCGGTGCCGCCGCGGCACTCCGGCGGCGAAGGCGGCGCGCACCGCCGCGGCGATCGCTTCGGCATCGTCCGCGACCAGCGCATCGGCGAAGCCGGTGGCCCGGCGCTGCTCGCCGCCGATCAGGCTCCAGATCAGCCGGCGGTCGGAGGCGTCCAGTTCCTCTATCCCGGCCTCCTGCTCGATCACCTCCGGCCCGTTCATGCCCAGCCGCGCCTGCCGGGTGACGATCAGCGTGCTGCACAGCGCCGCGGCCAGCGACATGCCGCCGAAGCAGCCGACCATGCCGGCGATCACCCCGACCACCGGCACGCGTTGCCGCAGCGCCAGGATGGCGGCCTGGATCTCGGCGATGACGGCGAGGCCCAGATTGGCCTCCTGCAGCCGCACGCCGCCGGTCTCGAACAGGATCACCGGCCGGGTCGGGATGCCGCGCTCATGGTCGGCCAGCGCCCGCTCCAGCGCGCCGGCGATCTTGGCGCCGGCGACCTCGCCCATGCTGCCGCCCTGAAAGGCGCTCTCGATCGCGGCCACCACCGCCGGCTGGCCGTCGATGGTGCCGCGGGCCAGCACCACCCCGTCGTCGGACTGGGTGGGGATGCCCTGCAGCGGCAGCCAGGGCGAGGTCAGCCGGTCGAAGGGGCCGAGGATCTCGCGGAAGCTGCCCTCGTCCAACAGGACGCGGGCACGGTCGCGGGCGGTCAGCTCGATGAAGCTCGTCCGTGGGGTGATGGCGTTCATGACCGTGTGGCCTCCACCGCCTGCTCCAGGCGCAGCGCCACCATGCCGGGCGTGGCCCCGAAATCGTTGATCTCCACCGATGCGGCGACGCCGTGGCGGGCGATGAACCGGTCCAGCACCGCCTTCCACACCGCGCCATAGCCGTCGACGCTGGTGGTGACGCGGATATGGGCCTGCCCGTCCGGCGAGGGTTCGATCAGCACCTCGAGATTGCCGGACCCGACGACGCCGACATGGGCGCGCTTCGGCACGGTCTCGGTCGCGGGGTAGTCGAAGCTCAGGCGTTCCATCGGGCGAAGCTCCGGTCGATGCGGTCGAGGAACAGGGTGGCGGCCAGCAGGTCCGCCGATCCGCCGGGCGACACCCAGCGGGCCAGGAGATCGGCGTCGAGCGCCTGAAGCGCCGCCCGGCCGGCCGGGGTGGCGGTGCCGCCGCCGGCCAGCACGGCGCGGGCGCCGGCCTGCGCCGCCTCCAGGGCCGGGCGGCCGCCGCGATGCAGCAGGCAGGTATCGTCGAGCGACGCCATGATCGCCATCAGCGCATCCAGCCGGGCTTCCTCCTCGGCCGCGCCGGCGGCGCGGCTGGCGCGCAAGGCGGGGAGGGCGATGGCGATAGCATGCGGGAAACCGGCCCGGGCCTCGCCGCGGGCGCCGGCAGCGCCATGCGCCTGCCGCACCCGCTCGCCGTTGCTCGGGTGCTGTGGCGCGAGACGATCCGGCCATTGTGCGATCGCGGCGGCCACGGCGGCGATGCGGCGGGGACCGGTCGGGCCGGCGATCACCGTCCCGGCCAGCAGCAACCCCAGCGCCCAGATCGCGCCGCGATGCGCATTGCTGCCGCCGGTCGCCGCCAGCATCCGGGCCTCGCCGGCCCGTCCGATCGCGGCCAGCTCCTCGCGCAGCGCCAGGTCCGGCACGCGGCCCTTGGCGGCCTCGGCCATGGCGCGGAAGGCCGGGCGCAGGGCCCGGGCGCTGCGGCGAAGCGTCTCCAGGTCCAGGTCGCGATGCGCCCCGGGGCCGCGCCGGTCGACGAGGCCCGGCTTCGGGGTCAGCTCCGCCTCCTCGACCAGCGCCCAGACGGCGAGGTCGGCGAGTGCCTCAGGATCGGCCGGGACGGCGGGTTCGACAGCGAGGGGAAGGGTGACGCCCATCGCCCGTCACCAGCCGCGGAAGCGGGCCGGCGGCCGGTACAGCCCGCCGGACCAGTCCACCAGGTCGTCGATCGACCGCGCCGCCAGCAGCGAGCGCTGCGCCTGCAGCCGGCTAACACCGAGATCCTCGGGATAGGCGACGATGCCGCGGGCCCTGAGATCGGCAGTCCGCTTCGCCTCCGCCCGCCGGCCGATCTCGGTGGCGCCGGCCACCGCCGCGATGGCGGCGCGCCGCTCCTCGCCGCCCTCGGCCTTGTAGAGATAGGCGATACCCTCCTCGGTCACGACATGGGAGACGTCGTCGCCATAGATCATCACCGGCGCCGTCGGCATGCCGCTCTTGCGGCCGACCTCGACCGCGTCGAGCGTCTCGACGAAGGCCGGAACGCCGCCCGACTTGAAGGTCTCGACCGTTTGCACCACCAGCTTGCGGCCGCGTGCGACCGGCGCCCGCGAGGTCATCAGGCTGAGCCAGGCGTCGCTGGCGTGGCGGCGGCCACGCGGGTCATGGCCCATGTTCGGCGCGCCGCCGAAGCCGGCCAGCCGGCCCAGCGTGACGGTGGAGGAGTTGCCGTCGGCATCCATCTGCAGGGTGGAGCCGATGAACAGGTCGACGCCGTACTGCCCGGCCAGCTGACAGAAGACGCGGTTCGACCGCAGGCTGCCGTCGCGGCCGACGAAGAAGATGTCCGGCCGGGCGCGGATATACTCCTCCATCCCGACCTCGCTGCCGAAGCAGTGGATGCTCTCGACCCAGCCGCTCTCGATCGCCGGGATCAGCGTCGGATGCGGGTTCAGCGTCCAGTTGCGGCAGATCTTCCCCTTCAGCCCCAGCTGCTCGCCATAGGTCGGCAGCAGCAGCTCCACCGCCGCGGTGTCGAAGCCGATGCCGTGGTTCAGCGCGGTGACGCCGTGCCGCTCATAGATCCCGCGGATGATCATCATCCCCATCAGGATCTGCAGCTCGCCGACATGGCGCGGATCGCGGGTGAACAGCGGCTCCACCGCGAAGGGGCGGTCGGCCTCGACCACGAAATCGACCCAGGAGGCGGGAATGTCGACCCGCGGCAGCTCGTCCACGATCTCGTTGACCTGGGCCACCACCACGCCGTGGCGGAAGGCCGTGGCCTCGACGATCGTCGGCGTGTCCTCGGTGTTCGCGCCGGTGTAGAGGTTGCCGTGCCGGTCCGCCTGCTCGGCGCAGACCAGCGCCACCTGCGGCGTCAGGTCGACGAACATCCGGGCATAGAGCTCGACATAGGTGTAGATCGCGCCGATCTCGAGCCTGCCGTCCTCCAGCAGCTGCGCCACGCGCAGGCTCTGCGGCCCGGCGAAGGAGAAGTCGACCTTGCGGGCGATGCCGCGCTCGAACAGGTCGAGATGCTCGCGCCGGCTCAGCGTCGAGATCAGCAGATGCAGGTCGTGGACCTTGCCGGGATCCAGCCCGGCCAGGGTACGGGACAGGAAATCCGCCTGCTTCTGGTTGTCGCCCTCCAACGCTACGCGGTCGCCCGGCTCGATCAGCGCCGCCAGCGCGTCGCCGATCCGCTCCGGCTTCAGCACCGGGCCGTCGGCAAAGGAAGCGGCCCGCTCCAGGCGCCTCCGCTTGCGGGCGGGCAGCGTCGACCAGGGCTGATCCATGGTGTGTCTCCGCAGCGTGTCGGATCGACAGGCCGGCGTATACGAACGCCGTTCGTGTCACCGAATATGAATACAGAGATTGCGCTTGGCAAGACATTGGGATACATTATCGTCGTTAAAACCAATTAACGTGCACAGGGAGCTCGCGCCTTGGCCCCTCTGGATACGCCCGCCGATGACCGCGCCTCGCTGTCGGAGCGGATCCGCCTGGCGCTGACCGACGAGATCTCGACCGGCCGTCTCCCGCCCGGCACGGTGCTGGATGAGGCGCAGCTGGCCGAGACCTACGGCGCCTCCCGCACGCCGGTGCGCGACGCGGTGCGCCAGCTGGCGGCGGCGGGTCTGGTCGAGATCCGGCCGCGCCGCGGCATCGTCGTGCTGCCGATGACGATCGAGACCCTGTCCGAGATGTTCGAGGTCACGGCCGAGATCGAGGCGATGTGCGCGCGCATGGCGACCAACCGGATGACGGCGCTGGAGCGCGGCCGGCTGATCGAGCTGCACGAGCAGTCGCAGGCGCTGCTGCAGTCCGGCGACATTGCCGGCTACGACGCCTTCAATCTGGCCTTCCACGAAGGCATCTACCGCGCCACCCACAATGGCTTCCTGGTCGAGCACGCGCTGCAGCTGCGCGCCCGGCTGCTGCCGTTCCGGCGCACCCAGCTGCGCTATGCCGGCCGCCTGGTCCAGTCGCGCGAGGAGCACGGCCGGATCCTGCGCGCGATGACCCGCGGCGACCCGGACGAGGCCGCTTTCGCCATGCGCGAGCACATGCTGAACGCCGGCAGCGCCCTGGCGCGCTTCCTGACATTGGAGCCCGACCAGACGGGCTGACGCCGCGGCGACGAGACGCTGCCACCGGACAACGAGAACGACAGGAGAGGAAACGCGTGTCTGCGCAGATCGCATCCATCATCGGGCTGGTGGTGATGTTCGTCGTCGCCACCGTCCTGCCGATCAACATGGGCGCCCTCGGCTTCGCCATGGCCTTCCTGGTCGGCGGCGCCGTCATGGGCATGTCCGCGACGTCCATCCTGGCCGGCTTCCCGGGCGACCTGTTCGTCACCCTGGTCGGCATCACCTATCTCTTCGCCATCGCCCAGAACAACGGCACCGTCGACTGGCTGGTGCACTATGCGGTGCGCCTTGTCGGCGGCCGCATCTCCGTCATCCCCTGGGTGATGTTCGCGGTCTCCGCCGTGCTGACCGCCATCGGCGCGGTCAGCCCGGGGGCGGTCGCGATCATTGCGCCGATCGCGCTGCGCTTCGCCGCGCGGTACAAGATCCATCCGATGCTGATGGGCCTGATGGTGGTGCACGGCGCCCAGGGTGGCGGCTTCTCGCCGATCAGCATCTATGGCGGCATCACCAACCAGGTGGTGCAGCGCGCCGGGCTGCCGGGCGACGAGATCGTGCTGTTCCTGTCCAGCCTGGCCTTCAACGCCGCGGTGGCGCTGGTGATCTTCTTCCTGTTCGGCGGCCATCGCCTGCCGGTACGGCGCCCGGCCGAGGATTTCGAGGGGCTGGTCGACGCCGTGCCCGCCGGCGCCTCGGTCCCGGTGCGCGGCCATGGCGGCACCCCGGCGCGGCCGGCCGGGCCGCGGCCCGGTGCGGTGCATCGCGAGGGCGAGGACGATCACGTCGCGCTCGACCGCGAGCAGGCGCTGACCCTGACCGGCCTGGTGGTGCTGGCTGTCGCCTCGCTGGCCTTCAACCTGAATGTCGGGCTGGTGGCGATGAGCGTCGCCGTGGTCCTGGCGCTGCTGTGCCCGCGCGGGCAGAAGGGCGCGGTCGACAAGATCAGCTGGTCGACCGTGCTGCTGATCGGCGGCGTCATCACCTATATCGGCGTGCTGCAGAAGGCCGGCGCGGTCGACTATGTCGGCGGCGGCGTCTCGACCATGGCGGTGCCGCTGCTGGGCGCGCTGCTTCTGTGCTACGTGGCCGGCGTGGTCTCGGCCTTCGCCTCCTCGGTCGCGGTGCTGGGCGCCACCATCCCGCTCGCCGTGCCGCTGCTGATGCAGGGCCATCTCGGCGTGCCCGGCATGGTGGCGGCGATCGCGATCTCGACCACCATCGTCGATGTCAGCCCGTTCTCGACCAATGGCGCGCTGGTGGTGGCCAACGCCCATGACGTCGACCGCGACGCCTTCTTCCGGCAGATGCTGATCTACAGCGCGATCATCGTCCTGATCGGGCCGCTGCTGGCGTGGCTGGCGCTGGTGGTGCCGGGTCTCCTGTAGTCAGTCGAGCCCGATCCGCTGCGCCCCGGCCCGGAACAGCGGGACGGCATCCGGGGCGAAGCGGTGCGCGGCGAGGAAGTCGGCGAAGCGATAGCCCGGCCGCGTCCGATGCGCCATCGCCGCATGTCGGCGCGCCTCGTCCGGCCGTCCGGCCAGCGCCAGGCAGCAGGCGGCGATCGCCTGGATGTGGACATGGGCGTTCGGAAGGGCGGCGGCCCGGATGCTCCAGTCGGCGGCCTCGTCGAGGCGTTCCAGCCGTGCCAGCGCCACGGCCCGGGAGCTCAGGATGCCGACGAGCATCGGGTCGAACGGGCTCAGCCGGCGCGAGTGGTCGGAGGCCGAGATGGCGGTCTCCGGATCGCCGCCCTGGGCATGCATGCAGCCCAGGGCATAGTGGCCCAGCGCGAAGCTCGGGCTCAGCTCCACCGCCTGCTCGAGTTCGGCCAGCGACTGGTCCTGGCGGCCGCGCAGCCACAGCGCCCGGCCCATCGCCCAATGTGCGGTGGGATCGCGGTCGTCAGCGGCCAGGCCCTGCCCGGCGGCGTCGAAGGCCAGGCCGATCTCCGCCTCGCGCGGCCCCCAGCCCTGGAAGGCGTTCTGGAAATGGGTGAAGGACAGGCCGGCATAGGCCGGCGCGAAGCTGCGGTCCAGCTGCGCCGCCATCTCGAAGAAGTGCCGGGCCCGCCTGTTGTCGGCCCGGGTGAAGCGGTACATGTGCAGCACGCCGCGGTGATGCGCCTCCCAGGCGTCGAGCGAGCCGGGCGGCTTCAGCGCCGCGCGGTTGCACTCGACCGTCTCGATCTCGGTGGCCACTGAGGCGACGATCCGGTCGCCGATCTCCTCCAGCACCAGGAAGGCGTCGTCCAGCGCCCGGGTATAGACCTCGGCCCAGACCAGCCGGGCGGTGCGCGTCTCGACCAGCTCGATCGCCACCGCGAGGCGCTTTCCCCGGCGCTGCAGCGATCCGCTGACGACATAGTCGACATTCAGTATCCGGCCGGCCTGCTCCGGGGCGATCTGCCGGTCGTGCAGGGCGAGGACCGAGCCCTGGGCGATGACGAACAGGCTGCGCAGCCTGGCCAGGCGGCCGGTGATGTCATGGGCGAGGGCGTCGGCGATCCCGCCGCGCGGCGCCGCCGCCGGCGACCGGTCGGCGAACGGTATCACCGCGACCGAGGCGCGGCGGGTCGCGGCCGCGGCACCGGCCGGATCGCGTTCAGCGGGGGCGGCTGCGGCCTGCGGCCTGGGCGAGGGGGCGGCCTCCGTGCGAACCGCCCGCCAGATGTCGCGGATCGGCCCGCAATCGAGGCCCTCGGCCTCGAACAGCCGGGCCGCCGCCGCCAGATGCCTCTCGCCCTCGCGGATCAGGCCGCGGTGGGAGACGTGGCGCAGGAAGCCCTCATGGGCGCGCAGGTCGAACGGAGCGAGGCCCAGCCACGCCTCCAGATAGCCGAACGCCTCGTCGCCGCCTGCGGTCCGGGCCAGCTGCTCCAGCAGGGCGATGTGGCAGCTCCGGAACCTCTGGCGCTGCGCCGTGAGCCAGCCGTTGAACTCCGGATTGCGGTCGATCTCCAGCCCGTCGAGGAACTCGCCCTGGAACAGCGCGTGCAGGACGCGCAGCCGGTCGGGCGGCAGCGTCTCCAGGCCCTGCCGGGTCGCCCGCGCGACCTCGATCGCATCGACGAAGCAGTCCGTGAGATCGAGCGCGACGGCATTGCCGTCGGTCTCGAGCCGCCGGTGGTCGGGATCGTCGACGACGCCTCTGAGCTTGCTCAGGCACCAGCGCAGCTCGGCGCGCGGATCGTTCGGGACGTCCCACATCAGCCCGCAGAGGTGGCTGCGCGACACCGCCCGCGGCGCCAGCGCCAGATAGGCGATCAGCGCCCGCGCCTTGCGCGACGCGGGCAGCGCCACGGCCGCACCGTCGCGGCGCACGGCGAGAGGGCCGAGCAGCCGGATATGCAGGCCCGGCCCAGCCGGGCGGGGGAGATCCATGGATGCAGCCATCGGCACGACCTCCAGGACCATGCGGTCTTGGCGTGTCGAATTTACGGCATACCGGCCCGGCCAGCGGATGTTACCTGGGTCACACCGGCGGCCGACCGGGCGCCGGTCCCTCGGAGGTCCAGGACGGCGTGTCCAGCCCGAGCCTGCGCACCGCCTCCGGCACGCGCTGGCGGCGCCGATAGGCCGCCGGGGTGTCGTGGACCAGGCGCTTGAAGAGACGCCGGAACGAGACCGGATCGCCGTAGCCGACCTCGACCGCGACCGCATCCACCGGCTGGTCCGTGGTCTCCAGGATCTGCTTGGCCTCCTCGATCCGGACCCGCTGCACATAGTCCAGCGGCGCATGGCCCGTCGCCTGCTTGAACCGTCGGTTGAAGCCGCGCCGGGACAGGCCGGACCGCCGGATCATCGCCGCGACCGGGTCCGCATCGGCATAGTGGGACGCCAGCCATTCCTGGCAATCCTGGACCAGCCGGTCGCTCGACTGCAGCCGCGTGGTCAGCCGGGAATAGGGGTTCTGGCCGTCGTGATGCCAGTCGAACAGCGACATCTTGGCCAGGCGGCGGGCCTCTTCGGCGCCGGCGAACCGGCCGACGATGTAGAGCACCAGATCGGTCCAGGAGGTGGCGCCGCCGGCCGTCACGATCCGATGGTCGTCGGTCGCCGACACCAGGATCCGGTCGCCGAGGACGCGGACCCTCGGATATTCGGCCTTCATCATGTCGACGAAGGCCCAATGCGTGGTGGCTTGTCGGCCGTCCAGGAGGCCCGCTTCCGCCAGCAGGAACGAGCCGGTGCAGGACGACACGACGCGTGCGCCGCGGCTGTAGCAGCGCCGCACCCAGTCGACGACGCCCGGATTGTTGCGCCCGAACTGGGCGCCGGAGGAAATCAGCAGCGACGGCACGAAGACGATATCCGTCCGGGCGTCGTCGTTGATGGTCCGGTGCGGCTCGATCCGCACCCCCGTTCCGGTCTTCAGCGGGCCCGGCGCCGCGGCGACGATCTCGGGGAGAAAGCGCGGGTTCTCGCGCTCGCCCATGACCCGGTTCCACAGGGTGCCGACGGCCCAGAACGCATCGTGGACGCCGACGACGATCCACGGTTCGATCTCCGCCACGGCAATGATGGAGACCCTGATCGGGCTGTCCATCGGCTGTCCCCCCAGATCAATTTCTGGAAACTCTGCCATCGGCCGCGCCGCTCCGCCACCGGGCGGGCCGGAGTTTTGGCCAATTCGACATCAATTGTTCCGATCCGCCACTGTGCCGATCCCGCCGTTGCCGGAAATCTTGCCCTGTTCATTCGCGCCTCCGTCGAATGACCAATGGCAGGAGAGAACCCCATGCGACGATTTGTGATCGAACGGGAAATTCCCCGGATCGGCACCCTGGAGCGCGAGCAGCTCAGGGCGGCGGCCGCGCGGTCGAACCAGGCCCTGGCGGCCCTGGCGCCCGACATTCAATGGGTCGAGTCCCATATCACGGCCGACAAGACCTTCTGCGTCTATCTCGCGACCGACGAAGGCGTCATCCGGCGTCATGCGGAGCTGAGCGGCTTCCCGGCCGACCGCATCACCGAGGTGGCCCGCGTCATCGACCCCACCACCGCCCATGCTTCCGCGCGCGCCGGGCAGCCGTGAGGCGCCGTGGGCGTGGCTCCGGCCGCCGCTGGGGCGCCTCCGCCGGCTGGCCTTCCGCCCCGGCCGGCGGAGCCCCCTGCACCAGCTCAGCGACCATCTGCTCCGGGATATCGGGCTGTCGCGCGCCGACGTCGATCGCGCGCCCGGAAGAAGGTTCCGGCCGGACTGAAGGCCGGATCGATTTCAACGCCGCTCCCACGCCGGCTCCTACGCCGGACTCAACGCGCCGCTGCCACGGTCGGCAAGGCAGGGCGAGCGGCGGCCCGCGCCGCGGGGCTTCGGATCATCTGCGAACGAGGGAGACTTCATGTCGGGTCCGGTCATGCTTCTCTACGGCGTGTTCGCCTACGCCGTGTTCTTCGGCTCGTTCCTCTACGCGGTCGGCTTCGTCGGCAACCTGGTGGTGCCGAAGTCGATCGATTCCGGCATTGCGGGGCCCATGCCCGACGCCGTGATCGTCGACACGCTGCTGCTCGGCCTGTTCGCCGCGCAGCACAGCATCATGGCGCGGCAGGGGTTCAAGCGATGGTGGACGCGGCTGGTGCCGGCGGCGGTCGAGCGCAGCACGTATGTGCTGCTGGCCAGCCTGGCGCTGATCCTGCTGTTCTGGCAGTGGCGGCCGATCCCGGCAGCGGTCTGGACGCTCGACGACCCGTTCGGGGTCGCCGTCCTCCACGCCGTGTTCTGGTTCGGCTGGGCGATCCTCCTGGTCAGCACCTTCCTGATCAACCATTTCGAGCTGTTCGGCCTGGTCCAGGTCTTCGCCCGGCTGCGCCGTCGGGAGCTGCCGCCGCCCGAATTCCGCACGCCGCTGTTCTACCGCTGGGTCCGGCACCCGATCTATCTCGGCTTCCTCTTGGCCTTCTGGGCGACGCCGGCGATGACGGCCGGGCATCTGCTGTTCGCAGTGGCCACCACCGGCTACATCCTGCTCGGCATTGTCCTCGAGGAGCGTGACCTCGTCGCCCTGTTCGGCGACCGCTACCGCCGCTACCGGCAGGAGGTGGGAATGCTGCTGCCCTGCTTCGGCCGCCGCGCCGGCCCGGACCTTCCAGCCTCGCGCGATCCCGAGATCTCCGGCTGACGGGCGCATTCCGGCGACCGCACCTCCGACATCCCACCCACAGGCCACGGGCGCCGCGCCCGCAGCCGAATTTCAGGAGAGAACCCATGCCCACCATTGTCGGGACCAACGGCAACGACGAGCTGCGTGGTACCAACGGGGACGACACCATCTTCGGCCTCGGCGGCAGCGATATCCTCATCGGCTTCGGCGGCAATGACCGGCTCGTCGGCGGCGACGGCAACGACTTCATCGCGGCCGGCACTGGTTCCGACCGCATCGAGGGCGGCGCCGGCAGTGACTCGACCGATGGCGGGACCGGCGACGACGTCACGATAGGGGGCGCCGGGGACGATTCACTGTTCGGCAATGACGGCAACGACATCCTCGATGGTGGGGACGGCAATGATGAGTTCATCGAGGGCCGCGGCGCCGATACGCTGAACGGCGGCGCCGGCATCGACAGGGTGGACTACCGCAACAGCGCGGTGGGGGTGCTCGTCGATCTCGGCGCCGGCACCGGCTTCTCCGGGGACGCCCAAGGTGATCTGCTGAGCAACGTCGAGAACCTCGATGGATCGAACCAGGGAGACACCCTGATCGGGTCGGTCGCGGACAACAGTCTCTTCGGCCGGGGCGGCATCGATTTCCTGTTCGGCCGGAGCGGCAATGATGTGCTGGCCGGTGGAGCCGACGCCGACTTCCTGCATGGCGAAGCCGGCGACGATCTCATCGGCGGGGGCGATGGTGATGATGTCCTGTTCGGCGGCGCCGGGGCCGACCGGCTGCTCGGCGAGCTCGGAATCGACGCGGTCAGCTATGGCGTCAGCACGGCCGGGGTGACGATCGATCTGTTTCTGGGGTTCGGCATCGGCGGCGATGCCCAGGGCGACGTGCTGATCGGCATCGAGGACGCCTTCGGCAGCGGGTTCGACGACTCCCTGACCGGGAGCCCCGGCACCAACGCGCTGTTCGGCAATGGCGGCAACGACCAGCTCCTCGGCGATTCCGGCAATGACCGGCTGGTTGGTGGGATCGGGGCCGACCGGCTGAAAGGTGGCTTCGGCATCGACACGGCCGACTATTCCCAGAGCGGCGCCCCGGTCGTGGTCAGTTTGGCTGCGGGCACCGGTGCGGGCGGCGCTGCCGAGGGCGACGTGCTGGTCGATGTCGAGAATGTCGAAGGAAGCGTCGGCGACGATGCATTGACCGGCAACGCCGCCGGCAATGCGCTGTTCGGCCGGGACGGCAGCGACGTGCTGCGCGGTGGCGGCGGGGCCGACCGGCTGGACGGCGGTGCCGGCATCGACACGGCGATGTACACCGAGAATACCGCCGGGGTGACGGTGGATCTCGGCGCGGGCACCGCCGGCGGCGGCACGGCCCAGGGCGACGTGCTGGTCGGCGTCGAGGGCGTCCAGGGCGGTGCCGGCGACGACGTGCTGCGGGGATCGATCTTCAACGACATCCTGGTCGGAAACGCCGGCAACGACACGCTCGTCGGGCTGGACGGCGCGGACCTGCTGAACGGCGGAGGCGGCGCCGACCGCTTCGTCTTCCTGGCCACGGCCGACAGCGCCCCCGGCGGCTTCGGCGATTCGATCCGCGATTTCAGCCATGCCCAGGGCGACCGGATCGACCTGGCCGCCATCGATGCGGTCGCCACGGTGGCGGGAGACCAGGCTTTCACCTTCATCGGCGCCGGCCCCTTCACCGGCGTCGCCGGCCAGCTGGCCTTCACCGTGTCCCGCGGTGTCACCACCGTGTCCGGCGATGTCGACGGCGATGCCCTGGCCGATATCTCCATCGTGCTGACCGGCGCCATCGCCCTGGCCGCGGCGGATTTCGCGCTGTAGCCGACGGATACGGACCGGAAGGAGCACGATGGATGAAGCTGTTCGTTATCGAGAGAACCATTCCCGGCATCGGCATCGCGGAACGGGAGCCGTGGTGGCCGGCCGCGCGGCGGTCGAGCACGGTGCTGGACGCGGCGGCGCCCGACATCCGATGGGTCGAGAGCTTCGTCGCGGCCGACCGGACCTTCTGCATCTTTCTCGCGAAGGATGAGGAGACGATCCGGCAGCATTCGGATCTGAGCGGCCTGCCGGCCACCCGGATCACCGAGATCCGGCGAATCCTCGATCCGACGGACGCCTGAGAGACGGCTTGGAAATGCGCTGGCGTGAGTCGGCTGGCGGTGATTTCGAGAACCGGAGCGCAGCGGACATGAAGGTCCGTGAGCACCGGAAGCGCAGAAATCGCCGTCAGACGGCCGCGCCGATCGGCGCCGAGGCGCCGCTCATGATCGACTTCAACCAGGCCTGCACGCCGCGCAACGCCGTCGCGACGGCGGCCTTGATGGAAGAGGCGGCGCCGCTCTGGATCGAGGAGCCGACCTCGCCCGGCGACCTCGCAGGCTACCGGCTGGTCTCGAACCACACATCCGCCCGGCCGTAGCCGGCGGCGAGACCTACGGCACGGCGGCCGAGTTCCTGCCCTTCCTTGCCGCCGGCGCAATGGACGTGCTGCAGCCGGACATCGCGATCTGCGGCGGCTTCACCGGGGTCGGCCAGGTCGCGGTGCTGGCCGATCTTCACGACCGGCCGGTCGTGCCGCATGTCTGGGGCGGCATCGTCAATTTCATGGCGGCCCTGCATGTGGTCGCCACCCTGCCGGAGCGGCGCGCTGGCGTGGCCGAGCCCTTTCCCTATCTGGAATTCGATGCCGGCCCCAACCCGCTCTTGGACCTGTTCGGCCGCCCGGCCCTGAACCGTGACGGAACCGTCTCCGTCCCCGACGGGCCGGGCCTCGGGATCGACCCGGCCCGGGAGGCGCTGGAAACGCTGCTGGTCGAGCATGCCGTCGTGACGGCGTGATCGCTCTATAATTTCCAGAGCCAGTACAATACGTCGTACAACCTGCTGTTCATGGATATCGTGCTGATCACGATCCCGCCGCTGCTGGTGTTCCTCTTCCTCAACCGCCAGATCGTGGCCGGGATGACGGCGGGGCGGTGAAGGGGTAGGGGCGGCGCCGCAGTGTCCCCGGTCACAGGCGCGGCCGCAGGGTCCTGCTAGAGGTCGTCTCCTCGGTCGGTCGAGGCGGGACGCCGTCGACAGAGATCGGGATGCGTTCCACGGAGGGGCTCATGACCGCCACCCAGGACTGGCGCAGGGTCTATGACTTCTGGTTTCCGGACGGCCTCGACGAGGCGGATCCGGAGACGCATCAGCGGCTTCATGGCTGGTGGTTCGGCGGCGGCGCCAACGCGGCGCTGGCGCCGCTGGCCCCGGTGCTGGACGCCGCACGGGCCGGCACCCTGGACCATTGGCTCGGCACCCCGCTCGGGCGTTTGTCGCTGATCATCGTGCTCGACCAGTTCCCCCGAGGCCTGTTCGCCGGCCGGCCGGAGGCCTATGCCTGCGATCCCGCCGTGCTGCGGATCACCCAGGATGGTTTGGCGAAGGGCCATTACGACGCGCTGACCAGACCCTGGGAGCAGATCTTCTTCCTGATGCCGCTGGCCCATACCGAGGGCCCGGATCACGAGGCCCGGATGACGCAGGTGGTGGCGATGGTCGAGCGGGCGGCGGCCGCGGCGCCGGAGCGGCTGCGGCCGCTGTACCGGTTCCATGTCAGCCAGGCGCGATCCCATCTCGAGGTGATCTCCCGCTTCGGCCGCTTCCCCCATCGCAACCCGATCCTCGGCCGCGCCTCGACGCCGGAGGAGGCGGCCTATCTGGCGAAGGGCGACTTCGTCCATCTGCGTCGGCCGCCCGGGCTCGAGCCGTCCTGAGGAGGTGGATGGGCTGCGGCCAGTACGACGCGCTGGCCACTAGAGCAGCGCTTGCTGCATCGCGCCATGTCTAGCAGCGTCTCTGCGTCGCCAGAACGCAGAGTGAATCGCCGGTCGTCGTATAGCTTCTGAACAGCAACCGACGCCAACAATAGAACGTTAAAAGACTATAAGCCACAGAGGCGCGTTTCAAGGACTATCCGTGGGTTTACCTATTATGTCCGCGCAAACAATGCACCAACGTCGCGTAAAAATTCACCGGATATTTATCGGCTCTCCCATAACCGCTCGCATTTTTGATGCCACTCGGGCTGATCCGCGTTGTTCCGGGCTTGCGTCCAAGTTAAAGTTAAGCACCAATCGGGTTGGTCGAAGATGTCGTCAGTGGGATGGGAGGCACTCGGGCAGTGGGGTGAGGACGCAGCCCGCATCGAACGGCTCGCGGGCGGCGTTGCCAACGACGTGTGGAGCGTGCACGTCCACGGGCGCCGCGCGGTCGGTCGTCTCGGTGCCAGGAGCGACGCTGATCTCGCGTGGGAGACCGAGCTCCTCCAACACCTCGACCGTGAAGGTCTGACCGTGCCAATGCCGATCCCGACGACGGATGGCCGGCTGTTCGCGGACGGTCTGGTGGTGATGACATATGTGGAGGGCGGACCGCCCGAGACGGAGGCCGACTGGCGTCGCGTGGCCGATACGCTCCGCCGGCTGCATCGGTTGACGCAGGGCTGGCCGCAGCGCCCGGGCTGGCGATCGTCGACCGACCTCCTGCACGCCGAGACCGGGACGAAGATCGACCTCGCCGCGATGCCGCCCGAGGGCGTCGCCCGATGCCGGGCAGCGTGGGCGCGGCTCGTCGGACGTCGGACATGCGTCGTCCACGGTGACCCCAATCCGCGCAACATCCGCATGACCGCAGATCGGGTCGCGCTGATCGACTGGGACGAGTCGCATGTCGACGTCCCCGATCTTGACCTGGTGCTGCCCCACAACGCCGCCGGCCTCGACGGCGGCGCGCATGACATCGCCGCGCAGGCGTCGGCCGCATGGGAAGCCGCCGTCTGCTGGGACGACGAGTACTCGATCAAGCGGCTTGCCGAAGTTCGAGCGGTCTGAGCAGCGGCAGCGAGAGGCCGCATCGAATCCCGCCATACTTGTCACTCTTACCGCTTCGACGTCTGGCGCTAACTCTTTCTCCCGACCTGCCGGGTCGAGAAAGGAAGAGCTAGACGATGAAAGACGCCAAGCGAGAGCACCCTGCCGCGCCCAGGATCGTCGATCGCAGCACCTTCCAGGCGGAGCTGGACGCCTTGCGGGTTCGAGAGAAGGCTTATACGAGGGAAGGCGATGCCCTTGCGGCCGCCCGCCGGCGACTGCCTATGGTCGAGGTGGACGGCGCCACGCCGCTCATCGGCGACCATGGCCCGGTGACGCTGCTGGATGCGTTCGAGGGACGCCGGATCCTCATCGCCTACTACTTCATGTGGCACACCGGCCGCCCGGCGGCGGAGCAGTGCGAGGGCTGCACCCTCTACACATCGCAGGTCCGCGAGCTGTCCTTCCTGCACTCCCGCGACGTCACCTACGCCACGATCTGCCAGGGCCCGTACGAAGAGAGCGCCCGGTACCGCGACTTCATGGGCTGGGAGATGCCCTGGTACGCGGCCGACCGGGGCTCGCTCGAGACGCTCCTGGTCGGGCGCCGGGTGGGCATGATGCACATCGTCTGCTACCTGCGGCAGGGATCCGATGTGTTCGAGACCTACTGGACAACGCAGCGCGGCGTCGAGGTGATGGGCAACAGCTACGCCCTGCTCGACCTCACGGTCTATGGGCGGCAGGAGCCGTGGGAGGACTCGCCGGCCGGCTGGCCGCGCTGGGACGGCGAGCACTTCTATCGCGTCGGCGACCGTCCCATCGTCCAATGGCCTCGCGTGAAGGCCGGGCATTCCGATGACCTGGGGACCGGCGGGCGGTGAACCGGAGGCGGCGGCGCCGACGCGGCGGACTCACGACCGGCCGCTCGGGTGTGCCGGCCTGAATTTCCGTAAAGTGTCGCGCGCGGTCATGTCCGGTTCGGGGAGCCGGCTGCGATGACCGGTTTCGGGCACGGTCTGAGATCCGGGCTGGCTGAGAAGGGCCGAGATCCTGCAGGTTCGGTCGATGTCCGGTGTCGCGGCGCCGGCTCGATGACCGCATATGGCGCCCTCCGGCCGGCTGGGCCGGCTGGGAGGGGCGGAAAGCAGCAGTTCGAGACTGGCATCTACTGGTCAGGCCAACCTGGGCCGCGCGACGAAAATCGCCCACCCCATGTGTCGACGCTGCCAGCCAAAATAGCGAGAAGTCACATTGTCGAGCTGCCGGAGCACCTCATTTCGCTGAGAGTGACCCGCATTCGCCTCTGCCCAAGCATAGACGTTCTGGAAATGTCGGCTCCTGTAGGCATCCCACTCGTCGAGTGACGCCTCCAAGACACCGGTGATCTGTAGATCGTTCGAGGCAAACACATCAACGGTGGATGCCAGATCCAGCATAGGGCTGATCCCTTCGGCTGGTGGAAGCGGCGTCTCTTTTGCGAACGCAGCGCCTAACGCGACGACGCCATCGGCCTTAAGAGCCGTGCGGATCCATTCGACTGCGGAAGAAACTCCGCCCAGGGCGGAGGATGCTCCAATACACAGGACGATGTCGTAGCCCGCAGGAGGTGGCACAAATTCCGCCGCCGGCCCCTGGACATATCGGATGCGGGATTCGATACCAGCGCGAACTGAGAGTTCTCGCGCGGCCGCGATGAAGTGCGGGTTGGTTTCCAGACCGACGCCGTCAATAGCAAACCGTAGCGCCCAGTTCCGCAATAACCAGGTCTTGGCGCAGCCAATGTCCAGGACGCACGCTCCATCCCGGACCTTGCAGTAGTCAGTCAGCAGATCAAGCTTATGTGGCAAGATCGGATTTTCGAACTCCGTATCTCCCGCACGAATCGCCCAGAAATCAGCAGTGTCCATCACGTGGCCCCTGACTGTTGTCTAGGTCCTCTACGCGTCAACCCTGATAAAGAAATGCAGATCTGGCAACTGGCCGGAGTTGGGTCGCTTTGGGTCGAAGCCGGCCAGGTTCGGTTTGGAGAACCCTCGGAGATGTCCGGAGTTTGGCGCGCACCAAGCGGGCCAGGACGGCCGGAAAGGGCCGCGGACCGACGATCCGACCGATGTCCGGTGTCGGGGCGCCGGTCTGACGGCAGCTTATGGCGCACCTCGGCCCGGTCCAACCGGTAGCTCGGGTGGAAGTGATCATTCCTCCAGCGGCGACCCGATGACGCTGATGCGCCCGAAGCAGAGATTCAGCCGCGACCATTGGAAAGAGTAGTCTTGGCCCTGAGCCGGCGTTTCCTACTCACCCGTCCTGGTTCTTTGCCGGAAGGCTGGGGCAGTCCGCCGTCGAACCAATTCCAGAATTGGTCCTATCGATGGTGCGCCCCTAGCTTTCAGCAACTCTCCATTGCCTGCGCAAGCAGTTCGGAGGTGAACATGCCCAGTTCCGTGAAACTGTCCTGCCACTGTGGGAACATCAGGCTTGAGGTGACCGCTCCGTTGGATGAGGTCGCCGATTGCAACTGCTCGATCTGCGTAAGGACCGGATTTCTGCACTGGTACGTCCAGCCCGAGCAGGTCAAGCTCGTCAATCATAGCCGTCCGGTGTGCACTTACGCGTGGCGTTCCGTGGCGGGCGGACAGCACTTCTGTCCCATCTGCGGAATCGCTGTGTACCGCACATCAACGCAGTATCCGCCGCCGCTCGCCGTAAACGCGCGTTGCATCGAGGACGTCGATATCAGCAAGTTGAACATCAGAAAGCACGACGGCAGGCACCTCTATCCGTGAGCGGTTCAGGGAGATCGCAACGGCGGCTTTCGCAGGTCCGATCTCACAGGAAAGGGCCGTTCGGGTCGAACCCGGCCGGTCGGTGAATGTCCGGTATCGGGCCGCCGGCGTGGCGATCCAGGCGCCAGGCCCGCTCCGCCGGTTAACACAATGTTCATTGCTTAACTCCACAAGCCTCGTTCATGATATGTTCCATGACAGAGGTGCCGCCCGATCTCGACATCCAGGCCTATTGCCGCGGCCTCGCGCTGCAGCAGGTCGAGATGCTCACGCGTCTGTCCGAGATCGGCATGCAGCTGGCCGAAGGCGCCGGCGCCCGCGCCCTCGCCGCCCAGGCCGCACAGGCGGACCCCAAGGCGGACGACACCGCGGCTCAGCCGGCCCGGACCGACGACCCCGGCCTGGACTTCGCCCGCTACGCCCATCTGGTGCGCCAGACCCTGGCCCAGCGCGCCCGCGCCGCCCGCGACCTCTGCGCCGACGACCGCGCCCGCGCCGCCGAGCGCGAGGCCGGCCGCCCGGCCCGCCGCGACCGCCACCGCGACGAGGTCGAGCAGGTCCTGAAATGCATGATCTGGGACGAGGTCGAGGATTTCGGCCGCGCCGAGGCCCTGTCCGACGAGCTCGCGGAGCAGGTCGAGCACCTCTACGAGGACGRGGCGGTCCGGGTCGAGGACCGGCCGCTCGGCGCGGTGATGGCCGGGCTGGCCTGCGGCCTCGGCCTGTCGGAGGAGTGGTCCCGCTGGGGCGCCCTCGGCTGGCCGGCCACGCCGCGCCCGGCCAAGCCGGCCGGCGGCCCGGCCGCGA
>NZ_JAHVDK010000028.1:0-113418 GCF_051487185.1 Inquilinus limosus
TCGATGAGCTCGAGGTCGATCTTGCCGGGGTTCTCGAGCTTGTGGTCGGTGCCGATCGGCAGGTAGACGGCCTCGTTCTCGCGCAGGATGCGGGACTGGCCCTCCATGGTGACGCGGGCGGTGCCGGAGAGCACGACCCAGTGCTCGGAGCGGTGGTAGTGGCGCTGCAGGGCGATGGCCTGGCCGGGGTGGATSAGGACGCGCTTGACCTGGAAGCGGTCGCCGGCGTGCAGCGACTTGACGGTGCCCCAGGGACGGTAGATCTCGCGGTGGATGACGGCCTCGGGGCGCTTGGCCGCCTTGAGTTTGTCGGTGACGGCCTTGACGTCCTGGACCTTGTCCTTGGCGGCGACGAGGACGGCGTCGTCGGTGGCGATGACGATGGCGTCGTCGAGRCCGATGACGGCGGTGAGGATGCCGTCGGAGCGGACCAGGCAGTTGCGCGAGGCCAGCGCCAGGGCGTCGCCCTGGGTGAGGTTGCCGTCGGCGTCGCGGTCGCCGATCTCCCACARGGACGACCAGGAGCCGACATCGGTCCAGCCGATCGCGGCCGGGACGATGCCGGCGCGGTCGGTCTTCTCCATCACCGCGTGGTCGATCGAGATCGAGGGGGCCTGGACGAAGGCGGCGGGGTCGAGGCGSAGGAAGGTGAGGTCGCGCGAGGCGGCCTTGAGCGCGGCGTCGGCGGCGGCGAGCACGGCCGGGGCGTGGCGGGCGGCCTCGGCCAGGTACTGGCCGGCGGKGAACAGGAAGATGCCGGCGTTCCACAGGTGGCGGCCCTCGGCGAGGAAGCGCTCGGCGGTCTCGCGCGGCGGCTTCTCGACGAAGCGGGCGACGGTGCGGGCGCCGGGGGCGYCCGGGATCTCGTCGCCGGGCAGGATGTAGCCGTAGCCGGTCTCGGGCGCGGTCGGCCGCATGCCGAAGGTCATGAGATGGCCGGCGCGGGCGGCCGGGGMYGCGGYGGCGATGGCGGCGCGGAAGCCCTTGGGGTCGGCGATGTGGTGGTCGGCCGGCAGCACCAGCATCAGGGTGTCGGGGTCGCGGTCGGCGAGAAAGCGGGCGGCGACGGCGACGGCCGGGGCGGTGTTGCGGGCCGAGGGCTCGAGGATGATGGCGTCGGGCGCGACGCCGATCTGGCGCATCTGCTCGGCGACGACGAAGCGGTGGTCGTCGGCGCAGATGAACACCGGCGCGGCGAAGCCGTCGGCCTCGCCGACCCGCACCACCGTCTCCTGGATCATCGTCCGGCCCGACACCAGCGGCAGGAACTGCTTGGGATAGCCCGCCCGCGACAGCGGCCACAGCCGCGTCCCGGACCCGCCCGACAACACCACCGGCACCACCGCCGAATTCAACACTGCGAAACCCATCTAATTCCGGGAAAATCTTCCGATATTCCGAACTTCTTCCGGTGATGACATACCGAATTATGAAGTCCGGGAAGCGGAGCACTCTCCCGACATCCGATGGTGTGGGGTTTCCGCCGCTGGACCGACACGAAACCAGATTTCGCGTCGTTATAATTTGAATTTAGGTGCGCTGCAGCATAGTCTTCGATTCCGGACGGCGCGTCCAGTCGCCCGTTCAAAACCATGGTTTCCCCGGTCGAAGGATCGTCGGCGATGAAGATTCAAGCCTTGGTCGCAGCTGTGATTCCTGATGCCTCCGGTTCGGCGATCGATCCCAACGAGTTGCAGGATCTGATCGATGCGGCGGATTGGGACGGCGTGAATGCGCTGTCCCGGCAGTCCCGCACCGCCTCGTCCCGGGACGAGGCGGCGGGGATGCCACCGACCCGGCGCACCGCCCTGCTCGACCGGCTGTACAGCGTGGCCCGGGATTCGGACGAAGATTTCGACCCCGCGGCTGCGGCCAAGGCGGCCGCGGCGCTGTGCCTGTCGCAGCACAACCATGTGCTGTCGCCGCTCGACCAGCCGGCGATCGGCGGCATCTTCGTCGAGGACGGCATGCTCCATCTCTGGGGCATCAACCAGCTCGACCCGGCCCAACCGGTCGATCTCGGCCTGGTGATCGACGGCCGCCGGATCTTCGACGCACGGACCGATCCCGCCACCGGCCGGGTGGCCTTCGCCGCCACCCGCATGCATGGCCGCCACCGCTCGCTCGGCTTCGAGCTCGACGGCACGGTGGTCCCCGGCCCCGCCTTCACCGGCCTGTCCTTCTGGAAGGATCCGGACGCGCTGCACGAGCTGGCCGACCACCTGACCGACATACTCGGCCGCACC
The DNA here is from genome assembly GCF_051487185.1 of Inquilinus limosus. Classification (GTDB taxonomy): domain Bacteria; phylum Pseudomonadota; class Alphaproteobacteria; order DSM-16000; family Inquilinaceae; genus Inquilinus; species Inquilinus limosus_F. The sequence continues at coordinate 2,247 of NZ_JAHVDK010000028.1, forward strand.
GCCTATCTCGGCGCCCGCTACAAGTCCAAGTGCGACCTACCGAAGACCATGGCGCGCCTAGACGCCAATGGCGACGACAAGGTCAAGGGCCGGATCCCCGAGTTCGTCCGCTATATGGCGAACAAGTACGATTGCGACACCAAGAACCTGGTCGGCTACTACGGCACGGCGCAGTGGATCATCTCCGACATCATGGAGTATGCCGACCGCCGCGCCATCTTCTGCATGACCAACGAGATCCATGAGGCGCTGTCCGAGGGCGTGTTCAACAAACGCGCCCTGAAGAACGACGTCTCGCTGGCGCTGTTCGCCTTCTGGCGCCGGCACTACCAGCACATCGACATCTTCAGCGACGAGGGGCTGCGCAAGGTCCAGTACAAGTTCGCCACCGCGCCCTTCATCAGCGACAAGAACAACCAGCTGCTGATCTCGAAGGCGCTGAAGGAGCGGCTGAGCCAGGTGGTCGACGCCTACCGCACCCGGGCCCTGCCCTGGAGCTGGTACTGGCTGTTCCGGCATGAGGACGAGGGCACCACCCACAAGATGATGGAGGCCGGCTACGCGCTGACCCTGTCGTTCAAGGAGGTGCTGGCCGATCTGGTCGAGGAGAACCGCTGCTCCTTCAACCCGCGCAACTGGATGTCCTACTGGGGCTCGACGCCGCCGGAGGTCACGGGCCACTTCACCCGCTTCGACCTGGCCCTGATCTCGCTTCTGAACGGCCGGTCGGTGCCGGAGGAGCTGATCGCCGAGCGCGGGCCGGAGGCGCTGCGCCAGCAGCTGATCGACGCGGTCTACAGCCGCGCCCCGCGGCTCGCCGCGATCTCGGCGGTGGCGCCCGAGCTGGCGGCCGCGCCGGCGGCGGAGCCGGCGATCCAGCGCGTCGACCTGGTGATCATCGGCCATGCCAACGGCACCGGCCTCGGCCGCAACCTCAACATGTTCGTCGAGGCGCTGTCGGACTTCGATCCGCTGGTGTTCAACGCCGATGACGGCCAGTGCGTCAACTCCGAGGGGCGCTATCGCGAGGACATGAATCTGCGCGCCCGGGTGGTCCTGCTCTGCGTCAACGCCGACCGGGCGCCGGAGATGATCGCCCGCTTCGCCCCGATCTGCGAGGACGCGCACATCATCGGCTTCTATCTCTGGGAGACCGACACGCCGCCGGAGACCCATCTCCTCGGCGCCAATGCGGTTGACGAGATCTGGGCCCCGTCCGGCTTCGTCGCCGAGGGCTACCGCAAGATCACCTCGACCCCGATCAGCAACGTCCGCAAGGGCCTGGCGCAGCCGCCGGCCCGGGTGTTCAGCCCGTTCCTCGACCGCTTCCGGCGCAGCCCCAGCGAGTTGATCTTCCTGTCGCTGGCCGAATTCGGCTCCTCGATCGTGCGCAAGAACCCGCTGGCCGTGGTCAAGGCCTTCCAGCAGGCCTTCCCCGAGGGCGAGGAGGAGGTCCGGCTGCTGCTGAAGATGCGCGAGATCGACCCCGCGCACTGGAGCAACTTCGACGGCTATTGGGAAGAGGTGGAGGAGCGGATCACCGGCGACAGCCGGATCGAGATCGTCGAAGGCAACCTGACCGACGCGGAATACTGGTCGCTGATCGCCTCCTCCGACGTCTTCGTCGCGCTGCATCGGGCCGAGGGCTTCGGCTACGGCATCGCCGATGCGATGATGCTGGGCAAGCCGGTGATCGTCTCCAACTACTCCGGCACCCAGGACTTCTGCGATCCGGACAACTCCTTCCTGGTCGGGGTCGATATCGTGCCGACGCCGCCGGAGCAGATGCGCAGCAAGTCCTATGTCGGCCATTGGGCCAGCCCGCGGATCGATCAGGCGGCGGCGGCGATGCGCGCCATCCTGACCAACCCCGAGGGGGCCAAGGCCCGGGCGCTGAAGGGCCAGGCCCGGATCCTTGCCGACTACAACTTCGACGACTGGAAGAGCGGTCTGTCGACCCGGATCCGAGACCACCTCGCGCGGCTGGCCGGCTGAGGGCACCGAAACCTGGTCTCTGCAATGACACTGTAGGTCGGGTTCGCCCGCAGGGCGAACCCGACATCCCGCCACCCGCTCATGGTGTCGGGTTCGCTACCGCGACCCGACCTACGGTCCGAATCCCTTCGCCTCTCCCGCCCCGCGGGAGGGGGCGGAGGCGCTTGCCCTCAGGCCGCGGCGCCGGCCAAAGGCGCGTCCAGGGCGCCGGTGGCGAAGGCCTTCTCCAGCTCCTCGATCGCGCAGATGATGTGGTAGAAGCTGCTGGCCGGCGCCGGTTCCTCGACGAAGGTGCCGTCGGGCTGCAGCTTGTCGCGCCACAGGCCGGGTACCGGCACCTCGAGATAGGTCAGCAGCGCGGTCACGCCGGCGACGATCCGGCCGCGCCACAGCGCCTTCTCCCGCTCGGTCGCGGCGATACCGGCCAGGGCCACCGCCGCCTTGATCCGCTCGGTCTGCGGCCACAGCCGGGCGCCGGAATCGACCGGCGCGCCGTCGTCGAGGATGGCGTTGACGGCGACGTTGCGGATCGGGTCGACGCCGGTGGCTTCGGCCGCCTCGGCCATGCGCCGGGCGGCGGCGATCGCATCGTCGCGGCCGCGCAGCCTGCCCCAGCGGACCAGCAGCCAGGCCCATTCGAACAGGTGTCCGGGCTCGACGATGCGGCCGTCCCGGCCGGGTGCCGGCCGCCAGTCGCCGTCGAAGAACTCACGCAGATAGCCGGTCGCCGGGTCGATGAAGCGGGACAGCGACAGCTCGGCGATCTCATCGGCCAACTTGTGCCAGGCCGGCTGGTCCGGGCCGGAGCCGAGCTCGACCCAGGCCAGCGACGCCTCCAGCAGATGCATATGCGGGTTGGCCAGCAGCGGCAGCTTGCGCGGCGCCGCCTCCTCGAAGCCGCCCAGCGGGTGCTTCAACGTCGCCTCCAGCCGTTGCCGCAGGCGCGTCGCCGCCGCGGTCAGCGGCGCCGGGTCGGCGACCACGGTGCCGGCGACGGCCAGGGCGAACAGGGCGAAGGCCTGGTCGTACAGCACCACGCTGTCGTCCAGCGTGGCGCCGTCGGGCCCGACCAGGGTGCGGAAGGTCCCGTCCGGCCGCTCATAGGCGCGGCGGAAGAAGGCCAGGCCGTGCTCCACCGCCTGGCGCGACGGGCCGGACCAGCCCAGCCGGCCGGCGACGGCATAGGCGAAGACCTGCCGCGCCTGCACCCGGGCGCGCCGCGGCTCGATGCAGGGGTTGCCGTCGAGTGCCAGCCGCTCGTGGAAACCGCCGCGCTCGCGGTCGGCGCCGGTCTCCCACCAGATCGGCAAGGCCTGGGTGGTCAGCCAGGTCATCAGCCGGTCGCGCAGGCCCTGCAGGGCGGCACTCTGCTCGGTCGGGGTCGGGGTGGTCATCATCGGCTCCAGCGGCAGGTCACTCTCAAATCGTCTGATTGTAAGCGCCGACTTCGGGATTCTCACGCAGCACGCCGTCGACGGCCCGGAACATCTCGTGCAGCCGGTCCTTCGATACCGGGCTCTCGACCACCACCACCAGCTCCGGCTTGTTGGAGGAGGCGCGGACCAGCCCCCAGGTGCCGTCCTCGGTCGTCACCCGGATGCCGTTGACGGTGACCAGATCGACGATGCGATGGCCCCCCGGCAAGCCGCCATTGGCGGCGATGTCCTGGAAGCGCTTCACCACCCGGTCCACCACCTCGTACTTCACCTCGTCGGCGCAGTGCGGCGACATGGTCGGCGACCCCCAGGTCTGCGGCAGGGCGCGGTACAGATCGGCCATGGTCTTGCTGGGGCTGCGGTCCATCATCTCGCAGACCGCGATGGCGGTGACGAGGCCGTCGTCATAGCCGCGGCCGATCGGCGGGTTGAAGAAGAAATGGCCGGACTTCTCGAAGCCGGCCAGGGCGTTCAGGTCGCGCACCCGGCGCTTGATATAGGAATGGCCGGTCTTCCAGTAGTCGGTCTTGGCGCCCTGGGCCTGCAGCACCGGGTCCGCGGCGAACAGGCCGGTCGACTTGACGTCGACCACGAACTGGGCGCCGGGATGCAGCGCCGACAGGTCGCGCGCCAGCATCACCCCGATCTTGTCGGCGAAGATCTCCTGGCCCTCGTTGTCGACCACGCCGCAGCGGTCGCCGTCGCCGTCGAAGCCGAGGCCGAAATCGGCGCCGGTCTCCTTCACCTTGGCGGCGATGGCGTGCAGCATCTCCATGTCTTCGGGGTTGGGGTTGTAGTTCGGGAAGGTGTGGTCCAGCTCGACGTCTAGCGGGATCACCTCGATGCCGATCGCCTCCAGGACGCGCGGGGCGAAGGCGCCGGCGGTGCCGTTGCCGCAGGCGGCGACGACGCGCATCGGGCGCGTCACCTTCCGGCCCTCGGTCAGCTCCCGCACATATTGCTCGGCGAAGCCCTTGACGAAGCGGTAGCCGCCGCCGGAGCGCGGCGCGAAGGCGCCGGACAGCACGATGTCGCGCAGCCGGCCCATCTCCTCCGGCCCGAAGGTGACCGGGCGGCTGCAGCCCATCTTCACCCCGGTCCAGCCATTGTCGTTGTGCGAGGCGGTGACCATCGCCACGGCCGGGACGTCGAGCGCGAACTGGGCGAAATAGGCCATCGGCGAGACCGCCAGCCCGATGTCGTGCACGGTGCAGCCGGCCGCCATCAGCCCCTGCGCCAAGGCGATCTTGATGGCCATGGAATAGCCGCGGAAGTCGTGGCCGACCACCACCTCGGGCCGCACCCCGGCCTCATGCAGATAGGTGCCGAGGCCGAGCCCGAGCGCCTGCACCCCCATCAGGTTCAGCTCCGGCGGCTTGTCCGATCCGGGATGCCCGAACCACCAGCGGGCGTCGTATTCGCGGAAGCCGGTCGGCTTCACCAGCGGCGTGGTCTCGAAGGCATAGGTGTTCGGAACCAGCGAGGCGGAAGGCTTCGGAAACATCGGGATCCTCGGCGGCGGGAGGGGCGGGGATGGGCAACAGGGACTGGTTCGCCGGCCCGGCCGGGCCGGCGGCTACCAAGCGCAGCTCGCGGGAGGGGCCTGCACGCGGAACCCGGCGGGTGCGGCTGGGTCCCGGTGCGGCGGTCTCAGCCGTTCAGGGCTTCGCGGACCGGCTTCGACGGGCTGAACACCACCTTCTTCGAGGCGGCGATCACGATCGGCTGCCCGGTGGTCGGGTTGCGGCCTTCGCGCTCCGGCCGGATCGCGACCTTGAAGCGGCCGAAGCCCGAGATCGAGACCTGGTCGCCCCGCGCGGCCGAATCGGTGATCGCCTGGAAGATGGTGGTGACGATGCGCTTCGCCTTCACGCGCGACAGATTATGGTCCTGGGCCAACAGCTCGATCAGTTCAGAGGTGTTCATCGAGGGTCCTCTAGATGGCAGTGGGCGCGTCGCACCCGGTGGAAGGGCATGGGCGCTCGATCCCAGGCCCAAGGCGCATGCTCGCGGCGAGCATGTCGGGAAGGCCGGCGGGCCGGCGATCACGGCGTCGGCACCGGCAACTCGTCATCTTCCTCCTCCTCGACGTCCTCGATCGGCGGATCGTCGTCGGTGGCCGGCTCGTCGGACTTGAACGCCAGGATGGCGTCGCGCACCGAAGAGAAGGTCTGCAGCCGGGCGTCGGACAGGATGGCGCCGGTATCGGCGAAGCGGCGCAGCAGGCGCGGCCGCTTGGTGGTGAAGACCAGCGTCGCCTGCTGCCGCCGAGCGTCGACCAGGCGCTCGCACCAGTCGCGGAAGCCGGGTGGGCCGCCGATCAGCGATTCGTCGGCGAGATAGATGTCGAAGGGCAGGGCGTAGGCGGTGGTGAACAGAAGGCGGCTGCGCTTGTCGCCGGTGAAGGCGGAGAAGGGCTTGTCGAAATCGGTGCCCAGCCCGGCATGCGCCTCGACGAAGCGGATCACCTCCCTGGCGTCGGCGCCGTAGAGGCGGGCGGTGAACCAGACATTCTCGCGCCCGGTCATGGTGGTGACGAAGGGGCCGGCGGTGCCGACCAGGAAGGACACCCGCCCCCGGCGCAGCACCCGGCCGGAATCAGGCGGGATGGACCCGGCGATCAGGCGGATCAGGGTCGATTTGCCGGCGCCGCGCTTGCCCAGGATGCCGACCGTCCGGCCGGATTCGAACACGGCGCTGACATCGTCGAAGACCAGCTTGCTCTGGCCGGTGCCGTGCGAGCGGTAGCGCTTGCTGACGCGGTCCAGCACGATCATTTCGCCGCCATCCTGCGGTTCCGCAGCGCCCGCTCCATGGTGAGGCCGAGGAAGATCGAGCCGAGCGCCCAGGACAGGAGATAGGTCTTGTCCAGGCACAGCGTCGGATAGGTCGGGTAGAAGCCGGTGCGGAACCACTCCACGCCGTGCAGCACCGGGTTCCAGACCAGCCAGTCGCGGATCTGCGTCGGCATGTAGTCGGGCACGTAGAACACGGCGCTGAGGAACAGCAGCGACCGGCCGAACACGCCGTAGACCACCGCCCACAGCCGGAAGAAGGAGCCGATCACGCCGTTGACGATGCCGACGCCGATCGCCGCGGCCGTGATCGCGGCGAAGGCGGAGATCGCCGTCAGCGGTCGGGCCGGCCAGGCGTCGCGCACCCCGATCACGACATAGATGAAGCTGAACAGCAGCATCGCCACGACCGCGAGCTGCAGCGTCTCCAGGAACGACCGGGCCAGCATCAGGTCCAGCGGCTTCACCAGCGGCACGCTCTTGGTCAGCCCGCTGCCACGCACCGCGCCCATCGCCTTGGAGGAGATGTGGACGAAGGTGAAGTACGGGATCATGCCGGTGCCGAGGAACAGCAGCATGCTGGTGCCGAAATCCGCCTGCCGGCCGATCGCGGCGAACACCGTCATCATCATGGTCAGCTGCAGCATCGGCTCGAGCATCTCGAGCAGGTAGCTGAGGCGCGAATGCTTGGCGTGCATCCGCATCTCGCGCAGCATCAGCGACACCACGACCCGGGCCTGGACCCCGATCGCCTGGCCGAAGCGCGGCGGCGCCAACGCAGTCATGCCGCGGCTCCGGACATGGTTCGGGAAAGGCGGGCGCCCGTCGGCATCGTGCGGCCCGCCTCAGAGGCCGTTTTGGAACTCGCTGCGAGGAGTCGGCTGGCGTGGTTTTCGAGAACCGGAGCGCAGCGGATATGGAGGTCCGTGAGCACCGGAAGCGCAGAAAACCACGTCAGACGGCCGTCGCAGTAGAGGTTCAAGGCGGGCTCTCAGATCATGTGGTCGCGCACGGCATAGACCGTGAGCATGGTGATGGCCCAGGCCACGCCGGCGATCAGCAGCACGATCAGCACGTCCTCGACCCGCGCCGGATACAGCGGGTACTCGGCCATGGCCGGCTCGACATAGGGCATCAGATAGGTGCGGTCCGACATGGCGCTGCTGCGCACCTGGTCGAGCGCCGTCAGCATGTTCTGATAGCTCTGCTGGGCGAATTGCAGCTCGAGCCGGATGTCCTCGTAATCCGACAGGGTCGCGGCGTAGCCTTCGTCGGTCGGCTTGGCGCCCTGCGCCACGCCGGAGCCGAGCTCGCCCTCGATCTTGTTGAGCTGATCGCGGGTGGCGGCGATGTTGTTCTTCAGGACTTTGATGGTCGGCGCATCCGGCGCCATATGGGTCGACAGCGAGGTCAGCTGCGCTTCCATCTGCGCCAGGTTGGTGCGCAGCTGCAGCGACAGGCCGAGGGTCGAGGACGCGCTGGTCGACAGGTCCGGGCTCTGCTGCACGTTGCGGAACTGGCGCAGCTTGGCGGTGACGTCGCGCAGCCGCTGCTCCGCGCTCCTCACGTCCCGCTCGGCGAAACGCACCGCATCCTCGCGGGCCCGCTCGGCGATGCGGTTGACCAGGTCTTCGCTGGAGGCGATCAGCGCCTTGGCGACGCGCAGCGCATCCTCGGGCGAGAAGGCCCTGACCTGGACGATCGAGATGCCGGTCGACACGTCGAAGCTGGCGTCGACCCGGTTCTGCCAGTATTCCACCAGCTTCTCGACCGGCACGTTGGGGTCGAGCTTGGCCAGGAAATCGGCCTTCGGGTCGCTGTAGATCTGGCGCAGGTCCACGGTCTTCAGCAGGTCCGACACCGCCTCGCGGCTGCTGATGTAGTCGGCGACGATGAAGTTGTCGCTGAAGGCGGACAGCCGGGCCGACTGGCCCAGCGCGGCGCCAACCAGATCGGTGGTGGCGGAGGAGGCCGAGGCGTTCGACGACTTCACCGCGAAGCGGAACTCGGAGACGTACTGGTCGGCGGCGACGAAGAAATAGTAGTAGGCGGCCAGCCCGGTGGGCAGCACCACCATCAGCAGCAGCGACAGCCAGAATCCGACCGACAGCCTGGCCTTGCGGCTGGGCAGCTTGAGCGGCTCGGTCGCCGCGTCGACGCGGCGGTCGGGGAGGCGCCTGGCCGTCGGCGGCGGCGCCGACCGCACCGGGACATCGCGGACGAAGCTGGTCATCGGCTCCTCGGCAGGCGGCCGCCGGCGGGGCAGCGAAGTGATGGTGGCATCGGTCGGCGGTGTGTCCGCCTCCGTCTCAGGGCCGGAGACGTCCCCGGCGCGGCGGGCCGCCAGCCGCGCCCGGGCGGCGCGCAGCTCGGCGATCGACCGGCGCGACACCCGCGCATCAGCGGAGTCCGGGACCGAGGCCTGCTGGTCCAGCTTTTCGGAGAGGTCTTCCGAGGGATTGTCCGGTGTCTTGCCCAAGCCATACCTCACGACAGTCGGGGCGGCTGCGCTTCCGTTCGCTGCACCGCAGCATAGCAGACGAGGTGCGACGAGGAAACCTGCGAAACCACCAAACCTTTCCGCTCCGTTCCCAATTCCTCAACGAAACCTTTGATCTCCATCCGCGAGAACCGGCGTTCCGGCCGCCGGCTCCGGCGCCGCCGCGGCCGGCGCCTGTTCTCCGGCCGGCAGCAGTCGCCGGTACATCTCGGCCAGCCGGCCGCGGTAGCGGTCCGGCGAATACAGAGCCGCCTGGCGGCCACCGCGCTGCGCCAGATCGCCGCGCAGCTCGGCATTGGCATCGAGGGCGCGGATCGCTTCCGCCAGCGCGTGGGTGTCGTAGGGGTCGACCAGCAGCGCCGCGTCGCCGGCGACCTCCGGCACCGCGCCCTCGGTCGAGGCCAGGACCGGCGTGCCCAGGCGCATCGCTTCCAGCACCGGCAGGCCGAAGCCCTCGTACAGCGACGGGAAGGTCACCGCCTTGGCGCCGCGGATCAGGCTGACCAGCAGCGGGAAGGGGGCATAGTCGATGCGCAGCACCCGGTTGCGGGTGAAGGTCAGGGTGTCGACCTGCTCCAGGTAGCGGATCGTCGAGTCGTTCAGGAGCCGCAGCTCCTGGTCGGTCTTCCAGGCCAGCTTGCCGATGATCACCAGCGGCGTCTTGATCTGGCTGGCGAGATAGCCCTCGATCAGTCGGCCGATGTTCTTCTTCGGCTCGATCGCGCCGAAATAGAGCAGGTAGTCCTTGTAGACCAGGTTGAAGGTGCCCTCGACCTCGCGCTTGACCGCCTCCTCCGGCTTCTCGGCGTATTTCGCCGGGATGTCGACCGCCTGGTAGGTGTTGGTGATGCGCTCCTCGGGATAGCCGAACAGGTCGACGATGTCGCGCTTCGAGGTCTCCGACACCGTGACGATGTGGTCGGCGCGGCGCAGCAGCATCCGCACCAGCTTGTGATAGCGGCGCTTGTTGTCGAGCGTGGTGTAGGGCAGCCGCAGCGGCACCAGGTCGTGGATGGTGTAGATGTTGCAGGCGCCGGCCATGCGCAGCGGCAGCGGATAGGTCCAGTGCATCAGCCGCGGCGCCTGGCGCGCGGTGACCGTCATCCGGTTGCGGTAGATGGCGAAGTGCCGGTACGAGCGGTTCCACAGATCCGGCACGGTCCAGATCCGGTCGTAATAGGGCAGGCGCGACCGGTAGGTCTTGGCGATCACCTTGCCGGTGATCGGCACCGGCTTGGCCCGCACCCCCGCCGGCGAATAGATCAGCTCGTTGACATAGCGCAGGAACTCCAGCCAGCGCGGCGTGTCGCCGACATTGGCCGGGTCGAAGAAGGCGATCTCGCGCAGCAGCTGCTGGGTGCTCGGCGCCGCCCGGCCGCCATACAGCACCTCCGTGCGGTAGCCGATATTGTGCAGCTCGTAGCTGAGGTTGCGGGCATAGGTGGCCACCCCGGTGCCGGTTTCGAGGCCGAGATTGTAGCCGTCGATCATGATCGTCTGAGGCGTCACGGCGTGGTCCTGTGCTGTCCAGCGACTCGGAACGAAGGCTTCGGCAGCCCCCGATGACGAAGGCCGTATCGGAACACAGCCCCGCCGACATCGCCATCGGAGATTTGGCGTGCCCCTATAGATATAAAACCTAAAGCGGTCTACGAAAACAGGAATTTGAGGTTGAGAGTCCTGGAAGCCGCGCGGTGCCTTGGATTCCGGATTCGAATGTGAAAGTGTGGTTGCATGGAACATTGGCTCCCGCGTCCGAAATCTGGTATGCACCCAAGCATTCGCGCTGCGGCGCTCAGCAGAGAGACGACGTCTCAATGACTTGGCGACTGGCTTGGCTCGTTCCCGCCGTTCTCGCGCTTCCCGCCTGCGGTGAGCTGCCGAGCCACGGCCCCCTGGCAGGCCAGATCCTGGCGTCGGGCGAGAAGGCATCGGCTGCGGAGGCGGCCCAGGCCGTCGATACCCGATATGCCATCGTCGATCTCAACGAGACGACGCTCGCGGCGCTGAATCGCGCCCCCCGCCCCAGCCTGATGCAGCGGTTCGGCGACAAGGCGCCGGCGCCGATGCAGCAGATCGGCGTCGGCGACGTCGTCTCGGTGCAGATCTGGGAGGCCGGCACTGGCCTGTTCGCCGCCGGCGGCGGCGTCACCCCGACCGGCGCCGAGGGGGCGCACAGCGTCACTTTGCCGCCCCAGGTCGTCGACCAGCGCGGCAACATCACGGTGCCCTATGCGGCGAAGCCGATCCGCGCGGTCGGCCGCACGCCAACCCAGGTCGCCGAGGCGATCGAGCAGGCGCTGACCAGCCAGGCCAGCCAGCCGCAGGTGATCGTGACCGTCCCCCAATCGGCCTCCGCCTCGGCCTCGGTGCTGGGCGACCAGACCGGCGCCGCGCGGGTGCCGCTCAACATCAAGGGCGACCGGCTGCTCGACGTCGTCGCCCAGGGCGGCGGCATCCGGTCGCTGCCGGCGGAGACCTTCATCACCCTGACCCGGGCCGGGGCGTCGGAGACGGTGGACCTTCCCACCGTCCTGAAGGACCCTTCGGAGAACATCTACATTCAGCCCGGCGACGTCATCTACGTGACCCGCCACCCGCAGACCTTCACCGCGCTCGGTTCGGTCAGCAGTTCCGGCGAGCTGCCGATCGATCAGGAGCCGTTCACCCTGGCGCAGGCGGTGGGCCGGGCCGGCGGGCTGGCGCCGAACGCCGCCGATGCCAGCGCCGTCTTCATCTTCCGCTTCGAGTCGCGGGCGGTGTTCCGCCAGATCCGGGACAACTCGCCGCTGCTGGCGACGCGGCAGCCGGTCCCGGTGGTCTATCGCCTCAGCTTCGAGGATCCGCGCGGCTTCTTCTATGCCCAGCAGTTCCCGGTGCGGAGCCGCGATCTGATCTATGTCGGCACCGCGTCCTCGGTCGAGTTCCTCAAGTTCCTGTCGGTGGTGCGCGGCGCCATCTCGGTCGGCACCCCGGCGACCACGGTGGTGTCGGGCGGCGGCTGAGCGCGGCCGCGGAAGGAGGCGGCGCCATGCCGGTCGCACCCGAGTTGATCGGTCTGGCCGGCGGCGCCGTCGCCTGGGAGGCGGTGGACTCGCTGGCCCGGCCGCGGCGGGGGACCTTCGGCGGCAGCCGCGCCGCCCTCCTCGGCCGCGCCGTCGTGTTCCTGCTGCTGCTCGGCGCCTGGCTCGGCCTCCTTGGCCGCTTCTGGTTCGCGCTCGTGGCCAGCCTGATCACCCTCGCCATCCTGGTCGCGATCTCGAACGCCAAGCACCGTGTGCTCCACGAGCCGCTGGTGTTCTCGGATTTCGCCTTCATCCTGCCGATGCTGCGGCATCCGAGCCTGTTCTATATCGAGCGACGTGAGGGGCTGGTCCTGGCCGGCGGCGTCGCAGTGCTGCTGGCGGTGATCGCGGCGTGGATCGGGCTCGAACCGCGCAGCATCCCGGTGCCGGCGCAGCTGGCCCTGCTGGCGGTCGAGGCGGCGCTGCTCGGCGCCGCGGCTGCCCTCATCCCCTGGCCGAAGGCGCTGACCTTCGCCGATGCCTGCGACCCGCGCGGCGCGGTCCGGCGCTTCGGCCTGGCCCTGTCGCTGCCGACCGCCTGGCTGCGCTGGCGCGGCGAAAGCCGCCGGCCGCTGCCGGCGCTGCCGCCGCCCGGCCCCGGCACGGGCGTCGACGCGGTGGTCGCGGTCCAGTCCGAATCCTTCATGGATCTGCGCCGCATCGGCATCGCGACCGAACTGCCCGAATTCGACCGGCTCAGGCCCCGTGCCCTGGTGCATGGCCTGCTCGACGTGCCGTGCTTCGGCGCCTACACGCTGCGCCCGGAGGTCGCGGTGATCACCGGCCTCGGCGCCGAGGACCAGTCCTTCGACGGGCTCCACCCCTATCTCCGGCCGCAGCGCTTCGCCCCGGCCTCGCTGGCGGCGGCGCTGCGCCGCCGGGGCTGGCGTACGGTGTTCCTGCACCCCTATGACGAGCGCTTCTTCCGGCGCCGCGAGGCGATTCCGGCGCTGGGCTTCGACCGCTTCATCGGCCAGCGCGACCTGCCGGGCGCCGAGCGCTGCGGCTACTACATCTCCGACGCCGCCGTGGCCGGGGTGATCGAGGACGAGCTGCGCCGGGCGCGGCAGGACGGGGTCAGGCTGTTCCTGGTCTGCGTCACGATGGAGGCGCACGATCCCTTCCGCCCGGGCCGGGTGCCGGGCAAGGACGAGCCGCTGCAGCAATATCTGCACCATATCGGCAACGCCGATACGATGCTGGCCCGGCTCGCGACCCATTTCAATACAGCGGCGGACCGGGTGCTACTGGCCTTCTACGGCGACCACGCACCGGTGCTGGCGGAGGTGGATCCGGAGCGCGAGCGTCGCACCGACTTCATGATCCTGGACTGCGGTCGCGCCGCGCCCCGGCCGGGCGGGCAGGGCAGGGCTTCGGTGCAATGGCGGCCGGAGCAGATCAACAGCTTCATCCGGTCGTGGCTGGACGGGGGCGCCGGCTGACCGGGCGCCCGGCCTGCCGCGGCGGGAACCGGTCCCACGATCCAGCCGTCATAGCAGGAGCAACCGCGTGGGGAACGCTCATGCTGACTCTGGATCGCCGCTTCGAGTTTCGCGGCCAGGCTGTGGCCTGGGGCGCGATTGGTGACGGGCCGCCGCTCGTCCTGCTGCACGGCACGCCGTTCTCATCACAGGCCTGGCGCCGGATCGCACCGCTGGCCGCGAGCCGCCGGCGGGTCTACGTCTTCGATCTGCTGGGCTACGGCCAGTCGGAGCAGCGCGACGGCCAGGACGTCTCGCCAGCCGTCCAGACCGTGCTCTTCGCCGCCCTGCTGCGCGAATGGGGGCTCGAGGAGCCGGAGATCCTGGCGCACGATTTCGGCGGCATGACCGCGCTGCGGGCCTGCTATCTCGAAGGCTGCCGCTACGGGCGCCTCACCCTGGTCGATCCGGTGGCGCTGGCGCCGTCCGGCTCGCCCTTCTTCCGCCACGTCGCCGCGCATGAGGCGGCCTTCGCCGGGCTGCCGGACCACGCCCATGACGCGCTGCTGCGGGTCTATATCCAGGGCGCGGCGCGGAATCCGCTCACCGAGGAGGCGATGGGCATCTACATGCGGCCCTGGCAGGGGGAGACGGGGCGCCCCGCCTTCTACCGGCAGATCGCGCAGATGGATGACCGCTATCTCACCGAGATCGAGCCCCGCTATGCGGCGATGGGCTGGCCGGTCGAGATCCTGTGGGGCGAGCAGGACGCCTGGATCCCGATCGCGCAGGGCGAGCGGCTGGCGGCGAAGCTGACCGGCGGCAGGCTGACCCGCGTCCCCGATGCCGGCCATCTGGTGCAGGAGGACGCGCCGGAGGCGATCGTCGCGGCCCTGTTCCAGGGGATGTGAGCGCCTGTCTCAGAGACCGTTTGGAAATGCGCTGGCGTGAGTCGGCTGGCGGTGGTTTCGAGAACCGGAGCGCAGCGGACATGAAGGTCCGTGAGCACCGGAAGCGCAGAAATCGCCGTCAGACGGCCGCGCCAGGTGCATTTCCAAGCGGTCTCTCAGCAGATGCTGTATTTCCGGCGCACGTCGGAGACGACGTCGTCGAATATGTTGAAATGCCGGTCCCAGGTCGGCGCCTTGAAACGGGCCAGCCGCGCCATCTGCGCCTGGCGGCGCGGCGAGTTCGGCTTGGCGTAATCGATGATCGTCTCCATCCAGCCGGGGCCGTCCAGCGGGTCGAGATATTCCGGGATGCCGCTGCCCAGTTCGTGGAACACCGGCAGGTCGGAGCAGATCACCGGCACCGAGCAGGACAGGCCTTCGACCAGCGGCAGCCCGTAGCCTTCGGCGAAGGAGGGGAACAGCACGGCGCGGGCGCCGATCAGCAGGCGGTGCAGCACCGCGTCGGGCACCCGGCCGCATTCGATGACATGGTCGGCGATCTGATCGCAGCGCTCGATCATGTCGATCACGTTCTCGTTTTCCCAGCCGCGGCGGCCGACGATCACCAGCTTCGGCGCCGCCTTGCCCAGCTTCTGCACCAGGGCGCGCCAGACCTGCAGCATGAACAGATGGTTCTTGCGCGGCTCGATGGTGCCGATGATCAGGAAATAGGGCTCGCTCTCCAGGTCGTTGACCTTCTGCGGCGCGAAGCGGTGGTCGACCCCGAGCGGTGCGACATAGACGCCGTCCATGCTGCCGTGGTGGCGCTGCACATGCTTCATCAGGTCGCGCTTGGTCTGCTGCGAATTGACGATGGTGGCGGCGGCGGTGGTCGAGATCGCCTCGATCCGGGCCACGTGTCGCGCGGCATAGCCGGGGCGGACATATTCCGGATGGTCGATCGGGATCAGGTCGTGCACCAGGTAGATCGGCGCCAGCTTGCGCCGCGACACCAAGCGCTGCAGCGTCGCCGGCTGGTGCAGCCCCTCATGCGAGACATTGACGTAGATCGCCTGCTGCCGCCGGGCGCTGATGCTGATCATGCGCGACAGCAGCCCGCGGGCGCCGAGCAGGGCGTCCATGCCGAGCTGCAGCAGGGGCGCCGAAGGCCGCAATGACGGGGCCGGCGTCACTGCCGTCCGGCCGCCGCTGAACTGTTCCGGCGGCACGCCGATGAAACGCGCGATTCGGTCCGCCTCGTGGCTGCGGATGCGCTGGGCGCCGAAGCTCCAGCGTTCCAGCCGGTTGGCGACGAACTGGGCGAAGGCGGGGGTCGAGAGCTGCCAGTAGCGCGAGCGCCAGCGGGCGATGAACTGGACCTCGCCGGGATAGCGCTCGAGCATGTGCCGGCCGTAGGTCAGCTCAACCCGGTCGACGCCCGTCGGCGTCGCGCTGCCGGATCGACGCACCAGCCGGGTCACATCGAACAGGATCTGGTCCTGAGCCATACGTCCTGCTCCTTTCCAAGCTGTCGTCCGGCCGCCGGAACCGGCGGCACGGTCGTCATGGGGACAAGTCGTCCGAACCGAAATCTTCGGGACGTTGCGCTCCCCCTGGTCCGCCGGCGCCCGGATCTTGGGGGATCCCGACGCCGGCGGCACGGCATTACGACGACCGCTTGTGCATGAACCCGAAACCATAGGCTATGTAAGCTATCATCAGTCTCCGCGAAATAGGAAATCCTTTCCGCATTGCAAAACAATCGACAATCTGAGCATTAAAATCTGCAAAATCCAATCAAATCGAATCCTTCCGATAGGGCTTCGCCCAAATGCATCCGGCCGTGCCCATGGCAGCGGAATGCGGTAACTAAGGGCGAAGCGAATCGCGTCTCCCCAGGTTCCGCAGGCATCGCGCCGTCCTGCCCTCGCCCATCGGAGAGATCGGAATGAGCCTGTCCATCGCCCAGCGTCTGCATCGCCTGGACGCCCGCATCGCCGAGATTCTGTGCTGGCGGGAGCGGGCGAGCGAGCCGATCGAGCATTGGCGCTGCGACGGCCGGGGCCTGGCGCTCGGAGATCCCTGGCCGCACAAGGAAGGCGTCCTGGCCTTCGCCGCCGAGGCCGAGGTGCCGGCCGCCTGGCCGCTGGACGAGACCCGGCTTCATCTCGATGTCGGCGGCGAAAGCCTGCTGACCCTGCATGAGGAGGGTGTGGGGACCACCCGCTTCGGGCTCGACCCGAATCACCGCGAATTCCCGCTGCGCGCCCGCCGGATCCGGATCGAGACCGAAAGCGTGCCGCGCCTGCCCTTCGGCCAGCCGGTGCACCATCCTCGGCTGAACGAGGCCCGGCTGGTCTGGATCGACCCGGTGGTGCACCGCCTGGCCCTGCTGCTGCGCCAGGTCTGGGAGACGGCGCTGGCACTGGAGGAGCACGAGGCGGTGCCGCATCTGCTGGCGGCGGCCGAGGCGGCGCTGCGGTCGCTCGACTGGCCGTCGGCGACCGGAGCCTATCTCGCCCGCACCGCGCGGCTGCCGCAGCAGCAGGCGATCTGGCAGCTGCCCGAGCTCGACCGCCGGCCGCCGGCGCTGGGCGAGGCGGAGCGGGCGGCGGCGGCCGCGGCGCATGACGGGCTGGTGGCGGCGCTGCGCGGTCTGCGCGAACGGTTCCCGCCGCAGGGCCGGCTCGCCATCACCGGCCATGCCCATATCGATCTGGCCTGGCTGTGGCCCTATGCCGAAACGCGGCGCAAAGCCCGGCGCACCTTCCACACCGCGCTGCGGCTGATGGAGCGGTTCCCGGGTTTCGTCTTCAACCAGTCGACCGCCGCCTATTACGTCCAGGTCGAGGACGACGACCCGGAGCTCTTCGCCCAGATCCGCGAGCGGGCGGCGGAAGGGCGCTGGGAGACGATCGGCGGATTGTGGGTCGAACCCGACACCAACATGCCGACCGGCGAAAGCCTGGTGCGCCAGATCCTGTACGGCCAGCGCTATTTCGAGCGTGTCTTCGGCCGGCGCCACACCGTGTGCTGGCTGCCCGACTGCTTCGGCTTCTCGCCGGCCCTGCCGCAGCTGCTGCGCCAGGGCGGCATGGACAGCTTCTTCACCATCAAGGTGAACTGGTCGGAAACCAACCGCTTCCCCCACGACCTGTTCCAGTGGGAAGGGCTCGACGGCAGCCGCGTCCTGGTCCACACCTTCGACAACCCGATCCAGGGCTACAACGGCACCATCCGGGCCGATTGCGTGCTGCCGACCTGGCGCAACTTCCGCGGCAAGACGGTGCATGACGAAAGCCTGCTCGCCATCGGCTTCGGCGACGGCGGCGGCGGGGTGACGCCGGAGATGCTGGAGCGCCAGGCCCAGCTGGCCGATTTCCCGGCGCTGCCGGAGCTGCGGCTGGCGCGGGTCGATGAGTTCTTCACCCGCATCCGCGAGCGCGTGGCGGTGGAGGAGCTGCCGGTCTGGCTCGGCGAGATCTATCTCGAGCTGCACCGCGGCACCCTGACCAGCCAGGGCCGCACCAAGCGCCTGAACCGGCAGGCGGAGCGGGCGCTGATCGCGGCTGAGGTCGCCGGCAGCCTTTCGGCGCTGCTCGGCGGGCGCCGTTTCGACGGGTTGGAGCCGGCCTGGCGCGGCCTCTTGAAGAACCAGTTCCACGACATCCTGCCCGGCTCCAGCATCCGCGAGGTCTATGAGGATGCGGAGCGTGAGCTGGCGGCGGCGCGCGACGCCGGCCTGGCCCGCCAGGCCGAGGCGATGGCGGCGATCGCCGCCGCCCTGCCGGCGGGCGGCACCGCCGACGCGCTGGTGGTGGTGAACCCCGACCTGTCGCCGCGCCCGCTGCGGCTGGAGCTCGACGGGCAGGCCGCGGCCCCCGACCTGACGGTGCCGCCGCTCGGCGTCGTCGTGCTCGACCGTGCGGCGCTGGAGGCGGCGCCCGGGTTGTCGGCTGGGTGGTCGACCACGGGCAGCCATCTTGAGAACCGTTTCCTGCGGGTGGAGATTGGCTCCGACGGCACCATCGCCCGCCTGCTGCACAAGCCGACCGGCCGCGACGCGCTGGCCGGGCGCGGCAACCAGCTCTGGCTCTACCCGGCCGACAAGCCGCGCAGCTGGGACGCCTGGGACGTTGAGGCGGATTACGATCGCGAGGGCTTCGAGCTGACCGGGCTGGAGGCGGCGGAGCTGGTCGAGGACGGGCCGCACCGGGCGGCGCTGCGGCTGGTCCGCCGGTTCCGCGACTCGATCATCACCCAGACACTGACGCTGTGGGCGAACTCGCCGCGGCTCGACATCCACACCCGGCTCGACTGGCACAACCGGCGGGTGCTGCTCCGCGCCCTGGTGCCGGTCGCGGTGCGGGCGGAGACGGCGAGCTTCGAATGCGCCTTCGGCGTGGTGCGGCGGCCGACCCACCGCAACACCTCCTGGGACCAGGCGAAGTTCGAGGTGCCAGGCCACCGCTTCGCCGATCTGTCGGAGCCGGGCTTCGGCGTCGCCCTGTTGAACGACGGCAAATACGGCCACAGCGCGCTCGGCAACGTGCTGGGCCTCAGCCTGGTCCGCGCGCCGATCTACCCCGACCCGCTGGCCGATGAGGGGGTGCAGGAGTTCACCTATTCAATCCTGCCGCATGAAGGCGACTGGCACGAGGGCGGGGTGCGCGAGGCGGCGGAGGACCTGAACCAGCCGCTGCTGGCGCTGCCGGCCCGCAATCTCGCGGTCGGGCTCCACACGCCCCTGATGATCTCCGGCATCAGGGTCGGCCTGGCCGCCCTGAAGCCGGCGGAGGAGGGCGACGGCCTGGTGCTGCGCCTCTATGAGCCGGCCGGGGCGCGTGGGCCGCTGTCGATCACCGTCCCGGAGGGCTGGCGCCTGGGCGAGCCGGTGTCGCTGCTGGAGGAGCCGGCGCCGCGCGACCGGCCGCACGACCTCGAGCCGTTCGAGCTGCGGAGCTGGCGGCTGTTGCCGGACCGCTGATCAGGGTTGGGTCAGGGCAGCTCAACGGCCTTCCTTCGGCTTCGCCGGGGCCGATCGGCGGTCCTCCCCCGCTCCGGCGGTGCCGGGGTTGAAAGAGGGCGGATCGCTCGCGTCCATGCTCTCGGCCGAGGCCTCGTCGACCTTCCGGTTGGCCGCCTTCCGGTCCTTCTCCGGACGCGCTTCTTTGGTGGGCTTGCGGGGCGTCGTCATGCTGGCCTCCTCGCCGACGGAACGGCGGCGGAGGCGCGGCGGTTCCGTCGGGCGGGAAGGCTTGCAAATAGGGGGGCCGGCAACCCTGGAACGGTGCTTCCCTTCGTTCCAAGCTGGCCTCAGGTGCCCTCCGTCCATGACGGCGCCATAGCCCGGCCCGAGGCTCCCCCCACCACGCCTCGGGCCGGGCTTCCTTTTCGCCCCATTGGCGTCGCTGGTGCCGGCCTTGTGCATTTGCGATCCTGCCGCAGGGTCGGCATGGCAGCCGGATCGGGATGCAGCGAGGGCGGGCTAGGCGTGCAACTCCGACATCTGAAGACATTCGCGGCCGTGGCTGCGCGCCTCAACATGACGCGGGCGGCCGAGGAGGTCCATCTGGCCCAGTCCAGCGTGACGGAGCAGATCCAGGCGCTCGAAGCGGATCTCGGAACGCCGCTGTTCGACCGGTCGCGGCGCCGGCTTCGGCTGACCGAGGCCGGCCGGCGGCTGCTCGACTACGCCGGTGATCTCCTCGCCCTCGCCGACGAGGCGCGCTCGGCGGTGGCGGATGCGGCGGGTCTGGCCGCCGGGACGCTGACGATCGGTGGGCTGGAGACGCTCGCCACCAGCCGGCTGGCGCCGCTTCTGGCCACGTTCGGCCGGGCGCATCCCGCCATCGCTCTGCAGCTGAAGGTCGCCGGCAGCGGCGAGCTGCGCCGGGGCGTGCGCAGCGGCGAGATGGATGTCTGCTTCGCCTTCGGCGGTGTGCCCGAGCCGGAACTGCAGAGCGAGCCCGTTGCACAGGAGAGGCTCGTCGTGATCGCCCCGCCGGGCCACCGGCTGGCGGGGCGCGACACGATCGGGACCGGTGATCTCCTGGGCGAATCCTTCCTGGTGACGGAACAGGGCTGCGTCTATCGGCAGATGTTCGAGAGCGCGTTTCCCGCGGAAGCCCCGGGCCGCCCGGGCGTGGCCGGGGAGTTCAGCAGCATCAACACCATCCGGCGTCTCGTCGAGATGGGGGCCGGATGCGCGCTGGTTCCCGGCCTGGTCGCCGCGGAGGCCGGCGGGAGCGTCGTCGCCTTGCCATGGGTCGGCGATATCGACTTCGTTCCCGTGTCCATGATCTGGCGCCGGCGGCGCGTGCAGCCGCCGACCCTGCGCCTGTTCCTGGACGCGGCCCGCGACGGCTTCAGGCTCTCAGACCAGCCGATGCCCGCCCTCGACATGCAGCACCGTCCCGGTGACGAAGCCGTTGCCGATCAGGAAACGGATTGCATCGGCGATGTCGGCCGGCCGTCCAACCCGTCCGACCGGCAGCTTCTTGGCCATGGCCTCGAGCGTCGCGGCCTTGGCGTCGCCGGCGACGAATTGCCAGATCGGTGAATCGACCCAGCCCGGCGAGACCACGTTGACCCGGATCGGCCCGAGCTCGACCGCCAGCGCGGCGGCCAGCGAAGCCAGCGCGCCGTTGATCGCGGCGACGACCGAGCCCCGCGCCGCGGGACGATAGGCGGCGATGCCCGAGGTGAAGGTGATCGAGCCCGTGGGCGAGAGCGCCGGCGCGCCGTGTTTGGCCAGGAGCAGCGGGCCGATGAGCTTGGAATCGATGACCCGGCGCGCGGCGGCGAGCTCCAGCGAGGGCAGGAGCTGATAGGCGCCTTCGATATCGGCCGCGGTGGTGACGATGTGATCGAGCGGGCCGCTCTGCTCGAACAGCCGCACGACCTGGTCTTCCCGGGCGATGTCGGCCGCGATCGTGCGCAGCCGCTCCTGGTGCAGCAGGCTCGCCCGGGCCGCTGCGAGCCGGGCCGCGCCCCGGCCGACGATCGTCACCTCGGCGCCGTCCGCCAGCAGGCGTTCGGCCAGCGCCAGCCCCATCCCGGAACTGCCGCCGACGATCAGCACGCGTGGCTTCGCTGTCTCGATGTTCGAACTCATGGGACCTCCATCCTGGGCTGCCGGACGGATCGATGGGACGGCAGCGCCTCGCGGCGGTTCTCCCGTGGCGGCGGCAAGAAGGGAAACGGGAATGCCCGAAACTCATCATCGGGGATTCCGATGATCGCGCATCAGGCTACGCCAAGCATCGACGAGCTCGGCACCGTCGTGCTGTTCTTCGCTTCGAGTCGGCCGGCTGCATCACCGGCCGGTGGATGAATCTGGACGGTGGACGATGAGCACGGTCGAAACCCTGCTGCTGGACCGGTTCGAGCGGCATGTCGAAGAGCTGAAGCAATACTGCTCGATCCCGAGCGTCAGCACCGATCCCGCCTATGCGCCGGAGGTGCAGCGGGCGGCCCGCTTCATCGCCGACCGCATGGCCCGGGCGGGGCTGGAGAGGGTCGAGATCCTGCCGACCGACGGCCATCCGGCGGTGGTGGCGGAATGGTGCCACGCCCCGGGCGCGCCGACCGTGCTGGTCTACGGCCATTACGACGTGCAGCCGCCCGACCCGGTCGAGCTGTGGACCTCTCCGCCCTTCGCGCCCGAGATCCGCGACGGCCGCCTCTATGCCCGCGGCGCCTCGGACGATAAGGGGCCGTCGCTGATCCCGATCCTGGTGGCCGAGGCCTTCCTGGAGCGCGAGGGCCGTCTGCCGGTGAACCTGAAGTTCCTGTATGAGGGTGAGGAGGAATGCGGCAGCGCCCATCTCGAGGCGCTGGTCGCGGCCGAGAAGAAGCGGCTGGCCGCCGATGTGGTGCTGTCGGCCGACGGCGCGATGTGGCGGCCCGACCTGCCGACCGTCACCGTCGCCAGCCGCGGCATGCTGGCGCTGGAGCTGGAGCTGCATGGCGCCGCCAAGGATTTGCATTCCGGCCGGCACGGTGGCAGCGCCCCCAACCCGCTGCCGGCCCTGGCCCGCCTCTTGGCGACGCTGCACGACGAGGCCGGCGAGGTCGCGGTCGAAGGATTCCATGACGGCATCACCCCGCCGGATCCGAAGCTGGTCGAGGCCATCCGCGCCTCCGGCTTCGACCCGCAGGGCTATTTCGCCGCGATCGGCGCGCCGGCGCCGCAGCCGATGCCGTCGGCCGAGGATCTTCTGATCCGGCAATGGCTGAAGCCGACGCTGGAGCTGAACGGCATCACCGGCGGCTATGGCGGGCCCGGCACCAAGACGGTGATCCCGGCCAGGGCCGGCGCCAAGCTCTCCTGCCGCCTGGTCGCCGGCCAGGACCCGGAGCGGGTCTTCGCCGCGATCGAGGCGCATCTGCGGCGGCACGCCCCGGCCGGCTATCGCCTCGAGATCCGGCGCCACGGCCCGGGCTCCCCGGCCTTCGCCCTGCCGGCCGACCAGCCGGTGCTGGGGCTGACCGAGGCGGTGCTGGGCGAGCTGTTCGGCCAGCCGCCGCTGCGGGTGGCGATGGGGGCGACGATCCCGATCGGCACCGTCTTCCGCCGCGTCCTGGGGATCGAGACGGTGTTCTTCAGCTTCTCGACCGCGGACGAGGACTACCACTCGCCGAACGAGTTCTTCCGGCTGGAGCGGTTCCGCGACGGAATGCTCGGCTGGGCCCGGCTGCTGCCGCGCCTGGCCGGCCACAGCCCGGGCTGAGGTGCGGCCGGAACAGGAAGGGCGGAGAAACGGGGATCCGTCTCTCCGCCCTCATCATCTTGTCTTGTCAGGGAAATCCGCGGCACGCGGTTCCAATCTTGGTAGCTGGGGAGGGATTTGAACCCCCGACCAAGGGATTATGATTCCCCTGCTCTACCACTGAGCTACCCAGCCATCGGGCCCGAGCGTATACGCGCCCGCCGCCGCCGCTGTCAAGCCGCCCGGAAAGCCCGGCGCGACGGCGCGCCGGCTTGCGGCGCCGGTGGCGCTTCCGGTACCAAGGACGCATGACCGCGATGCGCCTCTCCCTCCGCCGGCTCGCCGCCGCCCTGGCCCTGGGCGTCGCCGTAGCCATGCCCGCCTTCGCCCAGGAAACGGCGGCGCCGCCCTCAGCCCCGCCGGCAGGCGGGCCGCCGCTGGCGGCGCCGGCGCCGCTGCCCGACGACCTCCGGATCGCACCGCAGGCCCGCAGCTTCATCCTCGACAACGGGCTGCAGCTGATCGTCATCCCGGCCGGCACCGCCCCGGTGGCGACGCAGATGGTGTGGTACCGCGTCGGCGCCGCGGACGAGGCGCCCGGCCAGTCCGGCATCGCCCATTTCCTCGAGCATCTGATGTTCCACGGCACCACGTCCAAGCCGCAGGGCTATTCGCAGGAGCTGGCGGCGCTGGGCGGGGTCGAGAACGCCTTCACCACCGCCGACTACACCGCCTACTACCAGTCGGTGGCGAAGGAGAACCTGCCGCTGGTGATGCGCTACGAGGCCGACCGGATGCAGAACCTCGTGCTCGAGGAGAAGCGGGTCAACGCCGAGCGCGACGTGGTGCTGGAGGAGCGGCGGATGCGGATCGAGAACGAGCCGTCCTCGCGGCTGGGCGAGGCGATGAACGCCGTGCTCTACCTCAACCACCCCTACCGCGCGCCGGTGATCGGCTGGCCGGCGGAGATCGAGGCGCTGCGGCGCGAGACCGCGCTCGCCTTCTACGACCGGTTCTACACGCCGAACAACGCCACTGTGGTGATCGCCGGCGACGTCGATCCGGACGCAGTGCGCAAGCTGGCCGAGGAGATCTACGGCCCGGTCCGCCGCCGGGCCGAGCCGCCGCCGCGCATCCGGGCGAAGGAGCCGGAGCCGCCGGCGCCGCGCCGGCTGGAGCTGACCGACGCCCGCGCCGGCCAGCCCTATCTGCGCCGCAACTATCTCGCCCCGTCGGTGGTCACGGCGGCGCCGGGCGAGGCGGCGGCGCTGCAGGTCCTGACGGCGGTGCTGTCGGGCGAGACCGGCCGGCTCTACCGCGCCCTGGTGACCGGACAGGGCAAGGCGGCGATGGCCGGTGCCGGCTACGACCCGGACATGCTCGACTACAGCCCCTTCGCCATCTACGCCGTGCCGCGCGGCGACACGACGCTGCCGGAGCTCGAGGCGGCGATGGATGCGGTGCTGGCTGAGGTGCGCGACGAGACGGTGCCGGAGGAGGAGCTGGCGCGGGCCAAGCGCCGCCTGCTGGCCGGCGCGATCTACGGCCAGGACGATCCGGGGGCGCTGGCCCGGGTCTTCGGCGAGGCGGCGGCGCTGGGCCGCAGCGTCGCCGACGTGCAGGGCTGGCCGGCCCGCATCGCCGCGGTCACCGCTGCCGACGTGCAGCAGGCGGCACGGACTTATCTGCAACTGCCGCGCTCCGTCACCGGGCTCCTGACCCGCCCGGCGGATGCGGTCCAGGCGAAGCAGCCCTGAACGCGCGAGGATGATGCCGATGAAGCCGACCCTGTCCCCGCTGCGCGCCGCCCTGGCCGGGGCCGGGCTGCTGCTCGCCGCCGCCACGCTGCCCGCCGCCGCGACCACGATCGACCGCGTGGTCAGCCCGGGCGGCATTGAGGCTTGGCTGGTCGAGGACCACACCGTGCCGGCCATCACCGTGTCCTTCGCCTTCGAGGGCGGCGCGGCCCAGGATCCGGAGGGCAAGGCCGGCCTGGCCTCGCTGCTGGGCGAGATGCTGACCGAGGGGGCCGGCCCCTACGACGCCGCCGGCTTCAAGGCGGCGCTGGCCGACCGCTCGATCCAGCTCAGCTTCTCCACCTCGCAGGACTACAGCGGCGGCCGGCTGAAGACGCTGACCACTGAGCGCGACGCCGCCTTCGAGCTGCTGCGCCTGGCGCTGGCGGAGCCGCGGCTGGAGCAGGACGACCTCGACCGGATCAAGGCCGGTCGCCTGGCCGAGCTGAACTTCCAGGAAAACGACCCCGGCACCATCGCCGACGACCGCTGGTCCGCCGCCGCCTTCCCGGGCCACCCCTATGGCCGGCCGACCATCGGCACCAAGGACAGCGTCGTCGCAATCACCCGTGACGACCTGGCGGATTTGCGCCAGCGCCTGTTTGCGCGGGACGGGCTGCGCCTGGGGGTCGTCGGCGACATCGATGCCGCCACGCTGGGCCCGGTGCTGGACCGGATCTTCGGCGGCCTGCCGGCCAAGGGCGACCGCCGGCCGGTGCCGGAGATCACGGTGGCCGCCAAGGGGGCCGAGACCGTGCCGATGGCGGTATCGCAGGCGTCGATCCAGCTCGGCGTCCCGGCGCCGCGGCGCGACGACCCCGACTATTTCCCGTCGATCGTGATGAACCACATCCTCGGCGGCTCGACCTTCACCTCGCGGCTCTACCGTGCGGTGCGGGAGCAGCGCGGCCTGGCCTATTCGGTCGACAGCGACACGATCCAGCTGAAGCGCACCGGGCTCCTGCTGATCACCGCCGGCACCCGGGCCGACAAGGCGGGGGAGAGCCTGTCGGTGATCCGGGACGAGATCGCGCGATTGGCGGCGGAAGGCCCAACCGAGCAGGAGGTGGCGGAGGCCAAGAGCTATCTGATCGGCAGCTATCCGCTGGGCTTCGCCTCCCATGATGCGCTCGCCGGCTATGTGCTGTCGCTGCAGCTCGCCGGCCGCGGCCGCGACTTCATCGACCGCTATCCCGGCCTGATCGGGGCGGTGACGCCGGAACAGGTGAAAGCGGTCGCCGCCCGCATCCTGCAGGTCAAGGACCCGACCGCGGTCGTGGTCGGCACGCCGGGCACGTAGG
Source organism: Inquilinus limosus (assembly GCF_051487185.1). Classification (GTDB taxonomy): domain Bacteria; phylum Pseudomonadota; class Alphaproteobacteria; order DSM-16000; family Inquilinaceae; genus Inquilinus; species Inquilinus limosus_F. The sequence continues at coordinate 28,160 of NZ_JAHVDK010000028.1, forward strand.
CGGGCCGGGCCGTCGCTTGGGGCAGCTTGGCAGAGTTCTTCGGCGACCTCCTTGCCTGAGCGCTGCACCAGCGTGGCATCGCCACAGCAAGGCTGCGACCGTTGCCGCATGTCTGGGAACAGGTGGTACGGCTCAGGTTTCTTGACATTCGGCATGTATGTACATACATGGATAAGGATCCACAGGTGCGGTGGCTGAAGCGTCCGGCTATCCACCGCACTCAATAACCAAGTCGGACGCACGAGTAGGGGAAGACGTGATGCGCAGAAAATTCTGGCTAAAGCCATCAAAAAGGGACTTGCATCGTGGAATACCTCTACCAATGGGACAAGAGGAAGGCCGAGAAGGTGTGGAGGGACCGCGGCATCGCGTTCGAGGACCTTCCTGAGCTGATTGAAGGGCGCGCGACGTTGACCTCTTATTCGCCTCGCAACGGCGAAGACCGTTTCGAAACGATTGGAGCGCTTACAGGTCACGTGCTCGTCGTTATCTGGATGTACACAGAGGAGCCGAAAGTCCGGCGGATCATCACCGCCAGGAAGGCTAGGCCCTACGAGAAGGAGTTGTATCGTGACCGCATCGCCCGAGAAGGGCCGTCGGAAGACGGATTGGGCTAAGGTCGAAGCGACAACGGCGGAGGAGATCGACGCACATCAAATCGAAGACGAAGGTCGTGTGCGTCATCTCGACAAGGAGTGGTTTGATCGCGCTTCCCGAGACGTTCCCGAGCCCAAGGTCTCCATCACCATCAGAGTGGACAAGCACGTTTTGGACTATTTTAAGGGTGAGGGAGCTGGTTATCAGACTAGGATGAATGCCGTCCTGGCCGCCTTTGTGGCTGATCAAGAGCGCCACTCACGCCCATCTAAGAGCCGACGGTAAGAGAGGGGCCGCCGATGGGTGAGCCCTCTCCCTTTGCTATATGCGGCGACGATTATGCCGTTCCGGGCTGGCCAGCTACGCGGGCTTGGCCGTCGCCCGCGTCCGGCCGGGCAGTGTCATCGCGGCGACGCCGATCACCACCAGCACCAGCCCGGACAGCGCGGTCGGGGCCGGGGTCTCGCCCAGGAAGACCACGCCGATCGCGACCCCGATCGGCACCCGCAGATAGGCCTGCGCCATGGTGGCGACCGAGCCGAGCGAGGCGATCAGCCGGAAATAGATCACGAAGGCGAGGGCGGTCGAGACCACGGCCAGCCCGGCCAGCGCGCCGAGTGAGGCAGTGGAGGGCGCCAGCGCCCAGGGCCGGTCGAGGAGGAGGCTGAGCGGGATCAGCATCGCCGCGCCCGCCAGCATCGACCCGGCGGCCGGCACCATCGGGTCCAGCCCCTTGAAGTTGCGGCCGAAGATGGCGGCGATGCCGTAGCACACCGTGGCGGCGACGATCGCGAGCTGCGGCAGCAGCTGTTGCCCGGCGCCGGACAGGGCGTCCAGGCCGATCACCAGCGTGATCCCGGCCACGCCGGCGGCCACACCGAGCAGCTTGCGGCCGGTCACCGCCTCGTGCCGGGTCACCGCCCAGGTGAACAGGAAGGTGAAGATCGGCGAGGTCGAGTTCAGGATCGCCGCCAGCCCGGCATCGACCCGGGTCTCGCCCCAGGCGATCAGGACGAAGGGGATGGTGCTGTTGACCAGCGCCTGCACCGCGAACAGCCGCCAGGTCCGCCCGTCGCTCGGCAGGGCGATGCCGCGCAGCCGCAGCACCAGCAACAGGATGGCGCCGGCGATCAGGGTGCGCGCCGCGATCAGCGTCACCGGCGGGATGGTGGCGACGCCGAGCTTGATGAAGCTGTAGGAGGCGCCCCAGAGGGTGGCAAGCAGCGCCAGCAGCAGATAGTCGGCGACGGGCGGCGCGGCACGGTCGGCGGGCATGGGGGGCCTCCTCGGTTGCCGGTCCACCATGCTCTGCGCGCGGGCGCGTGTCGCGCGTCGACGCTGCGGTGTCCGTCGAAGTGTCGGAGGGCCGGCCCTCAGTCGTCCAGCAGCGCCGCCAGCTTCATGCCGACGGTGAGCGACCCGTTGGCTTTGATCTTGCCGGTCATGTAGGCCATGGTCGGGCTCAGGGACCCGTCGATCATCCGCCGTAGCGTCTCCGCCTTCATGCTCAGGGTCACGTCGGCCGGGGCGTCGCCGATCGAGACGGCCGGCGCCGGGCCGGTGCCGTCGAGCACGATGAAGCCGTCGGCGCCAAGGTCGAACTTGACCCGGGCATCGAGCGGGGCGCCACCGGCGGCGCGGCCGCGCACGGCTTCGGCGAGGGCGTCGAGCGACATGGGCGAAGGTCCTCTCTGTCCGTGGGAACGTGGGATCAGGCGGCGGCGCGCTCGGCCCGGGCGATGAAGCCGCCGCCGAGCACGCGGTCGCCGTCATAAAGCACGGCGGCCTGGCCGGGCGCCACCCCGTGCTGCGGCGCGTGCAGATCCAGCACCGCCGAATCCGGCCCGGTCAGCCGCACCGTCGCCGGCACCGGCGCCTGGGCGGAGCGCAGCTTGGCCTCGACCTGCCGGCCCTCGGGGCCGGGCGCCCGGTCCAGCCAGTTCAGCTCGGTCAGAGCCACGCTGTGCCGGGCCAGCGCCGACCAGGGGCCGACGATCACCCGCCGCGCCTCGGGGTCCAGCCGGACGACGTAGAGCGGCTCGTCATCCGACTTGCGGCCGCCGATGCCCAGGCCCTTCCGCTGGCCGATGGTGTAGTTGACGATGCCCTGGTGCCGGCCCAGCACGGTGCCGTCGAGATGCACGATGTCGCCCGGCCCGACCGCGCCGGGGCGCAGCCGCGCCACCACCTCGCCGTAGCGGCCCTCGGGCACGAAGCAGATGTCCTGGCTGTCCGGCTTGTCGGCGACGGCGAGGCCCAGGCGCACGGCCTCGGCCCGGGTCTCGGCCTTGCTGTTGCCGCCGAGGGGGAAACGTAGAAAGGCCAGCTGCTCCGCCGTGGTGGCGAACAGAAAGTAGCTCTGATCCTTGCCGGGATCGACGGCGCGGTGCAGCTCCGGCCCGTTCGGCCCCTCGACCCGGCGGACATAATGGCCGGTGGCCAGGCAGTCGGCGCCCAGGTCGCGCGCCGTCTCCATCAGGTCGCGGAACTTGACCCGCTGGTTGCAGCGGATGCAGGGGATCGGCGTCTCGCCGCGCAGGTAGCTGTCGGCGAAATCGTCCATCACCGCCTGGCCGAAGCGGCTCTCGTAGTCCAGCACGTAATGCGGAATGCCGATGCGGTCGGCCACGGTCCGGGCGTCGTAGATGTCGGCGCCGGCGCAGCAGGCGCCCTTGCGCTGAATGGCGATGCCGTGGTCGTAGAGCTGCAGCGTGATGCCGACCACGTCATAGCCCTGCTCGGCCAGCTGGGCCGCGACGACGGAGCTGTCCACGCCGCCGGACATGGCGACCACGACCCGCGTCGCGGCCGGGGGCTTGTCGAAACCGAGAGAATTCATGGCCGGCAGAATATAGGGATCGCCGCCGGTTTCCGAAACCCGCCCGATCGACTGCTGCTCAACCGGAAGAATGGCGGTTATTGTCCGACATGATGCGTCGGTCCTACACTTCGGCCGAATCGAGGAGGAAACCCCCGGAATGTTTCGCCCCAACCGGTTGAAGGAAAGGCTGCGCCGCGGTGACAAGCTGTTCGGCGCCTGGGTCGGCAGCGGCTCGCCCACGGTGGCGGAGATCATGGCCCATGCCGGCTTCGACTTCGTCATCCTGGACACCGAGCACGGGCCCGGCGGCATCGACGACACCATCGACCTGCTGCGGGCGATTCAGGCCGCCGATACCCCGGCGGTGGTGCGGGTGCCGGCGCATGACCCGGTCTGGCTGAAGCGGGTGCTGGATGCCGGCGCCGACAGCCTGATGGTGCCGATGATCGAGAGCGCCGCCGATGCCGAGGCACTGGTCCGCGCCTGCCGCTATCCGCCAGCCGGCCGGCGCGGCTATGCGGCGCCGGTGGTGCGCGCCTCGACCTATGGCTTCGAGCCGGACTACATGCGCAAGGCGAACGACAACCTGCTGCTGCTCGCCCAGATCGAATCCAGGGAGGCGGTGCCGGAGGCCGCGGCCATCGCCAAGGTCGACGGCATCGACATGGTGTTCATCGGCGTCAACGATCTCGGCGGCTCGATCGGCCTCTTGGAGCAGCTGCACGACCCGCGGGTGCAGGATCTGGTCAAGCAGATCGAGGATGCGGTGCGGCCGACCGGCACGCCGCTCGGCACCGTGCCCAGCTCCGCCGCCACCTGGGCCGAGCTGTTCGACCGCGGCTATCAGATGGTGACGGGCGGCGGCGACGTGCCCTATCTGCGCCAGGCGGCGTCCGGCTCCGTGGCCGCGTACAAGGCCTATCGTGAGGGGGCGGGCCTCAAGGAGGCCAAGGGCGGCGGCTACTGATCCAGGCGCCGCACCTCGAACCCGGCGCCAAGACCGGGAGTTGACCAGACATCACGACAAACAGAAGGGGGAAACCATGCTCAAGACCGTGATCGCCGGCCTCGCCGGCACCGTGCTGGCCGCCGTGGCGGCGCCCGCCGCGCAGGCGGAATGGCCGGAGCGGCCGATCACCTACATCGTGCCCTGGGCCGCCGGCGGCGGCACCGACGCCGTCTCCCGCATCCTCGCGTCGTTCCTGGAGAAGGAGCTGGGCCAGCCGGTCAACGTCGTGAACCGCACCGGCGGCAGCGGCGTCGTCGGCCACACCGCGATCGCGACCGCGCCGGCCGACGGCTACACCATCGGCACGCTGACGGTCGAGATCAACATGATGCACTGGCAGGGGCTGACCGACCTGACCTGGGAGAGCTACACGCCGCTGGCGCTGATCAATGCCGATCCGGCGGCGATCGAGGTGGCGGCGGACTCGCCGCATGGCGACTTGAAGGCGCTCTTGGAGGCGATCAAGGCCAATCCCGGCAAGCTCAAGGCCTCCGGCACCGGGCAGGGCGGCATCTGGCACCTGGCCTTGGCGGGCATGCTGCGCGACGCCGGGCTCGACCCCGCGGCGGTGACCTGGGTGCCCAGCCAGGGGGCGGCGCCGGGGCTGCAGGACCTGGTCGCTGGCGGCGTCGACCTGACGCCGGTGTCGCTGCCTGAGGCCCGATCGCTGATCGATGCCGGCAAGGTCAAGGCGCTGGCGATCATGGATGCGGAGCCGAGCGCCCTTTACCCCAACGTGCCGACGCTGAAGAGCGTGACCGGCAGCGGCTGGACGATGGGCGCCTGGCGCGGCGTCGGCGGCCCCAAGGGCATGCCGGAAGATGTGGCCAAGAAGCTGACCGAAACGATTGGCCGGATCGTGCAGAGCGCCGAGTACCAGGAGATGGTCACATCGCGCGGCTTCGGCACCAAGGTCGCGCTGGGCGAGGAGTTCGCCGCCTATATGAAGACCTCGAACGACGCGCTCGGCGAGGTGATGAAGGCCACCGGCCTCGCCAAGTAGCTGGATCCGTCTCGTGCGCTTCAACGATGCGATCTTCGGGGCCGTCCTGCTGCTGGCCGGCATCGCCATCGCCTGGGCCGCGGCAGGGCGTCCGCCCATGCCGGGCCAGGCCTTCGGGGCCGGGTCCTTCCCGCTCGTCATCGGCGTGGCGCTGGCGGTCACCGCCCTGCCGCTGATCCTGGCCGGGCTGCGGCAGCGCAGCCCGGCCCTCGGCCTCAGCGACTGGGCGCGGTCGCCGCGCTCCTGGCGCGACCTGGCCCTGACCCTGGCGGCGCCGGCCGTCTACATCCTGGTGGCCGACCATATCGGCTTCGTGCCGACCGCCTTCGTCCTCCTGCTGGTGCTGGCGGCCACGCTCGGCGCCCGGCTGGCCACCGCCGCCGTCTTCGCCGCGGTGATGGCGGTCGGCCTCTATCTCGGCTTCGCCAGGGGGCTGCGGGTGCCGCTGCCACGCGGCTGGCTCGGCCTCCTTCTGGGGTGACGCGATGACCGACCTGATCCAGGCCCTCCATCTCGTCCTCGACCCCTATGTGCTGGCGGTGATCGCCGGCTCGGCCGTCTACGGCATGCTGGTCGGCGCCATTCCGGGGCTGACCGCGACCATGGCGACCGCCCTCCTGATCCCGGTCACCTTCTTCATGCCGCCGATCCCGGCGGTGGCGGCGATCGTGACCGCGACCGCCATGGCGATCTTCTCCGGCGACATCCCGGGCTGCCTCCTGCGCATGCCCGGCACCCCGGCCTCCGCCGCCTATACCGACGAGGCCTATGCCATGACCCGCAGCGGGCGGGCGGAGATGGCGCTCGGCGCCGGGCTGTTCTTCTCGGCGCTCGGCGGGCTGTTCGGCACGGCGGTGCTGATCCTGGCGGCGCCGGCCCTGGCCGATTTCGCGCTGAGCTTCAGCTCCTTCGAATATTTCTGGCTGGTCCTGCTGGGCCTGTCCTGTGCCGTCTTCATTTCCGGCGCCCAGGTCACCAAGGGCCTCGCGGCGCTGCTGCTGGGCCTGTTCGTCTCCTGCATCGGGCTGCAGAACCCGGCGGGCGTGCCGCGCTTCACCTTCGGCAGCGTCGACCTGATGGGCGGCATCAACCCGATCAACGTCATGGTCGGCCTCTTCGCCGTGTCGGAGGTGATGCGCGCCGTCCTGGCGATCCGCCAGCCGATCGAGGTGGCGCGCCAGCCCTCGGGCAATGTCCTGGCCGGCCAGCTGCGGCTGCTCCTCACCTATCCGCTCGGCTTCCTGCGCGGCAGCGTGCTCGGCACCATCATCGGCATCCTGCCGGGCGCCGGCGCCGACATCGCCGCCTGGATGTCCTACGCCGTCTCCAAGCGCTTTTCGAAGACGCCGGAGAAGTTCGGCACCGGCCATGTCGAAGGCATCATCGAAAGCGGCTCGGCCAACAACTCGGCTCTGGCCGGCGCCTGGGTGCCCGCGCTGGTGTTCGGCATCCCCGGGGATTCGATCACCGCGATCGCGATCGGCGTGCTGTATCTCAAGGGGCTGAACCCTGGGCCGACCCTGTTCATCGAGCAGGCGCCGCAGATGTACGCCATCTTCCTGATCTTCATCCTGGCGAACATCGTCATGATTCCGCTGGGCCTCGCCACCATCCGGGCGGCGCGGCAGATCCTGCTGCTGCCGCGCAGCCTGCTAAGCCCGCTGATCCTGATGTTCTGCATCGTCGGCGCCTTCGCGATCGAGAACTCGCTGCTGGGCGTGCTGGTGATCCTGGTCTTCGGCGTGATCGGCTTCGTGATGGAGGAAAACGGCTTCCCGGTGGCGCCGATGATCCTCGGCCTGATCCTCGGGCCGATGCTCGAGGACCATTTCTTCACCTCGATGATCAAGGCGGACGGCGACGTCCTGGCCTTCTTCGAACGGCCGATCGCCGGCGCGCTCGGGGTGCTGGCGGTGGCGATCTGGGCGCTGGTGCTGCTGGCCGGCGTCCGACGAGCGCTGCAACCTACTTCAGCGCCCCGGCCGTCAGCCCGCTGACGATCCGGCGCTGCAGCAGGGCGAAGACGATCAGGATCGGGGTCACGTAGATCGCGGCATAGGTCATGATCCCGCCCCAGTCATTGGTGTTCGGGCCCATGAACGAGGACAGGCCGACCGTCGCGGTCTGCAGATTCTCCGCCGCGATCAGCGATCGCGAATAGACGTACTCACCGAAGGACTGCAGGAAGATCAGCACCGACACCACCAGGATGCCGTTGCGGGCGAGGGGGATCATGATGCGCAGGAAGGCGCCGACGCGCGAGGCGCCGTCCACCCGCGCCGCATCCTCCAGCTCCCGCGGCACCTGCAGGAAGGTCGACCGGCACAGCACGATGTAGAGCGGCAGCACCTTGGCGGTCTGGGCCAACACCACGGCGGCGCGGGGCGTCTCCAAGAGGCCGACCTGGCTGAAGGCGACGAAGATCGGCGTGACCATCAGCGACGGCGGCAGCACCTGCAGCATCAGCACCAGGAACAGGGCGACGGCGGTCCAGGCGTTGCGGTGCCGCGACAGGGCATAGGCGGCGCCGGTGCCGATCAGCGTCGCCAGCGCCGTGGTGCCCATCGCGATCAGCAGCGAGTTCCAGAGATACCGGTCCATCGCTTGCTCGGCGAAGATCCGGCCGAACTGCCATTGCGGATCGGTCGGCCAGAAGCTCGGCGGGAAGGCGAAGATCTCGCTGCCGGACTTCAGCGCCGTCACGTACATCCAGTACAGCGGGAACAGGTAGATCGCCGCGAAGATCAGGGCGAGGCCGAGGAGGATGAAGGGCTTGGCCGACTTCATGCCGCGTGCTCCCGTTCGGTCGAGCGGACATAGAGCGCCGCGACCAGGATCACGAGGGCGATCATCAGCACGGCGACGACGCTGCCGGCCGAGATCTCGTAAGTCTCGAACGACATCTGCCAGGACCAGTACTGGGCGACGTTGGAGGCGTTGGCCGGGCCGCCTTTGGTCAGGGCCGCGATCAGGTCGAACTGCTGCAGCGTGAAGATGATGCCGAGAGCGATGACGGCGCCGAGCGTCGACCGCATCAGCGGCAGGGTGATGTGCAGGAATCGGCGGCCCGCCCGGGCGCCATCGATCTCCGCCGCCTCGTACAGGTCGCGCGGGATCGCGGCGAGGCCGACCGACAGCAGGATCATGTTGAACGGGATGCCCAGCCAGATATTGGCGATGATCACGGCGAACAGGGCCACGTCCGGGTCGGACAGCCAGAAGATCTTGCCGCCGGTCAGGCCGAGGCTGGTCAGGGCATAGTTCAGCACGCCGAAATCGCCGGCGAAGATCCATTTCCAGATCGCGCCGACCACCAGCGCCGGCATGATCCAGCCGGCCAGGAACACGCCGCGGATATAGGTCGCGCCCGGGAAGGGCTGCTGGAAGAACAGTGCCAGGCCGAAGCCGATGCTCAGCTGGAAGGTGATCGACAGCACGACGAAGAGGACGGTGTTCCTCAGGATCTGCAGCGCCTCCGGCCGCGAGAACACGTCGCGGTAGTTGTCGAGGCCGACGAAGGGCCGGTCGAAGGAGGCCAGCGAGAACATGTCAACCTGCTGCAGCGACATCACCAGCGTGTAGACCAGCGGGAAGGCGGCGAAGACCAGCAGATAGCCGACCGCGCACAGTACCAGCGCCACGTCGAAGCCGCTGCCGTCCCGCAGGGTGCGCAGCAGGGGCAGGCGGGCGAAGGCGGGTCGAGAATTCACCGAACGATCAGTCATCGATTGGCGGATCTGGGCACTCGTCATCGACACCCCCTCCCCCTGCCCCCTCCCGCGAGGGGAGGGGGAGCTTGAATGATCAGGCCGTGTCCGGTCGTCCTCACTTCTTCAGCACGCGATCGATCGTCGACTGGGCGGTCGCGAGCGCCGTCTTGGCGTCGGTCTGATGGGTCAGGGTCGACTGGATCGCGGTCTGGATCGCCTTCGAGATCTTCGGCCAGTCCGGGTTCGGGCCGCGCGGCCGGGCATACTGCATCTGCTCGGTGAACACGGCATAGGCCTGCGGCCATTGCGGCGAGTCGGCCTTCGCGTCCTGGATCGGCGGCAGCAGGCCGAACTCGTTCCAGATCCGGTGGTTCTGCGAATAGATGTACTCCAGCAGCATGAAGGCCTCCTTCGGGTGCTTGGAGGTCTTGAAGATCACGTTGTTGAAGTCGCCGAGGGCCGAGGCGCGCGGGCTGCCCTCCTTCTCCACCGGGAACAGCGCGACGCGGTAGTCGAACTTGGCCTCCTTGGCCATGAACGGCAGCTCCCAGGGACCGGAGATGACCATGGCGGCGCTGCCGGCGTTGAAGGTGCCGGCGGAATCGTGCTGGCTGCGGATCAGCGTGTCGGGCGATGCCAGCTTCTCGTCCAGCAGCTTCTGCCAGAACTCCAGCGCCCGCACCGCGCCGTCCGACCCGACGCTGTCGTAGTCGGCGCCGGCGCTCTGGATGAAGGGCAGGAACTGGAAGGTGCCCTCTTCCGTGCCGATGGCGGAGAAGGCGAGGCCATAGACGTTCTTGGTGGGATCAGTGAGCTTCTTGGCCGCCTGGTACAGCTCGTCCCAGGTTTGCGGCGGCTTGTCGGGGTCGAGGCCGGCCGCCTTGAACATGTCGGCGTTGTAGTAGAGGGCCAGGGTGTTGGAGGCGCGCGGGATGGCGAAGAGCTTGCCGTCCCAGGTCGAGGAGTTGCGCGGGCCGGGATAGAAGGCGTCGGCCTTGATCACCTGCGACTGCTCGACATAAGGCGTCAGGTCCAGAAGAACGCCGCGTGCCGCGAACATCGCCGTCTCGGGGTTGTCGATGCCGATCACGTCGGGGGCCGAGCCGGCGGCGTAGGCGCGCATCGCGTCGTTGACCACGTCGGCGAAGTTGACGTGCTTGATGTTGACCTTGATGTCGGGATGCTGCGCCGCGAATTCCTTGGCCAGCACATAGGTGAACTCGCCCTCATCGTCATGGGTCCAGACCTCCAGCGTCACCGGCTCGGCCCGGGCGAGCGTGGCGGAGGCCAGAAGGGCGGCGGTTCCCAACAGAAGTCGCAGTGTCCTGGACATGAGCTTCCTCCACTGTGTTGGTTATGGATTGGCGACGAACTCCCCGCCGCGGCAGCGCTGCAGGTAGCGCAAGCCCTGGACCTGGCCGGTCATCTCCAGCTCGTCGCGATAGACCGGGTCGTGCCAGCCTTCGATGTCGATCGAGCCTCTGAAGCCGCCCAGCCGCAGCTCGCTGATCACCCGGGTCCAGTCGGTGTCGCCGAAGCCGGGGGTGCGGTGGAAGGCGAAGGGCAAGCGGCCGTGGATGCCGTGCTCCTTCACCACGTCCCAGCGCACGGTCGCGTCCTTGCCGTGGACATGGAAGATCTTCGGCGCCCAGCGCCGGATCTGCGGCACCGGGTCGATCAGGTAGTAGAGCTGGTGGCAGGGCTCCCACTCCAGCCCGAGATTGTCGTCCGGCAGGGCGTCGAACATCAGCTCCCAGGCCGCCGGGTTGTGGGCGATGTTCCAGTCACCGGTCTTCCAGCTGCCCTCCATCGGGCAGTTCTCGAAGGCCAGGCGCACCCCCTTGTCGGCGGCCCGCTTCGCCAGCCGGCCGAACACCTGCTTGAACCGCGGCAGGCTCTCCTCAAGCGGCCGGCCACGCACCCGGCCGGTGAAGCCGGCGACGATGTCGGTGCCGAACAGATGGGCGTGGTCGATCAGCGCCTCCCAGCCGGCCAGGGTCTCGCGATCCTGCGCCTGGTCCTCCAGCGGGTTGCCGAAGATGCCGAGCGCGCCGACGGTGACGCCGCTGTCGCCGATCGCCTCGCGGATCTCGGCGGCGAGGCGCGGGATGTCCTTGCCGCCCAGCGTCTGCCAGAAGAACGGCTCGATGCTCTCGAAGCCGAGGGCCACGAGCCGCCGGACAGTGCCGGCCGGATCGTCGCCATTGGCCTTCACCATCGTGCCGATGCGGATGTCCTGATGGTTCGTTCGATTGGGCCGTGTGCTGGTCATGGTTCCTCGATCGTCTCGATGGCCACGCGGCGGCCCTGGCGCGCGCTCTCGATCGCGGCGAAGACCATGGCGAGGCTGTGGAAGTTCCGGTGGCTGACGGTTTCGGGCTCGGCGCCGGTGCGGATGGCGTCGATGAAGTCGCGCATCACGCCGAGATGGCCGCCGATCCGATCGGCCGGGTCGAGCGGCGGCACCGCGACCGTTTCGGGCTGGAAGAACAGGCCCTCGCGCCGGCCGGTGGCGACCTCGGCGCGGAACTCCTCGGCGCCGTCCCAGGTCAGACTGCCGCGGGTGCCGGTCAGGCGCCAGGCGCTCTCCCAGCTTGTGCGCAGCCCCTCGGCGCACCAGCTGCCGCGATAGGTCAGGACGGCGCCGCCCTCCAGCTCGAAGACGGCATGGGCGCTGGCGCCATGCGCGTACCAGGACCCGGCCGGGTTGCTCTCGTGGCAGTAGACGGCGAGGGGGCGGCGGCTGGCGACATGGCGCGCGGCGTCGAAGGTGTGGATTGCCATGTCGAGCAGCAGCACATGCCGCATCTCCTCCCGGAAGCCGCCGAAATGCGGCGCCAGGAAGAAATCGCAATGCACCCCGGTCAGCTCGCCGATCAGGCCGCTCTCGACCGCGCGGCGCAGGCGCCGGATGCCGGGGATGTAGCGCCGGTTCTGCACGACCGCATGCAGCCGTCCGGTGGCCCTGGCTGCCGTCACCAGCTCCCGCGCCGCGGCCAGGCTGTCGGCCATCGGCTTTTCGCTCAGCACGTGGCAGCCGCGCTTGAGGCCGGCCAGCACCACCTCGCGGCGAGCGGCGGGGACGACCACGTCGAACAGGATGTCGGGGCGCAGCCGGTCCAGCAGGGCCGGCAGGTCGGTGCCGATCTCGGCGCCCGCCAGCTCGAACTCGGCGGCGCGGTCCCGCGCCCGTTCCGGGTCCAGGTCGACGAGGCCGATGACCTCCAGCCCCTGGATCTGGCGGGCGGCATCGAGCCAGGCCCGGCTCATGGCGCCGCATCCGGCAAGCACGGCTCGCACTCGGGTTCCCCTCCTCGATCGGCGGCAAATTGTTCGATAATGTCGCCGTAAACGTTTACGATATTGATATCGAACGCATCCGACTGTCAATCCGCTTCTGGCGCGGCCGGTACGTTTCGCTGCACTCTGTCCGCGCCGGAGGGAGGGAACGCTTGGGAATCCGCGAGCTCGCGAAGCATCTGAACATCTCGATCGGGACGGTCTCCCGCGCCCTCAACGGCCGCGGCGACGTCAACCCCGAAACCCGGCGGCGCGTGCTGGAGGCGGCGGCGGCGCTGGGCTATTCGCCGAACCAGTCCGGCCGCAGCCTGCGCAAGGGGTCGACCAACGCCGTCGCCTTCATGCTGCAGGCCTATAGCGGGCCGGAGCCCTATGGCGAGCCGTTCTTCATCGGCCTGTTCGACGGGGTGCAGGAGGTGCTGGCCCGGCACGGGCTCGACCTGGTCGTGCTGCTGAACACGCCGGACGGCGACCACGAGGCGCAGCTGCGCCGGGTGGTGGAGCGGCGCCTGGCCGACGGCATCCTGCTGCCCTGGACCCGGCGGATCGACCCGCGGCTCGACTATCTGGCGCAGCGCCGCTTCCCCTTCGCGGCGCTGGGCCGCAGCCTGTCGGGCGGCGACCACCCCTGGCTGGACCTCGATTTCCACCAGGCGGCGGCGACCGCGATCGACCGGCTGGTCGGCTTCGGCCACCGCCGCATCGCCCTCGGCAATGCCGGGCACGACCTGATGCAGGGGCATATTCTGCTGGACGGGTATCGGAAGGCCCTGGCGAAGCACGGCATCGGCTTCGACGAGGCTTTGGTGCAGGCGGAGGAGATGACCGAGGCCGGCGGCTACCGCATGGCCGACGCGCTGCTGCGCCGCGGCCCGCCGCCAACCGCGCTGTTCGTGGTCAACGAGCGGATGGTGGTCGGCGCCTATCGCCGGCTGAACGAGGCCGGCCTCAGGCCCGGGCGGGAGATCGCGGTGATCGGCGGCATGATCGACAGCCCGTTCAGCCGCTTCCTGTCGCCGGCGCTGACTTGCTTCCGCCTGTCGCTGCACGATCTCGGGGTGAAACTGGCCGAGGCGCTGCTGGCGACCATGCCGGACCACGCCGACAATTCCGCCGCCGGCCCGGTCCAGGCCCTCTGGCCGCTCGAGTTGGTGCCGCGCGAGAGCGACCGGGTGATGCTGGGCGGATAGTCCGTCGCAGCGACGGTTCCGATTGACGAGATGGGAATTCCATCCGTAGCCTCCCTGTCACGAAATTGTCATGAGTCATTCACGGCCCAAAGGGGGAGGGCGGTCATGAGCCTGAGCTTCAGGGGTGTCCTTTCCGAAGTCGGACAGAATCGCAGCGCGGCCGGCACCAGGCGGTCTTCAAACGCCGCGGACCAGTTCACCCTGTCCGTCCAGCGCGCCAAGGACGAGAAGCCGGCCGAACCGCCGGCGCAGCCGGAGGCGCCGCCCACCTATCGCTGGAACGAGGGCCCGCGCGGGATTTCCGAGCACAAGGTGGAACCCGGGCTGTGGCCGTTCCGGATCTACGCGAAGGCGGGCGTCGACCCGAACGACAGCAAGGCCCTGCACGCCCAGCTGGCGGCCACGCCCCAGCTCGACCCGAAGGCCTTCGGCAACCGGCCCGGCGCCCCGGCCGACATCGACCAGCAGCTCGAATCCTTCGACAAGGTCTATGTCCTCGATTCGAACCGACTCGGCCTCTTGGAAAATCAGCGCCAGGCCCTCGCGGTCGCCGGCGATCCGAAGAAGAGCGAGGCGGACCGGGACAAGGCGAAGGACGACCTCGTCGTCGCCATCGCGCAGGAGGTCGACCACGCCTCGCAGGGCCAGGGTGTGCCCAGCTTCGGCCGCGACGCCAACGGCAACGGAAAGCTTGATCGCGGCGAGTTCAGCGACCTGGTCGCGCCGATCGCCGAGCGCGCGCCCGATGATCCGGTCTTCCTCGACGCGCTCAACCAGGTCCGCGAGATGAAGGAGCGGGCGTGGAAGGCCGACGGGCGGACCACCGACCAGCTGGGCCAGATCGCGGCCGCGGGCGACCGCGGCGACTATGCCCAGGTCACGGCCGACACCAAGCGGCAGCTCCTCGCCCTCGCCGATGCCACGGAAGGGCCGGAAGCGGCGAAGATCACCGCCCTCACCAAGCGGGCCGGCGTCTATCAGACCTATGTCGGCAGCGACGAGAAGCAGTATCTCGCCGCCGTCCAGGAAGGGGTGAAGCAGGCGGTCCAGGAGCTCCGGGTCGAGCGCCCGGTCCGGGAGCTCGAGGCCGCCTGGGGCAAGGGCGGCACGGACGGGGCCAAGGCCTTCCTGGCCAAGCTGCGCGAGACGACGGACACGAAGGACAGCCTGCCGGGCAGCGGCTCGCTGCTGGCCTCCGATCCGCGCGTCCAGAAGATGGTCGACCAGTCGATCGACGCGATCGCCGGCTCGCGATCCAGCGGCGACGACCGGAAGGGCCAGATCCAGGCCCTGCTCGACCTCGGCGCGGCCTGCCAGACCATCCTCTACAATGACGGGGCCAAGGCGGGCGCCGGCAAGGCCTTCGTCGATCACGTGGCGTCGCGGATCGTCGACAAGATGAACAGCGACCTGCCCGGGGACCATATCAATCTGCTGCACGAGCAGCAGTTCTTCAGCATCATGAGCCGCGAGGACGCGGAAGGGTCGGGCACGTCGCTGCTGACCGCCATCGCCGCCCGCACGGCGACGCTCGGCGCCGACAAGAAGGCGGAGCTGGAGCAGAAGGGCGAGCTCGGGCACAACGAGTATCTGTCGCAGAACTCGAACGCCCAGTGGGCCGTGCGGCGCAGCATCGAGAACTTCGACGCCGCCGCGACCAGGCAGGACGACAAGATCAACCAGCTCTACAACGAACTCTATCACGGGCTCAGCGGCTGGGGCGGGGTGAAGTCCGACGACCCGATCTCCGCGGCGGACCAGCTCGCGCGGGACATGGAGGCGATCGACGACCTGCCGGGGAACGAACAGAAGGCGCAGGATCTGACGCGCGAGGGCGAGAAGAAGCTGCCGCAATGGGAGCGGCAGGAAAGCATCCAGCTCGCGCTCGACCTCTACAAGACCGACCTGAAGAAGGTCGACGGCTTCGACAACGACGCGCCGATCCCGCAGCTCTTCGGCACCGGGATCATGATGACCAAGTCGAAGTCGATCCAGGAGGCGATGGACGGCCTGCCGGAGCTGCCGGAGACCAAGACCGATCCCTATGCCAACACCGGGACCGCCGAACCGCAGACGCCCGGCACGATCTGGGTCCAACGCTCGACCCGCGCCCTCGCCACCTTCGCCGTGGTCGAGACGATGAAGGGCGGCGTCAAGAACATCAACCAGGCCATGGCGGAGAATCGCTACCAAGCGATTCTCCGTGGCGACGCCACGGCCAGTCGGGCCGAGATCGACGCCCTGCAGAAGTACGTCAACGGCACCAGGCCGAACCCCAATCGAGACTTTGCCAAGTTCCTCGACGGGCTGAAGGCAAGCATGGGGCAGGGAAGGCTGGAGGACATCATCGCCGGGCGGGCGCAGCCGACCGAGACCGAGCGGCGGCAGATGGCGAGCGCCGAGCGGCTGAACATCGGCACCAACGCGATCACGCGCATCTCCGGCGGCGGCAGCGCCATCCTGTTCGGCCGCAACCTCGATGCGCTCGACACCTCGCCGGCCGATCTCGTCTATTACGTGCCGCACACGATGATGATGCTCAACGCGGCCCAGACAGCAGTGCTGCCGAATGCCCGGGAGATCCTGACCGGAAAGGATCGAGGCGCGCCGACCAGCCTGGAGACCCGGATCAACAATGCGCAGACGCGGGTCGCCAACAGCAATCTCAGCCCGACGCAGAAGGCTGTCTGGGGCAAGACCCTGAGCGGGCTGGAGAAGTTGCGGGGCGGCGGGGTCGACGTGCTCTATGTCGGCGCGGACCTGACCAATGCGATCTTCAACGGCTTCGGCGTGGCAGGGACGAAGCAGGATTTCGTGAAGTCCGCGGGCTATGCCACCGCCACGGTCAGCGATGCCATCTTCGCCGCCTCAGCCACTGCGACGCTGTCCGACGGAACGATCGCCGAAACGGCCCTGGGCCGGCTGATCACCCGCCTGGGTCCGCTGAAGGTCAGCGGGGTGGCGGCGGTGCTGCAGGTGGCCGGCGCCGGCATCGTCCAGGGCAAGGGCGCCTACGACGCGGCCCACAAATACGACAAGGCCGATGCGGACGCCATCCAGGTGCTCTACGGCGTCAAGGACCGGAAGGTGGCGGAGGTGCTGGCGGAGCACAACGACTTCCTGGACGAAGGCCTGCTCGGCATCCTCCAGACGGTCTTCCCCGGCGACGAGCATCTGATGGGCGGCGACGAGCTGACCCGGAGCGCGGGCAACGTCCTGACCGGCACCTACAGCGATCTCGACTACACCCGGGCGCGCCTCGGCCGCATCTTCAACAGCTGGACGCCGGAACAGGCGGAGGAGGTGGCCGAGACCGTCAGGGCCATGACCGCCAAGGACGGCAAGCTGCCCGAGACGCAGGACGATCTGAAGTACCTGCAGCTGCCCCCCGACCCGACCAAGGCCGATCTCTCGCGGTATCCGGGCGTCCGCTACAACAGCGAGACCAAGCGCTACGAGGATTCGGCCAGCAACATGTACTGGCAGGGCGACCGGTGGTGGGCGCCGCAGAAGAAGAGCGATGCTCCGGTCGGCCTCGGTTCGGTGCCGAGCCAGGATCCGCTCTGGTACGATCCCGAGCAGCGGACGCTCATGCACGCCAACGGCTTCGCCAAGGAGGTGAAGCCGGACAGCCAGGAGGGGCTCAAGGCCTGGCTCAAGGGCAAAGGCTATCTCGACTGAGTGTCGGGGCACGGCCGGGGAGGACCCGGCCGTGCCGCCGTCGTCTCAGACGATCTGGGTCCGGACGTCGACGTTGTTGCGGGTGGCGTTGGAATAGGGGCAGACCTTGTGCGCCTTCTCCACCAGCTCGGCGGCCTGCGCCCGGTCGATCCCGGGCAGCGAGACGCGCAGGTCGATGTCGAGGCCGAAGCCGCCCGGGATCTCGCCGATGCCGACCTCGGCGGTCACCGCGGCCTCGGCCGGAACCTGCACCTTCTCCTTGCCGGCGACGAATTTCAGCGCGCCGAGGAAGCAGGCGGAATAGCCCGCGGCGAAGAGCTGCTCGGGGTTGGTGGCGTTGCCCTGGCCGCCCATCTCCTTCGGCCGGGCGAGGTCGAAGTCCAGCCGGCCGTCGGAGGTCCGGGTGTGCCCGTCGCGCCCGCCGGTCGAGGTGGCGGTGGCCCTGTAGAGTATATTCATCGCGTTCTCCTTGTCTGGGCCGCACCGGCCGATGCGGCTATGGGGACGGAACGACATCACAAAGATGGGGCGGCGGCCCGGGGCTGCCACCCGGCGTTACTGCCCGAAGCGCCGGGGATCGACCGCGGCGAAGCCGTCGCCGCGGGTGAAATTGTCCAGGCGGACCACCAGCGGCGTCTCCGCCGGGTCGCGATAGGGCCCGAACTTGAAGTACTGGTCGCCGCCGTCGAGGGAGCCGATCGGCCCGCGGATTGTGACGACGGGCCGGCCGTCGGCCCAGACCTCGACCAGGTCGTCCGGGCGGCCGGCGACGCGCAGATGCACCACCATGTCGACCCAGGTGCCGAAGGGCGAGGGCAGCGGCGCTTGGCGGTCGATGGCGAGGCCGCGGCTGCAATCGGCACTGCGGTCGGTCGGCAGCTCGGCGCCCAGCTCGTCGGCGCCGCCATGCAGGAAGCTGCGATGGCCCGGGAAATCCGAGAAATCATAGCCGTCCTGCCAGGCCACCAGCACCCGGCACTGCTGGCCCGGCGACGGCCCCGCCTGCTCCACGGTCAGGTGGAAGGCGCCGTTCTTGAAGCGCTGGGCCAGGAACGGGCTGCGGCTGCCGTTCTGCTTCCATTGGCCGACCACCAGCCGGTTGCCATCGGCCGCAGCGGCCGGCCCGTCGATCCGGAAGCTGAAGCCGAACCAGCGGTCGGCGCCCGCCGGCTCGGTCGATTGCAGCCACAGCTCGGCGCGCTGGTCGTCCTCCGGGTTGAACACCGCACCCGGCATGGTGTCGAGG
The DNA here is from genome assembly GCF_051487185.1 of Inquilinus limosus. Classification (GTDB taxonomy): domain Bacteria; phylum Pseudomonadota; class Alphaproteobacteria; order DSM-16000; family Inquilinaceae; genus Inquilinus; species Inquilinus limosus_F. The sequence goes on from NZ_JAHVDK010000028.1 coordinate 46,717, forward strand.
CAGCCGCTGCGCCGGCGCCGCACCTCGACGGAGGGAATGGCGGGCGGCACGCTCCCGTCCGCCAGCAGGGCCATGCCGGCGGCGTAGCGGCCAGAGCGCACCATCGTCTCCTCGATGAAGAAGCGGTTCTCGGCGCGCGGGCAGGGCGCCCAGACCTGCGGGTCGATGCGTCCCGATTCGAATCCATCGGTGATGTCGGCAGCGGAGGCCGGTGCCGTGGCGATGATCAGGACGGCCGGCAGCAGGGCTCGAAGCATGATCGCTCCGGGGCTATCTGGCCGAAGCAGGATAGGCGGCCGGCCGGGCGCAGCCAAGCGGCGCCGGGCCCAGGCCTCACACCGAGTCTTTATGAAGAACGACTTTCGTCAACCTCAAGCCGTCATCGCGAGGTGCGAAGCACCGTGGCGATCCAGGGGCCGGTGCCGCTGGATGGCCACGCCCCTTCGGGGCTCGCCATGACGGTTATGGGCATGAGTTCTGATCAGTTGGCATTACCGGTCGAAGCGCCGCGGATCGACCTCCTCGAAGCTTTGGCCCAGGCCGAAATTGTCGAGGCGGACCGCGACCGGGCTGTCTGCGGGGTCGCGATAGGGGCCGATCTTGAAATACTGCCGGCCGCTGTCGCGATAGCCCAGCGGGCCGCGGACGGTGACGATCGGCTGGCCGTTGGCCCAGATCTCGATCAGGTCGTCGGGCCGGGCGTCGACGCGGATATGGATCACCATGTCGACCCAGGCCCCGTAGGGCGAGGGCAGCGACGTCTTGCGGTCGATGGTGAGGTCGCGCCGGCAGTCGGTGTCGTAGTCGGGCGGCAGCTTCGCGCCGGTGGCGTCGAAGCCGTCATGCAGGAAGCTGTGATGCGCCGGGAAATCGGAGAAGTCGTAACCGTCCTCCCATGCGACCAGCACCCGGCATTGCTGGTACCGCGCCGGCCCGTCCTGCTCCACCGTCAGATAGAACTTCCGGTTGCGGAAGCGCTGGCCCAGGAAGGGGCTGTACTGGCCGGCCTGCTTCCACTGGCCGACCAGGAATCGCCGGCCGTCGGCCTCGGGCGCCGGCGGCGCGTCGATGCGGAAGCTGAAGCCGTACCAGAGGTCGGTGCCCTTCGGCTGGGTCTCCCGCAGCCACAGCTCGGCCCGCTGGTCGCTGCCCGGGTCGAACTCCGTGTCCTGGTCGGAGTCGATGCAACCGCTGCGCAGATGCGGGCCGTTGGCTATTTCGATCGCGGGCGGCAGGTCCGGCGTCGGCAGCAGCGCCATGCCGGCGGCGTAGCGGCCGGAGCGCGCCAGCATCTCGTCGATGAAGAAGCGGCCCTCCGGCCGCCGGCAGGGCGACCAGACCTGCGGCGTGATGCGCCCGCCCTCGAAGCCATCGCTGAGGGGATCGGCGGCGGCCGGAGCGGCGGCCAGCAGGAGGACGATCGGCAGCAGTGACCGCCGCAGGAAGACTGGAAGCATGGACGGGCCTGGCTGCCAAATCAGGACGAAAATCGCATTATCGTTCAGCGCGGCGGCCGGGTGGCCCCGAGCAGCCGCGGCAGGTCGCCGCGCCAGGCAACCAGCGAGAACACCAGCGCCGCCACCGCCACGAACAGCACCGTCACCGCCGCCATCACCGGGGTGTAGCCGTAGCGCAGGGCGTTGAAGATCTTGATCGGCAGCGTCACCACGGTCGACCCCGCCACCATATAGGCGACGATGTACTCGTTCAGGCTCAGCACGAAGGCGAAGGCGTAGCCGGAGATGACGTAGGGCCGGATCGAGGGCAGCACGATGGTGCGGAACACGGTGCGCTCATCGGCCCCCAGCGTGCGCGCCGCCTCCACCGCCGCGCGGTCGATCGAGGCCAGGCCGAGCGCGATGTTCACCAGCGGCAGGGTGACGAAGAAGATGCCGTGCGAGACGATGGTGGCGGCGATGTGGCCGTACAGGCCGAAGATCTGCCAGAAGATCAGGAAGCCCAGCGCCGAGACCACCGGCGGCAGGATGAAGGGGGCGATGCCGAGGGTGTAGAGAGCGCGGCCCCAGCGCGGGTTCCAGCGCCACAGATACCAGGCCATGGGCAGCGCGATCGCCACCGACAGGGCGGCGGCCAGAACGGCGATGACCAGGCTGTTGCTCAGCGCCCCGACCCATTCCGGGTCCCGGAGCATCTCGCCGAACCAGGCGAAGGACAGGCCTTGCGGCGGGAACAGCAGGCGCTTCTTCTCGTTCAGCGACACGCCGGTGATAACGATGATCGGTGCCAGCAGGACGGCCCCGATCAGGCCCATATAGAGGCGGGAGAGCATGCGGCCCATGGTCATCGTCTCCGCCCCTGGCCCAGCAACAGGGTCAGCCCGATCAGGGCCAGGCTGACCAGCACCAGGAACACCGCCAGTGCCGCGGCGAAGGGGATGTTCGACTGGTAGATCGCCTGGTCGGTGATCAGCACCGACAGGGTCCAGTGCTCCGGCTTGCCCAGCACCTGCGGCAGGATGTAGGAGCCGAGGGTGAAGACGAAGACCAGGATCATCGTCGCCAGGATCGCCTGGCGCAGCGACGGGACGACCACGGTGAAGAAGGCGCGCTGGTGCGAGGCGCCGAGCGTGCGGGCGGCTTCGGTGATCTCCGGGTCGAGGCGGTTCACCGCCGGGTACAGCATCAGCACGGAATAGGGGAAGCCGATGAAGCACAGCCCCATCAGGAGCGCGCCGAAGCTCGGCGTGTAGGCGTCGGGCGTGCCGAGGATGCCGAGGGTGACCAAGAGGTTGGAGATGCCGGCCGAGCGCGACAGCAGGATCGACCAGGCGAAGCCCATGATCACCTCGGACAGCGACAGGATCGACAGGATGCTGACCAGCCAGGCCACCTGCACCGACCGGCGGGTGCGGCTGAGGAACCAGGTGAAGGGGACCGAGGCGGTAACGCAGATCACCGCCGCCAGGCCGCAGATCATCAGCGAGAAGCCGAGCACCCGGGTGAACAAGGGTGTCCAGAAGCGGGCGTAGTTCTCCAGCTCGAAAGCCGGCTGGTACATCCCGCCCTCGACGCGGTGGTAGAAGCTGAACGCCACCATGATCACGAAGGGGATCAGGAAGAAGACGCCCAGCATCGCCGCCGGCCACAGTGCCGGCAGCCGGGCGACCAGGCCGCGGGGGGCTGCAGGGGCGGCCGGTCCGGCCGGTGTCGCGACTATGGCGGGGGTAGGCGCGGTCATGCCGCCTCGATATCGGTCTGCGGGAAATCGTCACCCTTGTACAGCAGCGGCAGCCTTGCTTGGCGGGCGCAGGCATAGGCGAAGCAGTCGCCGAAATTCAGCGCCGCCGGATGGCGCGACTTTCCGTAGCGCGCATAGGCATCGATGGCGAGGGCCCGGGTTTCCGCCGCGACCGGGATCACGGCGATGTCGGCGAGGACGAGAAAATCCTCGACCCCTTGCTGCGCCGCCGGGATCGAGAGGCCGAGAATGCGGCCAATCGCGATCACCGTCTCCCATACCGCCAGAGGGGAGGTGACGCGGCGGTTTGCATTCTGCAGACGGGCGAGGAGCTCGCGCGCGTCGCGCTCCTCGGTCAGGATCGCTGTCAGCGCCGAGGCATCGACGAACATCAATGCTCCTCGTAAAGGCTGTCGATGAACGGCTTGTCCGCCGGGCGGGAGGCTTTGCGATCGCCGCGGGCGCGTAGAGCGCGGGCGAACTCGATACCTCGCTCGACCAGGGTCGGATGAGCGCGGGCGCGCTCCAACTCATGCTGCAGGGCACGACGCACCGCCTCAGTCTTGCTGATCTTATGCAAAGCGGCGAGGCGTTCCGCCAGCTCGGCGACCTCGGCATCCTTGACGTAAAGCGGCATTGGATATCCTCCAGAATATCCAAATATAAACCTCCTATATCCCGATGCAAGCGCGGTGGATGCACGTCTCATGCCGCCAGCACCACGCAGGATTCGGGCGGCAGCTCGACCGTCACGGTCTGGCCGGCCGCGATCGGCGGCAGGTCCTTGCGCGCCGCGGCGGCGATCAGCCGGGTGCCGGCGCAGTCGACATAGACCTCGACCGAATTGCCGACGTCGCGCACGAAATCGACCGTGCCGGGCATCCGGTTCGGCCCAGCCTCGCCGGCCGGGCGCAGCTGCACCTCCTCCGGCCGCACCAAGAGTGTGGCGCCGGCGCCCGGCGTCAGGCTGTCCAGCCCCTCGCTCGCGGTCAGCACCGCGTCACCGAGGCGCAAGCCCCCATTGTCCACCCTGACTGGCAACAGGTTGCCGGTGCCGATGAAATCGGCGACGAAGGCATTGGCCGGGCGGCGATAGATCTCCAGCGGCGCGCCGGCTTGCTGGATCCGCCCATTGCCCATCACCACGATCAGGTCGGCCATGGTCATGGCCTCGCGCTGGTCGTGGGTGACCAGGATGGTGGTGACGCCCAGCCGCTGCTGCAGCTGCCGCAGCTCGATCTGCATCGCTTCGCGCAGCTTGGCATCGAGCGCCGACAGCGGCTCGTCCAGCAGGAACAGGCCGGGGTCGATCGCCAGCGCCCGGGCGATGGCGACGCGCTGGCGCTGGCCGCCCGAAAGCTGCGAGACGTGGCGGTCGGCCACGCCGGGCAGCTGCACCAGGGCCAGCAGCTCCTCGGCCCGCTTGCGCTGGGCCACCTTGTCGGCGCCGCGGATGCGCAGGGCGTAGGCGATGTTCTCGCCGACCGTCAGATGGTCGAACAGCGCCAGCGACTGGAACACCATGCCGAAATTGCGCTGGTGCGTCGGCACCGGCGTGATGTCGCGGCCATCCAGGAGGAGCTGGCCCTTGGTCGGGGATTCGAGGCCGGCGATGATGCGCAGAAGCGTGGTCTTGCCGCAGCCCGACGGGCCGAGGAAACAGACCAGCTTCCCCGCCGGGACGGAGAGGTCGACATCGGTAACGGCGGTGACCCGGCCGTAATCCTTGGCGATGCCCTGGAGGCGGAGCTCGTGCATGCGGGCTGTCTCGGAAATGGGCCCCGGCCGCCCCTCTTTAAGAGGGAAGACGGCCGGGGCGGATGCAGGATCAGCCAGTGATCATCGCCGTCCACTTGTCCGCGACCCAGTCGCCGCGTTCGGTGTACAGGCGGTAATCCGGGATGATCGGCTTGATGTCGCTGGAGACGGCGGCGAACTCCTCGGGCGAGAGGGTCAGCGCGTCGCGCGGCACGATCGGCGCGGTGCCGACCTTGCGCGACAGCAGCTCCTGCTGCGCCGGCTGGCACATGTAGTCGATGAAGACCTGCGCCTCCTCCAGCTTCTTCGACGCCTTGCTGACGGCCCAGGAGCCGCGGTCGGAGACGCCACCCTCCTTCGGGAAGGTCGAGCGCACCGGGAACCCGTCCTTGGCGGCGAGGCCGGTGACATCGTGGTAGTACTGGCCCATCGGGATCTCGCCCGACTGCAGCGCGTTCTGGAACTGGCCCTCGTCGCGGTACCAGAGGGCGACGTTGGGCTTCAGCTCGGCCAGCTTGGCCAGGACCTTCTCGACGCCCTCATTGGTCGCCAGGATGTCGTTGTTGCCGCCGAAATAGGTGTGCGCCGCGATCTCGAGCAGGAAGGAGTTCGAGGCCAGCGCCAGGAGGCCGATCTTGCCTTTGTTCGCCGGGTCCCACAGCGCCGCCCAACTGGTCGGCGCCTCGGGATAGGCCTCGGTGTTGGTGACGAGGGTGATGAACCAGGCCACCGCCGCCACGCCAGCGATGCGGCCATCCTCATACTTGTTGATGAACTCGGGGAAGACCTTCGCGGCATTCGGCATCTTTGCCGGGTCGAGCGCCTGCCACAGGCCGGCCTTCGCGCCGCGCAGCATGGCGACCTGGGCCATCATCGACACGTCGGCCGGGGCCTCGCCGGCATTGGCCGCGGTCTGCAGCTGCACCAGCCAGGCCTCGCCGGTCGGCTCGCCCACCGACTCGACCTTGATGCCGGACGCCTTGGTGAATTCCGGGAAGACGTGCTTGTTGAAGCTCTCCTCGAAATAGCCGCCATAGGTGCCGATCTTCAGGCTGCGCTCCTGCGCATGCACGAAGGGCGCCCGGCCGATCGTGGCCAGCGCCGCGCCGGCGGCGGACAGCTTCAGCAGCGTCCGCCGGCTCGGGGAAAAACGATAGATCTCGCGAGTCATGAAACCTCCTCGTGTTTTTTATGCAGCGTCGCGGGACGCCAGCGCCGCCGTCAGCCGGTCGGCGACGATGGGGGCCGCGTCGCTGCCGACATTGGCGAAGGCGACGCGCAGGAAACGGTCCTGCCCCGGCCCGAACATGCTGCCCGGCAGGGTCAGCACATTTTGCTCCAGCGCCAAGCCGCGGGCCACCGCGACCGCCTCGCGCCCGGGGAAGGGGTGCTCGAGATAGGCGAAGAAGGCGCCCAGGCTGACCAGGCGCCAGCCCTCCAGCCCCGACAGGGCGGCGCGGAACACGGTCGCCCGCTCGCGCATCGAGGCGGTGTTGGACCGGACCCAGCCGTCGAGCTGCTCCAGGCCGAACAGCGCCGCCTCCTGCCCGATCCGCGGGGCGCAGATGGCGACGCAGTCCATCGCCTTCTCGACCTGGGCCATCAGCGCCGGCCCGGCGGTCAGGGCGCCGACGCGGTGGCCGGTGATCGCGAAGACCTTGGAGAAGCTGTAGAGATGCACCAGGGTCGACGGCCAGTCCGGGTCCTCGAACAGGTCATGCGGCCGGTCGTCGGTCGGCAGGAAGTCGATATAGGTCTCGTCCAGCACCAGCGCGATGCCGTGGCGCCGGGCGAGGGCGTAGAAGGCCCGCAGGGTCTCGGCCGGGTAGATCGCACCGGTCGGGTTGTTCGGCGTCACCAGCACGATGGCGCGGGTGCGGTCGGTGATCAGCGCCGCCACCTCCTCGACATCCGGCACGCCGCCGGCATCGGGCCGGAAGGCCGGATGCAGCGCCTCGACGCCCATCGCATCCAGCCACATGCGGTGGTTGAAGTAATAGGGCAGCGGCAGCACCACCTGGTCGCCGGGCCTGGCCAGCGCCGCCATCGCCAGGCAGAAGGCCTGGTTGCAGCCGGCGGTGATCGCCACGTTCTGCGGACCGATGGCGCCGCCGTAATAGCGGGCGAAGCGCGCCGCCAGCGCATCGCGCAGGGCGGACAGGCCGAGGATCGCGGTGTAGCGGTGCACGGCGGGGTCGCGCAGCCGCTCCGCCAGATGCGCCACCAGCGTCTCCGGCGGGGCGTAGCCGGGCACCGCCTGGGCCAGGTCGATCAGCGGCCGGTCGGCCGGGAAGCTGCGGCCCTCGACCCAGCGCTGGGCCTCGGCGATCGGCGGCGCCGCGACGGCGGCGAGGAGTGGGTTGAGCGTGAGCATGGCTCCTGATTACACCCGATCGCGCTTCAGCGGCATGGTCATGCAATGGATGCTGCCGCCGCCGGCCGCCAGCAGATCCAGCTCCGGCTCCAGAACCGTCAGCCCCTCGGCGCGCAGGACGGCGTTCACCCGGGCGCTGTGCTTCGGCGACAGCACCCGGTCGCGGCCCAGCGCCAGCAGGTTGCAGCCCATGCGCATCACCTCCTTGTAGGTGACGTCGATCAGCTTGATGTGGTGCGCCTTGAGCCAGTCCAGCAGCCCATCGTCCAGCACCTCGGTGCAGGCCACGGCAAGGCCGTCGGCGGCCATGCAGAAGATCACGTCGAGATGCAGGAAATGCTCGGGGAAGGGCTCGATCCGCACCTCCCAGCCCTCGGCCTCGAACCAGCGCGCGAACTGGCGGGCGCCGGCCTCGTTGGTGCGCTCGCCGGAGCAGCCGATCAGCAGCAGGCCCGGGCGGATGATGTGGATGTCGCCGCCCTCCAGCGTGCCGTCGGTGGAGTAGCGCCAGACGCCGCCATGCCGCTGGTAGAACTCGATCACCGAGGCGTATTCGCCGCGGCGCTGCGGCCGGAACAGCTGGGTGACCACCGGGCCCCAGGGCGTCACCTGGCTCGAATCCCGCGTGTAGACCTGATAGGGCAGGTGCGGCTCGGCCTTCAGGTAATGGCAGATGACGCCGGCGCCTTCGAGGGCGTCGACCATCTGCCGGTACTGGCCCTGGGCCCGCTGGTGGTCATAGGCCGCCCCGGCCTCCAGCGTGGCCCGGGCGATGCTGTTGGTCGGCTGCCAGGAATAGTGCTCCGGCGTCGCCAGCAGCACGTCGCGCAGCACGCCGGTCTCGGAATCCAGGGTCCAGGTCACGCAAAGCCTCGCCGTCTGCACCGTGTCGTTGCCGGAAGGATGACAGAGGCTGCAATGCCGAAAAATAGCGGCGCCGCGACGTTCACTTTGCAGATTCTCGATGTAATCTCGTCGGCATGAAGAACGTGACCGATGTGGAGCTGCGGCTGTTGCGGATCTTCGTCACCGTGGCCGATGCCGGGGGCTTCGCTGCGGCGCAGGCGGCGCTCAATCTCGGCGCCTCCACCGTCTCGACGCAGATGGCGCAGCTGGAGCGGCGGCTGGGCGTCCGGCTGTGCGAGCGCGGCCGCGCCGGCTTCCGCCTGACCGAGAAGGGGCGGGCGGTCTATGACGCGGCGCGCCGCCTGCTCGACGCGGTCGAGGCGTTCCGCGGCGAGGCGTCGAACCTGGATGCCCGCCTGGCCGGCGACCTGCGGATCGGGCTGCTCGACGCCACCGCCGGCGATCCCGGGTCGCCGGTGATCGCGGCGCTGCGCCGGTTCGGCGGCCGCGACCACCGGGTGCATCTGCACGTCACCATCGACACGCCGCCGATGCTGGAGAAGCGGCTGCTGGACGGCCGGCTGGATCTCGCCATCGGCAGCTTCCCGCGCCGCGTCCCCGGCCTGGCCTATACGCCGCTCTATCCGGAACGGCACCGCTTCTACTGCGGCGCTGGGCACCGGCTGTTCGCGGCGCCCGACGCGCCGGAGACGCTGGCCGAGATCCGCCGCGAGCGGCTGATCACCCGCGGCTACTGGAACTTGAGCGACCTGACTCGGCTCGGCCTGTCCGAGGCCTCGGCCGCGGCCACGGTCGATGCGATGGAAGCGCAGGCGATCCTGATCCTGTCCGGCGGCTATCTCGGCTTCCTGCCGGTGCATTACGCCACGCCCTGGGTAGAGGAGGGGCGGCTGCGGGCACTGCTGCCCGAGATCCTGCAATACGATGCGCCGTTCGAGATCGTGACCCGGAAAGGCGCCACCGCCTCCCGCGCGGCGCAGCTCCTGATCCAGGATCTGCAGGCGGCGCGGCTGCACTCGTAGAGGCCGGCCTGCCGCCCTCCGACTGCAGGCCGGATGGCACCGTCAGACAGGCTGCCAGAGCGTCGGGCTGGTCGCCGGGCTCCAGCCGGCGCCGACCCAGGCGGTGTGCGCCTGCAGGCAGCGATAGTTGCGGCCCTGATAGGACACGACCTGCCCCACCGTATAGCTCGCGCCCTCGACCCAGGTGGTCGTGCCACCGCCGCCAGCCGGCGCCTGTTTGTCGATCTCGTAGGAGTAGCCGGCGTAGGATTTGCTCAGATAGACGCGGTTGGCGGTGGCGGACTGGGCCGGCACGATGCTCGCCGTGCCGCTGCCCGACTGCAGCACGCCGATCTTGAAGATCTGCGATTCCGCATTGACCTTCTGCGCCAGCGTGTACGGCCACATCGACGCCTTGCCGGTCGCGGCGGTCAGCGTCACCGAATGCTTGGCCGCATCGCGCCCGGACGGGTCGAAGACACGCAGCGTCACCGTGCTGCCGGCGGCCAGGTCGCTGTTGGCGACCAGCGGGCCCTGGTCCTCCCAGCCCGTGGTCGGCACCGGCGTGCCGTCGCCCGGGAACTTCACGTCCGAGCAGGCATAGAACGCCTCCCGGCTGTCGGCGCGCTGCCAGATGCCGTAGATGACGTGGTCACCCTTCCGGCCCTGGGGCAGCTTCACCGTCATCCGATACTGGTCGCCGACCTTCTGCGCGGCCGAACCCGCCACGGTGGCGAACGCCTCCATGTCGCTCCACTTCAGCGGCGCGTTCGGGTTCCAGCCGTTCCTGGTGATGTAGTACTGGAAATAGCTGGTCGCATGCGGCGCCGTCGCCTTCCAGACGAAGGTGTAGTCGCCGGCCGCCGTCGGGACGATGGACGACTTCGTCCAGTCGGGGCGGGCCAGGTCGAGGCCGCGGAACTCCGCGCCGCCGCCCGAGCAGAGCTGGCCGTCCGGCACCACCTGCTGGTGGTTGCCGCCGGCGTCGCCCTGGCGCACGCCATTCCAGTCGTAGAAGGCCTGCGGGCCGGCGACCGTCTTCGCGGCCTTGCACGCCTCGGATTTCGGGTCCTCCGGACCTTCCTTGTAGCAGGCATAGACCCGGCTGATCGGCATCTCCAGCGTGCCATGGGCCCAGGCTGTCGATGAGGCCGCGATGCCGGACACGGCGAGCGCCGCGATGGACAGAATTCTCACTCGAACATCTCCCCCATAAGACAATGCAAGGCGAGGGCCCAAGCGCCGTGGGAACGGGATCCGCAGCCCCGCCGCGCCGGAAATGCGTGCCGGAGGAACAGGTTCCAAATTGTTTTTTCGGAGTACGAAAATTTTTCTGGGAATAAAATGCTCGCTCCTCACGGACCGAGGATGAAGGCGGTCAAGAGGTGCGCATTTGTTCTCCCGGCCGAACACTTGTCAATTTGTCTGATCAATCTCATAGTGCGGCCCGCCGGAGGTGATTCCGGACAGAAAATTTCGGGAGGATCTGGTCCATGGGTGGTGTGAGAAGCTGGGCTCTGGCCGCGCTCCTGTGCGGCGTCGCGGCAGTGCCGGCCCAGGCGGCGGAGGGCGCCGCCACCGGCGACACCTCGGGCAAGACGATTGCGCTCAGCAACAACTACGCCGGCAATTCCTGGCGCCAGGCGATGCTGAAGAGCTGGGACGAGGTCGGCAAGACCGCGGTCGAGAAGAAGCTGGTGGCCGAGGCGCCGGCCTTCACCACCGCCGACAATTCGCCGACCGACCAGGCGGCGCAGATCCAGAACATGATCCTGCAGGGCTATGACGCGATCGTGGTCAATGCGGCGTCGCCGACCGCGATCAACGGCGCGGTCAAGGAGGCCTGCGACGCCGGCATCGTCGTCGTCTCCTTCGACGGCATCGTCACCGAACCCTGCGCCTGGCGCATCGCCATCGATTTCGAAGGCATGGGCCGCGCCCAGATGGACTATCTCGCCGGCAAGATGCAGGGCGGCAAGCTGCTGGAGATCCGCGGCCTGGCCGGCGTCTTCGTCGACGACGAGATCCACAAGGGCATCGAGGCGGGGGTGAAGGCCCATCCCGGCTTCTCGATCGCCGGCTCGGTGCATGGCGACTGGACCCAGACCGTGGCGCAGCGCGAAGTCGCCGGCATCCTGCCGACCCTGCCGCAGATCGACGCGGTGGTGACCCAGGGCGGCGACGGCTACGGCGCGGCCCAGGCCTTCCAGGCGGCCGGGCGCAAGGTGCCGCTGATCATCATGGGCAACCGCTATGAGGAGCTGAAGTGGTGGAAGGAGCAGACGGCGAACGGCTATGAGACGATGAGCCTGTCGATCGCCCCGGGCGCCGCCCAGGTCGCCTTCTGGGTGGCGCAGCAGATCCTGGCCGGCAAGGAGGTGCCGAAGGACCTGCGGCTGCCGACCGTGGTGGTGGAGCAGGCGAAGCTCGACTACTGGCTGGCGCAGACGCCGGAAGGCGGCGTCACCAACGCCACCTATCCGCAGGACTGGGTGGTGAAGCTGATCGACGCCGTCGCCGCCGGCAAGGAGCTGCCGCCGACCCCGACCGCGGGGTGAGCGGAAAGGCCGAGTGATCCTCATGCAGCCCGATCGTGTCGCCGTACCGATCGTCGACTTCGCCGGGGTGGCCAAGAGCTTCGGGGCGGTCAAGGCGCTGGACGGGGTCGACCTCGCGGTCGCGCCCGGCGAGTGCCTTGGCCTCGCCGGGCATAACGGCGCCGGCAAGTCGACGCTGATGAACGTGCTGGCCGGCACGCTGGCGCCGGACCGGGGGCGGCTGACCGTGCTGGGCGAGGACCGCACCGGCCGCTACGCCATCGGCCCGGCCCAGGCGCTCGGCATCCGCTGCGTGTTCCAGGAGCTGTCGCTCTGCCCCAACCTGACGGTGGCGGAGAACGCCCGCATCAGCCATCCCGGCCTGACCGGGCCGGGATGGCGGCGGCGGGCCGGCGATCTGATCATCGGCACGCTCGACCGCATCTTCCCCGGCCACGGCATCGCGCCGGAGGCGGAGGTGGCGGATCTCTCCATCGGCCGGCGGCAGATGGTGGAGATCGCGCGCGCCTTCAGCGTGACGGACGCGCCGCTTCACTTGGTCATCCTGGACGAGCCGACCTCCTCGCTCGACGTGGTCGCGGCCGGGCAGTTGCTGGATTTCGTACGTCGGCGGGTGGCCGAAGGCCTGTCGGTGATCCTGATCACCCATATCCTAGGCGAGCTGTTGTCGACGGCCGGCCGCATCGTGGTGATGCGCGACGGCCGCGTCGTCGGCGCCTGGAGATCCGGCGAGATCGACAAGCCCGGCCTGGTCGCGGCGATGGGCCATGCCGCCTCCACGGCGGCGGAAGCGGCGAGGGCGGCGGATCGCTCGGCGCCGGTCCGGGTGCGCGTGCCGGCCGGGCCTGCGACGGGGCTGGAGCTGGTTGCGCGGGAGGGCGAGATCATCGGCCTCGCCGGCCTGGCGGGGCACGGCCAGAGCCGGCTGCTGCAGCGGGTCTACGACACTGCCAGCGGGTCCCGCTTCGGCCTGCGGCGTGGCGGGGCGGAGGTGCGCGGCCGCGTCGCCTTCGTCGCCGGCGACCGCCAGACCGAAGGCGTGTTCCCGCTGTGGTCGATCGAGCGCAACATCACCATCCGCTCGCTTTCGGCGCTGCACCGCGGCGGCCTGATCTCGCCCACCGCCGAGGCGGCGCTGGGGCGGGAGTGGAGGGAGCGGATCGGCATCCGCGCCCCCGACCTGTCGGGTGGCATCCTGACCCTGTCCGGCGGCAACCAGCAGAAGGCGCTGTTCGCCCGCGCCCTCGGCTCCGACGCCGAGATCGTGCTGATGGACGATCCGATGCGCGGTGTCGATGTCGGCACCAAGCACGAGGTCTACGGCCTGATCCGGGCCCAGGCGCAGCAGGGCCGCAGCTTCCTCTGGTACACGACGGAGATGGAGGAGCTGGAGCACTGCGACTATGTCTACGTGTTCCGCAACAACCGCATCGTCGCCGACCTCAACCGGTCGCAGCTGACCGAAGCCGCCGTCCTCCAGGCCTCCTTCGCGGAAGAAGAGCGCCGCGCCTCATGACCGATCTCGCCTTGACCCGCCCGCGGCCGAACTGGACCGCGCCCCTGACCCGCGCCTCCACCTGGCGGGCGCTGCTGCCCTTCCTGTCGCTGGCCGCGATCCTGCTGCCGATCTTCCTGATCAACCCGAGGACGATGAGCTATCTCGGGCTGAACCTGATGCTCGGCCTGGCGATCCCGATCGTCTTCGCCACCTTGGCGCAGATGTGCATGCTGACGGTCAACGACCTCGACCTCGGCATCGGCGCCTATGTCGGCTTCGTCACCTGCGTCGCCGCCACCTGGCTGGTCGAGACGCCCTGGCTCGGCGCCGCGGTGTTGCTGGGCGGCATTCTCGCCTATGCCGCGGCGGGCGCGCTGATCCATTGGCGCAACGTGCCGTCGCTGGTCGTCACGCTGGGCATGAGCTTCGTCTGGCTCGGCCTCGCCATCCTTGTCCTGCCCTCGCCGGGCGGCGCCAGCCCGGCCTGGCTGCGCGCGGCGATGGGCTGGAAGCCGCCCTTCGTGCCGCTGCCGATCCTGGTGGCGGTCGCGCTGGCCCTGCTGGTGCATCTGTTCCTGATGCGCTCGGCCCTCGGCGCCGTGCTGCGCGGTGCCGGCGGCAACCCGAAGGCGATCGCCCGGGCCGGCTGGTCGCTGCTCAAGATCCGGGTCGGGCTCTATGCGCTGGCCGCGGTGTTCGGCCTCCTCTCCGGCCTGTCGCTGCTCGGCCTCTCCAGCTCGGGCGACGCCAACATCGCCCAGCGCTACACCTTGCTGTCCATCGCAGGCGCCATCCTCGGCGGCTGCGACTTCGTCGGCGGCCGGGTGTCGCCGGTCGGGGCGGTGGCCGGCGCGCTGGTGCTGACGCTGGCCGGCTCGCTCCTCACCTTCCTCCGGATCTCGCCCGACTGGCAGATCGGCGCCCAGGGCGCGATCCTGATCATCGTCCTGGCCCTCAGGGCACTGACCAGCCGGAGGCGGCCGCGATGACCCGGATCTCGAGTTGGACCACGGACCGGCCCTGGCTGTGGTCCTGGGCCGGCGCCGTGCTGCTGTGGCTGGCGGTGGTCGTCCTCGCGGCGGGCGAGGGGGCGGGGCAGGTGCTCTCCGCCGCGCTCAGCTTCGGCGTGTTCTTCGTCGTGGTCGCGATCGGCCAGATGTTCGTGATCGCGATGGGGCCCGGGAACATCGACCTGTCGATCCCGTCCAACATCGCCCTCTCCGGCTCCGTCGCCATGATCGTGATGGCCGGGCAGGACGGCATGATCCTGCCGGGCCTGGCCGCGGCGCTGGCCGTCGGCCTCGGCGTCGGCATCGCCAACTGGGCGCTGATCCGCGGCTTCGCCATGCCGCCGATCATCGCCACCCTGTCCTCCAGCCTGGTGTTCCAGTCGGTTGCCATCGCCTATGGCCGCGGCCTGCGGATCTCGCCGCCCGAGAGTTTCGCCGCCTTCACCACGGCGCAGGTGGCGGGCGTGCCGGTGATGGCGGTCGCGGGCTTCGCCCTGGCCGCGATCATGGCCGTGGTGCTGCAGCGCACGATCTACGGCCGGTCGGTGCTGGCGGTCGGGCAGAACCCGCGCGCCGCCCATCTGGCCGGGGTGAAGGTCGAGCGCACCCGGTTCGCGACCTACGCCCTGTCCGGTGGCTTCGCCGGGCTGGCCGGGGCGCTGATGGCGGGCTATTTCGGCGGCGCCTCGCTCGACATGGGCAAGGACTACCTGCTGAACTCGATCGCCGTGGTGGTGATCGGCGGCACCAGCGTCGCCGGCGGCCGGGCCAACCTGCCCGGGCTGTGGGGCGCGGCGCTGTTCCTGTTCCTGCTGGTGACGATGCTCAACACGCTCGGCACCGGAACCGGGTTGCGGCTGGTGCTGACCGGGCTGATCATCATCGCCGTGATCGTCGCGGCGGGCGGCGAGAAGTCGCGCTGAAGCGAGCTCTTGGAGGAGAGACCCTGTGGCTAAGCACAAGATCGCCGTCATCGGCCTGGGCAAGATCTCGCAAGACCAGCATCTGCCGGTGATCGACAAGAGCGGCGAGTTCGAGCTCGCGGCCGTGGTCAGCTCGCGCGGCCTAAGCCACGGCGGGGTGCCGAGCTTCCGCACCCCGGCCGAGCTCTACGCCGCGCGGCCGGAGATCGGCATCGTCGCCATCAACACGCCGCCGGAAGTGCGTCACGCGATTGCCCATGAGGCCCTCCTCGCCGGCAAGGACGTGCTGCTGGAGAAGCCGCCGGCGGCGACGCTGACCGAGCTCGCCGATCTCGAGGCCCTGGCCGCCGATCGCGGCCGCGTGCTGTTCGCCACCTGGCATTCGCGCTTCAACCCGGCGGTCGAGGCGGCGCGGGCGCTGCTGGCCGAAGGCGGCGTGCGCTCGGTCCGGATCGAATGGCGCGAGGATGTCCGCAAATGGCATCCGGGCCAGGACTGGGTGTGGCAGCCAGGCGGCTTCGGCGTGTTCGACCCCGGCATCAACGCCCTGTCGATCTTCACCCGCATCCTGCCGTTCACGCCCTTCGTCCGCAGCGCGGAGCTGACCTATCCGGCGAACCGGCAGACGCCGATCGCGGCCCAGCTCGTCTTTGCCAGCGCCGAGCCGGCGGCGCCGACGCTCACCGCCGATTTCGACTGGCGCGAGCAGGGCGACGAGAAATGGCACATGACGATCGAGACGGCGGACGGCCGCTCGGCCCGCCTGTTCAAGGGCGGCGCGGCGCTGTCGGTCGGCGGCACGGTCGTGGCCGAGGCACCGAGCGAGGAGTATGAGCGGATCTACGCGCATTTCGCCGAGCTGCTGGACGCCCGCCGCAGCGACATCGACGGCTCGCCGCTGCGCCTGGTCGCCGACGCCATGCTGGTGGGCAAGCGGCTGACGACCGATCCTTTTGAGTGGTAGGGGGTCGGGCGATTGCCTGGCCATTCCCCCAACGGGACCGTTTCAGTAATGCCTCGCCGTCATTGCGAGGAGGCGAAGCCGACGAAGCAATCCAGGGGCCACGTCAAACGGCCCTGGATTGCTTCGCTGCGCTCGCAATGACGATATTGGGGATTCCAAGAAGGGCTCCGCGCTGGCCCGGCGACCGGCGCGGAGCTGTCCATCAAGCCAGATCCGTCTCGCCCATGGCAGGGTCGGAGACGCTGGGCACGCCGTCCTCCATCCGCCCGGCGAAGCGGCGGGTGAACAGGGCGTCGCCCTCGATCCGCGCGGTGAAGTCGTACCACTTGCCCTGCAGCAGCAGCGGCAGATAGGCGGTAGTCCGGCCGTGCGGCGGCACCATCTGCCGCCAGGGCAGATCGAACAGCTTGTAGGCATTGGCTTTGAGCGTGAACACGCAAGGCGCGTTGCCGCTGTTGGTCAGCCGCACGATCAGCCCGCAGGCGCGCTTGTCGTAGAAGACCGCGATCTCCGGCACCGGCTTGCGGCCGCCGGCGACGACGGTGCCGGTGAAGTGCCGATGGAAGCCGTTCGGCCCCAGCACCCACAGGTCGTATTTGCCGAAATCGGGGGCGGTGTTCCATTCGCCCTCCAATTCCTTGCCGGCCTCGACCGAATAGCGCCGCGGCACCCGGTCGAGATGCAGCCGGTCGTAGACATGGAACACGGCGCCCGCCTTGCCGGTGTTGGCGAAGTTCAGCCGGATGCGGTTGCCGGCGGCATCGGTCTCGGCGCCGACATTCAGCTCGTAGGGCAGGGCCCGCGACGGGCGGATGCCGCGTGTCTGGCGCGGCGCGGCCTGGGTCGTCTCCGCCGGCACCGGCACCTGCGGCAGCGCTTCCTGCTGCGCCCGGATGGCATCGGCCGAGGCCTTGGTCCGGCTCGGCAGCCGCGGCGGCTGCTCGCTGTTCGGGTTGAAGAAGTTGAAGGCCGAGGTCAGGTCGCCGCAGACCGCGCGGCGATAGGGCGGGATGTTCGGCTCCGCCACCTCGAAGCGCCGCTCCAGGAAGCGCAGCACCGAGGTGTGGTCGAACACCTCGGAGCAGACCCAGCCGCCGCGGCTCCAGGGCGAGACGATATAGCAGGGCACGCGTGGGCCGGGGCCGAAGACGCGGCCGTCCGGCTTCGGCTGGCCGGTGGTGCCGGGCGGCACCGGGTAGTTGAAGCGCTCGAAGGCGATCGACTGGTCCGGCAGGGTCGAGGCGCCGGCCGGGCTGCCGTCGGGGTTCAGCGAATGCACCGTCGGCGGCGGCACATGGTCGAAGAAGCCGTCATTCTCGTCGAAATTGACGATCAGGGCGGTGCGGCTCCACAGGTCCGGATCGGCGATCAGCGCCGCCAGCACCTCCTGGATGTACCAGGCGCCCTGCACCGGGCTGGACGGGCCGGGATGCTCGGAATACGTGGCCGGTGCGATCACCCAGGACACCTGCGGCAGCTTGCCGGCCTGGATATCGGCCCGGAACTCCTCCAGCCGGTTGCTGGCCGGGGTGGTCAGGCCGCTGCGCGGCATGGTGTTGCCGACGCCCTTGTAGAGGGGCTGGGCCTGGTCGTGGGCTTCCTGCCAGGGGATATAGGGCTGGCCGTTCGGGCCATTGCCGATCGCCTCGCTGGCGCGGCGGTACTGCCGGAAGCCGACCAGCGCATTGTCGCCGAAATTCTCCGGCAGGTTCTGGTAGACCTTCCAGGTGACGCCGGCCTTCTGCAGCCGCTCCGGATAGGTCGTCCAGGTGTAGCCCTGGCTGGACGGGCCGAAATCGTCCCACTCGTTCACCACGGCGGCGACGCCGGCGCCGGTCGGGCCGTTGGTGCCGGTCGCGTGGTACAGCCGGTTCGGGTTGGTGCCGCCGTGCAGCGAGCAGTGATAGGCGTCGCAGAGGGTGAAGGCGTTGGCGAGGGCGAACTGGAAGGGGAGTTCCGCCTCCTTGTAGTAGCCCATCGACTGGTTCTCTTTGTAGCGCGGCCATTCGAACATCCGGCCGTTCGCCCAGGCGTCCTGCGCATCGTTCCAGCTGTGCGGCGTGCCGGTCACGCGCTGGGCGTTGCCCTTCCTGGCGTCGAGGTGATAGGGCATCACCACCCGGCTGCCGTTCGACTGCTGGAACACCGTTCGCCCGTTCGGCAGCGGGATGGTGAAGCGATCGCCGAAACCGCGGACGCCTGGGAAAGTCCCGAAGTAATTGTCGAAGGACCGGTTCTCCTGCATCAGGATGACGACATGCTCGACATCCTTGATCGAGCGGGTGGCGTTGTGCGCCGGGATCGCCAGGGCCTGGCGGATCACCGGCGGGAACACCGACATCGCCGCGGCCGCACCGGCCAGGGCGCCGGCGGTCTTCAGGAAGTCGCGCCTGCTTTCGGATGTCATCTCGGATCCTCGAAGAGAAACTCGACGCTCCGGTCGCGTCGGGGCAGTGGTCGCCGGACATGCACAAGGGACAGCGCCACCCTGCACCATGAATCATTGGGATTCCGGCGTGTGGTAATGCGCTGATCAAAAAGATGGCCGGACCCTAATCGAGGTTTGTTGCAGGCAGATGTCGCTTCGCTGGGTTTTCTTGAGAATGTTGTGGACGATTTCTCTTGCCGAAGGCGCGAAAGGTTCCGTGGAAGCTTTTCGAATCTGATTTCGTGCTGAAAGAGATGAGATTGAGAATTATTTGCAGAATATTGTTGACGTTCGGTTTCCGCTGCGGATAACTCACAGCCGGATCGGGCGGCGCCGAGATCAGTCGGACGCCGCGCCGTCCAGTCCCGGTTCAGCCAGGTCGGATCGCCCCCAGCCGCCGGAATCCATTCGCGGAGCGGGGGTTCATTCATGGTTGATGGGTATCGCGGTGCGCTACGCCTGGGCGTGGCGCTGGGCGCCCTGAGTCTCGGCGGCGGGGCCGCTATCGCGCAGTCGGCGCCTGCCGTCACGTCGGCTTCGCCGGCCGCGCCTGTCCAGGCGCCGCCGTCCGAGCCGACGCTGCAGCTCGATCCGATCCCGGTCACCGGCGCCGCCGTCGAGGACCAGCCGGCCTGGACCGACAGCACCGACCGGCAGGAGCTGGACCAGCGTTTCGTGCGCAGCTGGCAGGATCTCGGCCGCCGCGTCGATGCCGGCGTCAACTTCAACCGGCAGAACGACAGCATCAACATCCGTGGCCTGGACGGCGACCGCGTCCTGACCACGATCGACGGCATCCGGCTGCCCTATCTCGACGACGGCGCCCGTGACGTGCGCGGCGGGCTGCGCAGCTTCGATTTCGACTCCCTGGCCAAGATCGACATCATCCGTGGCGCCGATTCCAGCCGCTACGGCTCGGGCGCGCTCGGCGGCGTGCTGGCGCTCCGCACCTTCGATCCGGAGGATCTGCTGAGCGACGGCCGCGACTATGGCGGCCTCGCCAAGTTCGGCTATCAGGGCGACGACGACAGCGTCGGCGGCAGCGCCGCGGTTGCCGGCCGCATCGGCGGCGACACCTATCTCATGCTGCAGGGCGGCTTCCGCATCGGGTATGAGCTCGACAACCGCGGCACTATCGGCGGCTATGGTGCCGACCGCACCAAGCCCAACCCGGACGACTACGACCAGCAGAACATCCTGGTGAAGCTGGCGCATCATTTCGAGGGCGGCCACCGCCTGTCCTTCACCGGCGAGTATTTCCGCCGACAGGACAACATCGACATCAAGACCGACCAGGGGCCGGGCGAGAGCTACCTGATCGGCCACGATGACGGGCTCGAGCGCAGCGAACGCAAGCGGGTCTCGCTCGACTACGACTACGAGGCGCCGCAGCCGGGTGGGCTGCTGGACCGGGCGCATCTGACGCTGTACTGGCTGGAGACGGAGCGGGTCGACGGCAATGACGGGCTGCGCAGCGTCGATTCCCGCGCCTTCATCATCCCCGGCGACCCCTTCCTCTACGGCTATCCGAGCGGCCTCTACAAGCGCAAGAACCGGATCGAGGAGACGCTGTGGGGCGCGACCGGCGAGGCCGAGAAGACGGTCGACATGGCCGGCCTGCCCAACCGCCTCATCCTCGGCGGCGAATACTATCATGTCGGGATCGACCAGCATTCCAGCGGCGTCGACAACTGCCCGACGACGACAAGGCGGGCGATCTTCGGCCCGCGGCTGTGCGATTTCCTGCATTCCAACCAGGCCGACATGCCGGAGGTGCGCGGCAACACCGTCGGCCTCTATGCCGAGGACGAGATCGCGGTGCTCGACGGCCGGGTCAAGATCACGCCCGGCCTGCGCTTCGACTGGTACGAGCTGACCCCGCATGAGACCGCCGCCTATCGCGATAATCCGAATGCCGGCGACCTGCCGTCCTCCTCTTCCGACAGCGCGCTGTCGCCGAAGGTGCTGGTGTCGTGGCAGGCGCTGGACCAGATGACGTTCTACGCCCAGTGGGCCAAGGGGTTCCGGGCGCCGAGCGCCTATCAGCTCTATCTGAACTATGGCGGGCCCGGCACCTATCTCAGCCTCGGCAACCCCGACCTGAAGCCGGAGACCAGCAGCGGCTACGAGATCGGGGCCCGGCTCGGCGACGATGATCTCGGCGGCTCGATCACCTGGTTCGACACCTGGTACCGCAACTTCATCGACCAGATCGGCGTCGATCCTGAGAGCGTCGGCGCGCCGTCGGGCAGTTATCCGCTTGGCGTCACCTCCTATGTGAACCGCGGCCGGGTGCGGATCTACGGCATCGAGGCCGCGGCGCATTGGCGCTTCGGCGACGGCTGGCGCAGCTGGGCGTCGCTGGCCTGGACCGTCGGCCGCGACGAGGGGGCGGAGACCTGGCTGAACTCGGTGCCGCCGCTGCGCGCCATCCTCGGCCTCGGCTACGACACAGCGAGCTGGGGCGCGGACGCCTCGGTGACCATGGCGACGCGGCGGGACAAGGTCGAGGACCCGGCGGTGGACTTCAAGGCGCCGGGCTACGCCATCGTCGACCTGACCGGCTGGTGGGAGCTGGAGCGGCTGAACGGTGTGCGCATCCAGGCCGGGGTGTTCAACCTGTTCGACCGGAAGTACTACGACGCGCTCAACGTGCCCGACAACCCGACCCAGCCGCTGCGCTACTACACCGAGCCGGGCCGCAGCGTGCGGCTGAACCTGACCTATCAGTTCTGAGATGAAGGCCTGGGACGACGCCGTTTGGGCCGGCGTCGTCCCTTGGGTCAGAGGATGAAATCGGCGCCGACAAGGGTAGGGGCGCCAGTGAGGCCAGTGAGAAGGATCTGGAGATCCGCCGTGCCGTCACCATTGGTGTCGGCCTCGACCAGCGTGTCGGCGCCGGAGGCCGCCGCGCGCAGCTCGCCAGCCTTGTGCGAGAAGGCTGCGGCGCCGATGAAGGTGAAGGCTTGGTCGCCCGACAGAGCGGCGTTCGCGTCGATCCGCGCCAGGTCGATCCGGTCGCCCTGGGCATGGCTGAAATCGGCGATCCGGTCCCGCGCCGCCCCGGCGCTGTCCGTCGCCGCGGCATAGACGAAGCGGTCGGCCCCGGCGTCGCCGTACAGCGTATCGGCGCCGCCGCGGCCGGAGAGAACGTCATTGCCGCTGTAGCCGCGTAGGATGTTGACTTGGCCGTCACCGGCCAGGCTATCGGCAAAATTGGTGCCGGCGACATTCTCGATCGAAATCAGAGCGTCGCCCTGGGCGGTGCCGCCCGTCGCGGTGCCGGCGGCGAGATCGACCGAGACGCCCGTGGTGCTGTCGGTGAAGTAGACGGTGTCGTTGCCGTCGCCGCCGTCCAGCCGGTCCGGCCCGGCGCCTCCGATCAGGGAATCATTGCCGGCATCGCCGTAGAGATAATCGCTGCCGCCCTCGCCCCGCAGCATGTCGCCGCCGAGATAGCCGCGCAGGATGTTGTTCTGGCCGTCGCCACGCAGCGTGTCGCTCAGATTGCTGCCGGCCAGGCGCTCGATGCCGATCAGCGTGTCGCCCTCGGCGTCGCCGCCCGCGGCGGTGCCGGCGGTCAGGTCGATCCGCACCCCGGCGCTGCTGCCGGTGTAATAGGCGGTGTCCACGCCGGCGCCGCCGTCGATTCGGTCCGCGCCCGCCCCGCCGATCAGGGTGTCGGCCCCGTCGCCGCCGGCCAGGCCGTCCAGGCCGCTGCCGCCGTTAATCAGGTCGTCGCCGGTGTCGCCGAAGAAGTAATTGTCGTCGACGCTGCCGGTGAGGCGATCGTTCCAGTGGCTGCCATAGGCGATCTCGATGCTGCGAAGGACATCCCCTTCGGCCTCGCCGCCGCTGCCGGTGCCGGCGGCGAGATCGACCGTGACGCCGCTGGCCGAGCCGAAATAGTAGACGGTGTCGCGCCCGGCGTCGCCGTCCAGGATGTCGGCCCCCAGCCCGCCGGTCAGGGCATCCATCTGGTCGCCGCCTTCGAGGACGTCGTCGCCCGCGGCACCACTGAGGGAATCGACGCCGCCGCCGCCCTGCAGCCAGTTGGAGAGAGCGTCGCCCTGAAGAGTGTCGTTGAAGCCAGATCCGACCAGCGCTTCGATGCCCGTCAGGATGTCGCCCGCCGCATCGCCGTCATTGTTGGGAACGACCGCGGAGAGGTAGACCCGCACGGCGGAGGCGCTGGTGCCGTAGTCGGCGGTATCGTATCCGGCGCCGCCGTCGATCGTGTCGGCTCCGGACCCGCCGCGAAGCACGTCGTCGCCGTCGCCGCCGGCCAGCAGGTCGGCCTCGGCGCCGCCATCCAGCCGGTTGGCTGCGGCATCGCCGGTGATCTCGTCGCCATAGTCGCTGCCAACGACGTTCTCGATGCCCTGATAGGTGTCGCCGGTGTCGTCGTAGAACCCGCCGCCGCGACCGGCCGAGAGGTCGACCAGAACATTGCCGACCGAGGCCGCGTAGCTGACGGTGTCGCTGCCGGCGCCGCCATTGATCGCGTCGGCGCCGAAATCGCCGTCGATGACGTCGTCGCCGTCGCCGCCGATCAGCGTGTCGATGCCATTGCCACCCTCCAGCCGGTCGTTGCCGGCACCGCCGTCGAGAACGTCGTCGCCATGCAGGCCGGCCAATCCGTTGGCGGCGGCATTGCCGGTGATGATGTCGGCGCTCCAGGTGCCGGTCACATTCTCGATGTCGATCAGCGTGTCGCCGGCTGCCATGCCGCCCTGGCCCTGGCCGGTCAGGAGGTTCACAGTGACGGGAAAGCCCGCGGGGCTGTCGGCATAGGAGACCGAATCGATGCCGGCCCCACCGTCGAGCACATCGGCCCCCGTGCCGCCGTTCAGCATATCGTCGCCACCGGCACCGACCAGGACATCATTCCCGCCGCCGCCGGTCAGGGAATTGGCCGCGCCCGTGCCGGCAAGCCGATCGTTCCACTCGCTGCCGACCAGGTTCTCGATCGCGGTCAGCTGGTCGCCTTCCGCATCGCCGCCGGACGCGGTGCCCGCGGCCAGATCGACGACGATGCCTGCGGCCGAGCCATAATATCGGGCCGTGTCGATGCCCGCGCCGCCGTCCAGCGCATCGGTGCCCGCGCCCCCGGTCAGGCCGTCATTGCCGTCACCGCCGAATAGCGCATCGTTGCCGCCGCGGCCGTCGAGATAATCGTCGCCCTCGAGGCCGAGAATGGTGTCCGCCTCGTCGTTCCCGTCGATGACATCGTGATCCGGCGTGCCTTCGAAATAGCCCATATCGAAATCCTTCCCGGCCCCAGGCCGCAGTCCTTTTCAATGCGGCAGGCGTATAGGCAGGGACGGGGGCAACACTGTGGCCGCATATCGGGCGAATTGAGGCGGCCGGCTAAGGCTGGCTCGTCTGTTCCAGCAGGATGACCGGGTGGTCCTTGTAGGTGAGGCGGCGGATCTCGCGATAGCCGCAGGCCTCCGCCAGGCGCAGTGACGGGGTATTTTCCGGGTCGATGATGCAGACGCTGCGGGCCCAGCCCCGGGCGTCGCCCCAGGCCAGGGCGGCGCGGACGGCCTCGCCGGCCAGGCCGCGGCCCTGGGCCCAGGGGGCCAGGATCCAGCCGGCCTCCGGCGCGCCGTCGAAATCCGGCCCCAGGCCGCGCCGGAAGTCGGCGAAGCCGACCTCGCCGACGAAGCGGCCGGAGGCGCGGTCGCGCACCGCCCAATAGCCGAAGCCGAGCAGCGACCACAGCCCGGCATAGCGCAGCAGCCGCGCCCAGCTCTCTTCGGATGTCGAGGGGCGGCCGCCGATGAAGCGGGTCACCTCCGGATCCGCCCACATCGCGGCGAGATCCTCGAAGTCCTCCGTCCGGTGCGGGCGCAGGACCAGGCGTTCGGTCTCGATCGTGCTGTCGGGCATCACTTCTTGGTCACCAGCCGGTAGTAGATCTGGTCGCTGGTGGCGCCGTTGACGTAGCCCTGCACGGACTTCGCCATCGCCACCTGGCTGACCGCCTGGAACATGATCACGATCGGCGAGGACGCCTGCACCTTGCGCTGCAGGTCGATGTACATCGCGTCGCGCTTGGCGGCGTCGCGCTCCTGCAGCGCCGCCTGGGTCTCGGCGCTCAGCTCCGGCACCAGCCAGGCGTTGCGCCAGGTGGCGGTGCTCTGCGGCGCGTCGTCGGCGTTGTTGACGTTGTAGGCGAAGGCGCCGGCGTTGGAATGCGGGTCCATGAAGTCCGGGCCCCAGTACAGCAGCACCGCCTCGTGGTTGCGGGCGCGGTACTTGGTGATCACCTGGCTGCCGGTGCCGGGCACCAGCTCCAGCGTGATGCCGGCCTGGGCGAAGGTCGACTGCAGCGACTGCGCGATCTCGGTGAAGGGCGGGCTGGAGATCACGTCCATCTTGATCGTCAGCCCCGGCTTCACCCCGGCTTCGGCCAACAGGGCCTTGGCCTTGTCGATGTCCAGCTTGAACGGCGTGTCGTTCAGCGCGCCGGGGAACCCTTCGGGCCAGAAGGCCTGGTGCACCTTCATCTGGCCGCGCAGGAAGCTTTTGGTCATGCCGTCATAGTCGACCAGATAGCGGGCCGCCTCCCACAGCTTCGGGCTGCGCAGCGCCTCCACCTTCTGGTTCAGGGCGAAGAAATGCACCGCCGCCTGCGGGTAGGTGCCGATGGCGATGCCGTCCTTGCCCTCCAGCGCCGCCACCTGGTCCGGCGTCAGGTCGCGCGCCAGGTCGGCGTCGCCGGCCTCCAGCAGCAGGCGCTGGGTCGCCGGCTCGGCGACGTGACGGTAGATCACTGACGTCATCGCCGGCGCGCCGCGGAAGTAATTGGGGTTGGCACGCAGCGCGATCGACTCGTTCGGCTTGTAGGCGCGCAGCGAGAACGGCCCGGTGCCGGCCGAGTTCTGGCCCAGCCAGGCATTGCCCAGGTCCCCGTCCCTGGCGTGCTGCATCACCGTCTTCTCGTCGACGATCGAAGCGGGACGGGAGGCCAGGACGTTGAGCACGAAGCTGGGGGAGAAGCCGCCGGTGGTGGTGATCGTGACCTCCGCCTCGCCGGTCTTGCGCACCACCTGCTCGACATTCTCCGGCGTCCAGCCCAGCTGGGTCAGGATGAAGGCCGGCGCCTTGTTCAGCCGGACCGTGCGGGCGAGGGAGAAGACCACGTCCTCGGGTCGCACCGGGTTGCCGCTCTGGAAGGTCACGCCCGGCCGCAGCGTGAAGGTGATGCTCTTGCCGTCGTCGGACACGGTCCAGCGCTCGGCCAGGGCGCCGACCAGTTTCTGCATGTCCTCGGCCTCGTACTGCACCAGCCGGTCATAGGTGTTGGTGACGATCTCGCCGGATGTGAACTCGTAGGCCTGGGCAGGGTCCAGACTGACGATGTCGTCGATGTTCTTGGCCACCACCAACGCGTCGGACGGCGTGGCGGCGACGGCGGGGGCCAGCGGCGCCAGCAAGGCCGCGGCGAGGAGGACGGACGATAGGATGCGCATTCTCTGTCTCCCTGTTCGTCGTTTGCGGTTTCGTCACACGGCGAGGAGGGCCGGGACCAGCAGCGGGGTCAGCCAGCGGCCACGCCCGGCGGCAGCCTCGTCGTAGCGGCCCTCGGCGTCGAGCACATTGACCGTGCCCAGAACCCGCCCGTCATAGACCACCGGGAAGTTCAGCACGGCGCCGCAGCCGAGCGAGCCGATCAGCGCATGGTCCGGGAACACCTCGGCGATCTCCGCGAGGGTGCGGCCGAGGAACACCTCGCGCCGCCCGATCACCTGGGCCGACCAGCGGTTCTCCTGCATCGGCTTGCGGCCGGTGACGGGGTAGGACGCGGCGTCGCTGGTATAGACCCGCTCCGCCTCCGCCGTGTCGGCGCGCAGCGCCATGATCGTGAACAGCCGATGCCCGATCAGCGCCCGGTAGGCGGCGTCGGCGGCGCGGAACAGCGCCTGTGGCTGGCCCGGCTCCGCCTGGGCCGCGATCAGCGCCGCCGCGGCTGCGGCCACCTCCGGCTCGGCCAAGCCGGCCGGTACGACATCACCGGATCGTCCCACCATATCCCCCGCCATGGTGTCGTCATCGCCGGCGAGCCTAGGCGGAATCCCGTCGGCGGCAAACGTCTTCCGGCGGACACCGGCCGTGCGGGAACGTTCCCGGGGAGCGGCTTGACTCCAGCCGGACACGGCTCGGAAGATGGGTCGACCTCGGGCGCCGATGCAGGTCCTGCTGGATGGGATCCGGCGGGGCCGTCGGGCGCCCGGTTCCGTTCCATGGTCGGGAAAAAGACAACAGGGAGGGGTAGACGTGTTGAAGCGTTTCACCCGCAACATTCTCGCCGCGACGATCCTCGCTTGCGCCAGCCTTCCGGCGATGGCCGAGACGCCGAAGGACACTCTGGTCGAGGCCTGGCAGATCGACGACATCATCTCGCTCGACCCGGCCGAGATCTTCGAATTCTCGGCGGCCGAGTACCAGGCCCAGGTCTATGAGCGGCTGATCGGCTACGACGTCAAGGACGTCAGCAAGCTCCTGCCCGGCGTGGCCGAAAGCTGGACCGTCTCCGACGACGGACTGACCTACACCTTCAAGATCCGCGACGGGGTGAAGTTCCACTCCGGCAACCCGCTGACCGCCCAGGATGCGGCCTGGTCGCTGCAGCGCGCGGTGAAGCTGAACCTGTCCCCGGCCTTCATCCTCGGCCAGTTCGGGCTGACCGCTGAGAATGTCGACCAGATGGTCACGGCGCCGGACGACCGGACGCTGGTGTTCAAGACCGACAAGGCCTATGCGCCGACCTTCGTGCTGAACTGCCTGACCTCGGGCGTCGCCTCGGTGGTCGACAGCAAGCTGGTCAAGGAGCACGAGGCGAACGGCGATTTCGGCCATGAATGGCTGAAGACGCATTCCGCCGGCTCCGGCCCGTTCAAGCTGGTCTCCTGGAAGCCGAACGAATCCGTGGTGCTGGAGCGCAACGACGACTATTGGCAGGGCAAGCCGGCCTTCCGCCGCGTCTTCATCCGCCATGTCGCCGAGCCGGCGACCCAGCTTCTGCTGCTGCAGAAGGGCGACATCGACATCGCCCGCAACCTCAGCGCCGAGCAGTTGAAGTCGCTGGACGGCAACCCCGACATCAAGCTCGAGAATTCACCGAAGGGCTCGGTCTGGTACGTCAGCTTCAACACGCTGCACCCGCCCTTCGACAAGCCGGAGGTGCGGCAGGCGCTGAAATACCTGATCGACTATGACGGCATGGCCAACAGCTTCATGCGCGGCATCGGCGTCAAGCATCAGGGCTTCATCCCCGAGGGCATGCTGGGCGAGATCGACGACGCGCCGTTCAAGCTCGATGTCGCCAAGGCCAAGGAGCTGCTGGCCAGGGCCGGGCTGCCGAACGGCTTCAAGACCACCTTCGACGTGTGGAATGCCTCGCCCTCGATGGACATGGCGCAGTCGATCCAGTCGACCTTCGCCCAGGCCGGCGTGCAGGTGGAGATCATCCCCGGCGACAACAAGCAGACCCTGACCAAGTACCGGGCCCGCAACCACGACATGTATATCGGCCGCTGGGGCACGGACTATCAGGATCCGAACTCCAACGCCGAGACCTTCGCCATCAATGTCGACAACGGCCCCGACGCCAAGTCGAAGACGCTGTCGTGGCGCAATGGCTGGCAGGATCCGGAGCTGACCAAGATGGCGCAGAGTGCCGTCACCGAGCGCGACGGCGCCAAGCGGGCGCGGAT
The DNA here is from genome assembly GCF_051487185.1 of Inquilinus limosus. Lineage (GTDB taxonomy): Bacteria > Pseudomonadota > Alphaproteobacteria > DSM-16000 > Inquilinaceae > Inquilinus > Inquilinus limosus_F. The sequence continues at coordinate 75,021 of NZ_JAHVDK010000028.1, forward strand.
CTATGAAGATCTGCAGCGCAAGCACATGGAGGTCTCGCCCTTCGCGGTGATGTTCCAGGTCACCGAGGTGCCGGCCATGCGCAAGAATGTCGAAGGCATCACCTGGGGCCCGGCCTTCGACAGCAACTTCTACTGGACCGGCAAGAAGTCCTGAGCGCGTGACTGCTCCCACCACTCTTCAGCCGGTTCCGACCCGGCCCGGCGGCATCCGCCGCCGGCGCCGGCGCGGGCTTGCCCTCCGCGTCGCCGGAGTGGTCGTCTCGCTGGCGACCACCTTCTTCGGCCTTCTCCTCGTCACATTCCTGATCGGCCGGGTGGTGCCGATCGACCCGGTGCTCGCCGTGGTCGGCGACCGGGCGCCGCGCGACGTCTATGAGAAGGCGCGGCTGGAGCTCGGCCTCGACAAGCCGCTGTGGGACCAGTTCGGCCGCTATGTCGGGGACGTGCTGTCGGGCGATTTCGGCACCTCGGTGCTGACCTCGCGGCCGGTGCTCGAGGATATCGGCCGGGTGTTCCCGGCGACGCTGGAGCTGGCGACGCTCGGCGTGTTGTTCGGCGTGCTGATCGGGGTGCCGGCGGGGGTGTTGGCGGCGGTTTATCGCGGCCGATGGCCCGACCATCTCGTCCGGGTGGTCGGGCTGATCGGCTATTCGGTGCCGATCTTCTGGCTCGGCCTCGTCGGCCTGCTGCTGTTCTACGCCAAGCTCAGCTGGGTGGGCGGGCCCGGGCGGCTCGACGTGTTCTATGACGGGCTGGTCGAGCCGGTGACCGGCGTGATCACGCTCGATGCTGCCATGGCCGGCGAATGGGAGGTGTTCTGGAACGCGATCGACCACCTGATGCTGCCGGCGGCGCTGCTTGGCTATTACAGCCTCGCCTATATCAGCCGGATGACGCGGTCCTTCATGCTCGACCAGCTGCGCCAGGAATACGTCACCACGGCGCGGGTCAAGGGCGTGTCGGAGCGGGCGGTGATCTGGCGCCATGCCTTCCGCAACATTCGCGTGCCGCTCCTGACCGTGGTCGCACTGTCCTATGCCGGCCTCCTGGAAGGGGCGGTGCTGACCGAGACGGTCTTCGCCTGGCCCGGCCTCGGCCAGTACATCACCAACTCCCTGCTCAACGCCGACATGAATGCGGTGCTCGGCGGCACCATCGTCGTCGGCACCGTCTACATCGGCCTCAACATGCTGTCCGACCTCTTGTACCGGGTGCTGGACCCGAGGGCGCGATGATGAGGTGCCTGGGTTTAGCGAGATCGCACCTTCCTTGTCCCCCCTCCCCCCGCGGGAGGGGGGTAGGGGGAGGGGGTTGTCGACTTGGCAGCCGGCCTTCCAAGAATTGTAGGGATCGATCCGCTGTGACGGGGGATCGCAGACGACTGTCAATGGCTCTGCGGCGCGAACCCCCTCCCCCTACCCCCCTCCCGCGAGGGGAGGGGGGACTCAGAGTGCCGGGCGGAGGCGAGCAATGACGCAATCCTTCGAGATCCTGCCGAAACCCGACACCTGGCGCGCCTGGCTTCTTTCCGACACGCCGCGGTCGCGCGGCCAGGCGCGGCTCGGGCGGCTTTATCTGCTGTGGCTCGGCCTCGTCCGCAACCCGCTGGCGATGATCGGGCTCGTGATCGTGCTGGCGCTCCTGGTCGCCGCCGCGATCGCGCCGCTTCTGGCCCATCAGTCGCCGATCGAACAGAACCTTGCCGCCCGGCTGCAGCCCTTCAGCGCCGAGCACTGGCTCGGCACCGACGAGCTCGGCCGGGACATCTGGTCCCGCATCATCTACGGCACCCGGCTGACCCTCCTGATCGTCGTGCTGGTGGCGGTCACCGCCGCACCGGTCGGGCTCCTGATCGGCACCGTGTCCGGCTATCTCGGCGGCTGGGTCGATGCGGTGCTGATGCGGATCACTGACATCTTCCTGGCCTTCCCGAAGCTGATCCTGGCGCTGGCCTTCGTCGCCGCGCTCGGCCCCGGCATCGAGAACGCGATCATCGCCATCGCCATCACCTCCTGGCCGCCCTATGCCCGCATCGCCCGGGCGGAGACGCTGACCATCCGCAACGCCGATTTCATCAGCGCGGTGCGGCTGCAGGGCGCCTCCAGCGCGCGCATCGTCGCCCGGCACATCGTGCCCTTGTGCCTGTCCTCGGTGATCGTCCGGGTCACGCTCGACATGGCCGGCATCATCCTGACCGCGGCGGGCCTCGGCTTCCTCGGCCTCGGCGCCCAGCCGCCGCTGCCGGAATGGGGGGCGATGATCTCCAAGGGCCGCAGCTTCATCCTCGACCAATGGTGGGTCGCGACCATGCCCGGCATCGCCATCTTCGTGGTCAGCCTGGGCTTCAACCTGCTGGGCGACGGGCTGCGCGACATCCTCGACCCGAAGCAGGAGGGGCAGTCTTGAACCGCCCCCTGCTCGAGGTCGAGAACCTCTCGGTCACCTTCGATACGGCCAAGGGGCCGGTCCGGGCGGTGCGCGGCCTCGGCTTCACCCTCGGGCGCGAGAAGCTGGGCATCGTCGGCGAAAGCGGTTCCGGCAAATCGATGACCGGCCGTTCGATCCTGCGGCTGGTCGGCCCGCCCGGCCGGGTCCAGGCCGACCGGCTGGTGTTCGACGGCATCGACCTGCAGCGGCAGAGCGAGCGGCAGATGCGGGAGATCCGCGGCCGCCGCATCTCCATGGTGATGCAGGACCCGAAATTCTCGCTGAACCCGGTGGTCACGGTGGGCGAGCAGGTGGCCGAGGCCTACCGGATCCACAAGCGCGCCTCCGGCCGCGAGGCCAAGCGGCGGGTGCTGGAGATGTTCGAGGCGGTGCGCATCCGCGACCCGGAGCGGGTGTGGGGCCTGTACCCGCACGAGGTCTCGGGCGGCATGGGCCAGCGCATCATGATCGCGATGATGCTGATCCCCGACCCGGACCTCTTGATCGCGGACGAGCCGACCTCGGCCCTCGACGTCACCGTGCAGATGCAGGTGCTGGCGATCATCGACGACCTGGTGACCAAGCGTGGCATGGGGCTGATCTTCATCAGTCACGACTTGAACCTCGTCGCCAGCTTCTGCGACCGGATCCTGATCATGTATGCCGGGCGGGTGGTGGAGAGCTGCCGCGCGGCGGAGCTGCACCAGGCGAAGCACCCCTACACCCGTGGGCTGCTCGAATCCCTGCCGCAGATCGGCGACACCCGGCCGTTTCTGCCGGTGCTGCAGCGCGACCCGGCCTGGCTGGAGGCGTGAAATGGACGCGATGATCGCGATCGAAGGTCTGGACGTCGTCTTCGGCGACACCCATGCGGTGCGCGACGCCTCGCTGGCCGTGGCGCGGGGCGAGAGTTTCGGCCTGGTCGGCGAAAGCGGCTCCGGCAAGTCGACGATCCTGCGCGCGCTGTCCGGCCTGAACCCGGAGTGGACCGGCCGGATCGCGGTCGACGGACGGGAGCAGGGGCGGCATCGCGACAAGGGCTTCTTCAAGCTGTGCCAGATGGTGTTCCAGGACCCCTACGGCTCGCTGCATCCGCGCCAGACGGTCGACGCGACGCTGATGGAGCCGCTGGCGATCCACGGCTTCGACAACCGTGATGCCCGGGTCGAGCGGGTGCTGAAGGAGGTCGGGCTCGGCCCCAGCTTCCGCTTCCGCTACCCGCACCAGCTTTCGGGCGGGCAGCGCCAGCGCGTCGCCATCGCCCGGGCGCTGATCCTGGAACCGCGAGTGCTGCTGCTGGACGAGCCGACCTCGGCGCTCGACGTCTCGGTGCAGGCGGAGATCCTGAACCTGCTGAAGCGCCTCAGGGCCGAGCGCGCGCTGACCTATCTGCTGGTCACCCACAACCTCGCCGTTGTGTCGGTGATGTGCGACCGGCTCGCGGTGATGAACCGCGGCCGTATCGTCGAGACGCTGACCGCGGCGCAGCTGCATGACGGCACCGTGACCCAGCCCTACACCGCCCAGCTGCTGCAGGCCAGCCGCGGCTACGACCGCGCCGCGGCCGACCGGATCGAGGATTTCGCCGCGTAGCGGAGCGTCACGGGGAGAGCAGGCCGAGGCTGAGGGCGTTGGCCACGGCCTCGCTGCGGCTGTTTGCCCGCAGCTTGCGCCTGGCCGAGGCGACGTATTCGTTGACGGTGTGGACCGACAGGGCCAGGCCGCGGGCCGCCTGCTTGCTGGAGGCGCCGCGGGCGATCCAGGCCAGGCAGTCGCGCTCGCGCGGCGTCAGCAGCGGGGCCGGTGCATCGGGGCCGCGGGCCGAGGCGGCAGCGAGCCGGAGCTGGATCTTCAGCGCCCGGCCGAAATGCGGGCCGAGATGCTGCAGCAGCCGGATCTCCTCCTGCCCCCATTCGGGGCGGCGTCGCGACCGCCACAGCGACAGATGGGCGGCGAGGCCGCGCCGGTCGACATCGACCCAGTAGAGACCGCTGTGCCGGCCCTGCGGCTTGGCATAGTCGTTGTAGAACTCGGTGCGGGTGAACTCGGCCGCCGGCACCAGCATGCGGTCAACGAAGACCGAGCCGGCCGTCAGCCCCGGAAGCTTCGGCAGCACCGGCCAGGCCTGGTGGTAATAGGCGTTGTAGAGCGGGATATAGGCGGGGTCGGACTGGATCCGGATCGCCGCGTCGGTCGGCATCGGCGCGCCGGTGGGATGCAGCGTGACGGCGGAGTCGCTGGCGAGCAGCCGCGACAACCCACCCATCACCGCTTCCCAGTCATCCTCGCCCAGCGCGGCGTCGTAGATCCGGCTGATCAGGTCGGACAGCTCGCGCCCGCCGGCCGAGGGACGAAGCTCAGGCATCGAGCAGGCCGAGGCTGACGGCCGTGGCGACGGCCTCGCTGCGGCTGGTCGCCCGCAGCTTGCGCATCGCCGAGGCGACGTATTCGTTGACGGTGTAGACCGACAGGGCCAGGCGCTGGGCGGCCTGCTTGCTCGAGGCGCCGCGGGCGACCCAGACGAGGCAGTCGCGCTCGCGCGGCGCCAGCAGCGGCGGCGCGGCGCCGCTGCGCGCTCCGGCCGCGGCCAGCCGGTCCCGGATCTTCAGGGCCCGGCCGATATGCGGGCCGACAAGCTGCAGCAGCCGGACCTCCTCGTCACCCCAGTCGGGGCGGCGCCGCGACCGCCAGAGCGAGAGATGCGCCCCCAGCCCGTGCTGGTCGAAATCGACCCAGTAGAGGCCGCTGTGGCCGCCCTGCGGCCGGGCATAGTCGTTGTAGAATTCGGTCCGGATGAACTCGGATTGCGGCACCACCATGCGGTCGATGAAGACCGGCCTGGCCTGCAGCTGCTGCACCATCGGCAGGATCGGCCAGGTCCGGTGGTAGTGGACGTTGTAGAGGGGGATGTAGGCGGGGTCGCAGCCGACGCGGACCGCGACATCGGTCTGCATCGGGGCGCCGGTCGGGTGCAGCGCCGCGGCCTCGCCGCCGACCAGCGCCAGAATCCGGCGCAGCACGACCGCCCAGTCCTCGTCGCCGAGCGCGGCGTCGTAGGTCTGGCCGACCAACTCGGCAATGGCGCGGTCATCCGGCATGGCGAGGCGGGGCAGAAACACGACAAGACCGCCAGCGCAGCGCCGGCGGTCAGGGTGGACTGTACCAGATTCGTGGGTTTTGGGGAGCGGCCGGTGGATCGGGGACCCGAGGCGGGCCGACAGGCCGGCACGCCGTCGCCCGGCCGCGGGGATCAGTGCAGGGTCAGGAGGAGCGCCGCCGCCGACAGGGCTGTGCCGCCGGTGACGGCGGCGAAGCCCGGCCCGGCGCGCCAAAGCAGCACCGCGATCAGCCCGAAGGCCGCGATCAGAACCGGATTCATCTATCTACCTCCCCCGATGGCGTCCCGCGACGCACCCGGCCGCCGTCTTCACAATGAAACGGAATTTGCGTCGAATTGTTTCCTTCTCGACGCAGAAAAGCCGGAATCGCCGCGGGCACGCCGCGTGACTCTCCGGGTCGGAGAGTCACGTATCGCGGGTTGCGCCTCAATCCCCGAGGATTAGGGGATCAGTCGCGGAGCAGGGGCATGGTTGCAGCGCGGCCGCCATTCCCGGCGGCGGGGGCAAGCCCGGATCGCAGCCGCGCCCTGCCGAAGGCGACGCCGCGCTGCTCCGGCCCGAAGGCGATCAGGAGCGCGATCACCACCGCCACCACCCCGGTCACCAGCGCCATGGCGAGGGCATAGTCGTTGCCGTTGGTGACGGCGATGTGGGTTTGCACCGTCAGGTTTATGGCGGCGAGCAGGTTCCCGGTCTGGTAGACGAAGCCGGGGAAGGTGCCGCGCGCCTCCTCCGGCGACAGCTCGTTCAGATGCGCCGGCAGAGCCTCTGCGATCCCCTCGGCCGGAGCCGCCCCCTCACCCGAAATCGCTGCGCGATTTCGACCTCTCCCCAAGGAGAGGTATGGAGGTACAGCTCCTATTTCCCTCTCCTCAGGGAGAGGGAGGGGCCGACGCCGAAGGCGGCGGGAGGGTGAGGGGGAGAGCCGCCCATCAGTCCGTCGGCATCTTGTCGATGCCCCCATGCGCGGCCGACCAGGAGACCGGGTCGTGCAGGAACTTCTCGACCTCGTCCAGCGTCTTCGGGTCGAAATGGTTGCCGGACTTGCAGAACTCCAGCACGTCCCACCAGGTGGCGAGCGCATGCAGCTCGACCCCGATCGATTCGAAGAACTTCGGCGTGTCCTTGAAGATGCCGTAGTTGAAGACGACGAAGACGTGCTCGACCACCGCGCCGGCGTCGCGCAGCGCCTGGCAGAACTTGGCCTTGCTGCGGCCGTCGGTGTTCAGGTCCTCGACCAGCAGCACCCGCTGGCCCTCGGTCAGCACGCCCTCGATCTGGGCGTTGCGGCCGAAGCCCTTCGGCTTCTTGCGGACATACTGCATCGGCAGCGCCAGCCGGTCGGCGATCCAGGCGGCGTAGGAGATGCCGGCGGTCTCGCCACCCGCCACCGCGTCGATGCGCTCGAAGCCGATCTCGGAGAGGATCACCGAGGTGGCGAAGTCCATCAGCGTGCCGCGGATGCGGGGGAAGGAGATCAGCCGCCGCGTGTCGGTGTAGACCGGGCTGGCCCAGCCCGAGGTGAACTTGTACGGCGTCTCGGCGTTGAAGCTGATCGCCCCGGCCTCGAGATACGCCTTGGCGGTCAGGCGGGCGATGGTCTTGCGGCCGGGGAAGCTGGTCGAGAGGATCATGGCGGGCTCCGCAGATTTGAGGCGTCTTAGGGCGGGGCCGACGATCTGGCAAGCAAGCTTGCGTCCTAAAGGACGCACGGCCATGATCCGCCCGCCGCTGCAGGACACCGCCATGACCGATCGCCTCACCCTCCGCCGCCCCGACGACTGGCACCTGCATCTGCGCGACGGCGCCATGCTGCGCGCGGTGCTGCCGCACACCACGGCGCATTTCGCCCGCGCCATCATCATGCCGAACCTGACGCCGCCGGTCGTGACCACCGCCGATGCCCGGGCCTATCGCGACCGCATCCTGGCGGCGTTGCCCGAGGGCGCGCGCTTCACCCCGCTGATGACCGCCTATCTGACCGAGGGCACCGACCCGGACGACCTCGCCCGCGGCAAGGAGGAGGGCGTGCTGACCGCGGCCAAGCTGTACCCGGCCGGCGCCACCACCAACTCGCAAAGCGGGGTGAAGGATCTCGCCAGGATCGGCCCCGTGCTGGAACGGATGCAGGCGATCGGACTGCCGCTGCTGGTGCATGGCGAGGTGGTCGATCCGGCGGTCGACATCTTCGACCGCGAGGCGGTGTTCATCGAGCGTCACCTGCAGCCGATCCGGGCCGAGTTCCCGGAGCTGCGCATCGTGTTCGAGCACGTCACCACCCATGACGGGGTTGATTTCGTGCTGGACCAGGAGGACGGCCGGGTCGGCGCCACGATCACGCCGCACCATCTGGTGCTGAACCGCAACGACCTCTTGGTCGGCGGGGTGCGGCCGCACTACTACTGCCTGCCGGTAGTGAAGCGCGAACGGCACCGTCAGGCGCTGCGCCGCGCCGCGATCTCGGGCGATCCGCGCTTCTTCCTCGGCACCGATTCCGCGCCGCATCCGGTGCATGCGAAGGAGGCCGCCTGCGGCTGCGCCGGCGTGTTCAACGCCCGGGCCGCGGTCGTCTGCTACGCCCAGGTGTTCGAAGAGGAGGGGGCGCTGGACCGGCTCGAGGCCTTCGCCTCGCTGAACGGCCCGGCCTTCTATGGCCTGCCGGTGAACGCGGAGACGATCACCCTGGTCCGCGGCATGGAGGAGCTGCCGGAACGGCTGCCGGTCGATGGCGGCGACGACGTCCATGTCTTCCGCGGCAAGACCGCGCCGGGCTGGCGGGTGGAGGGCTGAGCCCCGCCCGCCGGTCTCATCGCGGCCAGAAATCCAGCCCGACATCCTCCCTGAGGCTGTCGGGAAGCGTCTCGAATCGACGTGACTTGCGGGTCGGCCCGGACCGCCGGTCCGATCGCCAGCCCAGGATGGCGCGCAGGCACGTCAGGCTGGTCATGCGCGCTGCAGCCAGGATGAACATGATCGTACCCATAAATGCGGCCGGGCCGCCGAAGCGCCGGCCCGGCCGCGATGCGTTCGAGGACATCCCGATCGCTACAGGTGGAAGTAGGGGTCGAGCACGCGCACCTCGGTGATGCGCTCCACCGGCAAGCCATTGCGGATCGCGGCCTGGCGGATCGCTTCCGGCGAGGGGGCATCGTAGATGCAGTAGGTCCGCTTCCGGTCGGGGGTCACGTAGGAATTCACCCAGGTGACACCTTCGCGGGCGTTGTTGGCGATGACGGTGGCGGCCGCCTGGCGACCCTCCTGGTTCGGGACCAGGCCGAGGCCGTCGGGGAACTGGCGTTCGATCAGATAGCGCGGCATGGCGTCGTTTCTCCCTGTGCGGTCTGAAACGGTTTCACTTCGCCACGCTATGCGCTGCGCGAGTTCCGCGCATCGGGAGGACTGCCCTATTTTGCGGCCGGCGCCTCCCCATTTTTCGCCAGCAACTGCAGCTCGAGAGCCATACGGGCGGCCTCGCCGCGCGTGCAGGCGCCGAGCTTGCCCAGCACCGACGACACATGGTGGTCGACGGTCTTGGGCGAGACATGGAGCCTGGCGCCGATCTGGCCGTTGCTCAGCCCCTGGGTCAGGCAGCCCAGGATCTCCACCTCGCGCGCGGTCAGGCCGAGCGGGTTGCGGCGCGTGGCGGTCCTGGGGCCGCGCGGGACACTGCGAACCCCCTCGCTACGCATGCGCTGGCGCAGCGCCGCGGCGGCCGGGGCGGCGCCGAGCCGGTCGAAGATCTCGAGCGCCGCCAGCTTCGCCGGCATGTCGCCATCGGCCAGGGCGCGGGCCTGCTCATAGGGGCAGCCCAGCCTCTCCCAGATCTCGGCGGCGCCCCGCCAGCCGCCCCTGATCTGCAGCAGGAAGGGTCGCGCGGCCCAGCTTGGCGGATCACTGCGGTCGCCAGCCCGCCAGCGCCAGAAGGAGAACTCGCCGGCATGCCAGCGATGGCCGTGCCGGATCGCGAGGTCGTAGGCCGCGGCCGCCTCCGCCATCGTGCGTTCGGGCTGATCGGCCAGCCAGGCGGCCTCCGCCCGGGCGGCCCGGGCCGGCGCCAGGCGCTGCAGCGTGTCGGTCTGCAGCACCAGGTCGAGAGCCTCATCGAGCACCGCGACCGCGCCCGGATCGCCGCGCCGGGCACGCACCCGTCCGAGGGCGACCAGGGCCATGATCCGGCTGACGGTGGCGACATGGGGGCGCTGGACCAGCGCCGTCGCGATCTCGGCGGCCTCGTCCCAACGACCCTGATAGAGCCGCGTCAGCGCGAGCCAGGACCGCATGTAGTGGTTGGAGTGGTCCAGGTCGCGTTCGGCGGTATAGGCGATGCCGGCCGCGAGATGGCGCTCGGCCTCGGCGAAGCGGTACTGCTCGCCATAGCAGGACCCGAGATCGGAATAGGACAGTCCGGCCAGCGCATCCAGCCCGGCCTTGCGGCCCAGGGCGAGGCCGCGCTCCAGATGCAGCCGGCCCCGCTCGTTGCCGAAGACCAACATGGCCGCGCCGACGACGTTCTCCGCCGCGGCGACGATCGCATCGTCGCCGAGCCGGGTGGCCAGCTCGATCGCCTTGCGGCCCCAGCGCACGGCCGGCCGGCGGTCGCGATGCAGCATACGCAGATGCGCCTGGATCCGGTAGGCATTGGCCAGTTGCTGGCTTGGCGGCATCGATTCCAGCACCTCGATGGCGTGCCGGCTGGCCTCCTCGGCGGCGGCATTCCGGCCGCTGCGGACCAGAGGCCAGGCCAGAGCGGCCAGGTTCTCGCCTTCCTTCAGCCGGTCTCCCGCCCGGCGCCACAGCGCGATCGCTTCGTCGCGGGCCCGGCAGGCCTCGGCGAGGTCGTCGATGATGGCGCATTCCTCGGCATAGGCCTCGAGCAGCTGCGCCCGGCCGATCGGAGCCTGGTCCGTGGCAAAGGCCAGCACGCGCCGATACTGGTTGGCCGCCGTGCTATGGGCGCCGGCGGCGGCCGCGGCGCGGGCGGCGGCCGGACCGAATTCCAGGACGGCCGCGCGATCCTCCGCACCTTCGGCGAAATGCGCCAGCTGGGCCAGGTCGCCGCGCCCGGCACCGGCAGCCCTCATGCGGTCGAGGGCCGCCCGGCAGATCTCCCGCCGTCGGCCGGGATCGAGGCCGGCCAGCACCGCGTCCCGCACCAGCTCGTGCCGGAAGGCGAGGCCGCTGTCGACCGGCGCCAGCAGCCCCGCCGCGAGACAGTCGCCCAGGCCGTCGGCCGCACCGCGCTGCGCCTGCTCCAGCATCGCGGACTCGACCCGGCTGCCGATCACGGCGGCGGCCTCCAGCACCGCCTGGGCGGCCGGCCGCAGCTTCGCCACGCGCGCTCGCACCGCATCGCACACGGTCTGAGGGACGCCATGCCTGGCATGGGCCAGGACCTCGGCCAGGAAGAACGGGTTGCCACCGGTCTGCCGGTGCAGCGTCGCGGCGTCGAACGGGCGATCCGCGATCAGCCGCCGGACCGCATCGACCGTCAGGCTTCGCAGCTCGATGCGGCGGACCGCCCGCGACGTCGCCAAGTCGCCCAGAAAGAGGCGGAGAGAATGCCGGGCACCGATCTCGTCGTCGCGATAGGTCAGGAGGACCAGGACGGGGTTCTCGGCGATGCGGCGGCAGAGATATTTGATCAGGTCGAGCGTCGCTTCATCGGCCCAGTGGATGTCCTCCACCAGCAGGATGACCGGCTGCGGCTGGCCGCGCAGCAGGTCGAGCATGGTGGAGAACAGGGCGGCGCGCGGCGCCTCGGCTTCGAGCTGGGCCAGCAGCCGGCCGCCGGTCTGGCGGGCGATGTCGTAGAGCGGGCCGAGCGGCGACGGGGTGAACAGCGAATCGCACTGGCCCTTGAGCAGCCGCGCCGTCCGGCCGGCGGTGGCCAGGAAGCGATCGACGAAGCTGGTCTTGCCGATGCCGGCCTCGCCGCTGACAAGCACGATGCGGCCCTCGCCGGAGGCTGCCCCCTCGAGGGCGGCCGCCAGCGCCTGCAGCTCGTGGTCGCGTTCGAGCAGTTCCATGGGCACGGCCCCAATCGCGGGAATGGGCCACTGTGCTGGAGCATCTGGGCGAGAAGATGTTGATGCTGCCCGATACCCGCCGCAAACTTGTCTATGAGCGTCGCCGCTCAACCGTAGGTTGGGCTCGCGGAACGCCGATCCAACAGCAGGCCGCTGCCTCCATGTCGGGTTCTCCTGCCGGCGAACCCACCTTGCCTTCGGGTTCGGACATCACGCGGAGAACGCCCATGCCTCGCGCCACGATCGATGGATGCCGCCTGCACTACCGCCTGCGGGCCGGAGGATGGGCCGCCGCTGCTGCTGCTCCACGCGCTCGGCGTCGATCTCGACATGTGGGCGCCACAGGTGCCGCGCCTCGCACGGCGCTTCCGCGTGCTGCGCGCCGATCGTCGCGGCCATGGCGGCAGCGACGTGCCGCCCGGGCCTTATACCCTGGACCGGCTGGGGCGCGACGCCGTCGGGCTGCTCGACGCACTCGGGATCGCTCGCGCCGATGTCGTCGGCCTGTCGATGGGCGGGATGGTGGCGCTGTGGCTGGGCATCCACGCGCCGGATCGGGTCGGCCGGCTGGTGCCCTGCTGCACCACCGCCTATGCCGGCGGCCCCGAGATCTGGGACCCGCGGATCGAAGCGGTGCGGCAAGGCGGCATGGCGGCGCTGGCCCACGGCATCATCGACCGCTGGTTCACCCCGGGGTTTCGCGAGCGGTCGCCGGAGGCGGTCGACGATATCCGGCGCAAGCTCCTGGCCGCGTCGCCCGAAGGCTACGCCGCCTGCTGCGCCGCGATCCGCGACATGGACCAGCGCGGCGCGATCGGCCGGATCCGGGCGCCGATGCTGGTGCTGTCGGGCGCGCAGGACCAGGGCACGCCGCCGGAGCGGGGGCAGGAGATCGCCGCCGCAGTGCCGGGCGCGCGCTTCCTGGCCCTCGACGCCGCCCATATCGCCAATATCGAGCAGGCGGACGCCTTCACCGCGGCGGTCGAGGGCTTCCTCGGTTAGCTTGCCGGCCGGCGGGAGGCGGCGAGCAGCAGGCCGAAGCCGATCATCAGCCCGCCGGAGATCCGGTTGAACCAGCGGAACGGCCGGGCGCCGCGGAAGAAGCGGCCGAGGCGGGCGCCGATCAGGGCATAGATCGTGATCGCCACCCCCTCCAGCACCAGGAAGCTGGCGCCGAGCAGGGTGAAGCTGGCGGTGTAGTCTTGCGGCACCACGAATTGCGGGAAGAAGGCGGTGAAGATCAGGATCGCCTTCGGATTGCCGGCCGCGACCCAGAATTCCTGCCGGATCAGCGTTGTCAGCGGCTGCGGCCGCAGGGCCGTGGCCTGGTCCGGCGCCGGGGCGTCGGCGCGCAGGAGCTTGATGCCCAGCCAGATCAGATAGGCGGCGCCCAGCCACTTCACCACGGCGAAGGCGACCTCCGAAGCAGTCAGCAGCGTGCCGAGGCCGAGCCCGGCGATGGCGATCATGATGGCGAAGGCGACCAGCCGGCCGGAGGCGGCGGCCACGGCGCGCAGGGTGCCGTCGCGGGCGCCGTTCGACAGCGACAGCAGGTTGTTCGGCCCGAACGCCATGTTCAGCGCGAAGCAGGCGGGCAGGAAGAGGAGGTAGTGGTCGAGCGTCATGGTCCGGTCTCCGCCGGCGGCGCCGGCGGACGCAGCCTGCCAGAGATCGGGCGTCGGCGGAACCGTCGGAAACGGCGGTCCGCGCAGGCGCAGCCGTCCCTTGGGTTTCGCGGATTCGAAGAGTTTATGGCGACTCCGAAAGGATTTAATCTCGGATACGTTGATCGGAGGCGGAATTGGTTGCCATAATCGGAACCATCCAAAAGGTTTCGAGGTGAGGTCCCGTGCCGATCTCTGTTTCCGCCATCGCGATGCGGGCCTATCTCGGCAGTGTCGAGCCGGTGCTGTTCCGGCTGCGGAAGGAGCAGCGGCTGCGCATCTGGGGGCTGGGCGCCGCCGACCTGCCGGAGGCGGCGCTGCGGCTGGAGGGCGAGGGGTGCTCCGGCGGCGAGCTGTGCCGCCACATGGTATCGGCGCATCGCGACTATCTGGCGAAATACACCAGGCGCGGTCCGGACGGCATCGCCCGGCTGTGGCAGGGCACGCCCTGCCTGCTCGACCTCGGCGCCTTCGCCGACGCCGAAGCCTATGAGAAGGAGATCCGGAAGAACTCCTTCGGCTACATCCTGCGGGAGACGCGCAAGGCGGCCAAAGCCGGCTATCATTGTCGGATCTTCGACCGCTTCGCCCAGGGCGACGACATGCGCGACATCGAGGCGTCGAAGCTGTTCCGTTCCGGCGGGCCGGTGCCGCAGGCCTTCGCCCAGCGCTTCGGCCGCGGCAGCAGCGTGAAGGGCGACCCGTGGCTCGACGCCGAATGCCCGGAGCATTGGGCGGTCGACTGGGGCGTGTTCATCGAGGATGGCGGGCGGGACCGGATGGTCGGCACCATCGTGCTGCGCCGGATCGGCAACATCATCCGCATCGTCAGCTTCCTCGGTCATGCCGACCACCTGTCCGCCGGTGCGATGAAGCTGCTGTTCGTCGAGATCGTGCGCTGGCTGCTGCGCCGCGAGGATCCGCGGGTGCGGGGCGTGCGCTTTCTGCTCTACGGCGCGCTGGAGCAGGGCGGGCTGGGGCTGCTGCACTGGAAGCGGCGGCTGCTGGTCCGGCCCTTCGTCTTCGCCGACCCCGCCTCCGCCGAGGCCGCTGAGTAACGCCGGGTCGATGCCACGATTGTGGCGGCGGGCGACCCCGGATCGGCCCGATGACGCCATCTTCTCCGGTTGAACTGGCTGCGACCGATATCACCGGGGAATGATCATGGATCAGGACAGCTCGGCTGCCGTGCGGCCAGGCTTGGATGACGAGACCTCGCGGGCGCTGTCCCGGCCGCGGCCGGTCAGCCGCTCGGCCGAGAACGAGGCGCGGATCGTTGCCCATCTGCGCTCGGTCCTGCTGAGCTGCGACCGCTCGCCGGTCTGGGGCTAGCTCCGCCCCAGCACCGCAGCGCTCGGCCGGGCGGCGATGCGGTCCCACCAGGCGGCCAGCTTTCCATGGCGCGCCAGCAGGTCCCGCCCCTCCGGCGCCATGCGGAAATAATCGAGGATCGGCGCGGCATGCAGGTCGGCGAGGCTGAGCGCATCGCCCAAGAGCCAGGGGCGGTCGCCGAGAAAGCCCTGCAGCACCTCGAGGCAGAGTTCGGCCCGGGGCAGGGCCGCGGCGATCCGGGCCTCGTCGCTGGCGCCGCCCTCCCGCGGCTTCGACACCCGCTCGACATAGATGTCCCAGACCAGCGGGCGGTAGGCGTAGCTGTCCAGGATGCCGATGATCTGGGTCAGCCGGGCCCGGCCGCGGGCGTCGGCGGGCTGCAGCGCCGGCCCCGGAAACGCCTCGTCGACATAGCGGGTGATCGCCGCGGTCTCGTAGAGCGCGAAGCCGTCATGCTCGAAGGCCGGGATGCGACCGAAGGGGTGGCGCTCGAGATAGCCCGGCGGCGGCCCCTCGGCCGCGAAGATGTCGACCTCGACCAGGTCGAAGGCCACGCCCTTCTCTTGCAGCGCCAGCAGGGCGGTGCGGACATAGACGCTGTAGCGGGCGCCGTAGAGGACCGGTGTCATGGTCACGGAATCTCCATGAGTCGCTCGGTGTCGATCACCACGCCGCCTCGGCGTTCCAGCCGATAGCGACCGGTATAGATGCCCGGGCTCCAGCCGCCCCCCGGCGCACGCCGGCCGCTGAACGCGAACCAGAGGTTTTTCGATTCCACCAGCGCCTTCTGGTCCTGGTGCACCGGTTTGCCGTCCGGACCGGTGATGGTGAAGGTCTGGATGTCGCCGGCCCGGCCGCCGAAGCTTTCGGCCCACAGCGCCAGCGGCGCTCCACGGTCGCCCTTGGTGTCGATATAGTCACCGCGTCGTGCAGCCTCCCAGTCGGGCCGGCCGGCGGTGAAGCCGGCGATCAAGAGCCCGGTCGGGATGTAGGGCACCTCCACGGCCCAGAGCGGATGGCCGGACGCCTGACAGCCCGAGCCGATCGGGAGGGCGGTGAACGGGTCGATCCAACTCTCGCCTTTATGGACGCTGAACTCCAGGGCGGAGAGCACAGTCCTGCCGGACAGGCCGATTTGGCCCAGCGGCTGACCGGTCCGGACCGTGTCGCCCAGCTTCACCCTGATGCTGCCCCGCTTCAGATGGGCGTAGCGCGTCTGCCAGCCGCCGCCATGGTCGATCATGACGCCGTTGCCGGCCTCGCGACCCTCGATCGCGTCGGCCCCACGCTTTTCGACCGAGATGTCCGGCTCGCCGTCGCGGACGCCGATCACGGTCCCGTCGGCCGCCGCGAGCACGCTGACACCGCGACGCATGGCTGCGAGGTCGCGCAAGCGGATGTCGATGCCGTTGTCGCCGTCATAGCCCAGACGGTCGCAGCGGAAATTGGCGAAGCCCGGACCGGGGTCGGTATCGACGTAGTTCTGGATGAAGCAATCCCGGCTCAGAGTACAGGCCACCGGCCAGGCGAAGCGCGGCTCCGGTTCCTGCGCCGATGCGGTGGGTGCGACGAGCAGGATGAGTCCGATCAACCGCCACCGCATCGTCCGCCTCCCAAGGATAGCGCCACTATCCGGCCCCACCGGCCCACGCGCTCACGGCATCTCCACCTTGCGCTCGGCGTCGATCACAATGGTGCCGGAGCGCTCCAGCTGGAAGCGGCCGGTGTAGGTGCCCGGCTTCCAGCCCTCTTGCGGCGCACGCCGGCCGCTGAACATCGACGCGAGATTCTTCGATTCCGGCAGAACCGTCCGGGTCTGATGCACCAGTTTGCCGTCCGGGCCGGCGATGGTGACGATCTGGATGTCGCCGCCACGCACGCCGAAGCTCTCGGCCCACAGCACGAGCGGGGCATTCCGGCCGCCCTTGAGGTCGGCGTAGTCGCCGCGCCGGGCGGCCTCCCAATCGGGCTCGCCGGCGGCGAAGCCGGCGGTCAGCAGGCCGGTCGGGATATAGGGCACGTCCGCCGCCCACATCGGATGGCCGGCGGTCCGGCAGCCCGAGCCGATGGGCAGCGCGGTGAAGGGGTCGAAGAAGGTCTCCCCCTTCATCACGCTGAACTCGACATGCGGGAACACGGTGTTGCCGGACAGGCCGATCTGGCCCAGCGGCTGGCCGGTCTTGACCGTGTCACCCGGCTTCACCCGGACGCTGCCCTGCTTCATATGGGCGTAGCGCGTCATCCAGCCGCCGCCATGGTCGATGGTGACGCCGTTGCCGGCCTGGCGGCCCTTGACCGCCTCGACCCCGCGCTCCTCGACCGAGATGTCGGGCTCGCCGTCCCGGACGCCGATCACCGTCCCGTCGGCTGCCGCCAGGATGTCGACGCCGCGGCGCATGGCGGCGAGGTCCTGCAGGCGAATGTCGGTGCCGTTGTCGCCGTCATAGCCCAGGCGGTCGCAGCGGAAATTGGCGAAACGCGGGCCGGGGTCGGTATCGATGTAGTTCTGGATGAAGCAGTCCTGGCCCAGGGTGCAGGCCGCCGGCCAGGCGAAGCGCGGCTCGGTCTCTGACGAGGAGGTGGTAACGGGAGGCGGCACGGTGGCCGGCGGCGGCTCAGTCGCCGGTGGGCTTGCGGGGGCAGGCTGAGCCTGCGGTGCCGGGGGCGGCACGGCCTCGGGCTGAGGGGATGGCGGCGCTGGTGCGGGCTCGCTTTGGACGGCTGGTTCACCCGGCGGTGGCACCTCGGCCTCCCGAGTGGACAGCAGCAGATACGCGCCGACCGCAACAAGCGCGCCGACGGCAATGACGGTCGCGACGGTAACAACCCACCATGCGCGTCGCATCTTTCCCCCTACAGCGTCACCACCCGGATCCGCCGGCCCTGCACCGCCAGCGCGATGCCGCCGCGCTTCAGCGCCAGCGCATCCTCGCCGAACAGCTCGCGCCGCCAGCCGTGCAGCGCCGGCACCTGGGCTTGGTCGTCCATGGCGATGGCCTCCAGGTCGTCGCTGCCGGCGACCAGCTTCTGGGCCACGCCCTCATCCTCGCATTTCATCTTCAGGAGCACGCGCATCAGCTCGACCAGCGGCGCGATGCCGGGCGGGGTCGGCGGGCGCTGCACCAGCTTCGGCGCCTGGTCCGGCGGCATCGCCAGGCCGCGCTCGACCGCCGCGATCAGCCCCTGGCCCTGCCAGCCTTCGGCCATGTTGCGGCTCATGCCGCGGATCCGGGCCATGGCCTCGATGTCGCGCGGGCTGTGCGCCGCGATCTCCAAGAGGGCCTCGTCCTTCAGGATGCGGCCGCGCGGGATGTCGCGCTTCTGCGCCTCGCGCTCGCGCCAGGCCGCGACCTCGCGCAGGATCGACAGGAACTTGGCCGAGGCGTTGCGCGGCTTCAGCCGCAACCAGGCCTGCTCCGGCTCGGTGCGGTAGGTGGCGGGATCGCACAGGATCCCCATCTCCTCGTCCAGCCAGGATTCGCGGCCGGATTTGGTCAGCTGGCGGCGCAGCGCCTCATAGGCCGGGCGCAGATGGATGACGTCGGCCAGGGCATAGTCGATCTGACGCTCGGTCAGCGGCCGGTGCGACCAGTCGGTGAAGCGCGACGACTTGTCGATCCGGGCGTTGGCCAGCTTGCCGACCAGGTTCTCGTAGCTGACCGATTCGCCGAAGCCGCAGACCATGGCCGCGACCTGGGTGTCGAACAGCGGCGTCGGCACCCTGCCGGTCAGATGGACGAAGATCTCCACATCCTGGCGGGCAGAGTGGAAGACCTTCAGCACCTTCGGATTGTGGACCAGCGTGAACAGCGGCGCCAGGTCGATGTCGGGCGCCAGCGGATCGATCGCTGCCGCTTCGTCCAGCCCGGCGATCTGCACCAGGCACAGCTTCGGCCAGAAGGTGTGCTCGCGCATGAACTCGGTGTCGATGGCGATGTAGTCGGCCGCTGCCATGCGGTTGCAGAAGGCGGCGAGCTCGGCGGAGGAGGTGATCAGAGTCATCTCCAGCGTTGTAGCGGATGGCCTCTCTGTTGCCGAGTGCTTTGCACCGAGCGTGAAGCGAATGTCACTCGTAGCGAATCCGGCTAGTCTCGGGCCGGGAACCGGGGGTGGGGCCGGCTCCGAACGAGGCCATGCTTTTGCCATGGCCGTCCGGGAGCGTGGAGGCGACGGCAAGGAGGGCCGCATGAGACGATCCCTGGCATCCACAGCGGTCGCCGCGGTGCTGGCGGCGACGGCGCCGCTGGCCGGCGCGGCCGCCCAGGAGGAGGCGCCGTCCAGCCTGTTCCGGGTCGGCGACACCGGAATCCGCTGCCTGAAGCAACCCTGCCCGTGGCGCGGCGTGGTGCCCGTCGATGACGAGAGCGTCGCGGCCGGGACCGTGCCCCCGGCCTATGCCGGCGACGCGCCGCCGGCGATCGCGGCGCCGCCGGATCTCCTGGACCAGGCCCGGAACGAGATCTGGCGCGCTTGGGCCTCGGGCGGCTGCCTCTTGGTCCGCGGCCGGTTCGACCGCCGCGGCGCAACTGCGGCGCCGGTGCTGTCGGTCGACCGGATCATCGGGCCGTGCGGCCGCTGAGGGCCGGACCCGCCATCACCCCTCCCAGTCGAGGCCGAGGTCGAGGATCGGGGCGCTATGGGTGATCCACCCGGCGGAGATCAGGTCGACCCCCGCGGCCGCGATCGCCGGCACGGTCTCCACCGTCACCCGGCCGGAGGCCTCGGTCACCGCCCGGCCGCCGACCCGGCGCACAGCCTCGCGCAGCTGGTCCGGCGTCATGTTGTCCAGCAGCACGGCGTCGACGCCCTCGGCCAGGGCCTCGTCGAGCTGGTCGAGCGTGTCGGCCTCCACCTCGATCTTCACCAGATGGCCGACCGCGGCCCGGGCCCGGGCGATCGCCGGCCGCACCCCGCCAGCCACGGCGATGTGGTTGTCCTTGATCAGCACCGCGTCGTCCAGGCCGAAGCGGTGATTGACGCCGCCGCCGGCCCGGACCGCGTGCTTCTCCAGCGCCCGCAGCCCCGGCGTGGTCTTGCGGGTGCAGGCGATGCGGGCGCGGTGGGGCCGGGCGGCGGCGACCAGTGAGGCCGCGGCGGTGGCGACGCCGGACAGGTGGCACAGCAGGTTCAGCGCCACCCGTTCCGCCGCCAGGATCGGCCGGGCCGGTCCCTCGATCCGGAGCACCGCGTCGCCCGGCGCCACCCGGCTGCCGTCGGGCTTCAGGATGGTGACGGCGATGGCAGGGTCGAGCAGCCGGAAGGCCAGCGCGGCGGCGTCGGTGCCGGCCACGGTGCCGGGCTGGCGTGCGGCGATCACCCCGGCCATGCGGGCCTCCGCCGGGATCACCGCGGCGCTGGTGATGTCGCCGGCGCGGCCGAGATCCTCGGCCAGCGCGGCGCGGACGATCGGCTCGACCAGCAAGGTGGGGAGGGGCGGGAGTTCTTCCATATTCGGCCTCATGGGCGGGCAACGCCGGCGCGGGGCGCGTCGCCCTCCAGCACGTCGGCGAGGGTGAGGAAGGAGGGCGCGGAGGCCGGGTCGGCCTCGGGGACATCGCTGCGGCATTGCGCGCCGCGGCTCTCGCGCCGGCGCAAGGCGGCGGTCGCGATCAGGAGACCGGCGAGGGCGCGGTCGGACAGGGCCGAGGGCGCGGCATCGGCCAGGGGGCGCAGCGCCGCGATCGCAGCGACCAGGCCGGCGCCGTCGCGGACCACACCGACATGGCGCTCCATCAGTGCCCGCAGCCCGGCGACGATCCCGGCGTCGGGGGTGGGGCGGTTGGCGGAGCCGAGCGGCAGCGGGCGCAGCGGCGGCCGGGTCGTTTCGTTCCGGATGTCCTCGGCCATCCAGCCGGCATAGGCCAGCGCCTCCAGCAGCGAGTTGCTGGCCAGGCGGTTGGCGCCGTGCAGTCCGGTCGCCGCCACCTCGCCCGCGGCCCAGAGGCCGGGCACGGAGGTGCGGCCGCTGCCGTCCACCGCCACGCCGCCCATGTGGTAATGCGCCGCCGGCCGGATCGGGATCGGCTGCCGGGCCGGGTCCAGCCCGTCCTCGCGGCACAGCGCCGTCACCCGGGCAAAGCGCTCCAGCCTGTCGCCGAGGCTGCGCGCATCCAGGAACACCGCCTCGCCGGATGCGACCCGGCGCCAGACGGCGCGGGCGATCACGTCGCGCGGGGCCAGGTCGCCCTGCGGATGGTCCGCCATCACCCGCTCGCCTGCGGCCGTGACCAGCACGGCGCCTTCGCCACGCAGCGCCTCGGTCGCCAGCGGCATCGGATCGCGGCCGACCGCGATGGCGGTGGGATGGAACTGCACGAATTCCAGGTCGCGCAGCACCGCCCCGGCCCTGGCTGCCAGGGCCAGGCCGGTGCCCGCGGCGCCGAGCGGGTTGGTGGTGTGGGCGTAGAGGCCGCCGATGCCGCCGGTCGCCAGCACCACGACCCGGGCCGGGATCGCGATCGAGGCGCCGTCCTGCCGCGCCAGCACGCCGGCGATGCCAGCTTCGTCGCGCAGCAGGGCAGTGGCGCGAGCGTGGCGGACGGTGATCCGGGATTCCGCCTCGACCGCACGGGCAAGGCTGCGCAGCACTGCGGCGCCGGTGCCGTCGCCGCCGGCATGGACGATCCGGCGGCGGGAATGCGCGGCTTCGAGGCCGAGGGCGAAGCGGCCATCCTCCGTGCGGTCGAAGGGCGCGCCCAGCCCGGCCAGCCAGGCGATGCAGCCCGGCGCCGCCTCGGCCACGCGGCGGGCCACCTCCGGGGCGCCGAGGCCGGCCGCGGCGGCCAGGGTGTCGGCGGCGTGCAGCGACGGCTCGTCGTCGGGTCCCAAGGCTGCTGCGATGCCGCCCTGGGCCCAGCCGGTGGCAGCCTCGGCCCCGACCGGGGCGGCGGAGAGCAGCAGGACCGGCAGCGGCGCCAGCTTCAGCGCCGTGGCCAGGCCGGCGATGCCGGCGCCGATCACCACGACACGATCCTGTGGGCGAGGGGAGATCGCATCCATCACCGGACCTCCAGCATGCGTTCGACCGCGGCGCGGGCGCGGGCGGCCACCGCCGGGTCCAGCACCACCTCGTCGGTCATCGTCTCCAGCGCGTGCCGGATCTTCGGCAGGGTGATCCGCTTCATGTGCGGGCACAGGTTGCAGGGCCGGACGAAGTCGATCTCCGGGAACCGCACGGCGACGTTGTCGCTCATCGAGCATTCGGTCACCAGCACCACGCGGCCAGGCCGCTCGCGCGCCACATAGTCGCTCATCGCCGCGGTGGAGCCGGCGAAATCCGCCTCCGCCACCACCTCGGGCGGGCATTCCGGATGGGCCAGCACGACCACGCCCGGATGGGCGTCGCGCAGCCGGCGGACATCGTCCGGGCCGAAGCGCTCATGCACCTCGCAAGCACCTTGCCAGGCGATGATCTCGACCTTGGTCTCGGCCGCGACATTGGCCGCCAGATAGCCGTCCGGGATGAAGATTATGCGGGGCACGCCCAGGCTCTCCACCACCTTCACGGCGTTGCCGGAGGTGCAGCAGATGTCGCTCTCCGCCTTTACCGCCGCCGAGGTGTTGACATAGGTGACGACCGGCACGCCCGGATAGCGTCGGCGCAGCAGGCGCACATCCTCGGGCGTGATCGAAGAGGCCAGGGAGCAGCCGGCCGCGGCATCCGGGATCAGCACCGTCTTGCCCGGGTTCAGCAGCTTCGCGGTCTCGGCCATGAAATGTACGCCGCAGAGCACGATCACCGAGGCCTCGACCCGCGCCGCCTCGCGCGCCAGCGCCAGGCTGTCGCCGGTGATGTCGGCGACGCCGTGGAAGATCTCCGGCGTCTGATAGTTGTGCGCCAGGATCACCGCGTCGCGTTCCCGCTTCAGCCGCAGGATGGCGTCGATGTCCGGGGCGAAGCCCGGCCAGTCGAAGGCGGGGATGACGCGGGACAGCCGGTCGTACAGCGGCGCGGTGCGCGCGGCGATGGCGGGGGTGTAGTCGGTCAGGACGGACATCGGGTTCTGCTCACTTCGAGAATTACGGGAACAGGGCGGCCCCGAATCGGTGTCGCTCCGGTTACACTAATTCTCAGAATAAGAAAATCAAGGCCAGCGATGCTGTGCCGGCGCTGCGCGAGGTGTTGCCGCCGGCCTCCCGCGTGATCATCTCTCCACGAGCCTGCACGAGACGAGCCGGCGAGGCTTCGAGAGAAAAGGCGCCATGATCTCGACCAATTCCTTCGCCGGGCCGATTCCCGTCCGCCGGCCCCGATGCCGATGACAGCCGCCCCAATCGCCGGGCTTCGGCCGAGTCTCGTCTCGCGGGCCCGGACCGGGCGCGTGCGGCTCTTGCCGCTGCTGACCGCGGTCCTCGCCCTCGCCATCTTCCTGTTCGACACGTTCAGCTCGATGAAGATCGCGGTGGCGGTGCTGTACGCCATCGTCGTCTTCATGTCGGTCGGCTTCCTGGACCGCCGAGGTGTCCTTCTCGTGGCGTTCGGCTGCGGCGGGCTGACCATTATCGGCTTCGTTGTCGGCCTGCGGCAGACCGGGGCCGAGGCCCATCTCCTGCGCGGCATCGTCAGCCTGTCGGCGATCGCCATCGCGGCCCTGCTGGCCCAGCGCAGCCAGGCGGCGACGGCGGTGCTGCGCGACAGCGAACGGCGCTGGCGCGGCATCTTCCAGTCGGTCGGCGTGGCGATCTGGGAGGAGGACTTCACCCAGGTCCGGCGCCTGTTCGATGATCTGGCACGGCAGGGCGTCACCGACCTGCCGCGCCGGCTCGAGGAAGATCCCGACCTGGTCGAGCGCTGCATCGCGCTGATGCGGACCGTCGACGTCAACGACGCCGCCATCCGGCTGGTCGGTGCCGCGGGTGCCGCCGAGGCCATCGCCGAACGCCGGCGCATCTTGTTGCCCGAGACCATCCGGACCTATCGCGACCTGCTGATCGCCCTGGCGGAGGGCCGGCCGTCCTTCGCCGGCGAGACGGTGCTGCGGACCATCGCCGGCGAGCGGCGGTCGGTCCTGATCGCGGTGACCTTCCCGGCCGACGGCGCCCGGTCCACCGGCCTCTTGAGCGCCGTCGACA
Source organism: Inquilinus limosus (assembly GCF_051487185.1). Classification (GTDB taxonomy): domain Bacteria; phylum Pseudomonadota; class Alphaproteobacteria; order DSM-16000; family Inquilinaceae; genus Inquilinus; species Inquilinus limosus_F. The sequence goes on from NZ_JAHVDK010000028.1 coordinate 98,661, forward strand.
TCACCGAGCGGAACCGGGCCGAGCGGGCGCTGGCCGAGACCCGGGCGGAGCTGGCGCATGTCTCCCGCATCGTCACTCTGGGCGAGCTGACGGCGTCGATCGCCCATGAGGTGAAGCAGCCGCTGGCCGCGATCGTCACCGACGGCCAGGCCTGCCTGCGCTGGCTCGACCGGCCGGTGCCGGATCTGGGCGAGGCCCGGGCCTGCGCCGGCCGGATCGTCGGCGAGGCCAACCGCGCCGACAATGTCGTGCAGAGGCTGCGCGACCTGACCCGCAAGGCGGCTCCGGAGCGGGCCGCGGTCGACCTCAACGCCGTGGTCGAGGAGGTGGTCGAACTGATGCGGCGCGAGATCGCCGACCACCGCGTGGCGCTGCACACCCGGCTCGCGCCCGGGCTGCCGCCGGTATCGGCCGACCGCATCCAGCTGCAGCAGGTCCTGATCAATCTCATGGTCAACGCCATCCAGGCGATGGCGGAGACGCCCCGCCGCGACCTCGCGATCGAGACCCGCGGCGATCCCGCGGGGGAGGTGCTGGTCCTGGTCGGCGACAGCGGCATCGGCCTGGAGCCCGAGGCGATGGAGCATCTCTTCACCCCTTTCCGCACGACCAAGCCCGGCGGCATGGGCCTGGGGCTGTCGATCTGCCGCTCCATCGCCGAAGCCCATGGCGGGCGGATCTGGGCATCGCGCAACGCCGAGGCGGGGGTGACCTTCCATGTCGCCCTGCCGGCAGCCGGGAAGGTGGCATGATGGAGACCGCAGCCGAGGCGCCGCTGGTGCTGGTGGTGGACGACGAGGCCGCGGTCCGCACCGCGCTGGACAGCCTGCTGCGCTCGGTCGGCTTCCGAGTGGCCTGCTTCGCGTCGCCGGAGGAGTTCCTGCGCAGCAACCAGGCGCCTTCGGCCAGCTGCCTCGTGCTCGACATCCGGCTGCAGATCGCGAGCGGCCTCGACTTCCAGGCGCAGCTCGCCCGGGACGGGATCCGCATCCCGGTCGTGTTCATGACCGGCCATGGCGACATCCCGATGAGCGTCCGGGCGATGAAGGCCGGCGCGGTCGACTTCCTGACCAAGCCGTTCCGCGACCAGGACATGCTCGACGCCGTTGCCGAGGCGGTCGCGCGCGACCGGGAACGGCGGGCGGCGGAGCAGCGCGCGGCGGAGATCGCTGGTCGCTACGAGACCTTGACCCCGCGCGAGCGGCAGATCATGGCCCTGGCCGCATCCGGGCTGATGAACAAGGAGATCGCGGGGCGGCTCGGCCTCAGCGAGATCACGGTCAAGATCCACCGCGGCCACGTGATGCAGAAGCTGGCGGTCCGGTCGGTCGCCGATCTGGTGCGCATCGCCGACGCGATGGATCGCCGGCTCAGCGAGAGCGGCGGATGACCACCGGGATCGATTTGTAGGTCGGCGTGCCGCTGCGCTCGTCATAGGAGTCGAGCGCAACCAGGCCGTTGGCCTCCGGATAATAGGCGGCGGCCGAGCCCCGAGCGATGTCGTGGGCCACGGCGGTCACGCCGCGCAGCACCCGCGGCGGTTCGCCGGGATCATTGGCCACCGCCTCGACATCGACCACGTCGCCATGGCCGAGGCCGAGCGCGGCGAGGTCCTCCCGGTTCAGGAACACCACGTCGCGGCGGCCGGTGATGCCGCGGTAGCGGTCGTTCAGCCCGTAGATCGTGGTGTTGTACTGGTCGTGGCTGCGGATGGTGGTCAGGACCAGTGCGTCCGGCCTGCCGGAGCGCGGATCCTCCTCCACCCCGGCGCAGACCAGGAAGTTGGCCTTGCCCGACGGCGTCCGCCATTCGCGCCGCGACGCCGGCACGTCCAGCCGGAACCCGCCCGGATTGGCGACGCGGGCGTTGAAATCGAAGAAATCCGGGAACACCGCCTCGATCTTGTCGCGGATCCGGGCATAGTCGGCGACGAGCCAGGCCCAGTCGACCTTGGTGTCGGGCAGCGTCGCCAGCGCCAGCCCGGCGATGATCGCCGGCTCCGACCGCAGTAGGCCTGAGGCCGGGGGCAGGGCGCCGCGCGAGGCGTGCACCATCGACATCGAATCCTCGACCGTGACCGACTGGGCGCCGGTCTCCTGCAGATCGCGCTCGGTCCGGCCCAGGCAGGGCAGGATGATCGATTCGCGCGCCAGCAGCAGATGCGACCGGTTCAGCTTGGTGGCGATGTGCACCGCCAGGTCCAGCTTGCGCATGCCGGCGAACACCGCGTTGGGGTCCGACATGGCGACGGCGAGGTTGCCGCCGAGGCAGATGATCGCCTTGGACCGTCCGTCGATGATCGCCTCCACCGCCTCCACCGCGTTGTGGCCCTTCTGCCGCGGCGGGGCGAAGCCGAAGACGCGCTCGATCGCGTCGAGGAACGGCTTGGACGGAATCTCGGTGACGCCGACGGTGCGGTCGCCTTGCACGTTGGAATGGCCGCGCAGCGGGCAGATGCCGGCGCCCGGCCGGCCGATATTGCCACGCAGCAGCAGCAGGTTGGCCAGCTGCTGCACATTCGAGGTGCCGTGCCGGTGCTGGGTGAGACCCATGCCGTAGCAGACGATGACGTTCTTCGCCTTGGCATAGACCTGCGCGGCGGTCTCGATATCCGACCGGGGCAGGCCGGATTGAGCCTCGATCACCTCCCAGGACACCGTCTCGAGATCCGTGACCAGCGCCTCGAAGCCGGTGGTGTGCTCGGCGATGAAGGCGCGGTCGAGCAGCCCAGGCCCGCCGGCGGCGAGATCCGCGGCATCGGCCGCCAGCAGCGCCTTCATCATGCCCTTCAGCACGGCGACGTCGCCGCCGACCTTGACCTGATGGTAGGCCGAGGCGATCGGGGTCGAGCCGAGGGTCAGCATCTCCATCGGGTTCTGCGGCGCGGCGAAGCGCTCCAGCCCGCGCTCGCGCAGCGGGTTGAAGACCACGATCGGCACGCCGCGCTTCGACGCCTCACGCAGCGTCGTCAGCATGCGCGGATGGTTGGTGCCGGGGTTGTGGCCGATGCAGAAGATCGCGTCGCAGTGGTCGAAATCCTCCAGCGTCACCGTGCCCTTGCCGACGCCGATCGATTCCGGCAGCCCGACGCTGGTGGCCTCGTGGCACATGTTCGAGCAGTCGGGGAAGTTGTTGGTGCCGTATTCCCGGACGAAGAGCTGGTATAGGAAGGCGGCCTCGTTCGAGGCCCGGCCGGAGGTGTAGAACTCGACCACATTGGGATCAGCATAGCCGCGCAGCGTCGTCCCGATCCGCCGAAATGCCTCGTCCCAGCTGATCGGCAGGTAGCGGTCGGTCGCCCGGTCATAGGCCATCGGGTGGGTCAGCCGGCCCTGGTCCTCCAGCGCATGATCCGACCAGGTCCAGAGCTCGGAGACGGTGTGCTCGGCAAAGAATTCGGGCGTCGTGCGCTTGCTCGTGGTCTCCCACGACACCGCCTTGGCGCCGTTCTCGCAAAACTCGAAGGACGAGGTGTGCTTCGGGTCGGGCCAGGCGCAGCCCGGACAGTCGAAGCCCGAGGGCTGGTTCATCCGCCTCAGGGCACGGGTGTCCTCGGCGATCGCCATCTGGTCCTTGATCGCCCGGGCCACCGCGCCGAGCGCGCCCCAGCCGCCGGCCGGGCCGCCATAGGGCTTCACGCCCGGGACGTCGTTGTCTCTCGACATTGGGTGCTCCTCGAACCGGGGTTAGGCCCGCGGCAGGGCGTTGGACGGCTGCGCGACCGGGGCAGGGGCTTCGGCCTGCCGGCCGGCGTCGCGCTCCTGCAGCCAGTAGCCTAGCCCGACCATCAGGCCGCCGCCGACGAGATTGCCGAGCGTCACCCACAGCAGGTTGTGCACGGCGCCGGACAGCGTGACGGTCTCCGGATGCTCGCCTATGAGAGCTAGGGCGAAGACGAACATGTTGGCGACCGAATGCTCGAAGCCGCAGGCGACGAAGATCGCGATCGGCCAGAAGATCAGCGCGATCTTGGCGGCGTCGTTCTCAGTGCGGCCGCACATCCAGATGGCCAGGCAGACCAGCCAGTTGCACAAGAGGCCGCGAGCGAACAGCTCGTAGCCGGGCGCCGCCATCTTGGCGGCGACGACGGTGAAGAACTCGCTGCTGCCGTCTGTCAGCAGCACGCCGCCGCCGGCCATGCGCAGCAAGGCCGCCAGCACCACCGCGCCGACCAGGTTGCCGACCCAGCAGGCGATCCAGACGCGCAGCATGTCGCCCACGCCGCTGTCGCCGCGCAGCGCGGCGAAGGGCATGTACATGGCGGTGCCGGTGAACAGCTCCGACCCGGCGAAGACGACGATGGTCAGGGCCGAGGCGAAGACCGCGCCCATGACCAGATGCGACCAGGACGGGTCGGCATGGGCGCCGACGGTGAACATGAAGATGTCGCCGAAGCCGATATAGGCGCCGGCCAGGGCCGAGCCGATCAGGAAGCTCAGCAGATGGGCCCTGACCATGTCGGCCTTGTGCGCCCCGGCCTCGGCATATCTGGCAATGGTGTCGCGGTACATCGCCGGTCTTCTCCTTCACGGTGCCGGATGTTGCGTCCAATCCATCCCTCGCCGGGCCCCCGCGTCTGGTGCAGGGGCCCGGCGGCGGGGCCGCCGGCTCAGCCGGCGACGACCGGGGTCTTGTCCTTGCGCAGGGCGTCCATCACCGCCTTGTCGAGGTTGAGATGGCCCTGCACCAGCTCCGGCGGGGTCAGCGCCAACCACTGGTCGAGCGAGACGTCGGCGTAATGGTCGCTCTTGAACATCTCGAGGAAGCGCAGCGTCGTGCTGCCGGTGTTCTCGATGTAGTGGCCCATGGCGAAGGGCACGAAGCCGACATCGCCGGCCGTGAAGTCGAAGGTTCGGGCGGTGCCGACGGCGCCGAACACGCCCATACGGCCCTGGCCCTCGATGTAGTACTGCCACTCGTCGGCGTTCGGGTGCCAATGCAGCTCGCGCATGCCGCCGGGCTCGATCTCGACCAGCGCCGCGGCGATGGTCTTGGAAACCGGGAACACCGAGGAGTCGGTGATCCGGACGGTGCCGCCCTTGGTCTTGATCGGCGTCTGGGCCAGCATCCGGTGACTGAAGCTCTGCGGCACTGGCGTCGCCCCGGCGATCTTGTCGCCGGCCAGCGGACGGGGCACCGGCAGGTTGAAGATGTAGCGCTCGCGCGGGTCCGGCGTGTGGCCGAAATATTTCGGGTCGACGCCGAAGTTCTTGCCCAGCACCGCGGACGGCACGTGCTTGAACCAGTCGCTCAGCAAGAAGGTGCTGTCCTCGTCGAACTCGCCGTCATCGAAGACCAGCAGGAACTCGCAGCCGTCCCTGCCGAGGCCCTGGATCGAATGCGGAATGCCGGAGGGGAAGTACCAGAGGTCGCCGACGCCGACATCGTCGACGAAGTTGTTGCCGGCGGCGTCGACCGCGGTGATCCGCGCCTCGCCATACAGCATGTAGGCCCATTCCGCCTGCTTGTGCCAATGCAGCTCGCGGGTGCCGCCGGCGTTCAGGCGCATATTGACGCCGGCGATGGTCTTGGAGATGCCGAGCTCGCGCACCGTGACCTGGCGGGTCCAGCCGCCCTCCTCCTGGCGCACATGCGAGTCGGAGAAGGAGAAGCGGAGATTCGGCAGCGTGCCGCTGTCGGTCCGCGGCGGGTTCAGGATGTCCGGGTTCTCGCCGGCGCGCAGCAGATCGTGCGGCCCCGGATCGGTGCCGCCGCGGCCCGGGGTCATCGGCTGCGGCACAGCGGTGCCCTGGGCGTTCGCGCCGGTGGCGGCGACGGCGAGGCCGCCTGCGGCCATGGTGCCGAGGGCGGCGCGGCGGGTGAACAGGGTCATTTGTTCCTCCAGTCCTTCGTGGTCCCGGCTTTTCAGGAGCCGGACCGCACGCCGCGAGCCACGGGCCGACGCGGCGGCGTCATCAGATCCACGCGTCGATCGTCTTCCCGGGAGGCGGCGAGGTGGAGGTCGGGACGACAGGGCGTCGGGGCCTCGCCTGCGCCTTCGGCCGAGGCCGATTGGCACGCTGGCTCGGCGGTCGGGTGGGCCGTTGCCGTTCCGACCGTCGATGCCTCGGAAGAGAACGCGCTTTGCGCGCCCGGCACCATCATATTGACGGTTGGGCTCGTAACCGCGAGCGGTGCGATGAGCCATACCTTGGTATAGGCAAGCCGGCCGGCCTGCCATCGCAGGCGTTGAGCGTCGGCCGTCCCGATGCCTAGAGTGGGGAGGGGCAGAGGGCGCCGCGGCACGCCCGGCAATGGCCGCAGGAGTCCGGCCGGACCGCAGGAGTGACCGCCGGACGCGATCGTGGGAGTAGAGACCGTGGAACTGCGCAATCTCGGCCGGTCCGGCACCCAGGTCGGGCCGCTCGCCCTCGGCGGCAATGTCTTCGGCTGGACCGCGGACGAGGCCGCCTCTTTCCGGGTGCTCGACGCCTTCGTCGACGCCGGGCTGAACCTGATCGACACGGCCGATTGCTATTCCTCCTGGGCGCCCGGCAACCAGGGTGGCGAGTCGGAGACCATCATCGGCCGCTGGCTGAAGCGCAGCGGCAAGCGCGACCGGGTGGTGATCGCCACCAAGGTCGGCTGGGAGATGCCGGGCCGGCCGCAGCGCAAGGACCTGTCCGCTGCCTGGATCCGCGAGGAGGTGGAGAACTCGCTGCGCCGGCTGCAGGTCGACGTCATCGACCTGTACCAGTCGCATCACGACGACCTGGAGACGCCGCAGGAGGAGACGCTGGCGGCGCATGCCGAGCTGATCCGGGCCGGGAAGGTGCGGGCGATCGGCGCCTCGAACTTCTCGGCCGAGCGGCTGGCCTCGGCCTTGAAGATCAGCGCCGAGAAGGGCCTGCCGCGCTACGAGACGCTGCAGCCGCACTACAACCTCTACGACCGCTCGGGCTATGAGGGGCCGCTCGAGGATCTGTGCCGGCGCGAGGAGATCGGCGTGATCACCTACTTCTCGCTCGCCGCGGGCTTCCTGACCGGTAAGTACCGCAGCGAGGCCGACCTGTCGCAGAGCGCCCGCGGCGGCCGCGGCATGAAGGACCGGCTGAACCCGCGCGGCCTGCGCATCCTCGACGCGCTCGACCAGGTGGCGAAGGCGCATGGCGTCCGCCCGGCCACGGTGGCGCTGGCCTGGCTGATCGCCCGGCCCGGCATCGCCGCGCCGATCGCCAGCGCCACCAGCCCGGAACAGCTGCAGGACCTGGTCGCCGCCACCCGTCTGACCCTGACGGCCGACGAGATCCGGCTGCTGGACGAGGCCGGCCGGTAGCGATCACACTATCCAGGCCGGCGCGACAGCGGCAGCCTCACCCCCGGCTCGGGCAGCTCCTGCAGCACCTCGCGGCGGAAGCGGACCAGCCGGGCCGGGCGGCCGCCGGTGCCGCCGGCCACCTCGCCGGTTTCCTCCACCAGCCCCTGGCTGTCGACCAGGCGGCGGAAGTTCGGGGCGTGCAGGCGCAGCCCCGCCAGCGCCTCGACCGTGCGCTGCAGCTGCGACAGGGTGAAGGTCGGCGGCATCAGCTCGAACACCACCGGCCGGTACTTGATCTTGCCGCGCAGCCGGCCGATCGCGGTCGCCAGGATGCGGCGGTGGTCAGCCGCCATCGGCGCGCCCTCCGCCAGCGCCGGGCAGGCGGGGCCGCGGCCGTCCCGATGCGCCTCGGCGGCGAGGCCAGCCTCGTACATCAGCTCATAGCGCTCCAGCACCCGCTCCTCGCCCCAGGGCAGGCCGCCCAGGCCGAAGGCGATGCGCAGCCGGGCCTCGCGCCGCCGCCGCTCGGCGTCGCTGCCGGCGGCCGCGGCCCAGCCCGCCAGCGTCGTCTCGATCCGGTCCAGCAGCTCCGGGCGGCCGCCGCGCCGGTCCTCCCAGGGGAAGTGGTGGTACCAGTCGCTCCACAGGCTGTCGCCCCAGCCGGCCGGCGCGGCCTCGCGCAGCAAGGCCAGATAGCCGACCGACAGCACCCGGCCCGGCCCGGCGAGCTGCCGGTCGCGGTCCCCGAAGGTGTAGAGCTGCTCGACATAGCCGAGCGGCTGGCCGGTCTGCGCCTCGACCCAGGCGCGCAGCCCCAGCTCCAACGTCCGGTGCTGCGGCTCCAGCGGGCCGGCGGGCAGGGTCGGGATGCCGTCCGGCCCGCGCAGGGCCAGCACGCGCGGCGTGTCGCCGGTCACGGCGACGACCACGGCCGACAGGTCGACTGTCACCCGGTCCTGGGCGGCCCGGTTCTGGGGGGCCCGGCTCGGGGGGGAATTTGGCGCCCGCGGCGCCTTGGCCGTCACGCCGGCCATCGCGGATCCGAAGCCTCGACTCTCATGCCGCCAGGATAGCATGCGCGGGCGTCGGTTCGGTGACTCTCCGGGAGGCACGGCGGGGATATGCCGACAGAAGAGGGCAGGGACGTCGAGCCGCGGCTTGACAGGCCGGGGCGGGCAGTGTCACTGACCGGCGTTTCATGCCAAGGTCCGAGAGCGATCCCATGCACCCCTACCGCACCCATACCTGCGGCCAGCTTCGTCCCGAACAGGCCGGCGAGACCGTCCGCCTGTCGGGCTGGGTCCATCGCAAGCGCGACCACGGCAATCTGCTGTTCCTCGACCTGCGCGACCATTACGGCGTGACGCAATGTGTGGTCGATACTGACAGCCCGCATTTCGCCGGGGCCGAGGCGGCGCGCGTCGAGAGCGTTGTCACCGTCACCGGCGCCGTGGTTCGGCGCAGCCCCGAGACCGTCAACGACAAGCTGCCGACCGGCGGCATCGAGGTGCGGATCAGCGACTTCGCGCTGCAATCCGCCGCCCAGGTGATCCCGCTGCAGGTGGCGTCGGACGAGGAGGCGGGCGAGGACATCCGTCTGCGCTACCGCTTCCTCGACCTGCGGCGGCAGAAGATGCAGCGCAACATCATGCTGCGCAGCGAGGTCATCGCCTCGATCCGCCGCCGCATGATCAGCCAAGGCTTCCACGAGTTCCAGACGCCGATCCTGACGGCATCGAGCCCGGAGGGCGCGCGCGACTTCCTGGTGCCGGCGCGGCAGCACCCCGGCAAGTTCTACGCCCTGCCGCAGGCGCCGCAGCAGTTCAAGCAGCTGCTGATGGTGGCCGGCTTCGACCGCTACTTCCAGATCGCACCCTGCTTCCGCGACGAGGACAGCCGCGCCGACCGGTCCCCGGGCGAGTTCTACCAGCTCGACTTCGAGATGAGCTACGTCACCCAGGAGGACGTGTTCCAGGCGATCGAGCCGGTGCTGCGCGGCGTGTTCGAGGAGTTCGCGGGCTTCACCGGCGTCAGGAAGGCTGTCACCCAGGGGCCGTTCCCGCGCATCCCCTATGCCGAGTCGATGCTGAAATACGGCAACGACAAGCCGGACCTGCGCAACCCGCTGGTGATCTGCGACGTCACCTCGGTGTTCGCCCGCGAGGACGTGACCTTCCGCGCCTTCAAGGGCGTGATCGAGAAGGGCGGCGTGGTGCGCGCCATCCGCGCGCCGAAGGTCGCGGACCGGCCGCGCAGCTTCTTCGACAAGCTGAACGGCTGGGCGCAGGAGCTGGGGGCGCCAGGCCTCGGCTACATCGTGTTCGAGGCCGGCGCCGGCAAGGGCCCGATCGCCAAGTTCCTGGAGGCGGGCGCCCAGGAGGCGCTGCGCGAGGCGACCGGCGCCGAGGACGGCGACGCCGTGTTCTTCGTCGCCGACCTGGAGGCCGCGGCCGCCAAGCTGGCCGGCTTCGCCCGCACCAAGATCGGTCAGGAGCTGGACCTGATCGACCCGAACCGCTTCGAGTTCTGCTGGATCGTCGACTTCCCGATGTACGAGCTGAACGAGGAGACCGGGCAGATCGACTTCAGCCACAACCCGTTCTCGATGCCGCAGGGCGGGCTGGAGGCGCTGGAGTCGCAGGACCCGCTGACGATCAAGGCCTACCAGTACGACATCGTCTGCAACGGCGTGGAGCTGTCCTCGGGCGCGATCCGGAACCACAAGCCGGAGATCATGATCAAGGCGTTCGAGATCGCCGGCTACAGCCGCGAGGTGCTGGAGGAGAAGTTCGGCGGCATGCTGTCGGCCTTCCGCTTCGGCGCCCCGCCGCATGGCGGTTCGGCCCCCGGCATCGACCGCATCGTCATGCTGCTGGCGGACGAGCCGAACATTCGCGAGGTCATCGCCTTCCCGATGAACCAGCGCGCTGAAGACCTGCTGATGGGCGCCCCGGCCGAGGTCGACGCGGCCCGGCTGAAGGAGCTGCACATCAAACTGGACCTGCCGAAGAAGGCGGGCTGAGAGACCACGGCGCCGCGGCGCTTGCATCCGCCCGCGGCTTCGGGCTGAGATGGCGCATGTCCCGCATCGCGCCATCCGCCGCCCTTGCCCTCCTGCTGCTATCGTCCGGCACGGCCCAAGCCGCGCCGGCGGTGGCGCTGCAGCCGCACCGGGCGGTGTATTCCCTGACCCTCGACATGACGCGCGGGCAGCGCAGCGTGATCGCGATCCAGGGCCAGATGGAGTATCGCTGGGCCGCCGCCTGCGACGGCTCCAGCTTCGAGCAGAACTATCAGGTGGCGATGGTCTACGCCTCGGGCGACACCATCACCCGCAAGACCCGCTACGCCGGCTGGGAATCGGCCGATGGGCGCGAGCTGACCTATAATCTCAGCTCCTCCACCAACGGCGAGGCCAAGGAGGACATCCGCGGCACGGCGCGGCTGGACGACGTCGGGGCCGGCGACGCCGTGTTCAAGGCGCCGTCCGATCTGAAGCAGGCGCTGCCGCCGGGCAGTCTGTTCCCGACCACGCATATGCAGCGGCTGGTCGAGGCGATGCGCCAGGGGCAGCCGATCTTCACCGCCGGCTTCTTCGACGGCAGCTCCACCGACGGGCCGCAATATGTCAGCGTCGCGATCGGCCGCGCGCAGCCGGGCGACCCTGCGGCCGACGCGCTGCGGCGCGGCCCCTCGCACCCGATCAACATGGCCTTCTTCAAGGTCGGCGAGGCCGAGAAGGGCAAGGGCGAAGGCGCCGAGCTGCCCGAATACGAGCTGCGCCAGCGCCTGTTCGAGAACGGCATCGCCGACCGCATCGTCATCGATTACGGCGACTTTGCCATGGCGGCGACGCTGGACACGCTGGAGCCGATCGCGCCGCCGCGCTGCGAGTGATATCAATCCTTATTGAGACCGACGCTCCGGCCCTTCCTCGTCATGGCGAGCGAAGCGTGGCCATCCAGTTCCGCAGCCAGGACAAGCCCAACCCGCCTGGATGGCCACGCCCCTTCGGGGCTCGCCATGACGATGAGAGGCATGGGTCGACGAGGGCTCGTAGGGGCGCCCACCTCAAGCCCCGAGCCGGTCCGACACCACCGACCAGTTGACCAGGGTCTCCATCACCGCCTTGACGTGGTCGGCGCGGCGGTTCTGGTAGTCCAGATAGTAGGCGTGCTCCCACACATCGATGCCGAACAGCGGCTGGCCGCCATGGGCGAAGGGCGAATCGGCGTTCGAGGTGCCGACCAGGCTCAGCTTTCCGGTATCGGCCACCAGCCAGACCCAGCCGCTGCCGAACACCTTGCCGGCGGCCTCGGTCGTGGCCTTGACCAGCCCGGCCTGGTCGCCGAAGGCCTCGGCGATCGCCTCGGCCAGCCGGCCCTGCGGCGCCTTCGGGCCGCCGGGGACGAACTGCTCCCAGTACAGGTTGTGGTTCCAGGCCTGGCCGGCCTGGTTGAAGATCGCGGCGTCCTTGGCCTCGGCGGATTTGACCACGACCTCGGCCAGCGTCATCGACTCGTAGGGCGTGCCCGCGGCGAGCTTGTTCAGCTGGTCGTAGTAAGCCTTGTGGTGCTTGCCGTAGTGGAGGCCGACGGTTTCGGCGCCGATCGTCGGGGCCAGCGCGTCTTCCTTGAACGGCAGCGGCGGCTGCTTGAACGGGCCGGTCGGGGCCGCCGCGGTCTGGGCCGCAGCCGGGCGTGGGGCGCCGATCCTGGCGGCGGCGGCGAGGGCGGCGGCGCCGCCCAGCGTCAGGGCTTCACGTCGGTTCATCGCAGGCTTCCTCGTTTGGCCGGCCGGGCCGGCAGATCGCGTCGAAAGCAGATGGGACGGGAGTCTCCCCTCGACCAGTGCTCGGCGCCCAGTGGGATCATGAGGCCGCGACCGAAGGACGCGATCGCCTTCATCCGGAACGCCGCGGCGGGCCGGACCGGCCGCGGGCGATGATGTCCGGCCCCAGCTTGCGGCGCACCGCGTCGACCGCCTCCTCGACCGCGCGGCGGCGGGCGGAGGCGGGGTCCAAGAGGTCGGGCGGGTCGGCCAGGCGACCCTCGACCAGATCGGTGCAGCCGACGCCGATCAGCCGGAAGGCCTCGCCGGTCGCCGCCTGCTCCACCATCGGCGCGGCGGCGCGCCAGATCGTCTCCGCCAGCTGGGTCGGGTCGGGCAGGCGGTGGCTGCGGGTGAGCTGCCGGAATCGCGCGGTCTTCAGCTTCAGCACCACGGTGCCGCCGGCCAGGTCGTGCTTCTTCAGCCGGGCCGCCACGGTCTCGCACAGCGGCCACAGCTCGCGCAGCAGCGCCTTCGGGCGCTGGATGTCGGTGTTGAAGGTGGTCTCGGCCGAGACGCTCTTGGTCTCGCCGTCCGGGTCGACCGGCCGCTGGTCCTCGCCGCGGGCATAGCGGTAGAGGCGCCGGCCGAAGACGCCGAAGCGGCGGACCAGCGCGCTCTCGTCCAGCCGGCGCAGGTCGCCGACGGTGCGGATGCCGTCGCTGAACAGCTTCTCGCGCATCACCTTGCCGACGCCGGGGATGATGCCGACCGGCTTGTCGGCCAGGAAGGCCATGGCCTCGGCCCGGCCGATCACGGCGAAGCCGCGCGGCTTGTCCAGGTCAGACGCGATCTTGGCCAGCATCTTGTTCGGCGCCAGGCCGATCGACAGGGTGACGCCGATCTCGCGCTCCACCTGCCGGGCGATGGCGGCGCAGGTCTCGGCCGGGCTGCGGCCGTGCAGCGCCTGGGTGCCGGACAGGTCGAGGAAGGCCTCGTCCAGCGACAGCGGCTCGACCTTCGGCGTCGCGGCCAGGAACAGGGCCCGGATCTGCCGGCTGACCGCGGCGTATTTGGCCATGTCCGGGCGCAGCACCACGGCGTCGGGGCAGGCCTCCAGCGCCTTGAACATCGGCATGGCCGAGCGGACGCCGTAGAGCCGGGCGACATAGCAGGCGGCGGAGACCACGCCGCGGGTGCCGCCGCCGACGATCACCGGCCGGTCCTGTAGCTCCGGCCGGTCGCGCTTCTCCACCGTGGCGTAAAAGGCGTCGCAGTCGAGATGGGCGATGGCAAGCGCGTGCAGCTCGGCATGGCGGACCAGGCGCGGCGACCCGCAGCGGGTGCAGCGCCGCGCGCCCGGCGGCGGATGAGCGCCGCAGTCCCGGCACAGGCCGGGCAGCAGCTCGGCCCGGTCCGGCTTCGGGCTCATCGCGACACTGTCGAGAGATCGGCCATGTCGCGATTGTACCTGTTTTGTACCGGACGCGCATCGGGACTCGGATCGCGGCTTTACAACGCGGAAGGCCGGATCGATCTTGGCTGGCCGGGCGGTCTGGCCCCGGTGCTGGGGACCCTGGGCATGCCGAAGACCGTGCTGATCGTCGAGGACAACGAGCTCAACCGGAAGCTGTTCGTCGACGTGCTCGAGGCCAATGGCTACGCCACGATCGCCACCGACAGCGCGTCGGAGGTGATGGCGCTGGCGCGGGCGCATCGGCCCGACCTGATCCTGCTCGACATCCAGCTGCCCGAGATCTCGGGGCTGGAGGTGACGAAATGGCTCAAGGCCGACCAGGAGCTGGCGACGATTCCGGTGATTGCGGTGACGGCGCTGGCGATGAAGGGCGACGAGGCGATGGTGCGCGCCGGCGGCTGCGACGACTACATCTCGAAGCCGATCAGCGTCGCGGGCTTCATCGCCACGGTGCGGCGTCACCTGGATTGAAGCCGGACGGCAGGCATGCGAAAGGCCCCGCCGAGGGCGGGGCCCGGTGCGGACAGGCGGAGAAACGGCGCCCGGTCGGCCGACCGGGGCGCGCCGCTTACTTGATCTTGCCTTCCTTGAACTCGACGTGCTTGCGCGCGACCGGGTCGTACTTGCGCAGCGTCAGCTTCTCGGTCTTGGTCTTCGGGTTCTTCTTGGTGACGTAGAAGAAACCGGTGTCCGCAGTGCTGTTCAGGCGGATCTTGATGGTGCTCGGCTTGGCCATGATGCTGGTTCCAATATGACTCCGCTCGGCGCCGCATCACGGGCCGGGAAGCGCGCACCATAGCGTCCGCCGCGCGCGAGTCAAGTGCGGCGGTGTCCCGCCTTCATGCCGACGCCGTGCAGACCCTCCCCCTTGCAAGGGGAGAGGGAGAATGGAAGATCCGGCCTGTGCCGCCGGCCGTCACCCGGTGTCGGGGGCAGGCTTCGGGTCGTCGACATAGAGGCCGAGGCCGAGGGAGCGGCAGAGGCGGTCGGCGGTGGTGGCGGTGGTCTCGGTGTCGAGCCACTCGATCACGTCGGGCTCCTGCAGCCGGACCGCGAGCCCGGCCCGGAGCCCCGGCACCCGGGCGGGGTCGCGGACCTCGGCGAAGGCTCGCGCCATGGCGGCGGCGACCGCCTGCCGGCGCCGGGCCCGTTCGGCCTCGATCGCGGCCGGGCCGCCGGCCGGCTTGGCCGGGCGCGGCGTCGCCGGCCAGCCGAGGGCGCCCCAGCGGGACCACTCCTCCGACAGGCCGAGG
>NZ_JAHVDK010000029.1:0-110445 GCF_051487185.1 Inquilinus limosus
CCACGGCCCGGGCCGCGGCCGCCGCCGCGACGGCGACTGTCCTCCTCGTCATCGGCCACGACCGGGGCGGCACCGCCGCGCAGACTGGCCGGCTCGACCAAGCCCCTGGCGGCCGCGGCCTGGCCGGAGCGGTCGGCGGCCGCCTTGCGGCGGGCCTCCTCGGCGGCGCGCTCGGTCTCGCGGCGCTTCTGCTCCTCTTCGAGCAGGAAGCGCTCCTCGTCGGCCTTGCGCTTGGCCTCGCTCTCGATCGCGGCCAGCTCCTCCAGCTCGCGCCGGCGCAGCGCCTCGGGGTCCAGCGGGGCCTGCGGCTCCGGCGTCGGCTCGATGGCCTCGGGCTCCGGCTGCGGGGCGGGCTGCGCCGGCGCCGGCTGGTGCCGGCGGGCCTCCTCCTCGCGCAGGGCTTCCTGCAGGGCGCGCTGCCGCGCCTCGCGCTCGGCCTGGGACAACACCCGGCCGCCGAGGACGCCGCCGCCGCCGCGAGGGCCGCGCCCAAGCTGGCCTTCGGCCGCCCGGCGTGCCGCAGCGCCGCCGTCGGCGAGGGCAGTGTTGGTGCCGCGCTGGCGCTTGACCTCGACGGTCACCGCCTTGGAGCGGCCATGGCTGAACTGCTGGCGCACCTGGCCGGAATCCCCCGGCTTCCCACCCAGGGTGAGCTTGGGTTTCGCACTGCCCAGCGACAGCGTCTTGCGATCCTGTTCCTTGCTATCCGTCATATCGTCCAGCGTGATCCGCCGCTATCCCTGCACAGAGAAGGCCGGCGCGGCATTCGCTGCCCCGTCGACCACACCACGTCCAGCCGGTCCGACCCGGTCGGCTCGACCACGAACTCCTTCCAGCCGTACCGCTTCCGCGACCAGCCGTTCCGCCAGCCCGCCGCGGGCGACCGCAGCGTGTACCATCCGGTCCCGGGCGAAGGCCATCCCGAGCGCGTCGGCGGAGAAGATCTCCAAAATCGCCGGAGCCGGCCGGACCGCGGCGGCCAGGGCCGCCAGCTTGGCTCGCCCATCCGCCGCGCCGTCCGATGCTGCCAACAGCACCGCGGCGCGGCCCTCGGCCAGCCACGCCTTCACTTTCTCATATCCGGCCACCGCCTGTCCCGCGCGGCGTGCCATCCCGATAAGATCGATGCAGCTCTGGTGCAAGAGCGCTTCGACTCGATCGACCAGATCCTCCGGCGCGCGGACCGGCTGGCGGGCCGCCTTGGCGAACAGGCCCTTGGCCTGGGCCCGGCGCAGCGCCTCGCGATCCGCGGACACCCACAGGCCGCGGCCCGGCAGCCGCTCCGCCAGATCGGGCACGACCTGCCCGTCGGGGCCGATGACGAAACGAATCAGCTCCGCCTTCGGACGCACGGCTCCGGTCGCGATGCAGCGCCGCTCGGGCCCGCCGGCCTCGGGCTGATCCGAATTCTCGGGGAAAATGGCAGTCGGGTCGCTCAGGCCTTCTCCTCCTCCTCGAACCAATGGGCCCGCGCCTGCATGATCAGGGCGTTGGCATCGTCGAGGGAAATCGTCTTCTCACCGAGGATCTCGACCAGCTCGTCGCCGGCCAGATCCGCCAAATCGTCCAGGGTCTTGACCCCGCTTTCGCCGAGCTTGACCAGGATCGCCGGGGTCAATGCTTCCAGCGCCGCCAAGTCGTCGGCCACACCGAGCTCCTTATAACGCTCGGTCAGCTGCCGGTCGCGCTCCTCGAGCCAGCGCAGTGCGCGCTCCTGCAGCTCGCCGGCGACGCCCTCGTCGAAGCCCTCGATCTCCGCCAGCTCCTCGAGCGGCGTGTAGGCGATCTCCTCGACCTGACGGAAGCCTTCGGCAACCAGGAGATGGGCAATGACGTCGTCGACGTCCAGGGCCTCCATAAACAATTCGCTGCGCTGCTTGGTCTCTTCCTGGCGGCGCTCGCTCTCCTCGGCCTCGGTCAGGATGTCGATGTCCCAGCCGGTCAGCATCGAGGCGAGGCGGACATTCTGGCCGCGGCGGCCGATCGCCAGCGACAGCTGGTCGTCCGGCACCACCACCTCGATCCGGTTCTGGGTGTCGTCCAGTACTACCTTCGCCACCTCGGCCGGGGCCAGGGCGTTGACCACGAAGGTGGCGGCGTCCGAGGACCAGGGGATGATGTCGATCTTCTCGCCCTGCAGCTCGCCGACCACGGCCTGGACACGGCTGCCGCGCATGCCGACGCAGGCGCCGACCGGGTCGATCGAGCTGTCCTTCGAGATCACCGCGATCTTGGCGCGGCTGCCCGGGTCGCGGGCGACCGCCCTGATCTCGATGATGCCGTCATAGATCTCCGGCACCTCCATGGCGAACAGCTTGGCCATGAACTGCGGGTGGCTGCGGGACAGGAAGATCTGCGGCCCGCGCGGCTCCTCGCGCACATCGTAGATATAGGCGCGGACGCGGTCGCCGACCTTGAAATGCTCGCGCGGCAGCAGCTCGTCGCGGCGGATGACGCCTTCGGCACGGCCGAGGTCGACCGTGACGTTGCCGTATTCGACGCGCTTGACCGAGCCGTTGACGATCTCGTCGACCCGGTCCTTGTACTCCTCGAACTGGCGGTGGCGCTCGGCCTCCCGCACCTTCTGCACGATCACCTGCTTGGCCGTCTGGGCGGCGATGCGGCCGAAATCGATCGGCGGCAGGTCATCGATGACGAAATCGCCGAGCTTCAGATGCGGCCAGCGCTTGGCTGCGGTGGCCGCGTCGATCTGGGTCGCTTCGTCCTCGACCGTCTCGACGATCTGGCGATAGCGGCGCAGCTCGATCTCGCCCGACTTGCGGTTGATATGGGCGCGGATGTCGTGCTCGTGGCCGTATTTGGAGCGGCCGGCCTTCTGGATGGCCTGCTCCATCGCGGTCAGCACCTCGTCGCGATCGATGCTCTTCTCGCGGGCCACGACATCGGCAACGTGCAGAAGTTCCATGCCTCGGGCGTTCCTATGCGTCTTGGGTGTCGGGCTGGGAGGCAGCGGCGGCAGCCTCGGCCTGCTCGACCTCTGCGGCGGCGGCTTCGATCAGGGCGTCGGTCAGGACCAGCTTCGCCCGCTGGATCTCGGCGAAGGGCAGCCGCACCGGCTCCTCCCCGATCTCCTCGGAGCGCAGCAGCACCGTTTCCCCGTCGAGCCCGGCCAGGACGCCGCGGAAGCGCTTGCGGCCGTCGACCGGGACCCGCGTCTCGATCCGCGCCTCGTGGCCGAGGAAGCGTTCGTAGTCGGCGAGCCGGGTCAGCGGGCGGTCGATGCCGGGGGAGGAGACCTCGAGCGTGTAGGCCGTCGGGATCGGATCCTCGACATCGAGGATCGCCGACACCGCGCGGCTGATCTCGGCGCAGTCGTCCACGGTCATGCCGCGGCGGTCGATCCGCTCGGCCATGATCTGAAGCTGCGGCCGGTACTCGCCGCCGGTCATGAGGACGCGCACGACCTCATAGCCCATCGCCTCCAGCGACGGCGCCACGATCGCGCGCACCTGATCCACTTGCGTCATCCTCTCCGGCATTCCCCGCGTCCAGAGCCTTGGAAAGCCGTCACCACAACGAAAAAAGGCGGGCCGCAGCCCACCCTCTCAATCATTCGACCAGACCAGAGTCAAGTCGAACGCTATGGGTAACTGCGCTGATATATAGCCATCCGCCAGCGATAAGCAACTTGATTCGCCTGAATGGCGCCGCTGATTCGATTCGGCCGCCGGGGCGCCCCGATTCGTCCGTTTCCCGACCGGTTTCGATCCGCGGTTGACAGCAGCCGGATTTCCGCGTCAGGCTTAGTTCGTCAACCTGCCGAACAAACGGGGACAATGCAGCGCCTCGACAATCCCGTGCCGCTGACACGCCAGCTCAGCCTCCGCGCCGTGATGGAGACGGTCCTCCATCGCGGGCCGATCTCGCGGTCGCAGATCGCGCGGGAGACGGGGCTGTCGAAGCAGACGATCTCGGAGGTGATGCGGGTCCTGGAGGAGGCGGGCTGGGTGCGCGAGACCGGCCGGACGCACGGCGCGATCGGCCGCGCCGCCGTCACCTACGAGGTCCGGCCCGACGCCGCCTTCGTCCTCGGCATCGACCTCGGCGGCAGCAAGGTGATCGTCGCTCTGGCCGATCTCGCCTGCAGCATCGTCGACGAGGTCGTCGAGCCGACCGACCTCTCCGGCGGCCAAGCCATCCTGGCCCAGATCGTCGCGCTGCGGGACCGGCTGGTCGCCCGCAGCGGCATCGACGGCAGCCGCATCAAGGTCGCGGTGCTGGGCAGCCCCGGCGTGCTCGACCCGGCCTCGGGCAGCATCCGCCTCGCCCCCAATATCCCGGGCTTCGACGGCTTCGACGTGCGCGGCGGGCTCGAGGCTGCGCTGGGCTGCGCGGTCAGGATCGAGAACGACGTCAATCTCGGCGTCATCGGCGAGCACTGGCAGGGCCGCGGCCGTGACGCCGCCACCCTGGTGTTCATGGCGATCGGCACCGGCATCGGCGCCGGGGTGCTGGTCGACGGCAAGCTGCTGCGCGGTGCCCGCGGGGCGGCCGGCGAAGTCTCCTACCTGCCGCTGGGCGGCGACCCCTTCGATCCGGAGCTGAAGGCGAAGGGGGTGTTCGAGACCGCCGCAGCCGCCGCCGGCATCGTCGCCCGCTATGAGGCGGCGGGCGGGGCGCCGGGCCTCTCGGTCCGCGACATCTTTGACCGCCGCGCCGCCGGTGACCCGCCGGCCCTGGCCGCGCTGGCCGAGACAGCGCGCCTGCTGGCGCTCGCCATCGCTTCGATCTGCGCCGTGGTCGATCCGGAACGGGTCGTGCTCGGCGGCAGCATCGGCATCCGGCCGGAGATGCGGGACCTGATCGAGCCGGCGCTGCGCCGCTGCATGATCGACCCGCCGCCGGTGGAGTGCAGCAGCCTGGGCAACCGCGCCACCCTGGTCGGCGCGCTCGCGGTCGGGCTGAACCGCCTGCACAATGCTCTGTTCGGAGCCCATGACCTGCCGGGCGAGCTGCCGCTGCCCGTCACGCTGAGAATGACGACCGATGCCGCCGCCTGATCCCGCCCACGGCTCCGTCGCAATCGTCATGCCCGAGACGGGCAACGACCTCACCGGGGCGATCTGCGCCGCCATCGCCGCAGCGCATGCCCGGGGCGGCGGGACGGTGGTCGTGCCGCCCGGCGACTGGGTCAGCGGCGGCCTGCGCCTGCTTGACGGCGTGCAACTGCATCTCGCGGCGGGCGCCCGGCTGGCGGCGGCGCCGGGTTGGGACCGCTACGCCGAGACCACTGTGGACAGCGTCGCCGAGGAGTCCGACCGCGGCTTCATCATCGCCTCGGGCGCCCGCGACATCGGCATCGGCGGCCGGGGCCTGCTGGTGGGCGACAGCCGGCACTGGCGCGTCCCCGGTGCCGGCAGCCTGGGCACGCATCTGCCGGTCGACCGCCGGCCGCGCATGGTCGTGTTCGAGGATTGCGAGCGGGTCGAGATCGCCGATATCGGCATCGCGGATTCGCCGATGTGGACGATCCATCTGGTCGGCTGCCGCCGGGCGGTGGTGCGCAATGTCGAGCTCCGCAACGACAAGCGCATGCCCAACACCGACGGCATCAATCTCGACGGCTGCTCGGACTCGCGGATCGAGGGCTGCTTCATCAGCGCCGCGGATGACGGCATCTGCCTGAAGACGACCCGCCGCGCCCGGCTGCGCCCCTGCGAACGGATCGTCGTCACCGGCTGCGTGATCGAGAGCGAGAGCTGCGCGCTGAAGATCGGCACCGAGACCTGGGCCGACATCCGCGACGTGGTGTTCGCCGACTGCGTGGTCGCGGCCTCGAACCGGGCCTTCGGCATCTTCTCGCGCGACGGCGGGGTGATCGAGCGCATCCGCCTCGACGGCGTGACGGTCGACTGCCGCCAGACCCCGGAAGGCTTCTGGGGCTGCGGCGAGCCGGTGACGATCACCATCGCGCGCCGGCACCCGGGGGTCGAGCCGGGCGCGGTGCGCGACGTGGCGATCACCGGCCTGTCCGGGCGGGCCGAAGGCGCCGTGGTCCTGGTCGGCCTGCCCGACCGGCCGGTCGGCCCGGTCACCCTGGCCGGCGTCGACCTGCGGCAGGTGGCGGGGAGTCTCGACCCCATCGGGCACTACGACCTGCGCCCCACCACGGCGGATCTCGCGCCCGAGCCGGGGCAGGAGGGGCGCAAGAACGCCTGGGTGCGCGGCGCCGACGGGCGGATCGTCGGCCTCATGCCCTATGACGGCGGCATGCCGGGGCTCTACGCTCGCCATGTCGACGGGCTGGGCCTCGCCCAGCTCCGGCTGCGGCGCCCCGAGCCGCTGCCGCCCGGCTGGAACCGGAGCGCGGTGGTGCTGCGGCATGTCGTGTTCGCGCCGGACCTGGCCCCCTGAACGCCGGAGCAGACGGAATGGCCTCCCTGATCCTCGAGCGCATCAAGAAGTCCTTCGGCCCGGTGCCGGTGATCCACGGCATGGATCTCGAGATCCGCGACGGCGAGTTCGTGGTCTTCGTCGGCCCCTCGGGCTGCGGCAAGTCCACCCTGCTGCGGCTGATCGCAGGGCTGGAGATGCCGACCGAGGGCACCATCCGCATCGGCGGCAAGGACGTCACCGCGACCAGCCCGGCGGCGCGCGGCATCGCCATGGTGTTCCAGTCCTACGCGCTCTATCCGCATATGACGGTGCGCCAAAACCTGTCCTTCGGGCTGGAGAATCTGCGCATGCCGCGGGCGGAGATCGAGCGGCGCATCCTGGCGGCGGCGAAGATGCTGGCGATCGAGCCCTATCTCGACCGCCGGCCGAAGGAGCTGTCGGGCGGCCAGCGCCAGCGCGTCGCCATCGGCCGGTCGATCGTCCGCGACCCGTCTCTGTTCCTGTTCGACGAGCCGCTGTCGAATCTCGACGCGGCGCTGCGCGTGCAGACCCGGGCCGAGATCAGCAAGCTGCACCGCGAGCTGGGCACGACCATGATCTACGTTACCCACGACCAAGTGGAGGCGATGACCATGGCCGGGCGTATCGCCGTGCTGCGCGACGGAAGGCTGGAGCAGTTCGGACCGCCGCTCGAGCTGTTCAACCGCCCCGCGAACAAGTTCGTGGCCGGCTTCATCGGCTCGCCGCGGATCAACATGTTCGCCGGCACCCTGACCGGGCGGTCGGAGGCGGGGGCGGTGATCGAGGCGCCCGGCCTCGGCACCGTGACGCTGCCGGTCGATGCCGGCGGGCTGGCGCCGGGCGCCGCGGTCTCGGTCGGCATCCGGCCGTCGCATCTGCGCCTCGGCGACCGCGGTCCGGTGCGCCTCTTGGTCCAGCACAGCGAGAATGTCGGCACCGAGACCTATGTCTACGGCGCGGTCGAAGGCGCCGCGGACGGCACCATCCTGCACGTGCCGGACCAGCTCTCTGTCGCCATCGGCTCGGTGCTGCCGCTGTCCTTGCCGCCGGAGCGCTGCCACGTCTTCCGCGAGGATGACGGCCGCGCGCTCGCCCCGCTGGCGGAGGCGGCGTGATCATGGTCGCCGTGGAACTCGACCGTCCGGCCGCCCCCCTGGCGCCGCTGCCCAGCGGACTGCTGCGGGCCGAGGCGCCGGTGCATCTGCCCTTCATGGCGCCACGGCTGCAGGGCGACCTGCTGCCCGACGGCCGGCTCAGCGTCTCGATCTGGGGCGCCGGCCATCTCGCCACCCTGTCGCTCGGGGCGCTGCCCGGGCCGGTGACCTACGGCCCGAACCGGGCGGAGGGCGCCGGCTGGTCGCTGCATGTGGCGCAGAGCGCGCCGGCGCTGGTGCTGCGCGGCGTTCCCGACGGCGTGCGGGTCACGCCCGCCCCGCGCTGCGCCTGGTGGCACCGCGATTCCGGCCGGCCGGGAACGGTGCGGCGCGAGGGCAGGCGCCGGATCGTCGACGTCCCCTGGGGCTGCGTGGTGCTGGAGCCACGGGGCGGCGACCTGGTCGTCGCCGCCGGCACCGATTGGGCGGAGGCCGAGGCGGCGCTGACGCTGCCGGTCCCCTCGATCGTGGCCGAGGCCGAGGCTTATGTCCGCGCCACCGACCGCCTGCCCGCGGCCGGGCCGGTCCTGCGCAGCATGGTGCAGCAGGGCGCTCACGCCGCGCTGTCCAGCATCCGCCGCGATCCGGCCGGCCGCTTCGCCGGGCTCGCCGCCGGCCAGGCCTATTCCGCCCCGGCCCGGACCTATTACCGCGACGGCTATTGGACGGTGCAGCCGCTGCTGGCCCTGGCGCCGGAGGCGGTGCGGGACGAGATCGACATGCTCGCCGGCGGCCTCCAGCCGGACGGCGAGGCGCCGAGCGCCGTGATCCTGTCCGGGCCGCAGCAATCGGCGGCCTGGGAGGTGTTCCGGCGCACCGACCCCTTCATCTCGCGCGAGCATCTGCGGCCGGGCGACTGGTGGAGCGACCATTTCGACAGCCCGCTCTGCTTCATCCTGATGATCGCCGACTATGTCCGCGCCACTGGCGACGCAGCGCCGGCGGAGCGGCACTGGCCGATGATCCGCATGATCTACCGCCGCTACCGCGGCTTCGATGAGGCCGGGGACGGGCTGCCGGTCAAGCCGAACCATGAGCGCGACTGGGCCGACAACGTGTATCGCCAGGGGCTGGTCGCCTACGACCTCGGCCTGTGGGTCGGCGCGCTCGACGCCATCGCCCGGCTCGGCCGCGACCGCGAGCCGGATCTCGCCGCCGAGGCGGCGGAAGTCGCCGTCCGGGCGCGCGAGGCGATCGGCCGCCGGCTCTGGCTCCCCGACCGCGGCTGGTGCGCCGAATACCGCAACGACGACGGCTTCACGGAAGACCATCTCGCCATCGACAGCCTGACCCTGCTGCGCTCCGACGCGCTGCCGCCGGACCGGGCCGAAGCGACGCTGCGGGCGATGCAGCGCTGGCTCTACAGCGGCGCCAATGCCGACCAGCCCTATGGCGATTGGGGCGTGCTCTGCGCCTTCCCGCCCTACAAGCGGCGGCGCGACACCAGGGCCAAGTCGGCCTTCGCCTTCCGCTACCACAACGGCGCCGACTGGCCCTATTGGGACGGCGTGCTGGCGCGCGAGCTGCTGCGCCGCGACCTGCCGGGCTGGCGCTACCCGCTGCTGCGCTGGTGGGAGAGCTGCCTCGCGAATGGCTGGCTCGGCGCCGTCGAGTATTTCAGCCCGCCCTTCGGCCGCGGCTCGCTGCTGCAGGGGTGGAGCGGCGGGCCGGCCGGGGTGGCGCTGGAATTCGCCTCGCAGGTCCTCGCCGGACAGGCGGGGGAATCCGATCACCAAGGGCCGTGAACCGGCCGCAACGGGAGGCACTCGACATGACGCTCGCAACGACCATCCGCACCGCGCTCCTGGCCGGCGCCGCGCTGACGGCCATGGCCGCCTCGGCCGCGGCGGCGGAGCTGACGGTGATGTGGACCGTCAACAGCGACAAGGAGGAGCAGGTGCTGCGCGGCCTGCTCGCCGAATACACGGCCCAGCATCCCGACACCACCTTCAAGCTGCAGATCGTCCCCTATGACGGCTACGACCAGAAGCTGGCCCAGGGCGCGGCCTCCGGCACCGCGCCGGACCTCGCCAAGACCACCAGCATGCGGCCGGTGGTCCGGCCCTTCCTGACCGATCTAGCCCCGACCTTCGGCAAGGATTATCTCGACCAGTTCGTGAAGGCCTGGGCCACCGGCGCTCAGCTCGGCGACCAGATCATCGCAGCACCGCTCGACGTCACCGCGACCGGCATCTTCCTGAATGCCGACGCCTTCAAGAAGGCCGGCGTCGCCATTCCGGACCCGGCGAAGGGCTGGACCTGGGACGAGTTCCTGGCCGCGATCAAGACGGTGTCGGAGAAGGCGGGCGTCCGTTATCCGCTGGTCTGGGACGTCTCGGCCAGCCGCTGGATCACCTATCTCTACCACAACGGCCAGCACATCTTCACCGAGGCGCCGCCGTACAAGGTGGTGCTGGACAAGGCGCGCGGCGCCCAGATCCTCGACGACTTCGTCAAGATCACCGAGACCCACATGCCGCCCGGATTGTGGAAGGGCTCGAGCGCCGAGAACCCGAAGCAGCTGTTCCTGCACGGCCAGGCCGTGGCCTGGATGTCGGGCAGCTGGCAGATCAGCAGCCTGGTCTCGGACGCCGGCTTCGACTGGCAGGCCGGGCCGACACCGCATGGCGAAGTGGCCTCCAGCGTCGTCGGCGGCGACTACATCGTCGCCTTCAACACCGGCGAGCATGTCGACGAGGCGCTGGAGGTGCTGCGCTGGTTCTCGACGCCGGAGGTGCAGGCGAAGTATGCGGCGCCCTTGATGATGATCCCGGCCAGCCTGAAGACCGGCCCGGTCGACTACGGCGACGCCAAGGCCAGCGCTGCGCTGGCGGCGCTGCAGAAGGAGCTGGCCGACAGCCCGCTCTACGCCGGCACCGACCAGGGCAACCCGGCGATGCAGTATGTCTGGGACCCGATCAAGCAGGCGGTGATCCAGCGCGTGGCCGGGCAGATCACCTCGGCCCAGGCGATGGACATCATCGCCAAGGCGGCCGAGGACTCGCTGAAGGCGGAGCAGTGACCAGCGTGACCGGCACGGCCGGTCGGGGTGCGGCGCATCCCGACCGGTCCGGTGTCGCCGGCCGGGGGCTGGGGGCGCGGCTGTTCCCCTATGCGCTGGTGGCGCCGACGCTGCTGCTCCTCGCCGTCTTCACCCTGTTCCCGCTGGTCGAAGGCTTCTGGACCTCCTTCTTTAAGCGCGGGCTGGTGGTGGCGCCGAAGGCCCCCGCCACCTGGCCGGTCTTCGTCGGGCTCGACAACTACCTGGCGCTGGCGACCGACCCGGAATTCACGGGAACGCTGATCAAGACGGTGGGCTTCGTCTGCGTCGCGGTGCCGCTGGTGATCGTGGTCTCGCTCGCCCTCGCGCTGCTGCTGGCCAGGCCGTTCCGCGGCGTCGGGGCGATCCGCGCCGTCGTGTTCTTCCCCTACATGACCAGCCTCTTGATCGTCGGCATCGTCTGGAAATGGCTGCTCGGCTACAACTCCGGCCTGGTCAATTTCATGCTCGACCTCGCCGGCATCGCCCCCGTGCCGTGGCTGGAGAACGAGCTGCTGGCCCAGGCGGCGCTGGTCTTCGTCTGGGTCTGGGCCAATGCCGGCTTTTACATGATGATTTTCATCGCCGGGCTGATGATGATCCCCGGCGACTATTACGAGGCCGCGGCGATCGACGCCGCGACGCCGTGGCGGATGTTCGTCCGCATCACCCTGCCGCTGCTGCGCCCGACCATGCTGATCGCCGTGGTCCTGGCCTCGGTCGAGGCGTTCAAGGTCTATGAGGTGGTGGTGTCGCTGACCGCCGGCGGGCCCGGCCGGGCGACGGTCTACCTGATCCAGGCGATCTACGAGACCGGCTTCACCAAGCCGGCCTCCGCCGGCTTCGCGGCCGCCCAGTCGATGGCGCTGTTCGCCATCCTGATGGCGCTGACGATCCTGCAGCTGCGCATGGCGAAGGAGCGGTGACGATGGACGCGAAGCAAGGTCTGAAGACCGGCCTCGTCCTGCTGGTCCTGCTGTTCTTCCTGTTCCCGCCCTTGTGGATCGTGGCGAGCTCGCTGAAGCCGCCGATGGAGATCTTCGCTTGGCCGCCGACGCTGCTGCCGAACGAGTGGACCCTCGCCAACTTTGCCAGCGCCCTCGGCGCGGCGCGGTTCGACCTGTTCTTCACCAACTCGGCGGTCGTCGCGATCGGGTCCAGCATCCTGTCGGTGGTGATCAGCATCATGGCCGGCTTCGCCCTGTCCAAGTACCGGTTCCCGGGCGACGGGCTGTGCTTTCTGCTGATCATGGCGACGATGATGATCCCGCTGCAGGTCGTGCTGATCCCGATGTTCATGGTGCTGAAGGGGCTCGGGCTGCTGGACAGCCTGTGGGGGCTGATCATCCCGCCCGCGGCGACGCCGACCGGCGTGTTCCTGATGCGGCAATACATGCGCGGCATCCCGGACAGCCTGTTGGAGGCGGCGCGGATCGACGGCACCAGCGAATGGCGCATCCTGTGGCGCATCGTCGTGCCGCTGTGCAGGCCGGCGATCGCGACGCTCGCCGCCTTCACCTTCGTCTGGCGCTGGAACGATTATCTGTGGCCGTTCCTGGTGGTGAACGACCAGTCGCGCTGGACCGTTCAGCTGGCGCTGGCCAACTATGTCGGCCAGTGGGACATCGACTGGCCACGCCTCCTCGCCATGGCGGTGCTGTCCAGCCTGCCGATCCTGGTGCTGTTCATCGCCCTGCAGCGCTTCTTCATGAGCGGCATGATGGCGGGGGCGACCAAGGAGTAGCGCTCAGCCTCTCGGCCGGCGGCGGAAGCGCAGATAGTAGGGCCGGCCGTGCAGCGCCTTCTCCTCGTAGCGGGTCGGCGGCCAGTCGGCGGTTCGCTCGCGCCAGTCCCGCGGCCCCTCGGCGGTCCAGGCGAAGGCCGGGTTGCGGCGGACATGGTCGAGCGACCAGTCCAGCAGCGGCGCGTCGTCGGTGGCGATGCGCAGCTCGCCGCCGTCCTTCAGGAGGCGGGCCAGATCGGCCACGGTGTCGTGCTGGATGAAGCGGCGGTTGTGGTGGCGCAGCTTCGGCCAGGGATCGGCGAACAGCAGGAAGACGCGGCCCACCGAGGCGTCCGGCAGCCGGTCCAAGAGCGGCCGCGCGTCGTCGGGCCAGACCCGCACCATGTCGAGCTTGTCGCGCTCCACCAGCGACAGCAGCGTCGCCATGCCGTTGATGAAGGGCTCGCAGCCGATGAAACCGACATCGCGGTGATGCGCGGCCTGCCAGGCCAGGTGCTCGCCGGCGCCGAAGCCGATCTCGACCCACAGGTCGCTCGGCGGGCGCGGGAACAGGGCGGCAGGGTCCAGCGCGCCGCCGTGCTCCGGCAGCGCCACGGTCAGCCGCGGCAGAAGGGTATCGATCAAAGCGGCGCGGCCGGCGCGGAGCTTTCGCCCATGGCGCCGGCCGTGGAAATGGCGGCGCTTCTCGGCGCCGCCGTTCGGTTCGGTCATTGGTTCAGGCGAAGGCCGAGCGCAGGTCGTCCACCAGGTCGGTCCGCTCCCAGGAGAAGCCGCCATCGGCCTCCGGCGTGCGGCCGAAATGGCCGTAGGAGGAGGTGCGGGCGTAGATCGGCCGGTTCAGGCCGAGATGGGTGCGGATGCCGCGCGGGCTGAGGTTGACCAGCTGCTGCAGCACGTCGGACAGCCTGTCCTCGTCGACCTGGCCGGTGCCCTGGGTGTCGATGTAGACCGACAGCGGATGGGCCACGCCGATGGCGTAGCTGAGCTGGATCACGCAGCGCTCGGCCAGGCCGGCGGCAACCACGTTCTTGGCCAGGTAGCGGGCAGCATAAGCGGCCGAGCGGTCGACCTTGGTCGGGTCCTTGCCGGAGAAGGCGCCGCCGCCATGCGGGGCCGCACCGCCATAGGTGTCGACGATGATCTTGCGGCCGGTCAGGCCGGCATCGCCGTCCGGGCCGCCGATGACGAAGCGGCCGGTCGGGTTGACATAGAAATGCGGCTCGTCGCACATCCAGCCGTCGGGCAGGACCGACAGCACATAGGGGCGCACGATCTCGCGCACCTCGGCCTGGTCCAGGCCGTCGGCGTGCTGGGTCGAGACCACCACCGAGGTGGCGGCGACAGGACGGCCGTTCTCGTAGCGCAGCGACACCTGCGCCTTGGCGTCCGGGCCCAGCTGCGGCGCGCGCCCGGCATGGCGGGCGTCGGCCAGGCTCTTCAGGATCTGGTGCGAGAACTGGATCGGCGCCGGCATCAGCGCCTCGGTCTCGCGGCAGGCATAGCCGAACATGATGCCCTGGTCGCCGGCGCCTTCATCCTTGTTGCCGGCGGCGTCGACGCCGACGGCGATGTCGGCCGACTGCTGATGCACCAGCACCTCGCACTTGGCGTCGCGCCAGTGGAAGCCTTCCTGCTCGTAGCCGATCTCGCGCACGGCCTGCCGCGCCGTGCTCTCCAGCAGGTCGGGGGTGATCGAGGCCGGGCCGCGAACCTCGCCGGCGATCACGATCCGGTTGGTGGTGCACAGAGTCTCGACCGCGACCCGCGCCTCCGGGTCGGCGCCGAGATAGAGGTCGACGATGGAATCGGAAATCCGGTCGCAGACCTTGTCGGGGTGTCCTTCCGAGACCGATTCGCTGGTGAAGATGTAATTGCCTTTGGCCACGTCGAACCCCTGGCTGCGATGAAGGATTGCGTCGAAATGATGCGGCGGCGACCGGGCTTTTTCGCAGGGGGCACGGGCGCGGTCAAGTGCGGCCGCCTCGGGATCAGCCTTCTTCGCTACCGCCCTCGTCCGAGCGGCTGCCCGACATGGCCTTGAGCAGGTCCAGGACGCGCCGGCGGGTCGCCGGATCCTCGACCCGGTAATAGGCGCGGATCAGCTCCAGCGTCTCGCGCCGCTGCATCGGGTCGGGCCCGGCGTCATAGGGCTCGGCCTCCTCGGCCAGGCCCGGCACCGGCGTTCCGGCCGCCGCGGGCGCATCCTCGAAGAAGAAGTCAACCGGCACCTCCAGCACCCGGCTCAGCTGGTGCAGCCGGCTGGCGCCGATGCGGTTCGAGCCGTGCTCGTATTTCTGGATCTGCTGGAAGGTGAGGCCGATCGCCGCCGCCAGCTTGGCCTGGCTGTACCCGAGAAGAGTCCGCCGCAGTCGGATGCGGCCGCCGATATGCACGTCGAGCGGGCTGGGTTCGTCATTCCGAGGACGACCGCGGGGCCGTTTCGGTGCATCGGATGCGGCCACACATCACTCCGCAGCAATTTGCAAGGGGCCGGGTGAGATCGTTTCACGAGGCGCGCATCCTAATGCGCCGAACCGGGCAACTTCAAGGCAGTCCGGCGGAATCGACCGGGCCCTCGGCGTCGGCGGCGCGGCCTATCGCGCCGGACGCCCGATTCGGCCGGCCAGCAGCCCCAGCAGCAGGAGAAGCCAGAAGCCGGTCTCGCCCCACCGGGCATAGGGCGTCTCCGGCAGCGCCGCGGGCAGGGCGACGTCGAGGATTCCGGCCTCGCCCAGGGCGATCTCGCCCCTGACCCGGCCATAGGCGTCGACCACGCCACTGATGCCGGTGTTGGCGGCGCGCACCAGCGGCAGCCCCTCCTCGACCGCGCGGGTCCGGGCGATGGCGAAATGCTGGTACGGACCGCTGGTCATGCCGTACCAGCCGTCATTGGTGACGTTCAGCAGCCAGCCCGGCCGCGAGCCGGCGGGGTCCAGCACCGCGCCGGGAAAGATCGCCTCGTAGCAGATCAGCGGGCTGACCGGCGGCAGGCCGGGCAGCGCGATGGTGCGCGGCCCGGGGCCGGGCGAGAAGTCGACCGACCCGGCGGTGATCTTCTCGATACCGAAGGGCGCCAGCAGGCTGCGCAGCGGCACGTATTCGCCGAACGGCACCAGATGCGCCTTGTCATAGGCGGTGAGGATGGTGCCGGCGCGGTCCAGCACATAGATGCTGTTCCACGCCTCCAGCGGCTGGGTGCCGTAAGGCGTGGCCCGGGTGGCGCCGACCAGGGCCAGGGCCCCAGGGGGCAGCATCTCGCCCAGCATGCGCTGCGCCTCAGGCTCCCAGGACAGGGTAAAAGGCACTGCGGTCTCGGACCAGATCACGGCGGTGACGCGGTCGATCCCCGGCGCCTTCGACATTTGTATCTGGCGTTCGAAATTCTCCCGCAGTTTCTCGCCGGACCATTTGTCGGCCTGGGAGATGTTCGGCTGCACCAGACGCAGTGTCACGCCGGGAACCACGGCGCCGTCATCGCCGGACAGGCGCCAGGCGCCCCAACCGGCGATCGCCGCGAACAGCAGGATGCCGGCGATGGTCGCGACCAGACCCTGCCGACGCGATCCGGCCAAGGTGGCCGGCAGGGTGGCGGCAGCCACGGTCAGGACGCTCAGCCCGTAGATGCCGATCACCGAGACGCCCTGCAGCACCGGCAGCCAGCCGACCCAAGCGTAGCCGATCAGGTTCCAGGGAAAGCCGGTCAGGACATGGCCGCGCAGCCATTCCGCCAGGCCCCAGGCGGCGGCCAGGGCCAGCGGCCCGCCCCAGCCGGCGCGGCGCAGCCAATGGAAGCCGAGCCCGGCGAGGCCGGTGAAGATCGCCAGCAGCGCCGGCAGCCCGGCCAGGGCGAAGGGAATTATCCAGAAGAAGCGCGGCAGGTCGACGGTCAGCGCCCAGGACACCCAGTACAGGCCGGGCACGAAGAAGCCGAAGCCGAAGGCCCAGCCGGTCAGGAAGGCCGATCGGCCGGTGGATGTGCCGGCCAGCAGCCAGAACAGGCCGGGAAAGGCCAGCCACAGCACCGGCGCGGCATAGAGCGGCGGCACCGACAGGCTGGCCAGCACGCCGAGCGCCACGGCGGCGCTGAAGCGCCGCCAACGATCCAGCCCGGCGATGCGGGCGGCGAGACGCTCGATACCGTGGCCAGGCAGCGGCCCGACCGCCGTCTCACGCAGCGTTGGCGCCGTCCTTGCGGCGGATGCGGAGGCGTTTGATCCGGCGCGGATCGGCATCGATCACCTCGAACTCGAACCCCTTGGGGTGGGTCAACAGCTCGCCCCGCGCCGGGATCCGGCCGGCGAGCGCGAAGACGAGACCGCCGAGCGTGTCGATGTCGTCGCGCTCGTCCTCTTCCAGCACCGTTCCGACCTTGGCCTCGAAGGCCTCGATCGGCAGGCGGGCGTCGGCGATCAGCGTGCCGTCCGGCTTCTCGACCAGCTGCGGCGGCTCGTCGATGTCGTGCTCGTCCTCGATCTCGCCGACGATCTCCTCGACCAGATCCTCGATCGTGATCAGCCCGTCGATGCCGCCGAATTCGTCGATCACCAGCGCCATGTGCTGGCGCTTCTCGCGCATCTGCAGCAGGAGGTCGAGCACCGGCATCGATGGTGCGACGATCTGGACCGGCCGCAGGATCTCGGTCAGCGATTTCGGCGCCTCGGCGTCGCCGGCCCGGGCCCGGCTCAGCGCCGCGACCACGTCCTTGACGTGGATCATGCCCAGGGCGTCGTCCAGGTTGTCGCGATAGACCGGCATGCGGCTGTGCGCCTCGCGCGCCAGGATGTCGAGCACGCCGGGCAGCGGCGTGTCGACCTCGACCCCGACGATGTCGGCGCGCGGCACCATCACGTCGATCGCGGTGCGGTCGCGCAGCCGCAGGATGTTGCTCAGCAGCATCCGCTCGTGCCGGGCGATCGAGGTCTCGTCCTCGCCCTCGTCGCCGTCCTCGATCAGCTCCTCGATGGTCTCGCGCCAGTCCTCCTCGCTCTTGCCGCGCAACAGGCTGCGCAGCCAGTTGCGGAGCGGCTTGACGTCGGAGGAGCGGGAAGGTCGGCCGGAAGAGGTGTCAGACATGGCCTCAATTGGGCGGGTCGGAATAGGGGTCGGCGATGCCGAAGCGGGCCAGGACGGCGGTCTCGATCCGCTCCATCGCCTCGGCCTCGGCCTCGGTCATGTGGTCGTGGCCCAGCAGGTGCAGGATACCATGAACGACCAGGTGCCGGGCATGGTCGGCCGGGGCCTTGCGGTCCCGCCCGGCCTCGGCCAGCACCGTCTCGAGGGCCAGGAAGACGTCGCCCAGCACCAGCGGCGCGCCCGGAAAATCCGGCTCCTCGGCCTCGGTCAGGGCGAAGGACAGCACATTGGTCGGGGCGTCCTTGCCGCGATACTCGCGGTTCAGCCGCTGCACCGTGGCGTCGTCGGCGAACACGATCGACAGCTCGGCCGGGCGGCCGGCCTCCAGCGCCACGCCGGGGCCGGCTCCGGCCGCGACCGCGGCCTCGACCAGCGGGCCGAGGGCGGCGGCCAGCGCCTCCTCATCGGCGAAATCGGGGCCGAGCGCCGACCAGCCGGGCGCGTCGATGCTGACGGTCAGGTCGATCACGGCTTGGTCTTCCGGGCGCGGTCCGCCGTCTCATAGGCGCGCACGATGCGCGCGACCAGCGGGTGGCGCACCACGTCGCGGTCGCCGAAGCGGACGATGCGGATGCCCTCGACCCCCTCAAGGATCTCCAGCGCGTCGATCAGGCCGGATTTCTCGCCGCGCGGCAGGTCGACCTGGCTGATGTCGCCGGTGACCACCATGCGGCTGGCCTCGCCCATCCGGGTCAGGGCCATGCGCATCTGCATCACCGTGGTGTTCTGCGCCTCGTCCAGGATGACGAAGGCATGCGCCAGGGTGCGGCCGCGCATGAAGGCCAGGGGCGCGATCTCGATCACGCCGGTCTCCATGTGCTTGGCCACCTGCTCGGCCGGCAGCAGGTCGTAGAGCGCGTCATAGAGCGGGCGGAGATAGGGGTCGACCTTCTCCTTCATGTCGCCGGGCAGGAAGCCCAGCCGCTCGCCGGCCTCGACCGCCGGGCGCGACAGCACGATCCGGTCGACCCGCCCGGCGATCAGCATCGCCACCGCCTGGGCGACGGCGAGATAGGTCTTGCCGGTGCCGGCCGGGCCGACGCCGAACACCATCTCGCTCTGCGCCAGCGCCTCGATGTAATCCGCCTGGGTCGGCGAGCGCGGGCCGATCCGCTTGCGCCGGGTGACGATGGCGGCGTCGGATTTCAGCAGCGTGCGCAGCGGCGCCCCCTCGGGCGCGGGCGCGTCGCGCACCAGCCGGATCACCCCGTCGATGTCGGCGTTGGTCACACCCTGGCCCTGCGACAGGCGCTGCCACAGCGTCTCCAGCACCAGCCGGGCCAGCTCCACCGCTTCGGCCGGGCCCTTGATGGTGACGGTGTTGCCGCGCGAGGCCAGCGACACGCCGAGCTGGTGCTCGATCCGCAGCAGATGCGTGTCGTGCTCACCGTAGAGCAGGGGCAGAAGCCGGTTGTCGTCGAAGCTGATCTCGGCGCGGTTGGGCGCGGGCTTGGACCTGGCGGGCATGAGGCCCGATCCGTCGGAAGCGGATGCGGTCACGCGGCCTCCTCCGCTGCCGCCGGCACGACGGTGCCGGTCAGGCTCAGCGGCTTGGCTTCGGTGATATGTACCGGCTGAATCGTGCCGAGCAGCCGCGCCGGCGCGTCGAGATGGACCGATTGCATCCACGGGCTGCGGCCGTGCAGCTGGCCCGGCCGGCGGCCGCGGCGGTCCAGCAGCACCGGTACGATGCGGCCGGCCATGCGCTGGTTGAAGGCGGCCTGCTGCGCGAACAGAAGCTGCTGCAGCGCCTGCAGCCGCTCGTCCTTCACCGCCTCGGGCAGTTGGTCCTCCAAAGCCGCGGCCGGGGTGCCGGGGCGGGCGCTGTATTTGAAGCTGTAGGCCTGGGCGAAGCCCATCTCGGTGACGAGGCGCAGCGTGTCGGCGAAGTCGCGGTCCGTCTCGCCCGGGAAGCCGACGATGAAGTCGGAGGACAGCGCCAGATCCGGCCGCGCCGCGCGCAGCCGGTCGATGATGCGGCGATAGGCCTCGGCGTCGTGCTTGCGGTTCATCGCCGCCAGGATGCGGTCCGACCCGCTCTGCACCGGCAGGTGCAGGAAGGGCATCAGCTGCGGCACGTCGCGATGCGCCGCCACCAGCTCGTCGTCGACATCGCACGGATGGCTGGTGGTGTAGCGGATGCGGTCGAGGCCGTCGATCTCGGCCAAAGCACGGATCAGCCGGCCCAGGCCCCAAACGGTCCCGTCCGGCCCGTCGCCGTGGAAGGCGTTGACGTTCTGGCCCAGCAGCGTGATCTCGCGGACGCCCTGGCCGACCAGGCGGCGCGCCTCGGCCAGGATGCCGGCGACGTCGCGGGAATATTCGGCGCCGCGGGTGTAGGGCACGACGCAGAAGGTGCAGAACTTGTCGCAGCCCTCCTGCACCGACAGGAAGGCCGAGGCGCCCTGGAGTCCGGCTTCGGCCGGCAGGTGGTCGAACTTGCTCTCGACCGGGAAGTCGGTATTGACCAGCGGCCGTCCGGCCCGGCGATGGGCGCGGGCCACCATCTCCGGCAGCTGATGATAGGTCTGGGGCCCGAACACCATGTCGACCCAGGGGGCGCGATGCGCGATCTCCTCGCCCTCGGCCTGGGCGACGCAGCCGGCCACGGCGACGATCATCGGCTCGTCCCCGGTCTTCGCCTCCTTCAGCGGGCGCAGCCGGCCGAGGTCGGAGAACACCTTCTCCGTCGCCTTCTCGCGGATGTGGCAGGTGTTGAGGATGACCATGTCGGCCTCCTCCGGCCTGTCGGCCATGGTGTAGCCGAGCGGCGCCAGGATATCCGCCATCCGACCGCTGTCGTAGACGTTCATCTGGCAGCCCCAGGTCTTGATGAACAGCTTCTTAACCCGATGCGGGTTGGTGGCGGCTGTGGTCACGCGCGCGGGTCCGGTCCGGATCTCGATGGAGTTGCGATGATAGATCACGGCGCGCTCGTCGGAAATCAAGCCTTCGGTCATGCGGCGTGGCGCTGATCGGGTATGCTCTGGCCTGCCGGCTCCGGCAGCCGGCCGGCATTGGCGTCGGACACGCCGGCGGCGATGGCCCGCCAGCAATGATCCGCCAGCGCCTTGCGCGACCGGACATCCTCCAGCGTCACCGGCGGATGGAAGATCACGGTGATCGTCAGGCGGCCCTGCTTCACCACGTTCCACAGATGCGGCGCCAGGTCCATGTCGCCGTACCAGGCGTAGATCGGCCGCAGCCGGCGCCCCAGCGGGATGCCGTCGAGCGCGGTGCAGGCCAGCGACACCGGCTGCACCGTCAGCGGTTTGCCGTCGATGCGGAGCCCGGCGGCGGCGAACAGCGCGCTCTTGAACGGCAGGGTGCGGTTGCCGTCGCTCGAGGTGCCTTCCGGGAACAGCACCAGGTTGTCGCCGGCCTCGAGCCGCGCCTGCAGGCTGTCGCGCTGGGCGTCGGCCGATCCCCGCTTGCTGCGGTCGACGAAGACGGTGCGCTGCAACCGCGCCAGGGCGCCGAAGAACGGCCAGGTGCCGACCTCGGTCTTGGCGACGAAGCTGCCGGGGATCAGCGACCCCAGCACCTCGATGTCGAGATAGGAGAGGTGGTTGGAGACGAACAGCGTCGGCGCCGCGGTCGACATGGTGCCCCGGGTCTCGACGTCGAGGCCGAGAATGCGGCAGCAGGTCCGGTGGTAGAACACAGGCAGGCTGGTCTGCAGCGGCCAGCCGAAGCGCACGGCCAGTGCCTGCACCGGCATCAGCATGACGGTCCAGGGCACATAGAGGGCGAGCCGCTTCAGCGCCCGGAGCTTCGATCCGAGACGGGTGCCCGCCATCGCGCCGGTCAGTCCTTGCGGAAGGCCAGGACCGGCCCCTGGTCGCGCCTGCGCTCGTAGTGCTTGAAATACTTCTCGGTCACCAGGTCGGTCTTGACCACGATGGCGACGTCAGTGGTGCCGAACTGCTCGTCGATCACCGCGCCGTCGCCGACATGGCCGCCGAGGCGGAGATAGCCCTTGATCAGCGGCGGCAGCGCCGCGATCGCCACGCGCTGGTCGATCTCGGCCAGCGGCAGGCGGCGCATGTCGGTGTAGCGCTCCGGCAAGGCGACAGGCCGCAGCGCCGGCGGCGCCAGGTGATAATGGTAGAGATAGGACAGCGGCAGCCGCAGCGCGTCCGGGTCGGTCCCGGGCAGGCTGGCGCAGCCGAACATGATCTCGATGTCGTGCTGGAAGACGTAGGCGGCGATGCCGCGCCACAGCAGTTGCATGGTCTGGCCGGACCGGTAGGGCCCGCCGACGCAGGACCGTCCCAGCTCCAGGATCTGGCCGGGATGGGCCTCGATCTTGGCGATGCCGTATTCGCTGGTGGAGTAGAAGGCGCCGATGCGGGCCGCGGCCTCGCGCCGGATCAGGCGGTAGGTGCCGACCACGCCCTCGATGCCCTTGCCGCGCGCATGGTCAATCACCAGCAGGTGGTCGGCCACCTCGTCATAAGCGTCGAAGTCGCGGCGGGCGGCCGCCATCTCGGCGGTGGGGCGGGCCGCCATCTCCTCATAGAAGACGGCGTAGCGCAGCTCCTGGGCCGCCCAGATCTCCTCCTCCGTCTCCGCCAGCCGGACCTCGAGATTGCCCGCACGCAGGCTGAATCCGTGGTCATCGACGAAGGTTGTGACTGCCATGCTGCGTCCGTCCGCTCCGATTCTCCCGAGGCGCCCGCGGCGATTCTGCGTCACCGCACAAAGCGCTCGCCCAATTATAAAGCAGAACGGTTACAAATGTGCGCTGATTTCGCGGACAAGGGCGCCGTGCCCCGGTCAGGGCCGAAAATCGGGCGGTCCGTCGGGCGACGGACCGCCGCGATTCGGGCCGGATCAGTCCCGCCGGGCGCGGGTGCCGAGGCCGATCTGCTTGGCCAGCTTGCTGCGCTGCTTGGCGTAGTTCGGCGCCACCATCGGGTAGTCGGCCGGCAGGCCCCAACGCTCGCGATACTCGTCGGGCGTCATGTTGTAGGCCGTCTTCAGATGCCGCTTCAGCATCTTCAGCTGCTTGCCGTCCTCGAGACAGATGATGTAGTCCGGCGTGACCGACTTCTTGATCGGAACCGCCGGCTGCGGCTTTTCCGCCACCGGCGCCGGTTCAGTTCCGAGACCGTTCAGCGCGCGATAGACTTGCTCGATCAAGCCCGGCAGGTCGGAGATCGCAACGGTATTGTTTCCTACATGTGCCGCGACGATTTGAGTCGTAAGGTTCATCAAATCGTTGGACGGCGTTTCATTGCTCATGTTCACACTCCCGCGGCACGATTGTTGGGTATATAAGTCGCCCACTATTGGACTGCAACACGAATCGACATGAAATCCGAGAAAGTGTCATGAGCAACCAGCCGACGGTCCGGACTCTCGATGTAACGGCGGAAGTCTGCCCTTTCACTTTCGTCAAAACCAAGCTGCTGCTGGAAGATATGGAGCCCGGGGAAGTGGCGGAAATACGGCTGAATGCCGGCGAGCCACTGATCAATGTTCCTCGCTCGGCGACGGAAAGCGGACATCGCGTGCTGTCGATCGAGCCCGAGGATGAAGGCCAGACGCGCTGGCGCGTGCGGATCGAGCGCGGCCCGAAGGGCTGATTGCGGACGTTGTCGAATCCGGGCGGCGCCGGACGACAAGGGGCATTCACGGCGCAAACAGAAGGAAACCGTCATGCGCTATGCCTGCCTAATCTACTACGATCCGCAGCGGCTGTTCGGTGGCAGCCCCGAGGCCAATGCGGCGCTCGAACAGTGCTCCACCCATGACGAGACGCTGAAGGCCAGCGGCCATTTCGTGGCAGGCGAGGCGCTGGAGCTGCCGGACGGCGCCCGCACCGTGAAGGTGCGCGAGGGCAAGATGGCAGCCGTCGACGGCCCCTTCATGGAGACCAAGGAGATCCTGGGCGGTTTCGTCGTGATCGAGGCGCGGGACATCGATGAGGCGGCCGAGGTCGCGGCCGGGCACCCCCTGGCCAGGATCGGCTTCGTCGAGGTGCGCCCGCTGGTCGATTTCAGCACGCCGCCGCCGGATTCAGTCAGACTTAGCCGCTTTCCGGGCGCGGCCGCCCCGCGCCGCGCCCGGAGGCCTGCGTCAACGACCCGGCCTCGCGCATCATCACCAGCCGCTCCCGCGCGATCAGATGCGGCGGCACGGCGCGGCAGAGAGCCCGGCCCGGACGTGGAGGGGATGGATCCGGGCCGGGCCGAGCGCACCTAGCGGAGACGATGAGCGCTCGGCGCATACTGCAATATGAATTTGGGTGACCCTGGAAGGGGTGGCGATGCCCCCGTCCCGAATCGCGGGGCTGTGCAGCTGGAGCTGAAGAGCCCGCCTGAGCGCGAGCCGGATTGGGGCTTCGCTGCGGGCTTTAGGGCGAACTGGTCTGGGCCGCCTCGAACATCGCTCGATATATCTTCCAGGCGACATCCATACTGACCGGCCCCGCCTTGCTCCCAGCGGCGATCATCTTGTCGGTGGGCTTCGAGGGCAACAACCGCCGCTCTGCTGGCTTGCCCGCTTCCGCCACGGGCACCTCGCTATACTGCAACTCATAAGCGACCGTAATCATAGTCGTTTCTCTGAGTGAATATCTATGTATGCGCCTGGATAACCATATTTCCTAAAAAGTGAAATGAATTCGGCACAATGATCAGCACACGCATGCGCGGCAGGGGCACTGTCGTGCGTGGCTCAGCGGCAACGGAAAGGGGGTTCGGTGCGGGTGTCGGCACAGATGCAAGGGCGTGTGGAGCCCGACCCGGAACGTGGTGGGGACGGAACCGGGTCGGGCCTGAGCGCTGCTGTTGGCCAAGGCGCTCGGGGCACAATACGCGTTCAATCGTAAGTAGAAGAACAGGGGCGTCTGCACCCCTATTTGGAGCACACGAGGCTGTGACGCCGGTAACAGGAGGCCCCTGCCTTGGCGGGGCCGAGTGAGAGAGAGCACTGCGGATAATTCCCGCAGTGCTCAATGGGCTGTCGGGCTGGTGCGTTCCGGTCGGGCTGGTCGGCTGATCGAGCGGTGCGAACTCAGCCCGGCCCCGGGGCAGTAGCGGAGGAGAAACCCGCCCCGGGCCGGACGAGCGCCGCTGTCTGCCCACGTGAGCGCCTGGTGCATTAGATCCCACGGGAGATGGCCGGCAAAGGGGGGCGGATCCCCCTAAGGCAGGACCATCTCGGGCCAGCCGAGAAGGCAGTCTGCCTCGAATTTCGCCCGGATGATCAATTCCTCGCGGTTGCGAGCCTCAGTAGGGCGCGGCTCGCAGGCGCGATGTTCGCCGGCCTCCGCTGCTGCACGCGGCAGGAAATTGCTCCCACAGCCGCACGGCGCGTTGCGAGTCGATCAGCCAAGTGATTGAAAAGAATGGCGCACTCGACAGGATTCGAACCTGTGACCTTCGCCTCCGGAGGGCGACGCTCTATCCAGCTGAGCTACGAGTGCAGCCTTGGACTCGGGGCCGAAGGGCCCGGAGCGGCGCGGACCATACTGCAAAGCGGCGGCGATGCAAAGCCCGGATTCGTTCGGCTCCCCTCCGCCGGATGAGAGGAGCCGCAAAGTGCCGGATCCTCAGGTCGTGGCCTCCGCCTCCTGGTTCGGGCGCCAGGTGATCAGCCGCTTCTCGGTCCAGTCGAGGACGCGGTCGAGCAGCAGCACGAAGACGGAGAGGACGACGATGCCGGCGAACACCCCGGTCGCGTCGAACACGCCCTCGGCCTGCGCGATCAGATGGCCCAGCCCGGCGGAGGAGCCGAGATACTCGCCGATGATCGCCCCGACCACGGCGAAGCCGACCGAAGTGCGCAGCGAGGACAGGATCCAGCTCGCCGCCGTTGGCAGGTAGACGTGGCGCAGCAGCTGGCCGCGGCCGGCGCCGAGGATCCGGGCGTTGTTCAGCACCGCGCGGTTGACCTCGCGCACGCCCTGATAGGCGTTGAAGAAGGTGATGAAGAACACCAGCGTCACCGCCAGCGCCACCTTCGACCACAGGCCGAGCCCGAACCACAGCACGAAGAGCGGCGCCAGCACCACTCGCGGCACCGAGTTCAGCACCTTGATGAACGGGTCGAGGATGGTCGCCAGCCGGGGGCTCAGCCCCAGGGTGATGCCGAGCGCGATGCCCAGCGCCGTGCCGATCAGATAGCCCAGAACGGTCTCGGTCAGAGTGATCGAGACATGGCGCAGGAAACCGGCATCGGACACCCATTCGGCGATCTTGGCGCCGATCGCCGAGGGCGCCGGGAAGAAGAAGACGTCGAGAAGCCCGGTGCGGGTCGCGGCCTCCCAGGCGCCGAGCAGGACGGCCAGGATGGCCAGCTGAATCAGCCGGTCAGCGGGTCTGGGCATAGCTCTTCTCCACTTCGCCCTTCAGGCAGGTCCAGATCTGCCGGTAGAGGTCGAGGAACCGGGGCTCCAGCTTGATCTCGGCGACGTTGCGCGGCCGCTTCAGCGGGATGTCGAAGGTGCCGACCAGCCGGCTCGACGGGCCGGCCGACAGCACCGCCACCCGATCGCCCAGCGCGATCGCTTCCTCCAGGTCGTGGGTGATCAGCACCACCGCGCGCCGCCGCTCCTGCCACAGCCGCAGCAGCTCGGTCTGCATCAGATGGCGGGTGTGGATGTCGAGCGCCGAGAACGGCTCGTCCATCAGGATCACGTCGGGCTCATAGATCAGGGCCTGCGCCAGCTGCACGCGCTTCTTCTGTCCGCCGGACAGCTGGTGGGGATAGCGCTGCTCGAAGCCGGCCAGCCCGACCTTGGCCAGCCAGTCCCGCGCCCGGGCCCGTGCCTCGGCACGGTCGCCGCCGCGCAGCACCGGGCCCAGCTCGACATTCTCCAGCGCCGTCTTCCACGGCATCAGCGCGTCCTGCTGGAACAGGTAGCCGATGCGCCGGTCGATGCCGCGGACCGGCTCGCCCTGGATGGTGATCGTGCCGGCGGCCGGGGTCAAAAGCCCGGCCACGGCGTTCAGCACCGTCGACTTGCCGCAGCCGGTCGGGCCGACGATGGCCAGGAACTCGCCGTCCGCGACCTCCAGCGACAGGTCCTCGACCGCGGTGAAGCGGCCGAAGGCCATGGTCAGGCGGTCGATCCGCACCGCCGCGGCGCCGCGGTCGGGCTCGGAGATGGGCCCGATCCGGGCCAGGGTCTGCACGCTCATCGCTCCCTCACTGCGTGTACTGGGCCAGCGCCTTGTCGACGAAGGCGTTGGTGTAGGTCTTCGACAGGTCGATCGGGGCCGCCTGCACCGCCTCGTTGAACTGGCGCAGCACGCGCAGCGGCGTCTCCAGGGTCGCCGGGTCGAACCGGCCGTCGGGCGAGAACAGCGTCCTGGCATGGGCGATCGCGGCGACGTAGCTGGCGCGGTCGCCGACCACGTAGTCGCTCGGCACCTTGTCGTAGATCTCCTCGGGCGAATGGGCGGCCATCCAGCGCAGCGTCCGCACCGTCGCGTTCACCACCTTCTGGACGGTCTCGGGGTGCTGCTCCAGGAACTGCCGCGTGGTGTAGAGGGCGGAGGTCGGGTAGATGCCGCCATAGACCGTCTCGGCCCCGGCATCGGTGCGCGAGTCGATGACGATGCGCCCGGCGCCGCGTGCCTCGATCAGCGTCGCCGCCGGGTCGTAATTGACCAGGAGGTCGACCGTGCCGCGTTCCAGCGCCGCAACCGCCGAGGCGCCGGAGCCGACGCCGATGATGCTGACGTCGCCGGCGCTGAGGCCGTGATGGTCGAGATAGTAGCGGACGAAGAAGTCGGAGGAGGAGCCGGGGGCAGTGATGCCGATCTTCGCCCCTTTGATCGTCTCCGGCTTCGCCGGGTCGAACGTGGCCTCCTTCCCGGCCGCCAGCACCAGGCCGGAGTTGCGGGCCAGCAGCACGACCGCGACGACATCCTTGTTCTGCGCCTGCATCTGGATCGTGTGGTCGTAGAAGCCGACGGCGATGTCGGTCGATCCGGCGACCAGCGCCTGCAGCACCTTCGACCCGCCCGAGCTGAAGTTCTCGGTGGTGACGTCGAGGCCCTCCGCCTCATAGAAGCCGAGGCTGCGGGTCAGCGGGAACGGCAGGTTGTTCATGTTGAACGACCCGACGCTGATGCGGACTTCCTCCGCCGGGGCCGGGCCGTGCAGGGTGGCCGCGGCCAGAAGGCCGGCGACGGCCGCGAAAAGCGCTCGTCTCATCTCATCCTCCCTATGGTCGCCGGTCCCGGATCGGGGCCGGTTTGGATTTGATCGTATCAGGCGATGGCGGTCAGGCGCGGCGTCTCGGCCAGCACCGATCTCAGGACGCAGACATGCCCCTCGAACAGCCGCCGCGCGGTGCGGATGACCGAGGCGCGGGGGCGTTGTGGCGCGTCGCCCTCGGAGAGGGCGACCGACAGCCGGCCCGACGGGTGCTCGATCTCGATCGAGACCGGGAGGCGCGCCGGCCGGGCGATCTCCGCCGCGACGGTGCCTTCGATGGCGCAGGCGGTGGCGATGCCGACGCCGCCGGTCGCGGCCAGGGCGGTATGGCAGCTCGCCGGCATGAAGTAGCGGGCGGTCAGCGCCCCGCCGCGCCGGGGCGGCGACAGCAGGACCGGCTTCGGCACCACCCGTCCGGCGACGTCGCCGAGGCCCATGCGCCGCCCGGCCTCGCGCCGGATCGCCTCCAGCCGCTGCAGCAGCTCCCGGTCGGCGTC
This sequence comes from Inquilinus limosus, assembly GCF_051487185.1. Taxonomy (GTDB): domain Bacteria; phylum Pseudomonadota; class Alphaproteobacteria; order DSM-16000; family Inquilinaceae; genus Inquilinus; species Inquilinus limosus_F. Next base: position 28,123 of record NZ_JAHVDK010000029.1, read on the forward strand.
CAGGGCGGCCGGCGATTCGTCCCCCGCCCTGCCCAGGGCGGCCGCCTCGATCAGCACCAGCGGCATCGCCATGTCGATGCAGGTGACGCGGACGCCGTCGATCTCCTCGGCATGCCGGCCGGTCGGGAACAGCCGGCCGGTCAGGGCGCCGGCCGCGTCCAGGAAGGTCAGCCGGATCGGCGCCGCGGTGCCGGGCACCCCGTCGATCCGGGTGTCGCCGTCATAGGCCGGGACACCGCGCGGCGTCTCCACGCTGGCCTCGATCAGCGTGCCGGTGTTGACGTTGTGGATGCGGACCGCGGTCCGGCCCGGCTGCGCCGGGACCAGCCCGGCCTCGATGGCGAAGGGGGCGACGCCGGCCAGCATGTTGCCGCAGTTCGGCCCGGTATCGACCTGGGCCTCGCGCACCTTCACCTGGGCGAACAGGTAGTCGACATCGGCGCCCGGCCGGGTCGGCCGGCCGATGATCGCGACCTTGCTGGTCAGGGGATGGCCGCCGCCGATGCCGTCGATCTCCAGCGGATGGCCGGCGCCCATGACATGGATCAAGAGGCGGTCGCGCGCCTGCGGGTCGGCCGGCAGGTCGCTGGCCAGGAAGAACGGCCCGCGGGAGGTGCCGCCGCGCATCAGAACGCAGGGGATGCGCCAGTAGTCGCTCATGATCCGCATCGCTCCGAAGAGGCGGCCGGCGCGCAGAACTTGCATCAGTCGGCCGATCTGATGCGATACTGCGATCAATCAATCGATCGGTGAATTGCAAAGATCGGCGCAATTGATGCGGAAATGAGATGAATCTCGATCTCCAGGACCTGCGCGCCTTCATGGCGATCGCCGATATGGGCAGCTTCAACAAGGCGGCCGACGCGCTGCACCTGTCGCAATCCGCGCTCAGCCGGCGGCTGCAGAAGCTGGAGGAGATGCTGGGCGTGCCGCTGCTCGAGCGGACCACCCGCCACGTGGCGTTGACCGCGGTCGGCCGCGAATTCCTGCCGAACGCCCGGCGCCTGCTGGACGAGTTCGAATCCTCGGTGCTGCGCATCCGCGACATCGGCGAACGCCAGTCCGGCCTGGTGACGATCGCCTGCATCCCGACCGCGGCCTTCTACTTCCTGCCGTCGGTGATCCGGCGCTTCAACGGCGAGTTCCCGAAGATCCGGTTCCGCATCATCGACCACGGCGCCAATGAGGGGCTGGAGAGCGTGGCGCGGGGTGAGGTCGAGTTCGGCATCAGCATGCTCGGCTCGACCCATCCCGATATCGAGTTCCAGCCGCTGGCCGACGACCCCTTCGTCCTCGCCTGCCGGCGCGACCACGACCTGGCCCGGCGCGAGACGGTGACCTGGGCGGATCTCGCGCCCTACCGCCTGATCACGGTGGGGCGCAGCAGCGGCAACCGGATGATCATCGACGCCGCGCTGGGCAAGGCCGGGCAGCGCCTCGACTGGTTCTACGAGGTGATGCATCTCTCGACCTCGCTCGGTCTGGTCGAAGCGGGGCTCGGCATCTCCGTGCTGCCGCGCCTGGCGACTCCGGCGGAGGACCACCCGCTGCTGATCCGCCGCCCGATCGTGGGGCCGGAGATCCATCGCACTATCGGCATCATCCGCCGCCGCGGCTCGCAGCTGGCGCCGGCGGCTCAGAAATTCCACCAGATGCTGCTGGCGGCGTGGCGGGACGGAGAGGCGCCGCCCGGCCGCGCTGTTTGACAGTCGGGCGGCGAGCCGGGATGCTGGCGCGATCCTGTCCATGCGGGAGGCGCCGGTGCTGCATCGCGGTCTCGCCCTGACCCTGGCGCTGTGCGCGGCCCCGGCCGCGGCGCAGGAGGTCGACGTCGATGTCGAGCTGGTCTTCGCCACCGACGGCTCCGGCTCGATCGACGACGAGGAGCTGCGGTTGCAGCGCGAAGGCTATGCCAAGGCCCTGGCCGACCCCCGGGTGCAGCAGGCGATCCGCGGCGGCGCCACCGGCCGGATCGCGGTCGCCTTCGTCGAATGGGGCGGGGCGGAGTCGCAGCATGTCATCGTCGACTGGACCGTGATCGACGGGCCCGACAGCGCCGCCGCCTTCGGCGCAGCGCTGCTGGCGGCGCCGCGGCGCGCCGTCGGCTGGAACTCGATCAGCAACGCCATCGACCTGTCGAAGCGGCTGATCGAGGGCAACAGCCACCAGGGCCTGCGCCGCGTGATCGACGTCTCGGCCGATGCCGGGCAGCGCGGCGGGCGGCCGCTGCCCGAGGTGCGGGCCGAGGCGCTGGCCGCCGGCATCACCATCAACGGCCTCGCCGTGCTGTCGCGCGGCGGCCGTCCGGGCTGGGGCGGGGCGCTCGAGGACTTCTTCCGCGACCAGGTGATCGGCGGCCCCGGCGCCTTCGTCATCACCGCCGACGCCGATGCCCGCTTCACCGAGGCGGTCGTGCGCAAGCTGATCCTGGAGATCGCCGAACAGCCGGCGGATGCAACGGCCATGCCGCCCGGCTGACGCGCCTCCGCGCCGCTGCTAGGGTGCGGCTTCGAATCGGTTCCTGGAGCACAGCAGATGAAAGCCCGCGTCACCTGGGTCGAAGGCCGCACCTTCCTCGGCGAATCCGGCAGCGGCCACGCCGTGGTCATGGACGGCGCGCCGGAGCATGGCGGCCGCAACCTCGGCGTGCGGCCGATGGAGATGCTGCTGCTCGGCCTTGGCGGCTGCACCGCCTTCGACGTGGTGATGATCCTGGAGAAGGGACGTGAGCCGGTGACCGACTGCCGGGTCGAGGTCGAGGCCGAGCGCGCCGAGACCGACCCCAAGGTCTTCACCCGCATCCATCTGCGCTACGTCGTCTCCGGTCGCGGCCTCGACCGCACCAAGGCCGAGCGCGCCGTGGCGCTGTCGAAGGAGAAGTACTGCTCGGCCTCGATCATGCTGGGCAAGGTGGCCGAGATCACGTCGGAGATCGAGGTGGTCGAGGCGGCCTGACGCCATCGGGCGACAGCACGAAAGCCAGGCGCGACCGCCTCCGATCCTGCTACGCTACGGCCCTGGCAGGAGAGAACGGCATGGGCGGGACGGCGAAGCTCGGGAAGCGAATCGACCAGGCGCTGGGCCATGCGCCGGCGGATCTGGTGATCAAGGGCGCGCGCACCCTCGATGTGATCACCGGCGCGCTGCTGGAGGGCGATGTCGCGATCTGCGGCGACCGCATCGTCGGCACCTGCGCCGACTATTCCGGTGCGGTCGAGATCGACGGGCGCGGCAAGGTGGTGGTGCCCGGCTTCATCGACACCCATGTGCATTGCGAATCGACCCTGGTGACGCCGGCGGAATTCGACCGCTGCGTGCTGCCGCGCGGCACCACCACCGCGATCTGCGATCCGCATGAGATCTGCAACGTGCTGGGTGAGACGGGGCTGCGCTATTTCCTCGACGCCGCCCTCGGCACGGCCATGGACCTCCGGGTCCAGCTCTCCTCCTGCGTGCCGGCGACGGAGCTGGAGACCGCCGGGGCGCGGCTCGAGGCCGCCGATCTGATGCGCCACCGCGGCCACCCCAAGGTGATCGGCCTGGCCGAGTTCATGAACTTCCCCGGCCTGCTGGCCAAGGACGCGGGCGTGCTGGAGAAGCTGGCCGCCTTCCAGGACGGTCATATCGACGGCCATTCGCCGCTGCTGACCGGCAAGCCGCTCAACGCCTACCTCGCCTGCGGCATCCGCAACTGCCATGAGACGACCGGGCTGGAGGAGGCGCTGGAGAAGCTGCGCAAGGGCATGCAGATCCTGATCCGCGACGGCTCGGTCAGCAAGGACGTGCACGCGCTGGCGCCGATCATCTCGGCGGAGACATCGCCGCTGCTCGGCTTCTGCACCGACGACCGCAACCCGCTCGATATCGCCGAGGAGGGCCATCTCGACCATCTGATCCGGTCCGCGATCCGCAGCGGCGCGCCGGTCGCCCATGTCTACCGCGCCGCCACCTGGTCGGCGGCCCAGGGCTTTGGCCTGCGCGACCGCGGCCTGGTGGCCCCCGGCCGCCGCGCCGATCTGGTGCTGCTCGACGATCTCGAAAGCTGCGCCGTGTCGCAGGTGGTCAGCGCCGGCCGGATCGTCGGGCCGGGGATCTTCGAGGGCCGGACCGCGCCGGCCCCGGTCGGCCTCGGCTCGGTCCGGCTCGACCCGGTCTCGGCGGATGATTTCAACGCCCTGGCGTCCGGCCCGACCGGCCCGGTGATCGGGCTGATCCCGGGCAAGATCATCACCGCGGCGCTGACCGCGACCCTGCCCTGGCGCGACGGCTGCCGCCACCCCGACCCCGACCAGGACATCCTCAAAATTTGCGTCTTCGCCCGGCACGGGGTGAACCGCAATGTCGGCCGCGCCTTCGTCAAGGGCTTCGGCTTCCGCGGCGGCGCCCTGGCCTCCTCGGTCGGGCATGACAGCCACAACATCTGCGTGGTCGGCGACGACGACGCCGACATGGCGGTTGCGGTGAACCGGTTGATCGAGCTGCAGGGCGGCTTCGTCGCGGTGCGGAACGGGCAGGTGGCCGGCGAGATCGCGCTGCCGGTGGCCGGGTTGATGAGCCTCGCGCCCTTCGAGCGGGTGGCGGAGGATCTGCAGGCGCTGCGCCGGGCGGTGCGGGCGATGGGCTGCCCGCTGCCCGAGCCTTTCATCCAGCTGGCCTTCCTGCCGCTGCCGGTGATCCCGCACCTCAAGATCACGGACCGCGGCCTGGTGGATGTGGACCGGTTCGAGTTGATCGCGGCGTAGCCGCAGCTAATCGTGATGCAGTGCCAGCCAGACCGTCGACTGGTCCGGGTCGGTCCAGGCGACGCGGTGGCGGACATGGGCCGGGATGTGCACCCAGTCGCCAGGGCTCAGGATGCGCGGCGTCGGCTCACCCTCGAACTCCAGACCGGCCGATCCCTTCAGCAGCACCACCCATTCCGCCCGCGCCTGGTCGTACCAGAAGCCGGGCGGGCTGGCCTGGCCGGTGGAGACGATGCGCTCCAGCACGAAGCCTGCGGCCTGCAGCAGGACGGTGAACTGCTCCTCCGCCGCGTCCCGCGGCAGGGCGTCGAACAGGTTGCCGGACTGCGGGCCCGTCATAGCTTCAGCCGGGAGGCGGCCGCGGCATAGCCGCCGGCGGCGCCGTCGACGAAATGGATGTGGTCGTGGCGCAGCGGCGACGGCGTGAAGCAGGTCACGATCGCCGACTCCTGCCGGTGCAGGCCGAAGCGGGCGATGCCGGCCTGCTCCGCGGCCAGCAGCCGCGCCTCCAGCCGGTCGGCCAGTGCCGGGGTGCAGTCCAGCGTCATGCGCAGCCCGTCGTCATATTTGCGGTAATCGGCATTGGCGACCATCTCGCGCATGTAGCGCCCGGGCCGGAAGCGGCCGACCGGGATGCCGAAGCGGAACACCGCCCAGGCGGCCAGGCTGTGCAGCCCCACGATCAGCTTGCGCCACAGCAGCGGCTGGCCGGGCACACGCGACGCCCGTGCCTCGAGATCCAGCCCTGGCGGCGGCCAGGCCGGGCCTTGGCCGAGATCGATCATCGGGTGCTCGGCCTCGCTCTCGCGCCCGGTCATGCGCAGGATGTCGCCGACCAGCTCGCGGAACCCGGCCTCGCTTTCGGCCACCGCCGGGGTGGCGATCAGTGACACCACCACACCGTGCCGCGCCGGGAACTCCTGCCAGCGGCAGGACAGGCCGGTCAGGTCGGGCCGGATGCCGGGCGGCGCCGGCTGGACGGCGAAGGCGCCGGCCTTCAGCTCGCGCCCGGCCCAGGCCAGACCCCCGCCCATGAACATGGCATAGGTGACGTTCGGCGACGGCGCGTAGCGGGCGATCCGCACGTCCCAGCCGGCGGCGCGGATCGCGGTCACCGGCACCAGCCCGACCCGCAGGGTCAGGCCCAGCTCGTCGCGCACCCAGGCGGCGGTGGCGGCGAGTGCGGTGCGGGCGGTCTCGGCATCGCCGGGCGGCAGGGTGAAGGCGGCTCCGTCGCCGCCGAAGGCGAAGGGGAAGTCGCGCTGCTGGAGCGCGTTGGACACGGCGGCAATCAGCGCCGCGCCGGCGACATTGACGCTCTTGTACCGCCCGGCCCGGATCGCGGCGGTGGAGGCGACGACGTCGGACAGGCCGATCACCCAATCCTCCGGCAGCGGCCGGTACAGCGCGGTGTCGGTCAGCCGGGCGAAGCCATCGAACACCGGAACCTGCGGGTAGAACTCATCCTCGGCCATGGCGCATTCTCGCCGATCGGGCAGGGATCGGGAAGGCGCCGCGGGATCCGTCGCCCTGTTGCGGGCGTTGATCGGGGACGTCGACCGGCGGATGGTAGGCCCATGCACCAGTTCCTCCACACCCTTCAGGTGACCACCGGCGGCAAGGGGCTGGTCGAGATCACGCCACAGGTCCGGCCCTGGGTCGAGGCGCAGCGGATCGGCACCGGTCTCCTGACCGTGTTCTGCCGGCACACCTCGGCCTCGCTCCTGATCCAGGAGAACGCCGACCCGGATGTCCGGGCGGATCTGGAGGCGTTCTTCGAGCGGGTCGCACCTGAAGGCGGCCACTACATCCACGATTCCGAGGGGCCGGACGACATGCCGGCGCATATCCGCACGGCGTTGACCCAGGTGCAGCTCTCGATCCCGGTCGCCTCGGGGCGGCTCGCACTCGGCACCTGGCAGGGGATCTACCTGTTCGAGCATCGGCGCCGCCCGCATCGACGCGAGATCGTGCTGCATCTGCTGGGCGAGTAAGGCAGCCTTGGCGGCGGCCTCAGCCCGTCGCGATCGCCGCGAGGAAGCGGTCGATCTCGTCCTCGCTGTTATAATAGTGCGGCGAGGCGCGCAGCATCGCGTCCAAGCCGCGGTCCGTCATATCGAACATGGTCGAGCGGCGGCGGGTGACGCTGGTGTTGATACCGGCGGCGCGCAGCCGCTTGTGCAGCACCTCCGCCGGCTCATCCGCTTTGGTGAAGCTGACGATGGCTGAGCGCTCGGCGCCCTTGTCGCGCACGGTGACGCCGGGCAGGGCCGAGAGGCCGTCGCGCAGCCGGTCGGCCAGGGCTCGGGCGCGGTCGCGGATGGCGTCGAGGTCGAGGGCGAGGGCATAGTCGACTGCGGCGCCCATGCCGACGATGCCGACGAAGTTGCGCTCGAAATTCTCGAACCGCCGGGCGTCGGGGCGGATCACGTAGCGGTCGGACGCCACCATCTCCGCCGCGTAGAGATCGAGGAAGGGCGGGTCGATTCGCTCCAGCATCGATCGCCGGACATAGAGGAAGCCGACCGCGCGCGGCCCGCGCAGGAACTTGCGGGCGGTGGCCGACAGCATGTCGCAGCCGATCGCCTCGACGTCGACCGGCATCTGGCCGACCGCCTGACAGGCGTCGAGCAGATAGGGAATGCTATGCGCGCGTGCGATCCGGCCGATCGCCGCTGCCGGGTTCACCAGCCCGCCGTTGGTCGGGATGTGGCTGACCGCGATCAGCCGCACCGGCCCGCGATCGGCCGCCGCGACTGCCCGTTCCAGCGCTGCCACGTCGAGTTGGCCGGTGTCGTCGTCGGGCACCACCTCGACCACCGCGCCGGTCCGCCGCGCCACCTGCAGGTAGGAGATGGTGTTGGAAGCGTATTCGGCCTTGGCGGTCAGGATCCGGTCGCCCGGCCGGAACGCCAGGCCGTAGAACGCCATGTCCCAGGCCCGGGTGGCGTTCTCCATCATCGCGATCTCGTCCGGCTCGGCCCCGATCAGCCGCGCGATCGAGCGATAGGCGGCCTCCAGCCGCGGCTCGGCCTCGGCCGCGGCGGCATAGCCGCCGATCTCGGCCTCCAGCTGGAGGTGGTTGAGCATCGCGTCCAGGACCGGCTGCGGCGGCAGGGCCGAGCCGGCATTGTCGAGATGCAGCACGCGGGCGCAGCCCGGCGTGTCGGCGCGCAGCCGGTCGAGGTCGAGCGCCATGATCCTAGGTCAGGCCGAGAACCGAGCGCAGCCCGATGAAGGCCGGCAGCGGATGGGTGACCAGATAGGTCGGGATGCCGACGACGAAGCTGCGCAGCCGGCCCTTGGCCTCGAAGCGCTGCCGGAACAGCGCCTGGTCGAACAGCGGCCCCAGCTTGGGCACGATGCCGCCGGCGATGTAGACGCCGCCGCGCGACCCGAGGGTCAGCGCCAGGTTGCCGGCGATGGTGCCGAGCATCGAGGCGAACATCGACACCGCTTCGGCACAGTGCGGGTCGCCGGTCCGGGCGCCCTCGGTCACTGCCGCCGCGTCCCGCGCCGCCGGGTCGACGCCGTCGAGCTGCGACAGCGTCTCGTACAGGTTGACCAGCCCCATGCCGGACAGCACCCGCTCGGCCGAGACGTGCTGGAAGCGGTGGCGCAGCCGGTCCAGCACCGCGGCCTCGCGCTCGGTCGCCGCCGCCATGGTGACGTGCCCGCCCTCGCCGGCCAGGGCGGCCCAGCGCCCGGCGCTCGGCACCAGGCCGGAGACGCCGAGGCCGGTGCCGGGGCCGAGCACGCCGATCGGCGCCTCCGCCACCGGCGCGCCGCCGCCGATCTGGCTGCGGTCGGCCTCGTCGAGATAGGGCACGGCGAGCGCGACGGCGGTGAAGTCGTTGATCACCTCCAGCCGCTCCAGCCCCAGATCCGACTTCAGGGCCGCGATCGAGAAGGACCAGGCGGCGTTGGTCAGCTGCACCCGATCGCCGGTGACCGGGCTGGCGACGTCGATCGCCGCCTGGCGCGGAACGGCCGCGGGCCGGACCATGTTGAGATAGGCGTGGGCGGCGTCGGCCAGGGTCGGATAATCGGCCGCGTGCAGGATCTTGGTGTCGCGCGTGCCGCTGGAATCGGCCAGGGCGAAGCGGGCATTGGTGCCGCCGAGATCGGCGATGAGGGCGAGAGGCTCAGGCATGGCGGGCCGGCTGTTCGGGACCGGCCATGGTTCCCTCATGCGGCGGCCGGGGGCAAGCCCGAAGCGTCGCACCGCCGATCCCGAGTCGGGCCGTATCGCGCGGTCGGATTCGGCGCCCGCTTGTGCATTGCAGCACATATGTGGTGCTAAATGCACATATTTTAGGCACGAATGCGTTCTAAGTAGCTGTTCCACAAAGGAAATTCATTTTCCTCTTGAAATGTCCGGCGAACTCACTAAATTGTGCATTGCGACATGCAGCGCTGCTGCTGTCGTAACGCACTTCTTGGGCGTTTCCTCCCTAAACTCGGGCCGCAGTTCGCTGCGGCCCTTTTTCTTTGTGGCGGCCGGACCGGCCCCGGAGGCCGCTCGACCCCGATGCCGCCGGCGGCGGCTGCCGCTTCCGAATCGTCCGGGCCCAGACAGCGAAACGGCCGGGTCGCCCCGGCCGCTCCGTGACCTCCGATCGAGATGTGGCGGGCTCAGGCCTCGCCGCCGGCCTCGGCCTTGGCGTCGTCGAACAGCGGCGTCGGGGCCGGCTGCGGGGCGGCGGCCGGGGCCGGGATCTCGTGTCCCGCGTCACCGCCCAGGGGCTGCAGCGAACCAATCAGCTTGCCGCCGGTCTCGACCTGCAGCTCACCATATTTGATGGTGCCGGTGACGACGCCGCTGGCTCGCAGCCGCAGCAGGCCGGACACCGAGAGATCGCCCTCGAACCGGCCGGCGATGTCGCCGTCGCGGATCTCGGCCGAACCCTTGAACACGCCCTGCTCGGCGATCTCGATGGTCTGGCAGTCCTTGATCTTGGCTTCGATCCGGCCCTCGACCACCAGGTGGTCGCAGGCGGTGATCTCGCCGGCCAGCGAGATCTCGCTGCCGACGATCAGCTTGCGCGGCGATTCGCGGCCGATCGCGGCCGGCTGGTCCGCCGGGCGGCGGACGCCGCCGATCGCACCGGCCCCGGTGCCGGGCAGGTCGACCCGGCGCGGCAGCTCGGTCTTGTAGCTGGTGGCGGGTTTGGCGGTGGACATGGGCTCTCCTTGAGGCGCGCTCGGGGCGGTGGGCCGAACTACGGACGTGTCCGTGGCAGCGGAATAGCCTGGCCGCTCGGCGCCGCCATCCGATCCTCCGCCAGCGGGGTTGCGTCGACGAAACACGCGGGTGTCCCCCTGCTTGTTGTGGTTCCGGGCTCGAGGCCCCATCGGCGATGGGGCCGGGACTCTAGCATGGATGCATATCCGCGGATCAACCCGCCGCGGTCAGTCCCGTTCCGGCACAGGAGCCATTGTGATGCATTTCGGTCAAATGAATTATCCGGCCGCGCGGCCCGCGGGCATGCCGGCCGCGGCGCCGACGGTGCGATGGAAGACATGGGTCATGAAGGCGGCGCCCAGCACCGGCACCACCAGATTGACCACCGGCACCATCATGATCGCGGCCAGCACCAGCCCGGCGACGATGAAGCGGCCCTGGCGCTCGCGCCACGCCGCCCGCACCGCCGCGGGCTCGAACCGCCGCGCCGCCACCAGCTCGAAATACTCGCGGCCCAGCAGGTAGCCGTTCACCAGCCAGAATACCAGCAGGTTCACCCCCGGCACCACCAGCACGATGCCGACCGCGACCAGGTTGACCGCCACCAGGGCGAAGAAGAAGCGGGCGGCGCCCCAGATGATCTCGCCGATCCGCTGCCGCCGCGGCGGCGGCAGGGCGGGGTAGTGGTGGGCCTCCACCGCCTGGGCGACGTCGTCGAGGAACAGGCCGGCGACGAGGCCGACGATGGCGGGAAACAGCAGGATGGCGAGCGCCAGCACGGCGACACCGCCCAGCACGTCGAGCGTGGTGTCGACCCAGGACCAGTTGGCGATGTGCACATAGGACAGGCCCCAGCCGGCCAGGGCCGGCAGGGTCAGCACCAGGGCGATGGTGGCGGCGAAGCTGACCCACAGCACCCGGCGGATCGCCGGATCGGACGTCATCTGCTGCAGGGCGAGGCGGAGGGCGTTCGGCATCGGGGCTCGGCAGTTGGTGTCGCGGCCGTTCACCTGGGGCGGCGAGGGCCGCGGCGCAAGAGAGAAATCTCTTATTCGTCGTCCGCCACCGGGCCGCCTTCGCCGGCGGTGGTGCGATAGCGCGGCAGGCCGTCGGCGAGATGCACCCAGGGCAGCTTCTGGCCGACATAGACATGCCCCTGCGGCGGCAAGGCGGCGGGGTCGTCCAGCGTCGTCACCAGGAGATGCACCTCGTCCGGCCAGCGCGCGCCCTCATAGGCCAGCGGCGTGCCGCAGCGGCCGCAGAAGAAACGCACGGCGCCCGGCGAGGAGTGGAAGCTCCGCGGCGCCTCGCCGCTCCAGCTCACCTGTGCGCGTTCGAAGCCGGCATAAACGGAATAGGGGGCGCCGGTGATCCGCCGGCAGTCGTGGCAGTGGCAGCCCGCCACCCATCTCGGCGCCCCCGAAACGGCATAGCGAACGGCGCCGCAGCCGCAGCCGCCGGTGAGGGGCGTGGCAGAGCCCGGCATCGCCTCCATCCTCCCGATGCGTGCGATGGAAACGACCCCGTTCTACAGGGGCTTCGGTACGGTGTCTTTGCGGATCTTGCGGTCGGGATTCAGGTGGGCATATGGGCTGTTTCCGCCAGGATCTCCGGCCCGAAGATGCGGGCCAGGGCGGCACGGCCGGATTCGGTCAGGGCCACGGCGCGGCTGTCGCGGTCACGCCGGATCCAGCCCTGCTCCAGAAAGCGGTCGGCGATGGCGGCACCCAGCGCACCCGCCAGATGCGGCCGGCGCTCACTCCAATCCTGACATTGGCGGGTAACGGCGCGGCGCCCCTGACGCAGCCGGTCGACATCGATGTCGAGGGCGGCGAGCCAGCCCGGCGCGGCGTCGGACAGCGCGAAGCCGTGGTCATCCGACTGCAGCACGCCTTGTGCCACCAGCGCATTGGTGATCGCGACTCCGAGCCGGCCGGCGAGGTGGTCGTAGCACATGCGCCCGTCGCGCAGCGGCGCCGGCACCTTCGAGCGCGGGCCTGCGGCGGGAGGCGGCGAGGCGAGAGTCAGCATTGTCTCCAGCAGCGTCCCGATCTCCGCCCCGGCGAGGGCGTAATAGCGGTGCCGCCCGAGCCGCCGGACGGTAACCAGCCCGGCCTCGGTCAGCTTGGCCAGATGGCTTGAGGCGGTCTGCGGCGTGACCCGGGCGCGCCAGGCCAGCTCGCCGGCCGGCAGCGCCTCGCCGCCGAACAGCGCCGACAGGATCAGCGCCCGGCTGGGATCGCCGATCAGCGAGGATAAGCTCGCCAGATCAAGGCCTTCCTTCATATTTCGATGGTGATCGATTTATTGCTGCTGGTCAAGCGCCGTGGCCGGATGTCGACTGGGGCCTTCCGCAGGGAGAGCCGACCATGACCGACACCTATGCGATCCTCGACTATGTTCGCCGCCACTGCCTGCAGCCGTCCGCACTGGCGCAGGCCGCCGGGCTGGCCGAGGCCCGCCTGCGCGAGCTGATCGCAGCCCGCTACCTGCCGGGGCCGACCTATGTCCTTTCCCCGGCGCTGACTGTGCGCAGCGCGATCCGCTCCGAGGCGCTGGCGCCGCAGGCGGAGGAATGGTTCGGCGCCGCCGTGCTGCCCTGGGCCCGCCGCGCCGCGGAGTCGATGCTGCCGCTGTCCGAATTGGCGGACCGGCTGCGGCGGGATTTCGCGGCCGATTTCCGTCGGGCGCTGCTCGCCTCCGAGGGCCGGGCCTATGGCTGGACCGGGCTGTTCGACGCCGCGGGGGCGATCGACGAGGCGGCCTTCGCCCGGACGCTGGACGAGATCTGGGAGGAGAACTGGCTCGGCGGCGCCTATGCCGTCTGCCTGCGCCGTTTCGACGGTCCTCACCTGGTGACGAAGCTGGTCGAGCGCAGCCGCATCCGCGCCCTGACCGCGGAGGGGACGAAGCCGGCCCTGACCCCGGCCGAGGCGTCGGCGGTGACGGCGGCGATGGCCCGGCTCGACGCCGTGATCACGCCCTTCGCCCCGCATGAGCGGCCGAACGGCACGCCGGGGCTGTGGATCGACCGGATCGCGGCGCGCTACGGCCTGCCCCATCCGAAGAAAGCAGGCCGCGAGCCGGCGGCGTCGGTTGACTCGGGGGCGGCCGCAGCCTAGAGGGTCGGGGACCCCTTGCGGGTCGCATCCTCGGCCGCAACCAGCGAGACCCATGAGCGCCCGCTACGACGCCACCTGCATCGGCAACGCCATCGTCGATGTCATCACCAAGAATGACGACGCCTTCCTCGCCCGGCACGGCTTGGTGAAGGGGGCGATGACGCTGATCGACGCGGAGCGGGCGGAGACGCTCTACGCCGCCATGGGGCCGGGGCTCGAGGCCTCGGGCGGCTCCGCCGGCAACACCGCGGCGGGGCTGGCCTCGCTCGGCGGCAAGGCCGCCTTCATCGGCAAGGTGACGGCCGACCAGCTCGGCGCCGTCTACCGCCACGACATTCGCGCCGTCGGCGTCGATTTCGACTCGGCGCCGCTCGACCCGGCCGTTCCGGGCACGCCGCCGACCGCGCGCAGCCTGATCATCGTCACGCCGGACGCACAGCGGACGATGAACACCTATCTCGGCGCCTGCGTCGAGCTGACGCCGGACGACGTCGACGAGGCGGTGATCTCCGGCTCGCAGGTGACCTATCTCGAAGGCTATCTATGGGACCGGCCCAAGGCGAAGGAAGCCTTCATCAAGGCCGCCCAGGTCGCCCATGCCGCCGGCCGCAAGGTGTCGCTGACCCTGTCCGATAGCTTCTGCGTCGAGCGGCACCGCGACAGCTTCCTGTCGCTGATCGACAGCCATGTCGACGTGCTGTTCGCCAATGAGGCGGAGATCAAGGCGCTGTACCAGGTCGAGGATTTCGAGACCGCCGTCGCCGCGGTGCGCGGGCGCTGCGAGGTCGCGGCGATCACCCGCAGCGAGAAGGGCTCGGTGATCGTCACCGACGGCGAGAGCCATATGGTCGAGGCCGCGCCGCTGGCCCAGCTGGTCGACACCACCGGCGCCGGTGACCTCTATGCCTCCGGTTTCCTCTACGGCTTCACCCGCGGTTTCGGCCTGGCCGAATGCGGCCGCATCGGCAGCATCGCCGCCGCCGAGGTGATCAGCCATGTCGGCCCGCGGCCTCTGGTGCCGCTGCGCGACCTGATCGGCTGAGTCCGGCACCTCACCGACGGAACACCGCCACCGCCTCGAGATGCGGCGACCACAGGAACTGGTCGACCGGCGTCGCCCGCTCCAGCCGGTAGCCGCCATCGACCAGGATCCGGGCGTCGCGCGCCAGGCTGGACGGGTTGCAGGAGACCGCGACCACCACCGGCACGGCGGAGGCCGCCAGCATCTGCGCTTGATCACGGGCCCCGGCCCGCGGCGGGTCGAACACCACGGCGTCGAAGCCGCGCAGCTCCGCCGCGGTCAGCGGCTGGCGGAACAGGTCGCGGCGCTGCGCCGTGATCCGCTCGCCCCGCCCGCCGCGCCGGGCGGCAGCCGCCAGCGCCTCGACCGCCGCGGCCTCGCCGTCGATCGCCGTCACCTGGGCGCCGCGGGCCAGCGGCAGGGCGAAGGTGCCGGCGCCGCAGAACAGGTCGGCGATCCGCCTGGCCTGGCCGACGCCCTCGCGCACCAGCTTGGTCAGCGCCGCCTCGCCCTCGGCGCTGGCCTGCAGGAAGCCGCCGGGCGGCACCGCCACCGGCACGCCGTCGAAACGCACCACCCCGGGGCGGCGATGCGCCACCGGGTCGGTGAAGCCGTCGGGGCCCTGCCAGGACAGTCGCGCCAGGTCCTGGGTTGCGGCGAACGCGGCCAGCTTTTCCCGCCGCTCCAGATCCAGCCCGGTCTCGGCCACGACCACCAGGTCGATTCCGTCGTCCAGCAGGGTCACGGCGACGTCTGCGCCGGCATTCTCCGGCAGGATCGCGGCCAGCACCGCGCGCAGCGGCGGCAGCAGGGCCGTGATCTCCGGCCGCAGCACCACGCAATCGGTCAGGTCAACGATCCGGCTCGACCCCGCCTCGTTGAAGCCCAGGAACACGCCCGACCGGCCGTGCCGCGCCGCCAGGCTGGCCCGCCGGCGGCTGCGCGGCGGGGTCTCGACCAGCGCCGGCACCTCGGTCTCCAGGCCGTGGCGGGCCAGGGCGGCGACCAGCAGGCCGCGCTTCCAGTCGGTGTAGACCGGCGGCGCCAGATGCTGCACCTGGCAGCCGCCGCAGGGGCCGAAATGGGGGCAGGGCGGCTCGCGGTGATTCGGGCCGGGCTGCACCAGTTCGATGAACTCGCCGCGATAGGCTTGGCCCTCCGGGCGGCCCAGCCGGGCGCGCACCCGGTCGCCGGGCGCGGCGAAGGGCACGTAGATGCGGTGCTCCTCGACCGTGCCGATTCCGTCGCCGCCGCCGCCCAGGCGTTCGACCAAGAACTCGATCTCGCGCCGCGACCCCGGGGCCGCGGGCTTGCTCCGTCGCATCTGCCGTTTCATGGTGGCAGGCATGGCATGCGCCGCCCGGCCTTGCAAGGCACGGGGTTGCATGCGCTTCGCCGGCAGGGCCATATCCCTGGCATAGGGGGACGGTCCTGCGCGGCCGTGATGAGTTGCTGGAGACGGTCTTGGATCTCGCCGCTGTGCTGGGCCGCGTGCGCGGCATGCTGTTCGAGCCGGACGCCACGCTGGCCAGCCACGGCGTACCGGCGCCGAGCTGGCGCGTCGTGGTGCGCGAGCATGCGCTGCCGGTGCTGATCCTGACTTCGATCGGTGCCTTCCTGCTGCTGTCCCTGCTCCTCTCGACGTCCGAGACCGGAACCCCGATCGGCCTGCTGGTGCTGTTCCTGGCCGGGCGGGTGGTGGTCAACCTGGCCGGGCTGTTCGTCATGGCCGCCGTGGTCCGCTTCTATGCCGGGATGTTCGGCGCCACCGCCGGCTTCGATGCCGCCTTCGTCCTCGTGGCGCTGGCGATGACGCCGGTCTATGTCGCCGAGATGCTGGGGCCGGGCGTGCAGCTGCTGATGTCCGGCCCGGCGGCGGTGCTGTTGGTGCTGCTCGCGGTCGGCTATGCGCTGGCGATCCTCTATCGCGGCACCGGCCTCGTGCTCGGCGTACCGCAGGAGCAGCGCGGCGCCCATTTCGGCCTGACCCTGGTGACGCTGGTGGTGCTGATGATGCTGTTCGGCCTGCTGCTCGGGCCCTACATCCTGCCGGTGCCGGCCTAGGTGTCGTAGGCTACCCGGCATGTGCGGGCGATTCGTCCAGAAGCTGCCACCGGAGGAGCTGGCCGGGATCACCGGCGCCGAAGGCCCGATCCCGAATGTCCCGGCGCGCTACAATGCGGCGCCGACCCAGGACCTTGCCGTGGTCCGATTCAACCCCAAGACCGGGCGGCGGGCGATCGACCTGCTGCGCTGGGGACTGGTGCCGAACTGGGAGAAGGACCTCAAGGGCGGCGCCAAGCTGATCAACGCCCGCTCCGAATCGCTGGCCGAGCGGCGCAGCTTCGCCAAGGCGCTCCAGGTCCGGCGCTGCCTGGTCCCGGCCGACGGCTTCTACGAATGGGCGCCGGACCGCACGCCCCATTTCGTCCGCCGCCTGGACGGTCGGCCGATGCTCTTCGCCGGGCTGTGGGAGGGGTGGAAGGATCCGGCATCCGGGGAATGGGTCCGCACCTTCACCATCGTCACCGCCGAGGCGATCGCGCGGCTGCGGCCGATCCACCACCGCATGCCGGTGATGCTGGAGCCGGAGCACTGGCCCGCTTGGCTCGGCGAGGTCGAGACGCCGCCCGGGCGGCTGCAGGCGCTGCTGGCGCCGCCGGCCGACCTGCCGGTCGAGGCCTATCCGGTCTCGGTCCGCGTCAACGCCGTGCGCAACGACGACCCGACGCTGATGGACCGGGCGGCCTGAGCGGCCATTACTCTGCCAGAAATGCCTCCAGGAGGGCGTTCCGCGTCGGCGCGAACGGATTGGCGACAGTGACGCCATGCCAGGTGAAGCCGTCCTGAAGGTCTTCCGACAGCAGCAGCCGACAGCCGCCTTCGGCGGTCGCGGCGAGGATCACGGCATCCCAGATGCCGAGCTGGTGGTCGTGGGCCAAATCGGCGGCTGCAGCCATGATCGCCATCGACGTCTCGATGACGGCGAAGGCGTCATGCCAGCTGAGAATGGCCGTCCGGGCGGCGTCCGGTGTCCATTTGGCCTTCCGAACCAATACGTGGAACAGCTCGCCCAGGACTTGGACCGGCAAGGCCAGGGCATCGGATGGTAGTCTCTGGACGAGATCCCGTGCCGCGGCCGCGCGGTCGGCTCCGTTCACTCCCTCGGCATAGGCCAGGATGTTGGTGTCGAGCGCGATCCTCACCGATCGCGCTCGTAGAGCTCGTCGCGCGACCAGCGCCCGATATCGGCCGGCGGCTGGGCGGCGAGGCGTGTCAGAAGGGCGGCTCGGGCTCCCGCCGTGACGGCTGAGGGACCCGACGTCGGGACGATCCGGGCCACCGGCTTGCCGTGCGCGGTGACGACATAGCTCCGGCCTTCGCGGACGTCGCGCAGGAGCCGCGAGAAATTCCGATTGGCTTCGGCGGCTGAAACGGTCCTGTCCATCCCCGGATCCACAAGTAGGTATATTACCTACTATAGCTGGTGCCGGTGGCCCGGTCAGCCAAGATCGGCTTCCCGTGGCGACTCGACGCTGATGGACCGGGGCGGCCTGAGCGGCGGCTCAGGCGACCATCTTGCACGCCGTGCCGATCTGCTCGACATGGCGATGGTCGGTGCCGCAGCAGCCGCCGAGCACATTGATCTGCGGATGGCGCCTCAGCAGGTCGCCGTACTGCCGCCCGAGCTCCACCGGATCCCCGTCGTCGAGGTCGGGCGCCTCGTTGAGTTCCTGATGGCTCTGCCTGGACGCGTTCGCACGAATGCCCCGTACCCGCTCGACCCGGGCGTCACGGACGGCAAGCGTCCCGTCGAAATGGGTCGGATGGGCGCAGTTGATCATGTAGTAGGCAGGCCCGCCGGAGGTCGCTCCATCCACCTCCTCGATCGCATCCATCAGGCCCTGGCCCGTCGGCAGCCGCCCGTCGGTCTCGACGGTGAAGGAGATCGCCACCGGCAGCCCGGCCTCCTGCGCGGCGCGCGTCACGCCGATGGCCTCGTTCGCATTGGTCATGGTGATGGCCGCCACCATGTCGACCCCGGCCTCGCCGAAAGTGCGGATCTGCCTTCCGTGATAGGCGGCCGCCTCCTCCGGGCTCATCACTTGACCAGGGTCGTAGCCGTCCCCGCGCGGGCCGACGCAGCCGCTGATGACGATCGGCGTCTGTCCGGTCTCGAACTCGTCACGCAGCTCCTGCATCAACGCGATCGAGTCCCGGTTGGCCCGGTCCAGCGCCTCGTCGGAGTAGCCGAGCTTCCGGCCCCAGTCCGGACTGGCGCGCCAGGTCGGACTCTCCAGGATGAAGCCGGTGCCTTCCTTCCGGGCGATCTCGATATAGCGCGTGTAGTACCGCCGCAGGGCTGTCCGGCCGGTCTGGTCCTGCAAGATGTGGAACGCGGCGAAATAGGGCAGATCGATCCCCTCTTGGAAGATCAGGCTGGTCTCTATGCCGCCGTCGGTGAGGAACAGGCCGCCCTGCAGCTGCGGCAGGCGGGATCTGTACTTCGTCATGATCACAGCTCCTTCCGTGTTTCGGAGGGTTGGAGGGCGTTGGCGGGTCCGCGCCAGAAGAGAACCGTTTCCACGACTCCGGCTCGGGTGAAGCCGATGTCGCGCAGCATGTGATTGTTGAGCCGCGTCAGAGCCTCGGCGGCGCGCCGGGCATGCGCCTCCCGGGTCAGCGGAGCGACGAGCCTGATCGCAATCGCAGTGATCCAGCCCGTTCCGCGGTGTACAGTCTTACCGTCGGCAGGCGCACCGATGCGCCCTGCCAGCGTGGGGGCGTCCATGAGCTTCCCCTGTGCTTGTTCGGCAGCGAGAGGGCCGCAGATCGGCTTCGCCGCGGGCGATGCGGCATCACTGCGGCTGCGACGCTAAGATGAAGCGCGGATCGCCCGGGGTGAATGATCGACCCGCCGGATCAATTGACCGTCCGGCCGGCACCGACCCGCTGTCGGAGGTGCTTCGGGCCGTGCGGCTGACCGGGGGCATGTTCCTCGAGGCACGCTTCACCGCGCCCTGGTGCGTCCTGTCCAAGGTCGATCCCGAGGATTGCCAGCCGTCCCTCGCCAATCCTCCCCTGCAGGTGATCGCCTATCACTACGTCGTGGAAGGCCGGATGCTCGTGGGGCTCGAGGGACAGAGCCCGGTGGAGGTCTGCGCCGGCGAGACGGTGCTGCTTCCTCGCAACGATCCGCATGTCCTGTGCAGCTCGATGGG
Source organism: Inquilinus limosus (assembly GCF_051487185.1). Classification (GTDB taxonomy): domain Bacteria; phylum Pseudomonadota; class Alphaproteobacteria; order DSM-16000; family Inquilinaceae; genus Inquilinus; species Inquilinus limosus_F. The sequence goes on from NZ_JAHVDK010000029.1 coordinate 47,415, forward strand.
CTCGATGGGCCTCAGGCCGATCTACGCCCATGAGCTCATCCAGGCCGGGGATCCGGGCGGGCTCCTGCAAATCGTCCACGGCGGCGGGGGCGAGGTCACCCGCATCATCTGCGGCTTTCTCGGCAGTGACCAGGACCGGAACCCGCTGATCGCGACGCTTCCCCGCATCCTGACGGTGGATATGGGCCGGGCGAGATCGAGCGAGTGGATCGAATCCTCGCTTCGGTTCGCCATTCAGGGCCTGCAGCAGGGGGCGATCGGAACCTCGACGGTGGTGTCCAGGCTTTCGGAGCTGATGTTCGTCGAGGCGGTGCGCTGCTACGCGGCGGGACTCCCGGCCGAGCAGAGAGGCTGGCTCGCCGGCATCCGGGACCCGGTCGTCGGGCGGGCGCTGGCCCTGGTGCACGGCAGCATCGACCGACGGTGCACGGCGGAGAGCCTGGCGAGACACGTCGCGCTCTCCCGCTCGGCCTTCGCCGATCGCTTCACGGCGCTCGTAGGCATGCCGCCGAAGCGGTATCTCACCTTCTGGCGCATGCAGGCCGCCAAGGACAAGCTGCGCGAGGGACGCAAGCCGATCGCGCAGATCGCCTATGAGGTCGGGTACGAGGCGGAGGCGGCGTTCATCCGCGCCTTCAAGCGGGAATTCGGGGTGCCTCCGGCGACCTGGCGCAGACAGGGGCAATCGGTCGATCCGGGCGCTGACCCTATTGCTCCCTCACCATGAATGCGGCCAGCTCGGCCGCCAGCTCCGGGTCGGCGATCGTCCGCGGCACCTTGTTCTGGCCGCCCAGGCGGCCGCGCGCCTTCATCCAGTCGGCGAAGCGGCCGGGCGGCACCGCCACCACCTCCGGCGCGCCCATGCCGGTGCCGCCGGCGCGGTGGGCGGCGTAGTCGTCGTTCAGGGCCGACAGCCGGGCATCGAGCGTCGCGGCGAAGCGGGCGACCGCGGCCTCGTCCGGCATCGCCGCGAATTCGACGAACCAGCGGTGCCGGCCGACCGGCGCGGCCTCGTCCGGGAACACCGGCGTCACCGCGAAATCGGCGATGTCGGCGCCGATCGCGGCGGCCGCGTCGGCGGCGGCGTGTTCCACCTCCTCGGCGATCAGATGTTCGCCGAAAGCCGACAGGCCGTAGCTGATGCGGCCGGTGACCAGCAGCCGCGGCGGGTCGCGGCCGACCAGGCGTACGGTGTCGCCCAGCACATAGGCCCAGGCGCCGGCGCAGGTGGTCACCACGACCGCATAGTTCACCCCCGGCTCGGCATCGGCGATCCAGTGCCGGGTCGGCCGGGGCGACTCCAGCTCCTCGACCGGCACGAACTCCAGGAACAGCCCGTGGTCGAGGCAGAGCCGCAGCCCGTCCTCCGGCCCCGCATCCTGCACCGCGATGAAGCCCTCGCTGGCGGCATAGCCCTCGCGGATCTCGGCCCCGGTGCCGGCGATCAGCCGCTCCAGCCGCGGTCGGTAGGGCGCCAGCGCGACGCCGCCGGGCACCAGCAGGTCGAGCGAGGGGTAGGGCGGGTCGGGGGCATCGCCGCGGGCGCGGCGCAGCTCGCGCACCCGCTGCAGCAGGATCAAGAGCCAGCTGGTGGTGCCGGTGACGCAGCGGATCGGCAGCTCGAGCGAGCCGCGGGCGATGCGGTCCAGCTTCTCCTCCCAATCGGTCAGCAAGGCCAGTTCCGGCCCCGGGAAGACGAAGGGCCGCGCCCAGACCGGCAGGGTGCGGGCGGCGATGCCGCTGAGGTCGCCGCTGAACACCCCCGGCGCCTCCTCGGTCAGCGACGTGCTGCCGCCCAGCATCAGGCTGCGGCCGCCGAACATCCGGCTGTGCGGCTTGGCCCCGAGATGCCAGGCAGTCAGGTCGAAGGCGGCGCGGACGGTGGACCGGCGCATCGCGTCGGTCACCGGGATGTATTTGCTGCGGCCGCTGCTGGTGCCGGAGGTGACGGCGAAGAACGGGACCCGGCCGGGCCAGGACACGTCCTGCAGCACCGGGAAGGCGGGCTGCCAATAGTCTCGCCACATCTCCTCGTAGCGGCGCGGAGGCACGGCCGCCTGGAATGCCGTGACATCGGCGATGCGGTCGAAGCCGTGGTCGCGGCCGAAGCGCGTGCCGGCGGCCCGGCGCAGCAGCCGCAGCAGGGTCCGGCGCTGGCTCTCGACCGGATCCAGCCCTCGCAGCCGCCGGCGCCGCAGCGCCGCAGCCAGCCGGAAGGCCGGGGTGGCGTCGATCATGAGGGCGAGAGGCGCATGAGGATCGGGAACTCCCGCGTCACCGTCTCGGGCCGCAGCGGCAGCCGGATCGATCGGCGCTCGCGCCACAGCGCAATCTGGTCGGTCAGGCCTTCGCTGCCCAGCCAGCCGTCCTGGCCGCCGAACAGCGTGACCCAGCTGGCATCCGGGTCGGACATGTCGGCGATGTGCCGGGCCATCGAGCCGTAAGTCGCAACGTGCCGGCCGCGCACCAGCCCGTGCGCCGCCTTCATCGGCGTCTCGCGCGACCCGCCGGTCGGGTATTCGCCGAGCACGAAAAAGCGCCCCAGCACCGGCAGGTTGGCCAGGATATGCGCCACCCGCATCCGGTGCATTTCGCCCCAGGTGGTGATCGGGGCGGCATCGATCGCGGCAAGGCCGACCGCTTCGGCCAGCGCCTTGCGGCGCCGGTCGGGCGCCAGCGCCGCCAGGTCGTCGGCCAGGAAGGCGGTGATCGCGTTCCACTGCGCCATCAGCCGCGGCATGGCGTCGATCGACTCGACGCCGTAGACCCGCGGCACCAGATGGTACAGCAGCGCCTCGAAGGCCGGGGCGCCGGTCGAATCGTCGGCATAGTCGCCGTCCCATCCGGTCAGGCGGTCGAGGAAGGCCGCCTGCTCGCCGCCCAGCCCCGCCTGCCGGATCGTCTCCACCAGACGCCGCGCCAGGGCGCCGGCATCCGGCGACACCGTATCGGCCTGCAGCGCGACCAGATCGTCGGTCGTCAGCCGTTCCTTGCCACGCAGGACGGTATAGAGCCGCCGCACCCGCTCATCGGCGGAGAAGAAGAACCCGACCGGCAGCGCCGTGTCGGTCGGCCGGTTGTTGGCGGTGGCCAGCACCCCGTCCGGCGGGTCGGCCGCCCAGGGCAGGGCCGGGGCGTCGACCAGACCCTGCCAATGGGTGTCGGGATCGCTTGCATCCAGCACCGGGTCCGCCGGCGGGAAGCGGGTGCGCACCGGCAGCGTCGCGGCCATGAACTGGCCGATCCGCCCGTCCGCCCCCGCCACCAGCATGTTCTGGGCCGAGACGCCGAACCCGGCGAAGGCGGCGCGGAACTCTTCCGGTGCGGTGGCGCGGCTGGCGCGCAGCAGGGCGGTGATCTCGTCGGTCGGCTCGTGCCCGATCCAGCGCAGGGCGATCGTGTCGCCCGGCCGGCTGCGCGTCACCTTGGCATCGCTGACGATCGGGCCGAAGCGGCTGCGCCGCATCCGGCGCCGGACCGGCCGCCAGAAACGGGCGCGGATCACCGTCTCGCGCGCCTCGATCTCCTCCGCCGGCAGCGCCCTGACGTCGTACAGATCGCTCGACGCCGCCCGCATGTTGGTGCCGCCCCAGGCGATGTGCGGGCTGCGGCCGACCGCGACGAAGGGCAGCCCCGGCACCATCAGCCCGGCCATGTGGAAGCCGGGCGAGCGCATCCCGGCGGCGACCCAGAGATTGGGCAGCGACAGCGACAGGTGCGGGTCGCTGGCGATCATTGCCCCGCCGGTGGCGCTGCGCGATGCCGCCACGGCGACGCTGTTGCTGCCGCTCCGGCCGGTAGCGGTCAGCAGCGTCGCCAGCGCCGCCTGCCGTCCGTCCGTCGGGAAGCTGGTGGCGGCGTTGGCGCCGGCCTTCAGGGTACGGGCCCAGGCCTCGGCGAAGCCGGGCTTGCCGCGCTCACGCAGCAGGCCGAAATAGGCCACCCAGTTGATGTCGCTGCCGGCCAGCCGGCCGATCGTCCACATGTCGCGCAGCGTGTAGGGCTCGTGCCGCAGCCCCAAGAGCGGGAATTCCGGCGGCGGCGCCCGCTCCAGCGCGTGATAGGCGTTCACCCCGGTGACGAAGGCCTCGGCGAAGGTCCGGCTGTCGGCCGGCATCCGGTCGATCGCCGTGTCGGCGGCGTGGCCGTAATCGAGGATGCGCAGCGCATGGTCGATGTCGCGCGCCACCGGACCGGCGATCTCCGACAGCCGGCCCTGCGCCACCCGCTTCATCAGCGCGATCTGGCCACCGCGCAGATGGGCGTGGACCAGGCCCAGCGCCACCGCCAGGTCGCCATCGGTCTCCGCCTCGATGAAGGGGATCTGGTGGGCGTTCCAGCGGATCTCGACCGGCCGCGCCAGGGGCAGGCCGCGGGTCGGGAAGGCGGCCAGCCGCTCCGCGGCCGTCACCGGCCGCGGCGCCAGGGCGCGCAGCGCCGGCACCAGCGGCGCCAGGGCAGCCATGAACCGGCGCAGGCCGGACATCATAGGTCAGCTGCGGCCGGCCAGCCCGAAGGCGGCCGACAGGAAGGCGGCCACGTCGCGGTCCGACCGCGCCCGCACCGCATCGTCGCGGCCGATCAGATAGCCCTCGCTGCCGACGCAGTTGGCCAGGATCAGCTTGCGGGTGAAGGACCCCGCCATAGCGATGCCGAGACTGCCGTCGCGCACCGTCAGGTCGCGCTCCACGTGAAAGGCGCAGTCGTTCAGCAGCCGTCCGATCGGCCGCGGTCCGGGCCTGCTGCCGTCCCATTGGTGCACGGCGCCGGGATAGACGATGGTCTGGACCCGCGACCCGCCCTGGCGCAGCGCCGCCGCGGTGGTCTGGCAGCGCTCCGGATCCATGATGGCGTCGCCGTCGCCCCAGGCCATCAGCACCGGCGCGCCGGTGGTGCGCGGCTCCTCGAAATCGATGATGCAGGGCCCGTAGAAGGCGACATGGGCGGCGAAGCGGGTGTCGCCCAGATCGTACAGCGCGGCCAGCCGGTCGGCGATCGCGGCATTGGCGGCGACGACGCTGGCCATGGCGCCGTAGGAGAAGCCCCAGACCGCGACCCGGCTGCCGTCGATCTCCGGCCGCGCCTTCAGCCAGGCCAGGGTGGCGTAGGCGTCGGCGAGCGCCATGGTCTCGGTGATCTGGATCACCCGGTCGGTGAAGCTGGTGGCCAGGTCGCGCCGCGCCCCGAACACGTCGACCACGGCGGCGCCGATGCCCATCGCCGCCAACTGCCGGGCATAGGTCGGCTCGCGGTTCTCGTCGACGCCGGCGGCGCCGTGCAGCAGCACCACGGCCGGGGCCTTGTGCGCCGCGTCGGCGCCGGCGGGCGGGTAATAGGTGACGCGCGCCTGGGTGGTCGGGGCGTCGGGGCCGATATCGGTCGGGGCGAAGGGGCTGCGGCTCGGCACCGCCACGATCCGCCCGGCGGCGTCGCCGACCGCGGGCCAGGGATCGGTGAAGGTCGGCTCCGCACGGGCCGCGGACAGGAGACCGAGCCAGAGGGCGGCGGCGAGGCCGGCGGTGCGCCGGAAACCCGGGAATTGACCGTGCTGCGCCATCGATCGGGATCCTGTCGTCGCGAGCGAGCCGGGGCGATTGTAACCGGGTTTGGGGCGACGGCCAGCCCGGCTGCGCGGGCCATGGCGTCGCAGTCCCCATCCTTCCACGATGCCGCCGCGATGCATTCTGGCGAAAGTCTTCGGATGCCAGCGGTCTCGACTTGTTCAAATAAGTCTGGACCTGTCGCCGAAATGCGATATCTATTTCCAATCCATCCACAGGGAGAGTTTTTATGGGTGCAGACGTCGCCGATGATTTGAAGCCGATTTCGACAGATGAGACGCGCAAGCACACCGTTCAGATCGTGGCCGCCCACGTCTCGCACAACAGCGTCGCGCCCAGCGACCTGCCGGCGCTGATCGAGCAGGTCTACGGCGCGCTGACCGGCCTGGGCAAGCCGTCGACGCCGGCGCCGACCCGGCCGGAACCGGCGGTGCCGATCCGCAAATCGGTGACGCCCGACTACATCGTCTGCCTCGAAGACGGCAAGAAGCTGAAGATGCTGAAGCGGCATCTGCAGGCGGCGTACAACATGACCCCCGACGAGTACCGCGAGCGCTGGGGTCTGCCGGCCGACTATCCGATGGTCGCGCCGAACTACGCCAAGCAGCGCAGCACGCTGGCGAAGAGCATCGGCCTCGGCACCCGCCGCCCGGCGGAAGCGCCAGCGCCGGCGCCGCAGCCGGCGAAGTCGGCGCGCGGCCGGAAGGCGAAGTAGGGGCCGCACGCCGACCCGGCCGGGTCGGCAGGGAACTGCCGCTCGGCCGCGCCGCTTTCTTCGGCAGGAGAAACCGTCGTGGAGACGGCCGATGGCGGCGCGCAGCTTCTGGTCGGGCTACCTCAAGCTCAGCCTGGTGACCTGCCCGGTGGAGATGATGCCGGCCGTCACCCAGGCGGAGCGGGTGCGCTTCCACACGCTGAACGAGGCGACCGGCAACCGCGTGGTCAGCCAGTATGTCGACTCGGTCTCCGGCAAGCCGGTGGCCGACAATGACCGGGTGCGCGGCTATCCGGTCGGCGAGGACGACTACGTCATCCTGACCGACGAGGAATTCGCCGCGGTCGCGCTGGAGACGACCCGGACGATCGATATCGAGAGCTTCGTGCCGCGCGCATCGGTCGGTCTGGTCTGGCGCGAGCGGCCGCACTACCTGGTGCCGAGCGAACCGGTCGGCGTCGAGGCGTTCAGCGTGATCCGCGAGGCGATGGCGGCGACGAAGACCGTCGGCCTGTCGAAGCTGGTGCTGTATCGCCGCGAGCGGCCGATCATGATCGAGCCGCGCGGCCTGGGCATGGTGGTCTGGACCCTGCGCCAGGCCGACGAGGTGCGGGACGAGGCCGCCGTGTTCGGCGGCATCGAGGCGGTCGAGCCGCCGAAGGACGCGATGAAGCTGGCCCTGTCGCTGATCGAGGAGCGGCGGACCGACTGGAGCGAGGAACTGCTCGGCGACCGGGTCCAGGCCGCGCTGCAGAAGATCATCGCCCGCAAGAAGAAGGGCCGGAAGGTCGAGGCGCCTAAGCCGGAAGCCAGGGAGGAGACGGGCAAGGTGATCGACCTGATGGCCGCCCTGCGCAAGAGCCTGGAGTCCGAGAAGCGAAAACGGTGATCAGCCGGCCTTCCGGCGTGCCGTACGAGCGCCCGGCGCCGCCTTGCGCTTGGTGCCGGTCTTCGCCCGGCCCTTGGCTGCGGTCCCGCCCTTCGGCGCGGCCCTTCCCTTCGCCGGGGAGACGCCGGCGCTCTCCCGCAGGGCGGCCATCAGATCGACCACCTGGCCGCGCTTCGGCGCCGGCGGCGGCTTGATCGCCTCGCCCCGCTGCTTGGCCTGGATCAGCTCCATCAGCGCGGCCTCGTACCGGTCCTCGAAGCGCGCGGGGTCGAAGCTGCCCATCTTCTGGCCGATGATGTGCTTGGCTAAGTCCATCATCTCGCCGGCGATCCTGAGCTCCGGGATCTCGGCGAAGGCCTGGTCCTCGTCGCGCATCTCGTATTCGAAATGCAGCAGATTGGCCAGGAAGCCCGGCCCTTCCGGGCACAGCATCAGCACCCGGTCGCGCCGGAACAGCACGGTGCGGCCGATCGCCACCATCCCGGCCTTCTCGCAGCCCGCCCGGATCACCGCGAAAGCGTCCGCCGCCACCGCATCGGTCGGGGCCAGGAAGTAGGGCCGGTCGATGGCGACGCGGTCGACCTGGTCGCGCGGGACGAAGGCCTCGATCTCGATCGTCTTGCTGCCGTCGGGGATCGCGGCCTCGATCTCCTCTTCGGTCAGCACGATGTGGCGGTCGGCATCCACCGGATAGCCTTTCACCTGATGCTCGCGCTCCACCGGCTCGCCGGTCTCGGAATCGACGAACAGGCGCCGCAGCCGATGGCCGGTGCGGCGGTTGACCATGTTGAAATGGATCTCCTCGCCCTCGCCGACGGCCGTGTACAGCGCCACCGGGCAGGTGAGGAAGCCCAGCTTCAGCGTGCCTTTCCAGTTCGCGCGGGGCGCCATGCCGTCCTCGTCGCCGATCGGTCGGTTCCTTTGACGGAACGGCCGCAATCGGCGACGGGTTCCTGCCCGGCCGCCGGCGGCGGAACGCCGGCCGGGCCGCGATGTTGAATCCGCGCGGGCGCTCCACATCGCTTTGGCGCCGCCCGTGAGGGCTTCGACCATGCCGCTGTTCCCGACCTGGCCCGACCTCCTGCTACGGCTTGCTTTCGCCGCCCTGGCCGGCGCGGCCATCGGCTGGAACCGCGGCACCCATGGCCGTCCGGCGGGGCTGCGCACGCATCTGCTGGTCTGCCTGGCGGCCGCTTTCGCGATGGTGCTGGCCAATCTTCTCCTCCCCACCACCGGCAAGACCGGCGACTCCTTCACCCAGCTCGACGTGATGCGCCTGCCGCTGGGCATCCTGTCCGGCATCGGCTTCATCGGCGGCGGCGCCATCCTGCATCGCGGCGATCTGGTGATGGGCGTCACCACGGCGGCGACGCTGTGGTTCGTCACCGTGATGGGGCTGTGCTTCGGCGCCGGCGAGCTGATCCTGGGCGGCATCGCCTTCGCCATCGGCATGGTCGTGCTGACGGGGCTGAAATGGCTCGAAGACCGGGTGAAGCAGGAACGCAAGGCGACCCTGACCCTGACCGTCGATCTCGACCGCTTCGATTCCGGCGACCTCGACGCCGCGCTGCGGAAGGCGGGCTTCCGCATCGCCACCAGCTCGATCACATACCGGCCGGACACCCGATCCAGGATCATGAGCTATGAGCTGCGATGGATGGGGTACCCGCACGACATGACCGTGCCGTCGGCGGTCGAGGGGCTGTTCGCCGCGCCCGGCGTGCAGGAAGTCATCTGGTCCGCCCTGTAGCCGCGGGTCTTCCGGAACCGCCGCTTCGCCGGCATCGTTTCACCAAGGCAGCAGACCAACCGGGCGAAGGCGATGGCCAAGGACAGCCTGTCGACCTATCGGCGCAAGCGCGACTTCACCCGCACCGCCGAGCCCAGCGAAGCCGGCGGCGTGGTGCCGTCGGACCGGCCGCGCTTCGTCATCCAGAAGCATGCCGCCACCCGCCTGCACTACGACCTGCGGCTCGAGCTCGACGGCGTGTTCAAATCCTGGGCGGTGACCAAGGGGCCGTCGCTCGACCCGCATGACAAGCGCCTGGCGGTGGAGGTCGAGGACCATCCGCTGGCCTATGGCGATTTCGAGGGCACGATCCCGAAGGGCCAATATGGCGGCGGCACGGTCCAGCTCTGGGATCGTGGGTACTGGCAGCCGGAGGGCCGCATGCCGCCGGACCGGGCCCTGGCGAGGGGCGAGCTGAAATTCACCCTGGATGGCGAGCGCCTGCGGGGCGGCTGGGTGCTGGTGCGGCTGAAGCGCGACCGCATGGGTGGCAAGCGCAGCAACTGGCTCCTGATCAAGCATCGCGATGCGCATGCGGTCGACGAGGACGGCGATGCGGTTCTGGCCGAGGACCGCTCCGTCGCCTCCGGCAGGTCGATGGCCGAAATCGCCGCCGGGCGGGGCCGCGGGCCGCGGCCGTTCATGCGGGTCGGCGGCAGGCCGGCCCGGGCGGACGCCGTCTGGGATTCAGCCGCGAAGCCGGAGAAGGCGGCGGCCAAGGCGCTCGCGCCGCGCCGCCGGAAGGCCCGGGTCGCCGCCTCGGCGATGCCCGATTTCGTCCCGCCGCAGCTCTGCCTCTCTGTCGACCGGCCGCCGGCCGGCGGCGGCTGGGGGCACGAGATCAAGTTCGACGGCTACCGCCTGCAGCTCAGGATCGCGGGCGGCGCGGCCACGCTGAAGACCCGCAAGGGGCTGGACTGGACGGCGCGCTTCCAGGCCATCGCCGATGCGGCGGCGGACTGGCCCGACTGCATCATCGACGGCGAGGCGGTGGCGCTGGACGAGCGCGGCCATCCCGACTTCGCGGCGCTGCAGGTGGCGCTGTCGGAAGGGCGCAGCCGCGACCTGATCTTCTTCGCCTTCGACCTGCTGTTCGAGGGCGACCGCGACTGGCGCCCCGAGCCGCTGTCGCAGCGCAAGGCGAGGCTGCGCGAGCTGCTGGAGGAGCAGGGCTGCGACGCCACCTCCATGATCCGCTACGTCGAGCATTTCGAGGAGCCGGGCGACGCCGTGCTGCGCTCCGCCTGCCGGCTCGAGCTCGAAGGCATCATCTCCAAGCGCCTCGACGCCGCCTACCAGCCCGGCCGCAGCGACCGCTGGACCAAGGCCAAATGCCGCGGCGGCCATGAGGTCGTGATCGGCGGCTGGTCGACCACCGGCAACCACTTCCGCTCGCTGCTGGTCGGGGTCCGGCGCGGCGACCACCTGGTCTATATCGGCCGGGTCGGCACCGGCTTCGGCGCCGCCAAGGTGACGCGGCTGGTGCCGCGGCTGAAGGCGGTGGAGGCCGAGACCTCGCCCTTCACCGGCCCGGGCGCGCCGCGGAAGGAGCGCAACGTCCACTGGGCCCGGCCGGAGCTGGTGGCCGAGATCGAATTCGCGGGCTGGACCGGCTCGGGCATGGTGCGCCAGGCCTCGTTCAAGGGGCTGCGCGAGGACAAGCCGGCCGAGGAGGTCGAGGCCGAGATCCCGGCGCCGGCGGCCGAGACCGAGCTGCAGGAGCCGGCCCCGGCCGAGGCAGCCAAGCCGGCGCGGCGCCGCGCCGCCGCGGCCAAGGCGACGGTGATGGGCGTGGCCCTGTCCAAGGCCGACAAGGCGCTGTGGCCCGATGCCGGCGACGGCGAGCCGGTCACCAAGCACGACCTGGCGCTGTATCTGGAGGCGGTCGGACCGTGGATGCTGCCGCATATCCAGGGCCGCCCCTGCTCGATCCTGCGCGCGCCGGACGGGATCGGCGGCGAGATCTTCTTCCAGCGCCACGCCATGCCGGGCACATCGAGCCTGATCTCCCTCGCCCGGGTGTCGGGGGACCGCAAGCCCTACATCCAGATCGACCGGATCGAGGCGCTGGCGGCGGTGGCGCAGCTCGGCGCATTGGAGCTGCATCCCTGGAACTGCCGGCCCGGCATGCCCGACCGGCCGGGCCGGCTGGTGTTCGACCTCGACCCTGGACCCGGCATCGATTTCGCCGCGGTGATCGAGGCGGCGCGGGAGCTGAAGGAGCGGCTGGAGTCGGTCGGCTTCGTCCCCTTCTGCAAGACCACCGGCGGCAAGGGACTGCATGTCGTGACCCCGCTCGCCGCCGCCCGCGGCGGCGGGCCGGGCTGGCCGGAAGCGAAGGCCTTCGCCAAGGAGATCTGCCAGCGCATGGCCGGCGACGCGCCGGACCGCTATGTCATCAACATGGCCAAGGCCAAGCGCCAGGGCCGGATCTTCCTCGACTATCTGCGCAACGACCGGATGTCGACCGCAGTGGCGCCGCTGTCGCCGCGGGCCCGGCCGGGTGCCACGGTGTCGATGCCGCTGACCTGGGACGCGGTGCGGCGCGGCCTCGACCCGAAGCGCTATACCCTGCGCACCGCGTCCGACCTCTTGGCGAAGGGCGCCGCCTGGGACGGCTATGACGACGCCGCCCGGCCGCTCGCCGACGCGATCCGGCGCCTGGACCGGCGCAAGGCGGCGGCCTGACCGGACCCTCCGTCCGTCACCATGATCCGGTTTCGAGCACCTGGCCGACCAGCCGGCCGCCCCGGCGGATGGCGTCGAGCCGGGCTTCCGCATCCTCCGGGTCATAGGCCCAGATCGTGGCCGTCCACACCCGTTCGCGGCCGGATGGTGTCGTCAGATGCGGGTACTCGACCGCGAAGCGGAACATCGGGCGCCCCCATTGGTCGCAGGACACATGCGCGGCATCGGGGGGGCGGCGGTCGGCAGGCTGCAGGCGGACGACTGTCATGACGCTCCGATCCATCGAGCAATGCGTGACCCTCTTCTGAATGGCGGGATGTCGATCGCGGTTCCGCTCGAATAAAGAAGTCGCGCTTGGCTTCGTCTTGACCTTGCCTGGGCGAACATTTGTTTATCCAAAGATCGATCTTATCATTTGATAATGGAACCAAGTTTTCGCAGGCAAGTTGGTTCTAGTGTTCCTCTCCGAATATTGTCGTCCCGAGTCGTTTCGTTGAACGAGAGGGCGACGATCATGCCGCAAAGGGGAAGGCCCATGCCGGACCAACGTCGTGCTACGGATCGTGCCGAATTCACCGCCGTTGTCGCCCCGGTGCTGTGCGAGCTCAGGCGCTATGCGCGCTCCCTCACCCGCAACCGTGCGGATGCGGAAGACCTGCTGCAGGACACCCTGTTGCGCGCCTACAACAAGTTCCACCTGTGGCAGCCGGGCACCAACATCGCCGGCTGGCTCTGCGTCGTGATGAAGCGGGTGTTCCTGTCGCAGTTCGAGCGCCGCGGGCGCATGGTCGCCGTGCCGGCCGAGGAGTTCGACGGACCGCAGCCGCCAAGCCAGGACGACGTCCTCGACCTCGCCCGGCTGGGCAGCGCCATCGACCGGCTGCACCGCCGCCACCGTGAGCTGGTCGAGGCGGTCGCGATCAACGGCGATTCCTACGAGGAGGCGGCGCACGCCCTTCACATCCCGATCGGGACCGTCCGCTCCCGCCTCGGCCGCGCCCGCGAATATCTCCGCCACGAGACCGGCATCGTCTGGTGACCGTCCGGCCGGGCTGAATTCGCGATCGGCGCACCTTCGCCGGAACCGGCTCTCCGCTCGGGCCGTTGGCCTTGCAGGAACTTACGTTCCTTGGGCCTCCGCCCCGGCCCGACCCTTTCCGCCCCGGCCCGTGCCGCAACGCAGGGGAGTCGAAAGCGTGAGCTCGAAACCCATCCGCCTGGGGATCGTGGGCGTCGGCAACTGCGCCTCGTCCCTTGTTCAGGGACTGACCTACTACCGCGATATCCCCAGCGGCAACGAGCCCCCGCCCGGCCTGATGAATGTCGAGCTCGGCGGCTACCATGTCGGCGACATCGCAGTCGCCTCAGCCTTCGACGTCGCCGCCGGCAAGGTCGGGCGGGATGTGGCCGAGGCGATCTACGCCGCGCCGAACAACACACATCGTTTCGCCGAGGTGCCGCCGACCGGCGTCAAGGTCGAGCGCGGCAACACCCTGGACGGCCTCGGCCGCTACCTGCGCGACCGGATCACGGAATCGGACGAGCCGGTGGCCGACGTCACCGCGGTGCTACGGCGGACGCGGACCGACGTCCTCGTCTCCTATCTCCCGGTCGGGTCGCAGCGCGCCGCCGAATGGTATGCCGAGCGGGCGCTGGAGGCGGGCTGCGCCTTCGTCAACTGCATGCCGGTCTTCATCGCCTCCCGCCCCGAATGGCGGCAGCGCTTCGAGGACCGGTGCCTGCCCATCATCGGCGACGACATCAAGAGCCAGGTCGGGGCCACCATCGTCCACCGCATGCTCACCAACCTGTTCCGCGAGCGCGGCGTGCGGCTGGACCGCACCTATCAGCTCAACTTCGGCGGCAACACCGATTTCGAGAACATGCTCGAGCGCGAGCGGCTGGAATCGAAGAAGATCTCCAAGACCCAATCGGTGATGAGCCAGCTCGACATCCCGCTGGCCGCCGAGAACGTGCATGTCGGCCCTAGCGACTACGTGCCCTGGCTCAGCGACCGGAAATGGGCCTATATCCGGCTCGAAGGCACCACCTTCGGCGGCGTGCCGCTCAACGCCGAGGTGAAGCTGGAGGTCTGGGATTCGCCGAACTCGGCCGGCATCGTGATCGATGCGGTGCGCTGCGCCCGGCTCGGCCTCGACCGCGGCATCGGCGGCGCGCTGATCGGCCCCTCCAGCTACTTCATGAAATCGCCACCGCAGCAGTTCACCGACGCCGTGGCGCGGGAGCGGACGCTGCGCTTCATCGCCGGGGATGGCGCCGGGCAGGTGCCGTCATGACCGCCGTCTTCCTGCTGGTGCGCCATGCTGCGCACGACAATCTCGGCGGCTTCCTGGCCGGCCGCACGGCCGGCGTGATGCTGGGCGAGGCCGGCCGGGCGCAGGCCGAGCGTCTGGCCCAGCGGCTGCGGCTGGAGCGGTTCGATGCGATCTTCGCCAGCCCGCGTGAGCGGGCGCAGCAGACCGCCCAGGCGATCGCCGTGGCCGCCGCCCTGACGGTGGAGACGGCGCCGGAGCTGGATGAGATCGATTTCGGCCGCTGGTCCGGGCAGGATTTCACGGCCCTGCAGCAGGACCCGCTGTGGCAGCGCTGGAACTGTACCCGCAGCCTGACCCGTACCCCGGGCGGCGAGACGATGCTGGACGTCCAGCGGCGCGTGCTGGGGCTGATGGAGCGCCTGACCCCGTCCTTCGACGGCCGCGCCGCCGTCTTCGTCAGCCATGCCGACGTGATCAAGGCGGCGGTGCTGCACCATCTCGGCCTGGACGTCGATGCCTGGCCGCGCCTGGACATCGCGCCGGCCTCGGTCTCCCGCCTTGCGGTGGGCGACGGGTGGGCACAGATCCTGGGCCTGAACGAGACCGTCGGCTAGGAGGCCGCGATGAAGCTGGTCGTGTTCGGCCTCACCGTCAGCTCCTCCTGGGGCAACGGCCATGCCACGCTCTGGCGCGGGCTGATCCGGGCGCTGTCGCGCCGCGGCTGGCGGGTGGTGTTCTTCGAGCGCGACGTGCCCTACTACGCCGGCGCCCGCGACCTCTGGTCCCTGGAGGGGGGCGAGCTGGTGCTGTACCCGGACTGGGCACAGGCGCGGGACCTCGCCGCCCGCCATGTGGCGGAGGCGGATGCCGCCATGGTCACCTCCTTCTGCCCGGACGGGGTCGCGGCAAGCGAGCTGGTGCTAGCGGCGCCGCGGCCGCTGCACGTCTTCTACGACATGGACACGCCGGTGACGCTGGAACGGCTGGGGCAGGGCCAGGCCCTGACCTATATCGGCCCGCGCGGCCTCGCCGATTTCGACCTCGTCCTCAGCTACACCGGCGGCGGCGCGCTGGACGCGCTGCGCCACCATCTCGGCGCCCGCATCGCCGTGCCGCTCTACGGCCATGTCGATCCGGACATCCACCGCCCGGCGGCGCCGCGATCCGACTTCGCCGGCGACCTCTCCTATATCGGCACCTATGCCCCGGACCGGCAGGCGGCGCTGGAGGCGCTGCTGGTCGAGCCGGCGCGGCAGCGGCCCGATCTGCGCTTCGTCATCGCCGGCGCGCAATACCCCGACGCCTTCCCCTGGACCGGCAACATCTTCTTCCTGCGCCACCTGGCGCCCGGCGACCACCCGGCCTTCTACGCCTCGTCGCGGCTGACCCTGAACGTCACCCGCGCCGCCATGGCCCGGATGGGCTGGTGCCCGTCGGGGCGGCTGTTCGAGGCCGCGGCCTGCGGCGCCCCGGTGCTGAGCGATGCCTGGCCGGGGCTGGAGGAGTTCTTCACCCCCGGCCGGGAGATCCTGCTGGCCCGCGGCACCGACGACGCGCTGGCGGCGCTGGCCCTGTCGGAACCCGAGCTGCGCCGGATCGGCGCCGCCGCCCGCCAGCGGGTGCTGGACGAGCACACCTCGGCCCGCCGCGCCGCCGAGCTCGAGGCGCTGCTCGCCGCCGCACGGCCGGCCGCAGCCACCCCCACCGCCATGGAGGCTTGACCGATGTGGGGCATCGTGCCCGCCGCGGGACGCGGCAGCCGGATCCAGCCCTTGGCCTTCTCCAAGGAGCTGCTGCCCGTCGGCAGCCGCATCGACGGCGGCGAGGAGCGGCCCTGCGCCGTCAGCGAATATCTGCTCGAGCGCATGATCGAGGCCGGGGTGGACAAGATCTGCTTCGTCATCGCCCCGGGGAAATCGGACATCCTGGAATATTACGGCAGCGACTACGGCGGCGCGGCCGCCGCCTATGTGGTGCAGCCGCAGCCCGCCGGGCTGTGTGACGCGATCTTCAGGGCGCTGCCGCTGATCCGCCCGGAGGAGGCGGTGCTGATCGGCCTGCCCGACACGGTCTGGTTCCCGAAGGACGGCTTCGCCGACCTGCCGGGGGACGGCCTGTCCTTCCTGCTGTTCCCGGTCGACCACCCCGAATTCTTCGACGCCGTGGTGCTCGACGGGGACGGTTCGGTGCGCGAGATCCAGGTGAAGCGGGCGGATGCCGAGAGCCGCTGGATCTGGGGTGCCTTCAAGATGCCGGGGGCGGTGCTGCAGCGGCTGCACGCGCTGTGGCTGCGGCGCAGCCAGGAGGACGAATACATCGGCACGCTGGTCAATGCCTGGCTGGCGGAAGGCGGCCGGGCGGTCGGCGTCAGGTCCGGGCTGTCCTATGTCGATGTCGGCACGCTGAACGGCTACCGGTCGGCGATCGGGCTGCTCAGCGAGGCGGCCGCAGTCGACGCCCGCATCGCCATCGGCCGGCCGGCGGGCCGCCCGTTCGGCGCTCCCCTCGCAACCACCAGTGACGGAGGCGGAAGGCATGGGACGCCTGTCCGGTGAGGAGATCCGCCGCCGGGTCGAGGCGCTCGGCCCGTGGTTCCACAATATCGACCTCGACGGCATCGCCACCGCGCCCGACCATTATCTGGGCGACTATCCGGCGGTGAAATGGCAGGCCTTCGCCGACGCCATTCCGCGGGACCTCGCCGGCCGCACCGTGCTCGACATCGGCTGCAACGGCGGCTTCTACTCGCTGGAGATGAAGCGCCGCGGCGCCGACCGCGTGCTCGGCATCGACTTCGACGACAGCTATCTAGCCCAGGCGCGCTTCGCCGCCGAGATCGCCGGTCTCGACATCGAGTTCCGGCACCTCTCGGTCTACGACGTCGCGGCGCTGGGCGAGCGCTTCGACATCGTGCTGTTCATGGGCGTGCTGTACCACCTGCGCCACCCGCTGCTGGCGCTCGACCTGGTGCGCGAGCACGTCGTCCGCGACCTGATGGTGTTCCAGTCGATGCAGCGCGGCAGCGGCGACGTCGCGGCGCTGGAGCCGAACTATCCGTTCTGGGACGCGGCGCTGTTCGACCGGCCGGATTTCCCGAAGCTGCATTTCATCGAGCACCGCTACGCCGACGACCCGACCAACTGGTGGGTGCCGAACCGCGCCTGCGTCGAGGCGATGCTGCGCAGCGCCGGCTTCGCCGTCGTCGGGCATCCCGAGGACGAGGTCTATCTCTGCCGTCCCGCCGGCCGGCCGGGGGGCGAGGGCGCCGTCTATCCGAACCGCGGGAGGAGCGCATGATCGAAGCGGCGATGATCTGGAACGAGCCGAACAACAAGTCGCATTGGGACCGTGAGCTCGATCCGGACTGGACGCTGTACGCCGACATGGCGGTCGCCGCGGCGGACGCCATCGCCGCCGAGAACCCGGCCGTGACCAGGGTGCTGGGCGGCATCTCGCCGATCGACCCGGTGTTCATGGAGAACATGAAGGCCCGCGGCATGCTCGACCATGTCGACGCGGTCGCTGTGCACGGTTTCCCGCTCGACTGGAACCTGTGGCAGATCCAGGAATGGCCGGACAAGCTGGAGGAGATCCGCGCCGTCACCGACCTGCCGGTCTGGGTCAGCGAGGTCGGGGTCTCCAGCTTCGGGGCGGAGGAGGTGCAGGCCTGGGGCCTCGACCGCACCGCCGGGCTCCTGACCGGCCGGTCGCCGCGCCTCCATTGGTACAGCCTCTACGACCTGCCCCGCACCTGGGAGGCGACGACCCGGCACAAGGAGGCGGAGGGCTCGTCCTATTACCGCCACTTCTACATGGGCCTGCTGCGCGAGGACGGCACGCCCAAGCCGGCGCTGGAGCGCTTCGCCCGGCACACCCCGGCGCTGGGCCTGTGCCAGTGGTTCCACTACCAGGATCACCGGCTGGACGACGCCGTGGCCTGGATGAAGCGGCTCGGCGTGACCTATCTGCGCACCGGTCTGTCCTGGGCCGACAGCTTCCGCCCCGACGCGCTGGCCTGGTTCGACCGGCAGATGGAGGCGCTGGCCGATTTCGACGTCACCGTCACCTTCTGCTTCACGCCGGAGCATCGCGGCCTGATGCCCCACCACACCAGCCCGCCGGTGGAGAAGGAGGAGTTCGCCGCCTTCTGCGCCGACATGATCCGCCGCTACGGCACGGCGCGCCGGGACGAGATCCACGCCGCGCGGATGGCGCTCGGCTGAGGCGATGGGCGCGGCGGCCTCCACGCTGCTGTCCGCCCTGGCCGGGACCCCGGTGGCCCCGGCCGAGGCGATGGTGGTGGTCGCCCATCCCGACGACGAGACCATCGGCATCGGCGGGCAGCTGCGCCGCCTGCCGGGCATCGCCGTGCTGCACGTCACCGACGGCGCGCCGCGCGGGCTCGAGGACGCACGGGTCTACGGCTTCGACAGCTGGCAGGCCTATGCGGTGGCCCGGCGGCGTGAGCTCGAAGCGGCGATGGAGGTGGCCGGGGTTCCGGCCGATATGCTGCTCAGCCTCGGCGTTCCGGACCAGCAGGCATGCCGGCGGCTCGCCGCCATCGCCCGCGCCTTGGCCGGCCGGTTCGAGGAGCGTGGAACGCGGCTGGTGCTGACCCACCCCTATGAGGGCGGCCACCCGGACCACGACGCCGTCTGCTTCGCCGTCCATGCCGCCTGCCGCCTGCTGCAGCGGGAGGGGGCGGCTGCGCCCATCGTCGCCGAGATGACCTTCTATCACCTCGGCCCGGACGGTCCGGTGCTGCAGCGCTTCCCGCCGGACGGGCCGTCGCCGGAGGTCGTCCTCGAGCTGGAGGAGGCGGATTGGGAGGCCAAGCGGCGGACGATCGCCTGCCACGAGACCCAGCGCCGGACCCTGGCGCCTTTCACCGACTGGGTCGAACGGTTCCGGCGGGCGCCCGCCTACGACTTCTCGCGCCTGCCGAATGGCGGCCGGCTGCACTACGATGCCTATCCCTGGGGTCTGGCCGGGGCGGAGTGGCCCGGCCTCACCGCCGCTGCCGTTGCCGAGCTGGGGCTGGATCCGCCGCCATGGCCCTGACCGTGCTCAACGTCGCCTATCCGCTGGCGCCGGTCGGCCCCGATGCGGTCGGCGGGGCCGAGCAGGTGCTGTCCGCGCTCGACCGCGCCCTGGTCGAGGCCGGGCACCGGTCGCTGGTGGTGGCGTGCGAGGGCTCCGAGGTCGCCGGCACGCTGTGCCCGATTCCGGCGGAGCTGGGGCCGCTCGACGACGCGTCGCGGCAGCGCGCCTGGGCGGCGCATCGCCAGGCCATCGCCGAGTGCCGGTCCCGCTGGCCGGTCGACGTCGTGCATCTGCACGGCATCGATTTCGACGCCTATCTGCCGGCCGACGGGCCGACCCTCGTCACCCTGCATCTGCCGCTCGGCTGGTATCGCCCCGAGGCGCTGCGGCCGTCGCGCCCCGATCTGTGGCTGCACGGCGTGTCGGAGGCGCAGGGACGCGACGCCCCGCCCGGCGCCCGGCTGCTGCCGCCGATCCCGAACGGCGTTTCGATCGGCGACGGCCACCTGTCGCACGCCAAGCGCGGCTTCGCCTTGATGCTCGGCCGGATCTGCCCGGAGAAAGGCATCCATTTCGCCCTCGACGCCACCCGGCTGGCGGACATGCCGCTGATCGTCGCCGGGCGGCTGTTCCGCTATGAGGCACATGAGCGCTATTTCGAGGAGGAGGTGGTGCCGCGGCTCGATGCGCGGCACCGTTTCGTCGGGCCGCTCGGCCTCCAGCGCAAGCGGCGCTTCCTGGCGGCGGCCCGCTGCCTGCTGGTGCCCAGCCTGTGCCCGGAGACCAGCTCGCTGGTGGCGATGGAGGCGCTGTCCTGCGGCACGCCGGTCGTCGCCTTTCCGAACGGCGCCCTGCCCGAGATCGTTGATCACGGGCGCACCGGCTTCCTGGTCCGCGACGCGGAGGAGATGGCGCGGGCGATCCGCGCCGCCGCGGATCTCGACCCGGCGGAATGCCGGGCCGAGGCCACACGCCGCTTCTCGCTGGCGCGGATGGTGCGGCGCTACTTCGCGGCCTACCGCCGGCTGGCGGCGCATGCGGACCCGGCCCCGGCGCTGCGAGCCTCGGGATGAGCACCGAGCTGCTGGCGGAGGAACCGGCCCTGGCCGCGATCGAGCCGGAATGGTGGGAGCTGTGGTCCCGCTGCCCGGCGGCGACGCCGTTCCAGTCCCCGGCCTGGCTGTTGCCCTGGTGGCACAGTTTCGCGCCGGGGCGGCTGCGGGCGATTGCGGTCCGGCGTGACGGGCGTTTGGTCGGCCTGGCGCCGCTCTATGTCGAGGAAGGCGCACTCGGCCGGCGCCTGCTGCTGCTCGGGCTCGGCACCACCGACTACCTGGACGTCCTGCTCGACCCGGACCACGCCGAACCGGCGGCTGCGGCGATCGAGGCGGCGGCCGGGGATATCGACTGGGAGGCGTGGGAGCTGGAGGAGCTGCCGCCCGACGCCGCGGCGCTGCGGCTGCCCTGCCCATGTAATTGTACTGAGACCGCGGCGGGCCACAGCGCCTGCCCGACCCTCGACCTGGCCGGGCCGGACGACCTGTCGGGCTGCGTCCCGACCCGCCGCCGGAAGCAGCTGCGGCGGGCGCTGACGCTGGCCGCGAAGCGCGGCGCCGCCGAGGTCGAGCCGGTCGCGGAGGCGGCGGACGGCTTCCTCGACGATCTGCTGCGGCTGCACGGCGCCCGCTGGGCCGATCAGGGCCAGCCCGGGCTGCTGCGGGGCGGGGCGGTGCAGCGCTTCCACCGAGAGGCGCTGCCCCGTCTCATCCGGGCGGATCTGGCCCGGCTTACCCGGCTGCGGATCGCGGGACGGGTGGTCGGTGCGTTCTACGGCCTTCTCGGCCGTGACCGGACCTATGCCTACCTCGGCGGTTTCGATCCGGATTACGCCTATGAGAGCCCGGGGTCGATCCTGATCGGCCACGCCATCGCGGAGGCGATTCGCGAGGGCAGGCGCGAGTTCCACTTCCTGCGCGGCCGCGAAGCGTACAAATACGCCTGGGGCGCGGTCGATCGCTGGAACCGCCGCCGCAGCTTCCGAAGGGCTCCGACGTGACGGTCGACAACG
The DNA here is from genome assembly GCF_051487185.1 of Inquilinus limosus. Lineage (GTDB taxonomy): Bacteria > Pseudomonadota > Alphaproteobacteria > DSM-16000 > Inquilinaceae > Inquilinus > Inquilinus limosus_F. Next base: position 68,444 of record NZ_JAHVDK010000029.1, read on the forward strand.
CGATCCGGGCGGCGGGCTGTCCCGACGCCCTCCGGCCGGCCCTGCGGGACTGCCTGGCGGGCGAGCTTCCGGTCGCCTCGGCGCTGACCCGGCTGCTGATCCAGGCCGAAAGCGGCCCGGCGCTGGCGCGGCTGCTGGGGGCGGTCGACAAAGCACTCGCCGCGGGGGAGATCGCGGCCCGGCGGCGCCTGCAGGCGCTGCGGCGGATGCAGGCCGAGCACCCCCGGGCCTGGGAGACGATCCAGGCGGTGCTGCGCGAGGTCCGGCACGACGCGGTGTCGGGAGACGAGGCCCAGGCCGTGGCGGCCTGTGCCCGCGCCTTCGATCGCGCAGCTGGGATCTCGCCCGAGGCCAGCGTCGCCCTGCATTCCTTCGGCGATGCCGGCCGGCTGGAGCTGGCGACGGCCGAGGTGGTGCGGCGGATGGCCGAATGGGGCCTGCTGCAGCCCGAGCACACGGTGCTGGATCTCGGCTGCGGCATCGGCCGTTTCGCCGCGGCGATCGCCGGATGCGTTCGGCGGGTCGTCGGCCTCGACATCTCGGCCCGCATGGTCGAGGAGGCGCAGCGGCGCTGCGCCGGGTGGGCGAATGTTGAGATCCGCCGCAGCTCGGGGCGGGACCTGGCCGGCATTGCCGACGGGACCATCGACACGATCCTGGCCGCCGACAGCTTCCCCTATCTCGTGCTCGCGGGGCCGGCGCTGGTGCGGCGCCATGTCGAGGAGGCGGCGCGGGTGCTGCGGCCCGGCGGCCATCTCCTCATCCTCAACCACTCCTATCGCGGCGATGAGGTGGCGGACCGCCGCGAGCTGGCCGAGCTGGCGGCGGCGACCGGCTTCCGCCTGCGCCGTGCGGGAACCCGCCCCTTCGCCCTGTGGGACGGGCTTGTTTTTCATCTGGTCAGGGGCCGGTGAGGCTCACGGCGTGACCACATCCGCCTTGGCCGGCAGCCTCGTGCCCTCCCGGACGGCCCGGAAGCCGATCGCCATCGCGGGGCGCGGCTCCGCGGCCTCGGCGAAATGGGCGATGGTCCGGCACAGGCCCTCCTCCAGCGCCACCCGGGGCGACCAGCCGAGAAGGCTCCTCGCCCGCCCGATGTCCGGCCGGCGCCGCTGCGGATCATCCACCGGCAGTGGCCGCCGCACGATGCGGGACCGCGAGCCGGTCAGGGCCAGCACCCGCGTCACCAGCTCGCGCACCGTCAGCTCGGTCGGATTGCCTAGATTGACCGGACCTCCCGGCGACGCCCGGCAGGCCATCAGCCGGATCAGCCCGTCGACGAGGTCGTCGACATAGCAGAAGGAGCGGGTCTGCTCGCCGCTGCCGTAGACGGTGATGTCGTCGCCGGCCAGCGCCTGGGTGATGACGTTCGACACCACCCGCCCGTCATCGGCCCGCATCCGAGGCCCGTAGGTGTTGAAGATCCGCGCCACCCGCACCTCGGCGCGGCCGGCGCGCTCGAAATCGAAGGCCAGGCTTTCCGCCGCCCGCTTGCCCTCGTCGTAGCAGGCGCGCGGACCGGTCGGGTTGACATGGCCCCAGTAGCTCTCGACCTGCGGATGGATCTCCGGGTCGCCGTAGACCTCGCTGGTCGAGGCCAGCAGGAAGCGCGCCCCCTTGCGCTCGGCGAGGGCCAGCAGGTTGCGGGTGCCCAGCACGCTGGTCAGCAGCGTGTGCTCGGGGTCGGACTGGTACTGCGGCGGCGAGGCGGCGCAGGCGAGGTTGAAGACCAGGTCGACCGCCCCTCGCGCGACCGGGGCGGGCGGCGGCGCGATCACATCCGCGTCGACGATGTCGAAGCGCGGGTCGCGCGCCAGATGCCGCAGATTCTCCCGCCGTCCGGTCCGGAAATTGTCGAGGCAGAGCACCCGGTAACCGTCCGCGAGCAGGGCGTCGCAGAGATGGGATCCGATGAAGCCGGCACCTCCGGCGACGATGGCGGTGCGCTGTTTGCCGTTCCTCATGACCATCCTCTCTTCTTGACGCCCGCTGCTACCTCACCAGCCGGAGATGCGGGCGGGCCCCGCGATCTCGGCCCCGGCCGCCGCCGGTCGCGGCGGCGCGGCTGCGGCGCTGACCCGCCAGCTCGTCCACCCGTCGCCGCACCACCTCCTCCAGCTCCGCCGCACGGCGGTCGGAGGAATGCTCGGCCAGCACGCGCCGGCGCGCCGCCTCGCCGATGCGCAGCCGCTGCGGCTCGGGGCACCGGGTCAGCAGCTCGACGACGTCGCCACTGTCGCGGGCGAGGTAGATCTCGACCCCGGGGGTGAAGAAGGTGTCGATGCCGTCCCAATGATCGGAGATGACCGGCGTGCCGCAGGCGGCCGCTTCGAACAGCCGCACGCTCGGGCTGTAGCCGGCGCGGACCATGTCGGCGCGGGTGACGTTCAGGGTAAAACGGCAGGCGTTGTAGAAGTGGATATGGTCGCGCCCCGGCACATGGTCGATGTGGACGACATTGGCCGGCCAGCGGATGCTGCGCGGGAACTGCGCGCCGGCGACGACGAAGTGCAGCTGCGGCAGGGCCCGGGCCGGCTGCAGTAGCAGCCTCTCCAGCGCCGGCTGGCGGTCGGCGCTGTAGGTTCCGAGATAGCCCAGGTCGTAGCGCGCCGGTTCCTGCTCGGGCCGGTAATCCGCCGGGTCGACGGAACAGTACAGCGGATGCGTCGCCGCGGCGCCGTAGCGATGCACCAGATGCTCCAGAGTCGGGCCGCCGGTGAAGGACAGGTACAGGTCGAAGCCGGGGATGAGATGCGGTGACAGATACTCGAAATCGCCGCGCTCCAGCTTGGCCAGCGTCACCGGCGTGTCGATGTCGTAGAAGGCGGTCACCCCGGTGGCGACGCTCTGCACCCAGGCCGCCGCGGCGACGCCGTCCGTGACGTAGGATCCGACGATCACGACATCGGCCTCGGCCACCTCCGCGTGATGGGCGGTCAGCCCTTCCGGGCCGGAATACAGCTCCAGCCGGCAGAAATCTGGCTCCGGCAGGTCGCGGTTCTCGGCGTACCAGGGCTGATCGTGCTCCAGGAACAGGATGTCGTGGCCGCGCCGCGCCAGGGCGCGCAGCAGGGCCCGGTAGGTGGTGGCGTGGCCGTTGCCCCAGGAGGAGGAGAGGCTGAGACCGATGACGACGAGGCGGAGCGGGCGGTTCATGCGGCGGTCCTCTCGCGCTTTGCCGCGGCGGCCTCGCGCAGCAGCGCGTCGACCTGGGCGCCGCGATGAGCATATGTGTGCTCGGCCAGGATCCGCGCCCGGGCGGCGGCGCCGATGGCCTGCGACCGCCCGCGGTCCAGCGCCTGCAGATGGGCCGCAACCTCGGCGCCGTCGCGGGCGACCAGCACCTCGGCGTCGGGCGTCAGGAACAGCTCGATGCCTTCCCAGGCGTCGGTGATCAGGCAGCCGCCGGCGCCGGCGGCCTCGAACACCCGGGTGGCGGGCGAGAAGCCGGTCGCGGCCATGCTGTCGCGGGCGATGTTCAGCACCGCCAGCGGCGTGGCATTGAAGGCGTTGTGGTCGCCGGTGCCGACATGGCCGATCCAGCGCACGTTCCGCGGCATGGCGCGCCCCTCCCAGCCGGCGCCGCCGATCAGGAAACGGCGTTCGGGCAGCCGCGCCGCCGAGGCCAGGAAGAAGGCGGCCACCCGCGCCTCGCGGTCCGGCAGCCGGTTGCCCAGGAAGGCCAGGTCGCAGGCGAAGCGTGGGTCGGGCGGCGCCGGAAAATGCGTCTCAGGGTCCAGCGCGTTGTAGATCGGCACGCAGCGCCGGGCGCCGAACTCCTCATAGGCCGCGATGACCGGCGGGCCGCCGCCATAGGTCAGGACCAGGTCCAGCCCGGGCAGGGCCCGGCGCAGCGGATAGTCGGGGCCGCCGCGCTGCATCTCGGCCAGCGTCGCCGGCGCGTCGACATCCCAGAAGATCCGGATCGCATCGGGCCGCGCTGCCGCCATGGTGCCGTCCAGCAGCAGCTCGTCGAACACGCCGACGCCGCTCGCCTTCACCACAACGTCGGCCAGGGCGGCCTCGGCGATCACGTCGCGCGCGGCGTCCTCGCTCGCCGGATAGACGCAGACCTCGGCCCAGCCCGGCGGGTCGATGTCGCGATGCGCCTGCCGGTCGAAGGCGTCGGGCTCGTAGAAGGTGATCCGGTGGCCGCGGCCGGCCAGGTCGCGCAGCAGGCCGCGGTAATAGGTGGCGGCGCCGTTCCAGTAGGAGGACAAGAGGCTGGATCCGTAGAAGGCGATCCTCATGCGACGCTCTCCATCGGGATATCGGTGCGCAGCCGGGCCAGGATCGCCAGCAGCTCGCGCATGCGGTGGGCGCAGCCGTGCCGGGCGCGGATCGTCTCCAGCCCGCTTGCCGCCAGGCTGCGGCGCAGCTCCAGGTCGTCGCGCAGGGCGGCCAGGTGGCGGGTCATCTCGGCGCCGTCGCGCGCGACCAGATAGTCCTCGCCCGGCCGGAACAGGCCCTCGGTGTCGGGCCATGGCGAGCAGACCAGCGGGACGCCGCAGGCCAGCGCCTCGAACACGCGGATCGTCGGGATGCCCGGCAGCCGCTCGACATAGAAGCGGCGCGGCACATGCACCGTGGCCAGGGATCGGGCGAAGACCGCCGGCACCTCGGCATTGGCCAGCCAGCCGCGATAGCGCGCACCCTCCGCAGCGAGGCAGGCCAGCGCTTCTGGCGGATAGCGCACGCCGTGGATGTCGAGCGGCAGCCCGGCGGCACGGGCGGGGCGGATCAGGAAGGTCTCCAGCTCCGCGCTGCGCTCGTCGTCGCCCCAGTTGCCGATCCAGACCAGCCCGGCGCGCGGCCCATCCCCGGCCGGGGGCCGGAACAGCCGGGTGTCGGCGGCCTCGTGCCAGATGAAGGCGCGCCGGCCCCAGCCCCAGCGCCGGTAGACTTCGGCCAGGGCGGCGCCGAAGGCCAGCACGCCGTCATAGCCGTCAAGATCGAAGCGATGGATCGCCTCCGGGTCGCTGACGGCGCGGTGGTGGGTGTCGTGGAACAGGGCGGTGAACCGCGCCCCCCGGCCGCGCCGGCGGCCGACGGCGGCGACCAGCCAGGGGTCGTTCCATTCGTGGACGATGACCGCATCGGCGCCGTCCAGCGCGCGGTCCAGGTCGATGTCCGACCCGTAGGCGATCGAGGACAGCTCGGGATAGGCGGCCTGGTAGGCGGCGAGGGCCTGCTCGCCATGGTCGTGCAGCAGATTGGCCAGGCTCCAGGCGCCGGCCGGCTCGTAGACCGCGACCATGTGCCCGGCATGGACCAGCTCGCGCAGCACGCCGCGCAGAAAATGGGCGTTGCCGTGGTTCCAGCAGGAGCGCAGGGAATGGGTGAAGTAGACCAGCTTCATTCCGCCGCCTCCCGCGCGGGCCGCCGCGCCGCACTGGCAGTCAGGCCGCGATAGAGGCCGGCCATCCGGTCGGCCATGGCGGCGATGGTGTAGCGCGCCGCGCGCCGGCGCGCGGCCTCGCCCAGATGCTCCCGCAGGCCGCGGTCGCGCAGCAGCCGGTCAAGCGCGGCGGCGATCGCCGCCTCGTCGCGCGGCGGCACGAACACCGCGGCGTCGGCCCACAGCTCGCGGAAGGTCGGGATGTCGGACAGCACCAGGGCGCAACCGGCCTGGGCCGCCTCCAGCACCGCCAGGCCGAAGGGCTCGAACAAGGCGGTCGAGGCGAAGACCGGCCGGCGGGCCAGGCAGTCGCGCACCGCCTCGACGCCCAGCGTACCCAGGCACAGCGCGTGGCGCGGCGTGACGCTGGCGCCGTTCGGACCGGTCAGCGGGCCGGCCAGCAGCAGTCTGACGCCCAGACGCGCCGCGGCGCCGTCCAAGGCCCGGACGTTCTTGCCTTCGTCCCACAGCCGGCCGGCGCTGAACACGAACTCCGCCGGCCCGGCCGCCTCCGGCTCGGGCGGGGTGGTGCGGCCGTTCCAGACCGCATGGGGCAGGGCCGGCAGGCGGTACACCGACTGCGTTGCTCGGGCAAAGGCGCGGCTGGGCGCCACCACCGCATCGGCCGCGTGCAGGCCGCGGCGGACCAGCCCGGCCCGCCAGGCGAAATCCTCGGGCAGCGGCCCGGTCCGCACGGTGTCCCACCAAGTGGCGACGCAGGAATGGTGGACGGCGATGGTCGGCACCGGGAACACCGCTCGGGCGGCCAGGGCGGGGCTGTTCAACTGCACGATCTCGGCGCCGGTCTCGACCGCCAGCGCGGCGATCCGGCGGCCGGCTGCCTCGACCTCCTCCGGCCGCCCGGCCAGCCAGTCCAGCGGCAGCGCCGTCTCCACCAGCGTCAGCCCCGGCACCAGGCCGGCGGACCAGCGCTGGTCCTCGTCCGGCAGGGGCCCCAGAACCGCCAGCGTGGTCTCGATGCCGTGCCGGCGGGCGAGGGCCGCAGCGAGGTCCAGCGCATAGCACCAGACCCCGCCGACCGCGTCCGCCGTCATCAGCAGCCGGCGGGGGATGCTCACGCCGGGCCGCACGCTGCCTCCAAGTCTCTCAGGGGCAGGGGCCGTTCGTCCTGGATGTCGCTGAAATGGTCGAACTGGCGCAGATAGTGCTCATGCGCCCGCTCCCAGGCCCGGTCGTCGGGCTGGCCCCACAGGCGCCGGTAGTCGGGCGAGCTGGGATAGGGGTACAGCGGCACCGGGTCGTTGGCCCAGACGCCGTGGCGCTGCAGCCGGTCGCGCCAGGCGGCGATCATGTCGGGGTCGTCATCGGCGGTCTTGATCAGATTGGCCTGGACGAAGGGCACGCTGCGGCGGGCGTAGAGCAGCCGGTCGGCCAGCTCGTCGGTCGACATCCTGCAGTTCTTGGTCAAGAGGTCGCGGCCCTCGCGAGTCAGGCTCTCGACCCCGGCCTCGATCGACACGCAGCCGGCCCGGCCCAGCAGGTCCAGCATCTCCGGCTTCCACAGGTCGATGCGCATCTGCACGCCGAACTCGATCGGGCGATCGACCAGGGCCTCCAGCAGCGGCTTCTGCGGCAGGAAGATCTCGTCGACGAAGTAGAGATAGGTCACGCCCTGGGCGATCAGCCCGTCGATCTCCTCCAGCAGGAACGCCAGCTCGCGGCGTCGATAGGCGTCGCGGTACTCGTTCTTGGCGCAGAAGCTGCAGTGATAGGGGCAGCCGCGCGATGCCTCGACCTCGGCGCCGGGGCCGCGCGCCTCGGTGCCGAAGCGGTGATGGTGGTGGCCGTGGCGCCGGACCCACTCGTCGGGCCAGCGCAGCGCCGGATGGTCGGTGAAGCGGCTGGCGTTCAGACCGCCGTTCACGGTGACCGCGTCGCCGTGGCGGAAGGCGATCGACGGCACCCGGCGCAGGTCCGGGTCTTCGGCCAGCGCCGCCACCACCTCCTCGCATTCGCCGCGGACGACGATGTCGACATCGAGCTTGCGCAGCGTCGTGTCCGGCGTCACCGAGCCATGCGGGCCGACCGCGACGGTGCGGCCGCCGCGCCCGTCCAGCGCCAGGATGAACTCGCGCGGGATGCGCAGCTCGGGAGGGGCGCAGCGCCAGAACAGATAGGTCGGCGCGGTGGTCACCACGGTCATCTCCGGCCCGAAGGCCGCGGCCTGGTCGGCCAGGGCCTGCATCTCCGTGCCGCAGAGATGGCCGTCCAGCATCAGCACCTCGTGGCCGGCGGCCTCCAGCATCGCCTTGGAATAGCCGAGCTCGAGCGGCAGATGCGGTTCCCGGCACCCGAAATAGATGCTGTGCTCGTAGCGCCAGGGCGGATTGATCAGGGCGATCTTCACGGGACGGCCTCCGCTCGCTGTTCGCGGGGATGGGCGGTGAACGGGATGTCGGCCGGCAGGGGGTTGCGGCGCAGCCAGTCGGCCAGGCGCCGCAGCCCCTCGCGCCACGGCAGGGGCGCCGGCAGGCCGAGATCCCGATGGGCGCGGCCGATGTCGGAGACGTAGTAGCGCTGGTCGCCGGCCCGCCAGTCGCGGAACTCGACATTGACCGAACGACCGGTCAGCGTTTCGATCCGGCGGATCAGCTGCAGCAGGCTGACGGCGTTGGCCGGGCCCCCGCCCAGGTTGAAGGCCTGGCCGCGCACCGCTTCGATCCGGTTCCAGGCGGCGACATAGGCCTCGACCGCATCGTCGACGAACAGGATGTCGCGCACCTGGCGGCCGTCGCCGAAGATGGTGATGGGCTCGCCCGCCAAGGTGCGGATCAGGAAATGCGCGACCCAGCCCTGGTCCTCGGTGCCCATCTGGTGCGGGCCGTAGATGCAGCTCATGCGCAGCACCGCCGTGGGCAGGCCGAAGCTGCGGGCGTAGTCCAGCACATACTGGTCGGCCGCGCCCTTGGAGCAGCCATAGGGCGTGTGGAAGTCGAGGCGACGGTCCTCGCCGATGCCGCGGCCGCGGAGATCCGCGTCGGCCGGGCGATAGGCGTCCTCGGTCCGCTCCAGCCCGATGTCGGCCAGGTCGCCATAGACCTTGTTGGTGCTGGCGAAGACCAGCGGCGCGCGGGGATTGTGCCGGCGCAGCGCCTCCAGCAGGCGCAGCGTGCCCTCCACATTGACCGTGAAATCGGTCCGGGGATCGGCCAGACTGGTGGTCACGGCCACCTGGCCGGCCAGGTGAAACACCGCCTGCGCCTGCCGCACCGCGGCGCTTACGGCATCGCCGTCGCGCAGGTCTTCGATCACGACGGAGATCCGGCCGGGATGGGTCCGGCGCAGCCAGTCCAGGTTGCGCTCCACCCCCGGCCGCGCCAGCGCGTCCAGCACCAGCACAGGGTGGCCGTCGCGGGCCAGACGGTCGGCCAGGTTGCAGCCGATGAAGCCGGCCCCGCCGGTGACCAGCACGGGCCGCAGGCCGATCCTGGCGGGGGCGGACAGGGATCGTCTCATGCCACCAGCCCCCGCGATTCGAGCTCTTGGCGGGCCTCCGGCACCCGGTCTTCCGCCTGTTGGGCGGCGACCCATTCGGCCAGCTCGGCCAGGCCCTCGGCGAAATCCTTGGTCGCGGCGAAGCCCAGCTCCGCCCGCGCCTTGCCGATATCGGCGAAGCAGTGCCGCACATCGCCGGCCCGCGCCTTGCCGACCAGCTCCGGCTCCAGCTCCGGCCGGCCCATCGCCTCGGCCAACGCCTTTGCCGTCTCCAGCACCGTCCGCTCGCGCCCGCTGCCGACATTGAACACGCCGCCCGCCGCCTTCGGCTGCTCCAGCGCCAGGGCAAAGGCTTTGGCGACGTCGGAGACATGCACCAGGTCGCGGCGCTGCTGCCCGTCCTCGAACACCAGCGGCCGCTGGCCGTTCAGGATGCGCGAGGCGAAGATCGCCAGCACGCCGGTATAGGGGTTGGACAGCGCCTGGCCAGGACCATAGACGTTGAACATGCGCAGCGCCGCGGCCTCGATGCCGTAGGCGCCGGCGACAGTCAGCACCAGCCGCTCCTGGCAGTACTTGGTCAGGGCGTAGACCGAGGCCAGCATCTGCCGCTTCCACTCCGGCGTCGGCACCGGGATCAGCGGCCGGCCCTGCCGGTCCAGCGGGTCCCAGGAGCCGCCCGGCTGGCGCTCCGGCCGCATCACGTCCTCGACCGGCTCGCCCTCGACGGTGCGGTACAGCCCCTCGCCATAGACGCTCATCGAGGAGGCGACGACGATCCGGCGCACCGGATGCGCGATCAGCCGCTGCAGCAGGGTCGCGGTGCCCAGGTCGTTGACCGAGACGTAACGGTCGACCGCATACATGCTCTGCCCCACCCCGACCTCGGCGGCGAGATGGACGACGGCGTCGACGCCCTTCAGCGCCCGGGCGACGGCGACCTCGTCCCGCACGTCGCCGACCTGCAGCTCGACGTCCGGCAGCACGACGGATCCGCCGGCGCTGCCGTGCACCTGCTCCAGCAGATTGTCGAGGATGCGGATCCGGTGGCCGCGCCGCAGCAGGGCGTCGGCCACATGGCTGCCGATGAAGCCTTTGCCGCCGGTGATCAGGATGGTCTCTGCCATGGGTCGGCCTTCCTTTCGGATGTCGAACGCGGATGCCCGGCCGGGGCTGGTGCGAGATGCTGCATCCGGACCCGTTGCTGCTGCTGTCGCTGCGGCGTTTCGAGCGCGCAATCGGCGCTCTTCTCAGGGGCCAACGGGATGGGTACTTACCCGGTTCCACTTTCGGGCCCTGGCCGCGCTGCGGCCCGTGCCGCCTCACAGACCGGACAAAAATCCATGCAGGTGCCGGGCGTAGCGCGACACCTCGCGATCCAGCCGCCCCGCCTCGTCCAGGTCGTCCTCGGCATTGCGCGCCATGCTCCAGGATCCGAGCTGGAAGGCGGCGTAACAGGGGCGGAGGAGGCACAGCAGCTCAGGGTCGACCGGGCGCCCGGCCTCATGCTGGACCCGGGCCCGCAACTCGGCCTCCTCGTCGGGGGCGAGGTCGAACTCGATCGCGGCGCCAGCGACGTCCCACGCCAGGTCCTGGCAGCCGACCAGGTCGTGCGCCGCGCAATGGTCGAGGGCGTCGGTCTTGAGCAGGGTGCCGGTCCGGTCGACCAGCCATTCCCAGCGGTGCAGCCGATTGTCTGTCTCGATCCTGCGGATCCGGGCCTCCAGGTGGCCGGCGGCGCGGGCGAAGCGATCGAAGGCGCGGCCGGCCTCCTCCCCGAGCGCCTCGGAGGTGTTCTCGCACAGCATCTCGGCCAGGGTGGCCAGGCTGGCGCCGCTGTGTGCCGGCGCCGGGAAGCGGCGGGCGCGGAAGCCGAGATAGGCAGCGATCCGCCGCAGCAGGGCCGGGTGGTCGCGGGCGCCCGGATCGAGCGGCCGGGCGCCTTCGACCCAGCGCTCCACCAGGAAACCGCGCCGGCAGCCGATCGGCTCCGGGCTGAAGCCGGCTGCGTGCAGCGCCTGCGCCCGCCGCAGCTTGTCGCGCCCGTGGCGGCCCAGCCCGGCGAATTTCAGCAGGAAGCGGCCGCCGCCGGTGTCCAGGCGGAACTTGCGCCGCTCCTGCTGGCGATGGGCCGGTGGCCAGTGCGCCGGCGGCTGCCCGTGGCCGGCCCGCCAGCTGCCGGCGGAAAAATCCTCCAGCCGGCCCGCACCGCCGGCGAGATCCTCGACCCAGGCGCCGAGCGCATGCCACGGCTGCCGCGGGCTCAGCGCCAGCATGTCGAAATCGACCCAGTGCCGGACCGCGCTCCGCCATCGCTCGCGATGGGCCGGCGAGGCCTGCGGCCCGGGTTCGCCGCCGTGGCTCGGGAAGAACCGGATGCGGCCGCGGTCGACGCCGTGGGCCTCGAGATGATCCGCAGCCGCGCCGAAGGAGCTGCCGGACAGGCCCGGCCCCTCGTCGACGATTGCGAAGACCCCATGGGGGGCGCGCAGCAGTTCGGCCGTCAGGGCGGGATCGAGGGCGAGCTCGCGCCGGAACGGGTGGCCAACCGGCCGCACCGAAACCAGATCGTCCGCGCCGCAGGCTTCCGCCACCACGGCGGCGAGCGGCAAGCCGATGCTGCGGATACCGATCACCTTGAGCGGCCGGACCCCGGCCAGGGCGGACGCCGCCTCCAGATAGGCCTCTGGATACAGGGCGTAGAAGGCGAAGCCCTCGGCCAGACGGCAGCGGATCGCGGCCGGCAGCGGCAGCGCGGTCAGGACATCGATGCAGTGGCGCGGGGCCGGGTCCTCCGGACCGATCGGGAACCCCGCTGCCCAGGACCGACGGACGGCCGCTGCCAGGGCGACCAGCAGCGCGGTCGCTGCGGCGCGCAGGGGCGAGGGTGCATCCCGGCCGAGGGCGTCAAACTCGGCATCGATCGCGCCCTGCGCGAACTCCCCGGCCTCGATCAGGGCCTCGACCAGATGATCGTGGCGATCGATTCCGGAACGCGCGTCGCGGGCCCGGTCCAGCGCCGCCGCGACACGGCCGAGCTGCTGCAGTGGCTCCTCCATCCGTGCCCCGTCGCCGAACACGAACATGCGGCGGCGCCTCAGAGGAACCAGGTCGCCACCAGTCCCGCGCTGGCGGCGAAGATCACCCCGGTCGTCGCCCAGCCCAGGATGGCGATGCCGCGGCTGTTCACCTGGTCGCCCATGATCCGGCGGCTGCCGGTCATCAGCATGATCAGCAGCATCAGGGGCGGGGTGGAGAAGCCCTGGACGATTCCGGACCAGACCAGCGCCTTCATCGGGTTGAAGCCGAGGAAGTTCAGCCCCATCGCCACGAGGGTGAAGCCGATGATCGCCAAGTAGAACGCCTTCGCCTCGCCCGGGCGGGCGTGCAGGCTGTGCTTCCACCCGAAGGTCTGGGCCAGGTCGTAGGCGGCGCCCGTGGTCATCACCGGCACCGCCAGGAAGCCGACGCCGATGACGCCGGCGGCGAACAGGATGCCGGCGGCCTCGCCGGCCAGGGGGCGCAGCGCTTCCGCCGCCTGGGCGGCGGTGCTGATCTCGGTCTGCCCGGCCACGTGCAGCGTCGCCCCGGTCGACAGGATGATGAAGTACATGATCAGGTTCGAGAAGATCATGCCGACCAGCACATCGGCGCGGGTCCGGCGCAGCTCGGCATCGGTCGCCCCCCGGCGCTGGGCCAGGCTGCGGCGGCCCATCTGGATCTCCTCCTCCACCTCCTCGTTCGACTGCCAGGTGTAGAGATAGGCGGAAAGCGTGGTGCCGATCACGGCCACCAGCAGCGACAGGAACTCGGCGCTGAACTCGATCCGCGGCACCACCGTGCCGGCCAGGGTCGCCGCCAGGTCCGGCCGGGCCAGGATCGCCGCCCCGACATAGGCCAGCAGCGCCAGGGCCAGCCAGCGGAACACGTTGCGGATCAGCGCGTAGGAGCCCCAGATCTGCAGCGCCAGGATCGCCGCCGTGATCGTCACCACGATCCCGGCGAAGGGGACCGGCAGCAGGATGCCGATCGCCGCCGCCATGCCGCCGATATCGGCGGCGGCCTCGATGGTGTTGCCGATCAGCACGCCGATCAGCGCCGGATACAGCACCCAGCGCGGGAAGTGGTCGCGGATGACGTGGAACAGGCCGCGGCCCGAGACCTGGCCGAGCTTGGCGGAGAGATAGACCACCGCGAACATCATCGGCAGCGTCGCCGGGGCGGTCCACAGGAAGGACGGCCCCAGCGCGGCGCCGGCGCTGGCATAGGTGCCGATCGCCGAAGGGTCGTCGTCCGCCGCCCCGGTGATCAGGCCGAGCCCCAGCACCCGCAGCGGACCGCGCCGGGTTGCCTCCTGTCGCGTTGCAGCGGGTTCCGGCGTCAACGGGCGGCCTGCAGGCCCTTCTGCAGCTGCAGGGCCCGGTCCAGGTGGTGCTGGGTCATCGGCAGGCCGGCCTCCGCGATGGCCCGCAGCGACGGCTCCTCGGCCGTGGGCGCGTAATGCTGATAGACCTTCAGGGCCTCCTGATGGGCGGTGACCTGGCCGTTGACGTAGAGACGGTCGAAATCCGCGTCGGTCGCGCGTCGGAGCTGGTCGAGGATCTGCTGGTGCCGCAGGTCGATCCGCTTCGGCAGCGGGGTCGACAGGTCGTGGTCCTTCACCGCCTTGGTGATCTGCTCCCGCGATCGGGCGTGGTCGGCCGCCATGGTCTCGGCGAAAGCGCGGATTTCCGGGGACTGCGTCCGCTGCAGGGCGATCTTCGCGGCCTCGATCTCGAACATGTCGCTGCGCCCCGCCTGCTGCACGAAGAAGGCCGCATGCTGGCCCTCCGTGCCGGTCAGCACGCCGCCTTCCTGGGCCTGGGCGGCGCGGCCGAAGGGAAGGACCAGCACGGCCGCGAGCAGCAGGGCGGGGGCGATCCGCATCTCGACCTCGAGGCTGGTTCGAAGCTGCCTGGACAATGGGGCGCAGCGGGCCGGGGTTCCGGTCGGGCGACGGGCCGAGGGCCGCCGTCCGGCCCGACCGGGCCCGGGGCGGCTCGGACATCGGCCATCTATTACAAAGATGTTTCAACAAATATAGACAGCATTAATCGCTTTTGCTGAAGGAACGGCCTGACGCGGGGTTGAACCGTCTGCCATGTAGAGGTACTTTGATACGCTTGAGCAGTGCTGAGACCCAACAATAGGTAAAAATTTCGATACATACAGTGACAATTATCAGACAATCCTATAAATATGATTGTATATTGGTAATATAGTTAGTCGATCAATTACTTATTGCACTGCACCGTAAACGATGCCAAAAAGAAGAGGTGGCCTGCGGCCGACTAACCCTATCGCCAGGCGTGCAGCCTGCGAAGGGAATGGCGCTTCGACGCCATTGTGCCTGATCTGGGGCCAACCTGGACAGGAGGTCGCGATCATCGGCTGTTCCTGCGTTTGACGGATGGCTGATTTCGGGCTGCGTGACTTGGACGAAGGGGGATCAGATGGAATCCAGCGACCACCGGCGTCTCAGACGGACACCCGACGCCCGTTAGCGCCGAAGATTCGCGCCTCTCGACGATGACAGCCACTCTCCGCCCGGCCATGGCGCCGGCGGTCGGCAGCTAATCGCGTCCGCGTTTCCGGAAGAGGCCCTTCCGGAAGCGCGGGAGGCCGGTCGCGTCATCCCCCCTCAAACCCACTCTTGGAGGGGAAAGTGGATAAGCACCACAAGGACATGATCTCGTCGCTGAAGGCCGCGTCGGGAGAGGAGGTCCTCGTTCCGGATTATCTGTTCGAGACCTTGTCGAACGCTTTGACCAATGCCCGGGTCATCCCATACAGCGCGGCGGCGCAGCTCAAGTCGCTGGTTCCCGATTGCGCGATCGTGCACAAGGGGCTGATGCCCCGCCTGCCGCGGCAGATCCTGCAGGCGCTGGTGATCCATGGCGATATCCAGCACGCCAACGAGGTGTTCGTCGTGTTCGCCAGGCACGCCGCCGGCGCGAAGCCGTCGGTGCTCGACGTCACCCGTCGCCGCCACAGCCAGCCCGTTCTCGAATATGTCAAGCGCGACACCCGCGTCCGGCTCCGGTCGTCGACGGGGAAGCGGGCGGTGGTGGTCTCGGCCTTCGGCGTCGGCAATGTCGGCGACGACGCGGTCAGCTTCGGCGCCCGCGAGGTCCTGTATCGCAACGGCTTCGACGAGGTCGATCTGGTCGGCCCGAACCCTGACTACGGTGTCATCGACACGGCGGACATGCTCGTGGTCGGCGGCGGCGGGCTGCTCTACGACAGCAGCTTCAGCAACGTCTCGAACTACACCGCGCCGATCCGCTACGCCTATGAGCGCGGCATCCCCAGCGCCGTCCTCGGCGTCGGCACCCAGGGCATCCGGACGACGCTCGGCGCCGCCGCCTACAAGGACGCGCTGTCCCTGGCGCGGCTGGTCACGGTGCGCGAGCGCAGCGACGCCACCCTGCTGACCGAGACGGTGGGGCTGAAGAACGTCCACACCACCGGCGACCTGGCCCTGCTGCTGGCGGACGGGCCGGATAGGATCTCCCTCCGGCGCGACCCGAACCTCGCCGTGCTGTCGCTCAGCCACAGCCTGGAAAGCTGGCTGGCCAAGCGGGACAGCACGATCGACGCCTATCTCGACGAGACGCTCGACGGCCTCGGCAAATCCTATTCCTCGGTGGTCGGCGTGGTCCATTCCGTCGATGACGAGGCGATCTACGAAAGGCTGCGGCAGCGGCGCGAGATCCAGGTCGTCAAGGCGGCCGATTTCGACGTCTCGGCGATCATGGACCTCTACGCCTCCGCCGGCCTCGTGGTCAGCTCGCGGTTCCACGGGCTGCTCTTCTCGGTGATCGGGCGGACGCCGCTGATCCAGGTCTGCGGCCCGACCAGCAAGAGCGGCCGGGCGCTGGCGGAGCGGTTCCCGTCGCTGACCCGCGCCGCGATCCTCTTGGACAACGCCAACCGGAACCTGCGGATCGCGGACGCGGTCGAGTTCGTCCAGCCGGTCGGCGAGGAGGAGCGGGCGGCGGCGATCGAGGGCGCGCGCGAGAACATCCCGCTGCTCGCGACCGTGTTCGACCGCAAGGGGGCCATCATGGTCGAGGCCGTCGCGGCCGAACCGGCCCCGGCATCCGCAAAGGCCCCGCCCGCGGCGAAGACGCCGGAGCCTGCCGCCGCGCCGCCCGCCGCCCCCGCCGCGGCCGATGCGCGGCCGGAGAACCGGGAGATCGTGCTGCCGGACCACGTCGTGGTCACCACGGCCGACTCCATCCGGCTCGCCGTGCCGGTCGACGGCGCCGAGGCCGAGCTGCAGGAGATCGAGGCCCGGCGCTGGCGGAACAGCACGCTGGCCTGCGCCGCCAAGATCCTGAAGCCGGGCGACAAGGTGGTCGATCTCGACCCGGGCTTCCTCTATTTCGCCTCCGCCTTCGGCAACCTCGTCTCCAAGGCGGGATCGGTGTCGGTCGCCTATGAGAAGAGCAAGGGCGAGCCGGTCCTGAAGCAGTACCAGGCCCTCAACGGCAAGAAGACCGACCGGGCGACGATCCGGCTCTGCGATGCCACCGACCCGAAGCAGGTCGCGAAGGCCTGCGACGACGCCAAGCTGGTGCGGCTGCGCCTGTCCGGCCAGATCGCCCGCGACCGGGCGGAGTGCATCCGCGCGATCCGGTCGCGCTCGCCGCATGTCATCCTCGAGGCGCCCGACCTGCCGGCGGTCAGGGCCGCGATCGAGGCCTTCCTGGGCTCCGAGATCGCCCGCGAAGGCCGGCGCATCTTCACCTTCGGCGACTCCGACCTGGTCGAACGCCCGATCTACGAGATCGCCCAGCTCGACGAGACCACCCTGCTTCTCCAGCTCGAAGAGGCGAATCATGGATAAGGAAGCCGTTGTCGTCAGCTTCTACGGCGGAAAGCAGTACTACTACGACTCCGCCTACAACCTCGCCGAGGACTGCAAGAAGCTCGACATCGAGCACGACTTCGAGGAGGTGAAGCTCGGCCCGGACGCCAACTGGGCCGACATCTGCCGCTACAAGGTCAACTACTACTCCCGCAAGCTGGAGGAGTATAAGCGGCCGATCATCTGGGTCGACATCGACACCCGCATCATCAAGCGGCCGGACCCGTTCCTGCGCTGCGAGAGCGACTTCGCGGCCTTCCTGCGGAACTTCAAATATTTCCGGGAATATGATCCGTTCATCTTCGCGCGGACGTTCCACCCCGGGTTCCTGTTCTTCAACTACACCTCGGCGACGCGGCGGCTGCTGGAGCAGCTGGTGGAGCTGGAGAAGACCAGCAAGGAGCGCGGCACCGACGACTACTTCTTCGAGGAAGCCTGGCGGGCGCATTCCGAGCAGCTGCAGGTCACGCTGCTGCCGCCGAAGCGGATCGCCTGGGGCGACAAGCTGGGCGCGGCGGATGCCTGGTTCGCCTTCGGCGACAGCGGCAATGTGCGCGACTTCGTCAAGGAGGTGGCGCAGCACGACGCGCCGATCCTGGAGCCGTCGCGCCAGTACCGCGTGCTCAAGGCCATCTCCGAGCAGGAGCTGAAGGCCGGCAAGCTGCAGAACGCCGCGGTCTATCTGAAGAAGATGACCGACCTCGACCCGTCGCAGGACGACCCGCTCAACACCCTCGCCCGCGTCGCCCGGCGGCAGGAGGGCGAGCAGGCCGCGCTGGCGCTCTATGAGGGGCGGATCTCGCAGCTGCGGCAGGAGGGCGAGTACAGCGAGCGCCTGTCCACGCTGTTGCAGCGGGTGGTCGATTTCTGCATCGAGTTCCACCTGCCGGAGGAGGGCCAGCGCTATGCCGGCGAGCTGCTGCAGCACGGCACCGCCAAGGCGAAGGCCTTCGCCCAGGGCCGGATGCTGCGGCTGGGGCTGGAGGAGCGCGCCAAGGCCGGGGGGCTGGAGCCGAAGCAGCGGCCGCAGCTGTGGTGGATGGAGCAGCCCTATCCCGGCAATTTCGGCGATATCCTGAACCCCTACATCGTCGAGAAGCTGACCGGGCGCCCGCCGCGCTGGGTGGCCGCGGGCAGCGGCGCCCTCGTGATCGGTTCGGTGATCAAATTCGCCAAGAAGGGCACGCCGGTCTGGGGCACCGGCAGCCCGCGCCTGACCGACAAGCTGCACCCGCAGGCGGTGTACAAGGCGGTGCGCGGCCCGCTGACGCGGCGCCTGGTGCTCGACAGCGGCGGCAAATGCCCGCAGGTCTACGGCGACGCCGCGCTGCTGCTGCCGCAGCTGTACCAGCCGAAGGGCACCAAGAAGCATAAGCTCGGCCTGATCCGCCACTTCACCCATGTGGCGGCGCCGCTCGAGGTGCATCCGGACGTCAAGGTGATCGACATCATGCGCAGCTCCTACGCCGACATCGAGGCGTTCCTCGACGAGGTGTCGGAATGCGAGCACATCATCTCGACCTCGCTGCACGGGCTGATCGTGTCCCAGGCCTACGGCATCCCGGTCGGCTGGGCGGTGATGTCGACCAGCGAGACCCAGATCCCGGGCGGCAACACCAAGTTCGAGGACTATTTCGCCTCGGTCGGGCTGAAGGATGTCGAGCCCTTCGACCTGGCCGAGATCGGGACGGTCACGCCCGACCACGCGCGGCTGTGCCAATACGTGCCGGAGCGGATGCCCGACCTGGCGGCGCTGCGCGAGGCCTGCCCGTTCCCGCTCGCGGCCTGATGGGGGAACCTGCACAGGCGATGCCGCAGGCCGTGGTCCGCCGCAGGCGGGACACGGCGTTCCTGAACGAGACGCGGGTGGCGGATCTGGTCCGCCCCCGCCGCTTCGCCAAGGAGCGGCTGATCGCCGAGCGCGCCCGGATGACGCAGGAGATCGGCCCGCTCGATCTGTGGGAGGGCTATCGCGACTTCACCGCGCCCGACGACAGCTTCAAACGGTCCAGCAACGCCGTCCGCACCAGCCACAAATACGGCCGGGTCTACTACCAGCTGGTCCGCCGGTTCCGGCCGTGGACGGTGGTCGAGATCGGCACCGCCTTCGGCGTCTCGGGCATGTACTGGCTGGCCGGGCTCTCGGCCAACCGCCGCGGCCGGCTGGTCACCTTCGACCCCAACCGGCAGTGGCAGGAGATCGCCCGGGCCAACCTGGCCGCGATCAGCCCCCGCTTCACCGCCGTCGCCGACACCTTCGAGGCGGGGCTCGAGGCGGCGGACATCCGCTTCGACCGGCCGGGCATCGCCTTCATCGACGGCATCCATGTCGGCGAGATCGTTCAGGCCCAGGCCGAGCTGCTGATCCCGCGGCTGGCCGGCCGCTGGATCATCGCCTTCGACGACATCCGCTTCAACGACGGCATGTACCGCTGCTTCCGCGAGATCGAGCAGGCGGCTGCGGTGGTGTCGGCCGTGGAGATCGAATCGCGGGTGGGGATCGTCGAGGTGGAGGCGGCGGCGAAGGAGGGGTGAAGCGCTGCCGGAGGCTAGATCTCCCTTTGCGCCAGGGACTGGAAATTCCTGCCCTAATAACTATTATTAAAGCCTGATGTGTCGGAGGATGACCGATGATCAGTGCTGATCTTGGGCCGCAGCTCGAAAGCGTCGTCAAGAAGTTGGTCGAATCCGGCCGCTACGGCTCGAAGAGCGAAGTGCTGCGCGAAGGCGTGCGCTTGGTCGAGGAACGCGAGAAGCGCCTTGCCCTGCTGGACGCCGCCATTGAACGCGGCCTGGCCGATATCGAGGCCGGCCGAACCACGCCTGCCGACGAGGTCTTCGAGCGGCTTGAGCGCAAGTACCGGGCCATGGTGGGGAAAACGGAATGATCGTTGCGCTTTCCGTAGAAGCGGAAAGCGACCTCGAGGCCATTGCCGATTTCATTGCGAAGGACAATCCGGCTCGAGCCCTGAGCTTCGTGCAAGAACTGCGGGCAAGCTGCCGGAGCCTCGCCGACATGCCGATGGGCTACCCGCTTGTCCTACGCTATGAGAAGCAGGGCATCCGTCGGCGCGTGCACGGAAACTACCAGATTTTCTACCGTGTCGATGGGGAGCAGGTCCATGTGGTGCGTGTTTTGCACGGGGCGCGCGACTATGAGGCGCTGCTGTAGGGGCGGTATGCTGTACCACCGCCATACACTGACGAACTGCTCCGCGGGGCATGCCTGCACCTCCGGGGCTGTCCACGACAGAAGCCGCCGGCGTCGCCAAGTTCTTGGAAACCGGTGGTGGGCGCGACTGGGATTGAACCAGTGACCCCTACGATGTCAACGTAGTGCTCTCCCGCTGAGCTACGCGCCCGTTACCGGGAAGGACGGCCGAGGCCGGTCGTCCGCGGGGAGCGCCCATGTAGCATCATCGACCGGGGTGCGCAAGCGTCAAACCAAGCCTGCCGGCCAGCACGCCCATCGGCCCCGTCGACAGCCCCCGGAGGCTGCGATATGACGGTGACATGGATGGTCAAGTCGCCTCGCAGTCGCCGGCGTCCGACGCGGTGGCGATCGCCCTGCCGCCGGGTCGGCGCCTCCCGGTCGTGGTCGCGTCGCCGCACAGCGGCCGCGAATACCCGCCATCGTTCCTGGCCGCGGCACGGCTCGACCCCCATACGCTGCGCCGCTCCGAGGACGGCTTCGTCGACGAGATCTTCGGCGGGGTACCGGGGCGGGGGGTGCCGCTGTTGCGGGCGCTGTTCCCGCGCGCCTTCCTCGACGTCAACCGCGAGGCCTACGAGCTCGACCCCGAGATGTTCGACGACGCGTTGCCGGGCTGGGTCAATACCCGTTCGCCGCGGGTCGTCGCCGGGCTCGGCACCATCGCCCGCATTGTCGCCCAGGGGAAGGACATCTATCGCGGCAAGCTCAGATTCGCCGAGGCGGTGGAGCGGGTCGAGCGTTATTACACCCCCTATCACGCGGCGCTGCGCCGGCTGATCGACGAGACCCGTGCCCAGTTCGGCCACGCCATCCTGGTCGACGCCCATTCGATGCCCTCGCAGGGCGCCTCGCGCACCCCGGGTGGCCGCGCGGTCGACGTGGTGCTGGGCGACTGCTACGGCAGCTCCTGCGCCGCGGCGGTGACCGAGGCGGCGGAGCAGTGGCTGGCCGGCCGCGGCTATGCCGTCACCCGCAACACCCCCTATGCCGGCGGCTTCACCACCCGGCATTACGGCCGGCCGCGCGCCGGTATCCACGCCCTGCAGATTGAGCTGAACCGGGCGCTGTACATGGACGAGGCGACGCTGTCGCCGACCCGGGGCCTGGCCCGGCTGACCGCCGACATGACCGATTTCGCCGCCGCCCTCGGCGCGATCGGGCAGGAGGCGCTGTCGGGATAGGGGAACCGCCGGGAGAGGGAGGGGATCGCCATGAGCCTCTTGGTCAATATCGACGTGCCCGATCTCGACGTCGCGGTCGCCTTCTACACCGCGGCCTTCCGCCTCACGGTCGGGCGCCGTTTCGCCGGCGAGGCGGTGGAGCTGACCGGCTGGCCGGCCCCGGTCTACCTGCTGCGCAAACCGGCCGGCACGGTCGGCGCCGGCGACAGCCGCCGCAGCTACGCCCGGCACTGGACGCCGGTGCATCTCGACGTGGTGGTGGACGATATCGCGGCGGCGCTGCAGCGCGCGGTCGCGGCCGGCGCCGTGGCCGAGGGCGAGATCCGCACCGCGGTCTGGGGCAGGCTGGCCGGGCTGGCCGATCCCTTCGGCCATGGCCTGTGCCTGATCGAGTTCCTCAACCGCGGCTACAACGAGATCGCCGACCGCCCGGCCTGACCGGCGAGCGCCTTCTCCCTCGACGGACGAGAGAACGGTTCTGTCCCTCCTTACTTTCCTGTAAAGGATAGCCCGCGGACAGAGCCGCGCCGCCGGCGGCGGCCCCGCCGCCCGCCCACGACGCGCAGGGCAGGGAGCTTCATCCGTCCAATCCGGGAGAGCAGGGCGAAGGATGACCCGCGAATTCATCAACGTCATTTCCACCAAGCGGTCCGGCCATCACGCCTTCGTCCGCTGGCTGCGGCAGCACCGGGACACGCCGACCGCCTTCGCCAACAACCTGGTGATCGGCGAGCCGATCCGGTCGCGCCTGCTGCGCCTCGACCGTCCCCCGGCGCCGGGCAAGAGCGCGCCCGACGCCGTGATCTTCAACTATGAAGGGGTGACGCGGCTGGGGCTCGAGGTCGCCTGGCGGCTACAGCGCGTGGCGGACGGCCGGATGGTGGACCTGCTGTTCCTGCGCGACCCGCTGAACCTCTGCGCCAGCCTCCTTCACCGCAAGCGGCTCGTCCGGCTCGACCTGGTGATGATCCTGCGCCAGCTCTTCGCCGAGCGCGACTGGCTCGAAGCCTATGCCGAAGGTGCCGTGCCCGGCCTCTCCCTGATCGGCTACAACGCCTGGCTGACGGATGCGGCCTATCGCCAGCGGGTAGCGGATCGGCTCGGGCTGCGGTCGAGCGAGCGCGTCACCGCCGTCACGCGGCACGGAGGCGGCAGCTCGTTCAAGGATCTCGCCAGCGTCGGCGATGACGAGGCCCGGCGCCTGACGACGCGCTGGCACGGCTATCGCGAGGATTCGCTGTTCGGTGTCCTGCTGACCCATCCCAGGCTGCTGCCGTGGTTCGAGGCCGCGCTTGCCGGTGAGATCAGGGACAGCTTCGGCGCCGACCTGGCCGACCCGGACGGGCTGGCCCATCTGCGGGCGACCGCCCGGTCCCGGCCACGGCATCCCTTCATCGACCGCATGATCGACTCCCTGGCGGACCGGCAGGACCTGTTCCACCGCATCGAATCCGGCACGTCCTTCGAGAAGAAGCTCGGGATCGCCCGGGCCCATCTCGCGGTGCTGGCCGGGCCAAGCCGGCGGGCCGGCGAGCGGGCGAAGCAGACCGTTTAGGCCGGAACCGACGCGGTCTTCTCCGGCCATTCGCACAGATCGGCGACGGGGCAGGCCGGGCACAGCGGCTTGCGCGCCTTGCAGGTGTAGCGGCCGTGCAGGATCAGCCAGTGATGCGCGTGCCGCTTCCAGCGGTCCGGCGTCACCCGCTCCAGCACCCGCTCCACCGCGTCCGGCGTCTTGCCCGGGGCCAGGCCGGTGCGGTTCCCGACCCGGAAGATGTGGGTGTCGACGGCGATGGTCGGCTCGCCGAAGGCGACGTTCAGCACGACATTGGCGGTCTTTCGGCCGACTCCCGGCAGCGCCTCCAGCGCCGCCCGGTCGCGCGGCACCTCGCCGCCGTGCTCGCGCAGCAGGATCTCCGACAGGGCGATGACGTTCTTCGCCTTCATGTTGTAGAGGCCGATGGTGCGGATGTAGCGCGACAGCCCCTCCACCCCCAGCGCCACCATCTTCTGCGGCGTGTCGGCGACGGCGAAAAGCGGCCCGGTCGCCTTGTTCACCCCGACATCGGTGGCCTGCGCCGACAGCACCACGGCGACCAGCAGGGTGTAGGGGTTGTGGTAGCTCAGCTCGCTCTTGGGCTCTGGCATGCGGGCGGCGAGGCGAGCATAGAAGGTATCGATGGCGGCGGGCGTCATGCGCCGCAGCCTAGCGGGGCGAACGGAGGCGCGCCATCGGCCTTTGCCATGCGGCTGCCGCGGCCTATGCTTGTTCCATGCGCAGCAGCAGCATCACCCGGATCGGCGCCCACGGGGCTGCCGACGATCGCGCGCCGGTCCTGTTCGAGCGGCTGCTGCGGCCGAAGCGCAGCCTGGGCCCCTTCGGCTTCTGGCTGGTGATCGGTGTGGTCGGCGTCACCAGCCTGTTCAACGGCGTCCTGTTCCTGATCCTCGGCGCCTGGCCGGTGCTCGGTTTCTACGGCCTCGACGCGGTGCTTCTCTATTGCCTGATGCGGTCGAATCTGCGCCGGGCGGGGCGCAGCTGGGAAAGCCTGCGCGTGACCGCGGACCGGCTGGTGATCGAGCATGGCGACCATCGCGGCGTGCTGCACCGGATCGAGCTGCAGCCCTACTGGCTGCGGGTCGAGGTCGACCGCAGCGAGATCGGCCAGAACCGGGTCACCCTGACCAGCCACGGCCAGCGCGTCGCCATCGGCGGCTTCCTGGCGCCGTCCGACCGCGCCGACCTGGCGCGCGACCTGTCGGCGGCGCTCGACCGGCTGCGCGGGGCCTAGCCTCGGGCAATCAGCCTGTCCGCAGTCTCCACGATGCGCTGCCGCCATGCCAGTGGATCCAGCCATCGCTGGGGAATGCCGGACATCCCGTACAGCGCGCCGGCGAGCTGGCCGGTGACGGCACCCACCGAATCGGCGTCGTCCCCGAGATTGACCGCGAGGACCAGGGCATCCTCAAAGCTGTCCGTGCTGTCCACTGCCCATAACGCCGCTTCCAGCGTGTGGATGACGTAGCCCGACGACTGGATCAGGGGGCGCGGCAGGCCATGCCAATCGCCGCGGGCGATGGCCTGAATCTTCTCCGCACCGTTCCAGACACGGGGTGCCAGAACCTCGGGTTTGGTGGCGCCGAGGATCGCCGATCGCAAGCGCTCACTGAAGAAGACGCAGGCTTCCGTCGCCTCCCGGGCGCCATGGGTGGTCCGGCTCTGGTCCGCGGCGATACGTCGCCCGGCCTCGGCGTCTCGCAGGGTAAAGAGGACAGCAGGTGCCAGGCGCATCAGCGACCCGTTCCCGGCTGTGGTCGGGTCGGTCGAGCCGGCGAAGGGGCCGCCGCCGTGCAGATAGTGGTCCAGGGCCTGTCGCGTTGCGATGCCGATATCGAAACACGCACCGGTGCAGGAATAGGCGCCCTCCCGCCACCACGAGACAAAGCGGTCCATCACATCGTTTGCATCGAATCCGCCGCGCGCAATCAGGCTGTCGGCCAAGGCGAGCGCCATGCTGGTGTCGTCGGTCCACTGACCGGGTTCCAGCCCGAACGGTCCGCCGCCGGTCATTTCCCGATGGTGGGGCTGGGAGTCCCGGGCGCTGAATTCGAGCGTGGTGCCCAGCGCGTCACCAACCGCGAGGCCGACCAGCGCGCCGCGTGCCCTGTCGGTAATATCGTCCGGTGTCGAAGTCATACTGCAGCGTACCATCCGGCCGTGGCATCACCGTCTGCGGAGAGAGTCCGTTGCCGGCCGCCCGTCTGTTCCGATCGGATGCAGGTTGGGCTCGCTTCCGGCGAGCCCAACCTGCACGATCTCAGCCCAGCCCCAGCACGTCGGCCATGGTGTAGAGGCCGGGGGCGCGGCCGCGGCCCCACAGCGCCGCCTTGACCGCGCCGCGGGCGAAGATGCCGCGGTCGGTCGCCCGGTGTGCCAGCTCGATGCGCTCGCCCGTGCCGGCCAGGATCACCGTATGCTCGCCGACCACGTCGCCGCCGCGCAGCGTGGCGAAGCCGATGGCGGCGTCCGGGCGCTTGCCGTCGCGGTCGATCGCCTTGGCCGCGTCGAAATCGACTCCGCGGCCCTCGGCGGCGGCGCGGCCCAGCAGGATCGCGGTGCCGGAGGGGGCGTCGATCTTGTGGCGATGGTGCATCTCCACCACCTCGATGTCCCAGCCGGCGGCGTCGAGCGCACGGGCGGCTTGGCGCACCAGCGCCGCCAGCAGGTTCACGCCCAGGCTCATATTGTAGGATTGGATGATCGGGGTGTGGCGCGCGGCCCGGCCCAGCGCCGCCAGATCCTCGGCGGAGAAGCCGGTGGTGCCGACGACATGCACCGCCTTGCCCTGCGCCGCCAGCGCGGCGAAGCGGACCGAGGCCTCGGGCCGGGTGAAGTCGACCACCGCGTCGGCGGTGGCGAAGAGCTGCACCGGGTCGTCGCCGACGATGACGCCGCAGGCCGGCCGCCCGGCCACGAGCCCGGCATCCTGGCCGACCGCGGCGCTGCCCTCGTGCTCGACCGCGCCGTGCAGCACCACCGAGCCGTCGGCGATGTCCAGCACCGTCTGCACCAGCATCCGGCCCATCCGGCCGGCAACGCCGGTGATGCCAAGCTTGAGGGGGCCTTGCACGGGGCGGGGGGTGTCGCCGGCGGTCATGCGGCAGGGTCCTTCCAAGATGGTCGCGGCGCGTGCCGATCCACGGGTTAGGTCCTCTGGATTGCCACGCCCCTTCGGGGCCTGCAATGACGAAACCCGAAGAGGCCGCCGCTACTCCTTGAAGAACTCCTTCACCTTGGCGAAGAAGCCCTGGCTCTCGGGGCTGGTGCCGCCGCCGCCTTCGCGCTCGAACTCCTCAAGCAGCTCGCGCTGGCGCTTGGTCAGGTTGACCGGGGTCTCGACCTGCAGCTCGACATACATGTCGCCGCGGCCGGCCGAGCGCAGCATCGTCATGCCCTTGCCGCGCAGGCGGAAGCGGGCGCCGGACTGGGTGCCGGCCGGCACCGTGATCTTGGCACGGCCGCCGTCGATCGCCGGGATCTCGATCGGCCCGCCCAGCGCCGCCGTGGTCATCGGGATCGGCGCCTTGCAGAACAGGTCGGCGCCGTCGCGCTGGAACAGCGGGTGCGGCCGCACCGACAGGAAGATGTAGAGGTCGCCGGGCGGTGCGCCGCGCATGCCGCTCTCGCCCTCATTGGCCAGGCGGATGCGGGTGCCGTCGTCGACCCCAGGCGGGATGTCGACCTTCAGCGTCTTGTCCTTGCGCGTGCGGCCGGAGCCGCCGCAGTTCCGGCAGGGGTTTTTGATCACCCGGCCCTGGCCGCCGCAGCTCGGGCAGGTGCGCTCGACCGTGAAGAAGCCCTGGGAGGCGCGGACCCGGCCGGCGCCGCCGCAGGTCGGGCAGGTCACCGGCTGGCTGCCGGGCTCGGCACCCGAGCCGTCGCAGACCTCGCAGGCGACCGAGGACGGCACCTTGATCGTCGCCTGCTTGCCCTGGAACGCCTCCTCGAGCGTGATCTCGAGATTGAAGCGGACATCGGCGCCGCGCCCGGCCTGGGCGCGCGGGCCGCGGCGGCCGCCCATGAAGTCGCCGAACATCTCCTCGAAGATGTCGGCGAAGCCGCCCGAGAAGTCTGCCCCGCCCGGGCCGCGCGGCCCGGCGCCGTCGAAGGCGGCGTGGCCGAAGCGGTCATAGGCGGCGCGCTTCTGGTCGTCCTTCAGGACGTCATAGGCCTCGTTGATTTCCTTGAACTTCTGCTCGGCGGTCTTGTCGCCCGGATTGCGGTCCGGGTGGTACTGCATCGCGAGCTTGCGATAGGCCTTCTTGATCTCGTCCGCGCCGGCGCCGCGCGCTACCCCCAACAGATCGTAAAAGTCCTGCTTCGCCATGCGGATCCTCGTGCCGAACCGGGAGAGCCCTCGATGGCCCCGGCCCGGATGAAACCGCCCCCGCGCGGCCCCTCACGGACCTCGCGGGGGCGGCGTCTGCCCCTTATCGTCGTACCGCGGTCATGCGCCCGCGATCACGCCGACTTCTTCTTCTTGTCGTCGTCGACTTCCTCGAAATCGGCGTCGACCACGCCGTCATCCGGCTTCGCCGAAGCCTGCTCGCCACCCGGGGCGGCGCCCGACTCCTGGCTGGCCTTGTACATGGCCTCGCCGATCTTCATCGCCGCCTGGGCCAGGGCCTGGGTCTTGGCCTTGATCTGCTCGGCGTCCTCGCTGGTCAGGACCGACTTCAGATCGGCGATCGCGCTCTCGACCGCCGCCTTGTCGGCCGCTTCGGCCTTGTCGCCGAACTCGGCCAGCTGCTTCTCGGTCGAATGGATCAGCGCATCGGCGTGGTTGCGGGCCTCGACCGTCTCGCGCCGCTTCTTGTCGGCGGCGGCGTTGGCCTCGGCGTCCTTGACCATCTTGTCGATGTCGGCATCGGACAGGCCGCCCGAAGCCTGGATGCGGATCGCCTGCTCCTTGCCCGTCGCCTTGTCCTTGGCGCCGACATTGACGATGCCGTTGGCGTCGATGTCGAAGGTCACCTCGATCTGCGGCATGCCGCGCGGGGCAGGCGGGATGCCGACCAGGTCGAACTGACCCAGCAGCTTGTTGTCGGCCGCCATCTCGCGCTCGCCCTGGAACACGCGGATGGTCACCGCGGTCTGGTTGTCCTCGGCGGTCGAGAAGGTCTGGCTCTTCTTGGTCGGGATCGTGGTGTTGCGCTCGATCAGCCGGGTGAACACGCCACCCAGCGTCTCGATGCCCAGCGACAGCGGGGTGACGTCAAGCAGCAGCACGTCCTTGACCTCGCCGCGCAGCACGCCGCCCTGGATCGCGGCGCCGACGGCCACGACCTCATCCGGGTTGACGCCGCGATGCGGGTCCTTGCCGAAGAACTGCTTCACCGTGTCGATGACCTTGGGCATGCGGGTCATGCCGCCGACCAGGATCACCTCGTCGATCTCGCTGGCCTTCAGGCCGGCGTCGCGCAGCGCGGCGCGGCACGGCTCGACCGTGCGCTGGATCAGGTCGTCGACCAGCGCCTCGAGCTTCGCCCGGGTCAGTTTGATGTTCAGGTGCTTCGGGCCGGACGCGTCGGCGGTGATGAAGGGCAGGTTCACCTCGGTCTGGACCGAGGAGGACAGCTCGATCTTCGCCTTCTCGGCTGCTTCCTTCAGGCGCTGCAGGGCCAGGCGGTCGCGGCGCAGATCGATGCCCTGCTCCTTTTTGAACTCCTCGGCCAGGTAGTCGATGATCTTGGCGTCGAAGTCCTCACCGCCCAGGAAGGTGTCGCCGTTGGTCGACTTCACCTCGAACACGCCGTCGCCGATCTCGAGGATCGAGATGTCGAAGGTGCCGCCGCCGAGGTCGTAGACCGCGATCGTGCCCGACGCCTTCTTGTCCAGGCCGTAGGCCAGGGCGGCCGCCGTCGGCTCGTTGATGATGCGCAGCACCTCGAGCCCGGCGATCTTGCCGGCATCCTTGGTGGCCTGGCGCTGGCTGTCGTTGAAATAGGCCGGGACGGTGATGACGGCCTGCGTCACCTTCTCGCCCAGGAACGCCTCGGCCGTCTCCTTCATCTTCTGCAGGGTGAAGGCGGAGATCTGGCTGGGCGCGTATTTCTGGCCGCGCGACTCGACCCAGGCGTCGCCGTTGTCGCCGGAGACGATCTGGTAGGGGACGAGGCCCTTGTCCTTCTGGGTCATCGGGTCGTCGTAGCGGCGGCCGATCAGGCGCTTGACCGCGAAAATCGTGTTCTCGGGGTTGGTCACCGCCTGGCGCTTCGCCGCCTGGCCGACCAGCCGCTCACCCGACTCGGTGAAGGCGACGATCGACGGCGTGGTGCGCGCGCCTTCCGCATTCTCGATCACCCGCGCCTGCGTCCCATCCATGATAGCGACGCAGGAATTGGTGGTGCCGAGGTCGATACCGATGACTTTGCTCATCTCTTCCTCATTCCTTCAGCAGGTCGCGGCTGGCCCTCGGTGAGGCACCGCCGGGACCCCCAATCGATCTCATGCCGCGCGGGGCGGCTTTTGCTTCCCCGGTCATATAGGCGGCGCGTCCTCGGGCTGCAACGTCGAGTCTTCAGGATTGTGACGGCCCGGAAGGTTGTGGCCGCCGGGTCACGCCCGGCCCGTCACGCTCGCCGGGGCGCGCCCAGGACGAAGCCGGCCAGGAAGCCGCCGATATGGGCCTGCCAGGCGATCTGGGCGTCCACGCCCATGAGGCCGCCGCCCAGCAGCGCGAACACGGCGTTCACGACGATGGTGAAGCCGATCAGGTTCAGGGCCAGCCGCCGCCCGGCCGGATCGTGCCGCGCCAGCGCCAGCCGGCAGAAGGCGCCGATGCAGCCCGACACCGCGCCGGAGGCGCCGATCAGCGTGGTCTCCTCGCCCCAGGTGGCGGCGATCTGGACCAGTGCCGCGACCACGGTCGTCACCAGCAGCAGCACGGTGTAGCGGCGGGGGCCGTATTGCCGCTCGCAGACGCTGCCGAAGGCCAGGAAAAAGCCGAGATTGGCGATCAGGTGGATCGGCGCGGAGTGCACCAGGGCGTAGAACACCAGCGACGCGATCACCGTCAGCGCATCGAGCGGCGACAGCTGGCCGAGATACTGGAAGAAGGCCGGAACCACGGCCATGCGGTAGACGACCGGCGCCCAAACCTGCTGCGGCAGCAGGTGGATGGCGGCGAAGACCGCGATCATCGCGCCGCTCAGCCACAGCGTGATCGGCGGGACGTTGAAGATCGGCTGGCGCGGCATGGCCCCTCGGGCGCTCGGATGCGGGTCCGGGCCTCATACAGGAGCGGGACGGCGATCGGAAGCCCGCCGCGCTTCCCCGCGCGGTCGTGCCGCGATGCGGGCCGGGGCTCGGATCCGTCACCCCGGCCCCAGGATCTCGGCCCGCGCCGCCCGGGTCAGCTTGGCCAGCACCAGGCGATGCGCCTCGCGCAGATAGGCCTGCAGATCCGTCTCGGGCAGGGCGTCCAGCGCCGCCGCCACCCATTTGGCGCGGGCCAGATAGGGCGCCGGGCGGATGCCCGGCTGCTCGATCAGCAGGATGTAGGAGAACTCCGACGCCTTGAACCAGGCCTCGGGTTCGCCGCGCGACATCCCGGCCAGGAGGGCGAAGATCTTGCCGCCGATCTTGAACACATGGGCGCCGCCCCATTGCACACTCAAGGTCGCGCCGGGCAGCGACAGGCAGAAGGCCTCGACCGCCTCGGGCGTCATCCCCCGCGCCGGGCGGTCAGTGGCCGTGGCGGTTGCCCTTGCGCACGAAGCGGCGGCCGCAATAGTTGCACACCACCTCGGACTGATGCCCGATCGGGTAGTAGACCATCGGGTGGCCCAGCGGCCCGCCGCCGCCGTCGCACCCAACCGTCTCGACATCGCGGTCGACCTCGATCACTTCGGACGGCTGAAGGGTGGCGGCGGGCTGCATGGCTCGGGGTTCCTGGCGGCAAAAGGCATCGGCGGGCAAAGATTGCCCGCATTCCGGCCGGATGATACCCATGGCGCCCAGCTGATCAACTACTTCGCACAGGATCATGGCCGCCGAGCCGTTGCCGAACGCCGCACCGGAGAGCGCTATCCGGCTGCGCGGCCTGACCAAGACCTATCGCGGGCGCAACAAGCAGCCGGACAAGCTGGCCCTGCACCCGATCGACCTCGACATCCCCGCCGGCTCGATCTTCGGCCTGCTGGGCCCGAACGGCGCCGGCAAGTCGACCCTGATCAACATCCTGGCCGGGCTGGTCACCAAGACCGCGGGCGACGCCTGGGTCTGGGGCTTCGACATCGGCCGGTCGCCGCGCCGGGCCCGGGCCGCGATCGGGGTGGTGCCGCAGGAGCTGAACATCGACCCGTTCTTCACCCCGCGCGAGCTCCTGGATCTGCAAGCGGGGCTCTACGGCGTGCCGAAGGCGGAGCGGATCACCGAGGCGCTGCTTGAGGCGGTCGGGCTGGCCGACAAGGCCGACGCCTATGCCCGCACCCTCTCCGGCGGCATGCGGCGGCGGCTGATGGTGGCCAAGGCGATGGTGCATTCGCCGCCGGTGCTGGTGCTGGACGAGCCGACCGCCGGCGTGGACATCGAGCTCCGGCGCAGCCTGTGGGCGCATGTCCGGGCCCTGAACCGGGCCGGCACCACCATCGTCCTGACCACGCATTATCTGGAGGAGGCGGAGGAGCTGTGCGACCGGATCGCGATCATCGATCACGGCCGCATCGTCGCCTGCGACAGCACCGCCAACCTGCTGTCCAGCGTCGACAGCAAGACCCTGGTGGTGACGCTGAGCGAGCCCCTGCCGGCGCTGCCGCCGGCCCTCGCCGCGCGCGGCATGGAGCTGGCGGGCGCGACCCGGCTGGTGGTGCGGTACCGGCCCAGTGAGACCCGGCTGGGCGACCTCCTGAACCTGATGGACCAGAACGGCGTGCGCATCGCCGACCTGACCACAGAGGAGACCGACCTCGAGGACATCTTCCTGCAGCTCACTGGCGAGGGCGCCGCGGCGGCAAGGAGGGCGGCAGGGGAGTAGGTCTCAGCCGGCGTCCTCGTCGGCCGGGGGTTCGTCGCCGGCCTCGTCGAGAAAGCGCAGAAACGCTGCCCGGTCTCCCGCAGCCGCCCGCTTCCGGAAGAACTCTTCCGTTTCGAGCGCCGAGAGCTTTTCGGCCACGGCGACATTGATGAATTGATTCAGGCTGGTGCCTTCGGCTGCCGCCAAGCGTTCTGCCGCGCTCTTGAGCGAAGGCTGAAGCCGCAGCGCATAGTTGGCCTTGCTCATCCGATTCTCCTCAGCAGCTCTGCAGGCGCGACGATCTCATTACCGGCGCCGAAATATAGACCCGTCATGGCGAGCCCCGAAGGGGCGTGGCCATCCAGCCGCACCGACTTCTGGATGGCCACGGCGCTGCGCGCCTCGCCCTGACGGGAAAGGGGCCGGAGAGCAGATCTCAAGGGCCGCTGGTACAGCCGTTCATATCTACTGCGCCGCCTGGGCCGAGGCGAGCTGGCGGGAGACCAGTTGGGTGTAGAGCCCGCCGCGGGCCAGCAGCGCCGCATGGGTGCCGGTCTCGGCCACCCGTCCCTCGTCCAGCACCACGATCAAGTCGGCGTCGCGCACCGTCGACAGGCGGTGGGCGATGACGATGGTGGTGCGGTCGGCCTGCAGCCGGTCCAGCGCCCGGCGCACCGCCTGCTCGTTCACCGTGTCGAGATGCGACGTTGCCTCGTCCAGGATCAGCACCGGTGCGTTCTTCAGGAAGGCGCGGGCGATGGCGACGCGCTGGCGCTGGCCGCCGGACAGCGCCGTGCCGCGCTCCCCGACGGGCGAATCGAGCCCCTCGGGCAGGGTCTCGACCAGCTCGGCCAGCGACGCATGCTCGATCGCCGCCGCTAGCTCCTCTTCGCTCGCCTCCGGCCGGGCGATCCGGATGTTGGCGCGCAGCGTGTCGTTGAACAGGTAGGTGTTCTGCGCCACCAGCGCGATGCGCCGGCGCAGGTCGTCGAGATTGTAGTCGCGCAGATCGGCGCCGTTCAGGGTGATCCGGCCCTCGTCCGGGTCCCAGAACCGCATCAGCAGCTGCGCCGTGGTGGTCTTGCCGGCGCCGGAGGTGCCGACCAGCGCCGCGGTCTTGCCGGCGGGGATCTCGACCGTCACCCCGGCCAAAGCACGCCGGCCCTGGCCGGGGTAGGTGAAGCCGACGCCCTGCAGCGCCAGCGCTGCCGGGCCGGCATGGTCCGGCACGCCCGGCCCGTCGGTGACCGGCACCGGCTCGGCCTTCAACCCGTAGATGCGGCGGGTGGCGCCCAGCGTGTCGGCCAGCTGGCGGCCGATCTGCGCGATCTCCGACACCGGCAGGAAGGCGGCCATGGCCAGGATGGTCAGCAGCGGCAGCAGGCCCGGATCGATCGCACCCTCAGTGGAAAGGGCAGCGCCGGTCACCACCACGGCCAGTCCGCCCAGGCCGGTCAGGATCTCCAGCAGGCTCTGCTGCCGGGTCAGCTCGGCGAAGAAGGGCAGGCGCAGCCGGATGAAGCGCTGCGACAGCGCGTCCAGCCGGTCGCCGCGCGCCTTCTCCTGCTGGAAGGCGACAATCTCGCCCAGACCCTGTACCGAATCGACCGCGAAGGCGCCCAGCTCACCCGCCGCCTCGCGCGACTCGGAGCCGAGCCGGTCGACCCAGCCGCGCATCAGGAATGGGCTGACGGCCACCGCCAGCAGGAAGGGCAGCAGCGCCAGCGCGATCCATGGGCTGGCCCAGACCAGCACCGCCAGCACCGCGGCCGGCACCAGCACGGCGACGAAGGCCGGCGCCACGGTGTGGGCGAAGAAATACTCCACCAGCTCGATGTCGTGGGTCACCAGCGCCATCAGGTCGCCGGTGCGCCGCCGCACCAGATAGGCCGGGGCCAGGGCGTCGAGCTTGCGGAACACGTCCATGCGCATGTCGGCCAGCAGGCGGAAGGCCATGTCGTGCGCGATCCAGGATTCCAGCCAGTGCAGAACGCCCGACAGGGGCGCCACCACAGCCAGAGCCCAGAGCAGCCCGCCATAGGGCTCGCCGTTCTTCAGCGCCAAGAGGACGAGGGCGCTCAGCACCCCGACGCCGATGAAGGCGACAACGCGCAGCACGCCGAAGCCGAAGGTCAGGGCCAGCTTGCCCTTCCAGGGCATGGCGAGATTCATCAACTCGGCCACCAGCCGGCCCCAGCCCAGCCCTTCGGCCTTGAGGATGCCCTCGGTCTCCACCTTGGTCGCGGCGGCCGGCGCGGCCGGGGCCGGCTCGGCGGTGCGGGAGGCGATGGGAGCGTCGATCACAGTGGCGGCGGCGGATTCGCGCGCCTGCTCGGCCATCAGCCCGGCATAGACGCCGCCCTGCCGCATCAGCGCGGCGTGCGTGCCGCTCTCCACCACCCGGCCGCGGTCCAGCACCAGGATGCGGTCGCAGCCGATCACGCTCGACAGACGATGCGCCAGCACCACGGTGGTGCGGCCCTGCATCAGCCGGTCCAGCGCCTCCTGGATCACCGCCTCGTTCTCGGCGTCGACCGCGGACAGCGCCTCGTCCAGCACCAGGATCGGGGTGTCGCGCAGGAGCGCCCGGGCGATGGCGACGCGCTGGCGCTGGCCGCCGGACAGCTTCACGCCCTTCTCGCCGACCACGGTGCGGTAGCCCTGCGGCAGCGACTGGATGAAGCTGTGGATATTGGCGGCGCGGGCGGCGGCCTCGACCTCCGCCTCGGTCGCGCCCGGCCGGCCCATGCGGATGTTGTCCTCGACCGTGCCGTGGAACAGGAAGGTGTCCTGGTTCACCACCGAGATCATCGACCGGATCTGGTCGAAGGACAGGCCGCGCAGGTCGTGCCCGCCCAGACGGATGGCCCCGGCCTCCGGATCGTAGAAGCGCAGCAGCAGGCGCACGATCGACGACTTGCCGCCGCCGGACGGGCCGACCAGGCCGATGCGCTCGCCGGCCTTGGCCTCGAAGCTCAGCGCCTCATGGATGGTGCGGCGCGTGCCGGGATAGCGGAAGCGCACGCCGTCGAAGGCGATGGTCGGCTCCAGCGGCCGGTCCAGCGCCGCCGGGGTCGCATCCGCCACTTCCGGCCGGTCGTCCAGCACCTGGTAGATGCCCTGGGCGGCGGACAGGCCGACCATGCCCTGGTGCAGCACCGACCGCAGCTCGCGCATGGGCCGGAAGATCTCGACCCCCAGCATCAGGATGACCAGCAGCGCGGAGAGAGCCATGGCGCCGGATTCGACCCGCCAGGCGCCCAGCGCCAGGGCCGCGGCGGCGCCGCAGGCGATGGCGCTGTCGGTGATGCCGCGGGCCAGCACATTGGTCGCCAGCACCCGCATGGTGCTGCGGAACAGCGACCGCGCCTTGGTCTCCAGCACCGCGGCGCGGGCCTTGCTCTGGCCGAAGGCTTTCAGCGTCGCCAGGCCCTGGACCGAATCCAGGAACTCGGCGGCGAAATCGGCATAGACCTGGCGCAGCTGCAGCGAGCTGCCGGTCTCGTGCCGGTGCCACAGCGCCGGGCCGAACAGGGCGATCAGCGCGAAGGCCAGCATCACCGCCGCCACCGGCAGGTCGACGAAGGCGATGGCGGCGAAGATCAGGATCGGCGTCAGCAGTGCGATCAGGAACTGCGGCAGGAACTGGCCGAAATAGACCTCCAGCTGCTCCACCCCGTCGATCAGCGACAGGGTCAGGGCGCCGGAGCGGCGGCGGGCGACGGTGCCGGGCCCCAGCGCCGCGATCCGGTCGAAGATGGTGCGGCGCAGCCGGGCCTGGACGCGCGACGCGGTCTCGTGCGCCACCATCACCCGGGCGTATTCGGCGACGCCGCGCAGCATCATGACGCCGGCGATCAGGGCGATGGAGGGCACCAGCTCGGCCAGCGGCCGGCCGGCGAAGACCTGGCCGATCAGCCAGCCCAGCAGGGCCAGCCGCGCGACGCCGAGCGCGACCGAGACCACGCCGATCGCCACGGCCCAGACGATGCGGAGACGGACCCCTTCGGTGAAGCGCCACAGGCGCGGTTCGAAATGCATCGCGCGTGTTCCCTTTGGTGAAAAGACGCCGCCGGTCGCCTGTCGTCGGATGGGTCGGGCCGGCCCAGACCAGACGATAGTGTGAACGCAGGTGAACGGAATTCGACAAATTCGAGGAGGGGCTGTACGTTTCTGTTCAGGCATATCCGTTCGGGAGTCGCCGGCCATGACCGCCGATTGGGACGATCTGCGCGTGTTCCTGACCCTCGCGCGCGAGGGCAACCTGACCGCGGCGGCGCGGCGGCTGCAGGTCAGCCACCCGACCGTGGCCCGCCGGGTGCGCAGCCTGGAGGAGTCGATCGGCGCCCGGCTGTTCGACCGGCTGCCCGACCGCTTCGTGCTGACCGCGGCGGGCGAGGAGCTGCTGGCCGACACCGAGGCGATGGAGCGCGCGGCCGAGTCGATCCAGCGCCGCAGCGCCGGACTCGGCGACACGGCGCACGGCACGGTCCGGATCTCGGCCGGCGAGGCGATGACGGGCTTCCTGGCCGACCATCTGCCGCGGCTGCGGCGCGGACTGCAATGCATCGAGATCGAGCTGGCGGCGAGCCACATGCTGGCCAATCTCTCGCGGCGCGAGGCCGACCTCTTGATCCGCGAGCAGGTGCCGGACATCCCGAGCCTGGTGGCGCGGCGGCTGGGCCGGGTGGAGTATGCGATCTACGCCGCCCGGGACCGCGAGGTCGCCGACACGACGCCGGAGGGGCTGCGCGGCGTCACCTGGGCCGGCTTCGACGAGGAGCATGCCTACATGCCCGGCCAGGCCTGGGTGGCGGAGCTGCTGCAGGGCGCCCGGCCGGCGGTGCGGGTCAACAACTGGCTG
Source organism: Inquilinus limosus (assembly GCF_051487185.1). Taxonomy (GTDB): domain Bacteria; phylum Pseudomonadota; class Alphaproteobacteria; order DSM-16000; family Inquilinaceae; genus Inquilinus; species Inquilinus limosus_F. Next base: position 104,986 of record NZ_JAHVDK010000029.1, read on the forward strand.
GTGCTGCAGCATGTGGTGCGCAGCGGCGAGGCGATCGGCCTGCTGCCCTGTTATGCCGGCGACCCGGATCCCGGGCTGCGCCGGCTGGGACCGGTGGTGGCGGAGGTCGGGGTCGACCAGTGGCTGCTGGTGCATCGCGACCTGAGGGCGCTGTCGCGGGTGCGCCGGGTAATGGATTCCCTGGTCGCGCTGTTCCGCGAGCGCCGCGATGTCCTGGAGGGCCGTCTGCCGCAGGAGGCCGCGGCGGCTTGATCGCGCCGCGGCCGGCGGCTGAAATGAGGCCATGCTGGTGAGTACCCGATCTGTGACAGCCGCTCCGCTCAGGCTCGCCCATGGTTTTCATTCTCCCCCTCCCCTCGCGGGAGGGGGCAGGGGGAGGGGGTGTCGATGACGGGGGACGGCGTGTGGGGATCCGGGAGCGCTGCCAGGTTGCGACGATCTTCCGACATGGGGCCTGGCGGCACCAACCCCTCCCCCTACCCCCTCCCACAAGGGGAGGGGGAGGATAGGGGGACAGGCCGGCGACTACTCCTCCACCGGCCTTTTGCCCGGCTCTTAGCCTGCCTCACCCTCCTCCTGGTCGCCGCCTGCGGGGCGGAGATCCAGCCGATGGGAGCCCTCAATGGAACCCCGCGGCTGGACGCCGATGCGGTGATCGCCAGCGACGGATACCGCCTGCCGCTGCGGCATTGGGGGCCGGCGGAGCAGCCGCGCGCAGTGGTCCTGGCGCTGCACGGCTTCAATGAATACGGCAAGGCGTTCGACGACCCGGCGCGGTTCTGGGGCCAGCTCGGCATCGCCACCTACGCCTACGACCAGCGCGGCTTCGGCGCCACGACCGGGCGCGGCATCTGGCCGGGGGCGGAAACCCTGGCCGACGACGCCGCCACGGCGCTGCGGCTGCTGGAAGCGCGCTATCCCGGCGTGCCGGTCTATCTCCTGGGCGAAAGCATGGGCGGCGCCGTTGCCATCCTGACCGCGACCCGGCCGGAGCATCCGCCGATGGCCGGGCTGATCCTGTCCGCCCCGGCCACCTGGGGGCGGCAGAGCATGGACGCCATCCCCCGGGTGGCGCTGTGGCTGACCCGCCGGCTGATCCCGGCGATGACCTTCACCGGGCGCAACCTCGGCGTCCAGGCCAGCGACAACATCCCGATGCTGGTCGCGCTCGGCCGCGACCCGCTCTACATCCGGGCGACGCGGGTCGATGCGATCGACGGGCTGGTCGACCTGATGGGCCGCGCCTCCGACGCGGCGGCGGAGATCCCGGAGCCGACCCTGGTGCTGCTGGGCGAGCATGAGCAAGTGCTGGCGCCGGCCTCGGTCGACCGGCTGCTGCGCCGCCTGCCGCGGCGGCCGGATGTCGTCATCGCCTCCTACAGCCGCGGCTGGCACTGGCTGCTGCGCGACCTCGGCCGGCGCACGCCGCAGCGCGACATCGCCGACTGGCTGCTGCATCCCGGGCCCGGCCTGCCCTCGGGCGCGGAGCTGCGCGGCCAAGCCCGGCGCGCCCTGGCCGACGAGGCGGCTCCGGCCTCCGAGCTGCAGGCCTCGACCGGGGGCTGAAACAGGATCGGAAGGGGGTGGCTAGGCCGCCTCGGCCGGAAGCGGCAGGCGCAGCGGACTGAACACCTCCTGCTCCTCCGACACGCCGCGCAGGCTGAACCGGCCCATCGGCTCGGCCTCCACCCCGGCGGCCTGGCGGAAGGCCTCGGTCATCAGCGGCCGGCGGCCGGTGATCCGGCACAGCGCCTCGACCCGGCTGGCCAGGTTGACCGCGGGGCCGATGACGGTGAAGTCCAGCCGGTCGGCGGCGCCGATATTGCCGTACATCACCTCGCCGATATGCAACGACAGGCCGTAGTCCAGCGCCGGCCGGCCCGCTTCGACGCGTTTGGCGTTGAGCGCGGCCATGCCGTGCTCCGCCATCGCCGCCGCAGCCAGGGCCTTGGCCGCGGCGTCGCGAACGCCCTGCTCCTCGTCCACCGGGAAGATCGCCAGCATGGCGTCGCCGATGAACTTCAGGATCTCGCCGCCGGCTTCCTGCACCGACGCCGCCATCGTCTCGAAATAGCTGTCGAGCGTGGCGACGATCTCCTCGCGCCCGACGCTCTCGCTCATCGCCGTGAAGTCGCGCAGGTCGCAGTACCAGATCGCGGCGTGCAGCGATTCCGACATGCCCCGGCGGATCTGGCCGTTCAGGATGCGGGCGCCGGCGTCGTGACCGACATAGGTGTCCAAGAGGTCGACCGCGGTGGCGCGCAGGGTGTGGATCTCGACCAGCCGGGTCAGGATCGGCATCAGCCGGTCGAGCTTTTCCAGCGCCGGCTCGGAGAAGCCTTCCTCCTCCCGCGTGGCGAAGGAGATGGCGGAGCGGCGGCCTCCGGTGAAGCCGAGGCCGAACAGGGCGTAGTCGGTCAGCCCCTCGTCACGGAACTCGACCAGCACCGGGAAGTCCAGCTGCGCCTTCGGGCCGACCAGGCGGCGGCGCAGCGCGTCCGCCCCCTCCTCGATCACTGCGCGGATCGGGCTCTCCTGGTATTCCGGCGAGTTCCGGTTCTCCCACAGGCCGCGGCGGCGCTCGATCGCGCCGGTGCCGCGCCAGATATAGGCAGTGCCGAAATAGAGCGGGTGGAGGGCCGGGACGACCGCCAGCACGCGGGCGACCGGAACGTCCTCGGCCACCAGGCGGTTGCAGAATTCCTCGAGCAGCTGGCTGGTGTCGCGGATCGTCGGCGCTTCATAGAGCAGCCAGTCGAGGGTGGGTGAGCCGGTACAGCTCGTCATCGGGTGGTCTTTCTCGATCACGACGCCCATGGTCCCGCCCCTCGCTCAGCGCAAGCCTCCTTCATCTAGGTGCGGCGTCTCCGGATTTCGAGGGCCGGGCGCGCCGCCCGTTCGACAGACCTGCTCAGCCCCAGAGCGTCGGATCGGGCGGCCAGACCGTGGCGCCATCATAGCGCAGGGCAGGATCGTGGTCCTGCGCCAGCAGCAGCGGCCCGTCAAGATCCACCACCTCCGCCCCTTGGGCCACCAGCGTCGCCGGCGCCATGGCGAGGGAGGAGGCGACCATGCAGCCGACCATCACGGCAAAGCCGCGCTCGCGCGCCCCGGCGCGCAGCCGCAGCGCCTCGGTCAGCCCGCCGGCCTTGTCCAGCTTGATGTTGACCATGGCGTATTTCCCGGCGCAGCGGTCCAGGCTGGCGGTATCGTGGCAGCTCTCGTCGGCGCAGAGCGGGATCGGGCTCTCGAAGCCCTGCAGCGCCTCGTCGTCCGACGCTTTCAGCGGCTGCTCGATCAGCTCGACGCCGAGCGCGGCCAAGGCCGGGCCGAAGCGCTCCAGATGGCCGATCGACCAGGCCTCGTTGGCGTCGACCACCAGGCGGCTGTCCGGCGCGTTCTCGCGCACCGCCCGCACCCGCTCCAGGTCGCCGTCGCCGGTCAGCTTCAGCTTCAGCAGCGGCCGGTGCGCCGACTGCCGCGCCGCCTCGCCCATCCGTTCGACCGTGTTGAGACTCAGCGTGTAGGCGGTGACGACCGGCCCCGGCTCGGGGATCCCGGCCAGGGCCCAGGCCGGGATCCCGGCCAGCTTGGCCTCCAGATCCCACAGCGCGCAGTCGACCGCGTTGCGCGCGGCACCGGGCGGCAGCAGCGCCTGCAGCCCCGGCCGGTCGGCGCCGTCGGCGACAGCATTGGCCACGCTCTCGATCTGCGCCCGCACGCTCTCCAGGCTCTCGCCATAGCGGGCATAGGGCGTGCATTCGCCGCGGCCGACCGCGCCGCCGGCGGCGATCTCCGCGATCAGCGTCCGCGCCTCGGTGCGGCTGCCGCGCGAGATGGTGAAGACTCCGCGGATCGGCCACACCGCCTCGCGGACCGAAAGCTGCCGGCCGGTCATCAATCAGACCAGCCGGTCGACGATGGCGCCGACGCCGGTGCGGACCGGGTCGACCGCGGGCAGGCCGAAGCGGTCCTCGGCCTCCTTCAGCGCCCGCTCCGCCGCCTGCGGGTCGAGCGCCGAGGTGTTGAAGGCGAGGCCGACCACCTTGGCGTCGGGGTTGGTCAGGCGGGCGCAGCGCTCGTTCAGCGCGATGCACTCGGCCAGGTCGGGCAGGGGGAAATGCGGCAGGCCGCGCATATGCGGCCGCCCGGGCTCGTGGCACATCACCAGCGCCTCGGCCTGGGCGCCGTGCAGCAGGCCCAGCGACACCCCGGCATAGGAGGCGTGGAACAGCGAGCCCTGGCCTTCGATCAGGTCCCAATGGTCCGGCTCGGCCTCCGGCGACAGCCATTCGGTGGCGCCGGAGATGAAGTCGGCGACCACGGCGTCGACCGAGACGCCGCCGCCCGCGATCAGGATCCCGGTCTGGCCGGTGGCGCGGAAATCCGCCTTCAGACCGCGGGCGCGCATCTCGCGCTCCAGCGCCAGTGACGTGAACATCTTGCCGACCGAGCAGTCGGTGCCGACGGTCAGCAGGCGCCGGCCGCTGCGCGGCGCGCCGGTGGCGACCTCGAACTCGCGGTCCGGGTGGCGCACGTCGAACAGGCTGCGGCCCAGCGCCTTCGCCCGCTCCGCCACCGCCGGCAGATCGGCGATGCGGTTGTGCAGGCCGGACGCGATGTCCATGCCGAGCTCCAGCGCCCGCAGCATCGTGTCCTGCCAGGCCTCGGAGATCCGGCCACCGCGGTTGGCGACGCCGATGATCAGCGTCTGCGCCCCATTCGCCGCAGCCTCTTCCAGCGTCAGGTCGGGCAGGCCGCAGGTGGCGCGGCAGCCGTCCAGCCGCAGCTGGCCGACGCAGATCTCGCGGCGCCATTGCGCCACGCCATAGGCGGTCTTGGCCGCGAGCTGGTCGGGGGCATCCCCGAGGAACAGGAGATACGGGCGCCTGATGTCCACGATGCGGGCTCCTCACCAACGGTCGCGGCGAGTGTAGCGGGAATCGAAGGACAGGCCAGGACCGCGGCGCCGGGACCTCATAACCGGCGGTGATGGTCCGGGAACGGCGTCAGTTCTGTGGCTGGTCCTGCTGCGGCCGCTTCTCGGGTGGTGGGTGCCGCGGTATCGGCGGCGGCCGGTGCTGGGCCTGCGGCGCCGCATGGACCGGCGGCCGGGCGGTGTGCGGCGCGGGATGCGGTGCGGCTGGGGCCTCGTGCTGGGGCTGCTGCGCCGGGGGCGGGATGACGGCCAGGTGCTGCCCGGCCGCCGGTGGATGCGCCGCGGCCGCGGGCAGCCTGGAAGCGGTTGCCGTCGCCGGTGCGCCGCCCGGCCGCTGACCGCGCTCGGGCAGCGGCGGATGGCCTGGTCGTGCCGTGGCCTGGACTGCGGCCGCCGGGCCGTGCTGGCCGGGGGTGGGCAGCGKCGGACGGCTCGGCTGGGCCGGGACCTGCCCGGCGGGCGCATGGGCATGGTCGACCGGCTGGGCGGGTCGGCTCGGCGCCGGCGGGCGCGGCCGGTTC
>NZ_JAHVDK010000030.1:0-105086 GCF_051487185.1 Inquilinus limosus
ATCGACGCGTTGTTGATGAGGACGCCGTGGCCCTGTTCGCGGAAATGGGGCAGCGCTGCACGAGCGCCATGGATATACCCGAACAGATTCGTCTCGATCACGCGCCGATAGGCGTCCATCGGCGCCTCCTCGAAACGCGCGAAGAGCGTCACGGCGGCGTTGTTCACCCACACGTCGATCCGCCCGAAATTCTCGATGGCCGCACGGGCGAGGGCCTGCACGGCCTGTGGATCCGTCACGTCGGTCGGCACCGCGATCGCCCGCGCGCCGAAATTGCGGCTTTCCTGGGCCGCCTCCTCCAATGCCCGTTCCCGCCGCGCCGCCAGGACCAGGGCGGCGCCGCGCTTGGCGAAGGCATGTGCAGCGGCGCGGCCGATGCCGCTCGAGGCTCCGGTGATAACGACGACCGCATCCTGGAGTTTCCGTGCCATCGACCGCCCCGAGAACACCGTTTCCCGGCGTAAGTGCTGCCGGATGAAAGCTTGCAAAGGGTTCAATCGGATCGTCGCGATCGAAGTTCCGCCTTCTGCGCCGGTCGTCAGGATCTTTTGGCCCGGCTCGTGGTAGCGGGCGTCGCCACCTTCCCGGCGCGGCGAAGGCCTGTGACGTCGCACGACCGGCACCGCTCGAAGCTCCCGTGATCACGACTATCTTCTTGCAGAGCCCTGGTTCCAGACTCCTTCACGTCGGCCGGGCCGCCGCATGGTACATGATGCCGTGGCCCATGAGTTCGCCATGGATGCCGCATATCCGAGGATCAGGCGCGACATGCCGTTTTCCAATGCCCCCGCCAGCCTTCTCCGCGCCCTGTCCGAGCGCGGCTACGCCGAGCCGACCCCGGTCCAGGCCGCGGTGCTTCAGCCCGACAGCATGGACCGGGACCTGCTGGTCTCGGCGCAAACCGGCTCCGGCAAGACCGTCGCCTACGGCCTCGCGCTCGGCGCCACGCTGCTCGGCCTGCCATCGGCCGACGGCGCCGAGCGGTTCGGACCCGCCAAGGCTCCGGTCGCTCTGGCGATCGCCCCGACCCGCGAGCTCGCGCTCCAGGTCCAGCGTGAGCTCGACTGGCTCTACCAGCCCGCCGGCGCCCGCGTCCTCGCCTGCGTCGGCGGTATGGATGCGCGCCGCGAGCAGCGCCTGCTCGCGGCGGGATGCCATATCGTCGTTGGCACGCCCGGGCGCCTGCGCGACCATATCGAACGCGGCCAGCTCGACCTCTCGGAACTGCGCGCCGTGGTGCTGGACGAGGCCGACGAAATGCTCGATCTCGGCTTCCGGGAGGATCTCGAGGCGATCCTCGACACCGCGCCGGCGCAGCGCCGGACCCTGCTCTTCTCGGCGACCCTGCCGAAGGAGATCACCGCGCTCGCGCGGCGCTATCAGCATGACGCGCTGCGCATCGCCATGTCGCCGCGGGACGAGCCGCATGGCGACATCGAATACCGGGCGATGCCGGTCGCGCCGCACGAGGCGGAGCGCGCGGTGGTCAACATCCTCCGCTTCTTCGAGGCGCGCGGCGCCATCGTGTTCTGCTCGACCCGGGAGGCGGTCCGCCGCCTCCAGGGCAATCTCCTCGAACGCGGCTTCGCCGTCGTGGCGCTTTCGGGCGAGCTCAGCCAGATCGAGCGCAATCGGGCGCTGCAGGCGCTGCGCGACGGCCGCGCCCGGGTCTGCGTTGCCACCGATGTCGCGGCGCGCGGGCTCGATCTTCCCGATCTCGGCCTTGTCATCCACGCCGAGCTACCGCACGACCGTCAGGTCCTCCTGCACCGCAGCGGCCGCACCGGCCGGGCCGGCCGCAAGGGGGTCTGCGTGGTGCTGGTGCCCTACAACCGCCGGCGCCAGGCCGAACGGCTGCTCGCCGCGGCGCAGATCGAGGCGGTCTGGTCGCCGCCGCCGGCAGCGGACGAGATCCGCGGCCGCGATCAGCAGCGCCTCGCCGGGGACATCGGCCCGACCGAGCCGGCGACGGAGGAGGATCTGGCCGGGGCCCGGGCGCTGCTGGCCGAGCACGGCGCGGAGAACCTCGCTCTGGCGCTGGTCCGCCTGCATCGCAGCCTTCTGCCCGCTCCTGAGGAGCTCACGCCGCAGCCCGAGCGCGTGCCGTCGGCCGAGCGCCGCCCGTCGCGCCAGGCGAAGGAGGGCGGCGACGGTTCGGCCTGGTTCCGGCTGAATGTGGGCCGCAGCAACAACGCGGATCCTCGCTGGCTGCTGCCCTTCCTGTGCCGGCGCGGCCATGTCACCAAGGCCGAGATCGGCCGGATCGAGATCGCCGAGCGGCAGACCCGGGTCGAGATCGCGCGCCACGCCGCCGGCCGCTTCGCCGCCTCGATCCGTCGGCCGGACACTCAGGACGACCATATCCGGATCGAGGAGGAGCGAGCCTTCCGCCCCGCGCCGAAAGGCAGGTCTCCCCGGCCGAAGCCGGCTAGGCACTGAACGGGCAGACCGCCGGGCAGCCCTCGCAGGCGGCAAGCTCGCCAGTATAGGAGTGATGAGAAGCTCCGGCCTCACTTCCCTTGACTGACCCCCAGCAGACCCCATATTGGACCTTGCAATCCTCGCACCGGAAAACTTTGACTCCCCTGCCCTCTTGACTGAAGGTGGGCAGCACCGACATGAGAGTGGCGAGGATGATCGCTCTCCTTGAAACGTGGGAAGTGATCACCATATTTGATGCCAGGCACCGATGCTTGAATCCGGCGCCGCCGCTTCTCAGACAGCGCAAAGATCTGCAATCCCGGCTCCAGCCAGGCGACGATCCTTGTCCGTGAAGCAAATGGTTCTTGCACAGGTGAAGAAGAAGGAGAAACGCGCTGCTCGGTGCGCGTCGTCGTTTTTCTTTCCTCTTGCCCGGGCTGGCATCCTGCCCGGGCATTGTCGCGGGGTGGAGCAGCCCGGTAGCTCGTCAGGCTCATAACCTGAAGGTCGCAGGTTCAAATCCTGCCCCCGCAACCAAATTGAACATCGTACATCGGATTTCCGGACTGCCGCGCCACGCGCGAGGAAAGTCCGGGCTTCACCGGCACACCCCAGCAGGTAACGCCTGCCCGCCGCAAGGCGAGTCACGGCAACAGAGACGAGCCGTTCCGACCGGAACGGGTGAAACGGGCGACAGGATGGGGGAAGCGACCGCAAGAAAGGCCCTGTGACCCGTGTCGGGGAGGGCCATGGTGGCGGGCAAGGAGACGGCTGGCGACAGCGGTCCAAGAGGAATGGCAGTCCTAGACAGAACCCGGCTTACAGGAAATCCGATACCCGATCTCGATTCCGCGCCCGTGGCGGAACTGGCAGACGCGCATGGTTCAGGTCCATGTGCCGCGAGGCGTGGGGGTTCGACTCCCTCCGGGCGCACCAACTGGAGTGCGGGCGTAGCTCAGTGGTAGAGTACGACCTTGCCAAGGTCGGGGTCGTGGGTTCGATCCCCATCGCCCGCTCCATCGGTCGGAAAGCTCGAGCGCGAACCGGTTTGCGCGCGTGAGAGGCGGAGTGTGGCGCAGCCTGGCAGCGCACCTCGTTCGGGACGAGGGGGTCGCAGGTTCGAATCCTGCCACTCCGACCAGCGCGAAACCATCACGGAGGGGTGGCGGAGTCCGGCTGAACGCGCCCGCCTCGAAAGCGGGAAGGCCCGGCAAAGGGCCTCGGGGGTTCGAATCCCTCCCCCTCCGCCACCCTCCGCCTTCGGCTTCGGGTGGCAAGCCACGCGGTCGGGGCTCGTCTAACGGCAGGACGCCTGGCTTTGGCCCAGGTGATCGAGGTTCGAATCCTCGGCCCCGAGCCAAAGCGTCTTCTCGAAGTGACATTGGAGGGGTGGCCGAGCGGTTAAAGGCAGCAGTCTGTAAAACTGCCCTCACCTGAGTTCGTAGGTTCGAATCCTACCCCCTCCACCATCGTCATCCAGCTCCCTTGCGACCGTGGCGGAACCGGTAGACGCGCAGCGTTGAGGGCGCTGTGGGCGAGAGCTCGTGGGAGTTCGACTCTCCCCGGTCGCACCAACGCTAGGCTCTGCGGCCGTGGCGGAATTGGCAGACGCACCGCACTCAAAATGCGGCGCCCATGGCGTGCCGGTTCGAGTCCGGCCGGCCGCACCAGATCTAGCGATACATTCACGTCAAGGCGCTGTGGGAGAACGGCTATCCAGCGGACTGCAACTCCGCCTATGCCGGTTCGAGTCCGGCCGGCGCCTCCATGGAAGGGTGGCCGAGCGGCTGAAGGCGGCGGTTTGCTAAACCGCTATAGGGGCCGAAAGCCCCTATCGAGGGTTCGAATCCCTCCCCTTCCGCCATAAACCGCCGGTTCTACGCTATAGCGCGATATACGACCCCAAAGCGATCTGACCCGTCGGCGCAGTCCGTCGGACGAGTCGCGCGATTAAGCAGGAACGTACGTCAGCCTAACCGTGTCCTCGCCAACGAGATCGGTGGAAACAAGGCGGAGCGGCGGCCGTGGGCCGGCAAAGAATGGCTTGCCGCGACCAAGCACGATAGGGTGGAAGTAGAGTCGATACTCATCGATAAGACCAAGGTCAGCTAAGCTTCGTGCTAGGTCTGGTCCGGAAACTGCAATCTCCCCAACGAGCCGAGCCTTCAGGCTTCGTATCACCGCCTCGACGTCATCCTCGACAAGAGTCGCGTTGGGGCCGACCGACTTCAATGAGCGCGACACGACCCACTTCGGTTGGCGCCGCCACGCCGCCGCGAACTCGTGTTGCTCCGCACTCCACTCAGGACGGTCTTCGTCCCAATAACGCATGACCTCGTACATGCGCCGACCATACACACTGCCGGTCAGGTCGCGCACGTGCTCTATCCAGTGGCGAAAGAGCGCGGGGCCTGTCTGGATTTCCATGTGGTCGACGTAGCCGTCCAGAGATAGGTTCATTCCAAAGACAAGCTTCGCCATGCTACTAAATCTCCACCCCGAGATCTTCAGAATAGCTCAAATCGCCGTTTCGCTGAAGTGAGGTTGGCCGCAAACTGCGCGTCGCGTTGTCGGTTTGACGAACAGCCAGATGCCCGCTTGCCATCCAGTATTGCCGTTCGCTCGTAGGTATATCCAGGAGTGATGGAGGGCTATGGCGTAGGTATAGTTCTCATCGCTATCCCGTAGGCCCGCCACCCTGCGCCTTCGGCTTCGGGTGGCAGGCCCTATCTCGGTCTGATCGCCCTCTCGCACGCCTCCTTCGCTGCGCGGATCACATCGCCGTAGTCTTGTCCCGGCCCCGGTCCATTCTCCCAGGTGATCTGCACCACGCCGGCCCGGTCCACCTCGAACCGCCCTTTGTACGCGCCGCATGAAAGCGTCCCGCTGTTGCCGGCGAATTCGACAGTCCAATCAATCGGGGTACGGCACGTGGTCATGTCATGCCTCTCGCATTCGGCCGCTGCAGCTCGACGGGCCTTTCCGCCGAAGCAACGGCGGCTGCCGCCCAGGAGTTTCCCCTGAGCGCCTGTTCTCCGCCGCCCCTGCCCCATTCCGTTGAAACCATCCTCGGGCCGCCCGAGTTGACCTGCCGGGGGTCAGGCCTCGCAGATGATGTGCCCGCCGGAGCTTCAGGAGCGAGACTCGAACCGTTCGAACCGTGACCAGGTCCGGTTCCGCAGCGCGGCGGTGGACGTGAACGGCCTGTCGGTTCACATGATGGTGTCGGATCGCGAGCTTCCGCCCGAGGCGCCGCTTCTGGTTCTGGTGCATGGGCTCGGGCTGTCGCATCGCTACATGATGCCCGTGGCCAGCGAGCTCGCCATGGATTGCCGCGTCTACGTTCCGGACCTGCCGGGGTTCGGAAACAGCGGCCACCCCGAGCAGGTTCTGGACATGATGGGCCTGGGCGACGCCCTGGCCGATTGGATGCGCACGGTCGGGCTCGCCCGGGCAGCCATCCTCGGCAATTCGCAGGCATGCCAGGTCATCGGCCATCTGGCTGTCCGCCACCCCGACCTCGTCGGCCGGGCTATCCTGCAGGGTCCGACGACGCCGCCGGAGGAGCGGTCGTGGTTCTGGCAGTTCGTCCGCTGGCGTCAGAACGGAAAATACAATCCGAAGTCGCTGGACCCGATCTGCTGGGATGACTACCGGAGATGTGGCTTTCTCCGGGTATTGCGGACCTTCCAGCATTCGCTGAACGATCATCTCGAGGATCAGGCGCCGCACATCCGGGCGCCGACGCTGGTCGTGCGCGGGGAGTGCGACCCGATCTGCCGATCGGGCTGGACCCGGCAATTGGTGGATCTCCTGCCGGACGGGCACTTCGTCGAGATCCCGCGCGTCGCCCACACTCTGGTGTATACCGCCCCCCGGGAGTTGGCGGACGTCACCCGTTCATTCATCCCCGAGCATACGGGTCTGCTGAGGTGGCCGGCCGGTCAGGAACCGTCCCCGGGCCTGCGCTATTGGTCGCGGTAATGGTCGAGCGATACCATCTCACCTACGACCTCGTGGTCATCGGCACCGGCGTTGCGGCGACGACCGTGGCGACGGCCTGCCGCGCCGCCGGCTGGCGGGTCGCCGTGATCGATCATCGCCCGTTCGGCGGCACCTGCGCGCTCAGGGGGTGCGATCCGAAGAAGATGCTGGTGAGCGGCGCCGAGACCTTCGACCGGGCGCGGCGCATGCACGGCAACGGCGTCGCGGGAGATCTGCGCATCGGCTGGCCCGAGCTGGTCGCCTTCAAGCGGAGCTTCACCGATCCCGTTCCCGCAAGTCGCGAGCAGCAATATGTCGATGCCGGGATCGACGCCTTCCACGGCCTTGCCCGGTTTACCGGCCGGAACAAGCTGGAGGTCGACGGCAACGATCTCGAATCCCGGCACGTTCTGATCGCTGCCGGCGCCGAGCCGGTGCGGCTCGGCATTCCGGGCGAGGAGCACCTCGTGACCCATGAGGCGTTCATGACGCTCGACGAGCTGCCGCCGCGCATCCTGCTGGTCGGGGGCGGCTATATCGCCGCGGAGTTCTCGCACATCGCGGCCCGGGCCGGCGCGCGGGTGACGGTCCTGCAGCGGGGCGACCGCATGCTGAAGCGCTTCGATCCGGACCTGGTCGCCTGGCTGATGCAGAAGTTCCGGGACATCGGCATCGACGTGCATACGAACACGGCGGTCGAGGCCATCGAGAGGACCGAGACGGGCTTCTCGATCCTGACCCGGTCGCAAGGCGCGACCGAGCGCTTCCAGGCCGACCTCGTGGTCCATGCCGCCGGACGGGCGCCGGCGATCGATGCGCTCGATCTCGCCGCCACCGGGGTGGAGACGCAGGACGGCCGGATCCGGCTCGACGACCATCTGCGCAGCGTCTCGAACCCCACGATCTATGCGGCGGGCGATGCCGCCAATGTGGGGCCGCCGCTGACCCCGGTGTCGAGCCACGACGCCGAGGTCGTCGCCGCCAACCTGCTGGAGGGCAATCGGCGGAAGCCGGATTATCGCGGCGTGCCCAGCGTGGCCTTCACCGTTCCGCCGATCGCCGCGGTGGGGCTGAGCGAGGCCGAGGCCCGCGAGCGCGGATTGGCGTTCCGGGTGCAATGCCGGAAGACCTCCGACTGGTTCACCGCGCGGCAAGCCGCCGAGCCGGTGTCGGGATTCAAGGTGCTGGTGGAGGAGAAAACCGGCCGGATCCTCGGCGCCCATCTGCTCGGCCCCCACGCCGAGGAGATGATCAACCTGTTCGCCCTGGCGATCCGTCACGACCTCACGGCGGGGCAGATGAAATCCACCATGTTCGCCTATCCGACCGGCGCCTCCGACATCGCCTACATGCTCTGACCGGCAACTCTCACCGCGCCTGCTGGAACCGAGGGCCGCGGCCGCATGTTCGCTGGTCGGACGGCCGCACGACCGGCCGGCATCTCGATGAGCCTCCCCATGAACGTCTTAAGGGATCGGCGAGATCGGCATCGTCGGCGTGAACGCCGCCATCGCCAACGCCGTCTTCCACGCGACCGGCCGGCGCATCCGCCAGCTCCCGATCCGGATCGAACACCTGCTCTGATCAGCATATGAGACACCGACGGAGGAACCCATGGCATTCGCGCTCGAAAGCCCTGCGTTCCGCAGCGGCGAACGGATTCCGGACAGATACGCCCGCGATGGCGAGAACCTCTCGCCCCCGCTCGTCTGGAAGGACCCGCCGGCCGGAACCAAGAGCTTCATGCTGGTGGTGGAGGATCCCGACGCGCCCTCCGGCACGTTCCGTCACTGGGGCCTCTACGAGATCGACGCCAATCGCGATCGCCTGCCGGAGGGCGTCACGGCCGGCGCCAAGACCGAGAGCCTCGGCCACGGGGTGAACGATTTCGGCAATCCCCACTACGACGGGCCGCAGCCGCCGAAAGGCCACGGCGTCCACCACTATCACTTCCGCCTCGCTGCCCTCGATGTCGAGACGCTGCATTGCGACCGCAAGGCGAAGATCACCGGCGTGCTCGATGCGGCGAAACCCCATGTCATCGCCGAGGCGGAGCTCGTCGGCACCTACGAACGCAGATAGGCCATGCACAGGCTTCCGGGAAAGCCCGGCTCCTGCTGGACCGGGACGGCCGAAGGGACGGGCTACCCACCGCTGGAGGGCTCCGCGCACGCCGAGACGGTGGTGGTGGGCGCCGGCATCGTCGGCCTCACCACGGCCCTGCGCCTCCTCGAGGCGGGGCGCCCCGTCATCGTCGTCGAGGCGCTGCGGATCGGGCGACAGGTGACGGGCCGGTCGACGGCCAAGATCACGACGCAGCACCGGCTGATCTACCGCGACCTGATCGACAGCCTGGGATTCGACCGCGCCCGCGACTATGCCCAGGCCAACAGCGCCGGGGCGGAGCAGATCAAGCGCTGGATCGCCGAGCACGGCATCGGCTGCGATCTGGAGACGAAGCCCGCTTACGCCTATACGCAGGACCCGGCGCTGCGCGCCCGGATCGCGGCGGAGGCTGACGCCGCGCGGCAGCTGGGGCTGGCGGCGGAGGTGCTCGACAGCGCCCCGCTTCCCTTCGACACCGCAGGCGCGCTGCGCTTCCCGGATCAGGCCCAGTTCAACCCGGCCCGCTATCTGACCGGCCTCGCCACCGTCGTGGAGGCCCTCGGCGGGCAGATCCACGAGAACAGCCGTGTCCAAGCCATTGACGAGGCGAGCCGCTGGCGCGTCGCCACCGACGGCGGCACGGTGGAAGCCGGCAACGTGGTCGTCGCGACCAATATGAGCATCAAGAGCCCCGTCGACATGTCGGGCCGGACGCAGCCGCGCAGCCACGTCGCGATGGCCTTCCGCATCGACGATCCGTTGGTGATCGACGGCATGTTCATCACCGTCGAGGAGCCGACGCGGTCGCTGCGGACCGGCCGCGATGCCGACGGTCCGCTGCTCGTCGCCCTCGGGCCTCACTTCGCCACCGGCCAGGACGGGAATGTCGCCAGCCGGTTCGCCGAGCTGCAAGGCTGGGCCCGGACCCATCTGCCGGTCCGGAAGGTGGCGTGGCGCTGGTGCAACGAGGATTACGACACGGCGGACCGCATCGCCTATGCCGGCGAGCCGGCCCCGGAGAAGGCGCCCGGCTTCCACGTCGCCACGGGCTTCAACGCCTGGGGCATCACCAACGGGACGGCGGCTGGCCTGATGATCGCCGATCGGATCGCCGGCCGGCCGTGCCCCTGGACGGCGCTCTACGACCCCACGCGCCCTTATCCGGAGGACTTCCACAAGAGCGGCGACAGCCAGTCGATCGTCTCGAGCCCCGACGAGATCGCGCCCGGCCAGGGCGGCGTGATCATGCGCGGCGAGGACAAGATCGCCGCCTGGCGGGACGAGGCGGGAACGCTCTCCCTGCTCTCCGCGACCTGCACCCACAAGGGCTGCACGGTCACCTGGAACAACGCGGACCGCACCTGGGACTGCCCGTGCCACGGCTCGATCTTCGCCGCCGATGGGACGGTCATCCATGGGCCTGCGAAAGAACCGCTGCCGAACTTCGAATGAGAGCCCGAGATCCTCGACCGCCCGAAACGGGACCAACGCCATGCTATCGAAGACGATCACCGGCGATATTCTGATCGGCGCAGTCGCGATCAGCCCGGCCGAACGGCCGCTGCGCGCCGTGAACCCCGACACCGGCGCCGGGCTCGATCCCCCCTTCGCCTTCGCCGGCGAGGCGGAGGTGGCGCAGGCCTGCGAGCTCGCCTGGTCCGCCTTTCACGCCTATCGCCAGACCGGCCTCGAGGAGCGGGCGCGGTTCCTGGAGGCGATCGCCCGCAACATCCTCGAGCTCGGCGACATTCTCGTCGACCGCGCGATCGCCGAGACCGGGCTGCCGAAGCCCCGCATCGAGGGCGAGCGGGCGCGCACCGTGGGACAGCTGCGCCTGTTCGCCCAAGTGGTCCGAAGTGGCGAGTGGCTCGACCTGCGCATCGATCCGGCCCAGCCGGAGCGGCAGCCGCTGCCGCGCGTCGATCTGAAGCTGCGGCAGATCCCGCTCGGCCCGGTCGCGGTGTTCGGCTCCAGCAATTTCCCGCTGGCCTTCTCGGTGGCCGGCGGCGACACGGCCTCGGCGCTGGCCGCCGGCTGCCCGGTGGTGGTGAAGGGGCACCCGGCGCATCCCGGCACCGGCGAGCTGGTCGGCCGCGCCATCCTGGCGGCGGCCGGCGAATGCGACATGCCGGAGGGCGTGTTCTCGCTGCTCCCCGGCGGCGTCGACACCGGCACGGCTCTCGTCAGGCACCCGCACATCAAGGCGGTCGGCTTCACCGGGTCGCGCCAAGGCGGGCTGGCCCTGGTCTCGGTCGCGGCGCAGCGGCCGGAGCCGATTCCGGTCTATGCCGAGATGAGCAGCGTCAACCCGGTGTTCCTGCTGCCCGCCGCCCTCGCCGCCCGGGCCGAGGCGATCGCCGCCGGCTTCGTCGACTCGCTGACGCTGGGCGCCGGCCAGTTCTGCACCAATCCCGGCCTGATCTTCGCCATCGACGGGGCCGATCTCGACCGCTTCGCCGCGGTGGCGGGCGCGGCGCTCGCGGCCCGGGAGCCCGCGCCGATGCTGACGGCAGGCATCCACAAGGCCTTCGCGGCGGGCGTGCAGGCGCTCGAGAGCAATCCGGCCGTGCGGACGGTGGCGCGCGGCCAGGCCGGCGACGGCATCAACCGCAGCCCGGCCGCTCTGTTCAGCACGGAGGCGGTCAGCTTTGCCGCGGATGAGCGGCTGGCGCATGAGGTGTTCGGCGCCTCCTCCCTGATCGTGTGCTGCACGACTGTCGAGGAGATGGTGGCCGTGGCCGAGCGGCTGGAAGGCCAGCTGACCGCGACGCTCCATGTCGAAGCGCCGGATGCCGACCTCGCCCGCCGTCTGATCCCGATCCTGGAGCGCAAGGCCGGCCGCATCCTCGCCAATGGCTGGCCGACGGGGGTCGAGGTCGGCCATGCCATGATGCATGGCGGGCCTTTCCCCGCCACCTCCGACAGCCGTTCGACCTCCGTGGGGACGCTGGCGATCCGGCGCTTCCTGCGGCCGGTCTGCTACCAGGACCTGCCGGAAGAGCTGCTGCTGCCGGAGCTGCGGCCGGAGGGCTTCAGGAGGCTGCCGCATCTTGTCGACGGGATGCGCCGCTGACGAGAGAGGCGACGCCCCGCGCCTCCCGTTTCGTCCCGCTTCAAGCACCCGGCTTCCCTTCTGTCCGGACCGGGCTCATGTGGCATCGGCAGCTCGCGAAAGATCTCGTCGAGGCGCAGCTTGCCGGGCAGAACGCGCGACGCAGTCGCCTGAGCATCGGGTCCGAACAGCCTCAGCCGACGTTCAGCCGGTTGCACTTCGATCAGAATCGCCAGGGCAATATCGCGGCCGGCCTCGTCCGAAACACCGACGAGCAGCCGAGGGGGGAGGTCGCGTGGGCCGATTCCGGCCAGGCTGTCCGTGCTCAGGCGCCAGACCGAGCTTCCCTCGAAATACCGTCGGAACGCATTTCGGCGGGCCTGCTCGCGCTGAGATCGGGTCTTGCGTCGTGCGTCGGGAGAGGGAAGAAGCCGCAGAACGGGTCTGTCCTCCTCCTGGGCGATAAGGGCATCCAGATGCCGCCCGCTGCCCAGGGCGACGACGAGATCGGGGCGCACGGCCGCCAGCTTCGCCGCTTTGAGACGCTGGCCGACGCCGCTGAGCAATCCGCTGGTGTTCACCGCGACGAGATCGGCTTCGGCCTCGTCCACGAGCCGCCGCGTGCCGGTCACGACCTGTGCGAACCCATGAACCGGGTTGGTCGTGCCGACGAATGCGAGGGCGGCGGTCTTCGCAGGATCGTCCTCATGGCAGAGCGTGACGGCGGCAGGCGGTCCGACCGTCTTCTGACCCACATCGGCATCGACGAGAGCGGTGCTGCGCCGCCGCCGGAGCGCCTGAGCCAGGAGAGCACGGCAGAAGCTGCTCTTTCCGACATCGGCCGCTCCGATAACGACGATCCGGCGGATGCCTCCCGCGAGGATCGCATGGAGGGCCCGGCTCCAGTCGTCAGGAATGTCGAGCACCGGACGGGACTCGCCGTTCTGATCCCCTGACATGAACGCCAAGGCCGCCTACTTCCTTCCCGCGACGCTCACCAGCTGGTCGAGATCGTCCAGCGCCAGGCGCGCTCCCATGGCTTCGAGCCATTGCACCGCCCGCACCCGAAGATTGCTTCCGACGCGCGCGGCGCCCGCGTCGTCCGTCGCGTGCAGATACCGCATCAGTTGCAACGCGCCTTCACGCAGATGCGGCTCAACGCTGGATCCGGAGGACGGCCCGATGGTGCGGTCGATATAGGAGAGCAGGTCCGCCGCCGTGTACAGCGCCTCGCTTCGGCCGCCGATCGCGAACACCAGGGGTGGCTCGAACGCCGCCGAGTGAAGCCTCGAGCTCCCGACTCTGAACATGCTTGCCTCCGCGGCCGACGCCAGCTTCGCCTCTGGCCACGCAGATGCAACACGGGATGCGGCGAAATCGTTTCCCGCCAGCCGTCAGCCGGCGGCCCAGGTTTCGGCGATCGCGATCACCGCGGCATTGATCGGACCGCTCGTGACCGAGGGAATCACCGAAGCGTCGACGACGAAAAGATTGTCGATGCCGCACACCCGCAGCGAGCCGTCGACCACCGGCCCCAGGCTGCAGGTGCCCACCGGATGATGATGGGTCATCGCTGCCCTAGCCAGGAAAACGTCGAGATCCTCATCCGTTTCCACCCCCGGGCCGGGCAGGATCTCGCCGTCGCTCCAGTCCGAGAGCGGTGCGGCCCGGCCGACTATGCGGGCCAGGCGCAGCGCCGCCCGGAAGGTTCGGCGGTCGTGCTCGGTCGAGAGATAGGCGGGATCGATGATCGGATCGTCCGTGACCGAAGGCCCGCCGGGCCGGATCGAGCCGCGGCTGGTCGGATGGGTGACGCCGCACATGATCGTATAGGCGGTGCCGGCCGCCGGCCGGTCGAAGGCCTCGGTCACCACCGGCAACACGACGTAGGCCAGGACGACGTCCGGCGCCCCTTCGGCCCGGACGGGATCGTCGCTGTCCAGATACATCAGCGATTCCGAATGCTGCAGCCGCGACCGCGCGACCGGCCGCCTGGAGCGGTAGACGTTGCCGGCGGCGAGCAGGTGGTCGTGCAGGTTGCGGCCGACCTCCGGCAATTCGTGCCGGCAGGCGATGCCGGCCCCACGCAGGGTCTCCGGGTCGCCGATGCCGGACCGCATCAGGAGCAGCGGCGAGGCGACCGCGCCGGCGCAGAGCACGATCCGGTCGGCGGTCACGATCTCCTCCGCCCCGTGCCGGGTGACCCGCACGCCGCGGACCCGGCCGGACTGCAATACCAAGTCATGGACCAGGATCTCGGTCAGCAGCGTCAGGTTCGGCCGTCCGAGGACCGGCGCGAGATAGGCGTCGGCGACGCTGAGGCGCCGTCCATCGCGGATCGTCAGCTGGTTCGGCGCCACCCCGGCCAGCGGCCCGGCATTGTGGTCGCCGAGCCAGGGCGCGCCGATCGCCAGGCCCGCCTCCATATAGGCGCGGACCAGCGGATGGATCTGCTCGTCCGGCAGCAGCACGTCGAGTGGCCCAGCATCACCGTGAACGGCCGATGCCCCGCCCGAGAAGCGCTCGCTGCGGCGGAAGGCCGGCAGCAGCGCCTCGTAGGACCAGCCCGGGCCGCCCGCCGCCGCCCAGGGCGCGAAGTCGTCCGGATGGCCGCGGACATGCGCCATCGCGTGCAGGCAGCTGGAACCGCCGACGACGCGGCCGCGCGGCCAGTCGTGGACGCGGCCGGCGGTGCCAGGCTGGGCCACGGTGCGATAGGCCCAGTCGTAGGCCCGTCCCTGCAGGAAGGGCCATTGTGCGGGCACGGCGATGTCCGGATCGGTCGGCATCGCCCCGGCCTCGATCAGGCCGACGGACTGGCAGGGATCCTCGCTGAGCCGCGCCGCCACCACCGAGCCGGCGGAGCCGGCGCCGATCACCAGCACGTCGAAACCGGCCATGACCGCGTGCTCCGCTGCGATGGGGGGAAGGGCCGTCAGGCCACGGCCATGCCAGGGCCGAGGCGGTCGAAGATCTGGCGCTGCACCGCCCCGAGATGGGCCCGCATCGCCTGTTCCGCCGCAGCCGGATCGCGCGCCGCGATGGCGTCGGCGATCGCCTTGTGCTCGGCGTCGCGCTGCCGCAGTCGGTTCGGGCAGCTCGGGTTGTCGCTGTTGCCGAAGCGCAGCCGGGCGTCGGTCGCCACCTGGCGGATCAAGGCGTAGAGCTCGGTCGCCAAGCTGTTGCGGGCGCCGGCCGCCACCGCCTTGTGGAAGGCCAGATCGACCGCCCCAGCAGACGCCCCCGCCGGCGTGCTCGCGGCACGCTGGATGCGCATGATCTCGAAAGGTGAGGCGCGCAGCGCGGCCAGCCGGGCCAGCGCAGGTTCCAGCATCATGCGCAGCTCGATGATCTCGACCGGATTGGTGTCGCGGGCGAGGTCATCGCCCCGCCGCGGAGCCGAGGTCCGCGGCCGCCCGGTCCGCGCCGGCCCCAGCTCCCCCGCCGCGCGCAGCTGGTCGAGGGCCCGGCGCAGCCGGTGCCGCTTGACATTCAGCCGCTCCGCCAATGCCCGCTCCGAAGGCGTGCCGCTGCCCTCGGCCAGAATGCCGCGCAGCGCCGCGACGATCTCGGCGAGGCTGTCGTCGCGGGTGGAGGGATCTGGCGTCTGATCGTCGGCGTTCTGGTGATCGGAAGGCGCCGATCGGTTCATCCTGGTCCCTCTGGCTTGCTTCGGTTTCTTGACGTCTGTTCCGGCGGCCGGTCCACCACAGCCGCAGCATCGGCAGTTCCGACCACATGGGCCACCATATCAACCATTCGCCATGGTTGACAAGAATGGTTGGCAGTGGTCGAGTTGTTCCCGGCAAGCGCCGCCCAGATCGGCGCAGCCCCGACAGGAGGCTTCCGATGCCCGGACAACCGGTCGACCGCGCCCGGTCGACGGACCCGACGGAATGGGGGACGCCGTGAGCCCCGCCGCCGGCTACGACACCATCATCGTCGGCGCCGGCTCCGCCGGCTGCGTCCTCGCCGCGCGGCTGAGCGAGGATCCCGCCCGCCGCGTGCTGCTGCTGGAGGCCGGCGGCTGGGATCGCGACCCGTGGATCCACATCCCTCTCGGCTGGGGCAAGATCCTGCAGAAGCGGCTGCACGACTGGATGTATTTCTGCGAGCCCGAGGCCAGTGTCGACGGTCGCCGCGTGGAATGCGCCCGCGGCAAGGTGGTCGGCGGCTCCTCCTCCACCAACGCCATGGCCTATGTCCGCGGCAATCGCGGCGACTACGACCGCTGGGCCGCCTCCGGGCTGGAGGAATGGTCCTACGTCCACGCCCTGCCCTATTTCCGGCGGCTCGAATCCTGGGAAGACGGCGCGGATGCCTGGCGTGGCGGCGACGGGCCGATGCGGGTGCAGCATTGCCGCTACCAGGACCCGCTGCTCGAGGCCTATGCCGCCGCCGGGCAGGCCGCCGGGCATGGCTGGACCGAGGACTACAACGGCGCCCGGCAGGAGGGCTTCGGCCGGCTGCAGATGACCATTCGCGACGGCCGGCGCTGCAGCGCGGCGACCGCCTATCTACGGCCGGCGCTGCGGCGGCCGAATCTGACCGTCTCGGTCGGGTCGATGGCCACGCGCATCCTGTTCGAGGGAACCCGCGCGATCGGCATCGAATACGTCAAGGACGGCCAGATCAGGACCGCCCGGGCGGATCGCGAGGTGATCCTGTCCGGCGGCGTCATCAACAGCCCGCAGCTGCTGATGCTGTCCGGCATCGGCGATCCCGACCGGCTGGCGGCGCAGGGCATCGGCACCCGCATCCCGCTCAAAGGCGTCGGCCGCAACCTGCAGGACCATGTCTCGACCATCCTGATGTACCAGCGGCGCGAGCCGGGGCCGTTCCACCGGATGATGCGGGCCGATCGGATCGTGCTGGAGCTCGGCAAGGCCTATGCCTTCGGCAAGGGCTTCGCCGCCGATGTGCCGGGCGGCGTGGTCGCCTTCCTGAAGAGCCGGGCGGAGCTGTCGCTGCCGGATGTGCAGTTCCTGCTGACTGCGGCGCCGCTCGGCGCCTGGCCCTATTTCAAGCCGTTCAAGCAGCCCTTCACCGATGCCTTCGCCTGCCGTGTGGTGGCGATCCAGCCGGAGAGCCGCGGCACCGTCTCCCTCGCCTCCGCCGATCCGATGGCGGCACCGGTGATCCGCCAGAACTTCCTGGCGACCGACGGGGATTGGAAGAGCCTGCGCGCCGGCATCCGGATGGCGCGGGAGGTGATGGCGCAGGGCCCGATGGCCCGCTTCGTCGCCCGCGAATCCGCACCCGGCGCGGCCAAGGCCTCGGATGCCGAGATCGATGCCTACATCCGCGCCACCTCGATCACCGTGCATCACCCGCTCGGCACCTGCCGGATGGGCGTGTCGGCCGATGACGGAGCGGTCGTCGACCCGCAGCTGCGGGTGCATGGCGCCGAAGGCCTGCGCGTCGTCGACGCCGCGGTGATGCCCGACCTGACCTGCGGCAACATCAACGCCCCGGTGCTGATGATCGCCGAGCGCGCCGCCGACCTGATCCACGGCGTGCCCACTCTGGCGCCGGCGGCGATCCCGACCAATGAAACAACCAATCATCAACCAAACACCGCTCAACCAAACAATACGGTTGAAACGGTCGACCAGAGGGCATACGGTCGTGGTTAAGGTTGAACGACAATCCAAAAACAGGGGTGCGACATGACGGACACGCGCGCCGCGGCGCAAGGGGCGTCCAATCGCGACGCCGCCCTGAAGGCGCTGTACGATGACGTCTTCAACAAGAACATGTTCCCGTTCTGGGCCAGCTCGACCGACGTCGATCACGACGAGATCAGGCAGCTGATGGGCACCCAGAAGGCCGTGCCCTTCCTGTGGCGCTACCGGGAGGACATCGCGCCGATCCTGCAGCGCTCGGCCGAGCTGATCCACATGGACGATTCCGAGCGGCGCTCGCTGATCCTGGTCAATCCCGGCCTGTCGCCGCGACGGGCGACGGTCAGCACCATGTACACGGCCTACCGGCTGAACGACCCGAACGAGGTGATGCCGCCGCACCGGCATTCGCCCAGCGCCATCCGCTTCGGCCTGACCGGCAAGAGCAACTTCACCGGCGTGGAGGGCGAGGACATCACCTTCGGTCCGGGCGACATGGTGCTGACGCCGATCGATGCCTGGCACAACCATGGCAACACGGGCGACGAGCCGGCGGTCAATCTCTCGGTGCTGGACCTGCCGCTGGTCGAGACTCTGAACGCCGTGTATTTCGAGCACGATTACGCCGAAGCCGGCGTCGCCAAGAAGGTGCAGAGCGCCCGCTTCCCCGACGACTATTCCGCCCGCGTCTACGGCGCCGGCGGGCTGCGGCCGCGCTTCATCGACCACCATCGCGGCTCCGGCCTGTCGTCGCCGATGTATGTCTATCGCTGGGACGCGATGCGGGAGCAGTTGGAGCGGTTCAAGGACTGGGACGGCGACCCGTATGAGGCGCTGATGATCGAGTATGTCGACCCGCTGACCGGCGGGCCGGTGTTCAAGACCATCACCTTCTTCGCCCAGATGCTGCGGCCGGGCGAGCGGACCCGCCCGCTGCGCCAGACCGCCAGCCTCCTGGTGGCGCCGTTCCAGGGCAGCGGCCATTCCATGGTCGACGGCAAGCGCTTCGACTGGACCGAGTTCGACACGCTGGCGGTGCCCGGAGGGTCGTGGTGCGAGCATGTGAACGGGTCCGGCACCGAGCCCGCGATCCTGTTCGTCGCCAGCGACGAGCCGGCGCAGAAGGCCTTCGGCCTGTTCCGCAAATGGGGCCGCGACGCCAGCGGCGACGTGGTCCGCATGATCTGACGGCCCGCCGGCCTCTCCCGTCCCGAACCATCCGAGGCCATCTTGCCGAGCTCCGCCAACACCACCCTCGTCTCGCATATCGACTGCCCCGGCGGCGGCCAGGTCTGGGTCGAGGGCACGACCCTCTATATCGGCCATATGCGCTGGCCCAGCGGCACCACCATCGTTGACGTCGCCGACCCGCGGAACCCGAAGGTGGTCGCCCGGCTGGAGCTGCCCGAGGGCTGGCATTCGCACAAGGTGCGCGTGGCCGGCGACATCATGATCGTCAACCACGAGAAGCTGGGGCAGAGCGGCCCGGCGGATTTCGGCGGCGGCATCGCGATCTACGATGTCTCCCGCCCCAGCCAGCCCCGCCTGATCTCGAAATGGATGACCGCCGGCCGCGGCGTCCACCGCTACGACTTCGACGGGCGCTACGCCTATATCTCGCCGACCGCCGAGGGCTATGTCGGCAATATCGTCATGATCCTCGACCTGGTCGATCCGGCCCGGCCGGTCGAGGTCGGGCGCTGGTGGATCCCCGGCCAGTGGACCGGCGGCGGTGAGGAATACCCCTGGGCCGAATGGGTGCCGCCGCGCTGCCACCATCCGATCCGGGCAGGCGACCGGCTCTATGTCAGCTACTGGCACCACGGGCTGTTCATCCTCGACATCGCCGACATGGCGCGGCCGAAGCTGATCTCGCAGCTGAACACCAGCCCGTCCTTCCCGCACCCCACCCACACCTGCCTGCCCATCCCGCAGCCGCTGAAGGGCCGGAAGATCATGGTCGTGGCCGACGAGGACGTGGCCAAGCTGCGCCCCGCCGCGCCCGCCTTCACCTGGATCTACGACATCACGGAGGAGCGGCTGCCGCTGCCGATCGCGACCTTCCAGGTGCCGGGGCTGGACCGGGACGGGGCGCCGCAGCCGCCGATGACCGGCTGCCATCAGCCGTCGGAGCGCTTCACCGGCACCGTCATTCCCTTCGCCTGGTTCGCGCAGGGGCTGCGGCTGGTCGATATCGCCGACCCCTTCGTCCCGCGCGAGGTCGGCCATTTCCTGCCCGACCCGCCGGCCGGCGAGGAGCGGGCGTCGTCGAACGACGCCACCATCGACGACCGCGGCCTGATCTACCTGATCGACCGGATCAACGGCGTCGACATCATCGAAACCAGCGTCTTCTGAAGGGGGCTGCCTTGTCCGACACCGCAGACGCCGCGCCGCGCTACGCCATCGGCCGCAAGAATCCGAACCTGCCGTTCCACCCCGCGGTGCGGGCCGGCGACTTCATCTTCGTCTCCGGCCAGGTCGGCAAGGACGCCGAGGGCAACATGGTCCACGGCACGATCGAGGAAGAGACCAGGGCCACAATCGAGGCGATCCAGCGGGTTCTGGCGGAGGACGGTGCGACTCTGGCCGATGTCGTCCGGGTCACGACTTATCTCGAGGATGCCCGCGACTTCGGCCGCTACAACAAGATCTTCGCCGAATACTTCAAGGACGCGGCGCTGGCGCGAACCACCGTCGAGGCGCGCGCCGTGATCAACACCAAGATCGAGATGGATGCCATCGCCTACCGCCCGCTGAGGGGCTGAGGCGCGAGTTCGGGAGGCAAGGATGATCAGATTGCTGGGCCGGCACACCTCCGGCAACGTGCAGAAGGTGCTGTTCCTCCTCGAGGAGCTGGGCGTCGCCTATGAGCGCGAGGACTACGGCCGCCAGTTCGGCAACACCCAGACCCCTGAGTACCTGGCGCTGAACCCGAACGCCAAGGTGCCCACCCTGGTCGACGGCGACACCGTGATCTGGGAATCCCACACTATCCTGCGGTACCTGGCGGCGCTGCACGGCCCGACCCTGACCGGCGCGAACCCGGCCGAGAAGGCCGATGTCGAGCGCTGGATGGACTGGCTGCTGGCCAGCGTCAACAGCCCCTACGTCGCCATCTTCAAGGACGCAAAGAAGCCGCCGGAGGAGCGCGGCGCCGAGTTCGCGGTGCAGGGGAAGGAACTGGCGGATCTGCTGGCGATCGCCGACCGGCACCTGGCCGGGCGCGACTGGTTCGCCCTCGGCCGCCTGACCGTCGCCGATATCGCGCTGGGCCCGATCCTGAAGCGCTGCCTGGGCTTCCCGATCGAGCGACCGGCCTTCCCCAACCTGGATCGCTGGATGGCGGCCCTGGAGGCCCGGCCGGCCTTCCGCAAGGCAACGGCGGGCTAGGAGGTGCCGGCTGTGACGGCCGCGGCCGAACGGGTGCCGGATTGGATGGACCGGATGGGAAGAGCTGGACCATGCCCGTGGCGAGACTGAAGGAGCCCCCGGCGGCGCCGTCGACTGACGCCGCCCAGATCGCGGTCGAGGGGGTGTCGGTGACCTTCGAAATCCTCGGCATCCGGCAGCAGGTGCTGTGCGACATCAGCCTGACCGTGCCCAGGGGATCCTTCGTCTGCCTGATCGGCCCGTCCGGCTGCGGCAAGAGCACGCTTCTCAAGATGATGGCCGGGCTGCTGCCCCCGACCGAAGGCCGGGTCCGCGTCGCCGGTCTGCCGCCGGAGGAGGCGGTGCGGCGGCGGATCATCGGCCTGGTGTTCCAGGACGCGAATCTGCTGCCCTGGAAGAATGCGCTCGACAACGCGGCGCTGCTGCGCGAGGTGGCGGACCGGTCCCTGCCGCGGGCCGAGGTGCTGGAGCGGGCGCGGGCGATGCTGAAGCTGGTCGGGCTGGAGGACGCTGCAGCCAAGCGGCCGAGCCAGCTGTCAGGCGGGATGCGCCAGCGCGTCGCCATCGCCCGGGCGCTGACACTCGAGCCCGACATCCTGCTGATGGACGAGCCCTTCGGCGCCCTCGACGCGATCACGCGGGAGGAGATGAGCCGGTCGCTGCTGGAGATCTGGGAGCGCACCGGCAAGACCATCGTGCTGGTCACCCATTCGATCGATGAGGCGGTGCTGCTGTCGCGGCACGTCCATGTCATGGGCGTCGGGCCGGGCCGGATCATCGACAGCATCGAGATCCCCCTGCCCTATCCCCGCGGCGAGGAGAGCTACGCCGATCCGCGCTTCCGGGCGACGGAGAGCCGGCTGCGGTCGCTGCTGGTCCAGAGCCACGCTATGAGAGGCCGGTCATGAGCGGCGCCACGGTCCTCGCCCGCCGGGGCGCGGCGACGGCCGAGTGGCTGCCGGCCGTCGTGCTGCTGCTGACCACCATCGCCGCCTGGGAAGCCGCGATCTGGATCTTCGAGGTCTCCAGCTTCATCGTGCCGGCACCGTCGGCGATCGGGGCCACCCTGGCGCGCGAGGCCGGGCCGCTTCTCGAGGCGACGCGGGTGACCGCGGTCGAGATCCTGGTCGGATTCCTGGTCGCGGCCGTGGTCGGCATCGCGCTGGCCATGGTGATCGCCCGGTTCCGGCTGCTCGGCCGGGCGCTGTATCCGTTGATCGTGCTGTTCCAGACCGTGCCGAAGGTGGCGCTGGCGCCGATCTTCATCCTCTGGTTCGGCTACGACCTGGCGCCGAAGGTCGGGCTCATCCTGGTGATCGCCTTCTTCCCGGTGACGCTGTCGATGCTGGCCGGGCTGGAGGCCGCCGATCCGGGCCTCCTGTCGCTGATGCGGTCGGTCGGCGCCAGCCGGACCACGATCCTGCTGCGCATCCAGATCCCTTATGCCCTGCCGCAGCTGATGGCCGGGCTGAAGATCGCCGTCACCTTCAGCGTCATCGGCGCCATCGTCGGCGAGTTCGCCGGCGCCTCGGCGGGCCTGGGCTATCTGATCCAGTTCGCCTCGACCCAGCTGGACACGCCGATGGTGTTCGCGGCGCTGCTGGTCGTGTCGGTCGTCGGGGTCGTCTTCTACTACGCGATGGAGCTGCTGGAACGGCTGGTGGTGCCCTGGGCTCCGAAATTCGATCCGGCGCTGCGGTCCGCCTGATCCGAGCAAACCCGAAAGGCCGCGGGAGGCTGACGATGGTGAGGAGATCGGTCTGTGGGGTCCTGATCGGCTTGGCGGCGGCGATCCTGGCGGCCCCGGCCCTGGCCGCCGACCAGGTGAGCGTCCAGCTCGACTGGGTGGTGCGCGGCAACCACGCCATGTTCTTCGTGGCGAAGGAGAAGGGCTATTTCGCCGAGAACGGGATCGAGGTCACCGAGATCCGCAAGGGCACCGGCTCGCCCGACGCCATGCGGCTGGTGGCGAACGGCAACGCCGAATTCGGCTTCGGCGACCTGCCGACCCTGGCCGTGGCGCGGTCGCAGAACGTGCCGGTGGTGGCGCTGGTGGCGGTGAACCAGCGCTCGCCGCTCGGCATGATCGCCCTGGCCAAGAGCCATCAGCTGAAGGCGCCCACCGACATCAAGGGGCTGAACATCGGCATCCATCCGGCCGGATCGACCTACATCTTCTTCAAGGCATTCCTTGCCGCGAATGGCATGTCCGAGGCGGACATGAAGATGAGCAGCGTGTCGCCGCCCTATGAGAGCTATCTGCTGCTCGGCCGGGTCGATGCGGTGCCGGGCTACATCGATGCCGAGGTGCCGGAGCTGGAGGCCAAGGCCGGGGGCCCGGGCTCGCTCAGCATCCTCCTCGGCGCCGATTACGGCTACGACGTCTACGGCTCCGGCCTGTTCACCTCCGAGGCCATGCTCAAGGACAAGCCGGACGTGGTGAAGCGCTTCGTCGCCGCCTATCTCAAGGCCTTCCAATTCACCGCCGAGCATCCGCAGGAGGCCGCGGCGATCACCGCCAAGGCGGCACCCGGCTACTCCGGCAAGGAGGACGTGCTGGCGGCGCAGCTGCAGGCCGATATCGACCACACCTTCACCGATGCCGACACCAAGGCCAATGGCCTCGGCTGGATGACGAAGGAGAAATGGGCCAAGACGATCAAGGTGCTGACCGACCAGGGCGCGATGAAGGGTACGATCGCGGCGGATTCCGCCTTCACCGACGCCTTCCTGAAGCCCTGAGCGGCGGGAGCGGGACAATGCCGGACGGAAGCCTTCAAGTCGCAGTGATCGGCCTCGGCACCATGGGCCCGGGAATTGTGGCGACGCTCGCCCGCGGCGGCATGGCGGTGCGGGCGCATGACACGTCGCCGGCCGCGATCGAACGCGCCCGCGCCGCGGTTCCGCAAGCCGGCGCGGTGCTGGACCGGCTCGGCATCGCCCCGCCGGCCTCCGGCGAGGGCGCAGTCAGCTTCCACGAGGACCTGGCCGGGGCCGTCTCCGGTACCGGGCTGGTGATCGAGAACGTGCCGGAGAAGGTCGAGATCAAGGCCGAGCTCTATCGCACGCTGGACCCGCTGCTGCCGGCGGACACCATCGTCGCCTCCGACACCTCCGGCATTCCGATCACCACGCTGCAGGCATTCCTGTCGCATCCCGAACGGCTGGTCGGAATGCACTGGTCGAACCCGCCGCACATCATCCCGATGATCGAGGTGATCGCCGGCGAGCGGACCGCACCGGCGACCGTGAGCTTCATCACAGATCTGATCCGGTCGCTGAAGCTGCTGCCGGTGGTGGTGAAGAAGGACGTTCCCGGCTTCGTCGAGAACCGCATCCTCTACGCCCTGCTGCGCGAAGCGATCGACTTGGTCGACCAGGGGGTGATCGATGAGGAGGGCATGGACACCTGCGTGTCCTGGGGCATCGGCTACAAGCTGAGCGTGGTCGGCCCGATGCGGCTGCTCGACATGGCTGGGCTGGACATCTACCAGTCGGTCGCCAGCTTCCTGAACGCCGACCTGTCGGATCGCAAGGACGTGGCGGGCTATGTGACAGACCGAACCAGGGCGGGCAAGCTGGGGATGAAGAGCGGCGAAGGCATCTTCCCCTACACGCCGGACCAGATCCGGGAGCTGCAGGCCGAGCGGGCCCGGCGCCTGGTAGCGGTGCGGCGGATCCTGGAGGGGCGCGACGGATGAGTCAGCGGCAGGCCAGCCGGTCGCCGGCCGGCGCGCAGTCCACCGCGATCGGTGTTGCGGCCGCGACCGGACCGGCATGGCGCGGCAGGTCGATCATGCTGCGCGTCGCCCAGCTGCGGCCGGCGACGCCGCACCACAGCGTCTCGATCGGCAGCCGGTCCTGCTTGTCATTGAGCAGGTACACGGCGCCATCCGGGCCGAACCAGAGCCGGGCGCTGACCGACCCACCCGGGCCGGCCTGCCCGAGATCGACCGAGTACCAGTGGGCGATCGCGGCGCCGCACGCGATCCGGCCGTGGCCGCGGTTGTCCGCGCGGAACATCCGTTCGGTCAGCCCATCCGGCCCGAGCCCGGCCGCGAAGGCCGGCATGGCCGCAAGCGCCAGCGCGATCGTCGGAAGGACGCGGGACTGGAACCGCACCATCGGATCACTCCAAAAAGGCGACTTGCGAGAAGAACAATATCCAATACTACAGTCCTGCAAGAAACCAAATAGACAATATAATTGCTCCACAATAACAAACAGGGAGTCGAGACATGATGAAGAGCTTGTTGATCAGGGCCGGCTTCGGCGCGCTGTTGCTGGGGCTGGCTTCCACCGCGGGCAGCGCCGCGGAGGTGAAGAGCATCGCCATCCTGGCGCCGGAACAGGGCACCGATTTCGGCTGGAACCAGCAGGGCGTCGCCGCGGCCAAGGCGGCTGGCGCCAAGGCGGGCGTGGAGGTCATGGTGGCCGAGGGCCTCGGCTATGGCGACGTGCGGTCGACCATGCGCGAGCTGGTGGCGGACGGGGCGAACCTGCTGATCGCCCATGCCAGCGGCTACAACACCGCCGCCCCCGAGATCGCGGCCGAGACCGGCGTGCCGGTCGCGATCGTCGACCGGCCGGACCTGCTGAAGCCCGGCCTGATCGCCGATTACACGCTGAGCGGCCATGAGGGCGCCTATCTGGCCGGCCGGCTGGCGGCGAAGATGACGCGGACCGGCACGGTCGGCATCGTCGTGTCGGGCGAGCCGCCGTCCTGGAACTCGCAATCCGCGGCATTCGCCCAGGGCGCGAAGGCGGAGAAGCCGTCGGTGAAGATCCGCTATGCCGTGATCGGCCCGGCCGCCTACAGCGACGCGGCGGGCGGCAAGCGGGTCACGGAATCGGTGATCGCAGCCGGGGCCGACATCATCTTCGGCCAGGGCAACGGATCGAGCTTCGGCATGATCCAGGCGGTCGAGACCAGCAAGGCGACCGACGGCGGCAAGGTCTATTTCATCGACGTGATCGGCGACAAGTCCAGCATCGACAAGGGCAATCTCCTGTCCTCCGTCATCTGGAACATCACCCCGGTCTATACGGCGATGATCGAGGACCTGAAGGCAGGCACCTTCGGCACCAAGCCCTACGCCATCGGCCTGGCCGACGATTCCGTCCAGCTCCTCAAGACCAAGGCCATTCCCGACGATGTCTGGACCCAGCTGCAGGCGATCCGCGCCGATATCGTCAGCGGCAAGGTCAAGGTCGAGCCGATCTGGGAGGCGACCGCAGTCCGCGCGCTGATGTCGGATGTCTCGGCGGCGACGCAGTAATCCGGCCGATAACGCGGCGATCCGCCGGGATATGCCGGCGGATCACGGAGCGACGGAGCCATGACCGCATCACCGCCACCGGACCCCGGCGCGCCGATCATCGCGCTGCGCGGCATCACCAAGCGCTTTCCGGGCGTCGTCGCCAACGATCGGATCGATCTGGCGATCCGGCCCGGCGAGGTGCATGTGCTGCTGGGCGAGAACGGGGCCGGCAAGTCGACGCTGATATCGATCCTGTCGGGCGTCCTGCAGCCCGATGAGGGCACCATCCTGGTCGATGGGCACGAGCAGGCCATCGCCTCTCCCCGCCACGCCCTCGGCCTCGGCATCGGCACGGTGTTCCAGCACGTCATGCTGGCCCCCACCCTGACGGTCGCGGACAATCTGGCGCTCGGTCTGCCCTGGTGGCGCCGCCCCGACCGCGCCCGGCTGGCCGCCGATCTCAGGCGCACCGCCGAGGGGCTGAGCCTGGCGATCGACCCGCAGGCCGTCACCGGCGAGCTGTCGCTGGGCGAGCAGCAGCAGGCCGAGATCGTGCGCGCGCTGCTGCGCGGCAGCCGATTGCTGATCCTGGACGAGGCGACTGCGATGCTGACGCCGAAGGGGGTGGAGGAGCTGGGCGCGCTGATGCGGCGGCTGGCCGGGCGCGGCATCGCCGTCGTCTTCATCACCCACAAGCTGAAGGAAGCCTTGGATTTCGGCGACCGCATCACGATCCTGCGCCTCGGCCGCAGGGTCGGTGAGATCCCGCCCGAGCGGCTGCGAAGCCTGGGCGAGCGCGAGGCCACGACCGAGATCGTGCATCTGATGTTCGGTGTGGCCGCCACCGACGAACCGAAGGTCGGCGGCCGGCGGCACCCCCCCGCCCCGTCCGCGCCGCCACGCCTGGTGGTGCGCGGCCTCAGCGTGCCCGGCCAGGGTGCCGCGGCCGTCGCCGACATCGCGCTGGAGGTGGCGCCGGGCGAGATCCTGGGCATCGCCGGGATCGACGGCAACGGCCAGCAGCAGCTGGCCGAGGCGCTGGCGGGGCAGCGGCCGGGCAGCGGCGGCACGGTGCTGCTGGACGGCCGGCCGATCGAGCATCTGGATGTCGGCGCGCGGCGCCGGCTGGGCCTGCGCTATGTCACCGACGATAGGCTCGGCGAAGGCACGGTCGGCGCCTTCCCCGTCTCCCTCAACCTGCTGCTGAAGCAGATCGGCGAAGCGCCCTTCTGGTCGCGTGGGCTGGAGCGGCCCGACGAGATCGACCGCCATGCCCGCGCCCTGGTCACCGCCTTCGACGTGCGAACACCGAGCGTCCGGACGCCGGTCGGGCGCCTGTCCGGCGGCAACATCCAGAAGGTGCTGCTGGCCCGCGAGCTGTCCGGCGCTGCCCGGGTCGTGATCTACAGCAAGCCGACCCACGGCCTGGACGTGCAGAACATCATCGCCGCGCGGCGGCGGATCCGCGACGCCGCCGATGCCGGGGTCGCCACCATCCTGATCTCGACCGACCTGGAGGAGCTGCTGGAGCTGGCGGACCGGATCGCGGTGATGTCCCGCGGCCGCATTGCCGGAACGGTCGCCAATGACGATCGGGCGCGCCAGCGGGTGGGAGAGCTGATGATCGGATCCGCGTCATGACGGCGGACACGGTGAACGGCACCGCCCAGAAGCCGCCGGCGAAACCCGGCGCGGCCGGCGGCGCCCTGCACTGGGCCCTGGTCACGCTGGGCCCGATCCTGGCAGCGCTGCTGCTGTCGGGTGGGGTGCTGCTGGCGCTGGGTACTGATCCGCTGGCCTATTACGGGCTGGTACTGCAGCGCGGCCTCCTGTCCTGGCTCGGGCTGCAGGCGTCGCTGTCGCGGATGGCGCCGCTGCTGTTCCTCGCCGCCGGGCTGATCGTCGCCTTCCGGGCCGGCATCTGGAATCTCGGCACCGACGGCCAGTTCCTGCTGGCCGCGGTGATCGTCGCCGCGGCCGGGCCGCCCCTGGCCGCGGCGCTGCCGGGCTGGATCGCGCTGCCGCTGTGCCTCCTTCTGGCCGCGGCGGTCGGCGCCGCCTGGTCGCTGCTGCCGGCGCTGCTGCGCGCCTATCAGGGCGTGAACGAGATCATCACCACACTGATGATGACCTTCCTCGGCACCTCCTTCGCCAATGTCCTGGTGAAGCTGGCCTTCCGAGACCCGGCGACGACCGTGCCGCAGACCCGGACCCTTGCGGTGGACGACCGGCTGCCGCGGCTGTTCGGCACCACGATCAGCGGCGGACTGGTGCTCGGTCTCGTCGCGGTCGTGCTGGTCCATCTGATGATGACCCGCACCGCCTTCGGGCTGAGGCTGCGGGTGGTCGGCGCCAATGCCCGTGCCGCGATCCATGCCGGGCTGCCAGTGCCGCGGCTGACCGTCGCCGTCTTCGCCATCTCGGCCAGCCTCGCAGCCATGGCGGGCGCGGTCGACATCATCGGCGTGCAGGGCAATGTCCGCGCCGACTGGAACCCGGCCTACGGCCTGGCGGTGATCCCGCTGGTGTTCCTGGCCCGCTTCAACGGCTTCGCCAGCATCGCCTTCGTCTTCCTGTTCTCGGTGCTGTCGATCGGTGGCGAGAGCGCGGCGCGGCGGCTGGGCGTACCGCATTTCTTCACCCTGGTGGTGATGGCGATCCTGCTGATCGTCCTGGCGCTGGTCGAGTATGTCGACCACCGGCGCCGCGAGCGGATGAGGGCCTGAGCATGGACGGGCTCTTGACCCAGGCCTTCCTGACCTCGCTGGTGCTCGGCGCCGTCACCGCCGGCGTGCCGCTGCTGCTGGCCGGGCTGGGAGAGCAGATCTCGGAGAAGGCTGGCGTGCTGAATGTCGGCATCGAGGGCATGATGCTGACCGGCGCCTATCTCGGCTTTCTGGTCGCCTATTCCAGCGGGTCGATCTGGCTCGGCTTTCTCGGCGGCGCCGGCGGCGGGCTGCTGGTCGCCCTGCTGATGGCGCTGCTCTGCGTCCGGCTCGGCCTCAACCAGATCGTCATCGGCATCGCCCTGACCCTGGGGGCGGAGGGCATGACCGCCCTGCTCCATTACTTCCAGTTCTCTCAGAGCTATCCGCGGCTGGAGGGCGCGGCCACCCTGCCGATCCCGATCCTGTCGGCGATCCCGGTGATCGGCCCGGCCCTGTTCGACCGCCACCTGGTGGTCTATCTCGCGGTCGCCCTGACCTTCGTCCTCGCCTGGGTGTTCCGGCGCACCGCGCTCGGCCTCGACCTGCAGGCGGCGGGCGACAAGCCGGAGGCGCTGGACGCCGCGGGGGTCGACGTGATCGGCGTCCGCACCGCCGCGGTGCTGGCGACCGGCACGCTGGCCGGCGTCGGCGGCGCCTTCCTGGCCAATATCGGCGCCGGCCTGTTCATCCCCTTCATGACCAACGGCGCCGGCTTCATCGGCATCGTGCTGGCGATGCTGGCGCGGGGCCGGCCGGTCTGGGTGCTGCTCGGCGCCCTCTTGTTCGGCGCCTGCCTGTCGATGACCACGGCGCTGCAGGTCGCCGGCGTCGACGTGCCGACCGACGTGATCCAGATGCTGCCCTTCGCCGCGGTCATGGCGGTGCTGGTGCTGTTCGGGCGGCGCGCCAGCCTGCCCGCGGCGCTGGGCCTGCCCTATGTCCGAGGTGCCCGCTGATCCCTTCCGGAGGAACCCTGCCATGACAGACACCAAGGTCTACCTACTCGACGGCGGCTCGCTCGTCCTCGACGGCTATCACGTCTTCTGGAACCGCGGGCCCGGCGGCGAGATCCGCTTCCCGGTCTATTCGATCCTGGTCGAGCATGCCGAGGGCCGTTTCCTGATCGACAGCGGCTTCGACTACGACCACGTGATGAAGGTGCTGCCCTTCGAGAAGCCGCAGCAGACGAAGGAGCAGACGATCCCCGGCGCGCTGGGCCTGCTGGGGCTGGAACCGAAGGATGTCGGGGTCGTCGTCAACTCCCACTTCCATTTCGACCATGTCGGCGGCAACAAGTACTTCCCGCACGCCAAGAAGATCTGCCACCGCGACGAGATCGCCCAGGCGGCGACGCCCCAGCCCTTCGAGGTGCTGGGCTATTCCGACCTGAGCTTCTCGGCCGAGGCCGCCGCCGCTCGGGGCAAGACGGACCAGCTGCTGCCCGGCACCACCGAGGCCAATTCCCGCTTCGAGACGGTCGAGGGCGATGTCGAGCTGGCCAAGGGTGTGCATCTGCTGTTCACACCGGGCCATGCCATCGGCCATTACAGCCTGTTGGTCGAATTCCAGACCCGGCGGCCGATCCTGTTCACCATCGACGCCGCCTACACCCAGAAGAGCCTGGAGACTCTGTGCCAGGCGTCGTTCCACATCGATCCGGTCAAGGGCGTCGCCTCGATGCGCCGCCTCGCCAAGCTGGCGGAGGAGCGGGAGGCGGAGCTGATGTTCTCGCACGACGCTGAGAACTTCGCCCACTACCAGACCGGCCCGAAATTCTACGGATGAGGTCACGGCCATGCCCGACCCGACGATCCGCGAACCCGCCTTCACCCTCACCTCCGGACCGGTCGACGCCTATCCGGCGGTGCTGCGCGGGCTGTCGCGCACCATCCACTACGATTTCGACCCGTTCTTCCAAGCCTTCTATGAGCAGGTGACCGAGAAGGCGCGCACGGCGATGCGCCTGTCGACCCCGCCGGTGATCCTGCACGGCGAGCCGGTGCTGGGGCTGGAGGCAGCCGCGGCCTCGCTGATCGCCCGCGACGACGTGGTGCTGAACCTCGCCTCCGGCGTCTACGGCAAAGGCTTCGGCTACTGGGCCAAGCGGTATTGCGCCGAGCTGGTCGAGATCGAGGTGCCATACAACGAGGCGATCGATCCGGACGCCGTCGCCCGCATGCTGCAGGAGCGTCCCGAGATCCGCATCGTCTCGGTCTGCCACCACGACACGCCGTCCGGCACGATCAACCCGGTCGAGGCGATCGGCCGGATCGTGGCGGAGCATGGCGCCTATCTGATCGTCGACGCGGTGTCCTCCTTCGGCGGCATGGACGTGCATCCGGAGGACTGCCACGCCGACATCTTCGTCACCGGCCCGAACAAGTGCCTGGGCGGCGCGCCTGGCTTGAGCCTGCTCGGCGTCTCCGACCGCGCCTGGGCCAAGATGAAGGCCAATCCCGACGCGCCTCGCGCCTCGATGCTGAGCATCCTGGACTGGGAGGACGCCTGGCACCACGAGAAGCCCTTCCCCTTCACCCCCTCGGTTGCCGAGGTCAACGGTCTGGACGCGGCGCTGGACCAGTATCTGGCGGAGGGGCCGGAGGTGGTGTGGGCCCGCCACGCGCTGACCGCCCGGGCCTGCCGCGCCGGGCTGCAGGCGATGGGGCTGGCGCTATGGCCGGCGCGCGAAGCCATCGCCTCGCCGACCACCACGGCGGTGCGCGTGCCGGACGGCGTGGCCGACGAGGCGCTGCGCCGGGCGGCACGCGAGCGCTACGGCGTCACCTTCTCCTCCGGCCGCGGCGAGACGCTGGGGAAGCTGGTGCGCATCGGCCATATGGGGCCGACCGCCCAACCGCTCTACGCCGTGGTGGCGATCAGCGCGCTCGGCGGGGCGCTCGGCGCGCTGGGCCACCCGGTCGACATCGGCCGGGGTGTGGCGGCCGCGATGGAGGCCATCGACGCCGGCTGACAATCAATCAAGACAGAAGGAACAGGGACATGGCTTCGGATCTTTCGGGCAAGGTCGCGATCGTGACCGGGGCGGCGCAGGGCATCGGCCGGGCGATCGCGGAGCGGCTGGCGGCCGACGGTGCACGGATCGTCGTCGCCGATATCAACGCCGATGGCGCCGCAGCGGTGGCCGCGGGGCTGGGAAACGACAGCTTCGCCGTCGCCTGCGACGTCTCCGACCCCGCTTCGGTGGCGGCACTGCACGAGACCGTGGCGACGCGGGCCGGCGGCGTCGACATCCTGGTCAACAACGCCGCCATCGTGCCCTTCGTTGCCTGGGACGAGGTCGACCTGGCGCATTGGCAGAAGATCGTCGCGGTCAACCTGACCGGCGTGTTCCTGATGTCCCGGGCCTCGTCGGACATGATGCGCCGAGACGGCCGCAAGGGCCGCATCGTCAACATCTGCTCCAACACCATCTTCGCCGGCACACCGAACATGGCGGCCTATGTCGCGGCCAAGGGCGGCGTGTTCGGCTTCACCCGGGCGCTGGCGACCGAGCTGGGGAAGCACGGGATCACGGTGAACGCGGTGACGCCGGGGCTGACGGCGTCGGACGGGGTCATGGCCAGCCCGCACGCCCAGGCCTTCGGCTTCGTCGAGATGCTGCAGGCGATCCCCGGCCAGGGCCAGCCGCGCGACATCGCCCCGGCGGTCGCCTTCCTCGCCTCCGAGGAAGCGCACTGGATCACCGGGCAGACCCTGAATGTCGACGGCGGGATGGTGCGCTGGTAAGCGGCACGGTTCCCGATGCCGCACCCGGGCGGGCCTCAATCCATGTGCCACTGCAGCGGCAGCAGGAAGGGGAAGCCGGTGCGGCTGTCGATCTCGACCTTCATGATCGGCGCCATGTATTCGCCCCAGCGCCGGTTGACCGGGTCGTCGCGCAGCGCGGCGATGGTGCGGTCGAGGTCGTCGGTCTCGAAATGGCCGAACAGGGTCAGGCCGTATTTGAAGATCGAGTAGTTGCGGATCCCGGCCGCCTTCAGCGCCGCCACCATCTCCGGCCAGATCTCGTCGTGGCGGCGCTTGTACTCATCCTCATAGCCGGGGCGGATTTCGAGGATCCAGGCGTGCTGCGTCATCGCGGTCTCCGTCGTCAGCCGGCGAGATAGTCGTGCAGGATGCGGCCGGGCGCCAGGGTGAAGTCGGCGCGCCAGTAGAAGCCGTCGAGCATCTCCCGCACCGGCAGCCGGTAGACCGGTGCCTGGATGTTGGGCCTCAGCTCGACCGTGCACGGGCCGCTCCAGCATTCATGCACCGCCACCTCGGCCAGGCGGCGGGCGGTGAGCTGGCGGATCGCCGGCCGGCCGTCGATATGGTCGATCGCCTTCAGGTTGATGTTGGTGGCGAAGTCGAAATGCGCGGCTAGGCTCTCGATCCGGTCGCGCCGCTGCTTGTAGGCGAGCGTGCCGGTGATGACGTCGATGCCGTTGCGGGCGACGGTGCCGACCCAGGCGTCGCCGCGCGCCTCCAGCACAGGCGTGCCGAACTTCTTCGGCTGGCCGTGCACCTCGCGGCCATGGGCGACGCCGATGTCGGAAGACAGGAACAGATAGGGCGAGTAGGACCCGGCCTCGCCGGTCGCGGGCAGCCGGCAGCCGACCATGACGTTGG
Organism: Inquilinus limosus; assembly: GCF_051487185.1. Taxonomy (GTDB): domain Bacteria; phylum Pseudomonadota; class Alphaproteobacteria; order DSM-16000; family Inquilinaceae; genus Inquilinus; species Inquilinus limosus_F. The sequence continues at coordinate 33,179 of NZ_JAHVDK010000030.1, forward strand.
ACTCGCCATAGGGGCCGAGCCAGTCGGTGTCGTTCATCTTGTAGATATGCGCCAGCACCACGTCGCTGGTCGGCTCCAGCGGCGGCGGCAGCAGCCGTTCGACCGCCTCCGGATCGGTGCGCCAGGCCAGGGTCAGCACCTCGACATCGCGGAAGCTGAAGGGGAAAGGCGGCACCATCGGCGCGTCCCAGGGCGTCGAGAAGCCGCTCCGGCAGATCTCCTCGACCGTCAGCCGGTGCCCGGTCATGCCAGCCAGGCCCGCACCTGATCGCGCAGGCGGATCGTCTCCGTCAGCACGTCGTCATAGAGCGTCGCCATATAGTCCTGATGCACGTATTCGAGCGCGAGGTGCCCCTGAAACCCGGCGTCGCGCAGGGTGGCAAGCTGGGCCTCGATGTTGATCGTGCCCTCGTGCCCCTTGGCCTGCAGCGCCCCCGGCCGGGCCTGGCGCAGATGGACATGCGCGGCATGGCGGGCCAGCGGATCGATCTCCTCCTGCCGGTAGCCGAGGCAGACGAAATGAGCGTAGTCGAGCGTCAGCCTCAGCCCCTCGACCCGGCCCAGCAGTTCCTCGACCAGCGTCGGAGTTTCGAGGAAGGAGTGGACATGCGCCTCGATCGTCGGCGTCACCCCGGCCTCGCGCGCGATCGGCACCAGGGCGTTGAGCGAGCGGGCCGATTCCTCGAGCGCCTGCGCCCTCCCCTGCCCCGGGTTGCACACGCCGGGCAGGATGAAGACGGTGTCGATGCAGGCGCGGGCGCAGAAACGCATCACCTGGCGGAAATCCGCGATGTTGCGGTCGCGATGGCGCGGATCGGCCAGATTGCGGTCGGACAGGCCATCACCGAAGAGATGATAGAAGCTGGGCACATGGATGCCGAGCGCCCGGACCGCCTCCGCCATCCCGTCGGGATCGGCCAGGAGCGCCGCCTTGTCCAAGGCCGGTCCGTAGAAATAGCCGAGGTCGAGCGCGCCGATGCCGAGCGCCCGGGCGATGCCGGCCGCCTCCTGCAGCGAGCAGGCGCGCAGGGACCAGGAGGTGAGCGAAAGCTGCATGGGTCAGACCCTCTCGACTTGGCCGCTGGCGGCGGAGCGGTACATGGCGTCCAGCACCTCGACCGCGCGCATCCCGACCTCGCCCGGCGCGTCGTTCTCGACCGCGCGGCCGAGGCAGAGGTCGACGAAGACGTCGACCGGTCGCTCGCAGCCATAGGCGCCGTCGCCCGGCGCCATCGGCGCCACGGTATCGCGACCGTCGCGGCGCCGCACCTCCAGCCGCTCGCGCTCGATGTCGAGCAGCAGCAGGCCCTCGGAGCCGTAGATGCGTAGGTCGATATGCGGACCGCGATGCTTCGGCACGGTGGAGGCGCCGGACAAAGCGGCGGTGGCGCCGCCCTCGAACCGCACCGTCGCGGCGTCATAGTAGTCGACGCCGGTCGGCGAGGCGCCGGTCATGGCGAAGACCTCGCGTGGCACGAGGTCGGCGATGCGGAACAGCAGGCCGAGCGCATGGACGAGCTGGCCCCAGCCATAGCCGCCGGCGCGCTTCGGGTCGGCCCAGGTCGAAGGCGGCGGCCGGAACATGTGGTCCTTGGTCTCGACCATCGGTTGGCCGGCGAACAGGTCCTCCAGCGCCGAGCCCATCTGCAGCACGACATGCTCGACCCTGCCGATCTGTCCCTCCCCGACCAGCCGGCGGGCCTCACCCACCCAGGGCAGGAAGTTCCAGCCATAAGGCACGACGATGGCGCGGCCGGCCCGGCGCGCACGGGCGACCAGGTCGCGGGCGTCGGCGGCGCTGGTCGCCAGCGGCTTCTCGACCAGCACGTGGCAGAAGCGGTCGAGCGCGGCGGCGGCATGCTCATGGTGCAGCACATGCGGCGAGGCGACCACCACCCCGTCCGGCTTCACCCGGTCGAGCAGCTCAAGAGTGTTCTCCGAGCCTTCCGGAATCTCGAAGCGCTGCTGCAGCGCCGCCAGCTCCGCCGCCCCCAGCCGGCTGACGCCGACGACCTCGCAATCGGGATTCCGCTTCAACACCGGGATGTGGTTCTGCGCCGCCCACCAGCCGGCACCGACCACGGCGACCCGTGCTTTCTTCGTCATCGCGCCTTCTCCATCGCCGCCAGCGTGGTCTCGTAGACGCTGGTCATGTGGCGCCGCATCGCCTCCCCCGCCACCTCGGCGTCGCGGGCATCGAGCGCCGCCAGGATCGCCTCGTGGTCGGCGAAGCTGCGCTCCAGCACGCCCGGCGTCTCGGAGGCGATGCGGCGGTACTCCATGCCCAGCACGAAGAAGGAACCGGCGACCCGCTCCAGGAACGGGTTGCCGGAGCCGGCGTAGATGATGCGGTGAAACTCCATATCCGACACGCGGAAGCCGACCGGGTCGCGCAGCAGGCCGCGCTGCACCGAGAGCAGCGCGTGCAGCCGCGCCAGCGAGGCGGCGTCGATCCGCTCCGCCGCCAGCCGGGCAATGGTGCCTTCGACCAGGATCCGCGCCTCGTGCAGCGCGTCGACCGTCGGCGCGTTCAGCTCCAGGAGGAACTGCAGCGGCGCCAGGAGGTCCGACGCCTCAAGCGCCGTGACATAGACGCCGCCGCCCTGCCGCATCTTGACCACGCCCAGGATCTGCAGGCCCCGCAGCGCCTCGCGCACGCTGGGCCGGCTGACCTGCAGGATCTGCGCCAGCTCGCGCTCCGGCGGCAGCTGGTCGCCCGGCTTCAGGCTGCCGGTGCGCACCAGCTCCAGCAGCTTCTTCGCCACCTGCTCGGCGACCGACTGCCGCTCGATCGGGGCGACAGTGTCGAGGCCGACGACCACGCTCAGTCTCCCGCCGCGCGGCTGCGGATCTGGTCGAGGCTGACCGCCAGCAGCAGCACGATGCCGCGGGTCACGTCCTGCCAGAAGCTGGAGACGTTGAGGAGGGTCAGCCCGTTGTTCAGCGTGCCCAGGATCAGCACGGCCAGCAGCGTGCCCCAGACGCTGCCGCGGCCGCCGAACAGGCTGGTGCCGCCGAGGATGATGGCGGCGATCACGGTCAGCAGGTGCTTGCCCGCCGCGTCCGGCGCCGCCGCCCCCAGCATCGCCGCCAGCACCAGCCCGGCGACGGCGCCGCTGACGCCGGACAGGACGTAGAGCGTGATCTGAGTGCGCGCCACCGGCACGCCGACCAGGCGGCTGGCCTCCGGATTGCCGCCCGAGGCGTAGACGAAGCGGCCGAAGCGGGTCTTGGCCAGCACCACCCAGAGCGCGCCGTAGCACAACAGCATCAGGATCAGCGGCACCGGGATGCCGAAGAGGCGGCCGCTGCCGATCCAGTTGAAGCCGGGCACCATCAGCGGCCGGGTCAGGCCGCCGGTCATGACGAGCGCGCTGCCGGTGATGATGCTCATGGTCGCCAGGGTGACGATCAGCGGGTTGAGGCGCAGGCCGGTGGTGAAGATGCCGTTGACCAGGCCGATCGCGGCGCCGAACAGGATCGCCGCCACGGCCGCCACCCAGATGTCGAGCCCGAGACCATGGAGGAGCGCCAGCACCACGCCGGTCAGCCCTGCCACCGCGGCGACCGAGAGGTCGAGCCCGCCGGCGATGATCAGCGGCGTGCCGGTCGCCGCCATCAGCCCGATGAAGGCGACGTTGGAGCCGATGCTCATCATGTTGTTGAAGGACAGGAACCAGGGCGACAGCAGCGAAAAGGCGACCAGCAGCGCCACGTAGAACAGCAGCAGCACCGCCACGCCGGACCAGGTGCGGCCGAGCGCGCCGCGGGCCAGGCCCTGGGCGCGGCGGGGAGTGTCGATCGTCGTCATGCCCTCAGCTCCCCTTCCGTCGCTGCGGCTGGCGCGCTGGCCGCGACCGGTCCGCCGGCAGCGGCCATCAGCTCCGCCGGCGCCCTGCCGCGCGGGAATTCCGCCACCGCCCGGCCGCGGTCGAGCACGATGGCGCGGTCACAGAGCCCCGCCACCTCCTCGACATCGGAGGACAGGACCAGAATCGCCCGGCCGGAATCGGCCAGCCGTCGCAGCTCGGCATAGATCTCGCGCCGCGCGCCAACATCGACGCCGCGGGTCGGCTCCTCCAGGATCAAAAGCCGCATGCCCTCGACCAGCCAGCGGGCGATGCAGACCTTCTGCTGGTTGCCGCCGGACAGGGTACGCAGGCGCTGCTCGCTGCCGCGCGTGCGGATGCCGAGCTGGCCGATCCAGCTTTCGGCGTGCCGCCGTTCCGCCGCCACGTCCATGAACGGGCCGGCGCGGAAGCGCTCCAGGAACGGCAGGGCGATGTTCTCCCGCACCGTCAGGTCGGCGACAATGCCCTCGCGCTTGCGCTCCGCCGCGATGAAGCCGATGCCGGCGGCCTTGCCGGCCTGCGGTGTGCGCGGCGCATAAGGGGCGCCGCCGATCGCGACCCGCCGCGCCGCGACCGGTCCGAGCGCGCCGTACAGCGCCCGGCCCAGGCTCTCCACCCCGGACCCGACCAGGCCGAAGATGCCGACGATCTCGCCGGCCCGGACGGTCAGGTCGACATCCTCGACCTCGCCCTCGATCCGCAGCCCCTCCACCGCCAGCACGGCGTCGCCCGCCGGCGCGGCCGGGCCGGAGCCATACAGGTTGTCGACCACGCCGCCGAGCATGGCGCGCAGCACCTCGGCCGGCGTCGCATCGGCGGTGCGGAAGCTGCCGGCGTTGCGGCCGTCGCGCAGCACGGCGATGCGGTCGGAGACCGCGAACACCTCGGACAGGTAGTGCGAGATGTAGATGACCGAGACGCCTTGCGCCTTCAGCCGGCGGATGATGGCGAAGAGCGTCGCCGACTCCTGTTCGGTCAGCGACGCCGTGGGCTCGTCCATGATCAGCACCCGCGCCTTGCCGGCCAGGGCCCGGGCGATCTCCACGATCCGCTGTTCCGGCACGCTCAGGGTCTTGACCCGGGCACCGGGGTCGATGCCGGCATAGCCGAGTTGCTGCAGCAGCTCTTCCGCCTGGCGGCGCATCGCAGCCGTGTCCACCACCCGGAAGCCGGGGCCGGCGCGCATCGGCAGGTCGCCGATGCAGATGTTCTCGGCCACGGTCATGTCCGGGATCACCGAGATCTCCTGCGGCAGCAGACGCACCCCCGCGGCCACGGCCTGGCGCGGCCGGTCGAAGGTGACATCGGCGCCGTCCAGCCGCACCGTCCCGGCGTCGCGGCCATAGCTGCCGGCCAGGATCTTCACCAGGGTTGACTTGCCGGCGCCGTTCGAGCCCAGGAGCGCCAGCACCTCCCCCGCCTCGACCGTCAGCTCGACCTCGCGCAGCACGTCGACGCCGCCGAAGGCCTTGCGGATGCCGCGCATCTCGAGACGGGGGCTCATGCAGCCGTCACTCCTTCGGGATCAGGGTCTCGTAGCCCTTCAGCTCCTCCAGCCCGCGCAGGGAGGCGAGATGCTTGGCGAAGGCCTCCTGCGGGAACTTGTAGTCCAGGACCTTGGCGTCCTTGGCGCAGGGCGTGTCCGGGTAGAACTCGCAGATATTCGCCTTGGTCACCATGACGTGGTTGACCAGCACCGCCGGCGGCATGGTCTTGCCGGCCAGGGTGGCGAGGGCGATCGGGATAAGGTAGTTGCCGTAGCGCTCCGGGAAATAACCGACCGAGGCGACGAAGCGCGGCTCCTTCGCCAGGGTCTCGGTCTCGTCCGCGCCCATGCCGACGACGATGGTGTCGGCCTCACGCCCCGCCTGCTGGGCGGCGCGCAGCATGCCGGTCGCCGATTGATCGTTGATCGCCGTCACCATGATCGGCACGCCGGCCGGGATGCGGCCGATCAGGTTGCTCATCTGCTGAAAGCTTTCCTGCAGCGTGTTCTTGGTGTCGATCTTCAGGATGTGGTCGGCCGGGAAGTCCGGCAGCACCGCCTGGAAGCCGGCGACCTGGCCGCCGGTCCGCATCGCCGGGATGGCGCCAGATTGCGGCAGCTCGCCGACCACGAGATAGCCCTGCGCCACCTTGTCGGCGCCGAATTCGGCGACCGCCGCCTGTGCCAGGTAGGAGCCGCCCATGAAGCCGGAGCGCGGGTTGTTGGCGCCGAAGAAGGTGGCGTTCGGCATCGGGATGTCGATCGCCGCCACCTTGATCCCGGCAGTGTCGAACTGGTTCATCACCGCCGGGCCGAAATTCACGTCGGTCTGGAATTCGATGACGAAGTCGACATTGCGGCGGACGAAGCTTTCGGCATTGGCCAGGGCCGTCGGCCCGTCCAGCCGGTTGTCGGCGACCGCGAGCTCGACCCCCGCGGCGTCGGCATTGGCCTTGATCCCGGTTTCGACCTTCACCCCGAAGGCGATGTCGCGCTGTAGATTGGCGAAGCCGATGACGTAGCCGGAGCCGTTGCGCGGCGGCGTCACCGCCTTGGCGTCCGCCGCCATGGCCTTGAGCTGGTCGGCCGACAGCATGGCGCCGGAGAAGGCGGCCGGATCGAAGCCGTGGAAATCCTCGGCCCAGGCCGCGGCACCCGCGGCGAGCATGACGGCGGCGATGACGAAACCCGCCGGGCGGAAGCGGTGCGCGCGGATCATCCTTTCCTCCCCTGTGTGCGGCCCCATTGGTCAATTGGACAGGCCAATTCTTTTCGGGCATCGTAGTGTCGGTTCCGCCGCCCTGGCAAGGGGCTGTGCGCGGGCCAACGAGGGACGAGCCGCCGAAGCGGCCGGCCGGCGGGGAGGAGGAACATGCGCATCCAGGGCATCACCCCGATCGTGCTGCGCTATCCGGAGCCGAACGACCACGGCAACATCCGGCACACCGTGCTGCTGCGGCTGGAGGCCGAAGGCGGGCTGACCGGCTGGGGCGAATGCATCGCCATGTGGCCGGAGGCCTGCCGCGCCGTGGCCGTGCTGATCCAGGGCGGCCTGGCCGACATCGTCGCCGGGATGGATGTGCGCGAGCCCGAGGCGGTGTGGCAGGCGCTGAAGCGCCACACCTGGTGGTACGGCGAGGGCGGCCTCGCCACCATGGCGCTGGCCGGCATCGACATGGCGGTGTGGGACGCCTGCGGCAAGGCGGCCGGGCTGCCGCTGTGGCGCCTGTTGGGCGGCCGCGCCCATGAGGAGCTGCCGGCGATCGCCAGCATGCATGTCAACCGCGCCACGATCGAGGAGGGTGCGGCCGAGGTGGCGGGCCACATCGCCCGCGGCTTCCGCGGCGCCAAGCTGGGCTTCGGCAAGCGCGGCCTGTCGCGGGTCGGCCAGGACCCCGACCACGATGTCGACTATGTCCGCGCGGTGCGTGAGGCCGCCGGACCCGCCACCCGGCTGATGGTCGACATCGGCAACGGCGTGCGCTGGGACGCCGCCACCGCCATCGCGACCATCCGCCGCTTCGAGGCCTTCGGCATCGACTGGGTGGAGGAGCCGCTGCATCCCGACGACCTCGATGGCCTGGCCCGCCTGCGCGCCGCCATCGCCACCCGGATCGCCACCGGGGAGCGGGAATGGACCCTGGCCGGCTATGCCCGGCTGATCCGGACCGGCCTCGTCGACGTGCTCGGCATCGACCCCGCCCGGGCCGAGGGGATCACCGGCTTCCGCAAGGTGGCGGCGCTGGCCGAGGCGGCTCGCATCGCCGTCAACGCCCATGCCTGGAGCACGGCGGTGACCAGCGCCGCCAGTCTGCACTTGTCGATCGCCAGCCCGGCGGCGCGGCTGTTCGAGCTGAAGCCGCTGGAGAACCCGATGCAGCACGAGCTGGTCGAGACGCCGATCTGGCACCAGGATGGGCTGGTGCGGCCGCCCGAAGGGCCCGGCCTGGGCGTCGAGCCGCGCCCCGCCTGCATCGAGACATACCGGCTGCCGCTGTGACGGAGAGAGCGGACATGACCGACGATCTGGGCCTGGCCGGCCGCATCGCCGTCGTCACCGGGGCGGCGAGCGGCATCGGCCGGGCGACTGCGCTGCTGCTGGCCCGGCTCGGCTGCATCGTCACCGCCGCCGACCGCGACGCCGCCGGGGCGGCTGAGACCGCACGGCAAGGAGCGGCCGGCCGGATCGCGCCGGCGGTGTTCGACCTGGCCGACCCGGCCGCCTGCCGGGCGCTGATCGAGAGCACCGCTCAGACCTACGGCCGGCTCGACATCCTGGTGAACGCGGCGGCGCTGATGATCCGGCAGCCGATCGACGAGGTCACGGACGACGCCATCGACCGGCAGATCCGGGTCAACCTGGCCGGCCCCTTCCATCTCTGCCGCGCCGCCCATGCCGCGATGGCGCCGCAGGGCCACGGCCGGATCGTGCTGTTCGCCAGCCAGGGCGCCCACACCGGCGGCTATGTCGGCTCCGCGATCTACGCCGCGACCAAGGCCGGCGTGATCGCGCTGGCCAAGTCCTTCGCCCGCGCCTGGGCGCCGGACGGGATCACGGTCAATGTCGTGTCCCCGGGCGCCGCCGACACGCCGATGCTGCGCAACGGCGTGGCCCCGGACGCGCTGGCCCGTTTCCTCGCGACCATCCCGCTCGGCCGCGCCGCCACGCCCGAGGAGGTGGCGCGCTGCGTCGCCTTTCTGGCCAGCGACTGGGCCGGCTACGTCACCGGCCATACCCTCGACGTCAATGGCGGCCAGCTGATGCGCTAGCCGTTCCCGCCACCCTCCGGACACATGTCATGACCGCACCGCGCATCGCCGACATCCGCACCTATCTGGTCGAAGGCACCGGAGACGGCGGCGACTATCACCGCCAGAAGGGCGGCCACTGGATCGTCGACACGCTGATCGCCAACCCGATGTCGGGCTACGCACCCTATAAGGCGTCGCGCCTCAGCTGGGGTATCGACGTGCTCGGCTCGATCCTGGTCGAGATCGAGGACGACCAGGGCCGCATCGGCTTCGCCACCGGCTTCGGTGGCCCGCCGGCCTGCTGGCTGATCGAGCGGCATTTCCGCCGCTTCCTGGTCGGCGCCGATCCGCGCGACGTCAACCTGCTGTGGGACCAGATGTTCCGCGCCAGCATGTTCTACGGCCGCAAGGGGCTGCCGCTGGCCACCATCAGCGTGGTCGACCTGGCGCTGTGGGACCTTGTCGGCAAGGTCCGGCAGGAGCCGGTCTATAAGCTGATCGGCGGCCGGACCAAGCCGGATCTCGCCTTCTACTGCACCGGCCCATTGCCGGCGGAAGCGAAGCGTATGGGCTTCTGGGGCGGCAAGGTGCCGCTGCCGCACGGGCCGGCCGACGGCCGCGAGGGCGTCCGCACCAACCGAGACTTCCTGGCCCGGCACCGCGCCGCCGTGGGGCCGGACTTCCCGCTGATGGTCGATTGCTACATGGCGCTCGACGTGCCCTATACGGTCGAGCTCGCCACCGCCTGCGCCGATCTCGGCATCCATTGGTGGGAGGAGGTGCTGCACCCCGACGATGTCGAGGGGTATGGCCTGCTGAAACGCGCCCTGCCCGCGGCACGCTTCACCACCGGTGAGCACGAATATTCCCGCTATGGCTTCCGCCGGCTGATCGAGGCACGGACCATCGACATCCTGCAGCCGGACGTGATGTGGGCCGGCGGCCTGACCGAGCTGCTGCGCATCGCCGCCCATGCCGCCGCCTACGACATCGCCGTGGTGCCGCATGGCAGCGGCCCCTACAGCTATCACTATGTGATGTCGCAGACCAACGCACCCTTCTGCGAATATGTGGCGAACAGCCCCGACGGGCGCAGCGTGCACCCGGTGTTCGGCAGCCTGTTCCGGAACGAGCCGGTGCCGCAGGGCGGCCGGCTGGACGTTTCGGACGCCCCCGGCTTCGGCCTCGAGCTCAACTCCGACGCCCCGCTCCGGCAGTTCGACGCCTCTGGACTCTGAGATGGATCCCGACTCCCGGGATCGCGCCTATTTCCCGCCGTCGACGCTCAGCACCTGACCGGTGATCCAGCCGGCCGCGTCGGAGGCGAAGAACAGCACGGCATTGGCGATGTCGTCGACCGTGCCGAGGCGGCGCAGCGCAATCGACGCCACGAGCCGGGCCTGCCCCGCCTCACCCATCGCCGCCCATTGCCGCTCCGTCGTCGGGTTGGAGCGAACAAAGCCGGGCGCGACGTTGTTCACGGTGATGCCCCAGGGCCCGAGCTCATGCGCCAGCTGCCGGGTCAGGCCGATCTGCCCGGCCTTGGCGCTGGCATAGGCCTGGATCCCGGTCAGGCTGACGCCGAGCCCGGCGCCGCTGGAGATGTTGACGATGCGGCCGCCGCCGCAGCGTTTCATGCCAGGCGCTACCGCCTGGCTGCACCAGAACGCGCCGGAGAGGTTGACGTCGAAGATCGCCTGCCAGGCCTGCGGTCCGATCTCCTCGATCGGCCGGCCGACCTGGCCGAGCACGCCGCCGGCATTGTTGACCAGAACGTCGACCGCGCCCGTGGCCGACGCCGCCTCGGCCTCCGCCACCAGTGCCCGCACCGCGCCGCGGTCGGTGACGTCGACGATACGCACCGCCCCGTCCGGCCCGATCAGCCGCCCGGTCTCGGCCAGCTCCTCCCCCAGCACGTCGCAGGCCCAGACCCGGGCGCCGCGCCCGGCGAAGGCGGCGGCGATCGCCCGGCCGAAGCCGTGGGCGGCGCCGGTCACGATCACCGTTCTGCCGGTGAAGTCCTGCGTCATGCTCGCCTCCCGCTCAGGCCGACACGGTGTCCAGCTCGTCCAGCAGGGCCAGCGCCATCTCGCGCCGGCCGGCCTCGATGTCGTGCACCAAAGCGATCAGCCGGGCCGTGATCGGGGTCGGCACACCGTGCCGCGCCCCGATCTCAACCACCGGGCCGAGCTGGGCGTCGACCTCGGTCGGGCGGCGGCGCACCGCCAGGTCGCGCCAGATGCCGGAATGGGTTTTCGCCGAGCGGCGGTTATGCGCCACCATGTCGGCGAAGGAGCGGTCGACCGCCTCAGTCGGCGCGCCGGGGCTGAAGGCGGCGGGGTCGAAGCCGTCGAACGCCTCCGGCCGGATCCCTTCCGCCGCAGCGACGGCGCCGACCTCCAGCGCCAACCGGGTCAGCACCGGCCGGTGCCGTGGCGCCTCCAGCACATCCGCGATCGAGTCGGGAGTCACCGCGGTAGCGAACAGGAGCGCGCCGTAGATCAGCTTGCCCCAGAGATAGCCCCAGATGTTGGTGGTCAGCACGGCTTGCGGCTCGAATCTGCGCAGCAGGCTGTGCAGCTGCTCGATCCGCGGCGTGCGCTCGCCGTCCAGCTCGCCGACCACGACAGCGCCACGGCCGCCGTAGTGGATCACGCCGGGCTCGAGGTAGTCGGCGCCGAAATTGACGAAACAGCCGAGCGTGCGGGCCCTGTCGATCCGGGCGGCGATCACCCGCTCGTTCAGCCCGTTCTGCAGCGAGGCGACATAGCCGCACCGGGTCAGGTGCCGAGCCACATCCTCCATCGCCGCGGCGGTGTGATGCGCCTTGACGCAGAGGAATATCCGGTCGAACTCGCCTTCGACCGCCTCCGGCGTGACCGCGCGGGCCGGAACCGCGTATTCGGCGACCGGGCCGGTGATGCGCAGGCCCCGGGCGTTGATCGCGGCGACATGATCGGCGGCCTGGTCGACGAACAGCACATCCACCCCGGCGCGAAGGAGGGCGGCGCCCACCGTGCCGCCGATGGCGCCGGCGCCCCAGACCAGGATCGGCGAGGGCGCGCTCATGCCCAGGGCCCTTCGATCAGGGCCCGGGTCTCGGCCACCGCCACGTCCCAGATCGCCTGCATCTCCTCATCCGAGCGCTGGTAGTGGCCGCCGAAATTGCCGTCGCCGAGATAGCGCCTCAGCGCCTCCGGCCCCATCAGCCGCATCCGGTCGAAATCGATCATCGGCTTGCGCTGGGTTGGCTGGTCGACGCCGGGCAACCGGGTCCAGGGAAAGTTCTCCATCCAGGAGGCGTGCGAGGCCTGGCTGTCGATCGCCTGCACCTTGGCCCAGGTCTTCGGCGCGTTCCACCAGTTGTGGAACTTCACCGCCGCCCCTTCATGCGTGGTCATCCATTCGATCGCCACCGACTGGGCCGGCTGGTTGCCGCCATGCCCGTTGACGATCAGGATGCGGCGGAAGCCGGTGCGGTACAGGCTGTCCAGGATGTCCTGCACCAGCCGGACATAGGTCTCGACCCGCAGGCTGACCGTGCCGGGATAGGCCAGGAAATACGGGGTGATGCCGTAGGCCACGACCGGAAACACCGGCACGCCCAGCGGCTCCGCCGCCTCGGCCCCGACCCGCTCGCTGAGGATGCTGTCGACCGACAGGCTCAGCCCCGCATGCTGCTCGGTACTGCCGAGCGGCAGCACGGCGCGGTCGTCGCGCTGCAGATAGGCCTCGACCTGGCTCCAGTTCATCTCGCTGATCTTCACGGCAAGGCCTCCTGCGGTTCCGCGATCCCGTCGGCGTCCGGCGAGAGCAGTGGCGCGATCTGCTGGTCGACATCCACCGGATCCGGGCTGTGCCGGTACTCGATCGCCCTTACCCCGGGTCGCAGCCGGGGCAGCACGCTCTCGGCGCCGGTCGACAGGACGACGACATCGGACTGGTCGATCACGGCGTCGAGCGCCGGAGTGCCCAGCGCGGCGGCGGCGATCTGACGGACATGCGGGGCGAAGCGCTGCACCCCGGATTTCATGATCGGCAGGAAATCGGCGAAGCGCGAGGCGATGCCGAGGCGGGCCAGCGGGTCCAGCCCGGCCAGGGCCCGCCGGGTCTCCTCCGAGGGGATAAAGCGGATCGCCACCACCCGGCTGTCCGGCAGCAGCGCCGCGGCCTCGCGCTGGCGGTTCGGGAAGGTCACCACCAGCTCCGCCTCGGCGGCGCCGCGCCGCGCAATCTCGTCCCCACGCAGCCGGTCCATGGTCAGCGGCTGCACCGTGGTCCCGGGCGGCAGCCGAGCCTGGATGGCGCCGGCATAGGCGCGGGTGGCCTCCTCGAAAAGGCCGAGCATGACGACGGAGCGGGCCCGTCGCCGGGGCCTGCGTCGCGCCAGCCGGGCCTGGACCATACCGGTCAGATCGGCCGGGTTCAGCCCAGCCGCCATCGCCTCGTCGATCAGTTGGTCGACCCGGCGCTGGATCTCGGCGATCTGGGGCCGCCGGCCCGTCCCGCCGCTTTCGGCGACGAAGCTGCCGCTGCCGTGGCGGGTCTCGATCAGCCCGGCCTCGCGCAGGCCGCGATAGACCGTGGCCACGGTCATCGGCGCGACCGCCAGCGACTCCGCCAGCTCGCGTACCGACGGCAGCCGCTCCCCCGGGCTCAGCTCGCCGCAGGCGATGCCGTATTCGATCAGGCCCTTGACCTGAACGCCGATGGGCACCGGCAGTTCACGGTCGATCTGCAGCTTCATGACGCCGGCACCCTCCTGTACCAGTCAACTAGCACACTGGCGGAGCCCGCGACAACGCGGATCGCAGGACGACTGCAGACTATTGCAAACACGGCGGTATTCATCATGTCCAGCTCGATTGACTCGGCCGCCGCCGCGGCGCTAGCGTTCTAGCACGCCAGAACACATGGCGGTCCGGGAGGGCTTCACACAAACGAGTGGAGGTCGCGATGAGGATGCTGCTGAAGGCAGCCGTGGCGGCGGCATTGCTGGCGGGCACCAGCGCGGGAGCGCTGGCGGTCGAGCGCGGCGGGGAGATGCGGTACGGGCGCTACGCCGACAGCCTGTTCCTCGACCCGGTGCTGAACGACGCCAATGTCGACATCTGGATCCTGACCAATCTCTACGACACACTGCTGCAGCCATCGGCCGACGGCCTGTCGGTGGAGCCCGGCCTGGCCACCGCCTGGAAGGTGGCCGACGACGGTCTGTCGGTCACCCTGACCCTGCGCGAGGGCACCAAATTCTCGGATGGCAAGCCGATCACGGCCGAGGACGTGAAATGGTCGCTGGACCGGGCGCGCAACCCGAAGAACGGCATCTGGAACGGCCTGATCGCCTCGATCGGCGACGTGGTGATCCAGGATCCGACGACCGTGGTGCTGAAGCTGCAGCATCCGGATCCGACGATCGTTGCCGCGCTGTCGACCTTCAACACCGCGATCCTGCCGAAGGCCGCCTTCGAGGCGACGCCGGGCGCCACCGACGACGAGAAGGCCCACGCCTTCGCCGAGCATCCCGTCGGCTCCGGCCCCTTCATGTTCGAGGCATGGAAGCGCGGGTCGTCGATGCGGATCGTGCGCAACCCCCATTATTGGAAGCTGGGGGAGGACGGCAAACCCCTGCCCTACCTCGATGCGGTCAGTTTCGAGATCATCCCGGACGATGCAACCCGCATCCTCAAGCTGAAGGCGGGCGAGCTGGACGGCGCCGAGTTCATCCCCTATGCGCGGGTCGCCGAGCTGCAGGCCGATCCCGAGCTGCAGATGCAGCTGTATCCGTCGACCCGGGTGCAGTTCATCACCATGAACGTGCGGCCGAAGCTGCCCGACGGCAGCGACAATCCGCTGGCGAACGAAAAGGTGCGGCAGGCGCTGAACTACGCCATCGACAAGGACGCGATCATCCAGATCGTGACCCATGGCGTCGGCAAGCCGCAGACCTCCTACATGTCGTCGACCACGCTGTACCATACGGGCGACACGCCGCTGTACCCGTACGACCCCGCCAAGTCGAAGCAGCTGCTGCAGGAGGCCGGCTATGGCGACGGCTTCTCCACCAAAGTGATGGCGCTGCCGGGCAACCAGGACCAGCTCGGCATCGGCGCCGCGGTGCAGCAGATGTGGGCGGCGATCGGGGTGAAGCTGGAGATCGAGCAGGTCGACAACGCCACCCTGACCGACCGTTATCGCAAGGGCGACTTCTCGATGCGGATGTCGGCCTGGACGAACGACATCAACGATCCCAGCCAGATCACCTCCTACTTCGCCTATTCGCCGGTGATCGACGCCCTCCATTCGGGCTGGAAGAACGACGAGGTCGACAAGCTGTTCGAGGCCTCGCAGAAGGAGAGCGACGCCAAGAAGCGGGCCGAGCAATACGCCCAGATCCAGAAGATCTACGCCGCCACCGGCCCGATCCTGTATCTGTACGAGACGCCCTATCCGGTGGCGCTGCGCAAGAATGTGCACGGCTTCGTCCAGATCCCGCTCGGCAACAACATCTTCGCCGGGGCTTATCTGACGAAGTGAGCCGGGCAGACGGCCGCTCCGATCGCCGAGACAGGAGGCGCGACCGGTGCCGAACCTGAACCACGTGGCCAAGCGGCTGATCCAGCTGGTCCCGACCCTGTTCTTCGTGCTGGTGGTGATCTTCGTGCTGGTCCGGCTGCTGCCGGGCGACCCGACCAGCGCCATGCTGGGCGACCGCGCCACCGACGCCGACGTGGCGCGGCTGAACGCCCAGCTCGGCCTCGACCGGTCGATCCCGATGCAGTTCCTCTTGTTCCTGGAGCGCGTCGTCCAGGGCGATCTCGGCACCTCGATCCATCTTAAGGTGCCGGTGATGCGCCTGATCCTGGAGCGGATGCCGGTCACCTTGGCGCTGACTGGCTATGCCGCGCTGCTGGCGCTGCTGCTGGCGGTGCCGCTCGCCTTCGCCGCGGCGATGCGGCGCGGGCGGGCCGCCGACACCGCGATCCGCGGCGCCTTCCAGGTCGGCCTGTCGATGCCGATCTTCTATCTCGGCCTGGTGCTGCTGACCGTGTTCGCCGCCGGGCTGCGCTGGTTTCCGGTCGGCGGCTATGGCGACGACTGGGCCGATCGCGCCTGGCACCTGTTCCTGCCGGCCCTGACCTTGGCGCTGAGCCTGTCCGCCGTGCTGATGCGCAACCTGCGCGCCTCGATCATCGAGGTGCTGGGTGCGGAATATGTCGACTTCGCCCGGTCCAAGGGGCTGGCGCCGCGCCTAGTGCTGGGACGGCACGTGCTGCGCAACGCCCTGATCTCGACCGTCACCCTGTTCGGCCTGTCGATCGGCACGCTGATCGGCGGCGCCGTGATCACCGAGACGGTGTTCGCCATCCCCGGCGCCGGCCGGCTGATGATCGACAGCATCTACGGCCGCGACTATCCGGTGGTGCAGGGGCTGACCCTGGCGATGGCGGTGCTGGTCTCGCTGGTGTTCCTGGCGACCGACCTGGTGCAGGCGGCGCTCGACCCGCGGGTGAAGGCGTGACCGCGCTCGGCCTCGCCCCGGCCCGGGTCCGGCGGCGGCTCTCCGCCCCCCTGATCGCCGGCCTCGCCATTCTCGCCTTCAGCCTCATTCTGGCGATCGCACCCGGCCTCGTGGCGCCCTACGACCCGACCGCCTTCGACTATCGCGCCCTGCTGCAGCCGCCGAGCTGGGCCCACCCCTTCGGCACCGACAATTTCGGCCGCGATATCCTGAGCCGGGTGATCTGGGCCTATCGCGTCGACATGCAGATCGCGCTGTTCACCACCCTGTTCCCGGTCGTGTTCGGCACCGCGGTCGGGGCGCTGGTCGGCTATTATGGCGGGATCTGGGACCCGATCTTCGGCCGCGTCGTCGACGTGGTGATCACCTTCCCCTTCCTGGTGCTGGTGATTGCCATCGTCGCCGTGCTCGGGCCCGGCCTCGTCAACATGTACATCGCGGTCGGTGCTGTCGGCTGGGTGTTCTACGCCCGGCTGACCGCGGCCGAGATCCGAGTGCAGAACCGGCTCGACTACGCCGCTGCCGGTCGGGTGATGGGCTATGGCGACGCCCGCATCATCCTGCGCCATCTGCTGCCCAACGCCGCCGCCCCGGTGCTGGTCTACTGGATGACTGACATGGCGCTGTCGATCCTGCTCGGCTCCAGCCTCGGCTATCTCGGGCTCGGCGCCCAGCCCCCCGCCGCCGAATGGGGCCTGCTGATCGCCGACGGCAAGAACTTCATGACCCAGGCCTGGTGGATCACGATCTTCCCGGGGGTCGCCATCGTCCTGACCGGCTTCGGCTTCAGCCTGCTGGGCGACGGCGTCGCCGACCTGCTGCGGCCCGACGCATGACGGACGCCGTGCTGTCGATCCGCGGCCTGACCGTAACCTTCCCGACCGCGCAGGGACAGGCGGCCGCGGTGGCCGGCGTCGATCTCGACCTGCGCGCCGGCGAGGTGCTGGGCCTCGTCGGCGAATCCGGCTCGGGCAAGAGCGTCACCCTGCGCGCCGTCCTCGGCCTGGTGCCGCCGCCGGGCCGGGTCGGCGGCCAAGTGTTCTGGCAAGGCCGCGACCTGCTGGCGCTGCCGGAGCCGGCGCTGCGCCGGGTGCGCGGCCGCGAGATCGCGATGATCTTCCAGGAACCGATGACGGCGCTGAACCCGGTGCTGCCGATCGGGCTGCAGATCGATGAGAGCCTGCGGGCGCACACCGGCCTGGGCCGCCGGGCGCGGCGCGACCGGGCGCGCGAGCTGCTGGATCTGGTCGGCATCCCGGCCGCGTCCCGACGGCTCGACGACTACCCGCACCAGTTCTCCGGCGGCATGCGCCAGCGGGCGATGATCGCCATCGCCCTGGCCTCGGAGCCGAAGCTGTTGCTGGCGGACGAGCCGACCACCGCGCTCGACGTCACTATCCAGGACCAGATCCTGACCTTGCTGCTGCAGCTGCGCGACCGGCTGGGAATGAGCGTGATCCTGGTCACCCACGACCTCGGCGTGGTGGCGCAGAGCTGCGATCGCATGGCGGTGATGTATGCCGGACGGGTGGTGGAGAGCGGGCCGGTCGCCGCCGTATTCGAACAGCCGCGCCATGCCTACACGCTGGGGCTGCTCGGCTCGGTGCCGCGCGGCGGCGGGCCGCGGCTGCCGCTGCGCTCGATCGAGGGGGCGCCGCCGCCTTTGACCGGGCGGCCGTCCGGCTGCGCCTTCACCCCGCGCTGCGCCTTCGCCGGACCGCGCTGCCGGACCGACCTCCCGGAGTTGGAGCCGGCAGGGCCGGACGCTGCCGTCGCCTGCTTCGAGAGCGCCCGCGTCGCTGCCGCCCGGGGCGCCGCATGACCGCACCGCTCATCGAAATCATCGGCCTGCACAAGCTCTTCCGGCTGGAGCGCACGGTGGCCGATGCACTGCGCCAGCGGCCCGCGCCCTCGGTGCACGCGCTGAACGGCATCGACCTGACGGTCCGGCGCGGCGAGACCCTGGGCATCGTCGGCGAATCCGGCAGCGGCAAATCCACCCTGGCCCGCTGCATCGTCCGGCTGATCGAACCGGACGAGGGCATCATGCGCTACGACGGCGTCGACATCCGGGCGCTGGCCGGGGCCGAGCGCCGCGCCTTCAATCGCCGCGTGCAGATGGTGTTCCAGGACCCGCGCAGCTCGCTGAACCCGCGCATGACCGTGCGCCAGACCCTGGCCGAGGCGCTGTCGGTGCATCGGATGCGGCCGAACGCCCAGATCCCGGCCCGGATCGCCGAGCTGCTCGACATGGTGCGGCTGCCGCGCGAGGCCGCCGACCGCTATCCGCACGAATTCTCCGGCGGCCAGCGCCAGCGGATCGGCATCGCCCGGGCCTTGTCGGTGGAGCCGGAATGCCTGATCGCGGACGAGCTGGTCTCCGCCCTCGACGTTTCGGTCCAGGCCCAGATGGTGAACCTGCTCTTGGAGCTGCAACAGCGCCTCGGCCTGACGGTGCTGTTCGTGGCGCACGATCTGCGCCTGGTCCGCCATCTGTCGCACCGGGTGGCGGTGATGTATCTCGGCAGCGTCGTCGAGACGGGGGAGACCGAGGCGCTGTTCGCAGCGCCACAGCACCCCTACACCCAGGCGCTGCTGGCGGCGGCGCCCGATCTCGATCCGGCCAGGCGCCACCGCGTCGCGGCGGCGCGGGGTGAGCTGCCCAGCCCGGTCGACCTGCCCTCCGGCTGCCCCTTCCATCCGCGCTGTCCGCACGCCTTCGACCGCTGCCGCAGCGAGGTGCCGCAGCCGCGGCCGACCGCGACCGGCGCCGCTACCTGCCACCTGCTGGACCAGGCACTGCTGCCCGCCGCCGCGCCGATGCCGTACAGGGAAGCCGCCCACGGGCTATGACCGCTTCGCCGAGGAACCCGGCCGGCCGAGGATGTGCTGAACGCCGTCCCGGCGATGCGCGACGCCTTGGCCGCGGCCAGGGACGAGGTGGCGGACACCGGCAGGCTGTCACGGACATCGTAGAATGGCGGTCACCATGCTGTTCGGTTCGCGTGCCGCGCCAGGAACATCGGGCCGACGCGGATGCCGATACGACCGTCCTCGTCCCGGGCCGCCAGTTCCAGCGTCTCGCCCTCGTACAGGATCCCGTGCATGCGCCAGCTGCCGTCCGGCAGCTGCTCGCAGTCATGGGTGCAGAAATACTCGATCAGGCATTTCAGCCGGCCGTCGGCGTAGAACAGATGCGTCGGGTTGAAGTCCGGGCCATAGACGCCGAGATGCGACGCCAGCTCGGCCGGCGCGTCGGAGTCCACGGCATTGCGCCGGGTCCAGTCCTTGCCCTTCCAGACCAGCGCCCCGTCGCCGGTCCGGAAGGTCACGTCGAGATGCGGATAGTCCGCTCCCTCCCCATAGATGCGGCCGTCGATGGTGAAGGCGTCGCCGCCGCGCCATTTCAGCTCCAGCGGCACGCCCTCGCCCATCAGGTACAGCCGGCCGTCCTTCGCCCGCAGCTCCACGCTCTCGCTGCCGTCCGCCGCCTGATAGACGCCGGGCATCGCCGTTAGATGCACCGCGGCCGGCGGCAGGTGCTTCGCCGGCGGGGCCGGCGCCCGGCCCATCTTCCGGGATGCCAGGGCCAGCCGCAGCGCCTGCCTCGCCAGCCGGGTGCCGATCTGGTTGCTGAAATCGAGGGTGCAGAAGATCAGCGCCGCGAGGCCGGCCTGGGGCAGCGCCACCATCTGGGTGGCATAGCCGTAGACCGCGCCGCCATGGCCGATCGAGGTCCAGCCGTCGACCTCGCCGACGCCGAAGCCCAGGCCGTAGCCCTTGCTGCTGCTGTGGCCGGCCAGCGGCCGGCCCATCACCGTCCACATCTGCTTCAGGCTGGCGGGCGACACGACGGACTGCCCGTCCGGGGCGAAGCCGCTGCGCAGCATGCAGGCCGCGAACTTCGCCATGTCCGGCACGGTGGAGACGATGGCGCCGGCCGGCGACCCGCCGAGGTCGAAGACCGGTGCCGGGAAATCGTGGTCGAAATCCCACATCCAGGCCGGGGCCAGCCGTTCCTGCAGCCCGGCCATCGGCGCAGCGCTGCTCTCGGCCATGCCCAGCGGCTGCAGGATGTGGCGGTCGACATAGTCGCTATAGGTCATGCCGCTGACACACTCCAGCACCGCCCCCACCACGGCGATGCCGGCATTGGAATAGTGCGTGATCCCGGCGCTGGGATCCTCCTTCAGCACAGAGGTCTTCAACCCCTCGACCGTCACCGCCAGCCCCGGCCGCCGGTCGTCCAGGTAATGGCCGTCCTTCGGCTCGCGCACCAGGCCGGCGGTGTGGTTCATCAGCTTGCGCAGCGACACCTGGGCGCCATACGGACCGCTCTCGCGCCCGGCGAAGGGGTTCACGGGACGGAAGTCGGGGATGTAGGCGGATATGTCGGCATCGATGTCCACGAGTCCCCGTTCGGCCAGCTGCATGATGCCGATCGCCGTGAACATCTTGGTCAGCGACCCGATCCGGAACAGCGAATGCTCGTCCAGCCGGTGACCAAGGTCGGGCCGCACCACATGGCCGGTGGCCAGCAGCCCGTCGCGGTCGACCACGGCGTAGGAGATCGACGGGATTCGCTTGTCCCCGACCTCGTGAGCGATGGATTCCTCCAGGCCGGCGGCCAGGGCACGAGTGTCCATTCGGTTGTCTCCTCTCAGGTCCGGAGGCGGGGGTCGAGGATGTCGCGCAACGCGTCGCCCAGCAGGCTCCAGGACAGCACGAACAGGAAGATCGCGGCGCCGGGGAAGGCCAGCGTGTACCAGTAGCGGAATGGGCTATCGCCGCGGCCGACGATCCAGTTGCGGGAATAGCTGATCAGCTGGCCCCAGTCGGCGTAGCCGGGCTCGACCCCGACGCCCAGGAAGCTGAGGGCGGAGGCGGTCAGCACCATCGACCCCGTCATCATCGTGGCCAGCACCAGCACCGGGTAGAAGGCGTTCGGCAGGATGTGCCGCAGCAGCAGCCGGATGTCGCGCGTGCCGTAGGACCGCGCGGCCTTGACGTAGTCCAGCTCCTTCACCCGCAGGATTTCGCTGCGGATGACGCGGGCATAGTTCATCCAGCCGAAGGCGGTCAGCGCGATCGTCATGGGCCCGATGCCCTTGCCCAGCAGCGTGGTCAGCACCATCGCCGCGATCAGGAACGGCACGGCCAGGAAGACATCGACGACGCGCATCAGCACCTCGTCCACCATGCCGCCATAGAAGGCCGACACGGCCCCCACCACGGCGCCGATCAGGGTCGAGATCAGGACGACGCCGAGGCCGATCTTGAAGGCGGTGCGGGTGCCCCAGACCAGGCCGTAATAGATGTCGAACTGCCCCTCGGTGGTGCCCAGCAGGGCCCGGGCCGAGGGCGGCTGCGGCGTGGCGCGGAAGCCGCTGCGCGGGATCTCGTAGGGCGAGGTCTGGTAGGGCTCGGGCGGCGCGATCACCGGGGCCAGCACGGCGATCGCGACGAAGCCGGCGAGCACCAGGATGCCCAGCAGCGACAGCGGGTTGCGCAGCAGATAGACGATGATCCTCATGCCAGCCTCACCCGGGGGTCGAACAGCGGGTACAGCAGGTCCACCACCAGGTTCAGGGCCACCAGCACCAGCGAGAAATAGAGGGCGAAGCCCAGCACGGCCGGGAAATCCAGGTTGGCGGCCGCGTTCGCGGCGAACTGGCCGAGGCCGTGATAATCGAAGATCGTCTCGGTGATGACGACGCCACCCAGCATCGCCGCCACCTCCATCCCCGCGACCGTGATCACCGGCAGGAGGGCGTTGCGCCGGGCGTGCCGGTTCTGCACCACCCGCTCGCTGAGGCCCTTGGCGCGGGCGGTGCGGACATAGTCCTGGCGCAGCGATTCCAGCATCGAGGTGCGCATGATCCGGGTCATCGAGGCCAGGTTGACGTAGCTGAGGGTCACCACCGGCAGGATCAGGTGGCGCAGCGCATCCAGGAAGATCGGCAGGTTGCCGTTCAGCACTGCGTCGACCGTGTTCAGCCCGGTCCAGCGCCGGAAGCCGTCGCCCCCGACCTCCACCAGCGCCCATTGGCTCAGCCGCCCCGGCGGGAACCAGCCGAGCGACCCGTAGAACACCATCAGCATCAGGAGGCCGAAGACGAAGACCGGGAAGGACCAGCCGAGCACGGTGAACAGGCGGATCCCGTGGTCGACCGGCCGGTTCAGATGCACGCCGGCCCGGCTGCCCAGCCAGATCGCGCCCAGAATGCCGGGCACGAAGGCGAAGAGCACCAGCTCCAGCGACGCCGGGAAGAGCGAGACCAGCGCCTCGGCCACCGGCATCCGCGCCGTCTCCGACCAGCCGAGATTGCCCTGCAGGATGTTGCCGATCCAGCGGCCGTATTGCAGGTGGAACGGGTCGTTCAGCCCGTATTTCTCGATCAGCGCCTGCACCTGCGCCGCGCCGCCCTTCAGCGCGTCCGGGCTGCCGACATAGGTGACCACGCGCTGGGTGGGCGTCAGCATCATCTGCATCGCGAAGATCATCAAGGTCAGCGCGAAGAAAACGATGGGTACGAAGGACAGGCGTCGGATCGCATAGGCGAGCATCGAAAATCCCGGGCAGAAGGCATAACGACCGGGCCGGGCGGGCGCGCCCCGCCCGGCCTGGCGACTACTGCTTTTCCTTCTTGGCAATGGGATAAAAGTCCCAAGCGCCGTACTCGATCATGTTGTGGACGTAACCGTCGACCCAGTCGCGCGTGACGATGAAGCCGTATTCCTCCCACAGGAATTGGGTGGTGGCGTATTCGTGGCTCATCTCCTGCAGCTTCGCGTAGATCTTCTCCCGCTCCGCCGGGTCGACCGTGGTCCAGCCCTCTTTCAGGAGCGGATCGAACTTGTCGCGCATCAGCTGGCGATAGCCCTCGCCGGTCATGCCCGCGACCAGGCCGGTGCTGGACAGGTAGTAGGTCGCGGCGCCCAGCGGCCCGCCCGGATCGGAATAGTCCGGTCCCCAGCCCATGATGGCCATCGGCGCGCTGGGGTCGGCGCCGCCATAGACCTTGTCGGCGAAGGTGGCGGCCTGCAGCTGCTGGATCTTCAGCCTGAACTTCGGATTGATGCGGGCCAGGTTCTGCTGCAGCAGCGACAGCGCCGAATGATACGCGCTGTTGCCTTCGGTCATGTAGGCGGTCAGCTCGAAGCCGTTCTCCCAGACCTGGCCGCCCCAGGCCTTCTTGAAGTGCTCCGCCGCCTTCTCCGGGTCATAGGAATACACCGGGCTGTCCGGCCGATAGCCCATGATGCCGCGCACGGTGGGCCCCCGCAGCTGCACGGTCTTGCCCAGCAGGACATCGTCCAGCAGCAGCTGATAGTCCTGGGCGTAGCTGAAGCCCTTGCGCACGTCGATATCGGCGAAGAAATCGGGCGGGATGCCCTTGCCGTCCAGCTTGCCGCTGCCGATCGCCGGGTTGTCCACCGCGCTGACCGGCCAGATGTAGAAGATCGAACGGCCGAACACCTGGGGCAGGCCCTCGGTCACCTTGATGCCGGGCTTCGCCGCCACCTCATCCAGGAACTCCACCGGCGTCGTCACCACATCGGCGTCGCCGGCCTCGAGCTGCAGCAGGCGGGTGGTCCATTCCGGCACGGACCGCAGCACCACGCGCTCCAGCTGGGCCGGGCCCTGCCAGTAGCCGTTGAACCGCTTCATGGTGATCTTCTTCTCGGACCGGTCCCATTCCTCGACCATGAAGGGGCCGCTGCCGTTCTCGACCTCGAACAGCTTGTCCTCACCCAGCTCAGGCTTATGGAACGTCTTCCAGGTGCCGGCGGTGCCGTCCCAGTCGCCCTGGTCGCGGGCCCATTCCTGGTCGATGATCGAGGTGGCGAAGGGCAGCGCCATGATGCCCAGCGTGGCCGGGAACGGCGCGTCCAGCACGATCGTCACCCGGTCGCCGTCGACCTTGATCTTCTCGGACAGCGCGTCATGCACCTTGGCGAGGCCGGCGGCATCGACCTCGTCGAAGGTCTTCACCCCGGCCAGGTCCATGGCCCAGGCCTCGATGTTCGGATACTTGCCGGCGGTGATCATCTCCGTCACCGCATTGGCCATCCAGCTGTCGCCCTGCAGGATGGCGCGCATCAGCGAATATTTGACGTCCTGGGCCGTCAGCTCGCCATGGCCGGGGACGATCGCCGCCTTCTCCTGCTCGGTCAGATCGTCATACAGCTTCCAGGCGACCAAGCCATCCGCGCCCTTGACCCCGACCTTGTGGGTGTAGACCCCTTTGCGGATCGGGAAGGTGTAGCTGATCGACCCGTTCTCGCCCGGCTTGATCAGCCCGTTCTCCAGCGACGGCACCTCGGTCGACAGGGCCGGGACGAACTCGGAAATCTCGCTGCCCTTGTAGTTCAAGAGCCGCATATAGGTGTTGATCGACACATAGGTGTTGGGTGTGTCGGCCATATAGGCCGGGTCCAGCGTCCGGATGTCGCTGGTCCAGAGATAGACCAGGGTGTTGGGGTTCTTCATCTCGGCCTGCGCCGCGCCGGACAGGGCAAGCAAGGCGATGCCAAGGCTGGGACCAATCCAACTCTTCATCGAGAAGCCTCCTGTTGACGGGCGCTTTCGCCCTTATGGGCCGCCTGGAACGGCGATCTGCCAGCAGTGTGTCTTAGGCCCGACGATAAGACCATACTGAATGCGCTTAATTTTCCCCTTGGGGGAAAAACTTTAGCGTATCGGAATATAACCCAAGCTTATGGATGACCGCGCAACGTGATCCCTTTCAGGCTTCCGCACGCACGAAATGCCGGTCCGACACCTGCTGCATCGGCAGGAACACCGGCTGGAAATCGGGAGGCCGCACCGCGCTCGGGATCTCGTCCGCCAGCAGCAGGCGATTCTCGGGCCGCTGCCGAGGATCGGCGACGGGTACGGAGGACAGCAGCTTGCGGGTGTAGCTGTGCCGCGGGTTGCCGAAGACCTCGCGCCGGTTGCCGATCTCGACGATCTGGCCGAGATACATCACCGCCACGCGATGGGCCATCCGCTCCACCACCGCCATGTCGTGCGAGATGAACAGGACCGAGATTCCCGTCTCCGCCTGCAGGTCCATCAGCAGGTTGATGACCTGCGCCTGAATGGTGACATCCAGCGACGCCACCGCCTCGTCCGCGATCACCAGCTTCGGCCGGGTGCTCAGCGCGCGGGCGATGCAGATGCGCTGCCGCTGGCCGCCGGAAAAGGCGTGCGGATGGCGCCGCGCATGCTCGGGCGACAGCCCCACCCGCTGCAGCAGCTCGGCGACGCGCGCCCGGATCTCGGCGCGCGACAGGCCGCCATGGACCAGCATCGGGTCGGCGATCGCCTGCCCCACCGTCATGCGCGGGTTCAACGAGCTGAACGGGTCCTGGAACACCATCTGCACCTGGCGGCGCAGCGCCTGGATCTCGCGCGCCGGCTGCCCCAGCGTCTCGCGGCCCTCGAACCGGATCGAGCCGGAGACCGGCCGGTCCAGCTGCAAGATGCTGCGGCCGATGGTGGACTTGCCGCAGCCGCTTTCCCCCACCAAGGCCAGCGTCTCGCCCGGGAAGATCTCGAACGACACGTTTTCGACCGCATGAACCCGGCCCGTCACCTTTCCGAAGATGCCAGACCGCAGATCGAAGCGCGTGGTCAGGTTCTCAACCGCCAGCAGTGGGGCGCGGGTCATGCCGACACGGCCTCGACGCTCAAGGCATCGTGGGTCTCGACCAGGCCGGAGGCATCGCTCATCTCGACCAGCGGGAAGCGTTCGGGCTCGTCCTTGTCGGCCATGCTGCCCAGGCGCGGCACCGCGGCCAGCAACGCGCGGGTATAGGCATGCCGCGGCGTCTCGAACACGTCGTAGACCGTCCCGGTTTCCACGATCTCCCCCTTCAGCATGACGCAGATGCGGTCCGCCATCTCGGCCACCACGCCCATGTCGTGGGTGATGAACAGCACCGACATGCCGATCTCGCGCTGCAGCGCCCGCACCAGGTCCAGGATCTGGGCCTGGATGGTGACGTCCAGCGCCGTGGTCGGCTCGTCCAGGATCATCAGCGACGGGCGGCAGCACAACGCCATGGCGATCATCACCCGCTGGCGCATGCCGCCGGACAGATGGTGCGGATACTGGTCCAGCCGCTTCTCCGCCTCCGGCACCCGGACCAGCTTCAGCGCGTTCAGGGCGATCGTGCGGGCCTCGGCTGCGGACTTGCCCTGATGCCGCATGATCGCCTCGCCGATCTGGAAACCGATGCTGAAGACCGGGTTCAGGCTGGCCATCGGATCCTGGAACACCATCGAGATGTCGGATCCTCTCACGTCCTTCATGAGCTTCTGCGGCAGCCGGGCGAGGTCGGCCACCTCTCCCCCTGCCAGGCGCATGCGGATCGATCCGCCGGCCAGCCTGGCGCCGTCATATTCGGCCAGCCGCATGATGGTCATCGCGGTGACCGACTTGCCGCTGCCCGATTCCCCGACCAGCGCCAGCGTCTCGCCCCGCCCGATATGGAACGATATGCCCTTCACCGCGTGCAGGGTCTCGCCCCCGCCCAGTGAGAACGACACCTGGAGATTCTCGACCTCAAGCACGCGATCGTCGTTCATGGCGGCTCCGATGCTGGGCGATCCGGAACGTCGGGCAAGAACGTATTTCCTATACGCTAAAAAATACCGTATGCAACAATAGTCTCCATCACAAGGCATCGACGAACAAGCCGGGAGGAAGGGCATGCGTCTGTACATCTCCGCCGACATTGAAGGGATCGTCGGCGTCGTCACCCGCGACCAGACGGGTCCCGAGGGCTTCGAATACGAGCGGGCGCGCGACTGGATGACCGACACCGTTGTCGCTGCCTGTGAAGCCGCGCAGGCGGCCGGGGCGACCGAGATCGTGGTCAGCGATTCCCACGGCAACGGCCAAAGCCTCAAGATCGAGAAGCTGCCGGAGTGGGTTCAGCTGGTGCGCAGCTGGCCGCGGCCGTTGTGCATGATGCAGGGGATCGAGGTCGGAGAGTTCGCGGGCGCCCTGCTGATCGGCTACCACTCCGGTGCCAGCAATCCCGCCGGGGTGCTGGCGCACACGCTGAGCGGCACCGCCTTCCAGGAGGTGCGCGTCAAAGGCCAGGTGCTGAACGAGGCGGGGCTGAACGCCGCCATCGCCGGCCACTACGGCGTCCCGATCATCTATGCCTCGGGCGACGACGTGGCGACGGCCGAGATCCGCGACATCGTCGGCGACATCGAGACGACGACGGTGAAATGGGCGCATAGCACCCGCTCCGCCCGCACCCTGACGCCCGCGGCGGCCCATGCGGCGGTGCGGGAGGGCGTGAAGCGCGCGATCGCCCGGATCGGCGGCGCCAGACCGTTCCGGCTTGCACCGCCCTACGCCCTGGAAGTCCGGTTCCGCCACCGCCTGCCGGTCGAGTACCTGGCCTATCTGCGCTTCGTGACCCAGCTCGACACCTACACCATCCGCTACGAGGCGGCGGACACGGTGGACCTGTCGAAGTTCCTGATGTTCCTGTTCGGCTACAGCGTCACCGCGACGATGTAGCGGCGGGCGCCGCAGCCATCCGGACCCGGCCCCACGGTCCGGTCGCGACGGCCCGTCAGATCGTGAACAGGGAACGGAGGGTCCCCTCCAGGCCGGGATCGGGGCTGGAGCAGACGCAGATGATGGTCGCGTCGCTCTCGCCCACCGAAACGAAGCCGTGGCCCATGGTGCTGTCGATGTAGATGCTGCCGCCCTTCTCCAGCCGCACCGGGGCGTAGTGGTCGGTGTGCACCTCGATCGTCCCCTCAAGGACGTAGATGAACTCCTCCCCCGAATGGCGGACCAGAGGACCGAACTCGGCGATGTCGCGGGTCTTGACCTTGGCGATCACCGGCACCATCCGCTTCCGCTGCAGCTCGGTGCAGAGATAGAGGTAGTCGTAGTTCGGAGTGACCTGGAGCAGCCCCTCCTCCGGCTGGCTGATCGATCGCCGCGCCAGCGCCGTTCCCGCCCCCGCCGGCGTCGACAGCAGCTCGGCCAGGTTGATGCCCAGCCCCTCGCTGATCTGCAGCAGCTTGTCGTAGGTCAGCGACATCTGGTCGTTCTCGACCTTCGACAGGGTCGAGACCGCGACCCCGGTCCGCTGATTGACGTCTTGAAGCGTCCACCCGTGCCGGCGCCGCAGCGCCTTCAGGCATTCCCCAAGCTTGGGCTGACTGGACATACATGGTACCGGAGCCGATTGATGGTCGACCACCCTATGTCGGGCACCAAGCTTATCGCAACAACCATTAATTTTCTTATGTGACAAACTGTTTGACATAAACGCTATGGCCTTACAGTCTTCGGGCAAAGGGAGGCTGCGGATGGATGTCGTCGACATCGCCGTGATCGGGGGAGGCATTGCCGGCGCGTCGCTGGCCCGGGCCGCTGCGGACGGATGTCGGGTGCTGCTGCTGGAACGCGAGGGTCAGCCCGGGTATCACTCCAGCGGCCGGTCCGCCGCCCTGTTCTCCGAAACCTATGGCAACGCCGTGGTGCGCGCCCTGTCGACGGGCAGCCGCGATTTCTTCCGTTCCCCGCCAGAGGATTTCGCAGGCTTCGTCCTGACCCGCCCGCGCGGCGCCATGCATGTCGGCCGGCCGGGCCAGGAGGGTACGATCCGCAGCCGGGCAGAGGCGCTGGCGGCGCTGGTCCCGAGCGTGCGCGAGATCGGCGCCGCGGAGGCCGTCGCCCGAGTGCCGGTGCTGCAGCCGCACCGCGTCGCCGGCGCGGTGTTCGAGCCGGAGGCGCTGGACATCGACACCAACGGCCTGCTGCAGGGGTCGCTGCGCGGCCTGCGCCGGCGCGGCGGCGAGGTCCGCACCGGGGCCGAGGTCACGGCGCTGGCGCCGCTGCCCGGAGGCGGCTGGCGGATCGAGACCGCGGCCGGCCCGGTCGAGGCCGGCGTCGTGGTCAACGCCGCCGGGTCCTGGGCCGACGCGATCGCCGCCCTGGCCGGGGTCGCGCCAGTCGGGCTGGTGCCGAAGCGGCGCACCGCCTTCCTGTTCGACGCACCGGGCCACGCCGTCGACGAGTGGCCGCTGGTGGTCGACCTGGACGAGACCTTCTACTTCAAGCCGGATGCCGGCAAGCTGCTGGGCTCCCCCGCCGACGAGACCCCGAGCCCGCCCTGCGACGCGCAGCCGGAGGAGATCGACGTCGCCGTCGCGGTCGACCGGATCGAGACCGCGACCACGCTGAGGATCCGGCGCTTGACGCATCGCTGGGCCGGGCTGCGCAGCTTCGTCGCCGACAAGACGCCGGTGCTGGGCTTCGACCCGGAGGCGCCGGGCTTCTTCTGGTGCGCCGGCCAGGGCGGCTACGGCTTCCAGACCGCACCGGCCTTGGCCTGGCTGGGCGCGGCCCTGCTGCGCGGCGATGCCGTTCCCGAGGATCTCGCCCGGCTGGGCATCACCGCCGCCGCCCTTTCCCCCGGCCGCTTCCGGGCGGGTGCAGGCGGCGCCATCGAGACGGAGGTGCATCCGTGAGGATCTTCATCGCCGCCCTGGTCACCGAGACCAACACCTTCTCGCCGCTGCCCACCGGCGCCGCCAGCTTCTATGCCCCCGAGACTTACCGGCGGCGCGACGCCAGCCTGGACGACACGGCGGCCGAGACGATCTGCCAGAAGACCTGGCGCCGGCTGGCCGAGCGCGACGGGCATGAGGTGGTCGAGAGCGTCACCGCCATCGCCCAGCCGGCCGGACGCGCCATCCGGTCGCTCTATGAGAGCCTGCGCGACGACATCCTGGACGATCTGCGGCGCGCCGGGCCGGTCGATATCGTGCTGCTGCTGATGCACGGCGCGATGGTGGCGGACGGCTATGACGACTGTGAGGGCGACACCGCCGAGCGGGTGCGCGCGATCGTCGGCCCCGATGTGCCGGTCGGGATGGAGCTGGACCTGCACTGCCACCTGACCGACCGGATGATCGAGGCCTGCACCGCGATCATCGGCTTCAAGGAATACCCGCACACCGACATGGAGCCGCGGGCGGTCGAGCTGTACGAGCTGTGCTTGCGCGCCCGCCGCGGCGAGATCCGGCCGGTGATGGCGCTGCACGACTGCCGCATGATCAGCATGTGGCGCACCCCGGTGGAGCCGATGCGCGGCCTCGTCGACCGCATGCAGGCGCTGGAGGGCCGCGACGGTATCCTGTCCGTCACCTTCGGCCACGGCTTCCCCTGGGGCGATGTCGAGGATGTCGGCGCGCGGATGCTGGTGGTCGCCGACGGCGACCGCGACCGGGCCCGCCGGGTGGCCGAGGATCTGGGGCGGGAGATCTGGGAGCTGCGCCACGCCACGGCGACGCCGCACGACACGGTGGACGAGGCGCTGGACCATGCGCTGGCGGCGCCGCGCGGCCCGGTGGTGCTGGCCGACGTGGCCGACAACGCCGGCGGCGGCGCGCCCGGCGACAGCACCTTCATCCTGCGCCGGATCATCGACCGCGGCATCGGCAACGTGGTCAGCGGCTGCTACTGGGACCCGCAGGCGGTGGCGCTGTGCGAGGAGGCCGGCGAAGGCGCCAGCTTCGACCTGCGCATCGGCGGCAAATGCGGCCCGGCCTCCGGCGACCCGGTCGATCTGCGGGTCACGGTCAAGCGCGTGCTGCCGGCCCTGGTCCAGACCGGGCTGAGCGAGGACTGGGCGCCGCTGGGCCGCGGCGTGTGGGTGCAGGCAGCCAACGAGGTCGACCTGGTGCTGGTGACCCTGCGCAGCCAGACCTTCGCGCCCGACGCCTTCACCGCCTTCGGCATCGACCCGACGCGCAAGGCGATCGTGGTGGTGAAGTCGACCCAGCATTTCCATGCCGGCTTTGCCCCGATCGCGGCCGAGATCCGCTACGTCACCACGCCGGGGGCGATCCCGCCCGACTACGCCGGCATCGGCTACACCAAGCGTCGCCTGCCGTTCTGGCCGCGCGTCGAGAACCCCTTCGCCTGACAACCGGTTCCCGGGAGGACGCCATGAGCCATGAGAGCCCGCTGCCTCCGGGCCTTCCACGTGATTTGGGGGCCCGGATCGACGCGCTGTTCGCGCGCTGGGCCCGGCCGGATTCGCCCGGCGCCGCGGTCAGCGTCACCCGGCACGGGCGCGAGATCCACCGCGGCTTCTACGGCATGGCCGACTTGGCTCATGGCGTACCGATCGACGAACGCACGGTCATCCGCATCGGGTCGCAGACCAAGCAGTTCACCGTGCTGCTGGCGCTGATGCTGGAGGCCGAGGGCAGGCTGTCGATGGAGGACGATGTCCGCCGCCACCTGCCCTGGCTGCCGGAATATCCGGAGACGGTGACGCTGCGCCACCTGGCCGCCAATGTCGGGGGCCTGCGGGATTTCCTGGAGATCATGATCCTGGGCGGGCTGCCGATCTCTGCGCCGTCCACCCGCGCCTGGGCGCGCCGGATCATCAGCGGGCATGGCGGCGTGAACTTTCGGCCCGGCACCGACCTGATCTACTGCAACACCGGCTTCTTCCTGCTGTCGGAGATCGTCGAGCAGGTCTCGGGCAAGACCTTCAACCACCTGCTGGAGGAGCGCATCACCGGGCCGCTGGGCATGCGTGACACCCGGCTCATGCGCTGGGATTCGGAGATCCTGCCGCGGCTGGCGGATCATCACACCCGTGGCCCGGACGGCGGCTGGCACAAGGCGCAATGGGGCGTGGTGCTGGGCGGCGAAGGCGGCATGGTCTCGACGCTCGAGGACATGAAGCTCTGGCTGGCCAATCTCGACCAGCCGAGGGTCGGCACGCCGGAGATGATCGCCCGGATGTCGGCGCCCGGTGCGGTGATCGACGGCATCCCGTCGCCCTACGGGCTGGGGCTCGTCACCTGCCGCTACCGCGGCCTGGCCAGCATCGGCCATGGCGGCGGCGTCGCCGGCGGCCGCTCGGAATCGGTGCGCTTCCCGGAGGCCGGGATCGGCATTGTCATCCTCGGCAACACCGACGACATAGGCCCGTTCTCTTTGGCCCGCCGGATCCTGGATCTGGTGCTGGGCCATGAACCCGGCCCGCCACGCGCCGCCGGCGCGACCGAACGGCTGGCCCGCGCCCAAGGGCTGTACCGGGCCGAGAACGGCGACGACGTGTTCGGTATCGCCATGAAGGACGGTGAACCGGTGGTCGTCAGCAACATGGGCGGCGGCATGCCGATCGAACAGATCGGCGACGACAGCTTCATGCCCGAGCGGGGCATCGTGCCGCTGGAGTTCACGCCGCGCGACGACGACACCATCGACACGCGCTGGTTCGGCCGGGCGCGGCGCTTCCGCCGCTTGTCCGACGCCGTCCTGCCGATCGCGCCCGGCCTGGCCGGCCGCTATGCCGACGCCGCCACCGGCTTCGAGGCGGAGATCGGCCAAGACGGGGACGAGACGGTGCTATGCCTGCGCACGCCCTACGGCGTCTGGGAGACGGCGCTGGAGGCCCGCGCCCCGGACCTGCACTTGGCGCTGCCGCGGCGGGCCACCACCGACTTCCCGCCCCCGGCGATCGAGGCCGGCGGCTGGCTGTTCACGGTCCGCCGCGTTCCTGAAGGACTCATGCTGAACGACGACCGCACCAAGCAGCTGATGCTGGCCCGCACGCCTTGACGCCACGGTCCGGCCAGGACCGCGCCTCTGTCCAATTCAGAATATTTCCTGTTTGGACCGAAGGACCCACGCAACGCCGAACGGACCAAGGCGGAAGTCCATGGACGGGTGGTCCACGAATCCGGCCCGCGTCAACATCTCTGCCCTGTGCCACTTCCCTGCCGGCAGCGTCAGCGTGACTTCGTCGTTCCGGAGATGGGCGATGCAGAGTGCGTCGTGGTCCGGCATCTGGATCAGCAGTCCACGCACCCGCGGGCGCCCGGCCCAGCGCAGAACCGAAGCGGTCCGGCCGGCGCAGCCCGACAGGCGGGCCAGAAGATGCGCCGCGGGAGTCCAGGTGCCGTCGTCCGCAATCAGCCCTTTGGGCCCGGCAGGCTCGAAGAAGGTCAGTGACTCGACCTCTTGATCCAGAAAGCCTGCCGTGGTGCCGGCCAGCCAAGCGGCCGCGATGACCTGGCCTTGCCGCGGGTCGGGGGGCGCCGCGCTGCGGCGGCCCTCCGGCGACGTGGCGTTCGGATTGTAGCGCAGGCCGAGCGTCATCGGGCCGATCTGGAAGCGTCGGACGGGCAGCTTGGCTTTGGCGGAAATCAGAATGTCGTCGAGCGGCTCGGTCGTCTCCCCGATCGTGTCGTCGTCCGAGCCGTGCACTGTGGGATTGGAGGTCCAGGCCAGGTAGTCAGCCGCCGGCCAGTGGGCCATACGGTTGAGCTCCGTGAAGAAGGCCCCCGTCCCCGCCCCGATGGCGACGCCGGGCAGCACGGCCCGAGCCGCCGCGACGACGGCGTCGGCCTCCCACAATGACACGCCGACCATGGGCCGGCCCGTCAGGACTGGGGAAAGCTCCTCCACCGCCGCGATCATGTTCGGCGCAGCGCTGCCCCTGATGTCAATGCGCAGCGGGTTCGGAACGGCTGATATCTTGGCACGCGTCTCTTCCAGCCAAGCCGGATCGGACAGGTCGATCTCGATCGCGGTGAAGCCGAGGCCGAGCGCCTCGAGCGCACCGGCCTGGACAGGCGTCACAGGCCCCGGCGGAAGACTCGTTCCGAAAATGGGAAGAGGCGCCGTTTTCTGGACGGTCGGCTCGCCCGATTGGATGTGAACCGCTGGAGCCGCCGCCTGCGCCAGGATCTCCAGCCGCACGACCTGCTCCACCACCGCGGACGGTTCGATCCGATACGGGTACGGGAGCGCCAGGGGCCGGCAGTAGGTCTTGTACGACGCGTCGGTCCAGTTGCGCTGGTCCTCGGTCTCGAACACCTCGCCCTCAAAGGTCAGGTGCAGCCGATGGCCGGCGCTGGTTTCATAGTCCATGCCCGCTATGTCGAAGAACGGCTGATGCGGCGAGACCAGTTCGGGAAACCGCGCCTCCTCGATGCGGCCGTCCGGGTGGGTCACCGCGACCGGCCGGCCCCGCGCTGCCCCCAAGCTATGCAGCACGACGAAGCCCGTCCGGTTGGTCTCGAAGCCGGAGGTCGACGTCACCCGGGCCCGTCCCTCGATCATCCGGTCTGTCACTGTCCAGGTGACCGACCAGCTCAGGTCGCCCGCCGGATGGTCGAGGGTGCCGGAAGCCGTGGCGGTCGCCCGGCCAGGTTCACGCGTCACCCTGGCCTCTGCGGGCAGGTGGGGCGTCCCCCAATTGGCATCGCGGACGACGAAGCCGATGCCCCGGAACAGCTCCTCCCCGTCGAGGACGATCTCGCGGGCGAAGGCGCCGTTGCGGTCGAGCCGAAGCGCGAGGGGCCCCAGCGTGAGAGGTTCGGACGAAGTCGCGGTCATGACGGCCTCCCTGCATGGATTCCCTTTGACGAGGGGGTTCGGTCCGAATAGCGTAACGCGAGGCTGGTATAAAAGGTATACCAAATGGCCACGGTGGCGATCCGGCGCCGCAAGCTCTACGAGGATGTGGCAGAGCACCTGGAGCGGATGATCCGGGACGGCACCTACGCGCCGTCGGACCTCCTTCCTTCCGAGCGCGATCTGATGCGGCAGTTCGGGGTCGGCCGGCCGGCCATCCGCGAGGCGCTGTTCCATCTGCGGAAGATGGGGCTGGTGGAGCTCCGCTCGGGCGAGCGTGCCCGGGTGACCCGGCCGACGCCGCAATTCGTCATCGACGCCCTGTCCGGCACGACCCGGCACATGCTCGCCGCACCCGGCGGCGTGCAACATTTCCAGAGCGCCCGCAGCTTTTTCGAGACCGGCCTCGCCCGTTATGCGGCGCTGCATGCCACCTCGGAGGATCTGTCGGATCTCGAGGCCGCGCTCGCCGCCAACCGGGAGGCGGTCGGCGACCTCAAGCGCTTTCAGGAGACCGATGTCGGCTTCCACTACGTCCTGGCGGTGATCCCGCGCAATCCGATCTTCATCGCCATCCACGAGGCGCTGGTGGAATGGCTGCTGGAGCAGCGCAAGACCACGCTGACGGCCGGCGGCTTCGAAATCGCCTATGAGGCGCACCGGCAGATCTTCGAGGCTGTGGCGGCCCGCGATCCCGATCGCGCCGAACAGGCTATGCGCGATCATCTCGACTACGTCGCCCGCCGCTACAACGAGATCGTCGGGGGGCAGTGATGGGCGGCTATGTCGTCCTGGTCGAGTTCCGGTTGAAGAGCGGGTCGCGCGGCGACTTTCGGTTGCTGGTGGACGAGAACGCCCGGATGTCCACTCGCGTGGAAGCCGGGTGCCGCCGCTTCGATGTGATCGAGCCTGCGGACGATCCCGACACCGTCCTGCTCTATGAGATCTACGACAACCGTGCCGCCTTCGACGCGCATGTGGCGTCCCGGCACTACGCCAAATTCGACGCCGAAAGCGCCGGCTACGTCGTCGGCAAGTCGGTCACGGTGGGCAAACTCGTCTGCGAGGGGTCGGTCTAGGAGTTTCGAACAGGCGCCCAGGACCAAAGAGCCGGGCGCAGCAATGGGAGGAACCGGAGTGGCGTACGAAGACCTCAAGACCATGGTCGGCACCAAGGCGCCGAAGTTCGGGCACTTCATCGTCGAATTCGCCACGCCGGGCATCGGGCACATCCTGAAATCGGCAGGCTGCGATTTCGTGCTGTTCGACCTCGAGCACTCCGGCTTCCATTTCGAGACGGTGAAGAGCGCGCTGCGCTATTTCGAGGCCGCGCAGCTGCCGGCGATCGTGCGGGTGCCGTCGCGCGAATACCATCACATCGCCCGGGCGATGGACATGGGCGCCGAAGGGCTGATGCTGCCGATGGTCGGGTCCGCCGCCGAGGCGCGCGAGATCGTGCGATCGATGAAATACCATCCGGCCGGCGGACGAGGCGTCGCCCTCCAGGTCGCCCACGACCGGTATAGGCCGGGCAGCGTGGCGGACAAGCTTTCCGCCGCCAACCGGCGCTCGACGCTGTTCTGCCAGATCGAGACGGCCGAGGGCGTGAGGGACGTCGAGGAGATCGCGGCCACCGAAGGCGTCGACGCCCTTTGGGTGGGACATTTCGATCTGTCCGTCTCGCTCGGCATCCCAGGCCAGTTCGACCATCCCGACTTCCGGCGCGCCATCGACCGGACGATCGAGGCCTGCGAGAAGCACAAGAAGGCGCTGGGGCGCTTGGTGCCGACGGTCGCCCAAGGCATCGAACTCAACGCCGCCGGCTTCGATTTCATCTGCTATTCCGGCGACGTGTGGGTGCTGCACGACGCCTTGGCCGACGCCATGTCGCGCCTCCGCGAAGGCGCAAAGGCCGTGGGGAGCTGAGGCCATGACCACGCCGTTCCGTGTTGCCCTCTCGGGCGATTTCCGGAAGGCCGACGGGTCGCCGACCTATCCGGATTTCGATCTCTCGCCCCTCCGCTCGGCCCCGGGGGTCGAAGTGACGTTCCTCGAGCCGGCCGATCCGCTG
Organism: Inquilinus limosus; assembly: GCF_051487185.1. Lineage (GTDB taxonomy): Bacteria > Pseudomonadota > Alphaproteobacteria > DSM-16000 > Inquilinaceae > Inquilinus > Inquilinus limosus_F. The sequence goes on from NZ_JAHVDK010000030.1 coordinate 69,795, forward strand.
CGTGCCGACCAGCTCGAGGATATCGATGCGCTGATCCTGCTGGCCCATCGCTTCACGGCGGACAGCGTGCCGCGGAGCGGCCGCCTGGCCGCCGTCGCCCGCTTCGGCGTCGGCTACGACACAGTGGATGTGAACGCGTGCACGAAGGCCGGGATCGCCCTGGTGATCACCCCGGACGGGGTGCGCCGCCCGGTGGCCGTGTCGATCATCACGCTCATGCTGGCGCTGACCGGCAAGCTGCTGATCAAGGACCGGCTGACGCGGCAGAGCGCGGCCGGCTTCGCTCGGCGGTCCGAGCACATGGGCATGGGCCTCGTCGGGCGGACCCTCGGCTCGATCGGCATCGGCAATATCGGCGCCGAGATGTTCCGGCTGGCGAAGCCGTTCGACATGAAATTCATCGCCCATGACCCGGCGGCCGACCGGACGGTGGCGGAGGAGCTGGGGGTCGAGCTGGTCGGGCTGGAGGACGTGTTCCGCCGCGCCGACGTGGTCTCGGTCAGCTGCCCGCTCACGCCGGAGACCCGCCATCTCGTCAATGCCGACCGGCTCGCGCTGATGAAGCCGACGGCCTATCTGATCAACACCGCGCGCGGTCCGATCGTGGACCAGGCGGCGCTCACCCGGGCTTTGCAGGAACGGCGGATCGCCGGGGCCGGGCTCGATGTCCTGGAGCGGGAGCCGCCGGATGCGGACGACCCGATCCTCAAGCTCGACAACGTCATCCTCACGCCGCACGCCCTGTGCTGGACCGATCAATGCTTCGCCGGCAATGGGGCCGCGGATGTCCGGGCGGTGCTGGAGGTGCAGCAGGGGCGCGTGCCGCGCGGGGTCGTGAACCGGGCCGTGCTCGACACGCAGCTCTGGCGGCAGAGGCTGGAGGATCTGGGGCGGCGCTTCGGCGCCGGACCGTAAGAGCGGTACCCCTTCCGATCGAGGGCGGTCGCCTGAACGCGGCGCTCGCGGACGGAAGAGAAGAGTGAAGAATGGATTGCAGCCGGCGCTGACGACCGGCAGTTCCAGGGAGGACAGGCGACCATGAACGATCGGAAGAGGCGCGAGTTCGAAGCCGGCTTGGCAGCCGAGGTCGACGCCTGGCTTCGGGGAGAGCCCACCCGGCGCAGCTTCATCAAGAGGTTCGGCCAGATGACCGGTATGCTGGCGGTTTCCGGCCCGCTGCTGGCATCGATCAGCCGCTCGGCGCTGGCGCAGGCGGCAGCGCAGCTGGCCGACCCGTCGACGCCGCTCGGCCAGGCCCAGGCCGCCGCGGTCAAGGCCTCCACCGAGGGCCCGGCCGACGGATCGGCCTACCGGGCCGTCCAGGCCGCCAAGCAGTACCAGGGCATCGCCCTGAACATGACCTATGAGTCCGGGCTCCAGGCGCTCGATCCGCGGCATTTCTCCGGGCCGCTGTGGGAACAGCTGACCGGCATCAAGTCCAACGTGATCGAGCTGTCGCATCCCGACCAATATTCCAAGCCGGTGGCCGAGCACATCGCCGGGTCCGGCGCCTACGACATCCTCGACATCGAGCCGGCCTGGACCCCGTCGCTCGCCGAGGGTGGAGTCATCGCGCCGCTGGACGACTACATCGCCCAGTACATGAACAAGGCGGATTTCGACGACTATCATCCGCTGTACAAGGCATTGCCGACCTATAAAGGCAAGATCTGGGGCTTCTTCGATGACGGCGACATGTTCGCCCTGTACTACCGCAAGGACATCTTCGCCGATCCGAAACTCAAGGATGCGTACAGCCAGAAGTTCGGCAAGCCGCTGGAGGTTCCGAAGACCTGGGAGGACTACGCCCAGGTCGCCCAGTTCATCACCGACCAGATGGCCCCCAATCTCTACGGCGCCGGACATTTCCGGAAAGCCGGCAGCCCGGGCAACCAGTTCGATTTCCTGCAGCAGTTCCGGGCGAACAAGGGCGAGCTGTTCGACGGCAACATGAAGGCCCAGCTGGCCTCGCCTGCCGGAATCAAGACGCTGGAGAACATGATCGCGGCCAACAAGGCCTCGATCCCGGGCAACGACGAGCTCGACGCCGTGTCGCTGTGGGCCGCCTTCCTGCAGGGCAAGGTCGCCATGATCTATTCATGGCCGCCCACCGGCCGCATGACCGCGAACTATTCGCAGAGCGACGCGGCCATCAACTTCATTCCGCGCTCCTCCATCGCCGGCAAGGTCGGCTATGCCGTCGTCCCCGGAAACCCGGAGCACGCGTCCGGCTACACCAAGGCGCTCGCGGCGGACTCCGCCAACCCCGAGGCCGCCTATCTGTTCATGCAGTGGGCGACCTCCCCACCGGTGTCGCTGGCCCGTACGATTTTGCCCTACGCGCTGCGCGATCCTTATCGCCTGTCGCACTACAAGTCGGAGCTGTACGGCGCCCTCTGGCCCGATGCGAAGGAGTACCTCGCCAATCTCAGCAACTCGGCCAATGTCGGCCTCCTCGACATGATCATGCCCGGCTGGCAGGACTACGCGCTCAGCCTCGATCGCATGTGCTCCTCGGTCTGGGCCGGCGCCGATCCCAAGGCCGCGCTGGAGACGGCAGCGGCGGAATGGGACCAGACGACGGAGCGGCTGGGCGTCGACAGCCAGAAGGCGTTCTACGAGGAATACAAGAAGCTCCCCGGCTCCTCGGCCGATCACACGGTCGAGGCGCTCGGGATGGCCGTGAAGCTGTGACGCGACGGCGGCGGCGGACCGCATGGTCCGCCCCGTCGGCCATCATCATCGACGGGTAGCGGCATGATGTCTGACGCCTCCCCCGCCCTCTCCTCGACACGGCGCCTGCCGCGCCGAAGGGCGGGCTTTTCCGAATGGAGCGACCGGCACTTCAGATGGCTGCTGGTGATCCCGGCCGTGCTGCTGATCCTGTCGCTGTCGATCTACCCGCTCGCCTTTTCCCTCTGGGTTTCCTTCGTCAATTACGACTTCCAGATCCCGGGCCATGCCTTCGTCGGCCTGAAGAACTTCTCGATGGTGGTCTTCGACCCGGTGGCGCAACGCTCGCTGGTTCTGACGATCCTGCTGTCGGCGGCCAGTGTCGCCATCGAGCTCGGGCTCGGCCTTGCGCTCGCGCTGGCCATGGTCCGTCGCTTTCCAGGGCGCGGGCTGGTGATGTCGATCCTCATCATCCCGCTCTTCATCAGCCCGGTTATCGTCGGACAGGCCTGGACCCTGCTGCTGCAGCGCCCGTTCGGGCCGACGAACTATCTGCTCAGCCAGCTTCTCGGGCAGGAGGTGACGATCAGCTGGCTCACCCAGGCCCCGTGGCTCTACATCGCCCTGATCATCGCCGATGTGTGGCAGTGGACGCCGTTCATGTTCGTCATCCTGCTCGCCGGCCTGACGGCGATCCCGCCCAATCTCTACGAGGCGGCCGAGCTCGACGGCGTCGGCGGCTGGCAGGCGTTCCGGCTGATCACGCTGCCGCAGATCGCCCCGATCATGATGGTAGCGATCATCTTCCGGCTGCTCGATGCGGTGCGCCTGTTCGACACGATCTTCATCATGACGGGGGGCGGGCCCGGCACCAAGACCTACACCAGCTCCTACTACCTCTACACCGTGGGCTTCACGCAGTTCCACCTGTCGCAGGCGACGGCGGGAAGCTGGATCTTCCTGATCCTGATCTCCGTGCTGGTCGGGCTGCTGGTGAGGCGCCTCGTGAAATCGGAGCCGGCCTGATGTCGACCACCCTGCAGACGCGGCCCATGCCCGCCCGCCGGCGACGACGCCGCCGGCCCGCGATCGGCCGCTTCCTTTTTCTCGGCCTGTTCGTCGCCTTCGTGCTGGCGCCGATCTATTGGATGTTCGTGACCTCGATCAAGCCGAGCGACGACTATCTGGCCATCCCGCCGGTCTGGTTCCCGGCGGAGCCGACCACCGTGCACTACACGGCCGCGCTCTTCGCCTATCGCGGGCTGCAAGGCCTGATCAACAGTCTGATCGTGTCGGCGGCGGCGACCGTGTTGTCGGTGCTGATCGGGACGGCAATGGCCTACAGCCTCGCCCGCTTCAACACGGGCGGGAGGCACCTGTCCTTCTGGGTCCTGTCGCAGCGCTTCCTGCCGCCGATCGCGGTGGTGCTGCCGATCTTCCTGATCTACCGCAGCGTGGGCCTGCACGACACCCGCCTCGGCCTGATCATCGCCTACACCGTCTTCACGCTGCCCGTGTCGGTCTGGATGATGCTGGCCTATTTCCGCAGCATGCCGCGGTCCATGGAGGATGCGGCCCTGGTCGACGGCTGCACGCAGTGGCAGGCCTTCTGGCAGGTGGCGGTGCCGCTGGCGGCGCCAGGCATCGTCGCTGCAGCCGTCTTCGCCTTTATCGCCTGCTGGACCGAGTTCTTCTTCGCCCTGGTGCTGACCAGCCGCACGGCGTTCACCCTGCCGACCGTGTTCCGCGCCTTCCTCGGCTTCCAGGGCGCGCAGTATGGCGAGGCCAGCGCTCTCGCCATCGTCTCCCTCGCGCCGTCGATCGCGCTCGGGGTGCTGGCGCAGCGGCATCTGGTGCGCGGGCTGACGCTCGGCGCCGTTCGCGGATGAAGGGAGCTTGTCGATGGCGGATGTGAAGATCAGCGGCCTGCACAAGCGCTTCGGTCCCTTCCATGCCGTGCAGGGGATCGATCTCGAGATCGCCGATGGCGAGTTCACGGTGCTGGTCGGACCGTCCGGCTGCGGCAAGAGCACATTGCTGCGCACGATCGCCGGGCTGGAGGAGGCCAGCGAAGGCACCATCATGATCGGCGGCGAGGTGGTGAACGACATGCGGCCCCGCGACCGCGACGTGGCCATGGTCTTCCAGGACTACGCCCTCTACCCGCATCTGACGGTCGAGAGGAACATCGGCTTCGGGCTGCGGGCCAGGAAGATGCCGGCGGACGAGATCGGTCGGCGGGTCAGGCGTGTCGCCGGGATGCTCGGCATCACGCCACTGCTCGACCGCTACCCGCGCCAGCTGTCCGGCGGCCAGCGGCAGCGCGTCGCCATCGGCCGCGCGATCGTGCGCGAGCCGCAGATCTTCCTGTTTGACGAGCCGCTGTCCAACCTGGACGCGCAGCTGCGGGACGAGATGCGCGGCGAGATCAAGCGGCTGCATCGGGACATCGCCACGACGATGATCTACGTCACCCACGACCAGATCGAGGCGATGACGCTGGCCGATCGCATCGTCCTGATGCGCGACGGCCGGATCGAGCAGATGGGGTCTCCGGGGGAGCTGTTCGAAAGACCGGCATCCCGCTTCGTCGCCGGATTCCTCGGCTCGCCGAGGATGAGCTTCCTGCCGGGAAGCGTCGTCCGGCGAGAAGGAGAAACGGCCGTCCTGGTCGACGGCAGCGAAACGCCCCTGCCTTTGCCGGCTGGGCGTATCCCGGACGCGATCCTGGCCGGAACCCGCGTGCTCCTCGGGCTGCGGCCGGAGCATGTCGGGCGGGCGCGGCACGGCGTATCGTTGCCCGGCTTCGTCCGCATCGATGCGACCATCGAGCTGCTCCAGCCGACCGGCTCGCGAACATTCGCGACGTTCCGCCTCGGCGAGACACCCGCGCTCGCGGAGCTTCAGGCTCACGACGTCAGCAGTCCCGGCGAGACCATCGGGCTCGAGATCAACCTGAACCGCGCCTCGGTGTTCGACGAGGAGACCGAGCGGGCGCTGTAGCTCCAGGGCGGCGTTGCGCCGCCCCGAGCCCCGGCCGGACGGTGCCATTCCGGACATGGACGAGCTGCGACACGGCGGACAATCGATTGATCAGCGCTCGCGCCCGTTAGTGGCAGCCCCGATGTCCATCTGCCGGACCGAGCTGCGTCGGTGTATGGACGGGACGCAGCGTGTTCCGAGCCCGATGGAGCCGAGACCGGAGAGTCCCGAGCGGCAGCCGCAGGCGTTCGGCCGCCTCATCATAGGACTCGCCCCCGATGGCGATGCGCTCCAGCACCTCGCGATGATCCTTCGACAGGGTTGGCCATCGCGCCTCGAGCTCTCTGAGCTCCACCACAAAGTCCTGTGAGGATTGGATGCCCAGGTCGCGGCCGTCGAGCGGAACGATCTCCGGCTTCGCGCGACCCGCTCGCGTATACTGCGTCAGGAAGATCCGGCGCATGATCACGATCAGCCATCCCATCATATTGGTGCCGGGCCGCCAGAGATGGAGCTTGAGGCAGGCGCGCAGAAGAGTGTCCTGCAGCAGATCGTCTGCGTCTGCTGGATTTCGGGTCAGCAGCCCAGCGTAACTTCGGATGGCAGGAAGATGCGGCTCCACGACCATATGGAATTGGCGTTTTGTGACTGCAGAAATCATCGGCACCTTACACCCCAATTCGCCTGACGAACCACGAAACATCCACCTTCCCACTCAAGTCACTCGATATAGGAATGTAGGGAATTTTACATAGGAATGCTTGTGGACTATTCTCCTATATCGGACAAGAACTCCACGATGTTAACCTTGGACTATCCTATTCTTCTCTTTGATAAAATGCATCATAAATGAATCGAAACAGCGGAGGGGAATTGCGAATTCGACAGTGAGGGTGATGAACATGGTTGCCACCGAAGCCTACGGCGAGGCTCATCGGGATCTGTCATTGATGGAGTATGCACCGGGTCCACTCGCGCATCCCGCGGAGTTCCACACGTCAGACCATCGGCTGCCGCTGATCGCCGTGGTCGATGCCCGTCGGCTCGAATTGCAGTGCCTGGCCCAAGCCCTTAGCGCCGACGTAGCCGGGTTTCGAGTCCGAGCCTACGCCAGCCTCGACGACTGGCGCGTCGCTGCGGAGATCCACCCGCAGGTGTCGGCACTCCTCTTCGGAATCGGCTGCAAGCAGGCGGACACCCCGGAGCTGGCACAGGATCTCCAGGCGCTGGCCGCCGAGTTCCCGCAGATGCCGACGATCGTGATCGGGGACATCGAGACGCCGGCCCATGTCGTCCAGGTGCTGGCCTATGGCGTGCGTGGTTACATTCCCACCAGCGTTGATCTCAACATCGCGATCGAGGCGATCCGGCTGGCTCAGGCCGGCGGCATCTTCGTGCCCGCCAAATGCCTGGTTCAATCAATTCGCCAGGGGCACGCCCAGCCAATGGCATCGCACCCGCTGTCCGGCCTCTTCACCAAGCAGCAGGCGGCGGTGGCCGACGCCCTCCGGCGCGGCAAGGCGAACAAGGTCATCGCCTATGAGCTGAACCTCGCCGAGAGCACGGTCAAGGTTCATATTCGCAATATCATGCGGAAGGTGCAGGCGAGAAACCGGACCGAGGTCGCCTTCAAGATCAGCAGCTACCTCGGCCAGTCGTCCGCGCCGGGTGTCGGATCAGGCGCCGTGATGGGATGAGGCGCGAGGCTCGGATCGTCGGCACCTCGTCGCGCGGCGTCGCCGTGCGCGAGCCAGACGCCCCTTCCTGCGTTCCGGCCGGTAGGCCAAGGCGGTCGTTCAATCGACGCCGGAGACCCACAGTCGGCCGCCCCGGCCGCGCCAGGCGACGACGCCGAGAACCAAGGTGTTGTACGGCTGGCCCTCCGCAGGGACGGCACCTGCCGACAGCTGCCGGAGACGGCCTATGATCCAGCGGTCCAGTGGGTCCAGCAAGGGGAGCATATGCATTGTCCGGCATGGCTTTTACCCCTCCGAGCTCAGCGTAAGGCGTGAGGCCGAAGCGCTTCGCGAGAATGGCTACCGCGTGCACGTCATCTGCCTGCGCAAGCAGGGCGAGGCGGCTCATGAGATCGTCGATGACATCCATGTCCGCCGCGTGCCGATAGGGCATCGGCGAGGGAGCATTGGCCGCTACCTCTTCGAGTACAATGCCTTTTTCGCTGCAGCGTCACTGGAACTCGTCAGGCTGCATCTGCGCGACAGGCTGCGCGCGGTGCAGGTCAATACCATGCCGGACTATCTTGTCTTCTGCACTTTGCCCCTGCGGGCAGCCGGCGTGAAGGTCATCCTCCACATGCACGAACCAATGCCGGAGCTGTTCGGCACTCTTTTCGACAAGACGCGCCACCGCCCGCTTCATGTCGCGGTCAAGCTGGCCGAACGTCTGAGCCTGGCCTATGCCGATCGCGTTCTCACCGTCACGGCAGAGATGCGTCAGAACCTCGGCCGGCGCAGGGCGGATCTCAGTAAGACCACAGTCATCCTGAATGTGCCCGACGATCGCATGTTCCGTCCGGATCGATACACTCATCTCGAAGGACGTGTCGCGCGGCAGAAGGAGGAGGATCGCCGCGCAGGCGTCTTCCGGCTGCTCTGTCACGGCACGATCGAGGAACGGTACGGTCTGGATCTGGTTGTCGGTGCTGTGGCCCGGCTGAAGAACGTGATCCCGGGCGTCCAGTTTCGGTTCATGGGCCAGGGCGAGCACCTCGCGGCGGTCCTCGCCAAGGCGCAAGAGCTGGGCGTCTCGTCCCGCATCCATTACCTGGGGTTTGTGCCTTTCGAGACGATGATCGAGGAGATCCTCTGTGCGGACGTAACCCTCGTGCCGATGCGGTGCAATCCCTATTCAGTCCTCGTTCACACCAACAAAATGTTTGAATACATGGCGCTTGGACGCCCGATCATCGCGTCCCGGCTCGATTCGGTTTTCAGCTACTTTCCGGAAGATACGCTGCTGTACTTTGAGCCTGACGACGAGGGTGACCTCGCCGAGCGGGTGCTTCACGTCTTCAACCACCCCCAGGACATCCAGTCCCGGATCCGTCGAACGACAGAGTTGTATCAAACGTATCGCTGGGAGCATGAGAAGAGAAAATATCTCGGCGTGTACGATGCTTTGCTTGGCGACAGTGCACGGGAACGCTAGTCAGTGGCCAGTTCCAGCTCGGCCTTGCCGGCTGCGTGCTCGGAACAGTTGCCGCCGCAGGTGCTTCGGGTGCACATACGATCGAGGGGCTGACCGGGATCAGACCGCATGAGCCGAGCGTTGCGTGCCATGTTCCTGCTGGTGCTTGCTGTCGGCTTGATCGACATCGCGCGCCCCAACAACGGCTTTGCGGAGCCGCATTATTTCTCCACTTTAAGGCCAGGTGCGGCTCTGCCCAGTGATTGTGAGCGACGCGTGCGCCGCTCCTCTTGGGAACCGCGTCCACTCAACTACGAAGCGAATCACACGCGCGGAAGAAACGGCGTCACGATTGACGGTGCCAGCGCCGATTTCAACCGGAGGTTCAGAGACCGCGTGGACGGAAATTTCACGGGCACCACCGACGAGATCATTCAATGGGCCGCCTGCAAGTGGGGATTTGATGAGGATTTGACGCGCGCCCGAGCGGTCCAGGAAAGCTACTGGCGGCAGTCCAAGCTGGGCGACCGGTCCGGCGACGCCCGGACCTGCGCACTGATCGGCAAGAGAGCCCCGTGCTGGCAGAGCTACGGAATTCTGCAGGTCAAAAGCACGGTCCACAAAGGGACCTATCCCCTGGCCGAACAATCGACTCCGTTCAATGTGGACTATGCCCTGGGTTGGCTCCGGGCTTGCTACGAAGGCGCCTTCAGCCACTGGCTCGGCGACGACTACGCCCCGGGTGACGAATGGGGCTGCATCGGGGCGTGGTATTCTGGCGAATGGTACGACGACGGCGCCACCCGTTACATACAAAGGGTGAAGACCCATTTGGCTGCGCGCGCGTGGAAGAAGCCGCGCTTCTGAGCAAGCCGCAGCGCTGTGCGGCCATGTCCACCCTCATCTCAGCGGCAAGCTCAACGCACTGGTCGACGTGTTCGCGCGCATCACGGCTCATCCGGCGGAGCTGGCGGCCTTCTGCGGATGCCTGACGAATGCAAGCGCCAGCAGGGCAAAGAAGAGATCGGCAGAGCCGCGCATGGTCAGATGTGGGTCGAACAGCATCAAGGTGACTATCGTCGTCAGGCCGACCGTCGCGGCGGCCGCGGCGACGCGCATGGGCTCCTGCTCGCTGCGCAGCGCCGGTGCAAGCGAGCGGAACGCCGCCCAGACGAACCATGCGAATGCCGCGAGCATTGGCAGACCGCCGGTCCAGAGGACCCAGGCGTAGCCGCTCTCGATGTAGATCCAATCCCGCCACGGCTCGGGTGCGGCAATCCTGGCTGAGGGCCTGACCCCGACCAACCAGTTGAATCCCGAGGTCAGCTCCGGCCAGACGAAGCGTTCGAGGTTATACAGCCGTCCAGCCCAGCTCGGCGGAAGACCGTCCGGGCCGCCGAAGCCGCCCAACCGTCTCTCGATCAGAGGCCAGAAGAACACCAACCCTGCCAGCGCGGCGGGGAGCAAAGCCGTGATGAGCTTGAATACCCGGCCGGTCACCACTCCAATCGTCAGGAGGGCCACCCCGAGCCCGATGGCGGCGGAAAACTGGGCTGAGGCGATACAGCCGAAAACGGACACGCCGGCGGCCATGATGAGGCCCGCCCTTCGCCACCCGCGAACGACGTGTAGCCAGGCCAGGGCGATGGCCAAGCTCATCACCATCATATCGGCCATGGCGAAGGACGAGGCCACGGTGGATGTACCGCGATCGGTGACGAGCCCCGTAATACCTTCGAACGGCCGGTCGTAATAAGCCCACAGCAGCTCGGGGACTCCAAAGAGGCCGAGCACCTGCATGACAGCGACCAAGGCCACCATCGCCGACGACACCATGGCCAACCACAAGCAGACCTGCACCTGCGCCGCGGTTGTGACGGTGTAACGAAAGAGGCCGTAAACGAGGAGGAACTTCCACAGGACGAGTGCGTACAGAGCATCGTCGGTGGAGATCAGCAGCCCACGGCCGAACCTCAGGAGCAGAGGCGGGATTGAGGCCGTGAAGGCAAGGAGCACCAGCGCCAGTTCGACCCGGTCGAATGCAAGGCGCGGCAGTCTCCCCCGCAGACCATCCGAGAGTATGCGCACCAGCCAGGCCGCGAGGATCAGGATCAGCAATCCCTCGCTGGGCCGGATGTACGGGGCGATGACGCCCCGGGGCATGCCGATGATCAACGGCGCGATCGCGAGATAGAGATATGCTCCGAATTGCGGGCGGAGCGCTATGGCGACGACGATCGGCACGGCGAGGATCGGCAGCACCAGGTGCTCCGCGATGCCTGCCAATGCCCCCGCCACCGCCGCCGAGCCGAGAACGCCGATACTGATCGCTGCCCAAGACCCCGGAGTCCGAGACTGCGCCTGCGCTCCTGAATAAAGGCGGGTCATTCGAAGGTCTTCCCCGCTCGCGTATCACCAGCCGAACCCGACGCGGGTTCGTCCCCGCCGGAGAGCGGGGAGCCGCGGCGGAGAATCGTGCCCGACAGCAGCTGCCGGAGCTCTTCCGAGCCGCGCAACCGCTGCAAAGTCAGGTAAAGGATGCCCGCTGTCAGACTGGCCGCGAGAGCAACTCCGATCCTCCGGTAACTTGACGGTGCTGGATCGCTTAACCAGTCGGCGACCAGGATGCTGAGTCCGCCCGCAGCGCAGGATGCGGCGAAGTGGCCAGACAGGCCACGGAACCAAGTCCCACCATGCAGGGACACGACGCCCTTCAGTTTGCCATGAAGGATCACGGCGCCTGCTATATTGGCTGCGGATACCGACAACCCTAGCGTCCAGATGACGAAGGGCCCGTCGACGGCTCCCAGCGCGACCGCCATGCCGCCACATGTGATTGCGACGCGCACCGCCATCGCCTGCAACGGCATGATGGCGTCTCGACGGGCATAGGACGCCGACATCGAGACGACGAACAGAGCCTCCCCGATGATCCCGAGGCCCAGGCTCCCGATGGCCGCGGCCACCAGGACAACGCCATCGGGGCTTGCCATTCCGCCAAAGGAGACCGCATTCGCAAGAGTCCCGGGTATGGCGAAGAACAGGAGGCTCGCCGGCAGCCCGAGGAATGTGGTGAATGCCAGGCCAGTACGGTAGAGCTCGGCGAACGCCGCGAGGTCTCCCCGATCGAAGCTGCGGCTCAGGAGCGGAAGCTGGGCAGCGGCGACCGGCCGGGCGCAAAGGGCCACGGGCAAGCTGAAGAAATTCCAGCCGATCCGGAAGGCCACGGCTCCCCCCGGAACGCTACCCGCCACAACCAGCGAGCCCAGATAGGCGAGGCCGCCGAGGCCGGTGCAGGCGCTGGACGGCACCACATTGCGAAGCATGGTGCGAAACTCGGTATCCCGCCAGCCCCCCCGGACGAAGAGCGGAATCCCGGCCCGATACGCTCCCCACCATTGGATCGCAGCATGGAGCCCGACAGTGGCCGTTGAGCCAAGGCCAAGAAACAACAGATGGGCGTTGGTGATCGCGCCCAGGTCGCCCCCCGCCCCGAACATGGCAGCCGACGCCAGCATGACCGCTATGATGCCGACGTTCTCCAGCGCAGGTGCGGCCGCAGCGAGCCCGAACCGGCGCTGCGCATTCTGCGCTGCGGTGGCGACGGCGATGATGCCGTAGAAAAACATCTGCGGCATCAACATGGCCAGCAGCGGCCAGCCGATCCGCAGCTGCCACTCGCGGACTGTCGGATCACGTACGGCGCCCGTGATCAGTGCCAGAAGCAGCGGTCCGCCCAGCACCGTCAAAGCCACCACTGCAAGGCAGACGAGCAGTGTGAGGCCCAGGAACCCGCCTGCCAGCCGACAGGCGCCGGCAAGGTCCTGTCGCTGGACGGCGTGCGCGAGTGGCGGCACGAGCAGCGCGGTGATGAGCGATCCCGCGAGCGAGTCGACGATGAGACTGGGCAGGATGGTCAGCGTCTGGAACAGATTGCCGAAGTAGGTCGGCCCCAGCACGGCGCCGATGGCGATCACGCGTCCAAACCCGGTGATGCGGCTGACCAAGGTCCATACGGCAACTGTGCGGGAGTCGGAAGCGAGCCAGGCAATCTCGGCCGAAGTGCTTCCGATCAGGTGTGATGGTTCCTTCGCCACGGCTGCACCCACAGGATGATCCCGATCGCGGCGAGCGCCATGCCGACAACGGCCCCGATTGCCGCAGCCCGCAACGGCTTTGGTGAGACGGGCTCGTCTAAGAGGAACGGCGGGGTCAGCGCCTGCAGGCGCATCTCCTCCTGCGATGCAAGTCTCTCCAATTCCAACAGGTAGCGCTTGGTGATGGCGGTGGTGATGTCCAGCGCCCGAGCGGGGTTTGCATCCTCGTACTGCAGCCGGACGATGCTGCTGTTGCGGATCGGCTCGGCGCTGAGCCGCCGCTCCAGATCGCGAACCGGGACCCCAAACATCTCGGCGACCGGTGCCAGAACGGCCCGGCTTTGCGCCACTGCAACTTCTGTTGCGACGAAGCGTTCAGCGGTATCCCAGCCCAGGTTCCGCAGGTCCAGGACGATCTCGCTGCGTCCTGCGTAGATCTTCTGACTTACCGAGGCGATGGCGAATGCGGCTGAGGCTGACACCAGGACGGGCAGGATGAGGAGGACGATGAACTGCCAAGCTCTACGTCGGTTTGATTGCGAGGACGGCAAGGCTCGATGTCCGGCTTCGACGCCGTCTGGAAATCGCGTTCGGCCTTCCGCCGCGCCGGACAGGCTCGACGGGTGAACCTCGCTACCGGGCGCATTCTTCTCTTGCATCTCAGCGCGCCTCCTGAAAAATCGGTGGTTCCTCCGGATTTCGTCGGTTCGTCAAGCAAAGAAGCGGTAGAATCTCTCCCCCGCTGCTCGCGTAATCTCGTCGGGTATTGAGGGGTCGGTCAGCAGCCAGGTGACATGGCTGAGCGTCTCCGAAGCTTCTTCTGCCCTCGGGTCGCGCATGTCCTTCGGCAACCACTCGAAGAAGAAGATCTCTCGTTCCTCGGTCGCGAATTTTCTCTTGTAACGGATCAATCCCGGCTGATCGAGGTCCGATAAGCCCAAGTCCAGCATCGCCAACCCTCGGCGATGACCCAACAGTATCGCCTGCCAGAGCAATAGCTCGTTCGGGCGATAGCTGTAGTCGAATGAGGCGCTGAACTTGTAGTAGAGGACGCCCTGCCATTGCAGCAGAAAGATCCCGGCCAACGGCTCGCCGTCACGCTCCGCAATGAGCACCGTTGCGTGATCGTCTCGCGAAAACGCCTCGCGAATGTTCTCGAACAGAGCAAACGGCGGGGCCAGCAGGCGATATTTCGATTTGCGGAGCCGAAGGTGCATCTGGTGGAACAGTCGTATGTCTTCCAGACACTTCCCCTCGCGAACAACGACCCCCTTACGACAGGCATACCGTATGTTCTGACGCGCCTCCCCTGCGAGACCGGCCCATAGGTCATCCTCTGCACGGGCCAGGTCGACGCCATGCCACTTCGCTTGCTTGTACAGAATAAAGCGCGGATCTCGGCGCGGGAGGTTGTTCCGCAAGCACCGCATTCTGACTGGCGCATTGATCAGGAGAAGTGGCTCGACCAATTCAGTCCAAAGATCGGCGTCCTCCACGAGCGGATCGCAATAATCGGAGAAGGGCAGGCAAACGACCCGACCGCCGCGAAGGTCGTGGATATGGCTGAAGAGAATAGCGGCATCCGCACTGCTGCCGCGAGCGGGCACAGCCGCCATGATCTCGAAGCCATATGTGCGAGAGACGGCTTCGATCCATGGGGGCGATGAGAACAGGCTGCCGAAACGATGATCCGCCAAGCCCTGGCCCCACCCGTACTCGCGCGCGGAGACCAAGGCGGCACTCATGTCCCCCGCCCCCTCGGTGCTCGCGCTCCCACGCCGGGCCCGCATCGCCCGTCGCGGAGCAAGGCCGGGGGCCGGGTTGCACGCAGGTCGCGCAGTAGCGCAGTCCCTGCCGGAGAGGGCCCGGCGCCAGGCTGACCTTCGCCCCCGGAGGGCGCCGCTGGCCCACGGTTCGGAAAATGCCCTTCTGGCCGGAGGTGGAACATCATTTCCTCAGGGGAGGCCGTTCGCCCAATCCAGCGCGTCCTGCAGCGTGGTTACCCATACCTCCTGCCGATGCGCGTCGAGCCAATCAAGCAACGCTTCGTGGGCCTCAGTCGAGACCTTGAGATATTCGCCGCCCACGCCGTGGAACGCGAAAACGGCCATGCCGCCGCCCGCTCGCGCCTGTTCCGCAAAATCGATCAGTTGCTCCCCTGTCACTCCCTCCGGGAACCCCCGGGCTGGGATGCGCATCGGGTCGATCGCGGATACGTCCGCACTCAGATCGGCCGGCGTGGCGGTAACGCCGCGCGAATAGCTCACCAGGTTTGCCGCCCGGAGAGGCTCCAGATAATCCTTCCCGCCGGCCAGGGTTTCTCCACATGGAGGGGCGAAACCGTGACGGAGCTTTCCGTCGATCGCAGTCAGGAGCACATTCTGCTGTCGGATTTCCGCCAGCATGCTGTCCGGCGTGTAGGCTTCCAAGGTGTAGCGCGGATCCCACGAAACGGTTTTTGCCGAACAGGGGTGAAAGATCGTGTGATTGGCCAGTTCATGGCCGTTGCCGGCGACGGCGCGCCAACGCGGCACGTCGGCCTGCCTGACATTGCTGAGGAAGAATGTTCCCTTGAAGCCTCTTTTATCGAGTGCCGGAACAGCGTTGTCGAGTTGCGAGGTCAGCGCATCGTCATAGGTCAGCACGATCGCCGCCTTCGCACCGTTGGGCCACGGCGCTGCCATGGCCGAGGAAGCCCCGAAGGTAAGGGCGAGAGCAAAGGCAAGGAGGGTTCTCATACGCGGGCCTCCTGTAGCTTGATCATCGCCACTTCGGGATCGGCATGGACATATCTCGCGGGCTTCGGCGGGCTTTGAAGGTCGAGTGGCGTATACATTGCCATCGCCTCAAAGCGTGTCGCTTCGCAGGACAGCAGGCAGGGTTCGCCAGAGAATCTTAAGATCTAGGAGTAAAGAGCGCTGCTCGACATAGATAAGGTCAAGCTCCAGCATCTGCTGTACACTTAAACGGTTTCGTCCACTCACTTGCCACAGGCCGGTCACGCCCGGCAGGCATTCGTGGCGGCGTCGCTGCTCCGGAGTGTAGAGCTCCACTTCCCATGGCAAGGACGGGCGCGGTCCAACGAGCGACATCTCGCCTCGTAGAACGTTGATGAGCTGCGGCAGTTCATCGACGCTGTACCGTCGAAGGAACCTGCCGACAGGGAGCACGCGAGGATCATTCTTGAGCTTGTATATACCGTCGTCGCTGGGAACGGCTTCACCGCGCAGCTCTCGAATATTGAATTCCCGAAACGCGCTGTCGTCACTGCCGACATACATTGTCCGCAGTTTGAGCATCACGAACGGACGGCCGCCCTGCCCGATCCGAACCTGTCGGAAGAACACAGGCCCAGGGTCGGCCAGCTGCAACAGCACGATCGCCACCAGCATGATCGGCGCCGCGGCAACAAGTGCTGGGATGGCGATTGCGACATCAAGCAGCCTTTTGCTTAACCGGCCGCGGACGGCTCCATGTGAGACTTCATCCGCGGAAGGGCCGCCATGGGCGGGGCGACCATGCGACCGCCGGTCCGAAGGGGGCGCACCCTCGTTGCGTTCTCCGTTCTCGGCAGGATTACGACTGAGATTCATGGGCTACATCCAGGGCAGCCAAGGCACGACCGATCGCCTCGGCGACCCGCGCAACTTCGGACTGCGTGAGATGCGGGGCCATAGGCAGTGACAGGACGCGCTTGGCCGCGCGTTCGGCGACCGGGAGGCACGGTGCATTCGTCGAACCCAGCGCCGGCTGGCGATGACAGGCGGTCGGGTAGTGGATCCCGGTGGCAATACCCTCTGCGCGGAGCCGCTCCCGGATATGGTCACGATGCGGGGTTTGGATGACGGCGAGATGATGGTTGCTGCGGGCCCCGGCCGCCATGTGCACCGGCTCGACGGCAAGCTCGCGCAGAAGTGGCTCGTACCAGGCCGCGACGCGCCGTCTGCCGTCGTTCCAGGCATCGAGCCGCCTGAGCTTGACGGAGAGGATCGCGGCCTGCAATGCGTCGAGCCGATGGGTGCCGCCGAGGTACTCGTGCCGACAGTGGTCGTCGCGCGCGCGTCCGTGATTGCTGAGCGAGCGGATTCGTTCGGCTAGTCCCCGGTCGTTCGTCACCACGGCGCCGGCGTCGCCAAAGGCGCCGAGATTCTTCCCCGGATAGAAGCTGAAGCAGCCCACATGCGAGAGGCTGCCGGCCCGCCTGCCCAGCCAGGTGGATCCATGAGCCTGCGCGGCATCCTCAATGACGGCGAGGCCCGCGGCGCCAGCCACTTCGCCAACGGCGTCCATGTCGACCGGCTGGCCGTAGAGGTGCACGGCGATGACCGCCGCAGTCCGCGGCGTGATCGCATTCTCGACGGCGGCCGCCGTCATCAGGAGCGTCGAAGGGTCGACGTCGACGAACACGGGCTTGGCCCCGACGGCGATCACGGCCTCGGCGGTCGCGAAGAACGTATTGGCCGGCAAAATGATTTCGTCTCCGGGACCGATGCCCAATGCGGACAGGCCGAGCTGCAGGGCCGCGGTGCCGCTGGCCAGACCGACGCAATGCGCCGTGCCGCAGTAAGCGGCCCACTCCTCCTCGAAGCGATCGACGAACTCGCCGCCGATGAACTTGCTGGATCGGCTGACGAGGCGCCAAGCGTCGTCGAGCTCAGCCTCGAGCTCGGCGTGCATCGGGGACAGGTCAAGGAAGGGAATGCTCAAGGCCGTCGCTCGACACCTGCTTCAGCTGGATGGTTGGGTTCAATTCGGCGGGCATGCGGACCCTGACCGCGCTCCCGGTGTGCAGCGACTCGTCGATCGCTTCGAGCACTGCGACAACAGCGAGCCCGTTACGGCCATCCGTCAGCGGGATGGCGCCGTCGCGAATGCAGTCGACGAAGTGCCTCACCTCGAGCGACAGCGGCTCCTCGAACCGGATATGCGGCGAGATGATGTCACCATAACGATAGGACAGCGGCCGCTCGAAGGGCGTCACCTGCTGCTCGTCCCACTCGACCCCGCGGTCGAAGATGCGCAGTCGCTCCTCGTGCAAGTCGTTGTAGACCGCCATCCTCTTGCTGCCGATCACAGTCACTTCGCGCACCTTGTTCGGATCGAGCCACGAGACGTGGACATAGCCGGTTACTCCGAGCTCCTCATACTGGAGCCGGATGTAAGCCAAGTCCTCGACATCCGCCCACGCATTCCTCGAGCCCCAAGCAGTAACAGAGGATGGGATGGCCTCTAGTAGATAGTTCATTATGGAAACATCATGAGCAGCGAGATCCCAGACGACATTAACATCGGATCGATAGAGCCCAAGATTCAGTCGTGATGAGTGGATATAGTAGATTTGGCCAAGTTCTCCGAGCCCGACGCGACGCTTGAGTTCGCGAACTGCGGGATTGAACTCGAAGGTATGACCGACCATCAGCACCAATCCCGATCGGCGTGCTTCCTCGACGAGCAGACAAGCTTCCGCCGCCGAAGTCCCCATGGGCTTCTCCGTCAGGACGTGCTTGCCGCAACGAAGGGCGCTCATCGCCAGCTCAACATGGGTGCGTGGCGGAGTGGCGATGATCACGGCATCAACATGCCGAAATGCCGTCTCGAGACGCGCAAACGCACGAACGCCGGGGAAAGCGGCCGTGATATTGTCGCGGGCGTGTTGATCGATATCGACCGCGACGACTTCGGCCACGTCAGGCAGGCAGTTCAGGACCCGAACATGCTTGGAACCCCAGTAGCCGCAGCCGACAACGGCAACGCGCAATCGAGGGGCGCACACCGCTGCCGCCATCCCGCCGCGTGCCACACGTGGTATCCATCTCCCGCGCGGTAGCAAGGCTTGCGGCTTCACAGGCCCGGGACCCCGGTAGCCGTAGCCAATGACAACGCGCAACCGGGGCGCGTATATCGGTGCTATCCCACCGCGTACCACGCGTAGTGCCGAACTCCCGCGCGCTAGCGCGATTTGTGGCTCGCCCTCCAGCCCACTGCCCATTTTCATCGGACAGTTCCCCCCTCAGCTGAGCAGGATGCGTAGGGTCGTCAGAGGTAGGTTAGTTGTGCCTCACGCTGGCGATAATCCCTCTAAAGTGTCGTCCTATTACACCTTTCGGGTTAACCACGCGCTCCGACCTCCGAGGTGAGTTACCTACCTCAAAAGTAGTAATCCGTCCGAAACGCCCCGCGAGGTAGTCTGATGCGGTCTGGTGACGCCGCGCATCCCGTCACTTTGATCGCTTCGCGCGGAGTTGGCCTGTCAAGATCATCGCACCGGCAGACGACAGCGTCAGTGCGCTCGCAGCGGGGGAGCGATGCCGACCTCTGTAGCGATAGTAGGTGCCGGCCCCCATGGCCTGTCGATCGCAGCGCATCTGCGTGATGCCGGGCTGCAGCCGCATGTTTTCGGCGAGGTGATGGGATTCTGGCGTCGGGCCATGCCTGTCGGGATGCTGCTGCGCTCGGAGAGGGCCGGGTCGCACATTGCCGACCCGCATCACAGGCTGACCCTGGACCAGTATGAGGCCGAGCACGCGAAGAGGCTTCCCCGCCGGGTTCCGCTCGATGAGTTCATCGCCTACGGTCTCTGGTATCAGAAACGCGCCGTCCCGGAGGTCGACGATCGGCGGGTCGTGCAGATCGGCTGCGAATCCGACCGCTTCCGTCTTGCGCTTCAGGACGGCACGACAGTCATGGCGGAACGGGTGGTCGTCGCGACCGGATTTGAGGGCTATGCATCGCAGCCATCCGCCTTCGCAAATGTGCCCGCATGCCTCGCCCCCCACTCCTCCGAGATCCGCGACACTGCACGCTTCGCGGGCCTCCGGGTCGCGGTGATCGGGGCCGGGCAGAGCGCATTGGAACTGGCCGCTCTCCTCCATGAGTCCGGCGCAATGGTCGAAGTCATCGCAAGATGCCCGGCTGTGCGCTTCCTCTCGGGCCGCGATCTCTTGCGCGGATCGCCGGTCCACCCGCTGATCTATCCGCCCGGCGAGCTCGGGCCGCCGGGCATCAACTGGATCATTCAGCTGCCAGACCTGTTTCGCTCGCTCCCCGCAGGCCTGCAGCAGCGGGTGGCGCGGCAGGTAGGGCCGGTTGGCGCGGCCTGGCTCCGGTCGCGGCTCGCGGACGTCAAAATCACCGCCGGCCGCCGCATTGTTGCTGCGAGCGCAGTCGGCAATCGTCTGCGGTTGACCCTCGATGATGGTAGCGAGCGCACGGTCGACCAGGCGGTCCTGGCAACCGGATTTCGGGTGGACCTCGACAAGAATCCCGTCCTCGACCCGAGACTGGTCCGGTCGTTGCGGCGACTCAACGGGTCACCAGAGCTGTCGCGGGGCTTTGAGTCTTCGATCCCGGGTCTCTACTTTGCAGGGGCAGCCGCTGCCGCCACGTTCGGGCCGTTGATGCGCTTCGTCGCCGGATCCGGTTACGCCGCGCGGTCGATCACCCGCCATATCGTGGTGTCGAGCGCGACGGCGCGGCGGCTGTCGTGTTGGTCCAATGACTGCCCGCGAGGCCTGCGCTGAGTCCGCAGCGGGGGACGGCCGCGGCCCGCCCGGAGCCGTGGTCATCGGTGGCGACTATATCGCGCTGGGCGTCGTCCGCAGCCTTGGCCGACACGGCATCCCGGTATGGGTCATGCACGACGGCCTGCATGTCAGCGCCGCAGCCTCGCGCTTCGCCCTGCGTCGGCTGCCCTGGCCGGCGGACGAAGCGGATCGCCTGGCCTCCTTGCGTGAGATCTCAGCGCGATATGGCCTGTTCGGCTGGGTCCTCTATCCGACCGACGATGAATCGGCCGCACTCGTGGCGCGGAATCACGAGGCGCTCTCAGGCAGCTTCCGGCTGACCACCCCGCCATGGGCGGTGTTGCAGTGGGCCTATGACAAGCGGCTCACCTATGGGTTGGCATCGCGCCTGGAGATCGATCACCCTTGGACGCTTTATCCGCAAAGCCGGGGTGAGGTCGCGGCTCTCGAGTGCCCGTTCCCGGCCATCCTGAAGCCGGCGGCGAAAGCCCAGAGCAACCGCTTCACGAGGGCACGGGCATGGCGGGTCGATGACCATCGCCAGCTGCTCGCCCGCTATGCTGAAGCCTGTGAGCTCGTCGACCCCAGCTTGATCATGATCCAGGAGTTCATCGCGGGCGGTGGCGAGGCCCAGTTTTCGTTTGCGGCGCTGTGCGCCGATGGTCAGCCATTGGCTTGGCTTGTCGCGCGTCGAGCCCGGCAGCACCCAATCGACTTCGGCGGTCACGGCAGCACCTTTGTGGAAACCGTCGACGAACCGGCGATCGAGGAGGCAGCGCGACGGCTGCTCGCAGCGATCGACTACAGCGGACTGGTCGAGGTCGAGTTCAAGCGGGACTCACGATCGGGCCGGCCGAAGCTTCTGGACATCAACGCCCGCATGTGGGGCTGGCACACTCTGGGTGGAGCTGCGGGAACAGACTTCCCTTACCTCGCCTGGCAGCAGGCACAGGGAACTGTCATCCCGAGCACTCGCGCGAGAGCAGGCGTCCGCTGGGTCCGCGCTGTCACCGATGTCCCGGCCGCGATAGGCGAGCTCAGACGCGGCCGGCTGTCCGTAGGCGAGTACTTCCGTTCACTCCGTCCGCCCATCGAGCGGGCGATCTTCGCGTTGGACGACCCATTCCCAGCATTTGCCGATGTGCCGTGGCTCCTGTATCGCCGCTGGCGGCGCGTCTCGGACGGGACGAATTTCCTCAGAACCATTCGATACATTCGAGAAAGCACTGGTCCTGGTCACCGCCTGTGACGGAAGAGCCTGAGCCCTGGCGCAGCGCGTCGACGTCATCGACGGCCGGGAAATCCGGATTACAGGATCGACAGGGAAGCTTCCGCAGGCGTTACCGCGACCACCGGTGCGGAAACGGCGGCGATTGGCCCGCGGTTTCATTCCGGAAGTGGCGTCCCCTACGGGATTCGAACCCGTGTTGCCGCCGTGAGAGGGCGGTGTCCTAGGCCTCTAGACGAAGGGGACTGAGGCGCCGGCCGGATATAGGGGAGACGCCGCGCCGACGCAAGCGGTTTTCGTAACTTTTTGGGACGCCTTACACGACCGCGGCCGCGGCGCCCGGCGCGAGGCAGGCCCGCGCCCGCTCCAGCGCCGCCTCGACCGTCGCGGAATCGGTGTCGAAGGCGGTGACGAAGCGCCAGACCTCGCCCTCCCAATGCGCCGCGGCCACGCCCTGCCGCCGCAGCCCCTCCGCCAGTGCCGCGGGCAGGCGCACGAACACCTCGTTCGCCTCGACCGGATGCACCAGCTCCACCCCGGGCAGCGCCAGCAGCCCCTCGGCCAGCTGCCGCGCCCGGGCATTGGCGTTGCGCGCCAGGCGCAGCCACAGCCCATCGGCCAGATAGGCCTCGAACTGGGCCGAGACGAATCGCATCTTCGACAACAGGTGTCCGGCGCGCTTGCGGCGGAAGGCGAAGTCCGCCGCCTTGTCCGGATCGAAGAACACCACCGCCTCGGCCATCACGCAGCCGTTCTTGGTGCCGCCGAAGGACAGCACGTCGACCCCCGCCTTCCAGGTCAGCTCGGCCGGTGAGCAGCCCTGCGCCGCCAGCGCATTGGCGAAGCGCGAGCCGTCCATATGCACCGCCAGGCCCCAGCGCCGCGCCGTTTCGGCCAGCGCGCCGATCTCGGCCGGGCTGTAGACGGTGCCGGCCTCGGTCGCCTGCGACAGGCTCAGCATCGCCGGCTGGCTGCGATGCACGTCGTCGTGCCAATCGGCCGGGAAGACGGCCGCCAGGGTCGCCGGGGTCAGCTTGCCGTGATCGCCCTCGGCCAGGATCAGCTTGGCGCCGTGGGTGTAGAATTCCGGCGCGCCGCATTCATCGACCGCGACATGCGCCTCGCGGTGGCACAGCACCGCGCCGTAGGGCGGGGTGAAGGTGGCCAGCGCCAGCGCGTTGGCCGCGGTGCCGGTCGGCACCGGGAAGGCGGCGACACGGCGCTCGAACAGCTCGGATAGGCGCTGCTCCAGCCGGCGGGTGAACTCGTCGGCGCCGTAGGAGGGCACCCGGCCCTCGGCGGCGCGGGCGATCGCCGCCAGGATCTCGGGCGCGGCGCCGGCGACGTTGTCGCTGGCGAGGTTGATCACGTTCGTCATGCCGAAATCCTCGGGGCGGGTCGGTTACGGGGCGGTGGTCAGAAGGGTCGTGGCGGCGCCGGTGCGCGGGTCGATGCTGCGCAGCTCCTGCCCGCCGCCGGGCAGTGTGATCAACATCACTGCGCGATTGCCGATTGCGGTGATGCTGGTGATGCGGCTGCCCGCGGGCAGCGCGGACGGCGCGGCGGTGGCCGCCGGCGCCGTGGCGGGAGCAACGGCGGACGGGGCCGATGTCGAGCCTGCGGAGAGAAACCGGCGCCCCAGTTCCCCGAAAACCACGGCGGTGAGCAGGATGATGACCACAAGCATCGCCCAAACGGCTATCTTCACCGCCCGCAATGTCCCAGCTTCCAGACGCACCCGCCGAACCCCTTCTCCCGGACCGGACCATTCCCGTCGTCATCGGCCCGGACGCCGCCGGCCAGCGGCTGGACCGCGCCCTGGCCGCCGCGGTGCCGGACCTGTCTCGGTCACGGCTGCAGGCGCTGATCGCCGCGGGCTGCGTGCGGGAGGGCGAGCGGACAGTAGAAGACGCCTCGGTCAAGGTCAAACCCGGCCAGCGCTTCGAGATCCGCGTGCCGCCGCCGGCCCCGGCCGAGCCCGAGCCGCAGGCCATAGGGCTTGATATCGTGTACGAGGATTCCCATCTGATCGTCATCGACAAGCCGGCCGGACTGGTGGTCCACCCCGCGGCCGGCAATCCCGATGGCACCCTGGTCAACGCGCTCCTCGCCCATTGCGGCGGGCAGCTCTCCGGCATCGGCGGCGTCGCCCGTCCGGGCATCGTCCACCGGCTGGACAAGGAGACCAGCGGGCTGATGGTGGTGGCCAAGACCGACGCGGCGCACAAGGCGCTGTCGGCCCAGTTCGCGGACCGTACCCTGTCGCGCACCTATCTCGCCCTGGTCTGGGGCCGGCCGACCCCGTCGGCGGGCACGATTGAGGGCGCGATCGGCCGCGACCCGCGGAACCGGCAGCGGATGGCTCTCGTTAAGACCGGTGGCAAGCCGGCGCGGACCCATTACCGGGTGCTGCGCCCGGCCGGGCCGGAGGCCAGCCTGATCGCCTGCACGCTGGACACCGGGCGGACGCATCAGATCCGTGTGCATATGACCTCGATCGGCCATCCGCTGATCGGCGACCCGGTCTATGGCCGACGCCCGCGCTCGGCCATCGGGCCCAAGTCAGGCGGGAACGAGGCGGCGCGCAGCTTTCCGCGGCAGGCGCTGCATGCGGCCAAGCTGCGCTTCCGCCATCCGGCGGATCAACGTGAACTCGAATTCACGAGGCCGCTTCCGGGAGACATGCGACATTTGCTCGTCTCCCTCGCGGGGGAAGACCGTATACCTGACTATTGAAGTCGGGTATTATGACGATGTCCGGGTGAAGAACCCGGAGGGCGCCAGCTCTAGGGTGGGGCGCCGGAGAGGGAGCAAGATATATGGCACAAGTGTCGACCATGCCCGTCGTGGGCGCTGAATCCAACCTCAGCCGCTACCTGCAGGAAATCCGTCAGTTTCCGATGCTGGAGCCGCAGGAGGAGTACATGCTCGCCAAGGCATGGCGGGAGCATGGTGACACCGAAGCGGCACATCGGCTGGTGACCAGCCATCTGCGGCTGGTCGCCAAGATCGCGATGGGTTACCGCGGCTACGGCCTGCCGATCTCGGAGCTGATCTCCGAAGGCAATGTCGGCATGATGCAGGCGGTGAAGCGGTTCGACCCGGAACGCGGCTTCCGCCTCGCGACCTACGCGATGTGGTGGATCCGTGCCGCCATCCAGGAATACATCCTGCACAGCTGGTCGCTGGTGAAGATGGGCACCACCGCGGCGCAGAAGAAGCTGTTCTTCAACCTGCGCAAGCTCAAGGGCCAGCTGCAGGCGATCGAGGAGGGCGACCTGAAGCCGGAGACGGTGAAGAAGATCGCCACCGAGCTGTCGGTGCCGGAGCAGGACGTGATCTCGATGAACCGCCGCCTGGCCGCGCCGGACCATTCGCTGAACGCGCCGCTGCGCGTCGACGGCGAGGGCGAGTGGCAGGACTGGCTGGTCGATGAGCGCGAGAGCCAGGAGATCACGCTGGCCGACCGGCAGGAGCTGGGCAAGCGCCGGCAGCTGCTGAAGGACGCCATGGCGCATCTGAACGACCGCGAGCGCCGGATCCTGAGCGAGCGCCGCCTGCGCGACGAGCCGACCACGCTCGAGGATCTGAGCCAGGAATATGGCATCAGCCGCGAGCGGGTGCGCCAGATCGAGGTGCGCGCCTTCGAGAAGCTGCAGAAGGCGATCCGCAACGCCGCGGTCGAGGCCAAGCTGGCGCACTGACCGCAGGATCGGATTGAAGCTGAACGGCCGGAGCATGCTCCGGCCGTTTTTGTTTGCCTCAGCCCCCCGGCACCCGGTCCACCAGAGGTATGCCGGCGGCGCAGAGCGGACAGTCCTCCGGCCGCCACATGCCGCGCTGCAGCGTGGCCAGGGCCAGGAGCGGCACGCCGTGGGCCGCAGCGATCCGGCCCGCCGCCTCGCCAAGGGTCATGAGGCAGGCGACGCCGGCCGGCACGGCACCGTGGCGCGCCAGCTCTTCGAGCGTCAGGCCGAGCGCCGAGCCGGCGTTGATCGCGTCGTCGGCCACCAGCACCCGCCGCCCGGCCACCGCGGCCGCGAGCGGAGCCGGGATCCGGTACTGCACCGTGCCGCCGTCCATCCGGCGTTCGGCGTGGACGAAGCCGAGGCCGAGCTCGGCCGCGATCAGCTGCGCCAGGAAGGCGCCGCCGGTCAGCGGCCCGCAGACGATCTCCGCCCCCAGCGCCGCCGCCCGGCCGGCCAGGACCGCGGCCCAGCCGCGCATCCGGGCGGCGGCGAGGAACAGCGGGTCGAGATCGAGCCAGAGGTCGCCGTGATGGCCCGATTCGTAACGGAAATGCCCGCGCTCGGCGGAAACCGCCTGCAGCAGCGCCTGTTCGATCGTGTCTGTCATCCGCCTGCCCTCCCCGGCCGCGTCACGATGTCCGCGAACCGCTTCGCATCGAAGTGTTGTTTGAGATGTCCTTGCCCCCAATTTCAACCGGACGGACACCGAGACGAGGAGCCCTGCCCGATGCGCATGACCGTCCCCGCCTTCGCCGCCCCTGTCCTCGCCGCCGCGGCCCTGCTGATTCCCGTCACGGACGCCGCCGCGGTCGACGCCACCTACGATACCGAGAAGGGACGAATCCGGGTCCAGACCGTCGGCGAGGGGCTGAGCCATCCCTGGGGCCTGGCCTTCCTGCCCGACGGCCGGATGCTGGTGACCGAGCGCGACGGCGATCTCCGCCTCGTCGTCGCCGGCGGCCGCCCCTCCGCCCCGATCGCCGGGGTGCCGAAGGTGGTTGTCGGCGGCCAGGGCGGACTGCTGGACGTCGTCGTCGACCCGTCCTTCATCCAGAGCCGCATGGTCTATCTCAGCTATTCCGAGCCGGGCCGGGGCGGCAACTCCACCGCCGTGGCGCGCGGCCGGCTGAGCGAGGACGGGACGCGGCTGACCGGAGTGGAGGTGATCTTCTCGCAGAAGCCGAAGCTCGACAGCTCGATGCATTTCGGCTCGCGCCTCGTCTTCGACCGGCAGGGCCATCTCTTCATCACCCTCGGCGAGCGGTTTCAGGCGCGAACCCGGGACCAGGCGCAGCAGCTGAACTCGCATCTCGGCAAGGTGATCCGGATCTGGCCGGACGGCTCGGTGCCCGAGGACAACCCCTTCGCCGGCCGGAAGGACGCGCTGCCGGAGATCTGGTCCTACGGCCACCGCAACATCCAGGGCGCGGCGCTGGACCCCGACACCGGCGTACTGTGGATCAACGAGCACGGGCCGCGCGGCGGCGACGAGATCAACATCCCGGAGGCCGGCAAGAACTACGGCTGGCCGGTCGTCTCCTACGGGGTCAACTACAATGGCAGCCCGGTCGGCACCGGCAAGCAGGAGGCGCCGGGCATGGTCGGGCCGATCTACCACTGGACGCCGTCGATCGGCGTCTCCGGCATGGCCTTCTACACCGCCGACGCCGTGCCGGGCTGGCGCGGCAACATCTTCGTCGGCGGCCTCGCCATCCCCAAGCTGGTGCGGCTCGAGCGTAACGGCGACCGGATCACCGGGTCGGAGGATCTGCTGGAAGATCTGGCCCTACGCATCCGCCAGGTGACGCAGGGCCCGGACGGCGCGCTGTACCTCCTCACCGACGAGAGCGACGGCGAGATCCTGCGGGTCGGGCCGGCATCATAACCGGCGATAACGGGCGGCGCCGGTCCATCAGACCGACGCCGTCGGCCTCAATCCGCAAACGGATCCCGGACCAGGATCGTGTCGTCGCGCTCCGGGCTGGTCGAGAGCATCGCCACCGGCGCCTCGATCAGCTCCTCGATCCGGCGGATGTACTTGATCGCAGTCGGCGGCAGGTCGGCCCAGGAGCGCGCGCCCTTGGTGCTCTCCTCCCAGCCGTCCCATTCCTCGTAGACCGGCTTGGCGCTGGCCTGCGCCGTCTGGCCGGCGGGGAAGTGGTGCAGCACCTGGCCGTCGAGCTCGTAGCCGATGCAGATCTTCAGCGTCTTGAAGCCGTCCAGCACGTCCAGCTTGGTCAGGGCGATGCCGTCGATGCCGCCGGTCTTGACCGCCTGCCGCACCATCACCGCGTCGAACCAGCCGCAGCGCCGCGGCCGGCCGGTCACCGTGCCGAACTCGTGCCCGCGCTCGCCCAGGCGGCGGCCGATCTCGTTGTCCTGCTCGGTCGGGAACGGGCCGGAGCCGACGCGGGTGGTGTAGGCCTTGGTGATGCCCAGCACATAGCCGACGCCCTTCGGCCCCATGCCGGAGCCGGCGGCCGCCTGCCCGGCCACGGTGTTGGACGAGGTGACGAAGGGATAGGTGCCGTGATCGATGTCCAGCATCGCGCCCTGGGCGCCCTCGAACAGGATGCGCTTGCCCTCACGCTTCAGCGCGTCCAGCCGATCCCAGACCACGCCGACATAGGGCAGGATCTTCGGCGCCACCTCGCGCAGCCGGGCCAGCAGATCGGCGGGATCCACCTCCTCCGCCCCCAGCGCGCGCAGCAGCGCGTTGTGGTGGGCCAGCAGGTTCTCGACCTTGCCTGGCAGCGCCGCGCCGTCGGCCAGGTCGCAGGCGCGGATGGCGCGGCGGCCGATCTTGTCCTCATAGGCCGGACCGATGCCACGGCCGGTGGTGCCGATCTTGCCCTCGCCGCGCGCCGCCTCGCGGGCGCGGTCGAGCGCGCCGTGCACCGGCAGGATCAGCGCCGCGTTCTCGGCCAGGAGCAGGTTCTCCGGGCCGACCTCGACATCCTGGGCGCGGATCCGCTCGATCTCGTCGAGCAGCGCCCAGGGGTCGACCACCACGCCGTTGCCGATGACGCCGAGCTTGCCCGGCCGGACGATGCCCGAGGGGAGCAACGAGAGTTTCAGCACCTTGTTGCCGATCACGAGCGTGTGGCCGGCATTGTGGCCGCCCTGGAACCGCACCACGACATCGGCGCGGCTGGACAGCCAGTCGACGATCTTGCCCTTGCCCTCGTCGCCCCACTGGGCGCCGACCACGGCCACATTCGCCATCGGAATACCTCTTGCCTAAGTCTTAGATCTCGTCGAGACGGTCGTTTCGGAGGACCCAGCCGCAGCCGAGGCGGCGCGCCTCGACGAGAGGATCGGCGCCGGGCTCCAGCCCGGCGATGGTGACATAGCCCTGGGCGCGCAGCGCGGCGCCCTCGCCCGGCGCGGTGCCGCGGGGCAGGAACACCCGGCGCGGCGCCTGGGCCGGCGCGGCCGCGCGCAGCACCGTGTCCATGTAGAGGGTGAAGCCGGTCGCCTCCTCGCCCTCGGCGCCATTGGCGCGGTAGCGGCCGCCGCGGCCGACCTCGCCGCGGGCGCCGCGGGCGAACAGGGTGAAGGCGACGCCGGTGTGGTACTCGAAGCCGCGGTGCTCGACGAAGTCGACCGTCACCATCAGCTCCGGCGCCGAGGCGCGGATCAGCCGCACCACCTCGGCGAGGCGGTCCAGGATCGGCCGGGTCACCGCCGGCAGCGCGATGCCGTCGAGCGCGGCCAGCGCCGCATCGGCCGGGCCGGAGGCGGCAAGCAGCGCGCCGAGCGCCGCGGCCGCGGCGCCGCCGAGTTGGGCAACGGCGGCGGCGTCCTTGCGGTCGAGCGCGTGACGCAGAGCGGTCCCGGCCTCCCCGTCCACCCCGAGGGCGCAGAGCAGCGCCGGCACCAGGGTCGGCTCGGTCAGGTCCAGCGCCAGCCGGTCGACCCCGACCGCCTGCAGCGCCTCGACAGCCAAGAGGGCCGCCTCGGCATCCGCCGCCGGCTGGGCACCGCCGATCAGCTCGGCGCCGACCTGGGCGAATTGCCGTTCCGGGCGAAGCTGGGTGCCACGCACCTGCAGCACCTGGCCGGCATAGGCCAGGCGCAGCGGCCGAGGTGCTGCGGCCAGGCGCGAGCGGGCAATGCGGGCGATCTGCACCGTCATGTCGGCGCGCAGGCCCAGCATGCGGCTGCCCATCGGGTCCATCAGCCGGAAGGTGTGCCGCGCCATGCTGGCGCCGACGCCGGAGAGCAGCGTGTCCTCGAACTCGACCAGCGGCGGCTTGACCCGGTCGTAGCCGTGGCCGCCGAGCACCGCCATCATGCGTTCGATCACCGCCGCTTCCTGCGCCGCTTCGGGCGGAAGGACGTCGTAGAATCCCTCGGGCAGGAGGGCGGCGTGGGTCGCGTCTGTCATGACGTGCCGCACGCTAGGGCCTTCCCGCCCCCGGCGCAACGACGAAGCACGCCCCTCCCCCTCGTCCCGCGCTCATCCCCCATGCGCGGCCAGGTACTCCTCCAGCGCATCGGCGAAGGCGCGGCTGTCGACCGCGAGATAGGCATTGTCCGCCCCGCCGTCCTGGAAGAAGCGGGTGACCACGGCGATGACGGCATAGCCGCCGCCGGCCTCCTTCATGAAGATCGGGCCGCCGCTGTCACCCTTGGTCATGTCGCAATCGTGCTTCAGCGTGTTGTCGCGGCGCAGGGCGAGGGCGCGACAGCCGCTATGGGCCGTCATCCGGTCCGGCGCGTCCCAGGCATAACCGGCCTGGATCAGCGGCTCCCAGGTCCCGGCCTTGATCCGCGCCTCGTCCTTGGCGGTCAGCCGACGCACCGCCATGGTGCCGGCTGTCTCGCCGATCGGGGCGTCGAGCAGGACGAAGGCCCAGTCCGAGCCGAAGGCGGCGCCCTGCCCCTCCTCCTCATCCGCTTCGGCGCGGTAGTCCGGCGCCAGCCGGACCGAGACGATGTCGGCCTCCGCCACCGCCTCGTTGCCGTCCCGGCCGGCGCGGAAGCCGAGCGGCTTGTCGCGCCGGCCATCGTCGCGGAAGAAGCAGTGGGCCGCGGTCAGCACCACGCGCCGGCCGACCAGGGTGGCGGTGCAGGAGCCGCCGCTGTCGAAGCTGATCTCGCCGATCGCGCTCCACGGCAGCCGGTCGGGCCGGACCATGCGGCGGTCGTCATGGCCGAAGAAATGGTCGCGGATGCCGGGAACGGTGTCGCGGCCCAGGCAGTCGGCGGTGTCGCTGCGCGCGTCGCAGCGCCCGGTGCCGATCCCGGGCTCGTCGCAGACGTCGTCGAAGGCGGTGGCGCAGCTGTTGACGTGGTTGCGCCGGGCATAGAACGGCCGGCAGTCGCCGAGATCGGTGCCGTCCGGGCAGACCCCGGTGCCGATCCCGGGCTCGTCGCAGGCGCCGTCGCGCGACCAATAGCAGCTGTCGCCGCCGCCGGCGCGCAGCGGCCGGCAATCCGTGCTGTCGCGGCCGGCGTCGCATTCGCCGGTGCCGATCCCGGGCTCGTCGCACTGGCCGTCAAAGGCCCAGCGGCAGCTGTTGTCGCCGGTCTTGAAGCCGGCGCAGTCGGCGTCGTCGGTGTCGGTGGCGCATTCGCCGGAACCGCCGAAGCGCTGCTCGTCGCATTGCCCGTCGCGGGCCCAGCGGCAGGAATCATCGGCGGCGGCCGGCCCGGCGAGGCCGGCCAGGGCCAGCGCGGCCAGCGCCGCGGCGACGGCCGGCCGCCTCATCGCTCAGCCTCCATGGGTGGCGACGTATTTCGCCACCGCCTTCTCGAAAGCCCGGCTGTCCACCGCGAGATAGACCGAGCGCCGGCCGTCGCTGCCGCCGGCGCAGACCCCGGTGCCGATATCCGGCTCGTCGCAGCTGCGGTCCTCGGCCCAGCGGCAGCTGTTCGGGCCGGGCTTCGCGCCGCCGGCCTCGGCCGGGTGCGCCCCCGCAAGGCACAGCAGGGCGACGGCGATCCGCAGGCGCCGCGTCAATCGGCGCCTCTCGATTCGAGCTCCATCGACACCAGCCGGGCCAGCAGGATGGCGGGGAACAGCTGGCCGCACAGCGCCTCGAGATTGGCCAGCGATCCCGCCAGCGGGAACACCGGCGTGATGTCGCCGTAGCCGACCGAGGTCAGGGTGGTGAAGCTGAAATAGATCATCCGCGACAGCAGCTGCACATGCTCCGTCTCCAGCGCCTGGGCGAAGCTGTAGGCGTCCTCGCCGACATGCAGCACCAGGAGCGTGCCGAGCAGGGCGAAGATCAGGCCGAGATGCAGGTAGACCGCGACCGCGCCGAGGATGCAGTGCAGGTTGATCCGGCTGCGGCGGAACACATGAACCAGGATGATCCAGCTCAGCAGCGCCAGGAAGGCGACGAACAGCAGGATGTAGAGCGAGGTCAGCCACAGCAGGCCGAGATAGAGGCTGACCGGCTGCAGCGGGATCAGCGCGACGCCGAGGCCGACCAGTAGCCTGGCCAGGCGGGTGTGGCGCGAGATGGCGAAGATCCCGGCCAGGACGATGAAGCAGAAGTTGAAGACGAAGATGTGGCGCGAGGCGTCGTGGATGCCGGACAACGGCCCGAACACGAAGATCGCCAGCAGCTCGAAGCCGACCAGCGCGCTGAGGCTGCGGTCCCGGCCGATTCCCGTCGGTGTGGCAGGGGCGTTGGCGGGCATCTGGGCTCGAGGAAACCATCCGCAGCGAAGCGTTCCCCTATCCTATGCGAAACGATGGCGGATCGCGCAATCGGCTATAATGGAACCGGACGGACCGCGGCGGGTTTCCGGCTGCGCGATCAGGGGAGAGAACATCCATGCGGTGGCGGGATCTGAGGCGCAGCAGCAATGTCGAGGACCGGCGCGGCATGCGCCCGGCCGCGGTGGGCGGCGTGGGCGGCATCGGCGCGATCGTGATCGTGCTGCTGGCGCTGTTCTTCGGCGTCGACCCTTCGGCGCTGCTGCAGCAGGTCGACACCGGCCCGGAGTCGTCCCGGACGGAGACGGCCACCGCCCCCGGCGGCGCGCAGGATGAGATGTCCCAGTTCCTCGCCGCCGTGCTCGGCAGCACCGAGGACACCTGGGGCGCCATCTTCCAGGAGGCCGGCAGCCGTTACGCGCCGCCGAAGCTGATCCGGTTCGCGGGATCCACCCGCTCCGCCTGCGGCTTCGCCGACGCGGCGATGGGGCCGTTCTACTGCCCGGCCGACCAGATGGTCTATATCGACACCGCCTTCTTCGACGAGCTGGGCCGCCGCTTCGGCGCGCCCGGCGAATTCGCCGAGGCCTATGTGGTGGCGCATGAGGTCGGCCACCACGTCCAGAACCTGCTCGGCATCATGGACAAGGTGAACGCGCTGCGCAGCCGCGGCGGCGGTGACGGCAACGAGCTGTCGGTGCGGGTCGAGCTGCAGGCCGACTGCTTCGCCGGCGTCTGGGCCAAGCGCGGCGATCAGCAGAGCCGGTTCATCGAGCCGGGCGATGTCGAGGCAGCGATGCGCGCCGCGGCCGCGGTCGGCGACGACACCTTGCAGAAGCGGTCCCAGGGCTATGTCGTGCCCGACAGCTTCACCCATGGCAGCGCCGAGCAGCGGGTGCGCTGGTTCCGCCGTGGCTACGACAGCGGCAGCCCGACCACCTGCGACACCTTCTCGGCGCAGACGCTGTAGCGCCGCCTATGCGGGCTTGGCCTCGCGCCAGATCTTGACCAGCGGCCCGTCGGCGCCGAGCACCGGGTCGGTCGCGGGCACCGGCACGGCGCGGATCTGCTCGCGCATGGTGCGGCCGACCTCCTCGCCTTCGCTGACCATGTCCGGCTCGGGGCCGGGCGGATAGGCGCCGATCACCATCAGATCGGTGCTCGCCTCCTCGCTCTTGTGCCCGACCCCGGCCGGGATCACCACCACATCGCCGGCCATGAGCTCGAGCGAGACGCCGGAGGCGCCGCCGAACCGCACCTTGGCGCGGCCGCTGGCCAGGCCCAGCACCTCATGTGCGTTGCTGTGGAAATGGTGGAACGGGTAGATGCCGTTGCGCCAGCCGTTGCCCCAGCCGTTCCGGGCAAAACGCGCCTCGATCGCCGTGGCCATGTCGCCGAGGCCGAGGCCGCTGACCGAACGGTAGACCAGCAGGGGCAGGGCCGGGTTGTTCGGCACGCTGCCGCCATCCTCGAAGTAATGGGCCTCGACGCCCAGATCGGCTTCGGTCATGGCCTATCTCCTCGGCTGCTGAGCAAGGAGTCTGGGCTGAGGGCGGCGGGCGGCAAGGGCCGGCGTGAGGGTTAATCCAAGCTCTTCGCGATGTCCTCGCACATTTTCTTGGCGTCGCCGAAGAGCATGAGGGTGTTGTCGCGGAAGAACAGCTCGTTCTCGACCCCGGCATAGCCGGAAGCCATGGAGCGCTTGACGAACAGCACCGTCTTGGCGTTCTCCACATCCAGGATCGGCATGCCGTAGATCGGGCTCGCCGGGTCGGATTTGGCCGCCGGGTTGGTGACGTCGTTGGCGCCGATGACGAAGGCGACGTCGGCCTGGGCGAAGTCGCGGTTGATCTCCTCCAGCTCGAACACCTCGTCATACGGCACATTGGCCTCGGCCAGCAGCACGTTCATGTGCCCGGGCATGCGCCCGGCCACCGGGTGGATGGCGTAGCGCACCTCCACCCCCTCCCCCTTCAGCAGGTCCGACATCTCCCTGAGCGCGTGCTGCGCCTGCGCCACCGCCATGCCGTAGCCCGGCACGATGATCACCGASCGCGCRTTCTTCATCACGAAGGCCGCGTCCTCSGCCGAGCCCTGCTTCACCGCCCGGTCGCCSGCSGCSCCGCCCGAGGCGGCGGCATTGGCCTCGCCGCCGAAGCCGCCGAGGATGACGTTGACGATCGACCGGTTCATCCCCTTGCACATGATGTAGCTGAGGATCGCGCCCGACGACCCGACCAGGGCGCCGGTGACGATCAGGAGGTTGTTCTGCAGGGTGAAGCCGATGCCCGCCGCGGCCCAGCCGGAATAGCTGTTCAGCATCGACACCACCACCGGCATGTCCGCCCCGCCGATCGGCAGGATCAGCAGGAAGCCGAGCGCCAGCGCCACCCCGATCAGCAGCCCGAAGGCCGCCCCCGACTGCCCGGCGCACATCCAGATGATCAGCAGCACGATCAGGAGCCCGAGGCCGGCGTTCAGCGGGTGCTGGAACGGGAACACCAGCGGCTTGCCCGAGACCAGRCCCTGCAGCTTGGCGAAGGCGACCAGCGAGCCGGTGAAGGTGATCGCCCCGATCGCCGCCCCCAGCGCCATCTCGATCAGGCTGCCGACATGGATCGCCCCGGGCGTGCCGATGGCATAGGCCTCGGGGTCGAGGAACGCCGCCGCCGCCACGCACACCGCCGCCAGCCCGACCAGGCTGTGGAACGCCGCCACCAGCTGCGGCAAGGCCGTCATCTGGATCCGCTGCGCCACCACCCAGCCGATGCCGCCGCCGAGCGCGATCGCCGGCACGATCAGCCAGTAGTTCCGCACCTGCGGCAGCAGGATCAGGGTCGTCGCCACCGCGATCGCCATCCCGGCGATCCCGTACCAGTTCCCCTGCCGGCTCGTCTCCGGGCTCGACAGCCCCCGCAGCGCCATGATGAAGCACACCGCCGCCACCAGATACGCCAGCACCGCCAGGCTCGTCATCGCGTCCCCTCGCCTTCTCTGATTGTCGCCTGTATGGCCGCTGTCAGGACTTCTTCCGGTACATCGCCAGCATCCGCCGGGTGACCAGGAAGCCGCCGAAGATGTTCACCGAGGCCAGCAGCACCGCCAGCGCCCCGAGCAGGCTCGAGGCCCCGATCACCGCCGGCCCGGCCGCGATCAGGGCGCCGACCACGATCACCGAGGAGATCGCGTTGGTCACGCTCATCAAGGGCGAGTGCAG
>NZ_JAHVDK010000031.1:0-102514 GCF_051487185.1 Inquilinus limosus
TCTGGTCGTACGCCGTGAACGTCGCCCCGCCCTTCTCCGCCAGCACCTTCGTGATCGCCGCCGTCAGCGACGTCTTGCCATGGTCCACGTGACCAATCGTGCCAATGTTGCAGTGCGGCTTCGTCCGCTCAAACTTCGCCTTCGCCATTCCTTGGAAACCTTAATCCGTTCGCGGTTGGGACCAGAGGATCCCGGATGGAGCGGGTGAAGGGAATCGAACCCTCGTATTCAGCTTGGAAGGCTGCTGCTCTACCATTGAGCTACACCCGCCCGTGGCCCGGGACGCGCCATGTCCTTGACCGTGACCACGAAGCCAGGCGGGCTTTGGTGGAGGGGGCTGGATTCGAACCAGCGTACGCTATGCGGGCAGATTTACAGTCTGCTGCCTTTAACCACTCGGCCACCCCTCCACAGGGCTTCGCCGCACGGCTCGGCGAATGGCGGGGCGGAATATCGACATCCCGGCGCGGAAGTCAAGCATGCGCGTTGCGAAAATCGTCATCTTGACCTCGCCCGGTCAACAGAGCAGAGGTCGGCGATGACCCGCACGCCCCAGAACCGCCCGCCCCGCGCCCCCCACGCCGCCGGCCGCCCCGGCCCGCGCAGCCCCGATTCCCGCGGCCCGCGCCCGCCCGGCGGCGGCCGCCCGCCGGCCGGACGGCCGCCGGCGCGCGAGCCCGACCGCTACCTCTACGGCGTGCACGCCGCGGTGGCCGCGGTGCTGAATCCGGAGCGCGTGATTACCCGGGTGCAGTGCACGGAGGCCGGCCTCGCGAATCTGTCCGAGGCGCTGGCCGAGGCCGCCCAGGCCGGCCTCTCCCGCCCCGAGCCGGAGATCGTGCCACGCGAGCTGATGGACCGGTTCCTGAAGGGGGCGGTGCATCAGGGCATCGCGCTCGAGGTCAAGCCGCTGGAGGCCCCGGACATCGACGACATCGGCCGCCAGGCCTCGCTGCGCGAGCCCGGCGCGGCCGGGCGCAGCATCGTGGTGGTGCTGGACCAGGTGACCGACCCGCACAACATCGGCGCCATCCTGCGCTCCGCCGCCGCCTTCGGGGCGCTGGCGGTGGTGGTCACCGACCGGCACGCGCCGGAGGTCACCGGGGTGATGGCCAAGACGGCGTCGGGCGCGGTCGAGCATGTGCCGCTGGTTCGGGTGAAGAACCTGGCCCGCGCCCTCGAATCGCTCGGGCAATGGGGCTTCCGCCGGATCGGCCTGGCCGAGCAGGGCGACGCTACTCTGGCCGAGGCGATGCAGGACGACAAGGTGGCGCTGGTGCTGGGGGCCGAGGGCGAAGGCTTGCGTCACCTGACGCGCGAGACCTGCGACGTGCTGGCCCGGCTGCCGACCCAGGGTCCGATCGCCAGCCTGAACGTCTCCAACGCCGCCGCGATCGCGCTCTACGAGGCGGCGCGGGGGAGGTGAAACGGGCGGAGCAAAAATGGGGCGGACCGATGGACGAACTCATCCTGGCCGAGATCCGGCGCCGGATCTCGGTGAAGATCACGGATCTTGGTGGCTACGCGGCGGCCCGATTGCAACCGGCCGATCCGACCGACGTCGCCGGTGACGAAAGACAGCTTGGCTTCGCTTCCGCCGCTGCTGAAGCGCATATACACGGAGATCGGGAACGGAGGCTTCGGGCCTGGCTACGGGTTGATCGGCCTGACGAACGGCGTACCGGACGACACCGGCAAGACCGGGCCTGCCATTTACAAGCAACTCCGTGACGGCGATCCCGAAGATCCCCACTGGAAATGGCCGGAAGGGCTCCTGCCGATCTGCAATTGGGGATGCGCCATCCTGTCGTGTGTCGACTGTGCGGATCCGGACTTCCGCATGCGGATTTTCGATCCCAATGAACATCGCGACGATGATTGGGCCGACGCTTTTTTCGAGGAATCCCCGAGTTTCCGAGAGTGGATCAGGGCGTGGGCGTCAGGCGTGAAGTTATGGACGTTGATGTACGGCGAAGACGGGCACATCACCCGACTTCTGGCCGCCCGAAACCCGATCACTTGAGTCCTATGCACGCCCCCAAGCGTGGCTGCGCCACGCGAAGCCCGCAAGGGCGAGGCGTGGTGGGCCCGGCTGGATTCGAACC
The DNA here is from genome assembly GCF_051487185.1 of Inquilinus limosus. Classification (GTDB taxonomy): domain Bacteria; phylum Pseudomonadota; class Alphaproteobacteria; order DSM-16000; family Inquilinaceae; genus Inquilinus; species Inquilinus limosus_F. Next base: position 2,106 of record NZ_JAHVDK010000031.1, read on the forward strand.
AGCGACAACACCGTTATGAGCGGCGGGTTCTAACCACTGAACTACAGGCCCGTCGGCGCCTCTTCTAGCAAGCGGCGCCTGTGCGGGGAAGACGGTTGCGGCGCCCGGCGCGGACCGGCCGGGCGCCGCGATCCGGTTACTGCGCCTTCTGACCGCCGCCCATCATCTGCCTGATGATGCCGACGATGACCATCAGGATGCCGCCGCCGACGCCGCCGCCGACGATCTGGCCGATGATCGAGCCGATGTCGAGGCTGCCGCTGGCGGCCGCCGCGGAGAGGGCGGGCACGATCGCGGTCAGGATCTGGCCGCCGATGCCGCCGCCGATGATGCCGGCGATGGAGTTGCCGACCGTCCCGAGGCTGTACTGCTTGAGCGCGGCGCCGGCCACGTTGCCGCCGACCGCACCTGCCACGAGCCGGATGATCAGTGTCACGATGTCCATAGGATCCCCCTTCCGATCCATGGAGCGCCGTCGGGCGGTGCGGCGCATGAAGCAACCGATTCGCCGAATCATCGGCACCGCATAAATTAAAGATGCGCCTCGCCCCGTTTCGCCTCAAGAGATATTTGGACGTGGACTTCGGAAACTGCCACGCGTGTGAAGAAGCCGCCGCGTCATCGGTGGGCCTGTTCGGCGATTCTATTGGCTGATCTACGGCCGCTACACGGAGTCACGGAGATCGTTTCGGGACCGACGAGGCGCACCCAGGCACCGAGCGGACGGACCCAGGCCGGATCGGCCAGCCGGACAAATTACGCAGCAATATCGATAATCAATAAATAACACATGCTAATTGGATTGATATTTCCGTCTCCGCTCAGAATCCTTGTTCAATAGACGCCAACCGGAGACCACCGCATGCGCCGCCTTCTCGGACCCCTCATCGCCGCCGCTACGCTGCTCGCCGTCCCGGCCCAGGCCGAGACCACGACGCTGCGGATCGCGCAGCAATTCGGCATCTCCTACCTGCCGCTGATCGTGGCCAAGCAGCAGAAGCTGATCGAGGCCGCGGCGACCGAGGCCGGGCTGACGCCGCCGACGATCGAGTGGATCCAGGTCAGCGGCGGCGCGGCGATGAACGAGGCGCTGCTGTCCGGCAGCCTGGACGTAGCCGCGGCCGGGGCACCGCCAGCCATCACGCTATGGGCCAAGACCCGCGGCTCGATCGACGTCAAGGGCATCGCCTCGCTGGGGTCGATGCCGATCTACCTGACCACCACCAACCCGCAGGTGAAGACGCTGGCGGACCTCACCGACAGGGATCGGATCGCCCTGCCGGCGGTGAAGGTCGGGTTCCAGGCGGTGGTGCTGCAGATGGCGGCCGCCCAGGCCTTCGGCGCGGACCAGGCAACGAAGCTGGACGACCTGACCGTCAGCATGTCGCATCCGGATGCGACCGCGGCCCTCTTATCCGGCGGGTCCGAGGTCACCGCCAATTTCGGCGCCCCGCCGTTCCAGAACCAGCAGCTGCAGGACCCGAAGATCCACAAGGTGCTGAGCAGCTTCGACGTGCTGGGCGGCCCGCACACCTTCAACGTGATCTACGCGACCGGCGCCTTCTATGCCGAGAACCCGAAGACCGTGGCGGCGATCGTCACCGCGCTGGACCGGGCCGACCGGTTCATCAAGGACCACCCCGCCGAGGCGGCGAAGCTGTACATAGCGGCCGACTCCTCGAAGCTGCCTGAAGCCTTCGTCGAGGCGCTGATCACCGCGCCCGACACGCGCTACACCGTGGCGCCCGAAAACATCCTGAAATTCGTCGATTTCCAGCACCGCATCGGTCAGATCGCGACCACCACGGCGGATTGGCGCGACCTGTTCTTCCCGCCGCTGCACGACCGGCAGGGCAGCTGAGATGGCGGCCCCAGCCCTCACCCTCGCTCCCGAGACGGCCAAGGCGCCGACGCTGCGGCTGGAGGGCGTCACCCTGTCCTATGTCGCCGACGGCCGCAGGGTGACGGCGGTCGAGGACGTGACGCTGGACATCCGCCGGGGCGAGCGGCTGGTGCTGCTGGGCCCGTCCGGCTGCGGCAAGTCGAGCCTGCTGAAGAGCATCGCCGGGTTCCTGCCGCCCGCCGCCGGCCGGGTGTTGCTGGACGGGCGGCCGGTGTCGCGGCCCGGACCGGACCGGATGATGGTGCTGCAGGATTTCGAGCAGCTGCTGCCCTGGCTGACGGTGCGGCGCAACCTCGTCGCAGCCCTCTCCTGGGCCAGGCGCACGCGGCGGGCCGAGGCCGAGGCGGCGGCCGACGACATGCTGCGGCGCGTCGGCCTGGCCCGCGTCGCCGACCAGTATCCGAACACCCTGTCGGGCGGCATGAAGCAGCGCGTCGCCATCGCCCGCGCCCTGGCGCTGCGGCCCGAGGTGCTGCTGATGGACGAGCCCTTCGCCGCGCTCGACGCCATGACCCGGCGCCGGATGCAGGAGGAGCTGCTGGCGCTGTGCGAGGCGACCGGGGTCACCACCCTCTTCGTCACCCATGCGATCGACGAGGCGATCGTGATCGGCAGCCGGATCGTGGTGCTGACCGCGCATCCCGGCCGTATCCGCGCCGTGCTCGACCTGCCGGGCGGCCGCGGCCCGGACCGGGGCGACCCGGCCTTCGCCGCGCTGGAGGCCCGGATCGGCGGGCTGATCGCCGACCAGATCGGGGCGACGGAGGACAGCGATGGTTGACTATCAGGGCCCGCTGCAGGCCGGGTCGCCGCTGCGCCCGGCCAAGACCGAGGCGCCCGCGCAGCGATGGATCGGTACCGGCTCCTGGCGCCGGCTGCTGATCCTGGCCGCGCTGGCAGCGGTGTGGGAGGCGGCGGCGCGCCTGATCGGCAGCCCGCTGCTGCTGCCGGGCTTCCTGACCACCCTGTCCGCCTTCGGTGAGGGCCTGGCCAGCGGCGAGCTGCCGCTGCGCACCCTGGCCTCGCTGCAGGTGCTGGTGGCGGGCTACGCCATCGGCGTGGCCGCGGCGGCGCTTCTCGCCGGGCTGGCCACGGCCAGCCGCCTGGGTGCGGAACTCCTGTCGACCCTGACCGCGATGTTCAACCCGCTGCCGGCGATCGCGCTGCTGCCGATCGCGCTCCTATGGTTCGGCCTGGGCACGCCCAGCCTCCTCTTCGTCATCGTCCATTCGGTGCTGTGGCCGCTGGCGCTGGCCGCCCATTCCGGCTTCCGCGCCGTGCCGCGGCCGCTGGCGATGGTCGGGCAGAATCTCGGCCTCGGCGGCCTCGCCTATGTCGCCCGCATCCTGGTGCCGGCCGCCTTCCCGGCGATCCTGGCCGGGCTCAAGATCGGCTGGGCCTTCGCCTGGCGCACCCTGATCGCGGCCGAGCTGGTGTTCGGCGTCTCCTCCCGCTCCGGCGGGCTCGGCTGGTTCATCTACGTCAACCGCAACCAGCTGGAGACGGCGAATGTCTTCGCCGGCCTGCTCGCCATCATCCTGATCGGCCTCTTGGTCGAAAGCCTCTTGTTCCGAACCCTGTCCCGGCTCACCGTCGAGCGCTGGGGCACGCAGCACGCCTGAGACAGACAGAACGGAAACGCCGCCATGTCCGCTTTCACCACTCGTCCCCTGTCCGACCTGCTCGGTGTCGAGATCACCGGGCTCGACCTCGCCACCGCGCCGGACGAGGCCACCTTCGCCCGGGTCAAGACACTGTTCGAGGTGCATTCCCTGGTGGTGTTCCGCGACCAGCGGATCACGCCGCAGCAGCACATCGACTTCAGCCGCCGCTTCGGCGAGCTGGAGATCCATGTGCAGCACCATTTCCACCTGGCCGGCCACCCGGAGATCCTGATCGTCTCGAACGAGATGCGGGACGGCAAGCCGATCGGCCTCGCCGATGCCGGGCGCTATTGGCATTCCGACCTGTCCTACAAGGCGGAGCCGAGCCTGGGATCCCTGCTGCATGCCCAGACCCTGCCGCCGGTCGAGGGCGACACGCTGTTCGTCAGCATGGCCGCCGCCTACGACGCGCTGGACGGCGAGACCAAGGTGCAGATCGAGACCCTGACCGCGGTGCACGACTACAGCGCCCGCAACGTGGCGCAGCAGGCCAAGAGCTCGCTGCGGCCCGGTTTGACCGCGGAGCAGGCCAGGACCGTGCCGCCGGTGACGCATCCGGTGGTGCGGATCCACCCGGCGACCGGCCGTAAGGCGCTGTTCGTGAACGAGGGATTCACCACCCATATCGTCGAGCTGGAACGGCCGAAGAGCGACGCGCTGTTGCGCCGGCTGTTCGAGCACATGATCCAGCCGCGCTTCCAATACCGGCACCGCTGGCAGCCGCACGACCTGGTGTTCTGGGACAACCGGGCGACAATTCATCTCGCCACAGGCTGCCCGCCGCATCTGGCCCGCACCCTCTACCGCACCACGGTAAAGGGCGACCGCCCGATCGGTCCGCGCGACCGGGCGGCGGCGTAAGGTCTATGCGTCAGCCCTCCAACCGGGCGTATGCCGCGGCCGTGACCTTGGCGCCCTGGCGGTACAGGGCGTCGAGGGCGCGCGTTACCGCAGCGCGGAACTGCGGGTTGGCGGGCAGGTCGTCGCCGAACACGGCGCGGACGCCGAGCAGTGCCGGCGCCAGCCGGTCGGCGACCGGCCCGGCCTCGCGTGCGATCGCGGCGAAGTCGGCGGCCAGCGGATCGCGGACGTCGATCGGCTTCCCGGCCTCGTCCGTGCCGGCGACATAGCGCATCCAGGCGGCGACGCCGAGCGCGTGACGGTCGACCGGCAGGCCGCGGGCCAGCCGGTCGCGGATGGTGCCAAGCAGGCGCTGCGGCAGCTTCTGCGACCCATCCATGGCGATCTGCCAGGTGCGGTGCTTCAGCGCCGTGTTGCGGAAACGGTCGATCAGCGAGCGCTTGTAGCCCTCGACATCGGCGCCGGGCGGCAGGGTCAGGGTCGGGGTGGAATCGGCCATCAGCGCCGCGACGAAGGCGGCGATGCCCGGCTCCGCCATCGCCACCGCCACCGTCTCGCAGCCGGAGAGATAGCCGAGATAGGCGAGCGAGGAGTGGCTGCCGTTGAGCAGCCGCAGCTTCATCGTCTCATAGGGTGCGACCTCCGAGACCAGCGTCGCCCCCGCCGCCTCCCAGGCCGGGCGGCCGGACAGGAAGCGATCCTCGATCACCCATTGCAGGAAGGGCTCGGTGACGATCGGCCAGGCATCCTGGACCCCGAGCGCCGCCGCGATCCGCGCCCGGTCCTCGTCGGTCGTGGCCGGCACGATGCGGTCGACCATGGTCTCGGGGCAGGCGATCTCGCCCTCGACATAGGCGCCGAGGTCGGGCGAGACCAGCGCGGCGAAGCGCGACAGGATGCGGTGCAGGGTGCGGCCATTGGCCGGCAGGTTGTCGCAGCACAGCGGGGTGAAGGGCTTCAGCCCCTCCGCCCGGCGGCGGGCGATCGCCCGGGCCAGGATGCCGATGGCGGAGCGCGGCGCCTCGGGATGGGCGAGGTCGTGGACGATGTCGGGATGGCTCTCGTCCAGCCGGCCGGTGGCCGGGTCGTGGCAGTAGCCCTTCTCGGTCACGGTCAGGCTGACGATCGCGACCGAGGGCCGGCACAGCGCCTCGAGCAGCGCCGCCGGGTTCTCCGGCCCCACCAGCACGTCACGGACGGAGCCGATGACACGCAGCGCCTCGCCATCGCTGTCGCGCACCGACAGGGTGTAGAGCCCGTCCTGCGGCACCAGCGCGTCGCGCGTGTCCGGGCTGCGCAGGCTGGCGCCGAGGATGCCCCAGCGCAGGTCGCCCGCCAGCACATCATCGGTGCAGACCGCCTGATGGGCCCGGTGGAAGGCGCCGATGCCGAGATGGACGATGCCGGTGGCCACGGCGGCGCGATCGTAGCGCGGCTGCACGACCGAGGCGGGTAGGCCTGCCAAGGCCGCTGTCGAGAGCCGGCGCGAAGAGGCCATGGTCATGAGCCGCGTCCCCGACGGCCCGAAAGCGGATGATCACAGAGCATCGACGGCGCCTCTCCCTTTCTGGAATGTCCTGCGGTAGCGCCGATCGACGCTGGTGACAACCTCCTGAATCCGGGCGCCATCCTAGTATGGCAGTTTGGAGCGCGGCAACCGCAGGGAGCCTATGAAAATCGTCATTGTGAGGGCGAAGCCTGCGAAGCAATCCAAGCTGGTGCCGCTGGACCGCTTCGCTACCCTCGCAATGACGATGAAGTCATGACCAGGCGGCACCAAAAGCAAAACGGGCGGCCCAAAGGGCCGCCCGTTCCGGGACCAAACTACCGGTCCGCTCAGGTGTCGAGGAAGCTGCGCAGCTTCCGGCTGCGGCTCGGGTGCTTCAGCTTGCGCAGCGCCTTCGCCTCGATCTGGCGGATGCGCTCGCGCGTCACCGAGAACTGCTGGCCGACCTCCTCCAGCGTGTGGTCGGTGTTCATGCCGATGCCGAAGCGCATGCGCAGCACCCGCTCCTCGCGCGGCGTCAGCGAGGCCAGGACTCGCGTGGTGGTCTCGCGCAGATTGGCCTGGATCGCGGCGTCGAGCGGCTGGACCGCGTTCTTGTCCTCGATGAAGTCGCCGAGATGGCTGTCCTCCTCGTCGCCGATCGGCGTCTCGAGGCTGATCGGCTCCTTGGCGATCTTCAGGACCTTGCGCACCTTCTCCAGCGGCATCAGCAGGCGCTCGGCCAGCTCCTCCGGGGTCGGCTCGCGGCCGATCTCGTGCAGCATCTGCCGGCTGGTGCGGACCAGCTTGTTGATCGTCTCGATCATGTGCACCGGGATGCGGATGGTCCGCGCCTGGTCGGCGATCGAGCGGGTGATCGCCTGCCGGATCCACCAGGTGGCGTAGGTCGAGAACTTGTAGCCGCGGCGGTACTCGAACTTGTCGACCGCCTTCATCAGCCCGATGTTGCCCTCCTGGATCAGGTCCAGGAACTGCAGCCCGCGGTTGGTGTACTTCTTGGCGATCGAGATCACCAGGCGGAGATTGGCCTCGACCATCTCCTTCTTGGCCCGGCTCGCCTCCTTCTCGCCCTTCTGCACGGTCGAGACGATGCGGCGGTACTCCGAGATCGGCAGGCCGACCTCGTCCGAGATCTGGCTGATCTGGGTGCGCACCCTCTGGGCTGCGGTGCCGTTCTTCTCGGCGAACTTGGCCCACTTCCTGTCGAGACCGCGCACCCGCTCGATCCAGTTCGGGTCGAGCTCGTGGCCGAAATAGTTCTCGAGGAAGGCCTCGCGGCTGACCCCGGCGTCGGCGACCAGGCGCAGAAGCTGGCCCTCCAGGCCCATCAGCTTGCGGTTCTGGGCATAGAGCTGCTCGACGAGCTGTTCGATGCGGACATTGTTGAGGTGCACGCCTTCCATCAGGCGGACCATGTCCTCCTTCAGCTTGTCGTATTTCGCATCGGCCTGCTTGGAGATCGCCTCGCCCTTCTGGATATGGGTCAGGCGCTGCTCCTGCAGCTTGTGCATCTTCTGGTAGGTCTGCTCGATCGCCTCGAAGGTCTCGAGCACCTTCGGCTTCAGCGCCTCCTCCATGGCGGAGAGGGAGATGCCGCCGTCGTCATCCTCGCCCGCGCCGCCGGCCGCGGCCTCGCCTTCGCCCTCCGACTCGGCCTCGTCCTCGGCCTCGCTCTCACCCTCGCTCATCGCCAGCGCCTCGCCCTCCGGGCTGGCGCCGTAGGTGGCGTCGAGGTCAATGATGTCGCGCAGCAGCATCTTCCCGTCCTTCAGGGCGGAATGCCACTCGATCATCGCGCGGATGGTCAGCGGGCTCTCGCAGATGCCGCCGATCATCATCTCCCGGCCGGCCTCGATGCGCTTGGCGATGGCGATCTCGCCCTCGCGCGACAGCAGCTCGACCGAGCCCATCTCGCGCAGATACATGCGCACCGGGTCGTCGGTGCGGCCGACATCGTCGTCGTCCAGGTTGCCGGCCGCGCGGCCCTCGCCGTCGCTGTCGGCCGCGGCCGCGGCGTCGTCCGTTTCCTCGTTCTCGACGACGTTGATGCCCATCTCCGACAGGTTCGAGGTCACGTCCTCGATCTGCTCAGAGGAGGTCAGATCCGGCGGCAGGGCGGCGTTCAGCTCGTCGATCGTGACGTAGCCGCGCTCCTTGCCCTTGGCGATCAGCTTCTTCACCGCCTGGACGGTCACGTCCATCATCGCGCCATCCGCGCTGTCCTCGCGCGTCTCGGCCGAGTCCGCCGCCGTCACTGTCTTGGTTGCCATCTGCACCCGTGCCCCTTCACCCGCCGCCGTCGGGAGTGACCCGAAGTTGGCTCTCATACCTAAGCTTCCGCGCGCAAGGAAGGGGCACGACTCGGAACCGGTCATGCCTCCTGCCGCGACGCGGCGTCCATTCGATCCCTGCGGGCGGGTCAGAACCCACCCGGCACCGCCTGCCGACGCTCGATCTCCTGCTGCAGCCCGCGCCAGCGTTCCAGCGCGGCCGCCGTGCCTTGCCTGGCCATATCGCGCGCCGCATCCGCGAGCTCGCGCCTGAGAGCGCGCAGTTCGAGATGCCCCATGACCATGGCCCAGCCGGCACGCGCCTCCTCGGGCGGCGCTTCCGGCCGGGTGAAGGGCCATTTCCTGCGAATGCGGTCGACCAAGGCCGGCGGCAGTCCATCGGCTTCGGGAACAGTCAGGTAGGTCCGAGTCGGCTGCGAATCAAGTCCGTCCGATTCGCGGCCATGCGAATCACCGAGTCGCGCCAGCAGCGACTGACGCAGCGAATCGAGGCCCGGATCGGCGATCTCGATCATGGCGAAGGCCTCGCCGACGTCCTCGCCCAGCTCAGGATGGGCGGCGAGAAGGCACAGGAGGACGCAGATGGCCAGCCGATCGTCCTGTTCGTCGCGAATCGATTGCGGCTTCGGCCCGGCCGGCGCCGGCGGCTTGCCCGGCCGCCAGTCCCCGCCCTGCCGGCGCGGCCGGGCAGGAAAGGCTTCCTCGAACCGGGCCCGCAGCTCGGCGAGGTACTGGGCCTGCACCGCAGGATCGGCGATGCGCCGGGCCTGGGCCTCGACGCCGGCGCGCAAACCCGCCCGCCCTTCCGGCGTGTCCAGCCGGTGCATCGTGGTCTGCCGGTCGTACAGCACTCGGACGAGCGGCAGGGCGCCCTGCAGCACCGCCTGCATCGCCGCGCCGCCGCCGGAGCCGCGGATCAGGCTGTCCGGGTCCTCGCCCTGCGGCAGGAAGGCGATCCGGGCGGAATGATCCGGCCGCAGCTGCGGCAGGATCCGGTCCATCGCCCGCCAGGCAGCGCGCCGCCCGGCCTCGTCGCCGTCGAAGCACAGCACCGGCACCGGCGCCATCTTCCACAGCTCGACGATCTGCTCCTCGGTCAGGGCGGTGCCGAGCGGCGCCACCGCCGCCTCGAAGCCGGCCCGGACCAGCGCGATCACGTCCATATAGCCTTCCGCCACGATCACGGTCTGGCCCTGCGACGCCGCCTGGCGCGCCCGTGACAGGCCATACAGCAGCTTGCCTTTGTGGAACAGAGGGTTGTCCGGGCTGTTCAGGTATTTCGGCCCGTCCCCCTCCATGATCCGGCCGCCGAAGGCGACGGTGCGGCCCCGCCGGTCGGCCACAGGGAAGATCACCCGGTTGCGGAAGAAGGAGTAGAGGTCGCGCCCGTCCTCCGGCCGGCGGGCCAGCCCGACCTCCTCGATCATCGCGTCCTGGAAGCCCTGGCCGCGCAGATGCTTGATCAGCCTGCCCCCATCGCTGGGGGCGAAGCCGAGACGGAAGCGGGAGATCGTGTCGTTGTCGAGGCCGCGGCCCCTGAGGTAGTCGCGGGCCGCCCGGCCGCCGGCACCGCGCAGCTCGGCCTCGAAGAAGGCGCAGGCCGACTCGACCACGTCGTACAGGGTCTTCTGCCGCTCGAACCGAGCGCGGTCCTCGGGCTTGGTCTTCGGCATCTCCAGCCCCGCCTGGGCCGACAGCATCTCCACCGTCTCCATGAAGGACAGGCGGTCGTGCTGCATGACGAAGCTGATGACGTCGCCATGGGCGCCGCAGCCGAAGCAGTGGAAGAAGCCCTTCTGGTCGTTGACCGTGAAGCTCGGCGTCTTCTCCTTGTGGAACGGGCAGCAGGCCTTGTACTCGCCCTTGGTGCTGCGCTGCAGCGGCACCCGCTTGCCGACCACGTCGGAGACCTGGAGGCGGGAGCGCAGCTCGTCGAGGAAGCCGGGAGGAAGGGACATGCAGGGGTTCTAGCGGGCGGGACCGCTCTAGCCTAACGCGATTCCCGCTCCGCAGGTCAGCGGTTCTCTATAGACGGGCCCTCCCTCAGCCCAGCTGCGCCTTCACCGCGGCCGAGACCTTGGAGAAGTCCATCCGGCCGGCATAGCGCGACTTCAGCTCGGCCATCACCCGGCCCATGTCCTTCATGCCGGCGGCGCCGAGTTCCTTGATCACCGCGCCGATCGCCGCCGCAGTCTCGGCCTCGTCCATCGCCTTCGGCAGGAAGCGCTCGATCACCGCGATCTCGCCCTGCTCCTTGTCGACCAGGTCCTGCCGGCCGCCCTGCTGGTAGAGGCCGATGCTCTCGCGCCGCTGCTTCACCATGCCCTGCAGCATGGACAGGATCTCCTCGTCCGGGATGCCGTCCGTGTTGCCCTTGGCGCGGGCGTCGATGTCCTTGGTCTTGAGCGCGGCGATGATCATCCGCACGGTCGAGAGCGTGCGCTCGTCCTTGGCCTTCATCGCCTCTTTCAGCGTGTCGGTGAACTGGGCGCGCAGCATGATCGGATCCTCCTGACAGAAGCGGCGCGAATGTCGGCCATTCGGCCGATATAGGCAAGAGAAGGGGCGGCCATTCCGCCGACGCGGGCAAGAGGGGCTGGAATCTTGTCACTGTCCGTGCTTTATGCCTGGAAATTCATACCCCCGAGGTTGCCATGACCCACACCGCTCCGCCTCCCGGCGCCACTGCGGCGCTCGTGCTCGCCGACGGCACGGTGTTGTGGGGCCGAGGCATCGGGGCCACCGGCCGCGCCATCGGCGAGGTCTGCTTCAACACCTCGATGACCGGCTACCAGGAGATCATGACCGATCCGTCCTATGCCGGGCAGATCGTCACCTTCACCTTCCCGCATATCGGCAATGTCGGCGCCAATCCGGAGGACATCGAGACCGGGACCACGGCGGCGCGCGGCCTGGTGCTGCGCGACGACATCACCGAGCCGTCGAACTGGCGCGCCACCCGCGACTTCGACGACTGGCTGCAATCCTTCGGCCTGATCGGCATCGCCGGGGTCGACACCCGCGCCCTGACCCGCCGCATCCGCGACGCCGGCGCCCCGACCGGGGTGGTGATCCACGCGCCCGACGGCGGCTTCGACATCGGCGCCGCCCTGGCCGAGGCCCAGGCCTGGCCGGGGCTCGAGGGCATGGACCTGGCCAAGGAGGTGTCCTGCACCCAGACCTATCGCTGGAGCGAGACGCGCTGGGCGCACGGCACCGGCTACGGCACGCTGGAGACGCCGAAGCGCAAGGTCGTCGCGATCGATTTCGGCGCCAAGCGCAACATCCTGCGCTGCCTGGCTTCGACCGGCTGCGACGTCACCGTGGTGCCGGCGTCGGCGACGGCCGAGGACGTGCTGGGTCACAGTCCCGACGGGATCTTCCTGGCCAACGGCCCGGGCGACCCGGCGGCGACCGGCACCTATGCCGTGCCCATGATCAAGGCCCTGCTCGACACCGGGCTGCCGATGTTCGGCATCTGCCTCGGCCACCAGATGCTGGCCCTGGCGCTGGGCGGGCGCACCGGCAAGATGGCGCGCGGCCATCGCGGCGCCAACCATCCGGTCAAGGACCTGACCACCGGCAAGGTCGAGATCACCAGCCAGAACCACGGTTTCCAGGTCCTGCCGGAAAGCCTGCCGGAGACGGTCGAGGTGACCCATGTCAGCCTGTTCGACGGCTCGAATGAGGGGCTGCGGCTGAAGGACCGGCCGGTGTTCTCGGTGCAGTACCATCCCGAGGCCAGCCCGGGGCCGCAGGACAGCCACTACCTGTTCCAGCGCTTCGTCGACCTGATCGACGCGCAAAAGCGCTGATGCCGGAGCGCGAGCCGCCGCGCCTGCTCGGCCCCAGGGTCGCCCTGACCCTGGCCGGACCGGCCGACGGCGCGGCGCTGGCCGCCTTCCACGACCGGGAATGGGACCAACTCGGCCCCTGGATGCCGCCACGCAGTGCGGCCTGGCGGACCGAGGCCTATTGGCGCCGCTGGGGCGCGGACGCGGTGGAGCTGTTCCTCGAGGACCGCGCCGTGCGCCTGGTGCTGCGCCTGCCCGACCGGCCGGAGGCCGGCATTATCGGGCAGCTGAACCTGAACATGCTGACGCGTGGCGCGTTCCAGGCCGCGACGCTGGGCTACCACCTGGCCGCGGCGCAGCAGGGTCAGGGGCTGATGTGCGAGGCGCTGGAACTGGCGATCGCCTATGCCTTCGGCCCCTTGGGCCTGCACCGGCTGATGGCCAACCACCTGCCGGAGAACGCGCGCAGCGCCGCCCTGTTGCAGCGGCTGGGCTTCGTCCGCGAAGGCTATGCCAAGGACTATCTGTTCATCGGCGGGGCCTGGCGTGACCATGTGCTGACCGCCCTGATCAACCCCGATCCGGTCGATCCGCCGGCCGGGTAGGCCCGGAACCCGCCTCCCCCGCCCGCCGTTGCCTTGGCGAGGGCCGGCCCGCTCCGCGGCCGGCGCGCACCGCAGCCAGGAGGCGACATGTCGGACGACCGTCCTCCGCCGACGATCAACACCACCGAGGCCCGGCAGGGCGAGGCCCGCGGCCGCATGCGCTGGGTGCTGCACCTGTCGCTCGGCCTGGCGATCGTGGTCCTCGGCGCCCTGCTGCTCGGATGGGTGTTCTGACCGGATACACAAGAAGGGCGGCCGCGAGGCCGCCCCAGTCTCCCTAGCCTGCCTTCGTTCTACAGCCAATAGGGCGGCACGCGGTAATAGTCATGCACCTGCCGCGCCCATTCCCGATCATCCCAATCGAAACGGTCGCCGGACTCGTCGGCCGGGGCGCCGCGCAGCTGGTCTTCGGTCACGTCCAGCTCATAGGCGTCGAGCGCCTCGTTGTAGGTCAGCATCGACCACGGCAGGGCGTAATAGTCCTCGCCGATGCCGAGAAAGCCGCCGAAGGTCATGACCGCATAGGCGACGCGGCCGGTCCGCTTGTCGATCATCACCCGCTGGATGGTGCCGATCCGGTCGCCGTTCGGCCGCCGCACCGGGGTGTTCTCGACCTTGTCACTGGCGATCAGCCGTTCGGTCTCGCGGGTGCGAAGATCCCGGTCTGCCTGGGCCTGCATGTCGCTCTCCCACGATTGTGGTCCCAGCCAGGCAATGGCGCGACCGGCCCCCCGGTTCCCGGAACCGGAGCGGATGGCCGGCGATTGACCAGGGAGACCGCTGTCCCCCGGACATGCGAGGCCGTGACGATGAGTGATCCCAAGAAGCCGCCGCCGGACCCGACAAAACCGCCGATCCCCAATCCGAGGCCGGACACGCCACCCGACCAGCCGGGCCAGCCGCCGCCGGAGGTGCCGCCCGAGGTACCACCGGAAGGTCCGCCCCCTCCCCTGCCGGATCCGGTTCGGATGGATGATACATAAAAAGGGGCCGGCACCCATGGATGCCGGCCCCATCATTCTCCGACCGCCGTACGCGATCAGTAGCGCCAGTACCAGTAGGGACGACGCCAGCCATGGTCGCGCCAGCGCCAGTCGCGATGCTGCCAGTACCGGCGGTCGTGGCGCCAGTGGTCGCGATACCAATCCCGGCGGTCGCGGCGCCAGTCGCGATAGTCGCGCCGCCATTCGCGGCGGTCGCGGCGCCAATCGCGGCGGTCGCGCCAGTCCACCTTGGTGTTGAGCGACGTGTCCCCCTGGCCATGCCAGACCGCCGGCGTCGCCGCGGGGGCAGGCGCCCGGTCCTGGGCGAGAGCGGCGCCGGAGGCGCCGACAAGGAGCAGAGCCGCCGAAGCGGCCATGAGAACACGCTTCATACGAGACAACATGGGGGTGGTCCCTCTTCCATCAACCGGCGATGCGCCCTGGGGAACAGCCGGCCTCCCACACTTCACGCCCTACCCCGAAGATTCCGTCGCCGCCCTGGGCAGTCAGCACAAGCAACCGCCAACAAACCAAGCCACGACGCCGTCGAATTCCTTTTAAGACACGAAGATATCACAAAGAAGACAAAATCTGAATTCGCAACTGATTGCAACCGATCATCGAAGATCAATTATCAGTATAGAGGCAGGATAGCCGGATACCGACGTCCTTGGCGGCCGGGCTTTCGAATCCGCAGCGATCGAAGGGAACGGAGTAGCGCGCCCGGCTGTCAGAGGATGGCGAGCGGCATCTTCCGCCGCGGCGGCGGGAAGGCCTGGTCCAGCGCCGCCAGGTCGGCCTCATCGAGAACCAGGTCCAGCGCCCGGCGATGGTCGCGCAGGCGCTCGACCCGGCTGGATTTCGGGATGGCGACGACGCCCTGCCGGCTCAGCAGCCAGGCCAGCGCCACCGTGGCCGGCGCCACGCCGTGCCGCCGGGCGATGTCGCCGAGGACGGGATTGCCGAGCAGCCGGCCCTGGCCGAGCGGCGAATAGGCCATCACCGGCAGGCCGCGTTGCTGGCACCAGGGCAAGAGGTCCCATTCGATGCCGCGCGCCGACAGGCTGTAGCAGACCTGGTTCGTCGCGGTGCGGCCGCCGGCCGCCTCGCCGACCCATGTCTTCATGTCGTCGAGATCGAAGTTGCTGACGCCCCAGTCGACCACCTTGCCATCGGCCCGCAGCCGCTCGAAAGCCTCGATCGTCTCGGCATAGGGCACTCGGCCCTGCCAGTGCAGCAGATAGAGGTCGATGCGGTCGATGCCGAGCCGGCGCAGGCTGCGCTCACAGGCTTCGATCGCGGCGGTGCGGCCGGCATTGTGCGGATAGACCTTGCTGACCAGGAAGACCTCGTCGCGGCGGCCGCGGACCGCCTGGCCCGCCACCTCCTCGGCCCCGCCCTCGCCATACATCTCGGCGGTGTCGATCAGGGTCAGGCCGAGATCGAGCCCGGCGGCCAGCGCCGCCGCCTCCTCCTTCGCCCGGCGCCGGTCCTCGCCCATGCCCCAGGTCCCCTGCCCCAGGATCGGCATGGCGGCGCCGGACGGCAGCGCCACGGTGGTCTCGCCGGCCGGCCGGCGGCGCAGGCTCGCCCCGTCTGTGCTGGTCATCCGATCCTCCTATTCCGCGATCGCCACCCGATCCTGCGGCACCGCACCGGCGGCGGCCAGCGTCCAGATCGCCAGCGCTTCCTGCCGGCCACGGATCTCCGCCTGCCCGGCCGGGCCGAAATCGTCCAGCACCTCGCGCGGGCAGCCTTCGCGGCCGGCCTGGGAGACCGCGGCGTCGCTGGCCACCACCCGGGCGGCGAGGCGGCGGCTCAGCCGCTCCAGCCGGCTGGCGACGTTGACCGTATCGCCGACCACGCCGAATTCGAGGCGCCGCTCGTCTCCGATATTGCCCATCACCACCAGGCCGTAATGCAGGCCGATGCCGACCTCGACCGGCGAGGCGCCGCGCCGTCGCCGCTTCTCGTTCCAGCGTTCGACCTCCGCGCACATCGCCCGGGCGCAGCACAGCGCATTGCTGGCGTCGCGCGGGCCTGGCTGCGGCGTGCCGAAGGTCGCCATGACGCAGTCGCCGATATATTTGTCGATCGTGCCCTCATGGGCGAAGACCTGCTCGGCCATCCGGCGGTGGAAGCTGCGCAGCAGCGCCACCACTCGTTCCGGCGCCAGCCCCTCGGCCTGGCCAGAGAAGCCGACGATGTCGACGAACAGGATCACCGCCGGCTGGCGCTGGATCTCGCCGAAGGGCGTGGCCGAGCCAGCGAGACGGCCGACCAGGTTGGGCGAGAAGTAGCGCGACAGCGCCGCCTTGGCCGCCTCCATCCGCGCCACCCGCGCGACCAGCCGGCGCGACCGCCACACCGCCAGCGCCAGGACCACCGTCATCAGCATCAGGACGACGGTCTGGATCATCCACAGCGTGCTGCTGACGGCGTGCGGATCGAGCGACAGCGCGATGCGCTTGGCGCCGGAGTTCGGGCCGTCGACCACGTCGGCGGCGCTGGTGACGATGCTGTCCGGCCGCGTCGCCAGCCAGGCGAAGCCGAGCGACCAGGACACTGTCAGTGCGCTGCCGACCAGCAGCACCAGCTTCGGCGAATAGCTCAGCGCCACGCCGCACAGGAACAGCAGCAGGAACAGGAAGTTCGGGATGCGCTGGGTGAACTGGACCGGCACATCGGAGCCGAACAGCGGGTTCGGCGCCACCATCAGGAAGGTCAGCAGCACGGCGTCGAGCACCAGGAAGGCGCCGACGCCCCAGACGCCGATGCGGCCGCGGCGCTGCAGCAGATATGGGATCAGGCCGAGCACGAGGAAAACGGCCATCAGGCCGAGATAGGCCACCGACCGCTCCACCGGGATCCACAGCACGACATAGAGCGCCAGCAGCGCCAGCACCAGGGCGCGGCCGTAGAAGACGTAGGACAGGCCGTCCCGCTCCTCCCGCTCCATGGCCCCCCGAATGCCAACGGGCGTCGCCTGCGCCGGTTTCGCCATGCCGCCCTCCAGCCCCGATGATGCGGTGGAAATGGGGCGTCTGGTCCGCTTTCGCCAGGGTTCGGATGACATCAGGTCGCCCCAGCCCTGCGCCACGCGGTCGCCCCGGGGCTTTCCCCGCGCGCGTTCCTTCCTTATAAGAGCGCGCTCCTTCGGGAGCGTGCCCCCCGTACCCAGCAGGCCGCCCCCAATGCCCAAGCGCACCGACATCCGCTCGATCTGCATCATCGGCGCCGGACCAATCGTCATCGGCCAGGCCTGCGAGTTCGACTATTCCGGCGCCCAGGCCTGCAAGGCGCTGAAGCAGGAGGGCTATCGCGTCATCCTGATCAACTCCAACCCGGCGACGATCATGACCGATCCGGAGCTGGCGGACGCGACCTATATCGAGCCGATCACGCCGGAGATCGTGGCCCGCATCCTGGAGGCGGAGAAGCCGGACGCCCTGCTGCCCACCATGGGCGGGCAGACGGCGCTGAACACCGCCATGGCGCTGGCCGAGGACGGCACGCTTGACCGGCTGGGGATCGAGCTGATCGGGGCCAAGCGCGAGAGCATCGAGAAGGCCGAGGACCGCGCCAAGTTCCGCGAGGCGATGGACGCGATCGGGCTGGAATCGCCGAAGAGCGCCGTCGTCCACTCCCTGGACGAGGCTCTGCAGGCGCTGCCGAATGTCGGGCTGCCGGCGATCATTCGCCCGTCCTTCACCCTCGGCGGCACCGGCGGCGGCATCGCCTACAACCGGGTCGAGTTCGAGGAGATCGTCCGCTCCGGCCTCGCCGCCAGCCCGACGCGCGAGGTGCTGATCGAGGAATCGGTCCTCGGCTGGAAGGAATACGAGATGGAGGTGGTCCGCGACCGGGCGGACAACTGCATCATCATCTGCTCGATCGAAAACGTCGATCCGATGGGCATCCACACCGGCGACAGCGTCACCGTCGCCCCGGCCCTGACGCTGACCGATAAGGAATACCAGCGGATGCGCGACGCCTCGATCGCTGTGCTGCGCGCGATCGGCGTCGACACCGGCGGGTCGAACGTGCAGTTCGCGGTCGACCCCGAGACCGGCCGCATGGTCGTGATCGAGATGAACCCGCGGGTCAGCCGGTCCTCCGCCCTCGCCTCGAAGGCGACCGGCTTCCCGATCGCCAAGGTCGCGGCCAAGCTGGCGGTCGGCTACACGCTCGACGAGCTGGCCAACGACATCACCAAGGTCACGCCGGCCAGCTTCGAGCCGACGATCGACTATGTCGTCGTCAAGATGCCGCGCTTCACCTTCGAGAAATTCCCGGGCGCCGAGCCGACCCTGACCACCAGCATGAAATCGGTGGGCGAGGCGATGTCGATCGGCCGCAGCTTCCCCGAAGCGCTGCAGAAGGCGCTGCGGTCGATGGAGACCGGGCTGACCGGCCTGGACGAGATCGAGATCCCGGGCGTCGCCATGGATGCGCCGGACCCGCAGGTCATCCGCGCCGCCCTGTCCCGCCCGACCCATGACCGCCTGCTCGTCATCGCCCAGGCCATGCGCCTCGGCCTAGGGGTCGAGGAGATCCGGGCCGCCTGCAAGTTCGACCCCTGGTTCCTGCGCGAGATCGAGCGGATCGTCGCGGCGGAGGAGGAGGTGCGGCGCTACGGCCTGCCCGAGGATGCCCAGGGCTTCGCCCGGCTGAAGCGGCTCGGCTTCTCCGACGCGCGGCTGGCGAAGCTGGCGGGGGTCAGCGAGGCGGAGGCCGCCGCGGCCCGCCGGGAGCTGGGGGTGACGCCGGTCTACAAGCGCATCGACACCTGCGCCGCCGAGTTCGCTTCGGCGACGCCCTACATGTACTCGACCCACGAGGCCGGCTTCGACGAAGGCGAGTGCGAATCCGACCCGACCGACCGCGAGAAGATTGTCATCCTCGGCGGCGGCCCGAACCGGATCGGCCAGGGCATCGAGTTCGACTATTGCTGCGTCCACGCCGCCTACGCGCTGAAGGAGGCCGGCTACGAGACCATCATGGTCAATTGCAACCCGGAGACGGTGTCGACCGACTACGACACCTCGGACCGGCTGTATTTCGAGCCGCTGACCGCCGAGGACGTGATCGAGCTGATCCGGGTCGAGCAGGAGCGCGGCACGGTCAAGGGCGTGATCGTCCAGTTCGGCGGCCAGACGCCCTTGAAGCTAGCGCACGATCTGCAGGCCGCGGGCATCCCGATCCTCGGCTCGCCGCTCGACGCGATCGATCTGGCCGAGGACCGCGAGCGCTTCCGCGACCTCCTGGACCGGCTGGGCCTGCGCCAGCCGAAGAGCGGCATCGCCCGCTCCGCCGAGGAGGCGGAGGCGATCGCCCAGGAGGTCGGCTTCCCCTGCTTGATGCGCCCGTCCTACGTGCTGGGCGGCCGGGCGATGGAGATCGTCTACGACCTGCAGGGGCTGCGCCGCTACATCACCACCGCGGTCAAGGTCTCCGGCCGCAACCCGGTGCTGATCGACCGCTACCTGCAGGACGCGATCGAGGTTGATGTCGACGCGGTGCGCGACGGCGATCAGGTCTATGTCGCCGGCATCATGGAGCATATCGAGGAGGCCGGGATCCATTCCGGCGACAGCGCCTGCGCCCTGCCGCCCTATTCCCTGCCCGCCTT
The DNA here is from genome assembly GCF_051487185.1 of Inquilinus limosus. Lineage (GTDB taxonomy): Bacteria > Pseudomonadota > Alphaproteobacteria > DSM-16000 > Inquilinaceae > Inquilinus > Inquilinus limosus_F. The sequence continues at coordinate 21,346 of NZ_JAHVDK010000031.1, forward strand.
CGTGGTGCGCGAGATCGAGCGCCAGACCCGGATGCTGGCCGACGGGCTCGGCGTCATCGGCCTGATGAACACCCAGTACGCGGTCAAGGACAACGAGGTCTACGTCATCGAGGTCAATCCGCGCGCCAGCCGCACCGTGCCTTTCGTGGCCAAGGCGACCGGCACGCCGATCGCCAAGATCGCGGCCCGGGTGATGGCCGGCGAGAAGCTGGCCGACTTCACCCTGACCGGTCCGACCCCGCCCTACACCGCGGTGAAGGAAGCGGTGTTCCCGTTCAACCGCTTCCCCGGCGTCGACGTGATCCTGGGGCCGGAGATGAAGTCGACCGGCGAGGTCATGGGCCTGGACCGGGACTTCGGCCGCGCCTTCGCCAAGAGCCAGCTCGGCGCCAACCAGAAGGTGCCGCTGTCCGGCACGGTCTTCATCTCGGTCAAGGACCGCGACAAGCCGGCGATCCTCCCGATCGCCCGCCGCATCGCCGAGCTGGGCTTCGAGATCCTGGCCTCGACCGGCACCGCCAAGGCTTTGGAGCAAGGCGGCCTCAAGGTCCGGCGCATCAACAAGGTGATGGAAGGCCAGCCGCACATCGTCGACGCCATCCTGAACGGCGAGGTGCAGCTGGTGTTCAACACCACCGACGGAGCCCAGACGGTGCGCGACAGCTTCGGCTTGCGCCGCGCCGCGCTGGTCAATAACATCCCCTACTCGACGACCGTGGCCGGGGCGCGCGCGACCGTGGAGGCGATCGCCGCGCTGAAGGCCGGGGCGCTTGAAGTCGCCCCGCTGCAATCCTACCTAGGTTCGGCGCGGTAGCACCGGGGGAAGGGATACGAGCAGGTCTGGAAGGCCGGCGTCCTGGACGCCGGGGGTACCGCTTTTTGGCTTTTTGGGACTGGAGCGCGATGGAAAAGGTGCCGATGACCGCGGCGGGGTACAACCGGCTGCAGGAAGAGTTGAAGCATCTGAAGAGCGTGGCGCGGCCCGAGGTGATCAAGGCGATCGCGGAGGCGCGCGAGCATGGTGACCTGTCCGAAAATGCGGAATACCACGCGGCGCGCGAGCGCCAGAGCTTCATCGAAGGCCGGGTGATGGAGCTGGAGGACCGGATCAGCCGGGCCGAGATCATCGACACCTCGAAGCTGTCCGGCGACACCATCAAGTTCGGCGCCACCGTGACGCTGGCGGACGAGGACACCGAGGAAGAGATCACCTACCAGATCGTCGGCCAGGACGAATCCGACATCAAGGAAGGCCGCCTGTCGATCACCGCCCCGCTGGCGCGCTCGCTGATCGGCAAGGCCGAGGGCGATCAGGTCGAGGTCACCACCCCCGGCGGCTCCAAGAGCTACGAGATCGTCACGGTCCAGTTCGTCTGATCGCCGACCTTCCCGGTTCGGCGACGGCCCCGCTCCGGCGGGGCCGTTTCGTTTCTGCGCGGCGACAGATCGCCACGTCCCCCTGCCCTCTCCATCCCGCGGCGCCAACGTGACGGTCGATCTCAGTCAGCGACTCCGAGGGATTCCCGGGAGCCCGCCATGCGAGAGAGGCACCACATTGATGACAGACCGACCTGGGACTGGTTCCCCCCGGCTTTCTACAAGCTTCTCGTCGGTTGTCTGGTCTGGTTCCTGGTGGCGGCGATCGGCTTCGGCGTCGGCGGGTATCTCGGCCTGGCGCTCGCCGTCGCCGCGGTGTTCTCGACCATCGTCGGCCTGCTCGGCTTCGGCGCGCTCAGGATCGCCCGCCGCGACTCGCCGGGGCAGGAACTGCCGCCGCGGCATTTCCTGAACGGGCGGTTCCGCAGCCACACCGAGACCACTGCTTCGCGCGCCGCGCTGGTCATGGCGCTGCTGCCGATCGCGTCCGTGGCGATCGGCCTGACCCTGTTCGCGATCATCTGGATGGCCGTCGGCTGAACACGAGTATGTTGGGTTCGCAGCGCGAACCCAACATTCCGTCGCCCAACCTACGACCTGATCCCAGCGGGAACGGCCGATCGAACCGCTGCTACTGGTGAGCCGTTGCAATCGCCGAAAGATCCGACGCGGCGTCGCGCTCCGGGCCGGCTGTCTCTTTGCGCTCGGAGTAGCGGTCGGTCAGGGTCGAGACATGGGGACGCAGCAGGACGGTGAAGCGGACGAGCTCCTCGACGACGTCGACGATCCGCTCGTAGTAGCTCGATGGTCGCATCCGCCCCACTTCGTCGAACTCCTGGAACGCTTTCGGAACGCTCGACTGGTTGGGGATGGTGAACATCCGCATCCAGCGCCCCAGGAGCCTGAGCGTGTTCACGGCATTGAACGACTGCGATCCGCCGCAAACCTGCATGACGGCCAGCGTTCGACCTTGGGTCGGTCGCATACCGCCGAGGTTCAACGGCAGATGATCGATTTGTGCCTTCATGACCCCGGTGATCTGGCCGTGGCGCTCCGGGCTGCACCAGATCTGGCCCTCCGACCACATCGACAGCTCTCGGAGCTCGTGCACCGCCGGATGATCATCAGCCTTGACCTGATCGGGCAGTGGCAGGTCCGAGGGATCGAAGATTCGTGGCTCCGCCCCAAAGTACCGCAGCAGACGGGCGGCCTCCTCGATGACGAGACGCGAATAGGACCGCTCCCGCAGCGATCCATAAAGAAGCAGGATGCGCGGCGGATGCCGCACCCCGTCGACCAAGCCCCTCGCCGGGCGTCGCAAGGCGAAGCGGCTGTCGATCGCGGGCAGAACATCGGGATCGGGAAGCGTGCGAAGTCTCATGCGCGTTCAGCCGTCGATGAAGGATTGAGAGATTGGGCATCGCGGCGAATGTTGGGTTCGCTCGCCGCGAACCTGATCTGCGATTTGCCCCCCACGGCCCGCGTCCCGCGGGTTGCCACTCCCGCCCTTCGCCTGATCTCCAGGAAGACCAGCGCGGCCAGGCCGCCGAGGCCGGCCACCAGCCACAGCGCCGCCGGGGCTCCGAGCCGGTCCAGCACGGCGGCGAACAGGAAGGGCGCCAGCGCGGAGACGATGTGGACGATGCTGGAGATCCAGCCGAGCCGCTCCGCATAGCCGGACCGTCCGAACAGCGCCAGCGGCACTGTACCGCGGACGATGCTGTTCAGCCCGGATCCCAGCCCGAACAGGACCGCGAAGCCGATCGCCGCCACCAGGGCGGGCGCGCCGAGCAGCAACAGGCCGAGCGCCAGCGGCGGCAGGCCGGCGGCGATGATCGCCAAGCCGACCGGGCTGGCGCGGCGGCCGGCCGTCATGGTCAGGAACCGGCTCAGCACCTGTGCCGGCCCGAAGAGGCTGCCGACCAACAGGCCGGCGCCCAGGCCGAGCGCCCCGAGCAGCGGGACCATATGCACCAGCACGGCCGAGGAGACGAAGCCGCCGAGCGAGAAGCCGGTCATGGTCAGTATCAGCAGGGCGCGCTGGTCCTGGCGCCGGCCTTCATCCTCAGGAACCGCGGCGACGCCAGCCAGATGTGCCGCCGGGCCGGCCAACCGGGCCAGGCTGCGGAGCCAGAGATGGACGGGCAGGCACAGGAGAAGGTGCAGCGCGGCGAAAACGAGATACACCTCGCGCCAAGTGAAGTGGTCCTGCATCGCCGCCGTGAGGGGCCAGAACAGGGTCGAGGCGAAGCCCGCGATCAGGGTCAGATGGGTGATGCTGCGCCGGGCGCCGAAGCCGGCGACCTGGACCAGCGCCGGGAAGGCCACCTCGTAGAGGACGAAGGACGACGCCAGTTGGATCGCGATCAGTCCGAGGGAGAAGCCGATCGGCCCGGGGGCAAGAGCACAGCCGATCAGGGCGAAAGCTGACGCCACCGATCCGAACGCCATGACCCGGCCGGCGCCGTGGCGATCGACCCAGCGGCCGCAGCGCGGGCCGATCAGCGCCCCGACCAGAAGCGCTCCCGAGAACGCGCCATAGACACCGTCCTGCGACCAGCCGATATCGGCGGCCATCCCGGCGGCCAGGATGCTGAAGCTGTAGTACAGCGTGCCGTATCCGATGATCTGTGTCAGCCCGAGCCCGGCCACGACGCCGAGGAGGCGCCGCTCAGAGATTGGGCCGGCCGCGCCGGTCGCCCCCGCCATGATCAGCTCTCCCCGAGACCTATCCGCAACAGGCGGACGCCGTGGCGGGGCCGGCCGGCGCGACGGGGCCACAGCAGGACGAGACCGGCTCGGCTTCCGCAGCCGCTCGGCGGCCGGGGCCATTGCAGACCCCGGTCTCCGGCAGCACCAGCTCGACCCGCCGGGCCGCCTCGTGATCCCCGGCGAGATGGGCCGCGACCGACCGCGCCTGCTCGTATCCGGTCGCGAGCAGGAAGGTCGGGGCCCGGCCATAGGCCTTCATGCCGATGATGAACAAGCCGGGCTCCGGCTGCGCCAGCTCGGCCGCGCCATGCGGACGGACGGTGCCGCAGCTGTGCTCGTTGGGATCGATCAGCGGCGCCAGCGCCCGCGGGCAGTCGAGCGCGGAGTCGAGGTCGAGGCGCAGCTCGGCGAGGATCGACAGGTCCGGCCGCAGGCCGGTCGCAACCACCATCTCGTCGACTTCAATCTCCCGCACGGTTCCTCCCTGGTCGCCGAGGACGCGCAGGCCCTCCTCGGCCGCCTCGATCGCATCGACCGCGAAGGGCGCGACGATCTCGTAGGTCCCCGCTTCCGCCAGCGCCCGCAGGCGCAGGCCGAGAGCGCCGCGGCGCGGCAGCTGGTCGGCCTCGCCGCCGCCGAACAGCCTGGCCCGGTCGGTGTTGCGGAAGGCCCAGACGATGCTCGTGCCCGGGACCTCCCGGGCCAGATCGGCAAGATCGAGCAGCGTGCCCGTGGCCGAGTGGCCGCTGCCGAGGACGAGGATGCGGCGACCGGCATAGCGGTCACGCTCGCGGCCGAGCACGTCGGGCATGCCGTAGCGGATGCGGGACGCGGCGGCGCGCTCGCCGACCGCCGGCAGGCCGCCGGCCCCTGCCGGGTTCGGCGAGGACCAAGTGCCGGAGGCGTCGATCACCGCCCGCGCGAAGATCCGTCCCTCCCGCCCCTTGCTGTCGGCATATCGGACCTCGAAGGGCCGGTCCTCCCGCCCCGCGGTGCGCACCTTGCCGAGACCGGCGCGGGCGATGCCGGTGACCCGCATGCCCAAGCGCAGGCAGCCGGCGATCTCGGGAATCGCGGCCAGCGGATCGAGATAGCGGTCGGCCAGGTCCCCGCCGGTCGGATAGCCGGCTTCCTCCGGATGTATCCATCCGTGCCGCCGCAGCAGCGAGACCGCGGTCCGGTCGGTGCTGTAGCCCCAGGGCGAGAACATCGGCACATGGCCCCAGTCGCGCACCGCGGCGCCGACCCGGTCGCCGGTCTCCAGGATCACCGGGTCGAGCCCGCGGCCAAGCAGATGCACCGCGGCGGCCAGGCCCACCGGTCCTGCGCCGATGATCGCCACCGGCAGCTCCGACGACGCGGCGGTCTCGAGCGCCATACGGTCCGATGAGACAAGGGGACGGTTCATCTCGCATCTCCTCCGGCTTCTAGGCATCGATGGTCGATGTATAGGGACAAAAAAAGAGGCTGCTATCCGCAGCAACCCCCGCCGCCGCCCTTCCGCTCGACGACCTGCCCGGTTTCGGTCAGCACCTGCGTGACCTCGAGCCAGGCCTCGACGCCGACCCGGAAAGCCTCCCGTCCCTTCTCCGTCAAGGTGTAGGTCTTGCGCGGCCGGCCGGACACGACGCTGCTCTCGACCGTGACATAGCCGCCCTCCTCGAATTCCCGCAGCACCGGATAGATCGTGCCCTCGGTCGGGGAGCAGCAGCCATTGGTCGTCAGCTCGACGGCGCGGGCGATGTCGTAGCCATGCATCGGCCGGTCGTGCAGCACCCGCAGAATGAAGAACTTGGACAGGCTCATCTTGATCGTGCCGGCCCAGTAGGCGCGACTGGTGTAGTCGACCGAAGGCCGGGGAACGGCGGTGAGCTTGCGGAATTCAGCCATGGCCTGATTTACTATGCCTTGATGGTCGATGAGTCAACCGATAAGGTATCGACCTTCGATGCTGATGGACCGACCCGTGATCCGCCTCGCCACGCCGGAGGACGCCCCTGCCCTCCAGGCGATCTACGCCCCGATCGTCGCGGAGACCGCGATCTCCTTCGAGCTGACGCCGCCGACGGCGGCGGAGATGGCCGAGCGCATCAGCAAGACCCTGCCAGCCCATCCCTGGCTGGTGCTGGAGCGGGACGACCGGATCCTGGGCTATGCCTATGCCGGCCCGCACCGGGCGCGGCCGGCCTACCGCTGGTCGGTCGATGTCAGCGTCTATGTCGCCGAGGCCGGGCGGCGCCAGGGCGCCGGCCGCGCCCTGTATGAACGGCTGTTCGTCCTGCTGCGGCGGCAGGGATACCAATCCGCCTTCGCCGGCATCGCCCTGCCGAACCCGGCCAGCGTCGCCTTGCACGAGGCGGTCGGGTTCGTGCCGCTCGGCGTGTACCGCGCCGTCGGCTTCAAGCACGGTGCCTGGCACGATGTCGGCTGGTGGCAGCGCCCGATCGGCGACCGCCCGGGCGATCCGGCCGAGCCGAGGCCGGTGACCGAGCTTCTCGGCTGATCAGACCGGTCTGGCCCCTCGTCGCCGAGATCCGCCCTCGGCGGGCAAGGAGAGGTCCGCCAGGACGACGCAATCCGGTCCCGGCCCGCCGACACACCGAGCCTCACACTCGTCGACAAAGCGCGAGACGCTGCGCTCCAGGGCTTTCAGCTCGGCGAGCTTCGAGCGGATCTGCGCCAAGTGCTCCCGTGCCATGTCGCGGGCGGCCATGCAGGGCCGGCCGGGGTCCTGGCGGAGCGCCACGAGCGATCTGACCTGTTGGATCGAGAATCCGAACTCGCGGCAGCGGCGGATCAGGGTCAGCCGCCTGACGTCGTCTTCCCCGTAGCTCCGCTGGCCGCCGGCCTGGCGGCTGGCCGGCGGCAACAGGCCGATGTGTTCGTAGTAGCGGATCGTCGGTGCGCTGGTGCCCGTGCGTTCGGCAAGCGCTCCGATGCGGAGACCGGCCATCTTGGGCGTGCCTGTTCCTGCCTCTTGAACCTCAAGTTACTTGAAGGACTACCTATGCTCAAGCCGGGCACAGCCGGCTTGAGAAGGACCAGACGATGGCAACTTCCGAAACTCCACCGATCGCCTGCACCCTGCCGCCGGGCGAATTCCAGGATCGGCTTGCCTGGATCGCCGCACTGACGCGCGATGCCTTGCGCAGCCATGAACGGCACGATCTCGTGCTCGATCTGGCCTATGCCCCGGAAGCGGTTGATCGCGTCCGTGAGATGGTGCGCCGGGAGCGGAGATGCTGCGCGTTCCTGTCGTTCGACCTCCGCGAGATGCCCCATGAGGTCCGGCTGACGATCGAAGCTCCCGAAGAGGCCCGCGAGGCTGCCGACATGCTGTTCACCCAGTTTGTCTCGCCCGCCGGCGCCAAGCCCTCCTGCGGCTGTGGTTGAACGGACGGCGCCGCGGCCCTCGGCTCTCGCTCGGGGCGATCAGGCCGGCCGGCGCTCGTACCAGCCGCGCGTCGCCTTCACCAGGCGCACCACCGACAGCATCACCGGCACCTCGACCAGCACGCCGACCACGGTGGCCAGCGCCGCGCCGGAATCGAGGCCGAACAGGCTGATCGCCGCCGCCACCGCCAGCTCGAAGAAGTTGGAGGCGCCGATCAAGGCCGCCGGCGCCGCGACGCACCAGGCGACGCCGAGCCGCCGGCCGAGCCAATAGGCGATGCCGGCGTTGAGATAGACCTGGACCAGGATCGGCACGGCCAGCAGCAGGATCACCAAGGGCTGCGCCAGGATGCGCTCCCCCTGGAAGCCGAACAGCAGCACCAGCGTCGCCAGGAGGGCGGTCAGCGACAGCGGCTGCAGCACCGAGAGGGTGCGCCGCAGCGCCGGCTCGCCGCCCGCGGCCAAGAGCGACCGGCGCCAGAGCTGCGCCGCCACCACCGGCACCACGATGTAGAGCAGGACGGAGAGCAGGAGCGTGTCCCAAGGCACGGTGATCGAGGCGACGCCGAGCAGGAGGCCGACCAGCGGCGCGAAGGCGAAGACCATGATCAGGTCGTTCAGGGCGACCTGGCTGAGGGTGAAGTGCGGCTCGCCCTCGCACAGGTTGGACCAAACGAAGACCATGGCGGTGCAGGGCGCGGCAGCGAGCAGGATCAGCCCGGCGATGTAGGATGGGGTCTGGTCCTGCGCCAGCCACGGCGCGAACAGGTGGCCGATGAACAGGCTGCCCAGCAGCGCCATCGAGAATGGCTTCACGCCCCAGTTGACGAACAGGGTCACGCCGATGCCACGCCAATGTTCCCTGACCTCGCCCAGCGCCGCGAAGTCGATCTTCAGCAGCATCGGCACGATCATCGCCCAGATCAGTACCGCCACCGGCAGGTTGACCTTGGCGATCTCGGCCGAGGCCACCACGACGAAGAAGCCCGGGACGAGCGAGCCGAGGCCGATGCCGGCGACGATGCAGAGCGCGACCCAGAGGCTGAGGTACCGCTCGAACAGCCCCATGGCGGGGGCGGCTGCCGGCATGCGCTCGGCCGCGGCGGCACTGGTCTCGGCATTCATGACAGGTCCAATCGGTCGGGGTGGGTCAGGCGCGCTTGCCGGAGGCGTCGACGACGAGTTCGCCGTCCTCCTTGCGGAACTCGCCCCGCTGCGGCGCCGGCAGAATGTCGAGCACCGCTTCCGACGGGCGGGCGAGCGTCACGCCCAGCTCCGTGACGACGATCGGGCGGTTGATCAGGATCGGGTGCGCCATCATGGCGTCGAGCAGCTGGTCCTCGGTCAGGCCCGGATCGTCGAGGCCGAGCTCGTGATAGGGCGTGCCCTTCTCGCGCAGCACCGCCCGCACCGGGATGCCCATGCGGCGGATGAGATCAGCCAGCTCGGCCCGGCTCAGCGGCGTCTTCAGATACTCGATCACCGTGGGCTCGATGCCGGCATTGCGGATCAGGCCGAGGACGTTGCGGGACGTGCCGCAGGCCGGGTTGTGGTAGATCGTGACCGCGCTCATGGCGATGCCGGTTCCTTCTGGGTCCGGCCGATCTCACGCAGCCGATGCTCGAGCGAGATGCGGTCGAGCGACCGCAGCGGCAGGCTGGTGAAGATCGAGATGCGGTTGAACAGCAGGCGGTAGGTCTCGGCGAAGGCCAGGCCGATTTCGGACTCCTTGCCTTCGACCGCGGCCGGGTCGGGCACGCCCCAATGGGCGGTCATCGGCTGGCCGGGCCAGACCGGGCAGACCTCGTTCGCGGCGTTGTCGCAGACGGTGAACACGAAATCGAGCCGTGGGGCGTCCGGGCCGGTGAACTCCTCCCACCCCTTGGAGCGAAGACCGCTGACGTCGTGGTGGCTGTGCTCGAGCACCGCCAGGGCGCGGGGATGAACCCAGCCCTTGGGCTGGCTGCCGGCGGAGAAGGCCCGGAACCGGCCCTGCCCGACCCGGTTCAGGATCGCCTCGGCGATGATCGAGCGGGCGGAGTTTCCGGTGCAGAGGAACAGCACGTTGAAGACGAGATCGTTCATGCCACACCTCCCGATGCCGATGGCGCGGGAGCGCAGCCGCAGCTCGCCTGCTCGATCACGTCCATCAGCGGTGCGCAGATCTCCGGCCGGCCGTGGCAGCAGTCCTGCACCAGGAAGGACAGCAGGGCCCGCACGCCGTCGAGATCGGCGGAGTAGATGATCGACCGGCTTTCCCGCCGCGACCGGATCAACCCGGCGCGGACGAGGATGCCGAGATGGGTCGACAGCGTGGTCGCGGGCACGCCGAGCCGTTCCGCCACGGTTCCGGCCGGCATCCCGTCCGGCCCCGCCTGGACCAGCAGGCGGAAGACGGCGAGCCGGGTCGACTGGGCCAGGGCGCCGAGTCCCTCGATCACTGCAATCTCATCCATATTTCGAGAATTGCAGAAATATGGAATTGGCGCAAGCGCCCAGCAGGCATGGACCTATCGCATTTTCGTCCAAGCCTTTGAAGTTGTCGCCGAAATCCACAGGCCGAATGAGCAGATGTCATCCAGACGATGCGAATGTTAAATCGAATCGTCATCTTCCCCTTGTAGGGAACGATCCCGTCGCCGCCGCCGTGGGGCGTGCAGGGGCGGCCAAACGGGAGACACATATGACCGTCGTGACCAAGCTGTCGGCGGCCGCCTTCGCGCTGGCCGCCGCCGCGGCATTCGCACAGCCGGCCCAGGCCGAGCGCACCAAATTCGAGTTCTGGTACGGGCTGACCGGGGACCTGGAGCAGCGGGTGCAGGACACCTGCAAGCGCTTCAACGACAGCCAGGCCGACTACGAGATCGTCTGCGTCGGCCAGGGCGGCTATCCGAACACGGTGCAGAACGCCATCGCCGCCTACCGCGCCCAGAAGCAGCCGACCGTGGTGCAGGTGTTCGACGCGGGCACGCTGGATCTGATGCTGTCCGGCGCCTATGTCCCGGCCCGCAAGCTGATGGCCGACAACGGCTACGACATCAAGTGGGACGACTATTTCTCCGGCATCGCGAACTACTACGCGACGTCGAAGGGCGAGCTGATGTCGTTCCCCTACAATTCCTCGACGGCGCTGTTCTACTGGAACAAGGACGCCTTCGCCAAGATCGGCCGCGACAAGGGCCCGGAGACCTGGGAGGAGGTCGAGCAGATCGCCCGGCAGCTCAAGGCGGCCGGCTATGACTGCCCGCTGGCCTTCAACTTCGATCCCTGGCAGTCGTTGGAGCAGTTCTCGGCGATCCACAACCAGCCGATCGCCACCAAGAACAACGGCTATGACGGGCTCGACGCCGAGCTGGTGTTCAACAAGACCAAGTTCGTCGACCACGTCGCCTTCATCAAGCGCATGTACGACGAAGGCCTGTTCGTTCCGAAGACCAAGGAGAGTGGCCAGGACATCGTGGCCGCCTTCGCCTCCGGCGCCTGCCAGATGACGCAGACCTCGGTCGCCGACCACGGCTCCATCGGCAAGTTGGCCAAGCCCGACATGCATTGGGACGTGGCGATGCTGCCGGTCTGGGCCGGCACCGAGCGCAAGAACTCGCTGGTCGGCGGCGCCTCGCTGTGGGTGCTGGCCGGCAAGTCCGACACCGAGTACAAGGGCGCCGCAGCCTTCCTGAACTTCCTGGCCCAGCCCTCCTCGGTCGAATGGTGGTCGACCGTCACCGGCTACATCCCGGTGACCAATTCCGGCTTCCAGGCGATGAAGGCCGAGGGCTTCTACGACAAGGCGCCCTACAAGGGCCGCGAGATCGCGATCGCCAGCCTGACCTACACCCCGACCACCCCGATCTCGCGCGGCATCCGCCTCGGCGGCTACATCCAGATCCGCAAGGAGGTCCAGGACGCGCTGCAGGCGATCATCACCGGCAAGGTCTCGGTGCAGGACGGCCTCGACCAGGCGGTGGAGCGCGGCAACGCGATCCTGCGCCGCTTCGAGAAGACCTACGCCGGCAAGCAGCTGCTCTGACCGGCGCCGCCGCCCTCACCCTCCTGGCCCACGGGAGGGTGAGGGACGGCAAGTCCCCGGCCCTTCCCTCACCCGCCGCACCGGACCCGATGGAAAAACGCGCCTTCTTCCGGAACCGGACCCTGGCCTGGCTGCTGATCGCGCCGCAGCTGCTGCTGGTGTTCCTGTTCTTCTACTGGCCGAGCGCCCAGGCCCTGTACTGGGCCTTCACGCTGGAGCAGCCCTGGGGCGGCGGCAACGAGTGGGTGGGGCTGGAGAACTTCCGGGCGCTGTTCCAGGACGGGGCCTATTGGGGGTCGATCGGCATCAGCTTCACCTATGCCGTGCTGGCCACCGGCATCGCCATGGCCGGAGCCCTGGTGCTGGCCCTGTTCGTCGACCGCCAGCTGCGCGGCTTCCAGGCCTACCGCTCGGTCTTCGTCTGGCCCTACGCTATCGCCGCCCCGGCCGCCGCGGTCGCCTTCCGCTTCATCTTCGCGCCGGAGAGCGGCATGGTCGGAGCCATCAACGCGCTGTGGCCCGGCCTGTGGAACCCGGCGGTGAACGGCACCCAGGCGCTGATCATGGTGGTGCTGTGCCACGCCTGGATCTGGATCGGCTACAACTTCATCTTCTTCCTGGCCGGGCTGCAGTCGATCCCGAGGAGCCTGATCGAGGCCAGCGCCATGGACGGGTCGGGCGCCTTGCGCCGGATGTGGGACCTGCAGCTGCCGCTGATCGCGCCGACCCTGTTCTTCCTGATGGTGATCAACCTCACCGGCAGCTTCACCGACAGCTTCGGCATCGTCGACGTGATGACCGAGGGCGGCCCGGCCCGCGGCACCGAGGTGATGGTCTACAAGATCTATTTCGACGGCTTCAAAGGCCTCGATTACTCCGGCGCCGCCGCCCAGAGCATCGTGCTGATGCTCCTCGTCATGGTCCTCACCTTCGTCCAGTTCCGCTGGGTCGAACGGCGCGTGCACTACGGCTGAGGGAGGGTCTGATGATCGAACGCACCCCGGTCCTGAACACGCTGACCCATCTGATCCTGCTGGCCGGCCTGGCCCTGGTCCTGCTGCCCTTCGTCATCGTCGTGGTCGCCGCGACCAAGGATCTGCAGGGCGTGAACCAGGTGCCGATGAGCCTGGTCCCCGGCAGCCATCTGTTCGACAACCTGGCCGCGGCCTGGGACCGCGGCGAGCTCGGCTCGAAGCTCCTGAACAGCCTGGTGGTCGCGGTCGGCGTCACCGTCGGCAAGATCGTGCTGGCGGCGCTGACCGCCTTCTCCATCGTATTCTTCCGCTACCGCGCGCGGATGCTGGTGTTCTGGCTGATCTTCACCACGCTGATGCTGCCGCTCGAGGTCCGCATCGTGCCGACCTATGCCGTCGCCGCCAACGCGCTGGCGCCGTTCCAGACCATCCTCGACGCCGCCGGCCTCTCAACCCTGATCGCCTGGGCCACGGGCATCCAGGTGAGTCTCGAATGGAACCTGCTGAACTCCTACACCGGGCTGATCCTGCCGCTGGTCGCGACGGCCACCGGCACCTTCCTCTACCGCCAGTTCTTCATGACCGTGCCGGACGAGTTGTTGGAGGCCTCGAAGATGGACGGCGCCGGGGCGATGCGCTTCTTCGCCGAGATCCTGATGCCGCTGTCGCGCACCAACATGCTGGCGCTGGCGGCGATCCTCTTCGTCTACAGCTGGAACCAGTATCTCTGGCCGCTGCTGGTCACCACCGACCAGTCCTTCAGCACCGCGGTGATGCAGTTGAAGCGGATGATCCCGAATTTCAATGGCGGCCTGCCTGACTGGAACGTGGTGATGGCGGCCACCCTGATCGTCATGGTCCCGCCGCTGCTGGTCGTCGCCCTGATGCAGCGCTGGTTCGTGCGCGGCCTGATCGCCACCGAGAAGTAACCGGAAGGAGAAAGCCATGGCCCACATCGCCATCCGCGGCGTGCGCAAGAGCTACGGCAAGACGCCGGTGGTGCACGGCGTCGACCTGGACTTGCCCTCCGGCACCTTCGCCGTGATCCTCGGCCCCTCCGGCTGCGGCAAGTCCACCCTCCTGCGCATGATCGCCGGCCTCGAGGAGATCACCGCCGGCGAGATCGCGATCGGCGGCCGGGTGGTGAACCGGCTGGAGCCGCGCGAGCGCGGCTGCGCCATGGTGTTCCAGAACTACGCGCTGTACCCGCACATGACCGTGGCCCAGAACATGGGCTACGCCCTCAAGGTCGCCGGCATGCCGAAGTCCGAGCGCATGGCCAAGGTGCGCGAGGTGGCGAAGCTGGTCGGCCTCGAGGACTTCCTCGACCGCAAGCCGGCCGCCCTCTCCGGCGGCCAGCGCCAGCGCGTCGCCATGGGCCGCGCCATCATCCGCGAGCCGCAGGTGTTCCTGTTCGACGAGCCGCTGTCCAACCTGGATGCCAAGCTGCGGGTGCAGATGCGGGTCGAGATCCGCCGCCTGCACCGGCGCCTGGGCGCCACCTCGGTCTTCGTCACGCACGACCAGGTCGAGGCGATGACGCTGGCCGACGTGCTGATCGTGATGAACAAGGGCGTGGTCGAGCAGATCGGCCGCCCGGCCGAGATCTACAACCAGCCCCGCACGCGCTTCGTCGCCGGCTTCATCGGCTCGCCGGCCATGAACTTCATCGAGGGCCGCATCGTCGCCCCCGGCCTGTTCCGCTTCGACGAGACCAAGACCGTGGCGATCGACCCGGCCTATGGCGGGCGCTTCGTCGAGCGCTCCACCGCGCTCGGCATCCGGCCGGAGGTGGTGGAGATCGTGCCGGCCGACCAGCCCGGGGCGCTGGTCGCGACGGTCGACTTCATCGAGGAGCTGGGCGCCGGCCGGGTGATCCACACCGACATCGACGGCCTGTCCTTCGCCGTCACCACCGGTGACGAGGTGGACTGCCAGCCCGGCCAGCCGCTGGGCCTCCACCTGCCGCCGTCGCAGCTGCACTTCTTCGACCCGCATACGGGGCTGCGCCTCGATGCCGACCTGCCGGCCGAGCATCGCTTCGCCGTCGCCACCGCCGCCTGACCATCCGCTTCAGCGAGACATCTCCATGACCGACATTATCACCGCCATCGGCTTCTCCACCGGCGTCAGCGGCAAGGGCGACCTGTCGCGGCTGGACGCCAGCCTCGGCCGTCTCACCGAGATCGGCGCCGATGCGGCCGAGCTGTCGCTGTACGGCGAGGACCTGATCGCCGGCGGCCGGCTGCTGCCCGACCGCGTGCACAAGCTGGAGCAGATCGTGCGCCGCCACGACCTGCGCTACACCGTGCACGGCCAGATCGTCTCCAACTTCATGGACGAACAGCATCTCCACCTGCAGAAGGCGGTGGTGCGGGCGATGCTGGAGCTGTGCGACCAGGTCGGCGCGACCGTGCTGGTGCACCATGCCGGCAAGGCGGCGATGACCGACCAGGCCGGCCGCGACCGGCTGGACGCGATGGAGCGCGAGGCGCTGGCCGAGCTGGCCGAGGTCGCCCGCGGCTACGGCGTCAAGCTGGCCTTCGAGAACATCTTCGCTATGGATGACGGCGAGTACCGCCAGACCCCGGCCGAGGTCGCCGACACGGTGCGGGCGGTGAACCACCCGAACCTGTGCACGCTGATCGACTTCAGCCACGCCTATATCGAGTGCATTCGCCGCGGCCTCGACTGGCGCGCCCAGATCCGCAGCATGGCCTCGGCCACCGGCCATCTGCATGTGCATGACAGCTTCGGCCGGCCCTACACCATGACGAAGTTCTACGATCCGTCCGAGGCGGTGGCGCTGGGCATCGGCGACCTGCACCTGCCGCTGGGCTGGGGCGACATCCCCTGGGAGGAGATCTTTACCGAGCTGCGCTTCCAGCCGGACACGGTGATGATCCTGGAGCTGAACGGCGACCGCTACGACGCCGAGCTGACCGACAGCCTGGCCCGCGCCCGGCGCTTGGCCGATCTGGTCAACCAGCGCGCGATGGCGGCCTGACCCGGGCCATGCGGGAGATCATCACCCGGCGGGTCGGCGTGCTGCCGACCCCCGACCCGATCCTCTTGGCCGACGCCGCCCTGGCGCCGGACGATGCGCATGACCGCTTCGCCGCCGAGGTGGCGGCGCTGGCCGCGATCGAGCACCGCCCGGCGCCGGTGGAACGGCCGGTGCCGCCGCGGCTCCGCGTCGCCGCCTGGAACGCGGAGCGGCTGAAGTACCACGCCCCCTCCGCCGCCCTGCTGCGCGCCGCCGGCGCCGACGTCGTGCTGCTGACCGAGGCCGATATCGGCATGGCCCGCTCCGGCAACCGGCACACGGTGCGCGACCTGGCCGAGGCGCTGGGCATGGGCTGGGCGTACGGCGTGGAGTTCGTCGAGCTCGGCCTCGGCGACGCCCGCGAATGCGAGTGGCACGCCGACGAGGACAACCGGGTCGGGCTGCACGGCAACGCCATCCTCAGCCGCCATCCGCTGCTGGATCCGGTGATCATTCCGCTCGACGCCGGCGGCACCTGGTTCGCCGGCCGCGCCGGCAACCAGCGCCGGCTCGGCGGCCGCATGGCGATCGCGGCCCGGCTCGACGCCCCGCGTCCGCTCTGGCTCGTCGCCGCCCATCTCGAAAGCCACAGCGACGCCGCCGACCGCGCCCGCCAGGGCGAGCGGTTGGCTGCGGCGATCGACCGGCTGGTGCCGGCCGGCGCCGGGGTGGTGCTGGGCGGCGACTTCAACACCAAGGAGGCGACGGGGTCGCTGGAGGCGCCGGAGGCGGAGGAGCCGCTGTTCGCCGTGCTGCGCGACGCCGGCTTCGACTGGCGCCGCTGCAACGCGCCGGGCCCGACCCAGCGCACCCGCCCGGACGGCACGCCCGAGCCGCCCTTCGCCAAGCTGGACTGGCTGTTCACCCGCCATGTCGAGGCCGAGGCGCCGGCGACCATCCCGGCGGTCGACGCCGCCGGCGCCGCGATCTCCGACCACGACGCCGTGGCGGCGACCATTGTCGTCGGGACCGAAAGGGCCGAGCGGCTCGAGACGGCTGGCGCACTAACCTAAATCGGATGTCATGAAACGTCTTGGCCACCCCCTCCGTATAGAGGGGTGGCCGCGCTATTCTCTCCGTGGCCGCAACCCGACCGCGTCCACCGAGGATATGATGCGTTCGCCCTTCACCGACCGTGCCGGCCGCTTCTCCTGGATGAAGACCGTGGTCTTCGTGCTGCTGCTCCTGCCCGGCCTGTGGTATGGCGGGCGCCTGCTGGCCGGGGACCTGGGCGCCGACCCGGTGCAGACCTTCCTGCGCAATATCGGGCTGTGGGTGCTGTACTTCCTGGTGATCGGCCTGGCGGTCACGCCGCTGAAGCGGGCGCTGCGCTGGCCGCAGCTGATCCAGGTCCGGCGCATGATCGGCGTGGCGGCCGCGACCTATGTGCTGATCCACTTCACCGGCTACATCGTCCTGCAGCGCTTCGATCTGGCCTTCGTGGCCTCGGAGATCGTCAAGCGCCTCTACCTCACCCTCGGCTTCCTGGCGCTGCTTGGGCTGATGCCGCTGCTGGCCACCTCGACCGACGCCATGGTCAAGCGCCTGGGCGGCAAAACCTGGCAGCGGCTGCACCGGCTGGTCTATGCGATCGTGGTGCTGGGGCTGATCCACGGGGTGATGCAGTCCAAGGTCGATGTCGCCATCCCGACCATGCTGGCGGGGTTCACCATCTGGCTGCTGGCCTGGCGGGTGCTGGACGGCCGCTTCGGCCGTGGCGACGGGCTGCCGCTGTGGTCGCTGGCCCTCCTGTCCGTCGTCGCCGCCCTGGTGACGGCCGGCGGCGAGGCGGCGATGTACGGGCTGTTCACCGGTGTCGACCCGATGCGGGTGCTGCGCGCCGACCTGATGTTCACCCACGGCCCGCGCCCGGCCTGGATCGTGCTGGGCGCCGGCCTAGCCGTCACCCTGCTGGCGGCGCTGCGCCGGCTGCAGAAGAGCAGAGCCCGGCGGCCGGCTCTGGCCTGACGAGAGTCCGGCTTGCGATTCACCCGGACGGTCGCGGCCAGGAGGTTCAGCATTGTGCGCCGCTGAGCGGCATCGCCAGCCGCCTGCCTTGGATCGCGGCGCCGCCCCCAGCGCCCGGAAAAGGACCATCTGCTGTTGTCATAAACTTATCAGTTTGGCACCTTCCGATGAGACTCGAGTTTGGTCTATCGACAGGATTGCTCTCGTGAATTGGGTTCTGCGACCACTTTGCCGGCGCCTGATAAGTTGCCTGCAGGAAGCAAAGGGATTGTGACGCTGCCGGATCTCCGGGCCGGAGCTAGGCAACCAATTCGGCGATATCCGCACACCATATGAACAGCACGGCCGCCGCGAAGAGCGTGCCTTTGAATTGGGGGAGAGGAAGAAAGTGACCGATATCGATGATCTCTTGCATAGTTATCGCGAACAAAAAGCAACACGTGAAGATATTTATTTTTGCTGCTGGAGGCCAGTCGACGCGCCAACAATTTCGATCAGGTTTTCATCCACTCCATAGCCGCGCACAACACGGACGGAATGTTGGTCCTCAATACGTCCCATTCCAACGGCACTGTAAGACAGCCGAGCACAGTTCTCGACATACTATTAACGAGCAATGTAGTCCCGGCATTTCAGCTCGACAAAATCTTGGAAATCCCGCGCCTCGACCTCGTTAAGATCGATGTTGAAGGCGCAGAATTTGAGGCGCTCAGCGGCTTTCGCGAGACATTAACGCTCTATAGGCCGACCATCATCAGCGAGTTCGCGCCAACGAGCCTGGGCGAAAAATGCGATGCCTATCTTCAATTTTTAATAGATCTTGAATATCGCCTTGGGGTTGTGATGCCAAACGGCGATATTCTCGATAGCGGAACCGAAAAATCGTCGGTCTTGTCGGAATGGGCAAAAAGAAATACCGATCATATCGACGTCGTCGCCTTCAATAAGCCATTGGGCTAGGGTCTCCCGGGTTGCATTTGTCGTGACCGCCGAGCTCTACCTGATCCGGCACTGCCGCGCAGCCGGGCAGGAGCCGGAGGCGCCGCTGACCGCGGAGGGCCGGGAGCAGGCGCTGCGGCTGCCTGACCGGCTGTCGGCCCTGCCGATCACGCGCGTCGTCTCCAGCCCCTTCCTTCGCGCCCGCGACAGCGCCGCCCCGCTGGCGGAACGGCTGGGGCTGCCGGTCGGGATTGATGCGCGGCTGGCAGAGCGGGTGCTGACGGCGGAGCCGGCCGAGGACTGGCGGGACCGGCTTCGGCTGTCCTTCGAAGATCCGGCCCTGGCTTGGCCGGGTGGCGAATCCGGCGCCGCGGCGACGCGGCGCGGCGTTGCGGCCCTGGCGGAGGCCGCGGCCGGCGCCGAGGGAGCGGTGGCGATCGTCACCCACGGCAACCTGCTGGCCCTGCTGCTGCAGAGCTTCGACGGCCGCGACGGCTTCGCCGCCTGGGCCGCGCTGAGCAACCCCGATGTGTTCCACATCGACCCTGCCGGCGGCGTCCGGCGCTTCTGGAAGGACGGCGACTAAGATGGCCCTGACGATCGCCCGGGAGACGCCGGACCAGCCCGAGGTCCATGCGCTGCTGGAGCAGGCCGACCGCCGCTCGGCCGGGCTGTATCCGGCAGAAAGCCGGCACGGGCTGGACGTCGGCGCGCTGCTGGCCCTGCAGGTGCGCTTCCCCGTCGCCCGGCTGGACGGGCGCGCAGTCGGCTGTGGCGGCTACGCGCCCGACGGAAATGGCGCGGCGGAGCTGAAGCGGATCTTCGTCGCCACCGAGGCCCGCGGCCTGGGCATCGGCCGCGCCCTGCTGGAGGCCCTCGAGGCCGAGGCGCGGTGCGAGGGCATCCGGCTGCTGCGGCTGGAGACCGGGGTGAAGTCGACCGAGGCGCTCGGCCTCTACCGCCGCTTCGGCTATCGCGAGACCGGCCCCTTCGGCGCCTACGGCCCCGACCCGCTGAGCGTGTTCATGGAGAAGGCGCTGCCGGACGAGTGAGGCGCCCGTCATCATCCTGTCGCGATCCGGCTGTTACGCCCGCGCAGACCGAACGACGGAGACAGCCTTGGACCACATTGATTGGGCCTCACGCCTGACGGCACCTGCCGAGGACGCGCCGAACCCGACGCTGGGCCTGAAATTCGCGCGCGACGGGTCGCCCCTGCCCTTCCGCGGCAACACCATCATCTGCCACATCCCGGCGACGGCGCCGGAACAGCCCGCCCTGGCCGAGCTGGCGCAGCGGCTGCGCGACCTGCCGTGGGGCGAGCGCTTCGCCTTCCTGCCGGCCTTCAGCTATCACATGACCGTGTTCGAAGGCGTGACCTGTGCCGAGCGGTCGCCGGAGCGCTGGCCGCAGGGCGTGGCCCCCGATGCGCCGCTGGAGGACATCACCCGCCGCTTTATCGACCGGCTGCGCGGCCTTTCCGTGCCGCAGCGCTTCGCCATGCGTCCTGCCGGGCTGTTCCCGATGGGCACCGGCGGTACCGTGGTCGGGCTGGAGCCGGCTGACGAGGACACGGCCCGCCAGATCCGCGGCCTGCGCGAGGCCTTCGCCTTGATTCTGGGCCTGCGCAAGCCGAACCACGACGCCTACCGCTTCCACATCACGCTGAGTTACCTGCTGGAGTGGCTGAGCCCGGCCGAGGCGGAGCAGCATCTGGCCGCGCATCAGCGCCTCGGCGAGGCCTTCATCCAGGCCCATCCGGTGCTGCATCTCGGCCCGCCGGAATTCTGCGTGTTCGAGACCCTGCACCGCTTCCTGCCGGTGCTGCGCTTCCAGGGCTGAGAAAAGACCCGCCATCCTGGAGGATGGCGGGCCAGTCCGGACGGCGGCCCCACAGAGCAACGGCCGCCGTCCTTGGGATCGGGTCAGGCCGCGGCGTCGACCGAAACTGTCAGGCCCAGCCGCTCGGCCACGCCGGCGCCGTAGGCCGGGTCGGCCTTGGCGAAATGGGCGATCTGGCGGCGCTGGATCGCCTCCGGCACCGGGCGCATCGAGGCGGCGATGTTGTCCATCAGCCGGGTGCGGGCGCCGTCGTCCATGAGGCGGAACAGGGCGCCGGCCTGGCTGTAATCGTCATTGCCGACGCGGTGGTCGTAGCGGTCGGCGGCGCCGCGCAGCGGCAGCGGCGGCTCGGCCGCCGCCGGGTCCTGCTTCGGGCCGCCGAAGCTGTTCGGCTCGTAGTTAACCGCGCCCTTGCCGTTGTCGTCGAAGCGCATCGCCCCGTCGCGCTGGTAGTTGCTGGCCACGGCGGCGTGCGGCCGGTTGACCGGAAGCAGGCCGTGATTGCCGCCCAGGCGGTAGCGATGCGCGTCGCCATAGGCGAAGAGCCGGCCCTGCAGCATCTTGTCCGGGCTGAAGGAGATGCCTGGCACCACGTTCGCCGGGCTGAAGGCCGACTGCTCGACCTCGGCGAAATAGTTCTGCGGGTTCCGGTTCAGCACCAGCTCGCCGATCTCGATCAGCGGATGCGCCGCGTGCGGCCAGACCTTGGTCAGGTCGAACGGGTCGATCGGGAAAGCCTCGGCCTCCGCCTCGGTCATGACCTGCACCGAGACTTTCCAGGCCGGGAAGTCGCCGTCCTCGATCGCGGCGAACAGGTCGCGGGTGGCGTGGTCGGGGTCGATACCGATCATCGCCGACGCCTGCTCGGCGGTGAAGTTCTGGATCCCCTGCTTCGTCTTGAAGTGATACTTCACCCAGACCCGCTCTCCGGCCGCATTGATCCAGCTGAAGGTGTGGCTGGAGAAGCCGTCCATGTGGCGGTAGCTGCGCGGCGTGCCGCGGTCGCTGAACAGGATGGTGAACTGGTGCAGCGTCTCCGGCGACAGCGAGGCGAAATCCCAGACCGCCGTCGGATCCTTCAGATTGGTCGCCGGGTTGCGCTTCTGGGTGTGGATGAAGTCCGGGAACTTCAGCGGGTCGCGGATGAAGAAGATCGGCGTGTTGTTGCCGACGATGTCGTAATTGCCGTCCCCGGTGTACAGCTTCAGCGCGAAGCCGCGCGGGTCGCGCTCGGCGTCGGCCGAGCCCTTCTCTCCGCCGACGGTGGAGAAGCGCAGGAAGACCTCGGTCTCCTTGCCGACCTGCGACAGGAACCTCGCCTTGGTCCACCTCGTCACGTCGGCGGTGACGCGGAACACGCCATAGGCGCCGGCTCCCTTCGCGTGCACCACCCGCTCCGGGATCCGCTCGCGGTTGAAATGCGCCAGCTTCTCGATCAGGTGGAAGTCCTGGATCAGCACCGGGCCGCACGGCCCTGCGGTCAGCGAGTTCTGGTTGTCGGACACCGGGGCGCCGAAGGTCGTCGTCAGGGTGGTCATCAAGAGCTCCTGTCGGGGGCGGGACATCCGCCGTGGGGAAAGGGTCGCCGTCGCGTTGCGATCAGGGAAATCGATCGTTCTTATCGGCGCGATAAGTGAATGCCGCGTTCGACCAGGGGCAGCAGGTCGCGGCGGTGACGGTGCAGGCGCAGCAGCAGCTCCGGCGGCAGGTCGCCCTGCACCCCGACCCGGCCGTTCTCGAGGGTCAGGCTGGCGCCGTGGCGGGCGAGGTCGGCGATCAGCGCGTTCAGGGAGGGCCGCATCACGCCGCCTCCCGTATCTGGCCGGCGCCGAGCGCGCGCCGAACCTGAGCCGCCAGCCCGGCGATATAGGCCGGATGCAGGCCGACGGTCGGGACGCGGATGAAGGACGGGACGCAGGCGGCCTCCGCCACCGCGCGGTATTCGCGGTCGAGTTCGACCAGCGTCTCGGAATGCTCGGAGACGAAGGCGACCGGCACCAGCACCAGGCCGACGCCGTCGCGCCCGGCCTGCCGCACCTCCTCCTCCGTGTCCGGCTTCAGCCATTCCTGCGGCGTCACCCGGCTCTGGAAGGCGATGCGCCAGTCGAGATCGGGGATGCCGAGTGCCGCGGCCACCGCCTCGGCCGAGGCACGGACCTGATCGGGATACGGGTCCCCCGCCTTCACGATCGACAGCGGCAGGCCGTGGGCGGTGAACAGGAGGCGATGGCGCCCGCCGTCGCGCGGCCAGGCCCGGCGGATCAGATCCGCCTGGGCGGCGATGAAGCCGGGGTCGACGGGCGCGGCCCCGACGATCCGGGTCGGCGCGTCCAGCTTGGCCGCGTCGGCGGCCTGCGCCCAGTCCGCCAGGGCGGAGCGGGTGGTGGTGGTCGAATACTGCGGGTAGAGCGGCAGCAGCACGACCACGTCCGGACGCCAGGCACGGGCCAGCGCCGCCGTCTCGGCCGCGAAGGGATGCCAGTAGCGCATCGCCACGAAGGGCCGGACCTCGCCGAGATCGCCGAGCCGTTCGGCCACGGCTTGGCCTTGCGCCCGGGTCTGGCCCAGGATCGGCGAGGCGCCGCCGAGCTGGCGATAGATCTCCTGCGCGATCGGGGTGCGCCGCCGGGCGATCAGCCGGGCCACCGCGGCCCGCAGCGGGCCCGGCAGGCGGATGATCTCGGGGTCGGAGAAGAAGTTGCGCAGGAACGGGCCGACCGCCTCCAGCCGGTCCGGGCCGCCGATCTGCAGCAGCACCAGGGCGATGCGACGGCGACGGGCAGCGGGGACGGATCCGGCGAAGGGCGGCATGGCGGGCTCCTATGGCTGACCCGAGCCTCACTTACCGCTTCGATAAGATCCAATCGATCTATCCGATCTGGTAGATAGACATCGCTTATCGTACATAGACGGGCATGACCCTCGCCGGCCTCTCCCTCCGCGATCTCGAATATCTCGTCGCCGTGGCCGAGCTGCGCCATTTCGGCCAGGCGGCGGAGCGCTGCGGCGTCAGCCAGCCGGCGCTGAGCATGCAGATCCGCAAGCTGGAGGAGACGCTGGGCCTGGCGGTGTTCGAGCGCGGGCCGAAGACCGTGCTGGTGACCGCCAAGGGCGAGGTCATCCTGGCCCAGGCCCGCCGCGTGCTGCTGGAGGCGCGACGGCTGATGGCGCTGGCGCAGGAGCTGGACGCGCCGCTGTCCGGCCCGCTGACCGTGGGCGCGATCGAGACGCTGGGCCCCTATCTGTTCCCGCACATGCTGCGGCCGCTGCGCCGGGCCTTCCCGAAGCTGGAGCTGGTGCTGCATGAGGGCCGCACGTATCAGCTGGTGGAGGCGCTGCGGCACGGCGCGCTGGACCTGGTCTTCCTGTCGCTGCCGGTCGCCGATCCGCAGATCGCGACGGCGCCGCTGTTCTTCGAGCCCTTCGTCCTGGCCCAGCCGGCCGACCGGCCGGTGGCCGCGGACGGCGCCGCCCGGATCGCCGAGCTGCCGCGCGAGGGCCTGCTGCTGCTGGAGGACGGGCACTGCCTGCGTGACCAGGCGCTGGAGGTGTGCGGCACGCTGGGCACCGGCGGCAAGCGGCACAGCACCAGCCTGGAGACTTTGCGCCAGATGATCGCGGCCGGCGCCGGCTACAGCCTGTTCCCGCGGCTGGCGACGCTGGGCGAGGCCAGCGTCGGCGGCCTGGTCAGCTATGCCGGCTTCGACGGCGCGCCACCGGGCCGCATGATCGGCCTGGCTTGGCGCCAGAGCGACCCGCGGGCGGAGCAGTTCGAGGCGCTCCGCCGCGTCCTGCTGGACCACCCGCCGCCAGGCACCCGGGTCGCGGAGAAGGCCGGCGAAGGAAACGGGGGCGGCGAAATGGCGCCGGCCCAGAACAGATGATGCCAGCGGCCCGAAACAATGCCCGTCATGGCGAGCCCCGAAGGGGCGTGGCCATCCAGCGGCACCAGCCCCTGGATGGCCACGGCGCTGCGCGCCTCGCCATGACGGGAAAGGACGGAAGAGTCGATTTCAATGGCCACTGGTATGAGTCTCACCTCCTCTCGCGGGAGAGGAGACTTAAGAGAGGCTGTGGTCGCAATAACGGGAATTGCTTGGTGCGATCCGCGCGGATCACTCGTCGCGATGATGGTCCTTGACGTCGACGTCGATCGGCACGCCCGGCAGCTGCTTGGCGGTGCGGATCGCCAGGGCCGATTTGACGTGGTTGACGTTCGGCGCCGAGGTCAGCTGGGTGGTCAGGAAGCGCTGATAGCTGTCCCAGTCCTCGGCCACGATCTTCAAGAGAAAGTCGGTCTCGCCGGCCAGCATGTGGCATTCGCGGACCAGCGGCCAGCTGCCGACCAGCTCCTCGAATTTGCGCAGATCGGCCTCGGCCTGGCTGGTCAGCCCGACCTGGGCGAAGACGGTGACGCCGAAACCCAACGCCTCGGGGTTGATGTCGGCGTGATAACCGCGGATGTAATGCGCCTCCTCCAGCGCCCGGACTCGGCGCAGGCAGGGCGGGGCGGAGATGCCGGCACGGCGCGCCAGCTCGACATTCGTCATCCGACCGTCGTCCTGGAGGTCGCGAAGGATACGGCGGTCGATGCG
The DNA here is from genome assembly GCF_051487185.1 of Inquilinus limosus. GTDB lineage: Bacteria > Pseudomonadota > Alphaproteobacteria > DSM-16000 > Inquilinaceae > Inquilinus > Inquilinus limosus_F. The sequence continues at coordinate 46,219 of NZ_JAHVDK010000031.1, forward strand.
GTCGAGCTTCACACGGCGCATGGGTTCTCTCATGAAAGGGCTTCCGTGATTACGCGCAAGGATATTGCCGGACTTTCGCCGGGCGCAAGCGCAATCCTGTTTCGCGGGGAGGGTTTGGCGGAGGGTTTGACAGCATGAACGCGGCGCCGCGCGCGGGAACGAGCGACATCGGCTCCCTGCGGGTATGGGTGGTGTCGGACGGCCGCCCGGCGAACGAGAACCAGTGCCTGGGCCTGGCGGAGGCGCTCGGCATCGTCCCGGAGGTGGTCCGACTCGGCGCTCGCCATGGCTGGCATCGGCTTCTCGATCCCGTTCGGCCCGCCGCCGGCTTCGGCCTGAACGGGCCGCCCTGGCCCGACCTGCTGATCGCAGCCGGCCGGCAGAGCGTGTATCCCGCCCTCGCCGTGAAACGGGCCAGCGGTCATCGGACGCGCCTTGTGCAAATATTTCGTCCCGGCGTCAACCCGGGGCGTTTCGATCTGATCGTGACGCCCCGCCATGACGGACTGAAAGCACCCAACGTCTTCGCCACCAGCGGCGCGCTCAACCTCATCACCCCGGCCCGCCTCGCCGCGGCCGCGGCGGAGTGGGAGCCGGTGCTGGGCGGGCTGCCGCGACCACGCGCCGCGGTGCTGATCGGCGGCAGCAGCAAGTCGGTCACGGTGCCGGCGGGCGCGGTGGCCCGACTCGCCGGGCAGCTCGCCGACCTGGCCCGCAGCGGGGTCGGGCTGATGGTCACCACCAGCCGGCGCACGCTGGAGGGCGAGGCGGCAGCGCTGCGCCGGGCGCTGGAAGGTCTGCCCGCCTGGATCTGGGACGGCCATCCGCCCAACCCCTATTTCGGCTTCCTGGCCCTCGCCGACGCCGTGATCGTCACCAACGACAGCATCAACATGACCTCGGAGGCGGCGACCACCGGCAAGCCGGTGTATGTGGTGCCCTGGGCCGAGCTGGCACCGAAGCACCGCCGCTTCCACGAGGCACTGGCGGCCGAAGGCGTCACCCGCCCGTTCGCCGGCCGGCTGGAGCAGTGGGATTACACGCCGCTCGACGACACCGCGCAGGCGGCTGAACGAGTGCGGATGCTGCTCAGCGCCACGGCCTGACCCCTTTGCACCCCTGGTCCGCGCCGCCTTGCTCCCGCTGCCGGCGGTGGCTATCTATCGGTGACACTTCCCCGCAGCGGATTGTCGCCCCATGCCGGCCACCCATCGCACCAAGGTCCTGATCATCGGTTCCGGCCCGGCCGGCTACACCGCCGCGATCTATGCCGCCCGCGCCAATCTGGAGCCGATCCTGGTGCAGGGGCTGCAGCCGGGCGGGCAGCTGACCATCACCACCGATGTCGAGAACTATCCCGGCTTCGCCGACGTCATCCAGGGCCCCTGGCTGATGGAGCAGATGGAGGCCCAGGCCCGGCATTGCGGCGCGCGGATGGAGTTCGACCTGATCACCCAGGTCGACTTCTCGCGCCGGCCCTTCGTCTGCACCGCCGATTCCGGCACCGTCTACGAGGCCGACTCGGTGATCATCGCCACCGGCGCCCAGGCGCGCTGGCTGGGGCTGCCGAGCGAGCAGGCGTTCCAGGGCCGCGGCGTCTCGGCCTGCGCCACCTGCGACGGCTTCTTCTTCCGCGGCAAGGAGGTGGCGGTGATCGGCGGCGGCAACTCCGCGGTCGAGGAGGCGCTGTACCTGACCAACCACGCCACCAAGGTGACGCTGGTGCATCGCCGCGACCAGCTACGCGCCGAGCGCGTGCTGCAGGACCGGCTGTTCGCCCATCCGAAAATCGAGGTGGTGTGGAATCATGTGGTCGAGGAGATCGTCGGCGGCGGCACGCCGGAGGCAGTGACCGGGGTCCGGCTGCGCGACACCAGGACCGGGGCTGCGACCCTGCTGCCGGTCGACGGCGTCTTCGTCGCCATCGGCCACGACCCGGCGACCGCGGTGTTCAAGAGCCATGTCCGCATGGATGCCGACGGCTACATCCTGACCGCGCCCGACTCGACCGCGACCGACGTGCCCGGCGTCTTCGCCGCCGGCGACGTCAAGGACCGGGTCTACCGCCAGGCGGTGACCGCGGCCGGCATGGGCTGCATGGCGGCGCTGGAGGCCGAGCGCTTCCTGTCCGAGCATGCCGGCACCGGCCACCTGGCCCGGATCGCCGATCGCGAGGCCCGCCCGGTGGCCGCCGCCGCGAGCTGAGCCTGCTGCCGGCCTCCCGATCCGCCTCGATTCGTAAGAGCGATGACGAAGGGGGTGCCGTCACCCCCTTCCGAGTCGACGGCAACAATTGTTCCCGCCTGGTCCAAGCTTTGCTTGCGTTCCGTCGGGGGTGGCCGTCATAGTGTATATAGTGTGATTCGCAGGCGCGACGCCGAGCGCTGGTATATCGACCACCCCGCCCTAGTCGCCCGCGCAAGAAACGAACGGGTGCCGGAGATGGACTGGGACAAGCTGCGCGTTTTCCACGCCGTCGCTGACGCGGGCAGCTTTACCCATGCGGGCGAGAAGCTGAACCTCAGCCAGTCGGCGGTCAGCCGCCAGATCAGCGCGCTGGAGGAGAGCCTCAAGGTTCCGCTGTTCCATCGCCATGCCCGCGGCCTGATCCTGACCGAGCAGGGCGAGCTGCTGTTCCGCACCGCGCGCGAGGTCTTCGCCAAGCTGTCGATGACCGAGGCGCAGCTGAGCGAGAGCAAGGACCATGCCCGCGGTCCGCTGAAGATCACCACCACCGTCGCCTTCGGCTCGACCTGGCTGACGCCGCGGGTGCGCGAGTTCCTGACCGCCTATCCCGAGATCGACCTGACGGTCCTGATCGACGACGAGGAGCTGGATCTCGGCATGCGCGAGGCCGATGTCGCCATCCGCATGACGCCGCCGCGCCAGCCGGACCTGATCCAGCGCCATCTGATGACGGTGAAAATCCACATCTTCGGGTCGGTCGACTACCTCAAGCGCAACGGCATCCCGCAGACTCTGGACGACCTGAACAAGCACTCGATCATCATCTATGGCGAGGACGCGCGCGGGCCGATCGCCGACATCAACTGGCTGGCCCATGTCGGCAGCCCGCCGCCCGGCGGCCGCAAGATCGCGCTCAGGGTCAACAACCAGTATGCGATCTACCGCGCCGTGCGCAGCGGCCTCGGCCTCGCCGCCCTGCCGGACTTCATGGTCGACCCGACCCTGAACGTCGTGCGGGTGCTGCCCGAGGTCACCGGCCCGACCACCGAGGCCTATTTCGTCTATGCCGAGGAGCTGCGCCACTCCAAGCGCATCGCGGTGTTCCGCGACTTCCTCGTCCGCAAGGTGGCCGAGAGCAAGTTCTGACTTGCCGGAAAATGGCATCGGGTGAATGCGTGCGCCCCCGCTTAGGGCTTCCCGTACGCTTTTCCAGGCCTTGAAAGCGAGAAAAAGACGGCAACTGTCTGAAATCTGTGCAAAACCCAACGAAAAAATGGCGGATTTCCTAGGGGTTGCGTCGCGCGGAGCGAGCTATGCAATGCGCGCATAAAAGCAATGGTAGAAACTGGTTACCAATCGCTCAAAGATTGCCTATCTTAAGAGCGTTCGTGCTGCAGCGCAGCAGAACAAGGGTCCGGCACTGCCGGCTCCTTGCGTCTCCCAGACGTGAAGCCTCCCTGTTTGACTCGGGCCGGAACGCGTTTCCGGCCCTTTTTTTGTGCAGATTCCGGGCCCGGACGAGCCGGACCATCACCCCTGCCGCATGAACGGGCAGAAAGCGGGAGGATGAAGGGGGTGTCGCCCCCCCTCCGCCGGAAGGCCCGCGCCGATCAGGCGAACAGGCGCTCGTTCTCCAGCCCCTTGTAGAGATCGGCGACGTATTCGGCGTAGCCGTTGAACAGCTGGGTCGGCACCCGCTCGTTGGTGCCGATCACCCGCTCCATCGCCTGGCTCCAGCGCGGATGCGGCACCTCCGGGTTCACATTGGCCCAGAAGCCGTACTCGCTGCTCTGCAGCTGCTCCCAGAAGCTGACCGGCCGCTCGTCGGTGAAGCTGATGCGGACGACGCTCTTGATCGACTTGAAGCCGTATTTCCACGGCGTCACCAGCCGCAGCGGCGCGCCGTTCTGCTTCGGCACCGGCTTGCCGTACAGGCCGGTGACCATGAAGGCGAGCTCGTTCGTCGCCTCGGCCATGGTCAGGCCTTCGACATAGGGCCAGGGGTAGAAGATCTGGCTGAAGCCAGGCGCCTCGTCGTTCTCGAATGTTTGCATGCGTACATATTTCGCCGAGGACAGCGGGCGCGCATAATCGACCAGCGCCTTGAGCGGGAAGCCGGTCCAGGGCACCGCCATCGACCACGCCTCGACGCAGCGGTGGCGATACAGCCGCTCCTCCAGCGGCATGGCGCGGATCAGGGTATCGATATCGACCTCCCGCTCCTCTTCGACCATGCCGTCGAACTTCACCGTCCAGGGGCGGATCTTCAGCTCCTGCGCCGCCTCCCAGATGTCCTTGTCGGAGCCGTATTCGTAGAAGTTGTTGTAGGTGGTGACGTCCTGCTCGGGCGTCAGCGGCCGGTCGAGGGTGTAGCGCTCGTTGCGCTTCGCCGGGTAGAGATCGGTGGTCGGGTCCGGATCGGCCGCCCGGGCGGGGCGAAGCCTGAGCGCCGCACCGGCGGTGGCCAGCAGGCCGGCGCCGAAGCCCATCGCCTGCAGGAGGCGCCGCCGGTCGAGATACACCGCCTCCGGCGTCGCCTGGCTTTCGGGGATGCGCCATCCCGGGTTGCGCTTGATCAGCATCGGCCTGTCCTCCTCGACCCGAACCATCCGACCGCGGGGCGGTCTCACCTCTAGTTCGCGGCAGGACGGGCCGACGTTACCGCGCCCCTGTAGCAGAGGCCAGCGGCGCCGGGACGCATCCCGGCGCCGGTGCGGCTGCGGACGGCCTCAGCGCAGCGCGGCGCAGGCGCGCTGGATGCGGATGCCGGCCTCCTGCAGCGCCTCGGTCGCCGTGGCGTAGGAGATGCGGAAAAACGGCGCCAGGCCGAAGGCCGAGCCCTGCACCACCGCCGCGCCCTCGGCCTCGAGCAGATAGGTGACGAAGTCCTCGTCGGTCTCGATCACCTTGCCGTCCGGGGTCTTCTTGCCGATGGTGCCGGCGCAGGACGGGAAGACGTAGAAGGCGCCTTCCGGCCGGTGACAGGACAGGCCGGCCGACTGGTTCAGCATCGACACGATCAGGTCGCGGCGCTGCTTGAACACTTCGTTGTGCCGCGGGATGAAGTCCTGCGGGCCGTTCAGCGCCTCCACCGCCGCCGCCTGGCTGATCGAGCAGGGGTTGGAGGTCGACTGGCTCTGCACCTTTGCGATGGCCTTGATCAGATCCGGCCGGCCGGCGGCGTAGCCGATGCGCCAGCCGGTCATGCAATAGGCCTTGGACACGCCGTTCATGGTCAGGGTGCGGTCGTACAGCTTCGGCTCGACCTGCACCGGGGTGACGAAGCGGAAGCCGTCATAGACCAGGTGCTCGTACATGTCGTCGGTCAGGACATGGACGTGCGGGTGGCGCAGCAGCACGTCGGTCAGCGCCTTCATCTCGGCTTCGGTGTAGGCGGCGCCGGTCGGGTTCGAGGGCGAGTTCAGGATCAGCCACTTGGTCTTCGGTGTGATCGCGGCCTCGAGATCGGCCGGCTGCAGCTTGAACCCCTTGTCCTCCGGGCAGACCACCGGCACCGGGGTGCCGCCGCACAGCAGCACGATATCGGGATAGCTGACCCAGTAGGGCGCCGGGATGACCACCTCGTCGCCCGGGTCGAGCGTGGCCAGGAGAGCGTTGTACAGCACCTGCTTGCCGCCGGTGCCGACGGTGACCTGGTTCGGCTCGTATTTGAGGCCGTTCTCGCGCAGGAACTTGGCGCAGATCGCCTTCTTCAGCTCCGGCGTGCCGTCGACCGCGGTGTATTTGGTCTTGCCGGCCTGGATCGCGGCGATCGCCGCCTGCTTGATGTTGTCCGGCGTGTCGAAATCCGGCTCGCCGGCGCCGAGGCCGATGACGTCGCGGCCGGCGGCCTTCAGCTCGGCCGCCTTGGTGGTGACGGCGATGGTCGGCGACGGCTTGACGCGGGCGAGCGAGGCGGCGAGGAAGGCCATGGTTCCGGATCCCGGGAAAGTGGAGGCGGAGGACGGTAGCCCCGCCCGCCGCCCACCGACAAGCCGAAAGCCCTGCGAAAATTCGGCACCGCGCCCGCGCCGAGCGCGGATGCTACCCCTTCACCGCGCCCTGGGTCAGGCCGGCGATGAGCTGGCGGGAGAAGAAGGCGTACAGCACCAGCACCGGGATGATGGCCAGCGTCAGCGAGGCCAGCACCGCGTTCCAGTCCGTCACATACTGGCCGACGAATTGCTGCACGCCGAGGGTGATGGTGCGGGTGCTGTCGCCCGGCGCCAGGATCAGCGGGAACCACAGGTCGTTCCAGATCGGCACCATGGTGAAAACGGCGACCGTGGCCAGGGCCGGCCGCACCAGCGGCAGGATGATGCGGAAGAAGATGCGGTATTCCCCGACCCCGTCGCAGCGGGCGGAATCCTTCAGCTCCTTCGGGATCTGGCGCATGAACTCCGACAATATGAAGATCGACAGCGGCAGGCCCATCGCGGTGTAGACCAGGATCAGCGCCGCCAGCGTGTTGATCAGGTCGAGCGACACGACGAGCCGCAGGATCGAGACGGTGCCGAGTCGGATCGGGATCATGATGCCGACGGCCAAGTACAGCGCCAGCACGGCGTTGCCCTTGAAGCTGTATTCCGACAGCGCCCAGGCGGCCATGGCGCCGAGGAACACGACCAGGAACAGAGTCGCCAGCGTCACCGTCAGGCTGTTGCCGAAATAAAGGCCGAAGTCGGACCGGGTCAGCACCGTGTCGAACCCGATCAGGCTGAAAGTGTCCGACAGCGGCGGCGCCAGCGGCTGGCTGAAGATCGCCTTGCGCGACTTGAAGGCGTTGAACAGCACCAGGACGATCGGGAACAGCGCGATCAGGGTGTAGGCCAGCAGCACCGCGTGGACGGCTGCGGTCGAGACGGAGGAGCGACGGTTGGCCATGGGTCAGAGCTCGTAGCGCTGCAGCCGGCGCTGCACCAGATAGAAGTAGATCATCACGCCGGTCAGGATGATCAGGAACATCACCGTCGCCACCGCGGCGCCCATGGTCGGGTCGCCCAACTGCAGCTGGAAGCCGAAGAAGGTGCGGTAGAAGAAGGTGCCGAGGATATCGGTCGCGAAGTTCGGCCCGGCCAGCGCCCCCTGGGAGACGTAGATCAGGTCGAAGGCGTTGAAGTTGCCGACAAAGGTCAGGATCGAGACCATGCCGATGGTCGGCCAGATCAGCGGCAGCTTGATCCGCCAGAAGATCGTCATCTGCCCGGCGCCGTCGACCCGCGCCGCCTCGGTCAGGCTCTCGGGGATATTGAGCAGCGCGGCATAGGTCAGCAGCAGCGGCATGCCGACCCACTGCCAGACCGAGACCAGCGACAGGGCGATCAGGGCCGAGCCCTCCTGCCCCAGCCAGGGGGCGAAGAGCGAGCCGAGGCCGACCGCGGAGAGCATCGACTTGGCGACGCCCCAGGTCGGCGACAGGATCAGCTTCCAGATGAAGCCGATGATCACCACCGACAGCAGGGTCGGGGTGAACATCAGCGTGCGATAGGTGTTCGTGAAGCGCAAGTTGGGCAGGGACAGCAGCGCCGCCAGGCCGATCGCGATCGGGTTCTGCACCAGCATGTGCACGGCGAAGAACAGGACGTTGTTGCCGAGCGCATTCCAGAACCGGTCGGCCCATTGCGGGTCGAAGAACAGCGCCGCGTAATTGGCCAGCCCGGCGAAATGCTCCGCCCCCGCCTCGTCCCGCGTGAACAGGCTGAGCCGCAGGCTGTCGACCAGCGGGTAGACCATGAACAGGGTGTAGATCAGCGTCGCCGGCGCCAGGAAGACGACGACGTGCCAGGGGAAACGGCCGCGGCGGCCCGCGATCTGAGTGCGGGGAACGGCGGCGATCTGCGTGCTGGCCATGCGAACAGCCTATACTGGAAAAGGGGACGCGAGGGCGCGCGGTCCGGGACAAGCCGGGCCGCGCACCCCGCGCCGGGTGTCAGATTACTTGCCGGCCGGCTTGTACCAGGAGTCCAGCCCCTTCTGGATCTGCTCTGCCGCCTGCTGCGCCGTCATCGTCCCGTTCAGCACCTGGGCCGAGACGTTCCACAGCTCGTTCTCCAGGTTCGGCGTGCCGCGCCCCAGGATCTGGTACGAGTTGCGGATGGTGGATTCGCAGGTCTTGCGCCAGCTCAGGAACTCAGCCGCCACTGGGTCCTTGATCGTCACCGGGTGGTTCGACAGCGAGTAGAAGCCCGGCAGCGCGTTCGAGTAGATGTCCGCGAATTCCGGCGTCGCCAGCCACTCCAGGAAGGCCTTGGCGGCCTCCGGGTTCTTGGTCTTGGTATTCATGCCGAGGGCGATGTCGGTGTGGTCGCTGATGTAGCACTTGTCGCCCGCCTTCTCGACCGGCGGCGGGAAGGCTCCCATCTTGAAATCGGCCTGGGCGTTGAAGGCGGCGATGTCCCAGGACCCGGCAGGGTAGATCGCGGCGCGGCCGAGCGTGAACAGGTTCTGGCTGTCCGGATAGGCCTGGGCCTCATAGCCCTCGGGCAGGTACGGCTTCCACTTCGCCAGCTCCTCGAAGGCCTCGACATAGGGCTTGTCGGTGAACTTCTGGGTGCCGGCGATCAGCGCCTTGCGGCCTTCCTCGCCTTTCCACAGGTTCGGACCGATGTTCTGGAAGCCCATGGTCGCGGCCTCCCACTGATCCTTGGTGCCGATGTCGAGCGGCGCCACCTCGCCCTTGGCCTTGATCTTGTCGAGCAGGGCGTAGAACTCGGCCTCGGTCTTCGGCGGGGTCAGCCCCTCGGCGTCGAAGATGTCCTTGTTGTAGAGGAAGCCGTGGATCACCGAAGCCATCGGCACGCAGAACAGCGTCTTGCCGTCATCGGTGATCCAGGCGCTCTTGGCCACGTCGGAGAAGGTGTCCATGCCCTTCAGGTCGGTGACCGGGGCGAGATAGCCCTTCTGGAACAGCGCCAGCGAGGTGTCGAACGGCCGGCAGCTGATCAGGTCGCCCGCGGTGCCGCCCTCGAGCTTGGCGTTCAGGGCCGCGTTGTATTCGGTCGGCGCCGTGGGCGAGAACACCACCTTGATCCCCGGATGGGTCTTCTCGAAGGCCGGGATGATGGTGTCCTGCCACACCTTCAGGTCGTCGTTGCGCCAGCTCTCGATGGTCAGCGTCGCGTCGGCCGCCACGGCCTGGCCGGCGATGGCGACGAGCGCCGCCCCGGCCAGGAACGCGCCGCGCAGGAATGAACGGGACATGTGCAATTGCCTCCTCTGTTCGGCGTTTCGCCGTTGCCCACGGGCGGCAGCCCGCCCGCTGTCTCTCTAGGATCCTTGCTTCGCCGCCAGGGCGCGACGGAGATCGCCGTCGACGGCGTCCAGGCGGCGGCGCCCGTCCTCGGCGCTGTCGCCCAGCGCCACCAGGGCGGCCAGCTTGACGTTCTGCCCTGCCGCGTCCAGCGCCACGCGCGCCGCCGCCTCATCGACCGGCACGATGGCGCGCAGCATGCGCACCGAGCGGTCGTTCAGCTTGGCGTTGGTCGGCTGCATGTCGACCATCAGCCCGTCATAGACATGGCCGAGCCGGGTCATCACCAGGGTCGAGAACAGGTTCAGCGCCACCTTCTGCGCCGTGCCGGCCTTGAGCCGGGTCGAGCCGGCGATCGGCTCCTCCCCCGTCGGCAGCAGCACGGCATGGGCGGCGTCGCCGAAGATCGGCGCGCCGGGGTTCGAGGCGACAGCGATGGTCAGGGCGCCGGTGCGGGCCGCCTCCTGCAGCACGGCGCGGGTGTAGGGGGTGCCGCCGCTGGCGGCGACGCCGATCACCACGTCATCGGGGCCGAGCCGCAGCGCCGCGGCCTCGGCCCGGCCGGCCTCGGCATCGTCCTCGGCGTTCTCCACCGGCCGGCTCAGCGCCGTGGCGCCGCCGGCGATCAGATAGGCCAGCCGATCCTGCGGGTGGCCGAAGGTCGGGAACAGCTCCGACCCGTCCTGCGCCGCGACCCGGCCGGAGGTGCCGGCGCCGGCATAGATGAGGCGCCCGCCGCGGCGCAGCCGGGGCGCCGCATCGGCCGCGGCGGTGGCGAGAGCCGGCAGCGCCGGGCGCACCGAGGCCACGGCGGCGAGCTGGGATTCCAGCAGCGCGTCGAGGATCTCCGCATCCTCCCAGGTGTCGATGCCCCTGAAGCGGCGTGATGCGGTCTCGGTTCCCATGCGGCGTGGTCGCTGGTCTGCGTGAGTGGTCTAGACCACACTCTCCCAGCTTTGCCTGCGCGGCGCAAGATCGTCGTGGACGCGCCCGATCCGGACGGCGCCGCACCCTACCAGTCGAAGGAGATTCCGGCGGTGAACTTGGCGCCTGGCTGCTCGGTGCCGAGATCGATCAGCGAGGCCTTGACCTTGAGCGGGCCAAGCACCGTCTGCTCGGCGCCGATGCTGCCGGTCAGGTGCCGGTCGGTGCTGGAATACTGGCCGCCGAGCAGCAGCGCCGTCGTGTGCCAGGGCAGCTCCAGCCGGGTGGTGCGGTCGATCTCCCAATGCGTCACCGGCGCCTCGGTGCCGAGCAGGCCGCCCCGGATGACCGCGTAGCGGTTCTCCGTCGATCCGGTCAGCCCGATCAGGGACCAGGTGCTGGACAGCACCGCCGCCACTTGTCCCGTGCCCTCGTCGGCCTCCGGGTCGAAGCTGGCCTCGATCCGGGCCGAGGTGAAGAACGGCACGAACCAGGGCAGCTGCGTCAGGCCTACGCTCGCTTCAGCCTTGCCGGTCGCCGAGCGCCGCGCCATCTCCAGCCGGTTCCAGCGCTGGGCGAAGCCGGGATAGGGATCGGCCGGGATCTCGAAGGTGACGCCGGTCTTGGCGATGAAGCCGGGCGTCTCGGCCCGCAGCGCCGCCGCGACCGATCCGGCGCCGGTCGGGTCGCGCTCGCCGGTGACCACGGAATAGTCCTGGTCGGGTGCGGCATAGGTGCTCAGCCCTGTCGGGGCGCGCGGCGCCGTGCCCAGCCGGTCCCAGCGCCAGGCCGGGCCGAGTTCGGGGTCGGCGGGGATGTCGAAGATGATGCCGGTGTCGGGGATGAAGCCCTGGGCCTGCGCTGTCGTGGCCGGCGCGGCCCCGCCGGCGGCCGCGTCGTAATCCTGGTCGGGCCAGGCATGGGCCGCTGGCACCGCCGCCGGGACCAGCGCAGCAGTGGCTGCGGCGCGCAGCAAAAGGGGGTGGCAGGACCGCGGCATGGGCGGGCCGTCTCTCCCGGGGAACGGATGGTGATGGTTCCCCCAAGACTAGCCTTCCGGCCGCGGCTGCCAAGCCCTTGAATTGTGAAAAATCTCCTCTCGTCGCCTCAGAAGCCCAGCACGACCTTGCCGAAATGCCGTCCTGATTCGAGATGTCGCAGCGCCTCGCGGGCCTCGGTCCAGGGGAAGCTGCGGTCGATCACCGGCCGCAGCCCGGTGGCGGCGATGGCGCGGTTCATCGCCTCGAAGCTCTCGCGCGACCCGACCGGGATGCCGCGGATGCGGGCGCGGCGGAACATGATCTGCACCGGGTTGATCTCGGCCGATTTGCCGCCGAGATAGCCGATCACGTTGATCTGGCCGCCGGTGCGGATCGCGGCGAGCGAGCGGGCGAAGGTCTCGGGGCCGCCGACCTCGATGACATGGTCGACGCCGCGGCCGCCGGTCAGGTCGCGCACCGCCTCGTCCCAGCCCGGCGTCGTCCGATAGTTGACCGTGCCGAAGGCGCCGAGCGCCCGCGCCCGCTCCAGCTTCTCGTCGCTGGAAGAGGTAACGATCACACGGGCGCCGGCGACCACGGCGAATTGCAGGGCGAAGATCGAGACCCCGCCCGTGCCCTGGACCAGCACGGTGTCGCCGGGCTTCAGCCCGCCTTCGGCGATCAGCGAGGTCCAGGCGGTCAGGGCGGCGCAGGGCAGCGTCGCCGCCTCCTCGTCGGTCAGGTGCTCCGGCACCGGAATCACGCCGTCGGCGTCGAGCCGGACATATTCCGCCAGCACGCCGGGGCCGGGCCCGCCCAGCGGCACCGCCCGCTCGATTCCCTCGAAATCGCCGGCGACCCAGCCCTGCCAGAAGGTCGTGGCCACGCGGTCGTCGACCTTGACGCGGGTGACGCCCTCGCCCACCGCCGCGACCTCGCCGACGCCGTCGGACAGCGGCACCATCGGCAGCTCGAACTCGGAGTGGTAGGTGCCGTGCACGATCTCCAGGTCGCGGTAGTTCAGCGAGGCCGCGCGCATCCGCAGCACCACCTCACCCCGCCGCGGCTCCGGCACCGGCCGCTCCGCCGGCCGCAGCCGGTCGAGACCCGAGCCCTCTTCGATCGCGAATGCCTTCATCGCTCTCGCTCCAAGAATGTTGCCTCTGGAGAGATCGCCCGGCCCTCGCTAATCTTCAAATTCATTATTTTCAGAAACTTCATGACGGATCAGCATGATGTTGGACGAGATGCGCGCCTTCGTGCTCCTGGCCGAGACCGGCTCGATCCAGCGGGTGGCGGAGCGGCTGCCGCTGACCCAGCCGGCGGTGACCCGACAGATCCAGCGGCTGGAGCAGCATCTCGGCGCCACGCTGCTGGACCGGCGGGTGAAGCCGCCGCGGCTGACCCCGGCCGGCCTCGCCGCGCTCGACCGCTGCCGCGCCATCCTGGCGGCGGTGGAGGATCTGAAGGCCGGCACCGGCGGGGACGCCGAGCCGGAAGGGCCGTTGCGGCTGGGCATCGGCGTGCTGCACGCCTTCGCCGAGACCGATTTCGCGGCGCTGATGCGCGACCTGAGGCAGTGCTATCCGCGGCTGTCGCTGCGCCTGACCGGCGGCTTGGCCACCACGCTGCTGCAGGATCTCGACCGCGGCCGGCTCGACGCCGCAGTGGTGCTGCTGCAGGAGAGCGCGGCCCCCTATCCCGGACGGGTGGTGGGGCAGGAGAAGCTGGTGGTGGTCGGCGCCCGCAGCCTGCCCCTGCCGCGCCGGCCGTCGCTGGCCGACCTCGCCGCCTGCGACTGGGTGGTCAGCCCGCGCGAATCCTGCGACGTGCGGCCGGCGCTGGAGGCGCTGTTCGCGCGGGAGGGATTGACGCTCAAGGTCTCGGCCGAGGTGCACGACCTGGCGATCCAGCAGTCGCTGATCCGCTCGGGCTTCGGGCTCGGCGTGCTGCCGGCGCGGCGCTGCGCCCCGTTCACCGCGCGCGACGAGCTGCGCCGCATCGACCTGCCCGGCTTCCGCTTCGACTTCGCGATCAGCGTGGTGCGGGCGCCGCATCTCGGCCGGCTGGACCGCACGGTCGACCATCTCGAGGACGCGCTGCGGCAAAGGCTGGCGCCGGCGGTCGTACCCTTGACGGCGGGATAGCCCCCTCACCCTCCCGCCGCCTTCGGCGTCGGGCCCCTCCCTCTCCCCGAGGAGAGGGGAATAGGAGCCGTGCCATCTACACCTCTCCCCTGGGGAGAGGTCGAAATCGCGCCAGCGATTTCGGGTGAGGGGGCGGCTCCGGCCCGTCAGCCTATCCGGCCGTTGAGAAGGATGAGCCGGGCTGCGCCGGCAGCCCGAAGCGGCGGGCGGCGATGTCGACGATGCGGCGCGGCGGGTGGCGGATGTCGACCGTCACCACCCGCTCGCCATCGCCCGGCGGCTCCAGCGTCTCGAACTGGCTGCGCAGCAGCGAGGGCGGCATGAAATGGCCCTTGCGACTGGCCAGGCGCGTCGCGATCACCGCCTCCGACCCCGACAGGTAGAGGAAGGCGATGCCCGGCCGGCCGCCGACCAGCCGGTCGCGATACACCCGCTTGAGGGCGGAGCAGGCCAGCACCGCCGGCTGGCCGTCCGCCAGCCAGCGCCCGATCTGCGCCGCCATGGCGTCGAGCCAGGGCCAGCGGTCCTCGTCGGTCAGCGGGTGGCCGGCCTTCATCTTCTCGATATTGGCCGGGGGGTGGAAGCTGTCGGCATCGGCGAACACCCCGCTCATGCGGCGGGCCAGCTGCTTGCCGATCGTGGTCTTGCCCGAGCCCGAGACGCCCATGACGATGACCACGCCGGGCGGGTCGCCGCGGCCGCTGTCGGACGATCGGGGTTGGGTCGCGCCGTGATCCGCGGCCGCCATGGGCATGTCCTCAACTGAGTTTGACCACCTCGCCGGTGCGGAAGCTCTCATCCGCCGCCAGCACGATGCGCAGGCTGTCGATCGCCGCCTGCATCGAATCCGTCAGGTCCAGGTCCTCGCGGATCGCGCGCAGGAAGAATTCCTGCTCGCGGTCGCACAGCTCCTGATGGCCGGGCTCGTCCGCCATGGTGATCCAGCGGTCTTTCTCGACGAAGTGGTTGTCCGCGTCGATCGCGGCGGAATGCAGCTTCAGCGCATTGGTCTTGGTGTGCCGGTCGATATCGGCGGACTCCGAAATCGCGTCGGTCCGCGCCTCGCCCTGCCCGTCCTGCGGCACCACGATCGAGACGCAGCCCTTCGGCCCGACCACATCCTTCACGAAATAGGCCACCTCGCTCATCATCGGGCCCCAGCCGGCCTCGTACCAGCCGACCGAGCCGTCGTCGAAGACGACGTGCAGATGGCCGTAATTGTGGATCGCGACCTCGTTCGACAGCCGGGCGCCGATGCCGTGCACCCGCACCGGTTTGGCGCTGGTCATCTGGCACATCACATCGACATAGTGGACGCCGCAATCGACCACCGGCGACAGCGACTGCAGCAGGTTCTTGTGCCAGGTCCAGGAGGGGCCGGAGCTCTGCTGGTTCAGGTTCATCCGCATCACCAGCGGCTTGCCCAGCGTCTTCGCCACCTCGATGAACCTCACCCAGGAGGGGTGGACGCGCAGGATGTAGCCGACCACCAGCTTGCGCCCGGTCTCCTTGGCGCGGGCCACGACGCGCTCGGCATCCTCGACCGTGGTCGCGATCGGCTTCTCCACGAAGACATGGGCGCCGGCGTCCATCGCCTTCAGCGCGAACTCGGCATGGGTGTCGGACCAGGTGTTGATCGACACCGCGTCAGGCCGGGTCTCGGCGAGCGCCTGGTCATAGTCGGCGAAGCGCGGATAGTCCGTCAGCTCCGCCGGCAGGTCGGTCTTGGCGATCGAGCGGGCGACCAGGCCGACGATCTCGAACCCGTCCAGCCGGTGATAGGCCAGGGCATGCGACAGGCCCATATGGCCGACGCCGACGACGAGGACGCGCACAGGACCGGTCATGACGGGACTCCCGGGTCATGGTCTAAGGGGCGCTGCTGGGGGCTGCCCATTCCCCGGAGACTGTCGACACCGTCTGGGCGGCCGGGTCAAGCCCGGACCGCCCGATAACCTGAAGTTCAGGCCTCCGTCGCTTTCGTGACTTGTCAGGGGCGACGGGCGCCTGCCCAAATCGCCACTAGCGGGGCGGAACGTTCCCGCAAGGCGCATGAGGCAGGAAGGCACATAAGCATCGGCTCGGCCGGACCGGGACCGTTGCGCCGCCTCGGCGGAGGGGGATCACGGACCTGGGGGATTACATGAGCTTTCTGAACAAATCGGCCGTTGCCCTGGCCCTATGCCTGGCGGTCTCCGCCACAGCGGCGCTGACCGGCCCGGCGGCGGCGGAGACGGTGCTGAACCGCGGCTTCGGCAGCGCGCCGTCGACGCTCGACCCGCAGCTGAACACCGGCGCGCGCGAGAACTACATCGTCGCCGACCTGTTCGAGGCGCTGCTGGTCCTGGACCCGCAGGGCAACCCGCAGCCGGGCGCGGCGGAGAAATGGGAAACCAGCGCCGATGGCCTGACCTGGACCTTCCATCTGCGGCCCGGGCTGAAATGGTCGAACGGCGACCCGATGGTCGCGGCCGATTTCGTGCGCGGCATCGTCCGTGCGCTCGACCCCGAGATAGCCTCGAACCACGCCTACTATCTGACCCAGGTGCTGCCCATCAAGAACGGCAAGGCGTTCAACGAGGGCAAGCTGAAGGACCCGGCCCAGCTGGGCGCCGCGGCGCCGGACGACCGCACCGTCGTGCTGACGCTCGACTACCCGATGCCGGACGCGCCCTACATCCTCGACTTCCACACCACGGCGCCGGTGCATGAGCCGAGCCTCAAGGCCGCCGGCAACAAGCTGGACTACACGCGGCCGGAGCTGTTCGTCGGCAACGGTGCCTATATGCTGAAGGAATATGTGCCGCAGTCGAAGGTGGTGCTGGTCAAGAACCCACACTACTGGGACGCGGCCAACGTCAAGATCGACACGGTCGTCTACCACGTCACCGAGGACGTCTCGACCGAGCTGAAGCGCTATCTGGCGGGCGAGCTGGACACGACCATGTCGGTGCCGGCCGAGCAGCTGGAGAAGCTGAAGGCGGAGCGGCCGCAGGAGCTGCACCAGAACCCGACGCTGGGCATGAAGTATCTGAGCTTCCAGCCCGATGCCGGCCCGCTGTCGGACATCCGCGTGCGCAAGGCGCTGGCCTATGCCATCGACCGCGACTTCCTGCAGGAGAAGATCGAGAAGGCCGGCAACGTGCCGATGTACACCTTCTCGATCAACCAGGACCCCAGCTACAAGCCCGGCAAGGTCCAGGAGGCCGGGCTGAGCAAGGAGGAGCGGCTGGCCGAGGCCAAGAAGCTGCTGGCCGAGGCTGGCTATGGCCCGGACAAGCCGCTGGAACTGGAGATCATCGGCCCGTCCAGCGCCGCCAGCAAGCGGCGGGTCGAGGGCATCGTCGCGATGTGGAAGCAGAATCTCGGCGTCCGCACCAAGCTGGACCTGACCGAGGTGAAGACCTGGCTGGAGAAGCTGCACACCGGCACCTGGCAGGTCTGCATGGACAGCTATGGCGGCGACTATCCGCAGGCCAAGACCTGGCTGGATGCGCTGCGCTACACCGGCACGCCCAGCTATCACTGGAAGGACGACGAGTACGAGAAGCTGATGGACGAGGCCAACGCCAACGCCGCGGACAAGGCCAAGTTCTACGAGCTCCTGGGCCGCGCCGAGCAGCGCATGCTGGACCAGTACGTGTTCATCCCGATCACGGTGTCGAGCGACAACATCCTGGTCCAGACCTATGTCAAGGGCTGGGGCGCCAACCCGATCGGCCATCCGATGTCGAAGTATCTGAGCATCGAGAAGTGACCGGGAGGGGCGCGGCGCAGGCCGCGCCCCTCGTCCTTTGCCGAGGAAAGCAAGCAGGGAGCAGCCCGGGCCGATGGTCTTGTCCGTTCTCCGCCGCATGCTGGGCAGCGTGCCGACGCTGTTCGCGCTGGCGACGATCACCTTCTTCGTCATCCGCTTCGCGCCGGGAGGTCCTTTCGACGACGACAAGAAGCTGCCGCCGGCCCTGATCGCCCGGATGGAGGCGCAGTTCCACCTGAACGAGCCGCTGTGGCAGCAGTATCTGCGCTTCCTGGGCGACGTCGTGCGGCTCGATTTCGGCCAGTCGATGTACTACCGCGAATACACGGTGGCGCAGCTGATCGGCCATGGCCTGCCGATCTCGCTGCAGATCGGGCTGTGGGCCACGCTGCTCTACGCCATCGCCGGCGTGACGCTCGGCGTGACCGCGGCGCTGCGGCGGAACGGCATCCTGGACAACTTGGTCAGCGCGGTCGCCATGGGCGGCATCGTGGTGCCGACCTTCGTCATGGCGCCGATCCTGCAGATCGTCTTCGCGCTGATGCTGAGCCTGGTGCCGGTGGCCGGGTGGGACAATGGCTGGCGGTCGATGGTGCTGCCGGTCGTCGCCATGGCCCTGCCGAACATCGCCTATGTCGCCCGGCTGACCCGCGGCGCGATGATCGAGACGCTGCGCAGCAACTACATCCGCACCGCCCGGGCCAAGGGCGTGGGCGAGTGGCGCGTGCTGACCCACCACGCCATCCGCGGCGCCATGATCCCGGTGATCGCCTATCTCGGCCCCGCCACCGCCGGCCTCATCACCGGGTCGATGGTGATCGAGACCATCTTCGCCGTGCCTGGCATCGGCCGCTACTTCGTCGAGAGCGCGATCAGCCGCGACTACACCATGGTGATGGGGGTCACGCTGGTCTACGGCTCCTGCATCATCCTGTTCAACATGCTGACCGACGTGGCGCAGATGCTGCTGGACCCGAGGTCGCGGACATGACCGACGCCGTCACCGATCTCGCCGTGCCGGAAGACGGCGCCGAGGGCGTCAGCCCGCTGCGCGAGGCGCTGCGCCGCTTCCGCGCCAACCGGGCCGCCGTGGCCAGCCTGGTCATGCTGGTCCTGATCGTGGTCTTCTGCTTCGGCGGACCGCTGCTGTACGACTACGAGCCGGACGACGCGAATTTCGAGGCGATGAACGCGCCGCTCGACCTGTTCTCGGCGCATCCCTTCGGCACCGACGACCTGGGCCGCGACCTGCTGCTGCGGATCATGGCCGGCGGCCAGGTGTCACTGATCATCGGCCTGGTGGCGACGCTGATCGCGGTCGCCATCGGCGTCACCTGGGGGTCGGTGGCCGGGTTCCTCGGCGGCGTCGTCGATCAGGTGATGATGCGCATCGTCGACGTGCTGTACGGCATCCCCTACATCTTCCAGGTCATCCTGATCAGCATGGCCCTGGGGCGCGGCAGCACGGCCGTGATCGTCGCCGTGGTGCTGTCGCTGTGGCTGACGCCGTCGCGCATCGTCCGCGCCCAGGCCATCGCCCTGCGCAACCGCGAGTTCATCGAGGCGGCACGGGCCGGGGGCATGACAAGGCGGCAGATCGTGCTGAAGCACATCATGCCGAACTGCGTCGGCGTGGTGATCGTCTATTCCAGCCTGCTGATCCCGGACGTGATCCTGAGCGAATCCCTGCTCAGCTTCCTCGGCCTCGGCGTGCAGGCGCCGGAGACCAGCTGGGGCGTGTTGATCAGCGAGGGCCAGGCCAAGATCGAGACCGACCCGCACATGCTGATCCTGCCGGGCGCGGCCCTGGCCCTGACCCTGTTCTGCATGAACTTCGTCGCCGACGGGCTGCGCGATGCCTTCGACCCCAATGAGCGCTGAGCCCCTGCTGTCGGTCGAGAACCTGGCGATCCGGTTCCGGACGCGCCGGGGCGACGCGGTCGCCGTCGATGGCGTCGACTTCACCGTCCGCCGCGGCGAGGTGCTGGGCATCGTCGGCGAGAGCGGATCGGGCAAGAGCCAGATCCTGCTGTCGATCATGGGCCTCCTGGCCGGCAACGGCAGCGCCACCGGCCGGATCCGCTTCGAGGGCCAGGACCTGCTGGCGCTGGACCGCCGCGGGCTGGACCGGCTGCGCGGGTCGGCCATGACCATGATCTTCCAGGACCCGATGACCTCGCTGAACCCCTACCACCGCATCGGGGCGCAGCTGACCGAGGTGCTGACCCGCCACCAGGGGATGCGGAAGCAGGAGGCCTGGGAGAAGGCGACGCGGATGCTGGACCGGGTGAAGATTCCCGACGCCGCGCGGCGCATGCGGCAGTATCCGCATGAGCTGTCGGGCGGCATGCGCCAGCGGGTGATGATCGCCATGGCGCTCTTGTGCAACCCGCGCATCCTGCTGGCGGACGAGCCGACCACCGCGCTCGACGTCACCGTCCAGGCTCAGGTGCTGGACCTGCTGCGCGACCTGGTGCGCGAGCTAGGGACGGCGGTGATCCTGGTGACCCACGACCTCGGCGTCGTCGCCGAGATGTGCGACCGGGTGCTGGTGCTGTATGGCGGCAAGGTGATGGAGGCGGCGCCGGTCGAGCCGCTCTTCGCCGACCCGGCCCATCCCTACACCCGCGGCCTGCTGGATTCGACGCCCGACCTGGAGGGCCGCGAGGGCGAGCTGCGGGTGATCCCGGGCCAGCCGCGCGCCGCGGCGGCCGCCGACCTGCCGGGCTGCCCCTTCGCGCCGCGCTGCGACCGCCGGGTCGAGGCCTGCACCGCCGCGATGCCGCCGCTGCTGCCGGCCCGCGACGAAGCCGACCGCGTCGTCGCCTGCCACCGGCCGCTCGCGGCCGCCGCCGTGCCGGAGCTGGTGCCATGACGCCGGTGCTGTCGGTCCGCAACCTCAAGGTCCATTTCCCGCTCTCGGCCGGGCTGCTGGGCGGGCCGCCTCTGGTGGTGAAGGCGGTGGACGACGTGTCCTTCGACCTTGCCCCCGGCGAGGTACTGGCCGTCGTCGGCGAATCCGGCTGCGGCAAGTCCACCCTGGGCCGGGCCGTGCTGCGGCTGATCCCGGCCAGCGGCGGCACCATCGCCTGGAACGGCAGCGACGTGACCGGCCTGTCCGAGGACGCGTTGCGGCCGCGGCGGCGGGAGATGCAGATCATCTTCCAGGACCCGCTGGCCTCGCTGGACCCGCGCATGACCGTGGCCCAGATCATCGGCCGGCCGCTGCGCACCTTCCACCCCGAGCTGAAGCGGGCCGAGATCGCGGCCCGGGTGAACGAGGCGATGCGCCAGGTCGGCCTGTCCCCCGCCCTCGCCCACCGCTATCCGCACGAATTCTCCGGCGGCCAGTGCCAGCGCATCGGCATCGCCCGGGCGATCGTGCTGCGGCCGAAGCTGATCGTCTGCGACGAGCCGGTCTCGGCGCTCGACGTCTCGATCCAGGCGCAGATCGTCAATCTGCTGATGCGCCTGCGCCGCGAGCTGGGCATGGCGCTGATCTTCATCTCCCACAACATGAGCGTGGTGCGGCACATCAGCGACCGGGTGATGGTGCTGTATCTCGGCCGCGAGGCGGAGATCGCGGGCCGTGACGCCTTCTTCGCCCGGCCGCTGCACCCCTATGCCCAGGCGCTGCTGTCCGCCGTGCCGGTGCCGGACCCGGTGCGGGCGCGGCAGCGACGGCGGATGGTGCTGCAGGGCGACACGCCGTCGCCGATCGACCCGCCCTCCGGCTGCGCCTTCCGCACCCGCTGCCCGCATGCGGCGGAGCTCTGCGCCCGCGCCGCGCCGGTGCTGCGCGACTTCGGCCCCGGCCACCGCGCCGCCTGCCACCGGATCGAGGAGCTGGCCGAAGTTCCCGCATGACGGCGCCGCGCCCGCCATGCGCCGGGCGGCAGGTCACAACAAGCGGGGGCTGGGGTAAGATTTTCGTCATGTTGATCGATCCCGACTTCCTCGACCGCCTGATCGCCGCGCCGCGGCTGCTGTTCCCGGCCGTATCGCCGGACGGCCGCGGGGTGGCCTGGCTGTGGAACGGCAAGGCCGAGGGCAACGGCCCCTGGATCGCCCCGACCGCGGGCGACGCGCCGCCACGCCTGCTGCTGGATCCTTATTCGGGCTGGGATTGCGAGAGCTTCAGCTGGGCGCCGGACAGCCTGTCTCTGATCGTCGCCCGCCGCCGCGACGGCGAGGAGCAGGTCGGGCTGCAGCGCGTCTGGCTCGCCCCCGCGCGGCCGGTGGAGATGCTGCTGCCGGACCGGCCGGGCTACTACGTCTACACCGCCCAGGCGCATCCGGATGGCTGCCGGCTGATTTATGCCGCCAGCCGCGACCCGGCTACCGGCCTCGGCGGCGACATCCTGCACCTGTACGAGCACGACATCGCCACCGGCGCGCAACGCGTCCTGGCCTCGCCGCGGCGGTCCTGCAAGCTGATGCCGAAGCTGGACCCGACCGGGCGCCGGATCCTGTACCTGCGCAACGACCATCACCCGAGCGGCCGGGCACTGTGGGTCTACGACCTGGAGACCGGCGAGGACCGCGAGCTGTACAGCCCCGGCGGCCCGGCCAAGGCCGAGGGCGTGTGGTCGCCGGACGGATCTCGCGTGGCCTTCGTGGCCGAGGGGCCGACGCATAAGCGGCTGGGGCTGATCGACCTCGCCTCCGACGACCTGCGCTGGCTGGTCGACGACCCGGCGATCCCGGTCGAGCATGTGCGCTGGCCGCGCCAGCCGGATGGCGGCCAGGACCTGCTGGTGGTGATCGAATCCAGCGCCGCGCGGGACGAGGCCGGCTTCCTGATGGTCTCGACCGGAGCCTATGCCCCGGTGTTCCGCGGCGGGGACATCCTGCGCCCGCTCGCGCCGCTGCCCGACGGCCGCTGGGTGGTGGAGCGCGGCCAGGCCACAGCGCCGACCGACATCATCACCCTGGCGGCCGAGGCGCCGGACCAGCTGACCGCGCATCAGCTGTCGCCGCTACCCGGGGGAACGCTGCCGGAGCCGGCGGAGCTGAGCCCGGCCGAGCCCTTCTGGTGGCATTCGGTCGACGGGCTGCGGATCCAGGGCTGGCTCTATCGCGCCAAGGGCGAAGCCCGCGGCGCCGTGATCCATGTCCATGGCGGCCCGACCGCACACTACGACGGCCGCTTCGACCCGGTGCCGCAGGCGCTGACCCAAGCCGGCTTCAACGTGCTGCAGCCGAACTACCGCGGCAGCACCGGCCTCGGCCTCGCCTATCAGGAGGCGATCAAGGCCGACGGCTGGGGCGGGCGGGAGCAGGAGGACATCCGCACCGGCATCCTGGCGCTGATGAATGCCGGGCTGGCCCAGCCGGGCCGCGTCGGGATCACCGGCCTGTCCTATGGCGGCTATTCCGCCTGGTGGGCGATCACCCATTTCCCGCGGGATGTCATCGCGGCCTCGGCGCCGATCTGCGGCATGACCGACCTGGTCACCGACTACTGGACCACGCGGCCGGACCTGCGGCCCTATTCCGAGGCGATGATGGGCGGCACGCCGGACGAGCTGCCGGAGAAGTACCGCGAGCGCTCGCCGATCCATTTCGTCGACCGGATCGAGGGGCGCCTCTTGATCGTCCAGGGCCTGACCGACCCGAATGTGACGCCGGAGCATGTCGAGATCATGCGGACGGCACTGGATGCCCTGGGCAAGCCCTACGAAACGCTGCTGTTCCCGGACGAAGGCCACGGCATCGTCAAGCCGAAGAACTGCCGGGTGCTGTACGAGCGGCTGATCGCCTCCTTCGCCGAGGCCTTCGCGGCCCGGCCGGCGGAAACGCTCGTCGCCTCCGCGGCCCCGGCGGAAGAGCTCTGCCCGCTCGATCCGGATGTCGGCGCGGCCGAGTGAAGGGCTGCTTTCCGACATCACGGATGCAAACCGGCGGCCGGCCCGATACTGTGCGGCCCAGCACCCGATCCTGCCGCCTGGACCCTCGATGAGCCGTACCGTCCCCTCCGAAGGCGCCCCCGCCTGGCGCACCACCGTCACCGTCGGCCCCGCCATCGGCGATGCCGTGCAGACAGCTTTCGACGACCTGTTCGCCTCGGTGTCGGCCTTCGAGATCGAGGAGGGCGGCGACTGGCTGATCGAGGGGATCGACCGCAACCCGCCGGACACGGCGCAGTTGAATGCCCGGCTGGCGCTGGTCTCGGCCATGATCGGCGCGCCCCTGCCCGCCCCGGCGGTGGAGAAGATCCCGCCGACCGACTGGCTGGCCGCGACCTACCAGGCCTTTCCGCCGCTGCGCATCGGCCGCTTCTTCATTCATGGCTCGCATATCGAGGACGCGCCGCCGCCGGGCACCATCCCGCTGTGCATCGATGCCGCCACCGCCTTCGGCTCGGGCGAGCACCCGACCACCGAGGGCTGCCTGCGCGCGCTCGACCGGCTGTCGCGCCGCCGCCGCTTCCGCCGCATCCTCGACATGGGCTGCGGCACCGGCATCCTGTCCTTCGCCGCCGCGCGGCTGTTCCACGCCCCGGTGCTGGCGGCGGATATCGACCCGGAATCGATCCGCGTCACCCGGATCAACGCCCGGATCAACCGGCTGTCGGACCGGATCACCGCCGTCGTCTCCAACGGCTATGCCAGCCGGGCGGTGCAGGAGCACGGCCCCTACGACCTGATCATCGCCAACATCCTGGCCCGGCCGCTGATGAGCATGGCGGCCGATCTGCGCCGCCACCTGGCACCGGGCGGCGTGGCGATCCTGGCGGGGCTGCTCGACCGTCAGGCGCCCCAGGTGCTGGCCGCGCACCGGCTGCAGCGGCTGACGCTGGCGGACAAGATCCCGATCCGGGGCTGGCCGACGCTGATCCTGGGCTGAGTCCCCGATCCGGACTCCTGGATCAGGCCGCGCCGGCGACCCGGTTGACGTTGGCGGCGCGCAGCAGCGATGCGCGCACGGCGCCTTCCGGCAGCATGGCGGCGACGTCATCGTCGCCCTGCACCAGCACCGTCTCGATCAGGTTGCGGGTCAGGCCGATGTCCTCGAGCTGCCGGTCGGTCAGCTCCATCAGCTCGTGATAGGTCAGGCTGCGGTCGATGCCGCCCCGGAGTTTGAAGAAGCCACGGATAAGGGTGGCGAGAAGCTTGTATCCCATGATCGTGTCCCGTTTTCCGCTTCCTGCTGGCGCAGGTTATTGCGTTGCAACATCCGCCGCGGTCCTCGCCGTGACGGCACTGAGGAACGCTGCTTCCGGGAGACGTTTCCGAGGTTGTCGTTGATGCACGGGCCGCTGAAGCGGCGGTGTTCACATCGATAGAATGCTCGCTTTCTTGTGCGATGCAATATCGAATTTGTGCATAGCAACATCGCCATGTGCGCGGCCGCGCCGCGGCGGGCTGCACCATCCGCCCCGACTTCCCCCGCCCTGCCCGATGCGCGATAAGGATTCCATGCCCGCCCGGCGCTGACGCCCGGGCCGCCCCCGTTACGGACCCGCTGACGATGACCACCGATCTCGCCGATGCCCTTGCCGCCGCGGCTGCCGACACCGGCGGCCGCTACGACGCCGCCGGCCTGCAGGAGTTGCTGGAGGGCGTGATCGCCGCGCCCCGGGCGCTGGACGACCGCGAGTGGATGGAGCTGGCGGTGCCGGGCGCGACCGAGGCCCAGGCCAAGCGGCTGCGCGCCGCCAAGGCCGCGGTCGCCGCCGCCCGCCGGCCGGCCGGGCCGAAGCCGGCGGAACGGCTGGCCGCGCTGCGTGGCGTTCTCGCCCGGCTTGGCCTCGACGCCTATGTCGTGCCGCATGCCGACGAGCATCAGGGCGAGTACCTGCCGGCACGGGCGGAGCGCCTGGCCTGGCTGACCGGCTTCACCGGCTCCGCCGGCGTCGCCGTGGTCACCGCCGAGCGCGCCGCGATCTTCATCGACGGCCGCTACACCATCCAGGCCGAGCAGCAGACTGACCCGGCGCTGTGGGAGCGTCGACACCTGCACCAGGAGCCGCACGAGGCCTGGCTGGCCGAGGCGCTGCCCACGGGCGGCCGCGCCGGCTATGACCCGCGCCTCGTCACCGTCGGCTGGGTCGAGAAAACCCGGAAGGCGGTCGAGGCCGCAGGCGGCACGCTGGTTGCGGTCGAGGAGAACCCGATCGACACGCTGTGGACCGACCAGCCGCCGGCCCCGATCTCTCCCACCATCGTCCACGCGCTCGACGTCGCCGGCAAAGAAGCGCGGGAGAAGCGGGCCGAGATCGCCGAGGCGCTGCGGCGCGAGAAGCTGGACGCGGTGGTGCTGACCGCGCCGGAAAGCGTCGCCTGGCTCTTGAACCTGCGCGGCGCCGACGTGCCGCACACGCCGCTGCCGCTGTCCTTCGCCGTGCTGCACGCCGACGGCCTGGTCGACCTGTTCATCGACCGGCGCAAGCTGGTGCCTGGCGTCGACAGCCATCTCGGCAACGAGGTGGCGATCCAGCCGCCGGCCAGCCTGGGCCAGGCGCTGGAGGCGCTGGGCCGCGCCGGCAAGGCGGTGTGGATCGACGCCGCCTCGGCCAGCGCCTGGGTGCAGGACCGGCTGCAGGGTGCGAAGATCGATGTCGGTGCCGATCCCTGCGCCCTGCCCCGCGCCCGCAAGAACGCTGTCGAGCTGGAGGGCACCCGCGCCGCCCATCGCCGCGACGGCGCCGCGGTCAGCCGTTTCCTGGCCTGGCTGGCGCGCGAGGCGCCGTCCGGCACGCTGGACGAGGCCTCCGCCGCCGCCAAGCTGCTGGAGTTCCGGGTGGCGACCGGCGCCCTGCGCGACCTCAGCTTCGACACCATCTCAGCCGCCGGCCCCAACGCCGCCCTGCCCCACTACCGCTTCAGCGCCGAGAGCAACCGGCGGATCGAGCCGGGCAACGTCTATCTGGTCGACAGCGGCGGGCAGTACCGCGACGGCACCACCGACATCACCCGCACCATCATCGTCGGCACCCCGACCGAGGAGATGCGGCGCAACTTCACCCTGGTGCTGAAGGGTCATATTGCGATCTCGACCGCGCGCTTCCCGAAGGGCACGACGGGCTCGCAGATCGATGCCTTCGCCCGCCGGCCGCTGTGGGAGCACGGGCTCGACTACGACCACGGCACCGGCCACGGCGTCGGCAGCTATCTCAGCGTGCATGAGGGGCCGGCGCGGATCGCCAAGACGCCGAACACGATCGCGCTGGAGCCGGGCATGATCCTGTCGAACGAGCCCGGCTACTACGCCGCCGGCCGCTACGGCATCCGCACCGAGACGCTGGTGGTGGTGCAGCCCTGCACGGAGCTCAGCGACGAGACCCGGACCTTCTACGAATTCGAGACCATCACCTTCGCCCCGATCGACCTGAACCTGGTCGACCCGGCGCTGCTGACGCCGGACGAGCGCGCCTGGCTGAATGCCTACCACGCCCAGGTGCGCGAGATCGTCGGCCCGCAGCTGGAGGGTGAGGACCGCGCCTGGCTGGAACAGGCGACAAGGCCGGTGGGGTGAAAACCCCACCTACTCCAGCTCGATCCCCCGCGTCTCCGGCAGCATCAGCGTGGCGGCGATGTCGACCACGTAGATCACCGCCAGCAACGCGATCGCCAGGCTGAAGGAATACTGGCTGGCGAGGGCGCCGACCACCAGCGGCCCGAAGCCGCCGACGCCGCGGCCGAGGTTGAAAAGCACGCTCTGCGCCGTGGCGCGAGCCTCGGTCGGGTACAGCTCCGACATCAGCGCGCCGTAACCGCCGATCATGCCGTTGACGAACACGCCCATCACCGCGCCGCCCAGCAGCAGCGCCGTCGGCGAGGTCAGCTGGGCGTAGACCACCACCATCACGGCGGCCCCGAGCTGGAACAGGATGAAGGTCGGGCGCCGGCCGATCCGGTCCGCCAGATGGCCGAAGGCGCCGATGCCGACGCACATGCCGAGGATCGTCACCACCGTCCACAGCGCCGACTTGGTCAGGGAATAGCCCATGGCCGTCGACAGATAGCTCGGCAGCCAGATCATCAGCCCGTAATAGCCGAAGTTCTGCACCGAGCAGAGGATGAGGACGGCAAGGCTGATCTTGGCGGTGCGCGCATCCTTGACCAGGAGCCGCAGCGAGTTACCCTGGCGCGGCCGGGCGGCGCGCTCGACGAACAGCGCCGGTTCGCCGACCGTGCGGCGGACGATGAAGGAAACCACGGCCGGCAGCAGGCCGATCGCGAACATGCCGCGCCAGCCGATCAGCGGCAGCAGCAGCGGCGTGACCAGGGCCGCCGCCAGCACGCCCGCCTGCCAGCCGAGCCCGACATAGGAGGCGGCGCGGGCCCGGTAGCGGGCCGGCCAGGTTTCCGCCACCAGGGCCATGCCGATGCCGAATTCGCCGCCGAGGCCGAGGCCGGCGATTGTGCGGTAGGCCAGCAGGTCCCAATAGCCCTGGGCCAGGGCGCAGAGGCCGGTGAAGACGGCGAAGACCAGGATCGTCCAGGTCAGCACCCGCACCCGGCCGATGCGGTCGCTGAGCATGCCGAACAGGATGCCGCCGGCCACCGCGCCGATCAGCGTCGCGGTCACCAGCGATCCCGATTCGGCCGGGGTCAGGCCGAGGCCCGCCGCCACTGCCGAGAGCATGAAGCCCAGGATCAGCAGGTCGAACCCATCCATGGCGTAGCCGACCGTCGAGGCCACCAGCGCCCGCCGCGCCGTTGCGTCCGGCCGCTCCGCCGCCACGCCGCCTGCCACCATGCCGATCCCAGTTGTGGTCATCTGCATCCCCCTGCTGTCCTGCCGCATGTCCGAGCATTGTTTCAGTTCGATTGCAAGCAAGACCGATGCCACCCGTGGCGGCCGGCAGCGGAGGCGCTAGACTGCCGGGATAGAACGACCGGCGAGGACGGGCGATGCTGAGCGAGACGCAGAAGGCGCAGTACGAACGCGACGGCTATCTGGTGCTGGAGGGCTTCAAGCCGATCGAGGAGATCCGCGCCGTCCGTGCCCGGGCCGAGGCGATCGTCGAGGCGTTCGACCCCGGCGACACGGTCTCGATCTTCACCACCAAGGACCAGGAGCGGAAGTCGGACGAGTACTTCCTGACCTCGGGCGACAAGATCCGCTGCTTCTTCGAGGAGGAGGCCTTCGACGAGAACGGCCGCCTCCGCCAGGCCAAGGCGCTGTCGATCAACAAGATCGGTCATGCGCTGCACGACCTGGACCCGGTGTTCGACCGCTTCTCGCGCGACCCGAAGCTGGCCGACCTCGCCGCCGATCTCGGCCTCCTCGAGCCGCAGATCTGGCAGTCGATGTACATCTTCAAGCAGCCGGGCATCGGCGGCGAGGTGCGCTGGCACCAGGACGCCAGCTTCTTCGAGACGACGCCGATCAGCGTCACCACCTTCTGGTTCGCGCTGGAGGATGCCGACCGGTCCAACGGCTGCCTCTGGGTCGAGCCCGGCGGGCATCGCGGCCCGCTACGGGAACGCTTCGTGCTGGAGGACGGCGCGACGCGGATGGAAAAGCTGGACGCCACGCCCTGGCCGACCGAGGCCACCGCCGTGCCGGTCGAGGTCAAAGCCGGCGCCCTC
The DNA here is from genome assembly GCF_051487185.1 of Inquilinus limosus. Taxonomy (GTDB): domain Bacteria; phylum Pseudomonadota; class Alphaproteobacteria; order DSM-16000; family Inquilinaceae; genus Inquilinus; species Inquilinus limosus_F. Next base: position 75,006 of record NZ_JAHVDK010000031.1, read on the forward strand.
GTCTGCTTCCACGGCAAGCTGCCGCATTACAGCGCGCCGAACCGCTCACCCGTGTCGCGCCACGCCTATACGCTGCACGTCACCGACGGCCGCACCACCTATTCGCCGCGCAACTGGCTGCGCCGGGGGCCGGAGCTGCCGGTGCGGGGCTTCGTCTAAGGGCACGAAGACTTGATCCCCTCGCCGGTTGATTCCATCCTTCCGGCAACAGAGTCCGCAAGGAACCAACCGCAAGTTGGGAGGGACCCATGGTCAAGGCTGTGCTGACCGGGACGGACGATCAGGGCGGCAGCGTCTCGATCGCCAAGGGCGATATCGTCTTCATCCGCGAATCCTATCGGTCGGGCGAGATCCCCGGCCGCACCAAGATCGATTTCGGCACCGCCGAGGCCGAGCAGGAGGCCTATCTGGTGGATTCGCTGCCCACGGTGCTGAAGAAGCTCGGCAACGGCGTCTCCATCGCCCGGCTGACCACCCCGCTAGGCACGCCGGTGCATGTCGTCGCCGCCCGGGTCGAGGCGGTGCGGGCGCCGCAGAGCTGGCATCACCCGAGGGCTCGGACGGTCCTGCTGGCCCGTGGCCGCGAGATCCAGGTGCGCGAGGAGCGCGACCTGGTGCTGCGGCGGATCAAGGCCGCGCGGCCGGAGAAGGCGAAGCCGATCGCGTCCTGAGGCCTGCAGCCAAGGAAAGAGGCCGGCGCAAGCCGGCCCCAGGTCGTTCGCGCTTCCGGCGCGATCAGCGCAGGTTGCGCGACCAGGCGTCGACCTGCCGGTCGGCCTCTTCCCTGGCGATGCCGTAGCGCTCCTGAATCCGGCCGACCAGCTGGTCGCGCTGTCCGTCGAGCATGTCGAGATCGTCGTCGGTCAGCTTGCCCCACTGCTCCTTGACCTTGCCCTTCATCTGCTTCCACTGGCCTTCGATCTGGTCCCAGTTCATCGCAGGTCTCCTGTCGTAAGGTGATCAGGCCCGGATCAAAGCGAGCCCGCTTTCCGGGTCGAGCGCCTTGCGCAAATGGGCCGGCGCTTCGGTGACGATCAGCTCCAGCGTCGGCCGCACCCTGGCCTCGGCCAGATGGCCGGCCAGGGCCGTGCCGTCACGGCGGCCGAGCACCAGATGCACATGCAGCGCCGGCTTCCCTTCGGGCGACACCGCCACGTCGCCGATCAGCGATGCGACCTCGACCTGCTCCTGGACCGGGATCGGCAGGTACTCCTTCCGCTCCCAGTCGAAGTAACGCAACTCGGCCTCGCTGAAGGCGCCGATGCCGGTGATCTGCGCGGCGGTCAGCCGCTCCGCCTCGGCGAAGCGCTGCAGGCACTCCATAACGGCCTCACCGGTCTCGAGGATCACGGCGAAGACCTTCTGGCCGGCATCCGCGTGCAGCTGCTTGACGTTCATCGCATCGCTCCCGTGGCGCTCGATCAGGCAACGGGAGCAGCGGGGCCGGCGTTCCGCTCCGTCAGATGTCGACGCGCCGGATCCGGGCGCCGCAGCGGCGCAGCCGCTCGACCAGCGTGTCGTAGCCGCGGTCGACATGCTCGACCCCGTGCAGCGTGCTGGTGCCGTCGGCCGCCAGCGCCGCGATCAGCAGGCCGGCGCCGGCGCGGATGTCGGTTGCCGTCACCTCCGCCCCGTGCAGCGCCGGCACGCCGCGGATCACGGCATGGTTGCGCACCACCCGGATGTTCGCGCCCATGCGCTGCAGCTCCGGCACGTGGCGGAAGCGGTTCTCGAACAGGGTCTCGGTCACCATCGCCGCGCCCTCGGCGCAGGACAGCAGCGCCATGGCCTGGGGCTGCAGGTCGGTGGCGAAGCCGGGATAGGGCTGCGTCATGATGTCGACGCCCATGAGCCCACCGGCGCCGCGCCGGGCGAGGACGGCGCCGTCGGAGGACTCGATCTCGATCCCCGCCCCTTCGAACACCGGCAGCGCGGCGCTGAGGAGATCCGCTGGCGCGCCGGTCAGGCGCAGCGCGCCGCCGGTGGCCGTGGCGGCGCAGATCAGGGTGCCGAGCTCGATCCGGTCCGGCAGCACGTCGTAGGTGGCGCCGTGCAGCCGGTCGACGCCGGTGATGTGCAGCGTGTCGGTGCCGATGCCGTCGATGCGGGCGCCCATCGCCGCCAGGCAGCGGGCGAGGTCGGTCACCTCAGGCTCCCGCGCGGCGTTGGTGATGCTGGTCTGGCCCTTCGCCAGCGTCGCCGCCAGCATCAGGTTCTGGGTGGCGCCGACCGAGGGGAACGGCAGCACGATCGGGGCGCCGTGCAGCCCGTTCGGTGCGCTCAGCACCACCTCGCCGCCTTCGATCTCGGCCGTCGCCCCCATCTGCCGGAAGCCAGCGAGGTGGAAATCGACCGGACGCAGGCCGATGGCGTCGCCGCCCGGCAGCGGCAGCGCGATCCGGCCCAGCCGGGCCAGCGCCGCGCCGGCGATCAGGAAGGAGGCGCGCATGCGGGCGACGAGCGCGGAATCGACGCGCCCGCGGCCGAAGCCGGCGCCGCCCAGGGTGCCCGAGAGGACCGGGCCGGTTTCGTCCCACGACACCTCGACACCGAGCTCCGCCAGGATGCCGGCGAGGATGGCGACGTCGAGGATGCGCGGCAGGTTGCGCAGCGTCAGCCGCTCATCGGTCAGCGCGGCGCAGACCATCAGCGGCAGCGCCGCGTTCTTGGCGCCGGCAACAGCGATCTCGCCTTTCAGAGGCACGCCGCCGTCGATCTCCAGCCGGCCGGCCGCAGAGGCAATCCACCACGGCGCTGCCCGGCGGAACGACACGACATTTGCACGCGACATGGGCACCGGCCTCCGCAACCGTGATCAGGACAGCATCACGGCCGGGATAGCACGACCGGCGGTACGGTGGTCCAGCCGGAACCGAAACGAGTCAGGATCCGGACGGAAGCGCGAAGCCGGTCGCCAGCGCATGCGCCCAGTCGGGCCTGCCGTTCTCCGTGGCCTGGCGGACCGCGCGGTCGTGGTCGTAGGGGATGGCGATCAACTCCGCCGCCACGCTGTCGCCGTCCAGCTCCAGCATCGCGTAGCGGGCCGAGGGCGATCCCGATTCGGAGACATGGGCCGGCGGCGTCGGGTCGTCATAGGCCGGGCAGCCGACGCTGCCGGGGTTGAGGATCCAGCGCCCGTCCGGCAGGCACAGCAGCCATGGCAGATGGCTATGGCCGCACAGCACGACCGGGGCAGCGATATCGCCAAGCCGCGCCGCGATGGCGGTCGCCGGGGCGCGCACCAGCCGGCCGCCCTCGACCTCCTCCAGCAGATAGGCGTCGTCATCGTCCGGCCGGGCGTGAAAGGCGACGACGCCGCCCGGCAGCTCCAGCCGCATCGGCAGGGCGCCGAGCCAGGCCCGGCCGTCGGCGTCGAGCGCGTGCCGGGCGTAGCCGTCGGAGGTGTTCAGCGGCTCGTCCCGAGGCTCCGACACCCAGCGGTCATGGTTGCCGCGCACGGTCGGCCAGCCCTTCGCCATCAGCAAGTCCAGCGTCTCGCGCGGCCAGAGGGGGCCGGAGACGCAGTCGCCGAGATTGGCGATGCCGTCGGCCCCGCGGCGGTCGAGATCTGCCAGCACGGCTTCAAGGGCCGGGAGGTTGCCGTGGATGTCGGCGAGGACGGCGAGGCGCATGGCTTCCCCTGCTGTGACCCTATTGCTGCCATCAATGGCGTGCAAACTGAACGTCGATATTCATTTTATATGCAGAGGATATTCTCATGGAGATCGACAAGGAAACTCTGGCCTACCTGCGCCAGAATATCGAAAACGAAATTAAGCAAAACCTCGAATCGCGACTGTTCAAGCTGTACACCATCATAGGCGCCGCCTTCCTCGGCGGCGTGGGTGTCATCGGCTTTCCCTGGGCAGTGTCCTACATCGACGGCAAGATCGAAGCCGCGATCCAGCACAGGGTTGACGCAACCGAGAAGGTCACCAACGAGGTCCGGGCCGCCATTGAAAGTGCCCGTCGGGATGTCGACAGGGCGTTGGCCCAGATCGAAGTCAAGCGCGACACCCTCACCAAGACCCTGGACGACATCCAGACGAAGTCGAGCGGCGCAGCGCAACAGCTCAACCTTCTGCGCGGCGAGATGCAGCAGCGGTCTGACGAGATGGCTGCACGGCTCGAAGACGTAAAACGCAAGCTGGACGATACCCACGAGCAGGCCCGAGCCGCGTCCGAACGGTTGCGGGACGCGGGTCCCGATGCCGGCATCGTCGAGTCCACGGCCTCCACCTTGAAACTGGTCGTCGATCAGGTGAAGCAGCTGGACTTGGCGGTGAAGACGATCGCCCAAAACACCAACTCCCCGCATCCCAACGCGAATGACGAGATGCGGGCAACGCAGCTTTCCGAGTTGCAACGAATTGCCGGCCGGAATGTCGAGCAGATGGAGCAGGCAGCCATGACTCCAACCGTTTACTTCCAGTTCGCCGCGCTGCCCCGGGAGAGCGCCAAGGCGATCAGCTCTCAGCTGACGGCCCATGGCTGGCGCATCCCTGGAGAAGAGCGGATCGATAGTGCGTCTGGATTGAGCGAGATCCGCTGCTTTTACCAGGTCGACTGCGATCAGGCGGCCCAGGCCCTAAGGAAGGACATGCTGTCGGCCCTCACCCAGCTGGGCTATGACGCCCCTCCGGTGGAGGTTAGACCGCTTCTTGGCTATTCGCCCAAGCCGCGGCAGGGGATTCTGGAGATCTGGTTCGGGCTGGGCAAGCCATCCGGCTCCTGAGTTGTTCAGGCGCCCTCGGTGTCCCGCCTCGCGTCTGCCGGCATGGAAGGACGGCACAATGATGCCGCCCGGCGCGCCGATGGGAAGCCGGAGAAGCCTCCTACTCCGCAAGCGCCTCCTCCCGCTTGCGCGTGACGGCCGGGACCAGCATCGCGCACAGCAGGACCGCCGCCACGGCCAGGAGGACCGCGCTGATCGGATGGCTCAGGAACACCGTGAAGTCGCCGTCCGACAGCAGCATGGCGCGGCGGAAATTCTCCTCGAGCTGCGGCCCCAGCACCAGGCCGAGCAGCAGCGGTGCCGGCTCGGCCTTCACCTTGACGAAGAAATAGCCCACCACGGCGAAGCCCAGCATCAGCCAGACGTTGAACATGCTGTTGGCGATGCCGTAGGTGCCGATGCAGCAGAACAGCACGATCGCCGGGAACATCAGCCGGTAAGGGATCTTCAGCATCGAAATCCAGATGCCGATCAGCGGCAGGTTGATCACCAGCAGCATCAGGTTGCCCATCCACATGCTGGCGACCACGCCCCAGACGAGCTGCGGCTGCTCGGTCATGATCTGGGGACCGGGCTGGATGCCGTGCATCATCAGCGCCCCGATCATCAGCGCCATCAGCGCGTTGGACGGGATACCGAGCGTCAGCAGCGGGATGAAGCTGGTCTGCGCGCCGGCGTTGTTCGCCGCCTCCGGCCCGGCCACGCCCTCGATCGCGCCCTTGCCGAAGCGGCTCGGATCCCGGGCCAGCTTCTTCTCCATGGCATAGGCGGTGAAGGGCGGCAGCGCGGCCCCGCCCCCCGGCAGCACGCCGAGGAAGGAGCCGATCGCGGTGCCGCGCAGCATCGCCGGGAAGGCCTGGCGCAGATCGGCCCAGCGGGGCATCAGGTCGCGCACCTTGCGGCTGACCAGCTGGCGCGACTGCGGCCGGTCGAGATTGGCCATGATCTCGCCGAGCCCGAACAGGCCCATGGCGATCGGCACGAAGTCGAGCCCGTCACCCAGCTCCGGAATGCCGAAGGTCAGGCGCGAGGCGCCGGAGGAGACGTCGATGCCGACGGTGCCGAGCAAAAGGCCCAGCACCACCATGGCCAGCGCCTTCACCACCGAGCCATGCGCCAGGATCACCGCCGCGATCAGGCCGAGCACCAGCAGGCTGAAGTACTCGACCGCCGTGAACTCCAGCGCCAGCGCGGCAAGCGGCAGGGCCAGGGCGGCGATCACCACCGTCGCCACCGTGCCGGCGAAGAAGGAGGAGATGGCGGCGATGGCGAGGGCGAGGCCAGCCTTGCCCTGGCGCGCCATCTGGTGGCCGTCCAGGCAGGTGACGACCGACGATGTCTCCCCCGGCACATTGACCAGGATCGCCGTGGTCGAACCGCCATATTGCGCGCCGTAGAAGATGCCGGCGAGCATGATGAAGGCGGAGGCCGGCTCGAGCCCGAAGGTGAAGGGCAGCAGGAGGGCCACGGTCGGGATCGGCCCGATGCCGGGCAGGACGCCGATGGCCGTGCCGATCAGGACGCCGAACAGGCAGTAGAGCAGGTTCTGCCACTGCAGCGCCGTGGCCAGGCCGAGGAGCAGGTTGTCGAACAGGTCCATGGCGTCCCGAGGGGCAGGCCTAGAAGCGCGGCCAGACCGGCACCGGCAGGTCCAGCAGCAGCACGAACAGGATCACCGCGCCAGCGCTGAGCGCGACGGCGAAGACGGCGGTCTCCGGCAGCCGCGTCTCCCGGCTGGCGAGGCCGGCGACGACGACCGTGACGAAGGCGGCGACCGCCAGGCCGGCCGCGGCGGTGAGCAGGGCGAAGACGGCGACGGCGGCGAGGATGCCGAGGACGGCCCGCAGCGTCGGCGCTTCGATGCCCTCGCCGCCCACCACCAGGCTGCGGAGGGCGAAAACCACGCCGAAGCCGGCGGCGCCGATGGCCAGCACCCGCGGCATGAATCCCGGCCCCATCTCGGCCGGGGTCCCGAAGGTCAAATGCCGGGTGGCGACCAGGACGACGGCCGCCACCGCGCAAAGGAAGAGGCCGAACAGCAGGTCCGGCCAGTTGATGCGCTCGGACATCCGTCCGTCACTCGGCCTTGATGCCGGCGTCCGCGATCACCTTGCCCCAGGCCTCGGTGTTGGTGGCGAGCCAGGTGCCGAGGTCCGACGGCGGGCCGGCGACGACCCGGCCGCCCTGCTGGGCGATCCGCTCCACCACTTCCGGCTTCTTCAGGATCTCGCCGAGCGCCTTGTTCAGCTTCTCGATCAGGGCGGGCGGCGAGCCGGCGGTGGTCATGAGCCCCTGCCAGGACCCGACATCGGCGGAGGGCAGCTTCGCCTCGGTGAAGGTCGGAATGTCCGGGGCGCTGGCGATCCGGTCCTTGCCGGTCACCGCGAGGCCGCGGAGCTGGCCGTTGGCGACGAAGGGCAGGGTCGCGGTGGCGCCGTTGATGATGATCTTGCTCTCGCCCGAGACCACGGCCTGGGTGGCCGCGGAGCCGCCGCGATAGGGCACGGTCTTCCACTGGATGCCGAGCTCCTTGGCCATGGCGACTGCGGTGATGTGGTTGACGCCGCCGATGCCGGAATTGGCCACCGCCAGCTTGCCCGGATTGGCCTTGGCGTAGTCGACCAGCTCGGCCGCCGTGTTGACCGGCAGGTCCTTGTTCACCGCCAGCACATAGGGCACGAACATGATCATGCCGACCGGCGCGAGGTCCTTGAGCGGATCGTAGGACAGGTCGTGGAACAGCCCTGGCGCGGTGGCGATCGACCCGACATCCGCCAGCAGCAGCGTGTGCGCGTCCGGGTCGGCCTTGGCCACCGCGTCGGCGCCGATATTGCCGGCGGCGCCCGGCTTGTTCTCCACCACCACGGTCTGGCCGATGGCCTCGGAGAGCTGCGGCGCGATGATGCGCGCCAGCGTGTCGGAGGTGCCGCCCGGCGCATAGGGCACGATGATGCGGACGGTGCGCTGGAACTCCTGCGCGGCGGCCGGGCCGCTGCCGGCGGTGGCGAGCATCGCGAGGCCGGCGGCGAGCGCGAGCGCGGAACGTCTGGTGATCATGATTGGTCCTCCCCCTGATGGATCGTCTCGGCCCCGCCCGTCTTCCGGCGGGCTTGAGGGCGGACGTTACGGAGGTCAACGATCCGACTCCATGTCCAATGCGGCATCGATCGATGCCCTACGTGCATCGATCTGAGGGCAGATCAGACCTGGCCGATCTCAAGGTGATGTCCCTTGCCCGGCCGGCCGACCTCGCGTCTGATGACGCGACAACCAGGATCAGAGGGAGAGAGATGCAATGGACATCCTGGATGAGACCTTCCTGTCCCCTGCCCTCGACCCGCGCCTGGCCTGGACCAACCCGCCGCCGGACTGGTCGATCGGGCCGGAGGGGCTGAGGCTGCGCTCCGCGGCCCAGACCGATTTCTGGCAGGGCACGCATTACGGCTTCCGGGTCGACAACGGCCATGTGCTGGCGCTGCCGGTGGCGGGCGACTTCGTGATGGAGACGGTGGTACGCGGCAATCCGCTGCATCAGTACGACCAGGCCGGGCTGATCGTGCGGCAGTCGCCGGAGAGCTGGATCAAGACCTCGGTCGAGTTCGAGACGGCGGCGCACAGCCGTCTCGGCGCCGTGGTCACCAATGCCGGCTGGTCCGACTGGTCGACCCAGGACGTGCCGACCCGGCCGGGCGGCGCCGTGGGCTTCCGCATCTGCCGCACCGGCGCCGACTACATCGTCGAGGCGGCGCCGGAGGACGAGGACCGCTGGGTGCAGCTGCGCATCGCCCGGCTGCACGCCGATGATGGCGTCGGCCCGGTCCTGGCCGGCCTCTACGCCTGCAGCCCGAAGGACGCAGGTTACGAGGCGCAGTTCGCCCATCTGCGGATCAAGCGGCCCTGATATCGGCTCATACTGGCGAGCTCGTAATCGGACTCTTCCCTCTCCTATGAAAGAACCGTCATTGCGAGGAGGCGAAGCCGACGAAGCAATCCATGCCTCCGCTCTTGCGGCCCTGGATTGCTTCGCTGCGCTCGCAATGACGATCTTTTCGCGGGCTCGCCGGCATCAGAAGTTGTTTATGATAAATGCCGGCAGCCCGCTGCCGGGAGTTTCCAGGTGACGCGCATCACATCGATTTCGCTCGACGATCACTTCGCCGACTTCATCGACGCGCAGGTGCAGGGCGGGCGGTACGGCTCGGCCAGCGACGTCGTTCGCGCCGGGCTGCGCCTGCTGGAAAAACACGAAGCGAGAGTGAAGGCGTTGCACGATGCGCTGATCGCGGGCGAAGAGTCAGGCGAACCGCAGCCCTTCGATAGCGAAGCGTTCCTTGCCCGGATGCGGGCAAAGCATGCGAGGTAGACCTTATACCAGTAGCGTTTGAGATCGACTCTTCGATCCCTTCTCCGTCATGGCGAGGAGTGTAGCGACGTGGCCATCCAGTGGGCCGGTGCCGCTGGATGGCCACTTCCCTTCGGGGCTCGCCATGACGGATCAATGTTTCGGGCCGCTGGTATTGCCCGCCCCAGCGGCACAAGCTGAGCCGCTATGCCATCGAGGCGTTCCCCGGCGCGGCGGGTGCGAAGGGCGCGAAAGCACCCGCATAGGGCTTCGGCCGCGGCGGGGCGTAGCCGCCGGTCTTGGCGGTGCGCAGGCCGAGCTGCGCCAGCCCCTCCACCAGCGTGACCGCTGCGGCGACGCCGTCGACCACCGGCACGCCGTGCCGCGCCGACTGGCGCGCGGCCAGATCGGCCATGCCGGCGCAGCCCAGCACGATCGCCTCGGCCCGATCCGCCTCCAGCGCTGCCGCGATCTCGGCCGAGATCCGCTCCTCCGCGGCTGAGCCCGGGCGCTCCAGGTCCAGCACCGGGATCTCCGCCGCCCGCACCCGGGCGCAGCGGGCGGCCAGGCCATAGCGCTGGAGGTTTGCCTCGATCACCGGGATCGATCGACCCAGCGTCGTCACCACCGAGAAGCGGCCGGCCAGCAGCGAGGCGACATGGAAGCCGGCCTCGCCGATGCCGACCACCGGCGCCGCCGCCAGGCTGCGGGCGGCGTCCAGCCCGGTGTCGTCGAAGCAGGCGATGACGTGCCCGGCGACGCCGCGCGCCTCGCCCCGGGCGATCTCCTGCAGCAGGCCGGGCACGGCGAAGGCGCCGTCGACCCAGCCCTCGATCGAGGCCGGCCCCATCTCCGGATTCACCGCGGTGATGCGCGTTCCGGGCGCGGCGGCGGCTGCGGCGGCGGCCCCGATCTTGGCGGTCATGCCCGCCGTGGTGTTCGGGTTGACGACGAGGATCTCCATGGGGTCACACCAGCCCCTGGCCGGCGTCGGAGCCGTGGCGGCTGCGGCGGCGGCGCAGCAGGGCGATCAAACCGAGCGCACTGAGAACCACCGCCAGCGACACCGCCGTGGTCACCGTGCCGAGGGCGTAGATCTCCGGCGTCGTCACCGTGGTGGTCAGGCCCTGCAGCTCCAGCGGCAAGGTGTTCTGCTCGCCGATCGCCTGGGACGACCGCGCGATCTCGTCCCAGGACAGGGTGAAGCCGAACAGCCCGACGCCGACCACGCTGGCGCCGATGATCGGCAGCACGACATGCCGGAAGCTCTGCCAGGACGAAGCCCCCAGATCCCGCGCGGCCTCCTCGTAGCGGCGGTCGAAACGGTTGAAAACCGCGAACATGATCAGGAGGCCGAAGGGCAGCGTCCAGGTCAGATGCGCGCCGAGGCCGGAGCGGAACAGCCCCATGCTGGTGGTGAACTCGTCGTTGATCCAGGCGATGTCCCAGCTCTCGCCCAGGCTCTTGATCGCCTCGTCGAGCAGACGGAATTCCAGCGCGATGCCGAGCGAGACTACGATCGACGGCATGATCAGGCTGGCGATCGCGGTGTAGAACAGCGCCGACTGGCCCGGGAAGCGCCGGCGGAAGGCGAGGCCCGCCGACACCGAGAAGGCCATGGTCAGCACCATGACCACGAGGCCGAGGGTGAGCGATCGCCAGAAGGCGGCGCCGATGTCGACCACGCCCATCCCGTCCCACAGCTTGCCGAACCAGTAGGTCGAGATGCCGTTCATCGGAAAGGTCAGCCCACCCTGCGGCCCCTGGAAAGACAGCACGAAAATGGTCAGCGTCGGGCCGTAGAGGAACAGCACGAACAGGGCGAAAATCGCGGCCAGGACGTAGAAGGAGGCGGGGCGGCCCTCGCGCATCTCTAGAGTTCCTTCCGGATGTCGACCAGCCGGGTCAGGGCGACGATGATCATGATCACCACCGCCAGCAGGATCACGGCATTGGCCGCCGCGGCCGGGAACTGCAGATAGCTGAGCTGGACCTGGATCACCTTGCCGATCGAGGCGATCTGCTGCCCGCCCATGACGCCGACGGTGACGAAGTCGCCCATCACGATGGTGATGACGAAGATCGAGCCGATGACGATGCCCGGCTTGCACAGCGGCACGATCACGTTCCACAGGATCTGCCAGCCGCTGGCCCCGGCGTCGGTCGCGGCCTCGATCAGCGACCGGTCGATGCGCAGCATCGAGTTCAGGATCGGCACGATCATGAACACGGTGAACAGGTGGACGAAGGCCAGCACCACCGAGAATTCGGAGTAGAGCAGACCGTCGATCGGCTGGTCGATCACGCCGAGGCCGAGCAGCCCCTGATTGACCAGCCCGTTGCGGCCGAGCAGCGGGATCCAGGAGATCATCCGGATCACGTTCGAGGTCCAGAACGGGATGGTGCAGACGAGGCACAGCACGATCTGCATCGTCGTGGTGCGCACATGGAACACCAGGAAATAGGCGATGGTGAAGCCGAGCCCGAGGGTGATGGCCCAGACCATCACACCGATCTTCAGGGTCGAGAGGTAGGTCTTGAAGGTGGTGCACAGATCCGGCAGCGCGGCCAGGCAGCCGTCGAACGCCTCGACATAGTTGCGCAGCGTGAGATCCGGGACGATCGAGTATTCGGTGTAGTCCCAGAAGCTGACCATCACTGTCACCGCCAGCGGCAGCACGAAGAACAGCAGGAACACCAGCATCATCGGCGCCGCCTGCAGGAACGCCGCCAGCCGCCCGGAGGATTCGGCCCTGGGTGCCGCGACGGGGCGGGCGGGTGCGTCTTCCGCGGGGATGGCGGTCATCGTGCCTCTCGGATCATGTGGCGGCGAGCCCCCTCACCCTCCCGCCCCTTGCGGATCGGGCCCCTCCCTCTCCCCGAGGAGAGGGATTGTTCACCTCTCCTCGGGGAGAGGTCGAAATCGCGTCAGCGATTTCGGGTGAGGGGGTGGTCACGGTGTCGCTCAGCGGCTCACGCAGCGATGAAGGCGTTCCACTTGCGGACCATGTAGTCGTTCTCGTCCATCACCGCGTTCCAGCAGGCGACGGCGCCCATCCGCTGCTCGTAGGAGCCGCCGTCGCGCACCGCGCCGGCCTTCTCCATCACCGTGCCGTCTGGCGCCTTGATGTCCTTCTCGGCCGGCTTGCCTTCCATCCAGTAGGCCCACTCGTACGGCTCCATATTGGCCTTGGCCGTCTCCAGCACCGCCGAGTAGTAGCCCTGGCGGTTGAGATAGGCGCCGGCCCAGCCGGACAGGAACCAGTTGATGAAGTCGTAGGCGGCGTCGAGCTTCCGGTCCTTCAGCGTCTTCGGCAGGCCGAAGCCCGACGCCCAGGCGCGGTAGCCCTCCTTCAGCGGCTGGAAGGTGCAGGCGATGCCCATCGAGCGGACCTTGGTCACGGCCGGCGACCACATCGACTGGATCACCGTCTCGCCGGAGGCCATCAGGTTCACGCTCTCGTTGAAGTCCTGCCAGAAGGCGCGGAACTGGCCGGCCTGCTTGGCCTCGGTCAGCACCTTCATGGTCAGGTCGATCTCCTCCTTCGTCATGTTGCCCTTGTCGGCATAGGTGTGCAGGCCCATCGACTCCACCACCATCGCCGCGTCCATGATGCCGATCGACGGGATATTCAGGATCGAGGCCTTGCCCTTGAACTCGGGGTTCAGCAGCTCCTTCCAGCTCTCGATCGGCCGGCCGATCAGGTCGGGCCGGATGCCGAGCGTGTCGGCGTTGTAGGTCGTCGGGATCAGGGTGATCCATTCGGTCGGCTCTGCCGCGAAGGTCTTCGAGTTCTTCTCGGTCAGGTAGAAGACCTTCTTCGGCGCGGTGCCCTGGTCGCCGATCTTCCTGCCGGCTATCTCGCCCTTGGTGAAGACCGGCGAGATCTGGTCGACATACTTGATCCGCCTTGCGTCCATGCCTTGCAGGTTGCCGGAGGGCAGCAGTTTCTTCAGGGAGAAGTACTCGCTGTCCACGAGATCGAAGGAGTTCGGCTGGGTGACGATGCGCTTGGTGACCTCGTCGGTGGTCACCGGCACATATTCGATGGTGATGCCGAGGTCCTCCTTCGCCTTCCTGGCGATGTCGGCGCTCTGGTTCACCGCGGTGCCGAGATAGCGCAGCGTCACCGGCTCGGCCGCGATGATCGCCGGAAAGCCGGTGATGGCACGGCTGCCGACCAGGGCGCCGGCCGCGGCCGCCGTGGTCTTCAACAGGGTGCGGCGGGAGAGGCCGCGCTTGGTGTCCTTGATATCCGCCATGGTGAGCCTCCGTCAGTGTTGGGGGCGAAGCCCGCCGCGCCCCGCGGCGTCGGTCTGAAGGGGATGGATGTCCTGGTCGGCCCAGGCGACGGCGACGCGGTCGCCCGGCGCCACCGGGTCGGCGAAGAAGGCGGCCTCGGGCAGCCAGGCCAGCATGTCGGGCGCCAGATCGCAGGCGAAGGCGACGTGGACGGTGGCGCCCTGGTACTCGACCCCCTGCACCACCGCCTCGACAGCGCCGTCCGGCGCGCCGCCGCCGTTCAATCGGGAGAGGCGCAGCCGGTCGGCCCGGAGCGTCGCCAGGCGGCCGCCTAGGGTCACGACGTTGTGGCCGCCGATGAAGCGGGCGACGAATTCGGTGGCCGGCCGGGCGAACAGCTCCTGCGGCGGGCCTACCTGCTCGATCCGGCCGCCCTGCATCACCACGGCCAGGTCGGCCAGTGCCATCGCCTCCTCCTGGCTATGGGTGACATGGATGAAGCTGATGCCGAGCTCCGCCTGCAGCCGTTTCAGCTCGGCCCGCATCCGGACCCGGAGGAAGGGGTCGAGGGCCGAGAGCGGCTCGTCCAGCAGCAGGATCTGCGGCTGGGTGATCAGCGCCCGGGCCAGCGCCACGCGCTGCTGCTGCCCGCCCGAGAGCTGCGCCGGCAGCCGCTCGCCATAGGCCTCCATCGCCACCAGGGCCAAGAGCTTTGCCGCCTTCGCCCGGCGCTCGGCCTTCGCCACGCCGCGCATCTTCAGGCTGAAGGCGACGTTGTCGACCACCGAGAGATGCGGAAACAGCGCGTAGGACTGGAACATCATCGCCGTGCCGCGCCGGGCCGGCGGACGGTCGGTGACGTTGGCGGCACCAAGGATGATGTCGCCGTCCGACACCGCCTCGTGCCCCGCGACCATGCGCAGGGTCGAGGTCTTGCCGCAGCCGGAGGGGCCCAGCAGGCAGCAATAGGTGCCGACCGGGATCCTGAGGTCGATCCCGTCCACGGCGGTGGTCCCGCCGTAGCGCTTGCTCACCTTCACCAGCTCGAGATCTGCGCCGCGCATCCGCTCTCCCTTTCCGGGGACATGGAGGGGCAAGCGCCGTGCCAGACGCCAGAGTGGCTGGACTCTCTCGGCCAAACGCTGCATCGCGGACCAGCAATCGCCCAAGCTTTGGGCAGATGCATACAGATGGCCCGAAGATTGTGCACAATCCCCATCAGACAAGAATACAATCTTGAGCGCTGCGGGCCTGCATGGGATGGTGGCCCCGGGACGAGTCGCGGATGCGCCTCGTCGCCGGAGCGGAAGAATGGACACGATCGAGACCGTCGGCACGCTGGCCGGAACCCGCGACCTCCCCGACCGCGGCGCGCGGGCGGCGGCGATCTACCGCTCGATCCTGGACGCGATCGTCGAGCACCGGCTGCCGCCGCGCACCAAGCTGTCGGAGGACGAGATCGGCTCGGCCTTCGGGGTCAGCCGTACCATCGTCCGCTCCGCCCTGCAGGCGCTGGCGCATCAGCACATGGTGGTGATCGAGAAGAACCGCGGCGCCTTCGTCGCGGCGCCCTCGGTCGAGGAGGCGCAGGAGGTGTTCGAGGCCCGCCGGACGCTCGAGGCCACGATCGCCCGTCGCGCCGCCGAGCGCACCGTGCCCGCCGATATCGAACGGCTGGCACGACACCTGGCCGAGGAGGCGGAGGCGCTGCGCTGCGGCGACCGGCCACGCGCCATCCAGCTCTCCGGCCTGTTCCATCTCGGTATCGCCGAGATCGCCCGGCAGCGGGTGATGGAGCGGTTCCTGCGCGAGCTGGTGTCACGCGCCTCGCTGGTCATCGCCCTCTACGGCCGCAGCGGCGCCTCGGCCTGCGGCCATGCCGAGCACGAGGCGATCCTGCAGGCCCTGGCCCGGCACCAGTCCGACCGCGCCGGCGCGGCGATGCTGGCCCATCTGACCCATATCGAGCAGGACCTCGACCTGGCTCCGGCCGAAACCGGCCCGGTCGATCTGGCCGCGGTGCTGCGGGGACGCTAGAGACCGCTCCTTACTCGAGCGAGATCATTGCGGCCCGCCGGCTGGTGACCTCGTCCCTCACCCTCGCCTCGGCGGCCGCCTTGGCGCGCTTGTGCCCGCTGTGCATCTCCAGCAGATCCGGGATCCAGCCACCCGGCCGGAAGGCCTCGACCGTCGTCGGCTGCCACTCGTCATAGGCGGCGCCCGCCCGGTTCACCATCGACGCGCCGAACACCGTCTCTCCGGCCGCGGACAGATAGGCCTCGCCGTGGCTGTCCCCATGCTCGTCCGGATGGAGCGACCGCTCCTTGAAGGTGATGCCGTAGGGGCGGCCCCTATAGGCGAAGGTGACGGCGAAATCCTTCATGTGATCCACGACCAGGTCGAGATCGGCGTATTCCGGCGGGACCGGCTTGGCGTGGCATGACCAGGCGGCGAACCGGCGGACGTCCCAGACGATCGCGCACAGCGCCGCGCCGATCCCGCTGGTCTCCATGAACTGCTGCGCCTCGGCGACCTTGGCCCTGGCCTCCGCGGTGCAGGCCAGGCAAGCGTTGCTCTCCTCCAGCTCGAGCTGCCGGGCCTTTTCTCGGAACTCATCGACCAGGGACCGCCACTTCTCCAGATGAGCGTTTCCCACAGCAGCCTCCTTCTCGGCCACGAGAAAGAATGGTGCGCCGTTTCCACGGGAATGCAAGGGCTCGAGCACCTCCGGCTTGACAATCCCGACCATATGTTCTTCTTTTGTTCTTATCCATCGACTGCACGGGCGACGGCCGGTATGGACAGGACGGCCACCATCCTCCACGCGGATCTGGACGCCTTCTATGCCTCGGTCGAGCAGTTGCTCGACCCGTCCCTGCGCGGCAAGCCGGTCGCGGTCGGCGGCGGGGTGGTGCTGGCCGCCTCCTACGAGGCCAAGGCCTTCGGCATCCGCAGCGGCATGCCGGGACGGCGGGCGCGCGAACTCTGCCCGCAACTGGTCTTCGTCTCCAGCCATTTCCGCGACTACCAGCGGCTGGGTGACGCCGCCGTCAGGGTGCTCGGCGATTTCACGCCGCTGGTCGAGCGCATCTCCATCGACGAGGCCTTCGCCGACGTCGCCGGCTGCACGCATCTGTTCGGCCCGCCGGCCGAGATCGCGCGGGGGATCCGGCACCGGGTGCGGGATGAGCTCGGCCTGCCGATCTCGATCGGCGTCGCCCGCACCAAGCACCTGGCGAAGATCGCCTCGCAGGTGGCCAAGCCGGATGGGCTGGTGGTGGTCGATCCTGAGGCGGAACTGGCCTTCCTGCACGATTTGCCGGTCGAACTGATGTGGGGCGTCGGTCCGGTCACCCGGGCGCGGCTGGCCGACAGCGGCGTGCACACGATCGGGCAACTGGCGGAGATGCCGGGCTGGTCGCTGGAGCGGCTGCTCGGCCGCGCGGCCGGCGAGAAGCTGGCGGCCCTGGCCTGGAACCGCGATCCGCGGGCGATCGAGACGCGACGGCGGTCGCGGTCGGCCGGGGCGCAGTCCGCGCTTGGCCGGAAGTCGGCCGAGGAGCAGGTGTTCGTGCCGACCTTGCGCCATCTCGCCGATCGGGTCGCCACCCGGCTGCGGGCCAAGTCCCGCCCCGGCCGGACCATCACCGTCCGCGTCCGCTTCGCCGATCTGCGCTCGGTCACCCGCTCCGTCACCCTCGACGCGCCGATCGCGGCGACCGCGACCCTGGCCGAGATCGCCGAGGAGCTGGTGCGCGGGGTGCTGGCGCAGCACCCCGGGGAGAAGACGATCTCGCTGCTCGGGATCTCGGTCTCGCATCTCGAGGACCGGCCGCATCTGCAGCTCGAGCTGCCCCTCGGGCTCGCTGACGAGCGGCGCCGGCCCGGCACCCGGAAGGGCATCGCGCGCTGGCGGGCCGACCGGGCCGTCGACGCGATCCGCGACCGGTTCGGCTGGCAGGCGGTCGGCTACGGGTCGGTGGTGTTCGGGCCGTCCCGCGCCGTCCCCGACGCGTTCCGGGAGCTCGCCGAGAAGGATCTGTGACCGTCACCTGAGGGCGCGGCTCCGCCGGTCCGCCTCCGCCGCGAGCGGGTGGTTCGGGTAGGTCCGGGCAAAGGCGCGATAGGCCTCGGCCGTGCCGGCGCGTCGGGCGGCGTCGAACGCCGCATAGATCGCCGCGTCCGGATCATGGGCGAGCGGCCGCGCGTCCGGCGCGGTCCGGCGCTCCAGGCGGCGCCACGCCTCGTCCGCCAGCGCGTGCTCGGGGTGGCGTGCGATGAAGCGGATCAGCGCCGCGCTCGAGCCGTCCCCAACGGCCCCACGGAATTCCTGGGCGATCACCGCCTCCTCGTCCGGCGGCCGCCCCATGCCGGCCTGTGACATCCGCCACTCCTCCCGGATCCGATGGACGCCGTCGCCGCGACCGGCGGCGATGCCATCCTCCGCCCGAAGCAACGCGACGAACAGGAGGAACCATACGGCGCCTGCCATTCGAGCTCCATCGAGACAACAGAAACGCATAAGTTTCCGATCTATATATAAGCAATTCCTAAGGATTCTCAGATACCGATATTTCACCTCGAACACACTCCAGACCCACATTGGATTGATGTCCATAGTCTGATTTTAACTGAGTAGTTAAATATGCTATCTTCCCAAATTGACATTCATAAAAGGTTTAGCTATAATTTTGAAGATAGGAATATGTCGTTTCTATTGGGACGCTTTACGCTATAAGAAAATAAAACACAATTCGGCCAGACATGGGACAATATTGCGGCATATTCGCAAATTCTTCCCATGCTAGATCAGTGCGAGCTCTAATCTCTGCACATGAGGACGCTTCCTTTGCGTCCGAATGACCCAACAACTGACAGAGAGTTGCGGATCTTCACTCAAAGGTTGCGGTTCTTCACCACGTAGGGGAGACCCGACATGAAATCGTCACATCTTCTCGAATACGGCACGCTGTTTTCGGACAGCGATCTCTTCCATGATCCATTGGCATGGTCGGCGATGCGGAGATGGTCGAACGATCTCCTGTTCCACCAGACCTTCTTCGACCTGTCCCGCATGGACGCGCTCTCGCCCAGGTGGGGCGGCGGTGTTCGTTCCGCTGCCGTCGACCGATCCGACGGGGCGGTGGTCTCCGCGCCCGCGTCTTCTGGGGCGCCGAAGCCGGAGGAGAACGGCTCGGGCGACACCACCGCGGCCGTCGCCGCCTCCGGCAACCAGCAGATCGACGGGCTCCTGAGCGGCGTCCGCTGGGCGGACGGCTTCATCACCTACAGCGATCCGGATGCCGTGTCCGACTACCAGGCCGGCCATCCCGAGCCGTTCACCAATTTCTCACAGCTGACGGCGCAGCAGATGATCGCCGTCCATTTCGCTCTGAACGCCGCCATCTACACACAGCCGGTCGGCGCCTTCGGCTTCTCGGTCGAGGGGTTCACCAATCTCGGCATCGACTACGCCGGCAGCGGCTTGGGGACCGGCACGATCCGCGTCGCCAACACCAGCGACCCCGGCACGGCCTATGCCTACTACCCGGACAATGCCGTCTACGGTGGCGACGCGTTCTTCGGGCCTAGCGGCGACCTGCCGACGGCCGGCAACTACGACTGGCACACCGTGATCCATGAGCTCGGCCATGCGCTGGGCTTGAAGCATGGCCACGAGACCAGCGTCTACGGGGCCCTGCCGGCCGACCGCGATTCGCTCGAATACTCGGTGATGACCTACCGCACCTTCATCGGCGACGACGCGAGCGGCTACAATTACGAGACCTGGGGCGCGCCTCAGACCTTCATGATGCTCGACATCGCCGCCCTGCAATACATGTACGGGGCGGACTTCAGCACCAACAGCGGCAACACGGTCTACAGCTGGAGCCCGACCACGGGCGAGACCTTCGTCAACGGCAGCATCGCCATCGATCCAGGCGGCAACCGCATCTTCGCCACGATCTGGGACGGCGGCGGGATCGACACCTATGACCTGTCGAATTACACGACCAACCTGAATCTCGATCTGACGCCCGGCGGCCATTCCGTCTTCTCCTCGACCCAGCTCGCCTATCTCGGCGGCGGCCCGAACAGCGGCTATGCCCGCGGCAACATCTTCAACGCGCTGCAATTCAACGGGGATGCCCGATCGCTGATCGAGAACGCCAATGGCGGCTCCGGCAACGACACCATCCAAGGCAACGTCGCCAACAACACACTGAACGGCAATGCCGGCAACGACACCCTGTATGGGGATTGGGGCAACGACGTGATCAACGGCGGCGCCGGCAACGACTGGATCGAAGGCGGCTTCGATGTCGACACGGTCAATGGCGGCGACGGCGACGACACCTTCGTCGTGCGTCTCGGGCAGTTCGCCGACAATGTCACGGGGGGCGCGGGGATCGACCTGCTCGACTTCAGCAACGTCACGTTCTTCGGGCTGAACGTCAACCTTGCCACGGGTGGCTACGACTTCACGACCGCTCACGGCGGGCCGTACACGGTCACCGGGGTCGAGAACGTCAACGGCTCCAACTTCGCTGACACGCTCATCGGCGACGGCACCAGCAACACGATCAACGGCAACAACGGCGACGACAACCTGCAGGGCGGTGCCGGCAATGACACGATCAGCGGCGGCAACGGCAGCGACCTGATCCAGGGCGGCGCCGGCGACGACGTGCTGACGGCAGGCAGCGGGAAGGATCAGATCTACGGCAACGACGGCAACGACCGCTTCTATATCGAGCAGGGGTGGAATGGCGGCATCGGCGAAGCCTTCTTCGGCGGCGCCGGCATCGACACCTTCGATGCGTCGACCGTGATCTTCGTCGGCTTCTCCGCCACGATCAACCTGCAGGACGGCATGTTCACCGACAGCAATTTCCCCGGAAACGAGATCTGGCTGTCGAGCGTCGAGAACGCCATCGGGACCGACGAGAACGACACCATCACCGGCTCCGGCGAGAACAACGTCCTCAACCTCGGCGACGGCAACGACACCGGGATCGGGCAGGGCGGCAACGATACCCTGTTAGGAGGCGGCGGCAACGACGCGCTCCGCGGCGGGGCGGGGGCCGACACGCTCAATGGCGCCGCCGGCACCGACACCGCCAGCTATTTCGACAGCTCGGTCGCGATCTCGGTCAGCCTCGTCACCGGCCTGGGCAGCGGCGGCGACGCCGCGGGCGACGTTCTGGTCGGGATCGAGAACCTTTCGGGCGGCCAGGGCAATGACGGTCTGGCCGGGAACGCCGGCGCCAACACGCTGCAGGGCTGGAACGGCAGCGACGTCCTCGTCGGCAACAGCGGCAAGGATACGTTGACCGGCGGCGCCCAGGGAGACCGGTTCCACTACGCCGCCCTCGCCGACAGCGTGGTCGGGGCCAATGCCGACCGGATCACCGATTTCAGCCACGCCCAGGTCGACCGCATCGACCTGAGCGCGATCGACGCCAACACCGGCGTCGCCGGCAACCAGGCCTTCAGCTTCATCGGCACCGCGGCCTATACCGGCGTCGCCGGCCAGCTACGCTATGCCGTGAGCGGCGGCGTCACCACCGTCGCCGGCGACGTCAACGGCGACAAGGTGTCGGATTTCCACATCACCTTGACCGGCAGCATCGCCCTCGTGGCGGCCGACTTCGTGCTGTGAGCCGGGCTGAAGAAGTCTGGGAATATTGCGTAACTCGCGAGGCCTGGGGCATCCCTCAGGCCTCGCTCCTATTCCCCCGCCTACCCCGCCCCGCCGATCAGGTCGATCCATTCCTGCTCGGTCAGCGTGGCGACGCCAAGTTCGCGCGCCTTGGCGGCCTTGGAGCCGGCATCGGCGCCGACCACGACGTAGTCCGTCTTGCTGGAGACCGAGCCGGCGACCTTGGCGCCGAGGAATTCCGCCCGCGCCTTCGCCTCCGGCCGCGTCATCGTCTCCAGCGTGCCGGTGAACACCACGGTCTTGCCCGCCACGGCGCTGGCGACGGCGCGCGGCCGCGCGAAATCCTCGACCGTCAGCTGCGCCGCCAGATCCTCGATCACCGTGCGGTTGTGTTCCTCGGCGAAGAAGGCCAGCAGATCGTCGGCCACCGACGGGCCGATCTGGTCGATCGCGGTCAGGTCGCGATAGGCATCGCTGTCGTGGTCCTGCGCCGCCTCCATCGCCGCGCGCCAGTTGGCGAGGCTGCCGTAGTGCCGTGACAGCAGCTTGGCCGTCGCCTCGCCCACCTGGCGGATACCCAGGGCGTAGATGAAGCGGTCGAGCGGGATGGTCCGCCGGGTCTCGATCGCCTCGAACAGCTTCTGCGCGCTCTTCGCCCCCCAGCCCTCACGGTTGCGCAGCGGCGCCAGGCTGGCCTTGTCCTGCTCCGCCAGCCGGAAGATGTCGCCCGGCGTCTTGATCAGCCCGTCGGCGTAAAAGGCGCGGATGTGCTTGTCGCCCAGGCCCTCGATATCGAAGGCATTGCGCGACACGAAATGGCGCAGCCGCTCCACCGCCTGGGCCGGGCAGATTAGGCCGCCGGTGCAGCGGCGTACCGCCCCGCCCTCCTCCCGCACCGCCAGGCTGCCGCATTCCGGACAGGTCTCGGGGAAGACGTATTCGGCCGCGCCCTCCGGCCGCCGCTCCAGGATCACCCGGACGATCTGCGGGATCACGTCGCCGGCGCGCTGCACCACCACCGTGTCGCCGATGCGCACATCCTTGCGCCGGATCTCGTCCTCGTTGTGCAGCGTGGCGTTGGAGACGACGACGCCGCCGACCGTGATCGGCTCCAGCCGCGCCACCGGCGTCAGCGACCCGGTGCGGCCGACCTGGATGTCGATCGCCTTCAGCACCGTCTG
The DNA here is from genome assembly GCF_051487185.1 of Inquilinus limosus. GTDB lineage: Bacteria > Pseudomonadota > Alphaproteobacteria > DSM-16000 > Inquilinaceae > Inquilinus > Inquilinus limosus_F. The sequence continues at coordinate 97,170 of NZ_JAHVDK010000031.1, forward strand.
CGCCTGCTCGGCCGGGAACTTGTGCGCCGTGGCCCAGCGCGGCGCCCGGCTGACGAAGCCGAGCCGGTCCTGCCAGTCCAGCCGGTCGACCTTGTAGACCACGCCATCGATGTCGAAGGGCAGCTCCGCCCGCAGCGCCGCGATCTCGTCGTAATAGGCCAGCAACTCCTCGGCCGTGTGGCACAGCCGCGCCGGCTCGTTCAGGCGGAAGCCCCAGCCGGCGAGGCGCTGCCGGATCTCGCCGAGGGTCTTGCCCAGCGGCGCCGACACCTCGCCCCAGGAATAGCCGAAGAAGCGCAGCGGTCGCGACGCGGTGATTGCGGAGTCGAGTTGGCGCAGGCTGCCGGCGGCCGAGTTGCGCGGATTGGCGAAGATCGGCTCGCCCGCCTCGGCCCGCCGGGCGTTCAGCGCGGCGAAGTCGCTGCGCTCCATATAGACCTCGCCGCGGATCTCCAGCACGTCCGGCGCATCGCCGTTCAGCCGCTGCGGCACGTCCTTGATGGTGCGGACATTGGCGGTGACGTCCTCGCCCTCGCTGCCGTCGCCGCGGGTCGCGGCCTGGACGAAGCGCCCCTTCTCGTAGCGCAGAGAGCAGGACAGGCCGTCGATCTTCGGTTCGGCCATGATCGCGACCGACCGCTCGGGATCGTCGCGCAGCTCCTTGATGAAGGAGCGGATCGAGCTCAGGAAGTCGTGCACGTCCTGAGGCTTGAAGGCGTTGCCGAGCGACAGCATCGGGATGGCATGGCGGATCTTGCGGAAGCCGCCCGCCGGCGCCGCCCCGACCCGGGCCGAGGGGCTGTCCGGGCGGATCAGCTCCGGATACAGCACCTCCAGATCGGCGTTGCGACGGCGCAGCGCGTCGTAGTCCGCGTCCGAGATCGTCGGCGCGTCCTTCTGGTGATAGGCGATGTCATGCGCCGCGATCTCGGCGGCCAGCGCCTTCAGCTCCTCCGCCGCCTCCTCCGGCGTCAGCGCGTCCACCGGCCGGCTGCGCAGATCCTGATCGTTCATCGACGCCTCCCTCGCGCGTCGGCCCGTCCGGCAGGCCGCATGGCAGCCCCCGCTCGCCGACTCACAGCAGAATCCTAATGGTTGCGGCCCGGTTCACGCGAGAGATCCGATCAGGATCGGACGGCCAGCAGGCTGTCGGCCGCCGCGCGCGCCTCCGCCGTGATCTTGGCCCCGGACAGCATCCGGGCGATCTCCTCGCGCCGCTCCTCCGGCGACAGCGCCGCCACCTGGGTGATGACGGCGCCGCCGCGGTCGGCCTTGCGCACCTGCCAGTGATGATCGGCGCGGGCCGCCACCTGCGGGCTGTGGGTCACCACCAGCACCTGCACCTGCCCGCCCAGCCGCTTCAGCCGCTCGCCCACCGCATCGGCCACGGCGCCGCCGATGCCGGCATCGACCTCATCGAAGATCATCGACGGCAGGGTCCCCGGCGCACCGCGCCGATGCAGCAGCACCACCTTGAGCGCCAGCATGAAGCGGGCGAGCTCGCCGCCCGAGGCGATCTTGCCGATCGGCCCGGCCGGGCTGCCCGGATTGGCGGCAACCAGGAAGGTGATGCGGTCGAGCCCGGCCGGCCCCCACTCCGCTTCCGGCAGCCGCTCGACCTGGGTGACGAAGCGGGCGCGCTCCATCTTCAGCGGCGGCAGCTCCGCCTTCACTCCCGTATCCAGCTTCGCCGCGGCACGGCGGCGGGCCTCGGACAGCGCCTCGCCGGCCTGGACATAGGCGGCGCGCGCCTCGGCGGCGGCTGCGGCCAGCCGCTGCAGCACCGCGGCCCGATCTTCGACCAGCGCCAGCCGCTCGGCGAACTGCCGGCGCAGATCGGGCAGCGCGTCGGTCTCCACCCCGTGCTTGCGGGCCAGCGAGCGCAGCGCATAGAGCCGGTCCTCGAGTCGCTCCAGCTCGCCCGCGTCGAGATCGATGTCGGCGGAGAAGCGCTCGATCGCCGCCGTGGCCTCCGCTGCCTCGTCCAGGGCACGGCCGAGCTGGTCGAGAACCGGGTCGAGCCGGCCGCCGGCGCGGTCGGCGATGCGCTGCAGCGCCCGCTGCGCCGCCACGAGCGCCCGTTCGGCGCCGCGGTCGCCCGACAGCTCGGTCAGGGCGGCGGCGACGCCCTCCATCACCTTCTCGCGGTGCTGCAGCAGGGCGCGGCGTTCGGCCAGCTGCGCCTCCTCCCCCCGCTCCGGCGCCAGCGCCTCCAGCTCCTCGACCGAATGGCGCAGGAAGCCCTCCTCGGCCTGGGCACGCTCGGCCTCGGACAGCGCCGCCTCCTGCCGCCGCAGCGCGCCGCGCCAGGCATCCCAGGCGGCAGCGCAGGCGGCGGCCAGGGCCTCGGCCCCAGCATAGGCGTCCAGCACCTCACGATGGGTCCGGGGATCGAGCAGCCCCTGGGTTTCGAACTGGCCATGCACCTCGACCAGCCCGACGCCGATCTGGCGCAGCAGGCCGATCGAGACCGGCTGGTCGTTGACGAAGGCGCGGCTGCGCCCGTCGGCGCCGACGCTGCGGCGCAGCACCAGCGTGTCGTCGACCGGCAGCTCCTGCTCGGCCAGCAGCGCCCTGACGGGATGGCCGTCGGGCAGCAGGAACTCGGCGCTGACCGTGGCGGCCTCGGCGCCGTGGCGCACCAGCCCGGCATCGCTGCGGCCGCCGAGGGCAAGGCCGAGCGCGTCGAGCAGGATCGACTTGCCGGCCCCGGTCTCGCCGGTGAGCGCCGACAGACCGGCGGCGAAGCCGAGCGAGAGCTGTTCGATCAGAACCACATTCCTGATCGAAAGTCCGGCCAGCATGGGATCAGAGGATCGACCCGAGGGTGCGGTCGAAGAAGTCCTTATCGTCAGGCGGGCGGATGCCGGATCCGGTCAGCAGCACATAGGCGTCCTGGTACCAGGGATCGCCCGGATAGTTGTGACCGAGCACCGCCGCGACGTGCCGCGCCTCGTCCTTGAGGCCGAGCGCGACATAGGCCTCGACCAGCCGTTCCAGCGCCTCCGGCACCTGGCTCGTGGTCTGCCAGTTCTTGACCACGTTGCGGAACCGGTTGATCGCCGCGTTGTAGTCGCCGCGCTTCAGGTAGAAGCGGCCGATCGACATGTCCTTGCCGGCGAGCTGGTCGTAGGTCAGGTCCAGCTTCAGCTTGGCGTCGCGGGCGTAGTCACTGTTCGGAAAACGGGTGATGACGTCGTTCAGCGCGTTGGTCGCCAGCTGGGTGATCCGCTGGTCGCGCTCCACATCCGAGATCCGGTCGTAGTAGCACAGCGCCTTCAGGTAGTAGGCGTAGGCCAGCTCCTCACTGCCCGGATGCAGGCTGATGAAGCGGTCGAGCGCCACGATCGCGCCGTCATAGTCGCCGCGCTTGTAGCTGGAATAGGCCGACATCAGCTGGGCCTTGGTCGCCCAGCTCGAATAGGGGTGCTGCCGCTCGACCTCGTCGAACCGGGTCGATGCGGTCCGATAATCCGCGTCATCGAAAGCCTGCTGCGCCTGGGAATAGAGCGCCTCGGGCGGCTGATCCGCGGCCGGCTTTGCATCATCTGAGGAGGAACCGCCGCAGGCGGTGAGAAGAACGGCCGGCAGGACGAGCCCGATCCGCGCCATATGGCGAAACTGCAGACGCTTGTTCACTCGATCATCGCCTTCGGTTCTGTCCGGGCCTCTATATACCCACCCCGAATGCGAATGGCGAGACGCCTTCCCGGGGGCAGACGCGCATCGTCCCTCCACGCGAGGCGAAGAGGGACGACGGCATCAGGTGGAACTGGATCAGGCCGCGTTGGCGGTGGGCAGTGCCGCGGCCGGCGCGGGCCGGCCCCAGGGCTCCGCCGCCGGCTCGGCGCCGAAGCTGGTGTCGTAGCACCAAGCGGTGTCGTCGGCGAACAGCGCCCGCAGCAGCTGATTGTTCAGCGCGTGGCCGGCCTTGTAGCCATGGAAATGGCCGAGGATCGGGGCGCCGGCGAGATACAGGTCGCCGATCGAATCGAGGATCTTGTGGCGCACGAACTCGTCCTCGTAGCGCAGCCCCTCGGCGTTCATCACCCGGTCGCCATTGACCACGATCGCGTTCTCCAGCGATCCGCCGAGGGCGAGGCCGTGGCGGCGCAGCGCCTCCACCTCCTGGGCGAAGCCGAAGGTACGGGCGCGGGCGATCTCGGTCTTGAAATTGCCGTTCGACAGCCGGACCAGGCCTTCCTGATGCGCGATCGCGCGGCTCTGGAAGTCGATCTCGAAGCTGAAAGTGGCGCCGGCCGACGGCGTCAGCCGGGCCCAGCGGTCCTCGGCCGCGACCTCGATCGGACGCAACACGCGGATGCTGCGGCGCAGCGCCGGCTGGCTGACCAGCCCGGCGCATTCAATCAGGAACACGAAGGGGGCGGCGCTGCCGTCCATGATCGGCACTTCCGGGCCGTTCAGCTCGACCACCGCATTGTCGACACCGCAGCCGCGCAGCGCCGCCATCAGATGCTCGATGGTGCCGACCGAGACGCCCTGGGCGTTGCTGATCAGGGTGCACAGGCGGGTGTCCGTGACCTTGTCCCAGCGCGCGGTGATGCTGCGCCGGCCCTGGGGCACGTCGGTGCGAACGAAGACGATGCCGGTGTTGATCTCACCCGGGCGCAGCACCATGGTGACGTCCTGCCCGCTGTGCAGGCCGACGCCGGTGCACTTGATCGCGGTCTTCAGCGTCTTCTGCGTCGCCGCGCCCGATTCCGCCGAGATGTGAGCCACGATAGGTGTCCTTCGTTTCGTTTGGATGCACTTCGCCAGGCAAAGTGCTGACAGGATGCCCCTTTCGGGACGCAGGGCACCCTAGACCGGCCGGCGCGCAAGCAAAAATCACACTTTGTTTCGATCTGTTACGTGCAGGCGTTCAGGTTGCGACCGCCACAAAAGAAATGCCGCCCGCGGAGAGGCGGGCGGCGGAGGGACAAAGGAATCCCCACCGGCCGCGAGGGGAGCGTGCGGCCGGTGGAAGCGGCGGAATCGGCCTTCAGTTCGCCTGGCGGCGGAGGAAGGCCGGGATGTCGAGCGCGTCCTCGTCGCTGCGCGGCAGCGGGGCGCGGCCGGCATCGATCGCCAGGCGCTGCTGCGCCACCGGGCGCGGCGCCTCGGGGGCGCGCGGCGGCTCGGCGGCGCGCGGCGCCGGCTCCTGCTGGCGCAGCGTCGGCTCGTGATGCGCCTCCGGCTGCTCCTCCTCACGCAGCAGACCGGTCACCCGCCGGAACAGACCCAGCTTCTTGCGTCCCTCGGCCGGGGCGGCCGGCGCCGCCTCGGCCGGGCGCTGCGGCGCCGGCTGCGGGGCGGCCATCGGCGCCGGACGCGGCGCCGCGAAG
>NZ_JAHVDK010000032.1:0-102277 GCF_051487185.1 Inquilinus limosus
CCGGGGCCGGGCGCTCGGCCGGCGCGGTCTCGGCCGGCGCAGCGTCGGCCGCTGCGGTCACCGGCTCCGCCGGCGGCTCCGGCCGCCGGCCCGGTGTCGGGGGCTGGATCGGTGCCTCGGCCTGGTCCGCCGGCGCCACCGTCGAGGTCGGGGCGGCGGGCGACACGGGGGCGGCCGAGTCCGGCGGGGCGAGCTGGGACGCGAGCGCGCCCAGCGCCTGCTCCGCTCGGGTGTCGTCGGGGGAGGGGGCGGCCGGCGCCGCCGGCGTCGCGGTCGCGTCCGGCGTCAGGGTGACGAAGCCGCTGCGCGGGGTCGTGTCCTGCAGCCGGGCCAGCGCCGCCTTGGCGTCGGCGCTGCCGGCATCGGCGGCGACCCGGTACCAGCCGGCGGCGGCCCGCGGGTCGGGGGCGCCGACCGCGCCGGTCTCGTACAGCCGGCCCATGTTGAAGGCGCCGCGGGGATTGCCGTTGGCGCTGGCCTGGCGGAACCATTTCAGCGCCTCGGACGGGTCGCGGGTGACGCCGGCGCCGTTGAGATAGGCCAGGCCGAGCGCGTTCTGCGCGTCGGGGTGGCCGGCGTCCGCCGCCTTGCGGAAATACTCGGTCGCCGTCGCCGAATCCCGCGGCACGCCGAGGCCCCGCTCCAGCAGCACGCCGAGATTGTAGGCGGCGTTGGAGACGCCCTGGTCGGCGGCCCTGCGGTACCAATAGGCGGCCCGCTCGAAGCTGCGCGGCACGTCGAGGCCGAGGGCGTAGAAGGTGCCGAGATCGTGCTCGGCATCGGGCGCGCCGGCGATCGCGCGGCGGGCCAGGGCGCGCATCTCGGCCGAGGCGTCGTCCGGCAGCAGCGCCTGCGATGCCGGGTCGTCGGACGCGGCCTGATCCGCGGGCGCCGGCGGCGCAGCCGCGGGCTGGCTCTCCGGGGCGGGCTGCGCCGCGGCGGCGGTCTCGGCCTGTGGCGTGGGGGCAGGGCCGGCATCGCTGCCCGACGCGGCTGGCGGGGCCGATGATGGGGCCGCGGGAGCTGGTGCCACCGGTTCCGAGGTCGGAGCCGCGGCGGTCTCGGGCACCGGTTCCGGGGCCGGTGCGGCGTCCGCCTGCGGGGCGGGCGTCGCGGCCGCCGGCATCTCGGCCGGCGATGCCGGTGCCGCCGGCGGGGCTTCCGCCGCGGCGGGGGCTGCCGGCGGAGGCTCCGTTGCCACGGGCGGGGCCGGCTCGGCGGCGGGGGCGGCCGCCCCGCTGGCCTGGGCCGTGACCATCGGCTCGGCCGTCGGCGTCTCAGCCGGCGATGCCGGTGCCGCCGGCGGGGCTTCCGCCGCGGCGGGGGCTGCCGGCGGAGGCTCCGCGACCACAGGCGGGGCTGGCTCGGCGGCGGGGGTTGTCGCCCCGCTGGCCTGGGCCGTGACCATCGGCTCGGCCGCCGGCGTCTCGGCCGGCGATGCCGGTGCCGCCGCCGGGGCCTCCGCCGCAACGGGCGCGGCGGGCGGGGCCTCGGCGGCCACGGGGGTGGGCGGCTCGGCGGCGAAGGCCGTCCCAATTGTCTGGGCCGCGGTCGCCGGCTCGGCCGCCKGCGCTGCCGGTGCCGCAGCGGGCTTGGCCGTCTCGGCCGGGGCGGGCGCGGGAGGCGGGCTCAGGACGGAGGCGGTCGCGGCCGGCTTTTCCGCCGGCGGGGCGGAGGGCTCGGGCGCCCGCTCGCGCGCGCCGAAGCCCATCACAGCGATCCCGCCGATGCCGAGGACGGCGATCACCGCCGCCGCCAGCCAGCCCAGCAGGCCGCCGCGGCGCGGCGTCGCAGCCGCCTCCGCCAGACGGTCGTTGAGGGCGTCGATCTCGCCACGGGCGCCGCGCAGCTCGTGCTGCAGCTGCATCACGGTGTCGTTCAGGGATTTGAGCCGGGCCTCCTCCGGCGTCTCGGGCGTCTGCTGCGCCGGGAAGTGCAAGGAATCCTCAAGGGGCTGCTGGCCGTTCATACCGTGATCCGCCTCGACCTTTGCCGGGAACTCGATGCCCCGCATACGCGATTAATCTTCTATTATGCCGAAACTCGTGCGGCAACGCGCGGTTGCGATGCTGCACCGGCTGGGCTATCTATCCCGGCCGATTGGGGCGTAGCCAAGCGGTAAGGCAGCGGGTTTTGGTCCCGCCATTCCTAGGTTCGAATCCTAGCGCCCCAGCCATCTTCTCGAAAATCAAATCCTTTCAACGGGCTGCGGAAACGATCGGGCGCTCGCGACCCGGCATGCCATGTCCGCCTGGCGCAATCGGACCTTTCCCGATGAGGCCTGGTCATGGGCGGATGAGCCATGCCCATTGCACCGGCCGCGGTCGAAGCTGCACTGCCGTGTGGAGCGCAGCCGGCGCCCCGGCCAGCCGTTTTGCTCCAGAAGGGATTGCCTACTGCAGAAGGAGTAACCCGTCGTTCAAAATAGATATGCCGGAAGCCGAGTTCCGGTATCCTGAAATCCTTCGCGGTCAAGAAAGATATAAATCCATTTTGTAGAAGCGGCGGCGGCGATGCGTCGATCCAGCAATGTTCATTTGATCAATCCTCTCGAGCCCCGGACCCGTAACGTCACGATCGCTGGAAACCGCACCAGTATTCGGCTGGAGGAGCAGTTCTGGCGCGGGCTGGAGGAGATCGTGAAGCGGGAGGGCATCCCCCTGAACGCTCTCGTCACCCGGATCCGCGCCTCGCAACGAGGGGGCGGCAGCCTGTCCAGCGCGGTCCGGGTCTTCATCCAGGCCTATTTCTTCGCCCTGGCCCATAACCGCCATCCGGCGGTCCCCAAAGGCTATGCCTGGAGGAACCCCGGCTAGGGCGGGAACCCGCCAGGCCGCCTGATCGTTTGCTGGTCAGGAGGAACGGATGATGCTCGCGGATCTCCTCATCGTGGGCGGCCTCGCGCTCGCCATGGTCTACGGCCTCGCCCTGTGCCGCGCCGCCCGGCGGCACGACGAAGCGGGGCGGCCGACGCAGATCTCGCATCGCTGGGTGGTCCAACCGCCGCGCTGGACGGTGTGGGCGCCGACCCGCCAGACGGTCGCGATCCGCCGACCGCGACGCCGGCGCTGAACCGCGCCGCAGACCGGCCTCAGCCGATCGCGATCAGGTCGTCCTTCGCCCCCTCGGCCAGCCGCCGGGCATGCAGCCGCGTCGGCGGGTCGTCGGGGTGGTCCGCGGCCAGCGCCGCGAACCGCGCGGCGGCTGCGGCCTCGCCCCGGCGCAGCGCCGCATGGGCCGCGGCATAGGTCTCGGCTGGGGCGGGGCAGAGCTCATCCGGAATCATCGCCTCGACCGGCGCGCCGACGCCGCGCAGCGCCAGCCGCGCCACCGGCCGGAACCGCCGGCCCGGGCAGGCCGCGGCGGTGGCGGCGGCGACGCAGAGCGGCGTGCCCAGCGCCTTGTTGGCGTGCTCCAGCCGCGCCGCCAGATTCACCACCTCGCTGTAGGCGGTGTAGTCGAAATGGTGCCGGCTGCCGAAATTGCCGACCACGGCGCCGCCGGTGGCGACGCCGATCCGGGTGTCGCCGAAGGGCATGCCCTCGGCCCGGCGGGCGGCGGCGAAGCCGGTAGCGAAGCGGTGGATCGCCAGGGCGCAGGCGACAGCGCGCTCGGCATGGTCGGGCTGGTCGATCGGCGCGCCGAACATCGCGTGCAGCGCATCGCCCACCATCTTGTCGATGGTGCCGCCGGCCTCCAGGACGCAGCCGCAGACGCCGTCGAAATAGGCGTTCAGCGTCGCCACCAGGCGGTCCGGCGGCACCGTCTCGCTCAAGGCGGTGAAGTCGGCGATGTCGGTGAAGACGAAGGACATCTCCCGCCATTCGCCGCCGAGCCGCAGCCGCTCCGGATGCTCGGCCAGCCGGGCCACCAGGGTCGGGGCGAGATAGCGGGCGAAGGCCGAGCGGATGGCGCGGCGGTCGCGTTCGACCCGCCACTGCGCCGTCGCGGCGACCGCACCGTGGGTCAGGAGCAGGCCGAGCGCGGGCAGGGTGGGGTCGAGCAGCAGTCCGGCCCGGCGGTAGGCCAGGAAGGCGCCGATGCCGATGGCTACGGCGGCCAGCACCGCCAGCCCGCCCGAGGCGATCGCCGGCAGCCGCCGCCAGGACGCGATCAGGGCGAGGCCGAGCGCCAGCAGCAGCCCGACCTCCAGCGCCATCGCCCAGGCCGGCCGCGCCAGGTTGCGGCCGAGCAGGATCTGCTCCAGCGCCTCGGCATGGGCGACGACCCCGGCGATGCGGTCGCGCAGCGGCGTCAGCGCGGTGTCGCCGAATCCTGCGGCGGTGACGCCGATCAGCGCGATCCGCCCGCGCAGCGCGGCGGCGAGCTCGGCAGCCGGCGCGGTGGAGTCGAGCACCCGCCAGGCCGGCACCTGACGGGCCGGTGTGTCGGGGGTGAACTGCAGCCAGAACCGGCCGTCCGGGGCCACCGGCAGGATCACCTCGCCGACCCGGACCGCGTCCAGCCCGGTTCCGTCGGCCGCGGCCCGCAGCGTCACCGTGCCGGCGCCCTGGGCGACCCGCAACGCCTCGACCGCGAGCGACGGGATCAGGGCATCGCCAAGCAGGGCCACCGCCGGCAGCCGCCGCAGCACCTCGTCGCCGCCGGCGGGGTTGCCGATGCTGCCATTGCCCGACGCCGCAGCCTCGAACTCCGGCAGGCTGGGCACCGCACCGGCGAAGCGGTTGAGCCGCTGCCGCGCCGGCCCGATCTCGGCGAAGCTGGCGGCGATGCGCGGCGTCCGGCCCGGCTCCTCGGCGAGGGCGAAGGCGATGACGCTGCGGGTGCGGCCGAGCGCCCCGGCGAGGTCGCGGTCGGGGTCCGGCAGCTCCCCGGTCAGCGCCGCCAGCACCGCCGGTTCGGCGCGGCCGGCCAGGAGCTCCACGATCCGGGCCGGAGCGGTGCGGTCCGGCTCGGCCAGCACGAGGTCGAGCACCACCGCTGCCGCCCCGGCCTCGGCCAACCGGTCGATCAGCCGGGCCAGGCGGTCGCGCGGCCACGGCCATTGCCCGAAGCGGCGCAGCGATTCTTCGTCGATCGCGACCACCCGGACCGGCACGGCGGGATCGTAGGCGCGCGGCGCCAGGCGCTGGAACAGGTCGAAGCCCTGCAGCCGTAGCGCCTCGACCGGCGCCGGATCGGCCAGCCGCAGCCCGATCAGCCCCGCCAGGACCAGGAGCCCTGGGGCGACCAGGGCGAAGCGGCGCCACGGCCGGGGCATCGGGTCAGGGCGTCCCGGTGTCGGCGATGTCGGTGAGCGCCTCGGTGTCGCAGATCGCCAGCGCCCCCTCCTCCCGCCGCAGCAGCCCCTCGGCGGCCCAGCGGCCGAGCTGCAGGTTGACCTTCTCGCGGCTCGCCCCGATCAGCTGGCCGAGATCACGCTGCGACAGGGCCAGCGGCAGCAGCACCTCGCCCCCCGGGCTGCGGGCGCCGTGGGCCTCGCACAGGGCCAGCAGCAGCCGCGCCAGCCGCGAGGGCAGGTTCAGCAGGGCGACGCCCTCGAGCTGGTCGCTGGTCCGGCGCAGCCGGTTGGTCAGCAGGTCCAGGAGCCGGATGCAGGCCTCCGGCGATTCCCGCAGGACCGGCAGCACGTCGCGGCGCTCCAGGCTCAGCAGCCGGCATGGGCCGAAGGCGACGGCATCGGCGCTGCGGCCGCGGCCGTCCAGCAGCGACATCTCACCGAAGATCTCGCCCGGGTCGAGGATGGCGAGCAGGATCTCGCGCCCCTGCGGCGAGGTCAGCCGCAGCGCGACCCGGCCGGAGGCGACGATCATCAGGCTCGTGCCCTCGTCGCCGCGCAGGAAGATGGTGTCGCCGTCCGGATGGCTGCGCTCGGTCAGCCGCGCGGCCAGGGCGTCGCGCTGGGCCGGGGGGAAGGCGGCAAAGAATGGGGTCTCGGACAGAAGGCGGCGCCTCTCCGCCGGCGAAACGCTGGCCACTCGGACTCTCCTGCCTTGGCTGTGCCAGGATACGGGCTGTCCGCCATCACGGGAAGGCCGGGCGCGCCGCGAAATGACCACGGTCACACCTTATGGTCGTCCCTCGCGCCATCATCTCTCCGAAAGGGAGATTGCGATGTCACGTTTCTTGCGTCCCGTCGGGCTCGTCCTGGCCTGCCTGCTGCTGCCGGCCGCGTCCCTGGCCCAGGACCGCCCGAAGATCGGCCTGGTCGACCGCCTCGAGCCGGCGGCCGGCGCCTATTACCAGGGCGAGGACCGGCTGCTCGACCCGGCCTCGCCGGTGTTCCTCGACGACACGCTGTGGACCGGCCCGCAGTCGCGGCTGCAGGTCACGCTCGACGACGGCACCGAGCTGACGCTCGGGCCCGCGGCGCGGCTCCTGGTCGACCGCTTCGCCTATGGCGGGGCGGATGGTGGCGCAGCGCTGGCGCTGCGCCGGCTGCAGGGCGCCTTCCTGTTCGTCGGCGGCGGGGTCGAGCAGGCGCCGGATCGTAACCTGACCATCGAGACCGGCGTGGCCACGCTCGGGGTGCGCGGCACCCGCTTCTTCGCCGGCCCGATCGACGGCGCCTTCGGCGTCCTGGTGCTCGATGGCGCGGTCGAGGTCTCCACCGATGCCGGCTCGGTCACGCTCGGGCCGGGCGAGGGCACGTCGATCACCAGCCGCAGGGAGCCGCCGGGCACGGTCCGGCGCTGGCCGGCCGAGAAGGTCCAGCGGGCGCTGGACATGGTCGGGTTCCGCTGAGGGAGGGGGCGGCCTACAGTCCCAGCTCGCGCTTGATCTCGGCCAGCACGGCGCAGGCCTTGTTCGGGTCCTGGGCGCTGATCGAGGGCAGCGACTGGATCTTGTTGGAGATCTCGGCCAGCTTGTCCTCGGGCAGGGAGCCGTCGCGCACCTTGGCGCCCCAGGCGGCGACCACGGCCGCGGATTCGGCGTTGACGTCGCAGGATTCGGCGGCGAATGCCGGCGCGGCAAGGACGGCGAGAAGGCCGGCGGTCAGGACGAGACGGAGCATTCCACTCTCTGGCTACAATACAGCCGGGAAGGCTGCAGGCCCGAGAATCGCCGTCGAGCATGGCGAGATCAAGGCCATCCCCTTCCGATGCCGGACCGGTTGCGCTATGAAGCGCCATTTCCCAGGGGTGGTGGAGAACCGTACATGGCCGAGCACGCGACGTTCCGGAAGGACTTTCCGGTCTCCTGGGAGGAGCTGCACCGCAACGCCCGCGCCCTGGCCTGGCGCCTGGCCGAGATGGGGCCGTGGAAGGGCATCGTCGCGATCACCCGCGGCGGGCTGGTGCCGGCCGCGATTCTGGCGCGCGAGCTCGACGTCCGGCTGATCGACACGGTTTGCATCTCGACCTACGACCACCAGAACATGCGCGAGTCCAAGGTGCTGAAGCCGCCGGTGGAGGGCGACGGCGAGGGCTGGCTGCTGGTCGACGACCTGGTCGACACCGGCCGCACCGCCCGGGTGGTGCGCGACCTGATGCCGAAGGCGCATTTCGCCACGATCTACGCCAAGCCGGCCGGGCGGCCGCTGGTCGACACCTTCATCACCGAGGTCAGCCAGGACACCTGGATCTTCTTCCCCTGGGACATCGAATACCGCTACGTCGAGCCGATCGCAGAGATCCGGGCCCAGAAGCGCTGAGGCGAGGAGCCGATGCCGATCCATTTCGAGACGTCGGAGCTGGCGGATCGCCGCCGCCGCGTCTGTGCCGAGCTTGCCGCCCGCGGCCTCGACGGCCTGCTGGTATTCCGCCAGGAGTCGCTGTACTGGCTGACCGGCTACGACACCTTCGGCTACGTCTATTTCCAGTGCCTGTGGCTCGGCGCCGATGGGCGGATGACGCTCTTGACCCGGTCGGCCGACGAGCGCCAGGCGCGCTTCACCTCGGTGATCGAGGACGTCCGGGTCTGGGTCGACCGGGCGGGGTCGGAGCCGGCGGACGACCTGCTGGCGATCCTCGACGAATACAAGGTCCGCGGCGGCAAGGTCGGGGTCGAATGGGACGCCTACGGCCTGACCGCGGCGCTCGGCCTCCGGCTCAAGGCCAAGCTCGACTTCTATGCCGCGCATGAGGACGCCTCCGACCTCGTCTCCCGCTTCCGGCTGATCAAGAGCCCGGCCGAGCTGACCTATGTGCGCGAGGCGGCGAAGCTGGCCGACGCCGCCTATGACGAGGCGGTGAAGCTGACCCGGCCCGGCGCCTTCGAGGGCGACATCCTGGCGGCGATGCAGGGCGCGGTCTGGCGCGGCGGCGGCGACGACCCGGCCAACGAGTTCATCATCGGCTCCGGCCCCGGCGCCCTGATGTGCCGCTACTTCACCGGCCGGCGCCACCTCTCGGCCGAGGACCAGCTGACGCTGGAATTCGCCGGCACCTATCGGCACTACCACAGCTGCCTGATGCGCACCCTGCTGGTCGGCCGCGCCTCGCCGGAGCACCGGGCGATGCACAAGGCGGCGGTGGAGGCGCTGGAGGCGGCGAAGGGGGCGCTGAAGCCGGGCAATCCGCTCGGCGACGTGTTCGACGCCCATGCCCGGGTGGCCGACGCCGCCGGGCTGCGGCACGCCCGCCTCAATGCCTGCGGTTATTCGCTGGGCGCCACCTTCGCGCCGAACTGGATGGATGCGGCCGGGCTGTCGATGTTCTTCCACGGCAACCCGACGCTGGCGGCGCCGGGGATGGTGTTCTTCATCCACATCATCCTCTACGCCAGCGACCGCGGCCTGGCCATGACCTCGGGCCAGACCGTGCTGGTCACCGACACCGGCTGCGAGGCCCTGACCCTGGCGCCGACCGATCTCGTGGTGGCCTGACCGCCGCCGGGCCGGCGCGCAGGGCTTTACCGCGTCAGCTGCTCGCGCGACCAGAGGGCGAGCTGCTTCGGGTGAGCAGGTGGGACGAAATCGTCAATGACGGCCCGCGGCTTCGGCAGGTTGAAGGGCGGCCGGCGCAGATTGATCAGGCGATAGGCGCCGGTCTGGATGTCCTTGTTGGTGCGGCAGGCGGGCACATGCGTCGTCAGCCAATACCGGATGTTCGAGCGCCGGAAATTCTCGACCGCGGTGGCGATCTGCTGGTTCGAGAGGTGGATCAGGCAATCGCGGCAAAGCCAGAGATCGGCATCCGGCAGGGGGTCCAGGATGTTCGCGCAGACGAACGACCGGGACGGCGAGGCGAATCGGGCACTCAGATGCTCGATGATGTCGGGAACGATATCGGCGCCGATATAGGTGCAGCCGGCCGGGAGCGAGACCTCCTTCATCCAGTGGAAGTCGCCGCAGGGCGCGTCCAGGAGCGTCCTGACATTCAGCCGTTCGATGAGGCCCGGCAGCTCGCGCCGGATATTCGCCGTGGAGGCGAGCGTGGACCCGATACCGCTTCGGGACTCGGAGCTGTCCCAGCCATTGCTGCGATAGATGCTGGCGAAGGTCGCACCGTCTTCTCCGCCGCCCGCGGGAACTCGGCCGACCGGGAGATGTTTGCCGGACCAGAAATAGGCCCGAAACAGAAGCTTGTAGGCCGTGTCGTTGGCGGCAAAAAGGCTCTTCACCGTTTCCTTGAGCAGTGAGGGCATTTTCCCGCTCCGAGTCGAAATCGTGCGTTTCCGCTGAAGAGCGTAAAGACCTCAGAGACGGATGAATCATACGAGCCCGGATGGAGCGAGGAAACGAGGCCAGAAGAGGTATGGCGGCCGGCGGCGGGCCTTCAATCGTGCGTCTCGCCCGACAGCGGCGTCGCCAGCATCGACGGGCGGCGGCTGAAGGCATCGAACCAGGCCGACAGGCGCGGCCGGCCGGGGCGGAAGGCCGGCAGGTCGCGGAACTCCAACCAGCTCAGGGCGGTCGCCAGGGCGATCTGGCCGAGATCGACCGGATCGTCGAGATCGACCTCGCGCTCGACGAAGTCATAGGCCGCGACCAGCTTCGCTATCTGCCCTTCGGCGAGCGGCGGGTAGCGCAGCGCTTCCGGCCGGCGCTCGGTCTCCCAGCGCAGGGCGATGCCGGCATCGGCCAGCCCCTGGGCCAGGGCCTGCAGCCGCAGGGTCAGGGCCCGCGCCCGGCCGGCGGGCGGGATCAGCTTCGGGCCGTCATGTAGCTGGTCCAGGTGGTCGCAGATCGCGACGGAATCGAACAGCACCAGCCCGTCGTCACAGATCAGCACCGGCACCTTGCCCAAAGGGTTGGCGGCATACACCGCCTCGTTGCGCCGGGTCGGGCTGGTCTCGTGATGGATCACCTCGATCCGGCCGGCCAGCCCAACCTCATGCGCCATCACCAACACCTTGCGGGCATAGGGGGAATGGGTCTGGTACAAGAGCTTCATCATCGGTCCCGGGATGGGGTGGAGATGCCGTGACCCTATCCGCCCGCTTGCGGGAGGTGCGCGCGATGATCGTGCCATAACGCAAGATTTTTGCGTCGAGCCTTTGTGCTGACGGCCAGAGATCTTACCCGTCATGGCGAGCCCCGAAGGGGCGTGGCCATCCAGGGCCGCTCGCACAGGCCCTGGATGGCCGCGGCGCTGCGCGCCTCGCCATGACGGTGATGTATGGGCAGACCCTGCCTCTATCGATCAGCCGATCCGTCCGACCTTCATCCGCGGATCCAAGAGGTCGCGCAGACCGTCGCCGATCAGGTTCAGGCCCAGCACGGCGACGGCGATAGCGAGGCCCGGGAACACCGCCTGCAGCGGCGCCTGGGCCAGCAACGTCTGGGCATCCAGCAGCATCTTGCCCCAACTCGGCTGCGGCGGCTGGGTGCCGAGGCCGAGATAGCCCAGCGCCGCCTCGGCCAGGATGGCGATGGCGAACTGGATCGTCGCCTGCACGATCAGGGCGTTGGCCATGTTCGGCAGCACGTGGCGCAGCGCGATATCGAAACGCGAGCGGCCCAGCGCCTGGGCGGCGCGGACGAAGTCGCGGCCATAGACCACCAGCGCGGCGCCGCGCGCCACCCGGGCGAAGACGGCGATGTTGAAGATGCCGATCGCCAGGATGGCGTTGACCGCGCCGGGGCCGAGCAGCGCGGTGATCAGGATGGCGCTGAGGATCGCCGGGAAGGCGAAGGTCAGGTCGACGGCTCGGCCGAGGATCTCGTCGGTCCAGCCGCGCCGGGCCGCGGCCCACAGGCCGAGCGGCACGCCGAGGAGGAGGCCGATGGCGACCGCCACCACCCCGACCGCCACCGAGGTGCGGGCGCCGACCATGATGCGCGAGAGGGTGTCGCGGCCGAGCTGGTCGGTGCCGAGCCAGTGCAGCGCGCCAGGTGCCTGCAGCTTCTGGGGAATGGCGATGGCGTTCGGCGGATAGGGCGTCCAGGCCAAGCTGACCAGCGCCATGCCGATGAAGACGAGGCACAGGGCGAGGCCGAGGGCGAAGCCGCGATGGGTGAACAGCCGCATCATCGTCACCCTGCCTGCTTCGGCCGCGGATCGATCACGGCGTAGACCACGTCGACCAGGAAGTTGACCACGACGACGATGGCGGCCAGCAGCACCACCACGTCCTTGACCACGATCAGGTCGCGCTGGGCGATGGCCTGGAAGGCCAGCCGGCCCAGGCCGGGCAGGGTGAAGACGTTCTCCACGACCACCGCGCCCGCCATCAGGAAGCCGAACTGCAGCCCGACGATGGTGGCGACCGGGATCAGGGCGTTGCGCAGCACGTGGCGGCGCAGCACGGCCCCCTTCGACAGGCCCTTGGCCCGGGCGGTGCGGACATAGTCCTCGCGCATCGTCTCCAGCATCGCCGAGCGCACGATGCGGGCCAAGATCGCCGCTTCGGTCAGAGCCAGAGCCACGGCCGGCAGCACCAGCGCGTGCAGGGCCTGCCCCCAGCCGGCGGACCAGCCGGGGAAGCCGCCGGCGCCGAACCAGCCGAGCTGCAGCGCGAACAGCCAGATCAGCATGATGCCGACCCAGAAGCTGGGCACGGCGAGGCCGAGCTGGCTGAACCCCATCACCCCCCAGTCGCCGACCCGGTTGTGCCGGACCGCGGCCAGCATGCCGAGCGGGATGGCCAGCGCGGTCGACAGCAGCAGCGCGAACACCGCCAGCGGGGCGGTCACCGCGAGGCGATCGCCGATCAGCTTCGCCACCGGCATCTTGTAGGTGTAGCTGGTGCCGAAATCCCCGGTGAGGGCACCGCCGACCCAGTCGAGGTAGCGGACCGGCGCCGGGCGGTCGAGGCCCATCTGGCTGCGCAGCGCCGCCAGCGTGTCCTCGCGCGCCTCGGTGCCCAGCATCAGCAGCGCCGGGTCGCCGGGCAGCACCTCGAGCACGGTGAACACCACCACCGAGGTGGCGAACAGCGTGAACAGCAGCGTCAGGCACCGCCGCGCCAGGAAGCCGAGCATGGGTCAGGCGCCGGGCGCGGCGGGATCGGTGCGGCCCCTCATTCCGCCCAATAGGCCTTGGTCATGTCGTTGGCGGCGATCGGGCTGTTCTTCCACATCCCCATCAGCTTGGCGTTGCGCACCCCGGTCTTGGCCAGCTGGAACAGGAACACCGCGGCCTCGTCGTCGGACAGGATCTGCTGCGCCTGCTGGTACAGCGCCTTCCGCTGCTCCGGGTCCACCGTGCGGTCCAACTGCTGGATCACCTGGTCGAAGGCCGGGTTGTCGTAGCCGAAATAGTAATTGTCCTTGCCGCGGGCATAGATGCCGATGTCCAGCGCCTCGGTGTGCGAGACGATGGTCATGTCGTAGTCGTAGCCCTTGAACACCTGCTCCAGCCACTGCGCCCATTCCACCGGCACCAGCTCGACCTGGACGCCGATCTCGGCCAGCTGCGCCTGGATGATCTCGCCGCCGCGGCGGGCATAGCCGGGCGGCGGCAGCTTCAGCGTCGCCTTGAAGCCGTCCGGATAGCCGGCCTCGGCCAGGAGGGCCTTGGCCTTCTCGGGGTCGTAGGGATAGGCGCCGGTTAGGTCCTTGTAGGCCGGCTCGTAGGGTGCGAAATGGCTGCCGATCGGGGTGCCGTAGCCGAACATGGCGCCGTCGATCAGCGCCTGCCGGTCGATCGCCATCGCCAGCGCCTGCCGCACCCGCACGTCGCCGAACGGCTTGCGGCGCTGGTTGACCGCCATGATGGTCTCGCCGGCGGTGGTGCCGATCTCGACCGCGAAGCGCGGATCGGCCTTGAACTGGTCCAGCGTCTCCGGCGCCGGCATGTTCGGGAAGGCGTCGATGTCGCCCGACATCACTGCGGCCGAGGCCGCCGCCGGGTCGGCGACGAAGCGGAAGATCAGCCGGTTCAGCTTCGGCTTCTCGCCGGCATAGGCGTCGGTGCGGTCGAGCGTGACATGGTCGCCGGCCACCCATTCGACGAACTTGAACGGGCCGGTGCCGATCGGGTGGGTGCCGTTGCCGGCGGCCGTGTTCGGCGCCACGATTAGCGCCGCCGCCTGACCGAGATGGAACAGGAACAGCCCATCCGGATGCGACAGGGTGATCACCACCTGGTCCGGTGCCGGCGTCTCGACCGACTGGATCGGCTCGAAGAAGGCCTTCTGCGGATTGGTCGAATCGGGCGCGCGGGCGCGGTCCAGCGAGAACTTCACCGCCTCGCTGTCGAACTTGGTGCCGTCGTGGAAGGTGGTGCCGCGGCGGAGGGTGAAGGTATAGGTCAGCCCGTCATCCGACACGGTCCACTCGGTGGCCAGGCTCGGCTGCACCTGGCCGTTCTCGTCGATCCGGGTCAGCCCCTCGAACACATTGGCGTAGACCACCTCGGCGATGGCCGCGGCGGCGCCGCCTGTCGGGTCGAGATTGGGCGGCTCCAGCACCATGCCGATCACGGCCTGGTCCTTGGCGGCCAGCGCCGGCGTCGCGATCAGCCCGGCCGCCACCAGGACGGTCGCGAGCAAGCCCCTGATCCCCATCGCATTCTCCCTGTTCGGCCGGTCCGCTGCCGGTCGCGTTCGCGGCGATGATGGCAGCCCGCTCGGGCCCGGTTCAAGCCTTGCCGTAGCGCTCCCGCCAGGCCGGGTGCGGCCCCAGCGTCGCGGCATGCCAGACACCGCGGGCGATGGCGCGGGCAACGCAGTCGGCGGCGATGGCGCCGATCCGGGCCAGCGCCATGGTCCGCGGCTCGGGCAGGGCCTTGGCGCCGGTCGCCAGCGCGAAGATGGTGTCGCCGTCCATCGGCGTGTGCACCGGGCGGATGGCGCGGGCCAGGCCGTCCTGCGCCATGATCGCCAGTCGTCGTGCCTCGGCCTTGCTCAGGGCGGCGTCGACCGCGATGATGCCGATCGTGGTGTTGCCGCCGGGCTCGGGCTGGGGCGCCGCCGGGTTGCGGTAGAATTCCGGCTCCGGCGCCGCCGGCCCGGTCGGGCGGTGCGGGCCGCCGAACTCGCCCTCCTGCTCCAAAGGCCAGGCCCAGAAGGTGCCGTCCGGCATCGTCACGGCGCCGACCGGGTTGGCGGCGACCACGGCGCCGACAGTGACGCCGGTCTCGGGGTCGACGGCCGAGGCAGTGCCGAGCCCGCCCTTGCAGGTCGCGGTCTTGGCCCCGGTGCCGGCCCCGGCATTGCCCTGGCGCACCTCCGTCCCGGCGGCATCGCAGGCGGCCAGCGCCAGGGCGCGGTAGGGCGGGGTGTCGGCCCAGTTCTTGTCGCCGCCATTGGTCAGGTCGAACAGGATCGCGGCCGGCACGATCGGCACGCGGGCATCGCCGATCGCCAGGCCGCGGCCGCGGGCGGCGAGCCAGGAGACGACACCGGATGCGGCCTCGAGCCCGTGGACCGAGCCGCCGGACAGCACCAAGGCGTCCACCGCCTCGACCATGCAGGTCGGGTCCAGGGCGTCGGTGTCCCGCGTCCCCGGCCCGCCGCCGCGGACGTCGACCGCGGCGGTGCAGCGCGTCTCCGGCAGCAGCACGGTGACGCCGCTGCGCACGGCCAGGTCCTCGGCCTGGCCGACCAGAAGGCCGGCGATGTCGGTGATCGAATTGCGCGGGCCCGGGCGGATGGTCATGGCGGTCTCTCGGCGGCGATGCGATCCAGCAGACAGGACCCCGGGCCCTGCCGTCAACGAGACTGCAGGCTGTTCGGGGGAAGGGCGGCCGCCTATGCTCCGCCGCCATGACCGACCTGCCGCTCATCCGCCTGCAGCCCGGCCGCGACAAGCGCGTCGCCGCGGGGCATCCCTGGATCTTCTCGAACGAGATCGCCATGACGCCGGAGCTGCGCGAGGTGCCGCTGGGCGCCCCGGTGCGGGTCGAGGCGGCGAACGGCAAGGCGCTGGGCGTCGGCGGCTTCAACCGGCACGCGCTGATCGCCGTGCGCATGCTGGACCGCAACCCCGACACGGCGATCGACACCGCCTTACTGCGCCGGCGCCTGGCCTCGGCCCTGGCGCTGCGCGACACGCTGTTCGATCGGCCCTTCTATCGCCTGGCCCATGCCGAGGCCGACGGGCTGCCAGGGCTGATCGTCGACCGCTACGGCGACGTGCTGGTGATGCAGAGCAACACGGCGCTGATGGACCGGCTGGAGGGGCCGCTCTGCGACGCGCTGGAGGAGCTTCTCAAGCCCCGCGCCATCGTGCTGCGCAACGACAGCGCCGTGCGCGGCCTGGAAGGGCTGGCGGAGGAGGTGCGGGTCGTCCGCGGCGCCGTCGACGGCCCGATCGCGGTGGAGGAGAACGGTGCCAGGTTCGAGGCCGATCCGCTCGGCGGCCAGAAGACCGGCTGGTTCTTCGACCAGCGCGACAACCGCGCCTTCGTCGCCCGGCTGGCGCGCGGCCGGCGGCTGCTCGACGTCTACACCCACACCGGCGGCTTCGGCGTCCAGGCGGCGCTGGCCGGCGCCGCCGCGGTGACGCTGGTCGACCGCTCCGCCCCGTCGTTGGAGCTGGCGGCGAAGGCGGCCGCGGCCAACGGCGTCGCCGACCGGGTCGCGACCGCACGCGGCGAGGCCTTCGCCGAGCTGGAGCGGCGCGGCGCCGAGGGCGAGCGCTGGGAGGTGGTGGTGGTCGACCCGCCGGCCTTCGTGAAGGCGAAGAAGGACCTCGCCGCCGGCGCCCGCGGCTATGCCAAGCTGGCCCGCCTGGCGGCGCGGGTGACGGAGCGCGGCGGCTTCCTCTGCGCCTTCTCCTGCAGCCATCATGTCGACCCGGCGCTGTTCGCCGAGCAGGTGGCGCGCGGCCTGATCGACGCCGGGCGGACCGGCCGTATCCTGCGCCAGTCCGGCGCCGGGCCGGACCACCCGGTGCACCCGCAGCTGCCGGAGAGTGCGTACCTCAAGGGGATCTGCCTCCAGCTCGATTGAGAGCGGCGGGGATTGACAAGCGGGCCGACCTGCCGTGTGGTCTAGACCATCAGAAGGGGAGGCCCGAGGCAATGACCATCACCATATCCCGCGTCCTGATGACGGGCGCGGCGCTCGCCATCCTGGCCGGCACCGCGCAGGCCGCGGACGTGACGCTGACGATCGAGAGCTGGCGCAACGATGATCTCAAGATCTGGCAGGACAAGATCATCCCGGCCTTCGAGTCGACGCATCCCGGCATCAAGCTGAACTTCGCGCCTTCGGCGCCGACCGAGTACAACGCCGCACTGAACGCCAAGATGGAGGGCGGGGTCGCCGGCGACATCGTCGCCTGCCGCGCCTTCGATGCCTCGCTGGCGCTGTTCCAGAAGGGCCATCTCGCGGCAGTGAACGACGTCAAGGGAATCGAGAACTTCACCGACGCGGCGAAGACGGCCTGGAGCACCGATGACGGTAAGTCGACCTACTGCGTGCCGGTCGGGTCGGTGATCGCCGGCTTCATCTACAACAAGCAGATCTTCGACGAGCTCGGCCTGACCCCACCGAAGACCAGGGCCGAGTTCTTCGCCCTGCTCGACAAGATCAAGGCCAAGGGCGAGGTCGCACCGCTCGACATCGGCACCGCCGACCAGTGGGAGGCGGCGACGATGGGCTTCCAGAACATCGGCCCGAACCACTGGAAGGGCGATCCCGGCCGCAAGGCGCTGATCGCTGGCACCGCCAAGTTCACCGACGCGCCCTATGTCGCGGCCTGGGCCGAGCTGGCGCAGTGGAAGCCGTATCTGCCGGACGGCTACGAGGCGCAGTCCTACCCCGACAGCCAGAACCTGTTCACCCTCGGCCGGGCCGCGATCTACCCGGCCGGGTCCTGGGAGATCCCGCTGTTCGAGGCACAGGCCGACTTCCCGATGGGCGCGTTCCCGCCGCCGGTGGAGAAGGAGGGCGACGGCTGCTTCATCTCCAACCACACCGATATCGGCTTCGGCATGAACGCGAAGACGAAGCATCCGGAGGCGGCGCGCGCCTTCCTGGAATGGGTGGCCTCGGCGGAGTTCGCGACGCTCTACACCAACGCCCTGCCGGGCTTCTTCACCCTGTCGACCCACAAGGTCGAGCTGAAGGACGCGCTGGCGGCGGAGTTCCAGGGCTGGAAGGACAAGTGCGGCGGCAACATCCGCCTGGCGCACCAGATCCTGTCGCGCGGCAAGCCGAATGTCGACCAGGCGATCTGGAACGTCTCGGCCCAGGTGCTGAACGGCAGCATGACCGCCGAGCAGGCCGCCGCCAAGGTGCAGGAGACACTCGACGCCTGGTACAAGCCGCCCGGGAAGTGAGGAAGGGGACAGCTCGGGCTCGTCGCGGGCGAGCCCGAGCTGTCGTCATTGGGCGCTTCGAGAAGGCGCCTATGTCGCCACGGCTGCTGCGTCGGCCCGGTGTAGATAGCTGGTGAAGGTGTCGCGGAACACGTTCTCTCGCCGCAGCGCGATCGGCATCTGCGACAGGATCTGGCCCACCTGGCCGCGGTGATAGCCGCCATGGGCGATCACATGAGCCAGCATCTCCTCGCGGGACATCCGTCCGGGCGCGCCGTCGGTGAAGGTGAACGCGATCACCTCGCCCAGCTCGTCCGGGCTCAGCCGCGCGACATAGTCGAGATACCAGCGGTCCATTTCCCTGACGGAAGCGGACAGCTCTTCCAGCGCCGGAGCGTCGTCGGTTTCGTTCGCCGTGTATCCGTGTTCAATCTTCTGCAGATTGGCGGCAAAGATCCGGTCGACATGTAGGCGTGATTGAGGATGAGAATGGCCGAGTGCCGTTCTGCCTGGAGGGCTCCTCCGTCCATGGCGGCCATGGCTGCGAGAAGCCGGTCATTCGCCCAGGCCTTGTATTGGAACAATGACGTCAGAAGCGATTGCGTCGTCATCGAGCGCTTTCCGTGACTTGCGTGGAAGATCTGCAGCCATGCCGACCCGGTCGGACGCCACCCGACGACAGTCTCGCGCCGATCTTGCCGCGGGTCAAAGCGGGAGCGGCAAGGCGGACCCAGGTGAACTCACTCGGGATTGGCATTATCTGCCAATCCCCCTATCTTACTCACAGAACCCGCTTGGAAGAGCCCTGCGATGCCGACCCGCAACGTCGTCGTGACCGATCATCAGGCCGAGTTGATCGAAGCGCTGGTCAAATCCGGCCGCTACCAGAATGCCAGCGAGGTCCTGCGCGAGGGGCTCCGTCTGGTCGAGCAGCGGGAGCGCGAAGATGCCGCCAAGCTCGAGCGGCTGCGGGCCGCGGTCGATCTCGGAATCGAGGCTGAAGAGCGCGGAGACGTTACCACGTTCGATTCGGTGGCAGATCTGAGGCGCCATCTGAACGCCCTGGCCGACAAGGCGATATCCGACGCGAAGCGTTGATCCGGAGTGGGACGCCGCCGCTGGCAAGTCCGGCTGACTGTCGAAGCGGAGCGGGACCTCGTCTCTATCCTTGATTGGACCACGCGGACTTTCGGCGCGCCACAGGCCAGCCGGTACAAGGGAACAATCGTCCGGGCGATTGCCGCGTTGGTGGAGGGGCCGGTCGTGCCGGGCAGCAAGGCACGCGACGATGTCCGGCCGACTATCCGCATACTGCATGTCGCAAGGTACGGCCAGGCTGGGCGCCACGTCCTGGTCTATCGCCAGGCCGGTGACACCCTCATCACGGTGTTGCGCGTCCTGCATGATGCGATGGATCTGAAGCGACACCTCCCCACGGATGACGAGGGCGAATGAACCTGGCCGCTCACGCCACCCGCGCCAGCAGCAGCAGGCGGCGGAAGGGGAACAGGGTGTTGCCGTCCGGCTGCGGCGGATAGGCCTGGGCCAGCCGGGCGGCGTAGGTGGCGATGAAGGCGTCGAGCTCCGGCCCCGACAGCGCCGCCATCACGGGCAGCAGGGCGGTGCCGCGCACCCAGTGCAGCACCGGGTTGTCGCCCTTCAGCACATGCAGGTACTCGGTCTCCCAGATGTCCAGCGCGGCGGTGCGTGGCGCCAGAAGGTCGTAATAGACGGCCGGGGTGCCGACCGGCGGCCGGCGCAGCGGGATCCGCCCGGCCCAGGGCGGTTCCGACGCCAGCGCCCGCATCAGCACATGGCTCGGCGCGTCGAAGTTGCGCGGCATCTGCACCGCCAGCACGCCGCCGGGGGCGAGGCAGGAGAGCAGGCGCGGGAACAGCGCCTCGTGCCCCTCCACCCATTGCAGCGCGGCGTTGGAGAAGATCAGGTCCACCGGCTCCGCCGGCGTCCAGTCGGCGATGTCGCCCTCGACCCAGTCCAGATCCGGATGGGTCGCCCGCGCCTCGCGCAGCGCGTTGCGGTCGCGGTCGAGCCCGGTGACCGTGGCGCGGGGCCAGCGCTCGGCCAGCTGCGCCGCCAGCGCGCCGTTGCCGCAGCCGAGATCGACGATCCGCTTCGCCTCGATATCCGGCAGGCGGGTGATGAGGTCGAGCCCGGGCTGCAGCCGCGGCCCGGCGAATTTCAGGGTGTGGGTCGGATTCCATGCCATAATGAAAGAAGTCTACCGGAAGATCTGCGTCGGGAGCATCCCCGCACCGATCCGCGGGCGGATCGATTGACTCGGACGCCGCGCGTGCCTATAACCCGCGACCGTTTTGCGTCCGGAAGGGCGCAGTGAGCCATCCGGAGTTCCGACCGTGAAGAGAACCTATCAGCCGAGCAAGCTGGTGCGTAAGCGCCGCCACGGCTTCCGCGCCCGCATGGCGACCGTCGGCGGCCGCCGCGTGCTGTCCAATCGTCGCGCCAAGGGCCGGAAGCGCCTCTCCGCTTAATCCGGCCCGCAGATTTGCCTTGGGTCCCAAGGCAAATCTGCCGATTTCAAGCGTTGGGGGCCGGGGTGACCGGATGCGCGTCCGCCTTGACGATCCTGGCCTGAACCGCCTCGGCCGGCTGAAGAAGCGGGCCGAGTTCCTGGCTGTGGCCGCGAGCCGCCGGAAATGGGCGGCGCCCGGCGTGATCGTCCAGGCGCGCCGCTGGGACGAAGGCGGATCGGAGGCCACGGCCGGCTGCGACCTCCGCGTCGGCTACACCGCCAGCCGCAAGGTCGGGAATTCGGTCGCCCGCAACCGGGCGCGCCGCCGTCTGCGCGCCGCCGCCGCCGAGGTCCTGGGCCGCCGGGCGGCGCCCGGCCAGGACCTGGTGCTGATCGCCCGCGGCGAGACCATCCGGCGGCCCTTCGCCGACCTCGTGGCCGATCTCGACCGCGCGCTGGAGAAGCTCAGCGCCGCGCGCCCGAAGGCGGAGACGCAGGAGGGCAGGGCATGAGCCCGCTGGCCCATCTGCTGCGCGCGCTCGTGATCGTCTACCGCTACAGCCTGTCGGCGCTGATCGGGCGGCAATGCCGGTTCGAGCCCACTTGCTCCGCCTATGCGATCGAGGCTATTGAGCGGCACGGTGCGATCGCCGGGGGCTGGCTGGCCCTGCGGCGCATCGCGCGTTGCCACCCCTGGGGTGGGTCGGGGTATGACCCCGTGCCCGACACCCTGACCAAGACGGCCGGTGGACGGGGCCATGACGCCTGCTGCGGCGCGGCCCGGCCCACCGACAACTGACCGTATTCGACTGACCGGCCGGCCAGATTAGAGGGCAAGGGCCGGGACCGGAGCCCTGATGCGATGACCGACCAGAAGAACCTGATCCTGGCGATCGCCCTTTCGCTGGCCATCCTTCTCGGCTTCCAGTTCCTGTTCCCGACCCCGACGCCGACCACGGCGCCGCAGCAGCAGGCGACCACCACCTCGACCGCGTCGCCCCAGGCGCCGACCTCGGTCGGCGCCGCGGCGCAGGCGCCGATGGACCGGGCCCAGGCGCTGGCCCAGACCCAGCGCGTCAGGATCGACGCGCCGCGCCTGCACGGCTCGATCAACCTGACCGGCGGCCGGATCGACGACGTCACTCTGCGCGACTACCGCGAGACCACCGACCCGAACAGCCCGGAGATCGTGCTGCTGACGCCGCTGGGCGGCCCGTCTCCCTATTACACGGATTACGGCTGGGCGCCGGTCGACCCGTCGGTGCCCGTGCCGGGCGCCAATACGGTCTGGACCGCCGACCGCCAGGCCCTGACCCCGGACGCGCCGGTGGTGCTGCGCTGGGACAACGGCCAGGGGCTGGTGTTCGAGCGCACCATCTCGATCGACGCCAACTACATGTTCACGGTGGTCCAGCGGGTCGTGAACAACACCGATAAACCGGTGCAGCTGGCCCCCTATGGCCGGGTGCTGCGCTTCGGCACGCCGGTGACCCAGGGCTACTTCGTGCTGCATGAGGGCCCCTACGGCGTGTTCAACGGCACGCTGGAGGAGAAGACCTACCAGGACATCCAGGACGACAAGGCGGTCCGCAACACCACCACCGGCGGCTGGCTCGGCTTCACCGACAAGTATTGGCTGGTGGCGCTGGTGCCGGACCAGTCGGTCAAGGTCGACACCCAATTCCTGCACCAGTCGGACGGCGAGGGCCGCTATCTCGCCACCTACCAGGCCGATGCCGTGACGGTGGCGCCGGGGCAGACCGTGGAATCGACCGGCCGCGTCTTCGCCGGCGCCAAGGAGGTCGACCTGATCGGCAGCTATGCCGAGACGCTCAACATCACCAAGTTCGACTTCGCCATCGATTTCGGCTGGTTCTGGTTCCTGACCAAGCCGTTCTTCAAGATCCTGGCCTGGATCCACGGCATCGTCGGCAATTTCGGCGTCGCGATCCTGATCTTCACCCTGGCGCTGAAGCTCCTCTTCTACCCGCTGGCGGACAAGTCCTACCGCTCGATGGCGAAGATGAAGGCGCTGCAGCCGGAGATGATGAAGCTGCGCGACCGCTATGCCGACGATCGGGTGAAGCAGCAGCAGGAGCTGATGGCGCTGTACAAGCGCGAGAAGGTCAACCCGGCCGCGGGCTGCCTGCCGATCCTGATCCAGATCCCGGTGTTCTTCGCTCTCTACAAGGTGCTGCTGGTCACCATCGAGATGCGGCATGCGCCGTTCTTCGGCTGGGTCCACGACCTGTCGGCGCCCGACCCGACCTCGCTGTTCAACCTGTTCGGCCTGATCCCCTGGGCGCCGCCGGCGATGCTGATGATCGGCGCCTGGCCGCTGATCATGGGCGTGACGATGTATCTGCAGCAGAAGCTGAACCCGGCGCCGGCCGACCCGGTGCAGGCCAGGGTGTTCATGCTGCTGCCGGTCGTCTTCACCTTCATGCTGGCGCATTTCCCGGTCGGCCTGGTGATCTACTGGGCCTGGAACAACACGCTGACGATCCTCCAGCAGTGGTCGATCATGAAGCGCATGCATGTGAAGATCTCGGGCGGGTTGGAGGAAGGCGCCGAGCCGCCGGCGCCGCCGCCCTCGGTCGCCCGGAAGAAGGGCGGCGAGGGCGCGGCGAAGCCCGCCGCCACCCGCAAGCCGGCGGGCCGCAAGGGGTGACGGAACCGCAGGCGGCCGAAGGCGAGGCGTTCGGGCCCGAGGCGATCGAGGCGGGGCGGCTGCTCTTCGCCCAGGAATGCCGCTTCACCTGGGGGTCGGCCTCGCTGTCCGACCTGCCGCCCGCGGGCCTGCCGGAGATCGCCTTCGCCGGCCGCTCCAATGTCGGCAAGTCCAGCCTGGTCAACGCCCTGACCGGGCGGAAGACCCTGGCCCGCACCAGCCACACCCCGGGCCGCACCCAGCAGCTCAACTTCTTCGACCTGGGCGGCCGGCTGGCGCTGGTCGACCTGCCGGGCTACGGCTACGCCAAGGTCTCGAAGTCGCTGGTCCAGGGCTGGACCGACACGCTGAAGGGCTATCTGCGCGGCCGGCCGACGCTGCGCCGGGCCCTGGTGCTGATCGACGGCCGGCACGGCATCAAGGACTCCGACGAGGAGATCCTGAAGCTGCTCGACGAAACCGCCGTAGCCACCCAGGTGGTGCTGACCAAGATGGACAAGGTCGGCAAGGGCGAGCGGCAGCGCCGGATCCCGGAAGTCGAGGCGGCGCTGAAGCGCCACCCGGCGGCCTTCCCGCGGGTGCTACTGACCAGCAGCGACAGCGGCGAGGGCATCCCCGAGTTGCGCGCCTTCCTGGCGGAGATCGCGAAGAACGGATAGAGGCGCCTTCTCCGAGCTTCCAGTACCGTCATTGCGAGCGCAGCGAAGCAATCCAGGGGCCGCTCGTACCGGCCCTGGATTGCCTCGTCGGCTTCGCCTCCTCGCAATGACGGTTGGGGACGGGCGGTCCGGAAGGTCCCGCAACCGGGAGAGGCGACGCGCCGATGGGGAACTTCTCTCTGCGGTTGATCGCGGGCGCATGGTGGGGCATGAGAGGGGCGCCGGCCCACCGCTCGCAGGATCGAGCCCGATGACCAAGCCCTTCGCCGCCCCGCCCAACCTGCCCGCCGCCTCGCTCGACAAGGCCCAGACCCTGGTCGAGGCGCTGCCCTTCATGCGCCGCTACGCTGGCGCCACCTTCGTGGTGAAATACGGCGGCAACGCCATGGGCGACGAGTCCCTGACCGAAAGCTTCGCCCGCGACGTCGTGCTGCTGAAGCAGGTCGGCATCAACCCAGTGGTGGTGCATGGCGGCGGTCCGCAGATCGGCGCGATGCTGGAGCGGCTGCAGATCAAGTCGGAATTCGTCGACGGGCTGCGCGTCACCGACCGCAACACCGTCGACGTGGTCGAGATGGTGCTGTCCGGCAACATCAACAAGCAGATCGTCTCGGCCATCCAGGCGGTCGGCGGCAAGGCGGTCGGCGTCTCCGGCAAGGACGGGGCGCTGATCTCGGCCCGCAAGCTGCAGCGTACCAAGCGCGACCCCGACAGCAATATCGAGCGCATCCTCGACCTCGGCTTCGTCGGCGAGCCGGCGGCGGTGAACCCGGAGATCCTGGAGGCGTTCGAGGACAGCGACTTCATCCCGGTGATCGCGCCGATCGGCGTCGGCCCGCGCGGCGAGAGCTACAACATCAACGCCGACACCGCGGCCGGCGCCGTCGCCGCGGCGCTCAACGCCACCCGCTTCTTCCTGCTGACCGACGTCGCCGGCGTGCTGGACAAGGAGAAGACGCTGATCCAGGAGCTGCCGCTGGCCCGGGCGCGCGAGCTGATGACCGACGGCACCATCTCCGGCGGCATGATCCCGAAGCTCGAGACCTGCATCTCGGCGGTCGAGCAGGGGGTCGAGGGCGCGGTGATCATGGACGGCCGCGTGCCGCATGCGGTGCTGCTCGAGGTCTTCACCGAGGGCGGCGTCGGCACCCTGATCCGGGCGTGATCAGACCCCGGCCAGCCGCGCGACGACGTCCAGCAGCACATCGGCGCCGGCGGCCAGCTGGCCGGGTTCGGTGAATTCCGCCGGGTTGTGGCTGACGCCCCCGCGGCTGGGCACGAAGATCATGGCGGCGGGTGCGATCCGGGCGATCATCTGCGCGTCGTGCCCGGCGCCGGAGGTCATGCGCCGCCAGCGATGGCCGCGCCGCTCCGCCGCCTCGGCGATCAGGCGGACGAGCTCCGGGTCGAACCGCACCGGGCTGAAGCGGGCCAGCCGCTCCGTCGCTATTTCCACCCCTTCGGCCGCGGCCAGCCGGCCGAGAAAGCCGGCCAGCTCGGCCTCGGCCGCCTGCAGCCGCTCCTCCTCCGGGTCGCGCAGGTCGACCGTGAATACCGCGCGCGATGGAATCACGTTGATTGCGTCCGGCTCCAGCCGCAGCGACCCGACGGTGGCCAGCGTGCCGGCATTCGCCACCCGGTCGCGCAGATGGGCGATGACGCGGGCGGTGGCCAGGCCGGCGTCGCGGCGGGCCGCGATCGGCGTGGTGCCGGCATGGTTGGCGGCGCCGGTGATGGTGATGCGCTGCCAGGAGATGCCCTGCAGCGAGTCGACGGCGCCGATGGCCAGCCCCTCCGCCTCCAGCATCGGGCCCTGCTCGATGTGAAGCTCCAGGTAACAGGCGGGCCGGATCGATCCGGGCTCGATGTCGCCGGCATAGCCGATGCGTGCCAGCTCCTCGCCCAGCTCCTTGCCGTCGGTGCCGATTGTGGCCAGGGCGGCGTCGAGGCCGAGGCCGCCGGCATGGACCAGCGACCCCATCATGTCCGGCTGGAACCGCACCCCTTCCTCATTGGTGAAGGCGGCGACCGCGACCGGCCGCGCCGGCGCGGCACCCGCCTGCCGCAGCGCCTCGACCACCGCCAGCCCGGCCAGGACGCCATAGCAGCCGTCATAGATGCCGGCGTCGATCACCGTGTCGATATGCGACCCGACCATCACCGGGTCGTCGGCGCCGGGGGCGGGCCACAGGCCGAAGATGTTGCCGATCCGGTCGACCCGCACCTCCAGCCCCGCCTCGCGCATCCAGCCGACCAGCAGGTCGCGGCCGTCGCGGTCGGCATCGGTCAGCGCCAGGCGCGTCGGGCCGTCGGAGGGGCCGCGGCCGATGGCGCCCAGACGCTGCAGCCGTTCGAGCAGGCGGGCGTGGTCGATGGCGGGGCGGGAGGAGGTCATGGCGGGTCCCGGATCGTTGCGGCGGCAGCTTATCGCCGGGCCCGGTCGATCGGTTTGCGTATTGCGCCCGGCCACGCAAAGGCTTTGCGCGGAGTCAGGGGGCAATCTGCAGATGCAGGTGGTCATCGTGCCGGGCGGCGCGGCAGCCCTGGAAGCGCAGCAGCGGCGAGGACAGGCCGAAGCGCTGGACCAGATGCGGCTCCAGCAGGATCTTCTCGAGCCCGAAGCGCGGCCCTTCGGCCAGCAGCCAGGCCAGGGCCGTCCGGGTCCGTTCCGGCTCCAGCGGCCGGTCAAGGTACAGCCCCTGCAGCAGGGTCATGTCCCAGCGCAGCGTCAGCCAGCGCGGCTCGGTGCAGGGCAGCGGATCGCCCGGCCCCGGCTGCTCGAACGCCCAGTAGCCGATCGGCGAGCGCAGCAGGCTCGGCCGGTAGCCGCCGTCGGGGTCGGTGTAGAAGAAGGCGAGGTCCAGCTTGCGGCCGTCGTCATGCGACAGGTGCGGCGCCAGCGGCATGCCGTCGAGGAACGGGAAGCCGGCGTCGAGATACAGCGTGACCGTGCCGGGATGGGCGCGGTCCATCGCGGCGGCGAGGGCGTCGAGCAGCGGCACCAGCCGCGGGTCGACATAGTTGCGGTTCAGCAGGCAGTACAGCGGGTGCCCGGCGGCGACCGGTCGCCCTGGCTCGGCCCGGCAGGGCAGGGGCACCCGCCCGGCAAGCGCCGCCAGGGGAGGCACGACGACAAGGGTCGCGGCGGAATACAGGACGGCGAAGAGAACAACGACGGCAAGGCTGCGCAATCGGCGCTGCGGGGGCAGCAATCGACTTCCCAGCCAAGCGACAATCAGCACTGCGCCGCCGATCTGGCTCACCATCGTCAGGATTGCGACGGCAAGCAGGAAGAACAGGCGCCGCATGCGGTTCCTCGCGATTCGGAGAAGACCGCGCCAGCCTAGCCGGTCGCAGCGTGAAGATCTCCCGCCGGCTTCCGATGGCGGACCGCATCCTCTAGGGTTCCTCCGACGCCGCAGGAGGAGCCGTGCGATGGCCGACACCATCACCTATCTGACCACCACCCGCTTCGGCTGGGGCGCGGTCGAGCTGCTGCCGCAGGAGCTGGCCGAGCTCGGCCTGCGCAAGCCGCTGCTGGTCACCGACCCGGGCATCGCCCGCCTGCCGCTGCTCGACCAGGTCCGCGACATGCTGCCCGAAGGCTATGCGCTGTTCACCGAGACGCCCGGCAACCCGACCGAGGCGGCGGTCGACAAGGCCTTCGACGCCTACAAGCACGCCGCCTGCGACGGGCTGGTCGCCCTCGGCGGCGGCTCGGCCATGGACCTGGCGAAGGCGGTGGCGCTGCGCGCCACCCATGCCGGGCAGCTGGCCGAATATGCGCTGATCGAGGGCGGTGCCGGCCGGATCGGGCCGGTGGCGCCGCTGGTCGCGATCCCGACCACCGCCGGCACCGGCAGCGAGGTCGGGCGCGGCGCCCTGATCACGCTGCGTGACGGCCGCAAGCTGGCGCTGATCAGCCCGCATCTGATCCCGGCCCGCGCCATCTGCGACCCCGAACTGACGCTGGGCCTGCCGCCGCTGCTGACCGCCGCGACCGGCATGGACGCGCTGACCCATTGCATCGAGACCTTCCTGTCGCCCCGGTACAATCCGCCGGCCGATGCCATTGCGCTGGATGGTGCCGCCCGCGCCATGCGCTTCCTGCCGCGGGCCGTGGCCGATGGCGGCGACCGTGAGGCGAGGGCCGAGATGATGATGGCGGCGCTGGAAGGCGGCCTGACCTTCCAGAAGGGGCTGGGCGCGGTGCATGGCCTGTCGCACGCCCTCGGCGCCATTCCGGACGCCGTGCTGCACCACGGCACCCTCAACGCCGTGATCCTGCCGGCGGTGCTGCGCTTCAACGTCCCGGCGGCCGCGGACAAATATCCACGGCTGGCGCGGGCGATGGGGCTGGCGGAGGACGCCGATCTCGCCGCCGCGATCGAGGACCTCAACGCCCGGCTCGGCCTGCCGCGGAGCCTGCGGCAGATGGGCGTGACCGAGGCGCATCGCGAGCGCGCGGTGGCCGGCGCCCTGGCCGACCATTCCACCGGCAGCAACGTCCGGCCGGTGTCGC
This sequence comes from Inquilinus limosus, assembly GCF_051487185.1. Classification (GTDB taxonomy): domain Bacteria; phylum Pseudomonadota; class Alphaproteobacteria; order DSM-16000; family Inquilinaceae; genus Inquilinus; species Inquilinus limosus_F. Next base: position 27,899 of record NZ_JAHVDK010000032.1, read on the forward strand.
GGGCCGACTACGAGGCGCTGTTCGACGCCGCGCTCAACGGGTGAGCAACGCCCAATCGATAGGCAATTTCACAGTGCGATTATGGTATGAGCAAAAAATTTCGGGGGGGTGGGAACCTCCCCTTTTGCGAGGCGTTCTACGGTTGCACGTCCGCATCGTGCATGAACCTCCCTGTTCAACTCGGGCCGGCCACGGGGTCGGCCCGTTCTTTTTTGAGGCCCAGCCATCCACCCCAATCGGGGCGTAGATCGGGATGCGAAGCCTCTGGTACCCAGGCGCCGGGCATGACGCTTCGAGTCACGGCGAGGGTGCGATGGCGCGCGCGAGGTTGCGGGATCTGGGGCTTTCGATCGGCACGCTGCCGCCCGGCCCGAAGAACGGAATCACCGACGTGCCCGGCGTCCTGGTCGGCCAGGTCACCCTGGTGGGGGAGACCCCGCACATCATCCGCACCGGCATCACCGCGATCGTGCCGCAGGAGGGCGAGATCTGGCACCGCAACCTGTTCGCCGCCGGCCATGTGCTGAACGGCAACAGCGAGGTCACCGGCCTGACCTGGATCAACGAGTTCGGCCTGCTCTGCGGCCCGCTGGCCCTGACCGGCACCTTCTCGATCGGCGCGGTGCACGAGGGCATGGTCGACGCCGAGATGACGCTCGCCACCGGCGCCGACTTCAAGATGCCGCTGGTGGCCGAGACCTATGACGGCTGGCTGTCGGAGAGCGAGCATTTCGTGCTGCGGCCGCAGCACACGCTGGAGGCGCTGCGTCGCGCCACGGCCGGCCCGGTGGCGGAGGGCAATGCCGGCGGCGGCACCGGCACCAACGCGCACGAGTTCAAGGCCGGCACCGGCACCGCCTCGCGCCGCGTCGCCCACGGCGGCGAGACCTGGACCGTCGGCATCCTGGTGCAGACCAATTACGGCGACCGCGAGCGGCTGCTGCTCGACGGCGTGCCGGTCGGGCGCGAGATCCCGGTCGGAGACGTGCCGAGCTGCTTCGCCGAGCGTCGGGTCGAAGGCTCGATCCTGGTCGTCATCGCCACCGACGCACCGCTGTTCCCGCACCAGCTGCGGCGGCTGGCGCAGCGGGCCGGGCTGGGCCTGGCCCGGGTCGGCGGCCTGGGCTGGCCGGGCAGCGGCGACGTGTTCATCGCCTTCTCCACCGGCAACGATCTCGGCCAGGCCACCGATACGAGCCGCACGCGGCCCCTCGAGTCCCTGCGCATGCTGCCGGATTTCGCGCTGCAGCCGCTGATGGCTGCGGTGGTCGAGGCGACGGAGGAGGCGATCTGGAACTCGCTCTGCGCCGCCGAGACCATGACGGGTCGCAAGGGCCGGGTCAGCCATGCCCTGCCGGTCGAGCGGCTGCCCGACATCATGCGCCGGTACGGACGCACTTGACGGCGCCGGCCCCGGGGATTCTTGTGTCGGCATCGACCGACGCAGCACGGAACCCCATGCGCCGATCCATCGCCGCCTTCCTCGTCCTCCTCGCCGCAGCATCTCCGCTCGCGGCCCATGCCGCCGGCAGCGGCCAGCCGGTGCCGCGATTCGTCTCGCTGCGCTCGGACGAGGTCAATCTCCGCACCGGGCCGGGCGAGCGCTATCCGGTGGAATGGGTGATCAGCAAGAAGGGCCTGCCGGTCGAGGTGATCGCCGAGTTCGACACCTGGCGCCGGGTGCGCGACTGGGAGGGGATCGAGGGCTGGGTCCACCAGGCGCTGCTGACCCGCCGGCGTGGCCTGGTGGTCACCGGCAAGGAGGACCAGCCGATCTACAACGAGCCGAGCGAAGGCTCCGGCCTGCTGGCGAGGGCCGAGCCGGGGGTGATCGGCTCGCTGCTGCGCTGCCCGGCCGAAGGGGCACAGGCCGACTGGTGCTATGTCGACCTCAAGGGCTATCGCGGCTGGATGCGCCGCGCCTCGTTCTGGGGCGCGTATCCGGGAGAGAAGGTGGAGTAGGTCGAACCGGACGCGCAAGAACCATCGTCATCGCGAGCGTAGCGAAGCGATCCAGCGGCACTGGCCTGGATTGCTTCGTCGGCTTCGCCTCCTCGCAATGACGATTTTGGCTGACACCCACTCATGAAAAAGCCCCGCCGAAGCGGGGCTTTCATCAGGATCGCAGCGGGATCAGAGATTGCTCTCGACCCACTGGTGCAGCGCGCCCTTCGGCACGGCGCCGATCTTGGTGGCGGCGACCTGGCCGTCCTTGAACAACATCAGGGTCGGGATGCCGCGCACGCCGTATTTCGGCGGCGTCAGCGGGTTGTCGTCGATGTTCAGCTTCACGACGCTGACCTTCTGCCCCAACTCGGCGGAGATCTCCTCCAACGCCGGGGCGATCATCTTGCACGGGCCGCACCATTCCGCCCAGAAGTCCACCAGAACGGGACCCGGGGCGTTCAGGACGTCGGCCTCGAAGCTGGCATCCGAGACGGGCTTCGTGCTCATGAGAGTTCCTTGCTTCAGGGGCGGGGGCCACCTCGATCACGTGGAGATAAGGTAGGTAGGAGAACGGAACAAGGTCAAGCCGATGCACCCGGGGCATGCCGGTCCAGCGTTTCCGGCGGTATCTCCATCAGCCGCGGCCCCTCGGTCCACAACAGGGCGCAGCGCACTGTCCGGCCTGGATAAACCAGGCGCAGCGCGGCGCGGTAGGCGGCCATCTGTGCGAGGTAGGCGCGCGGCACCGTAGAGATGCTGGCCGGCGGCGGCCGGTTGGTCTTGTAGTCGACCACCAGCACCGACTCGGGCGTCACCACCAGCCGGTCGATCTGGCCGGACAGGGCGCGGCCGCCGACCAGGCCGACCACCGGCACCTCGGCCCGGCTGCCGGGGCCGAACAGCGCCTCGAAGCCCGCCTGGTCCAGCACCGCCAGGGTGGTGGCCACGATCTCCGCCTGCTCGGCCTCGTCGCGGCCGTGCTGCGGCCGGGCCAGGTAGCGCCGCGCCGCCGCCTCGCGCGCCTCGGCCGGCAGCTCCGGCAGCGCCTGCAGCAGGGCATGGATCAGGGCGCCGCGGCGGAAGCGGCCCTGGTCGCCGCCCTCCAGCGGCGACCGGGCCGGCGGCTCGACCTCCGGCCGCGATGGGGTCAGGGGGCGGGTCGGCTCCGGCTCCGGCGGCGCCGGCCGGTGCAGCCAGTCCGGCGCCGGGGCGTCGGCGACGGCGGTCGGCGCCACCGATTCGGGGCCAGCAGGGCGGTCGGCCTGGGGGCGGTGGAGGCGCAGCCCCTCGCCCTCGACTCCGTCGATCGCGACCGTCTCGGCCTCCGGATGCGTCGCCAGCCCGTCGCGGCACAGATGGTACCAGCAACCCTCGGCCGGCTTGCCGCGCTCGGTGGCGTAGTGGCCGCAGAGATAGAGACGGTCCTCCGCCCGGGTCAGGGCGACGTAGAGCAGGCGGCGATACTCCTGGTCGCGGCGGCGGTCGGCGCGCTCCATCGCCTCGCGGTAGACGGGCGGCCGGGCCGCCGCGCGCGGCGCCCACAGCGGCACCGGCAAGGCCTCGTCGGGCCACAGGATCTTCTCCCCGGCCCGGGCGCCCCCCCGCGGCATGCCGACCAGGTCGGGCAGGATCACGATCGGCGCCTGCAGCCCCTTGGAGCCATGCACGGTCATGATCCGCACCTGGCCGTCGCCCTGCTCCTGCTCGCGCTTGACCTCGGTCTCGCCGGTCTCCAGCCAGTGCAGGAAGCGCTGCAGCGACGGCGGCAGCTGCCGTTCGAAGCCCAGCGCCAGCGTCAGGAACTCGTCCAGCGGGTCCTCCGCCTCGGGTCCGAGGCGGCCCAGCATGGCGCGGCGGCCGGAGATGGGGTCGCCCGGGCAGGGCCGGGCCAGCACGCCGGCGAACAGCTCGAAGGGCGGCTGGAAGTCGACCCGGTCCAGGATCTCGGACAGCCAGTCCCGCGCCGCCTTCACTGCCGGGTCGGCCGACGCCGCCATCGCCGCCCACAGCGTGCCGGGCCGGCCATGGGCCAGGGCGAACAGCCGGTCGTCGTCGAAGCCGATCAGCGGCCCCCTCAGCAGCTCGGCCAGCGACAGGTCGTCCTCCGGCAGCAGCAGGAAGCGGGCCAGGGCCATCAGGTCCATCACCGCCAGCTGCTGGGTCAGCACCATGCGGTCCATGCCGCCGACCGGGACATTGGCCGCCTTCAGGGCCCGCATCAGCTCCACGAAGAAGCGGTTGCGGGTGCGCACCAGGATCAGGATGTCGCCGGGCCGGATCGGCCGGCCCTTCGAGTCCAGCATCGCGCCGTCGCGCAGCCAGCCGGCGATGCGCAGGGCGATCAGCCGGGCCAGCCGTGCCCCGGGGTCGCTGATGCCGCGCTGCTCGGTCGGCGGCTCCCAGGCCGGGGGCTCGTCGCTCTCGCTCGGCCCGATCAGCGGCCACAGCTCGACGAGGCCGCCGTCCAGGCGCCGGCGCTCCGACACGAAGTGATGCGGCGGTTCCGGCGCCACCCCGTCCAGCGCCGGGCCGCGGGCAAAGACGGCATCGACCAGCTCCAGCACCGCAGTGACGGATCGGAACGACGTTTCCAGCGGTATGGTCTCGAACGGCCGCTCGGCGGCGCGGATGCGGCGGTCGAACAGCCCGTGCATGCGGGTGAACTCGGCCGGGTCCGCGCCCTGGAAGCTGAAGATCGACTGCTTCTGGTCGCCGACGACGAAGACGGTGCGCTCGACGTCGCTGCGGGCGCCGAGACCGGCGAAGAACTCCTCGGTCAGGGCGGCGACCACCCGCCACTGCTCCGGGCTGGTGTCCTGCGCCTCGTCGATCAGCACGTGGTCGATGCCGCCGTCCAGCTTGAACAGCACCCAGGCCGACTTGCCCGGCCGCTCCAGCAGGGATGCCGTCTGCAGGATCAGGTCGTCGTAGTCCAGCAGGGCGCGGCGCGCCTTCTCCGCCCGGTAGCGCTCGATCAGGGCGGCGCCCAGGGCCAGCAGCGCCTCGGTGGTCTCGGCGGTCTCGGCCGCGCGCAGCCGTTCGGTCAGGGCCAGGATCCGGTCGGCTTCAGCCTGCAGCGCCTCCAGCACGCCCGGGGTCTTGGCCACGCCCTGGGTCGCCAGTCGGGCGCGGATGGTGCCGTCGGCGGTCAGGAAGGCCCCGACATAGACGGTGAAGCCGGCGGTGCGGTCGGCCACGTCGGCCAGCCAGGCGGCGATCATGCCACCGCGCTCCTGGTCGGTCTTGCCGCCCGCCATCAGCGCCTCGGCGGCGGTGCGCAGGGCGTCGCAGTCCAGCGCCGAATCGGCGCAGGCCTCCTGCAGCAGGCTGTCTCGGGTGGCGCCCGGGGGCAGGTCGAGCAGCCGGCGGATCTCCGTCACCAGCGCCGCCAGCCCGCCATGCTCGTCGAGCAGGCGGGTCAGCCGGCCGCGCTCGGCCACCAGCGCCTTCACGATCTCGCCGAACTCCTCGGCGCCGACCGCGGCGGCGACCCGGTCGACCGCCCAGCCGAGGTCCTCATCCTCCAGCACCTGACGGCGCACCCGCTCCAGCATCTCACCGGCGCTGCGGTCGTCGATCAGCTCGAATTGCGGCGGCAGCCCGGCCTCGACCGGGAAGCGGCGCAGCAGCGACTGGCAGAAGCTGTGCACCGTCTGGATCCGCATCCCCCCGGGCACGTCCAGCACCTTGGCGAACAGGCGGCGGGCCTCGGTCTGCACCTCGGTGCCCGGCGGGGCGCCCATCAGGTCGGCCAGGGCGAGCTGCAGCGCATCATCCGGCAGGGTGGCCCAGCGCGCCAGGGTGGCGGCGATGCGGTTCGCCATCTCGGCCGCGGCGGCGCGGGTGAAGGTGATGCACAGGATCCGGTCGGGCGGGGTGCCGGCCAGCATCAGCCGCAGCACCCGGTCGGTCAGCACCTTGGTCTTGCCGGTGCCGGCCGAGGCGCCGACCCAGACCGATCGCCCGGGGTCGGAGGCGCGCCGCTGCGTCGCCGTCGGGTCGGGGCGAATCAGGCTCATCCCTCGCCCCCCGCCGACCATTCCTTGACCCGCGCCAGATGGGCGTAGTCGGAGAAGCGCGGCGCCAGGCCGCGCGGCTGGGAGAGGTAGGGCGTCTCCGGCAGGTCGAAGCGGGCGATCAGGCCGGAGAGGCCGGCCAGCGCCTGCTCGGCCAGCGCCGCGATGTCGCCTTCGGCCGGCTTTACCGGCTTGATCTCGCCGGCCTGGGCGCCGCCGGACAGGCGCCAATGCTCCAGCCCGGCGACCGGCACCTCCGCCGGCGCACCCGGGAAACCGCCGGCGCGGATCATCATCGCCTCTAGCGGCAGCTGCGGCTGGTAGCCGGCCAGGATCTGCTCGTTCGAAGGTACGATGCCGGTCTTGTAATCGACCACCACAAGCCCCTCGACGCCACGGTCGATACGATCGGCAACACCGCTCAGCGCGAAGGGGCCGGCGGGGGCGTTCAGGACGACCTGGCCCTTCTGCTCGGTCAGAATCGTGCGCCGCCCGGCCGCGCGCTGCCGCGCCTCGGTGTCGACGAACCAGACGGCGATGCGGACGAAGCGTGGCCACCAGAAGGTGCGGATGTCCGGCCCTGGCGGCAGCTTGGCGAACTCCGCCCGGCCCAGCGCCAGCAGCCGGTCGAGCGCGTCCGGCGGCAAGGTCTCCGGATAGGCCTGCAGGAAGGCGGCGAGGGCGGCGTGGATCGCGGTGCCGCGCTCCGACGCCCCCGGCTCGACCTCGATCGGGTCCAGCCGCGACAGATTCAGCACCATCCGGGCGTAGATGGCGTAGGGATCCTGCATCCAGACCGAGATCTGGGTGACCGACAGGCGGCGGGGCCGGGCGGCGACCGGCGGCCTGGGGGCGGGCGGCGCCGCCGGCCGAACCGCCTCAGGCGCATCGATCCGCCGGGCCAAAGCGCGCCAGTCGCGCTGAGGCGGGGCCAGGGCCAGGCCGGCGCCGTCCAGCACCGCCTGCAGCCGCAAGAGCCAGCGCGACGGCACGGTCGGCGTGCCCTCCACCTTCTCCGCCCGGGTCAGGAACACCTCGGCCCCGGCGGCGGCCTGGGCGAAGTCGTTGGCGGCCAGGCCGACGCGCCGCTCCGGCGCCGGCAAGCCGAACTCCCGCCGCATCGGCCGGGACATCCAGGGGTCGGCGGCGGGCGCCGATGGCCAGGTGCCCTCGTTCAGCCCGCCCAGCACGATGCGGTCGAACCGCGCCATCCGGGCCTCGACCGGGCCCAGGATCGCCAGCCGTGGGTGCCGGCCCCAGCGCGGCCGGACCACGGCCCCGTCCATCATCGCCTCGAACAGGCCGGGCCAATCCTGGCCGGGGATCGGCGGGAAACCGTCGAAGCCGGCCAGCAGTTCCTCGACCAGGGCCTGCGCCGCCTCGCCGTCCTCGGCCCGCCACAGCCGGTCCGGCCCGGTCTCGGCGTCGGTCGCGGCCAGGGCCTCGGCGCATTCGACATGCAGCCGCAACAGCTCGGCCGGGGACTGACCGTCCTCGCGCAGCGCCGCGACGAAGGGGGCCAGGATGGCGCCGACCCGGTTCAGCCACCGGTCCAGCGCCGGGCCGGCGCCGCTGGTTGCCAGCGCCGCCTTGAGGCCGGCGATGCCCGGCTCCGGCGCCGGGCCGCGCAGCACCTCGCGTTCCAGCCGCCGCAGCGCCTCGCGGAACAGGCCGATCGGCTCGCCGCCAGCCGCGAACGGATGCTTCAGCAGGGCCAGGAGCGACAGCGGCGAGGCGTCGCGGAAGCCGACATCGCCTACCAGGCGCAGATAGGCGCCGACCGGGGTGTCGGCCAGCGGCCGGCCGGCCGAATCGTCGACCGCGACCTGCCAGCGCCCCAGCTCTGCCGCCACCCGGCGGGCGAGGTCCCGGTCCGGCGTCACCAGCGCGGCGGTGCGGCCCGGACTCTCCAGCACCTCGCGCAACAGCAGGGCCACCACCCCGGCTTCCTCCTGCGCCGTGGCGCAGTCGATCCGCGCCAGCCCGGCCAACGCCGCGCCGTCGAGGCCGGCCGGGCTGCGCCAGGCGTCGGTGGTGGCGGCGGGCCGCATCACCTCGCGCAGCAGCACGGTGCGGTCGGGGCTGGCCGCGGCCGGCGCGGGCCAGTCGGCGACCGCGGCTCGGTCGACCCCCAGCCCCTCCAGCAGCCATCTGAACGGCTGCTGCGGGTGGCCGTCGTCGAGCTGGGCCCAGCTCTCCTCGTCCATGCCACGATCCAGCCCGGGCAGCACCACGGCGCCCTGCGGCAGCGCCGCGACGACGCGCAGCAGCGCGATCTCGGCCGGGTTGGTGCCGATCAGCCCGGCCGCGATCACCGGATCGGCCGGCGGCGCGGCCGACCAGGCCTCGGCCTGGGCCAGGGTCAGCCGGGCGCGCCATTCGGCGGGGTCGAGGGCGTCGAGCTCGCGCAGCACCTCGGGCCAGGCCTTGGTGACGATGCCGAGGAACCTGAGGGTCTCCTGCCAGTGCTCTGCCAGTTCCTCCGGCACCAGCCCGTCCAGCCGGTCGAAGCCCAGCCCCTCGGCCTGCACCTCGTCGATCAGCCGGGCGAGGGCCGCGGCCAGATGCATCGCCTGGTCGGCGCCGACCTTCTGGTCCGACCGGGCCAGGATCAGCCGCGCCAGCAGGATCTGCCGCCGCCGCGGCGCGATTGCCGGCGGCAGGTCCAGCACCTCGGCCACCGCCGCGGTCTCGCGGGCCGTCAGGCCCAGCGCGTCGGCGTCGATGTCGCCGACCGGCAGCAGCCGGGGCAGCAGCAGAGGCCGGCCCTCGGCCGCGCGCAGAAAAGCGTCGCGCAGGGTGGCGCCGGCCCGCCGGCTGGGCAGCAGCACGGTCATCGCGCCCAGCGCCAGCGGGTCGCCCGCGGCCCGGGCCAGCAGGCCGCGCGCCAGGGCGTCGGCGACGCCGCCGCCGGCCGGGATGGTGAACAGGCGCGGGGTCACGAATCCCCGCGCAGGGACCGCGCCAGGGCCGCGCCGCGGCCGCCCAGGCCGATGATCGTCGCCGTCCGGCCGTCGTCCCGGCCATGGGCCAGCTCGATCTTCAGCCGGTCGGCCGGCAGCAGGGGGCCGAGGCGGTCGGGCCATTCCACCAGGCAGATGCCCAGCCGCGCCTCGTCCCAGCCCAGCTCCAGCACCTCCTCCGGCTCCGCCAGGCGGTACAGGTCGAAGTGCCACAGCGGGCCCGCGGGCAGGTCGTAGGACTGGACCAGGGTGAAGGTCGGGCTCGGCACCTCGAGGCCCGGCTCACCCGCCGCGGCGCGGATCACGGCCCGGGCCAGGAAGGACTTGCCGGCACCGAGGTCGCCGGCCAGGAGGACGATGTCGCCGGGCTGCAGCAGCACCGCCAAGCGGGCCGCCAGCGATTCGGTCGCGGCTTCGTTCGGCAGGTCGAGGGTGAATCGGAACATCGGCGATAGTTTGCACAGCCCGTCCGCTGCGTCACCCCCGTGCACCGCGGCGCGGAACCGACTATCCCTGGAAAGTCTGGATCTCCGGAGGACAGCCATGCCGACCGCACACCGCACTGACGTCGCCATCATCGGGGCCGGCCCGGTCGGGCTGTTCGCGGTGTTCGAATGCGGCATGCTGAAGATGAAGTGCCATGTCGTCGACGTGCTGGACGTCCCCGGCGGGCAATGCGCCGCGCTCTACCCGGAGAAGCCGATCTACGACATCCCCGGCCAGCCGCGGATCGAGGCGGCGGAGCTGATCGACCGGCTGACGGCGCAGGCCGCGCCCTTCCATCCGGTCTACCATCTCGGCCAGCGGGTGGAGACGCTGGCGCGGCAGCCGGACGGGCGCTGGCGGGTCGGCACCAGCGCCGGCACCACGATCGACGCCGCGGCGGTGATCGTCGCCGCCGGGGTCGGCGCCTTCGGCCCGAACCGGCCGCCGCTGCCCGGCATCGAGACGTACGAGAACCGCTCCGTCTTCTACATGGTGACGCGCAAGGAGGCGCTGCGCGGCAAGCGGGTGGTGGTGGCCGGCGGCGGCGACAGCGCGCTCGACTGGTCGATCCTGCTGGCCGACATCGCCGCCAAAGTCATGGTGGTGCATCGGCGCGACAAGTTCCGCGGCGCGCCGGACAGCGTCGCCAGGCTGCATGCTTTGGCCGAGGCGGGGGAGGTCGAGCTGGTCACGCCCTACCAGCTGCACGGCCTGGAAGGGACGGGCGGGCAGCTCTCGGCCGTCACCGTGGCGACGCTGGACGGCGAGGTGCGGCGGCTCGAGGCCGATGTGCTGCTGCCCTTCTTCGGCCTGTCGATGAATCTCGGTCCGATCGCGGATTGGGGGCTGGCGCTGGACAAGCACCACATCGCCATCGACCAGGCGACGGCGGCGACCAGCGAGCCCGGCATCTTCGCGGTCGGCGACATCGCCACCTATCCGCACAAGCTGAAGCTGATCCTGACCGGCTTCGCCGAGGCCGCCTCGGCCGCCCATGCGATCTATCCGCTCGTCCATCCGGGCGAGGCGCTGCATTTCGAGTATTCGACCACCTCCGGGGTGCCGACGCTCTAGCCCCGGGCTAACCCAGCAGCTCCGCCGCGATCGGGTACAGCGAGGCGGCCAGCAGCAGTGCCATGGCGATGTTGAAGGCGCGGATCGCGGCAGGCGCGTGCAGCACCCGGCGCAGCGCCGTGCCGAACAGCGCCCAGCAGCCGACGCTGGGCAGGTTCACCAGGCCGAAGACCAGGGTGACGATCACCAGATTGGCCAGGAAGCCGGCCTGCGGCGTGTAGGTGGCGATGGCGCCGACCGCCATCACCCAGGCTTTCGGATTCACCCATTGGAACGCCGCGGCCTCCAGGAAGGTCATCGGCCGCCCAGCCTCGCGGCCGCCGGCGATCGGCCCGGAGCGGGCGATCTTCGAGGCCAGGACCAGCAGATAGGCGGCGCCGCCGTATTTCAGCACCTGGTACAGCAGCGGCCAGGCGGCGAAGGCGGCGCCCAGCCCCAGCCCGACCGCCGCCACCATCACGGTGAAGCCGGCAGCGATCCCGACCATGTGCGGCACCGTGCGGCGGAAGCCGAAGGTCAGGCCGGAGGCGGTCAGCATGATGTTGTTCGGCCCCGGCGTGATCGAGGTGACGAAGGCGAACAGGATGAAGGAGGAGAGCAACTCGGGCGTCATAATCCGCGCAGCTTGGCGCGGCCGTGAGATCGATACAATCGGAACATTGTCCCGAACAATTTCGCCGTGGAGAGATGTCAATCTCCGTGACACCCTCACCGGTGACCGTCGCCGCCTGAGGAGACCCCGATGCGCCTGCCCGAATTCGCGCTGGAAGCCTATTTCGCCCGCTGGGAGTTCACCGCCCGCCACAATCTCTGCGCCTCCGACATGCAGTCGCTGACGCTGACCGAGCTGCTGGCCCTGGCGACGCCGCAGCAGCGCGAGACCTGGGACCAGCTGTGGCTCGGCTACACCGAAACGGCCGGGGCGCCGTCGCTGCGCGCGGCGATCGCTGGCATGTATGCCGGGCTGGGGGCCGACGACGTGGCGGTCACAGTCGGGGCGGGGGAGGCGATCTTTCAATCGGTGCGGGCGCTCCTGGGGCCGGACGACCATGCGGTGACGCTGATCCCGAACTACCAGTCGCTCGAGGCGGTGGCCGCCAGTGTCTGCGCGGTCACCGGCGTGCCGCTCGACCCGGCTCCCGAATCGGCGCGTGGCTGGTCGCTCGACCCGGACCGGATCGCCGCGGCGCTGCGGCCGAACACCAGGGCGATCATCCTGAACCTGCCGCACAACCCGACCGGCTACCTGCCGCCGCGCCCGGTGTTCGACGCCATCATCGAACTCGCCCGGGCGCGAGGCATCTGGATCCTATCGGACGAGGTCTATCGCGGGCTGGAGCGGCGCGAGGAGGATCGGCTGCCACCGGCGGTGGAGCTGTACGAACGCGCCCTGTCGGTCGGCGTCCTGTCCAAGACCTACGGCCTGCCGGGGCTCCGCCTCGGCTGGATCGCCTGCCGCGACCGCGAGCTGCTGGGCCGGATCGTGCGGCAGAAGGACTACACCACCCTCTGCGCCCCGGCGCCGAGCGAGGCGCTGGCGGAGATCGCGATCGGCGCGCGCGACCATCTGGTGGCCCGCAGCCGGGATCTCGTCGCCGCCAACCTGCCGCTGCTGGACGCCTTCTTCGCCCGCCACGCCGACCGCTTCGACTGGCAGGCGTCGCCGGCCGGCTGCATCGCCTATCCGCGCTACCGCGGGGCGGAGAGCGTCGACGCCTTCGCCGACAACCTGGTCGAACGCGCGGGCGTGCTGCTGCTGCCGGCGCGGGTCTACCGCTCCGCCCTCGGCCCGGTGCCGGCGGACCGCTTCCGCATCGGCTTCGGCCGGGCCGACCTGCCGCAGGCGCTGGAGGCGTTCGAAGCATATCTCTCCGTCTGACGCCGCTGCGACGTGATGGCGGAGAGGCGCAGCGGGGCCGCAGCGTGTAGGGTGCGGCCGGACCACCGGGAAGAGATCATGCTGCGCCCTCTCGTCTTCGCCCTTCTGCTGCTGCTCCCGGCCCTGCCCGCGGCGGCGGCCGACCAGACCCTCGGCACCTTCCACGGCACGGTCGAGGGGCCGGGCGGCGAGACCGAGACGATCGAAGGCTTCGCGCTGGCGGTGAAGGACGATCGCGGCCGTTTCGTGGTCGGCATGACCGCGACCGGCGAGGGGGTGATTCGCGCCCGCCAGATCCAGCTGCTGCTGCCGGCCGATGTCGCGCCCGGGACCCTGCAGGTCGGCAGCTACGATTCGGCCCGGCACGCCACGGACGGCAAGGCGTCCGGCGCGCTCTATCTCGCCATCGGCGCGGACGGGTCGCGGGTGCGCGACTGCCGGCTGGTACCGCAGGGCGCGGTGGAGCTGTCGGCCGTCTCGCCCTTCGCCGGCACGCTGAACTTCACCTGCCGCGATTCGGCCGAGGCGACGCTGTCGCTGACCTTCGACGCGGTCCCGGTCGACCCCAATCAGGTGGTTCCGTCAGAGCCGGCGGCCGCCTCTGCCGGGCCCGGCCGGGTCAGCACCAAGGTCGGCGCGCCGGTCAACGCCACCATCACCGGCACCGGCTCGGCCAAGCGCCAGGCCGCGGGCAGCCGGTGGCTGATGCTGTATCTGGAGCAGGAGCGCGAGGTCCACGGCACCAAGCAGATGATGCCGGTCGGCGCCGTGGTCGTCGCCCTGCCGAAGGACCTGACCCTCGGCACGCACGACCTGAAGCCGTTCTCCCAGGCGGTCGCGGCCGACAAGTCGGCGACCGATTACGGCGTGTCCTTCAGCCTCGAGGCTGGCGACGGCTCGATCGACGGCTGCGACCAGGCGGCGAGCGGCACCCTGACCCTGACCGGCCTCGACCCGCTCGCCGGCTCGGCCCGCTTCACCTGCGCCGACCAGAAGGACCTGTCGGTCGAGAGCGACTTCGACGGTATCCCGACGACCGACTGACAGCAGCGGGCACGCGGGGCTAGTCGACCAGGTCGAGCCGCTGCTTGCGCAACCCGGCGATTGCGGTCTCGATGCGCGAGAGGCGATGGCCGTGTTCGCCCAGCACCTCGAGGATCCTGGCCTGTCCGGCATGGAGGCGGCGCAGATGCTCGAGAGTCAGATCTGACGGCTTGTCGCTCATTGAGGGTCTCGCCGGTCGATTGCTGTTGGACAGCGTACACCACAAGTGGTGGCTCTACGAAATTGGCGGTCGGGGTCAGGCCGGTCGTGCCGCCCGGCAGGCACGGAAAAGCCCCCGCCGGAGGGCGGGGGCTGGTCTCGATCGGAATCCGAAGGGCGATCAGTAACGGTAGTGGTCCGGCTTGTACGGGCCCTGGACCGGCACGCCGATGTATTCGGCCTGCTTCGGGGTCAGCTGGGTCAGCTTGGCGCCGATCTTGTCGAGATGCAGCGCCGCCACCTTCTCGTCCAGGTGCTTCGGCAGGACGTAGACCTTGCGCTCGTAATTGGCGTGGTTCTGCCACAGCTCGATCTGCGCCAGCACCTGGTTGGTGAAGCTGGCCGACATCACGAAGCTCGGATGGCCGGTGCCGCAGCCCAGGTTCACCAGCCGGCCCTTGGCCAGGACGATCAGGCGCTTGCCGTCCGGGAACACCACCTCGTCGACCTGCGGCTTGACCTCCTCCCACTTGTAGTTGCGGAGGCCGTCGATCTGGATCTCGCTGTCGAAGTGGCCGATGTTGCAGACGATGGCGCGGTCCTTCATCTGCCGCATGTGGTCGACGGTGATGACGTCGACATTGCCGGTGGCGGTGACGAAGATGTCGCCGATCGGCGCCGCCTCGTCCATCGTCACCACCTGGTAGCCCTCCATCGCCGCCTGCAGGGCGTTGATCGGGTCGATCTCGGTGACCATGACCCGGGCGCCCTGGCTGCGCAGCGAGGCGGCCGAGCCCTTGCCGACATCGCCGTAGCCGGCGACGACCGCGACCTTGCCGGCCATCATCACGTCGGTGGCGCGCTTGATGCCGTCGACCAGGCTCTCACGGCAGCCGTAGAGATTGTCGAACTTCGACTTGGTGACGCTGTCGTTGACGTTGATGGCGGGCACCCGCAGCGTGCCCTTCTTCATCATGTCATAGAGGCGATGCACGCCCGTGGTCGTCTCCTCGGACAGGCCGCGGACGTCGTTCAGCATCTCCGGATACTTGTCGTGCATGATCTGGGTGACGTCGCCGCCGTCATCCAGGATCATGTTCGGGGTCCAGCCGCCCGGGCCGCGCAGCGTCTGCTCGATGCACCACCAGAACTCCTCCTCGGTCTCGCCCTTCCAGGCGAAGACCGGGACGCCGGCGGCGGCGACCGCCGCGGCGGCCTGGTCCTGGGTCGAGAAGATGTTGCAGGACGACCAGCGCACCGTGGCGCCCAGCGCCGTCAGCGTCTCGATCAGCACCGCGGTCTGGATGGTCATGTGCAGGCAGCCGACGATGCGGGCGCCCTTCAGCGGCTGCGACGGGCCGAATTCCTGCCGCAGCGCCATCAGGCCGGGCATCTCGGTCTCGGCGATCGCGATCTCCTTGCGGCCCCAGTCGGCGAGGCTGATGTCCTTGACCTTGTAATCGGTGAAGGTGGCGGCGTCGGGCATCGGATGCTCCTCGAGGCAATGCGGATTTGCCGCAGGGTGTAGCAGCAGGGCCCGTCGGCCACAAGCATAAAGATATCTTTATATATTTGAATTCGCCCCTCCGCACGGATGCGGAGGGGCGGAATCCGGGTCAGGCCCGCTCCTGCTGCGCCGCGGGCTCGCGCTTCGCCCGGCGGCGCTTGGCCAGGAGGTTCAGCACCTCGACGCCGAGCGAGAAGGCGATGGCGAAGTACAGGTAGCCGCGCGGGATGTGGAAGTGCAGGCCGTCGGCCACCAGGGCCACGCCGACCAGCAGCAGGAAGGCCAGCGCCAGCATCTTCACCGTCGGGTGGCGGTGGACGAAGCCGCTGATCGGGCCGGAGGCCCACAGCATGGTGCCGACCGCGACGATCACGGCGGCGTACATCACCGGCAGGTTGTCGGTCATGCCGACCGCGGTGATCACGCTGTCGAGCGAGAACACCAGGTCGAGGATGATGATCTGGCCGATGATCGCGGCGAAGCTGGCCGCCTTGATGGCGTGGCCCTCCTCCCGGTCCTCGATCGTGGCGTGGATCTCGATCGTCGCCTTGTAGAGCAGGAACAGGCCGCCCGCGAGCAGGATCAGGTCGCGCCAGGAGACCTCGCGGCCGAAGGCGCTGAACACCGGCGCGGTCAGGCCGATGATCCAGGAGATCATCGCCAGGAAGATCAGGCGCAGCAGCAGCGCCAGGATCAGGCCGATGCGCCGGGCGGAGGCGCGCTGCGCCTCCGGCAGCTTCTCGGTGGCGATGGCGATGAAGATGATGTTGTCGATGCCGAGGATGATCTCGAGCACGGCCAGCGTCAGGAAGCTGGCCCAGATCTGGGGATCGGCGAGGAAGTCGAGCACGGCTCGTCGGTCTCCGTTTGGCTGAGGCCGCCGGGATATTGGGGGCGGCGAGGGACATTACCAGAAGCAGGCGTCGGAAGAGTGGCCGCCTGTGTTGACTCCGGGTGGAAATCGTCCGATCCGGCCGCTCCGCGGCGCGTGATCTTGCGCGATCATGCGTGATCGTGCATGATTGCGCAGCTTCTTGCCTGAACCCGTGCCATGACCGAAATCCTGCTGCCGGAGGAGCGCCGCCGCCGCCTCCTCGACCTCCTCGCCCTCGACGGCAAGATCCTGGCCACCGCCGCCAGCGCCGCGCTGGGCGTGTCGGAGGATACGATCCGGCGCGACTTGAACGACCTCGCCCGCGCCGGGGTGGTGCGCCGGGTCCATGGGGGGGCGCTGCCGCTCAGCCCCGCCGCCGAGACCTTCGCCACCCGGGCCGGCGAGCGTCCGGAGGCCAAGGCGGCGCTCGGCCGGCTGGCGGCCGGGCTGATCCGGCCCGGCGAGGTGGTGCTGCTGGATGGCGGCACCACCATGCTGGCGGTGGCGGAGGCGCTGCCGCCCGACCTGCGCGCCACCATCGTCACCCCGAACCTGCCGGCGGCGCTGGCCCTGACCCGGCACCCGACGGTCGAGGTGGTGCTGCTGGGCGGCCGGCTCGACAAGGCGGATCAGGCGACGGTCGGCACCTCTGTGCTGGCGGCGCTGGACGGGCTGCGGGCGGATCTCTGCCTGCTCGGGGTCTGCGGCCTCGATGTCGAGACCGGGCTCGGTGCCATGGATCATGAGGAGGCGCTGGTGAAGCGGCGCATGGCCGGCTGCGCCGCCCGGGTCGCCGCCGCGGTCACCGCCGACAAGCTCGGCACCGACGCTCCCTTCCCGATCCTGCCGGTCGGTCGGCTGAACGCGCTGATCACCGAAAAATCGGCCGACGCTTCCCTCCTGGCCGCCTGCCGCCGGGCCGGCCTCACCCTGATCCTCGCCTGAGGGGAACTCTGATGACCAGCCTCGCCCAGACCGAGGGCACGACCGCCGATCTCCGCGCCGCGCGCCTCGCCACCCGCGCCATGTTCCTGATCTGCGGCACCGTCACCGCCAGCTGGGCGCCGCAGGTGCCGCTGGCCAAGGCCCGGCTCGGGCTCGATGACGGCGTGCTGGGGCTCGCCCTGCTCGGCATGGGCGCCGGGGCGATGGTGGCGATGCCGCTGGCCGGCTTTCTCGCCGCCCGGTTCAGCAGCCGCCTGATCACGGCGCTCGGCGGGCTGATACTCTGCCTGTCGCTGCCGCTGATCATCCTGGCGTCGGACGCATGGCTGCTCGGCCTCGCCCTGTTCCTGTTCGGCGCCGCGACCGGGTCGATGGACGTGGCGATGAACGTCCAGGCCGCGGCGGTCGAGGCGCGTGGCCGCCGGCCGCTGATGTCCTCCTTCCACGGCATGTTCAGCGTCGGCGGCCTGGTCGGCGCCGGCGGCGCCAGCCTGCTGCTCGGCCTCGGGCTGTCGCCCCTGGCCGTGGCCCTGATCGTCAGCGGCCTGATGCTGGCGCTGCTGGCCGCCCAGGCCGGATCGATGTTGCCGCCAGAGCGTGGCGCGGCGCAGGCCGGTATGCGCCTCACCATGCCGCGCGGCATCGTGCTGGTGCTCGGCCTGCTGACCTTCGTGCTGTTCCAGGCCGAAGGCGCGGTCCTGGACTGGAGCGCCGTGTTCCTGCACGAGAGCCGTGGCCAGAACCCGGCGGTGGCCGGGCTCGGCTATGCCATGTTTG
This sequence comes from Inquilinus limosus, assembly GCF_051487185.1. Taxonomy (GTDB): domain Bacteria; phylum Pseudomonadota; class Alphaproteobacteria; order DSM-16000; family Inquilinaceae; genus Inquilinus; species Inquilinus limosus_F. The sequence continues at coordinate 45,570 of NZ_JAHVDK010000032.1, forward strand.
CGGTGGCAATGGCGGTGATGCGTCTGGCCGGCGACGGCATCACCAGCCGCTTCGGCGGCGAGACCGTGGTCCGGCTCGGCTCCGCTCTGGCGGCGGCCGGCTTCCTGCTGGCGATCCTGGTACCCTGGCCGGTGGCCGGGCTGATCGGCTTCGCCCTGGTCGGGATCGGCGCCGCCAATGTGGTACCGGTGCTGTTCAGCGCCGCCGGCCGGGTGCCGGGGATGGCGCCGGGGCTGGCGATCTCGACCATCGCCACGCTCGGCTATTGCGGCATCCTGGTCGGCCCGGCGGCGATCGGCTTCATCGCCGATCACCTTGGCCTGCCGACGGCACTCGGGATCGTGGCGGCGTTGCTGGTGGCGACGGCGGCCTCGGCGCGGGCGGTCCGGGTCTAGTAGACTCTCCGCAGCTCGATGATCTCCGCCGACGGGGCGCGGGTGCGGTGCCGGTCGCCCGGCGAATCGGCCGGGCCCGACGTGGCCGGCGCCATTCCGCCTCGATCCGGCGCGGCGGTAACGGAAACCCCGTTCATCCTGGCGATCGCAGCCACGACGTCCCGGCGCAGCTCGGCCGGCAGATGGTCGTCGCCAGCATCGATCGTCGCCTCGACCCGGGCCAGCAGCGCTTCCAGCTCCAGGACCTGGCGGTCCCGGGCCGTCGGCCGGCTTCGCATCAATGAGGAGCAGATCCGGCCCAGCCAGTCTGCAAGGGCATCGGCATCGCCCAGGCAGATCGGCGACCGGTCCCCATCCTGGATCCAGATCGCCGGTGTGATGTGAACGTTCCCATGCATGACCGGTTCCCGGCTGCGAGTCGGCATCAACAAGCTTTGTTTAAAATACTATGCAATGCAAGATCGAGAGTGCGTCTTATTCGTTTCGGGTCGGCCCCGGCTCAGCCCACCGGATAGGGGCCTTCGGCGAAGGTCTCGGCGTGGTAGCCCTTCGACCCGACCAGCCGGGCCAGCGGGCTCCACAGCCCGCCGCCCGCTCGCAGCCGCTCGATCACGGCCGGGAAATCGTGGCGGGGCCGCCAGCCCAGCTCGGTCCGGGCCCGGTCGTTGACATAGACCCGGTCGATGCTCGGCATCATCACCCAGCCGCGGCGCGCATATTCCGCCTCGAAGCCGGGGACGCGCCGCCGCACCGCCGCCGGCGCGTCGCGCCGCAGCTCCGCCAGGTCCTCGGGCCGGAACGGCGTGGTGGCGCTGACGATGTAGCGGCGGAAGCCGATCGCCGGCGCCTTCTCCAGCGCCAGCAGATGGGCGTCAACCACGTCCTCGATATCGACCCGCCGAAACAGGTACTCGTTGGCCTTGAGGTTGTCGTCGGCATAGGCCTCGCGCTTGGACTTGTCGTCATCCGCCTCGGGGAAGAAGCGCGAGGTCCGCAGCACGATGCAGGGCAGCCCGTGGTTGCGATGGAAGATCTGGCACAGATCCTCCGCCGCGGCCTTGGTGACGCCGTAGATGTTCTTCGGCACCGGGGCGACCTCCTCGGTCACCCAGGCGGCCGGGGCGCCGGCGGGCGGCACCAGGGCGTCACCGAACACGCTGGTGGTGCTGGTGAAGACGAAGGCGCTGCTGCCCGCGGCAACTGCCTCCTCCAGCAGGGTCAGCGTGCCGGAGATGTTGGTGTCGATGAAGTCCTGCCGGCCATGCGTGGCGACATGCGGCTTGTGCAGCGTGGCGGCGTGCAGCACCGCCTGCGCGCCCGCCACGACGCGCCGCACGCAGTCGCGGTCGGCGACCGAGCCGACCCGGTCGGTGAACGGTCCGGGCCGCAGGTCCAGCCCGACCGTCTCGTGCCCCCGGTCGCGCAGGCTGCGGACCAGCGCCTCGCCGAGATGGCCGGAACTGCCGGTGACCAGGATCTTCATGCCGCCCCCCTGCGTACGCTCAGCCGCCTTCGTTGAAATCGTCCAGCAACGCCGCGATCCGGCCGGAATCGGTCTGGTCCAGCACCATCCGGGCGCGGCGGGCGGCGGCGACGCTGTCCAGCGTCAGGATCCGGCGCTTGACCTCGAGCAGCCTGAGCGGCGCCATCGACAGGTCACGGACGCCCATGCCCACCAGCAGCGCGGTGAAGCGCGGGTCGCCCGCGATCTCGCCGCAGGCGCTGACCGGGATGCGGGCCTGCAGCGCCGCCTCGACCGTGAACTGCACCAGCCGCAGCACCGAGGTGTGCAGCGGGTCGTAGAGATGGGCGACGGTCTCGTCGCCGCGATCTGCCGCCAGCGTGTACATCACCAGGTCGTTGGTGCCGATGGCGAAGAAATCGACCTCGCGCGCCAGGGCGTCGGCGATCAGCGCCGCCCCCGGCACCTCGATCATCACCCCGAGCGGCGGCATCGCCGCCGGCACCGGCACCCGGCGCCGCTTCAGCCGCCGCATCGTCCGGTCGAGCGCCGCCTTGACCGCGCGGATCTCGCCGATCGTGGTGATCAGCGGCAGCAGCACCCGGATCGGCCCGTGCGCGCCGGCGCGCAGGATCGCGGCCAGCTGCGTCTCCAGCAGCTTCGGCTCCTTCAGCGACAGCCGGACGGCGCGCAGGCCCAGCGCCGGGTTCGCGGTCTCGGCGAAGCGGCCGCCGAGGGCCGAGGCGATCTTGTCGCCGCCGAGGTCGAGGGTGCGGATCGTCACCGGCTTGCCGGCCATGCCCTCGACGATGCCGCGCAGGATCGAATACTGCTCCTCCTCGCCCGGCAGGTCGTCGCGGTTCATGAACATGAACTCGGTGCGCAGCAGGCCGACGCCGGCGGCGTTCAGCTCGGTCGCCACCTGCACGTCGCGCGGCAGCTCGACATTCGCCGACAGGGTGACGGGAACGCCGTCGCGGGTGCGCGAGGGCAGGCCGACCAGGGCTTCGAGCTGCTTGCGGTCGGCCCGTGCCAGGTCGCGCCGGATGCGGTAGGCCGACAGGGTCTCGGGCGTCGGGTCGATGATCACCCGCCCGGCGGTGCCGTCGACGATCACGGTTTGGCCGGCGCGGACCCCGGCCAGGAGGCCCGGCACGCCCAGCACCGCCGGCAGCCCCAGCGACCGCGCCATTACCGCGGTGTGGCTCTGGGCGCCGCCGAGGGCCGAGGCGAAGCCCGCCACCCGGCGCGGATCCATCAGCGCGGTGTCGGCCGGGGTGATCTCCTCGGCCAGGATGATGCTGCCCTCGGGCAGGCTGGCGAAGGCCTGGAACTGGCGCTTGGTCAGGTTGCGGATCAGCCGGGCCCCGACCTCGCGGATGTCGTCGATGCGGCTGGCGAGATAGCTGTCGTCCATGGCCGCGAACTGGGCGGCGATGGCCGCGATCTCCGACTGCACCGCGTATTCGGCGTTGACCCGCTCCTCGGTGATGCGGGTCTCGACCCCGCGCAGCAGGCGCGAGCCGGACAGGATCGCGGCATGGGCGTCGAGCAGGTAGCCGACATCCTCCGCCGCCTGCTCCGGCAGCGCCTGGGCCTTGGCCTTCAGCTTCTTGATCTGCCGCCGGGACTTGGTCAGCGCCTCGGCGAAGCGCTCGCGCTCGCCGGCCACGTCGGCCGCCTCCAGCCGGTATTCCGGCACCTGCTCGAAGCCGCTCTCGATCAGATGGGCCGGGCCGATGGCGACGCCGCCGGAGACCGGAAGGCCGTTCAGCACGATCTCGCGGCTGGGTGCCGGCGGGGGGAGGTTGGCGATCCGCGTCGCCATGGACTTAATCCTCGTCGAAGCCGCGCTCGACCAGTGCCGCCAGCGCGGCCAGTGCTTCCGCCGCCTGCGGCCCGGTCGCCGCGATCGAGATGGCGCTGCCGGGCCCGGCCGCCAGCATCATCAGCCCCATGATCGACTGGCCGCCGACCTCGGTGCCGTTGCGCTCGACCCAGATCTCGGCGTCGAACTCGGCCACCAGCTTGACGAACTTCGCCGCCGCCCGGGCATGCAGGCCGCGCTGGTTGCAGATGGTGACGCTGCGCGTCAGCCGCTCGTCACCCAAGCCGGGGGCCGCGTCCGGGGATGCCGGACCGCTCATTTCCGCTTCTCCGGCTTCAGCAGCGCCGAGGCGACGCTGATGTATTTCTGCCCGGCCTCGCGGGCGGCGGTCACGGCATCGGTCAAGGTGTCGGTCTTCCGAACCGAGGCCAGCTTGATCAGCATCGGCAGGTTGATGCCGGCGATCACCTCGACATTGGCGCGGTCGAGGATCGAGATCGCCAGATTCGACGGCGTGCCGCCGAACATGTCGGTCAGCAGCACCACGCCGCGCCCGCCGTCGACCGCGGACACCTTGTCCATGATCTCGGCCCGGCGCTGTTCCATATCGTCCTCGGGTCCGATGCAGACGGTGGCGACCTGGGGCTGGGCGCCCACCACATGCTCCATCGCCGCGACGAACTCGTCGGCGAGGCGACCATGGGTCACGAGGACCATGCCGATCATCGGGTGGGTGGTCATGTCGTTCCGGTTGCCTTCCTGTCAGCCCTTACATCGGCATGTCGCGGTGGACCAAGCCGCGGCGGTAGCCCTGGCCGTCCAGCCAGGCCGCCAGCGTCTCCGCCACGAACACCGATCGATGTTTGCCGCCGGTGCAGCCGACGGCGATGGTGAGATAGCTTTTGCCCTCGCGGTTGTAGCGCGGCAGCAGCGGTTCGAGCAGACCGAACAGCGATGCCATGAACGGGTCGTACTGCGCGTCGCGCCGGATCATCGCCTGCACCGCCGCGGCCTGGCCGGTCTGCGGCCGCAGCTCGGGCATCCAATGCGGGTTGTCGAGGAAGCGGACATCGAACACCAGGTCGGCCTCGCGCGGCAGGCCGCGCTTGAATGAGAAGGACATAACGGTGACATAGAGGCCGAGCGTCGCGTCCAGCCCGAAATGGCCCTCGATCATCCGCCGCAGGTCCTGCGGGCTGGTCAGCGAGGTGTCCACGATCACGTCGGCCAGGAGGCGCAGCGGATACAGCTCCGACCGCTCGCGCCGGATGCCGTCCGCCACCGGCCGGTCGATCGCCAACGGGTGGCGCCGCCGCGTCTCGGTGTAGCGGCGTTGCAGCACCTCATCGTCGGCATCCATGAACAGCAGCTTGACATCGATGTCCCCCCGCGCGCGCAGGGCCGCCATCTCGGCCTCCAGCGCCTCGACGGAGAAGCCGCGGGTGCGGGTGTCGATGGTCACCGCCATCGGCCGGCCCTCGGCGTGGTCCACCAAGGGGCTCAGCAGCGCGATCGGCAGGTTGTCGATCGCCTCGTGGCCGAGATCCTCGAGGATCTTCAGCGAGGTGGAATGGCCGGCGCCCGACATGCCGGTCACCAGCACCAGACGGTGACGGAGGCCGGGTCGGGCCGGCGTTGGAGCAACGTCGCTCATCGTGCGAGACGGTGTTCGGGCAGCGCCAGCCCGGCCAGGGCCAGGCGCAGCTTGACCGGTGCCGAGGCCTCGAAGGGCGCCACCGCGACCAGCGGCAGGCGGATTCCGAGATAGGCGCAGACCGCCGGCTCCGGCAGCCTTTCGATCGCCTCGGCCGGCTTCAGGTCGGCGACCAGCAGCACCGGCGCGGCGGGCACGAAGGGCACCGGGATCGGGCCGAAGCCGCGGGCCTCGATCAGCCCGGCCAGGACGGCGGGCGGGCGGGCCACCACGACGCCGCCTTCGAGCGAGAGCTGCACCCGGTCGTCCGCCACCAGCCGGCCGCCGGCATCGATCAGCCGGAGCGCCAGGTCGGATTTGCCGCTGCCCGACGGCCCGCGCAGCAGCACGCCGCGGCCGTCGACTGCGACGCAGGTCGCATGGATCGTCGCCATCGCGGGTGGGAAGGTGACCGGCGCCCTGGCCCCTGTCAATCGCAACGGCAAAATCATCGGACAAGAAGACGCGTTATTTCGTCGGCACTGCCCTGGCCTCCAGCGTGTAGGGCGTGTCGCCCTGATAGGAATAGACCCGCAGCAGATAGGTGCCGGGCTCGAGCCGCAGCTTCAACTCCTCCGGGTCGGTGCCGGAATTGGCGCCGCTGATCAGGCTCTCCTGGTCCGAGGCGCGCAGCAGGTCGATATCGGCATCGCCCTTCTCCATGGCCAGGCGGATGGTGATGTCGGCGCGGGAAATCAAGGTGAAGCGCCAGTAGTCGTCGCGGTCGGTGAAGCCGACCCAGTCCTCGACGGCGGCGGGCTCCGGCCCGACCCGCTCGATCGCCCCGGCCGCGTCCGGGGTGTTGCCGGCGCCGTCCGGCGGCGGCGGGGCGGCGGCCGCGCCGGTCACGGTCACCCGGTATTCGGTGGCCTCGCTGCCGGCCGGGTAGACGTTCAGATAGTAGGTGCCCGGATCCAGGGTCGCGGTCAGCGATTCCGCCTCGGTGTCGGTGTTGGTGCCGCTCAGCAGGGTGCTGCCGTCGTCGCTCTCCAGATTGATGTCGACATCGGCCGACATCCCGTCCAGGCCGATGGTGACGGCCTGCCGCTCGCCGATCCGGAAGGCGAAGTAATCGGTGGAATCGGCCGGGCCGACCCAGTCGCCGGCCTCCGCGCCGCTGCCGGTGACGTCGCCGAGGTCGCGGGCGTCGGACGGGCTGGACCCCGCCGAATCCGGCGGCGGCGGCTCGCCCGGGGTGCCGGAGACGGAAAGGCGGTACGGCGTGTCCTCATCGTAGCTGGTGACGACGAGATAGTAGGTGCCGGGCTCGACCGAGGCCGCAATGCGCTCGTCATCCGAGCCGCCGGAGGATGAGGAGCCGAGGCTGTTGCCGTCGCCGTCGCGCAGCTCCAGATCGGCGTCGCCGGTCAGGCCTGTAAGCTCGACCGTCAGGTCGGTCCAGCCCGCGGTGGTGATGCTGTAGACATCGGTCTCGTCGCTGCGCGAGACGCGGCCCTCGGCCGTCAGTGGGGAGGGCCCGACGGCGCCGAGCGGCGTCGCGCCGGCGATGCTGTCGTCGGCGGATTCGTCGGCCGGGGCCGGGCCGGGCGCGGCAGTGCCGGGCAGGGTGATGCGCATCGGCGCCAGGGTCTGCGCCCACATGTAGCCGACCGGCGTCTTCGGCGTCTGCACCCGCACCCAGCCGCCTACGGCCAGGCGGCCGGTGACGATGACCTGGGCGCCGAAGGGCAGGGTCTCCTCGAGCTCGGCGGTGCCGCTCGGGGCCGCGCGGACCGAGGCGCTGGCCCAGGTGACGAAGGACAGCGCGTCCATCTCCTCCACCACCGCCGGCGCGGCCGGGGCAGGGACGGCTGGCTCGGCCGCCTGCTCCTGGGCGAAAGCCGGGCCGGTGGCCAGGGCGAAGACGCTGCCGAGCAGCAGCCGGCGCAGGCTCGATGTCATGAAGTTCCCCCTTCGATGCGGAAAATCGTCGATGCCGTCCCTTATTTCGCGGGGATCTTCACCGTGAAGCGGGCGCCGGGGCGCCCCTCCCGGTTCTCGGCGAAGATCTGGCCGCGATGGGCGGTGATGATCTGTTTGGAAATGCTGAGCCCCAGGCCGGAATGGGTGCCGAACTTCTCGCCGGCCGGGCGCTCGGTGTAGAAGCGGTCGAAGATCGCTTCCAGCTTGGCCGGCGGGATGCCGGGGCCCTCGTCCTCGACCGTCGCGATCACCCAGGCGCCTTCGCGCCGGGCGCGCAGGGTGATGGCGCCGCCGGGCGGCGAAAACGAGATCGCGTTGGTGATCAGGTTGCGGAACACCTGCACCAGCCGGTCCTCGATGCCGGGCACGGTCAGGGCTGAGCCGGGCGGCAGGCTCAGGCTGATCTTGAGGCCGGTGTCCTCCAGCGTGGTCTTGTACAGCTCGGTCAGCATGCCGATCATGCGGCCGATATCGACCGTCTCGGTCTCGGCCCGCGACAGCTCGGCGTCGAGGCGCGAGGCGTCGGAGATGTCGGTGATCAGCCGGTCCAGGCGCTGCACGTCCTCGAGAATGATGGTCATCAGCCGGCGCTGCTGTGCCGGGTCGGTGATCCGGGCGGTGGTCTCGACCGCGCTGCGCAGCGAGGTCAGCGGGTTCTTGATCTCGTGCGAGACGTCGGCGGCGAAGCGCTCGATCGCGTCGATCCGGTTCCACAGCGCCGCGGTCATGGCCCTCAGCGCCGAGGCCAGCTCGCCGATCTCGTCGCGCCGGCCGCTCATGTCCGGGATCTCGATCTTGCGGCCGCGGCCCTGCTGCACCCGCTCCGCCGCCCGGGCCAGCCGGCGGATCGGCCGGGTGATGGTGCCGGCGAGATACAGCGACAGGATGATGGTGACGCCGAGCGCGATGGCGAAAACCTTCAGGATCTCCTCGCGCACCGTCTGCAGGTTGCCCTCGATGTTGACGCCCTCGCGGGTCATCAGCACCGCGCCCAGCACCAGCCGCACGCGCTGCACCGGCACGGCGACGCCGAGCATCAGCTTGCCGTCCTCGCGGGTCCAGATCTGGCGGCCGACCCCGCCGCCCAGTGCGGCGCGAACGCTGGCATAATCGCTGGCCTGCTGGTCCTGGCGCTCGACATAGGCCGGCCAGCGCTTGCGCGGCCCGGCGAACTCGGTGCTCCAGTCGTAGATCGCGTCCCAGATGCTGCGCAGCCAGCCCTTGGGCTGGGGCGGCAGCAGCGGCCGCACCTCGATGATGCCGCCGGGCTGGCCCAGCATCCGGCTGTCGGCCACCAGCTTGCCGTCGGCGCCGAACAGCCGGGCCCGGGTGTCGTTGGTCTGGTACACCCGGCGCACGATCTGGCGGGCGGTGTCCGGGTCCAGCGACTGCACCGTGTCGACGCCGCCGACCACCGCCGCCTCCGCCAGGTTGGCGGCCAGGATCGTGGCCTCGGCGTCGAGCGAGGACAGCTCGTTCTCGATCAGCCGTTCCTGGTAGGACGACAGGTACAGCATGCCGCCGACCAGCATCATCAGCGCCATCATGTTGACGGCCAGGACGCGGGCGGTGAGCTTGGAGAAGAAGCGGCGGCGGATGCGCGCGACGGGCGCGTCGACGGTGCGGCCGCCGACGGGGGTCGCGGTGATCGGCTCGGCCGTCGTCTCCGGCACGGCGACCTGGGCGCCGGCCGGGATCGGGCTGGCCTCGGACGCTTCGCCGAGGCGCCGCGCGGGGCCGCGGAAGGCTCGCAACGGGGCCGTCATGGCGTCATGCGGCGGTCAGAATCCGGTCGCAGCCAGCGGGGACGCCGGCCACGATCGGGGGCAGGGGCGGCGGCCGGCGCGTTCACGCCTCCTTGTAGCGATAGCCGACGCCGTACAGCGTCTCGATATGGCCGAAATCGGGATCGATCGCCTTGAACTTCTTGCGGATCCGCTTGATGTGGCTGTCGATGGTGCGGTCGTCGACATAGATGTGCTCGCCATAGGCCGCGTCCATCAGCTGGTCGCGGCTCTTGACGTGGCCGGGGCGCAGGGCCAAGGCCTTGACCAGCAGGAATTCGGTGACGGTCAGGTCGATGGTCTCGCCGCGCCACAGGCAGGCGTGGCGGTTGCCGTCGAGCGTCAGGTCGCCGCGCGTCACCACGGCCGAAGGGTCGGCCGGCGCGGTGTCGGCGGCCAGTTGCTCGCGCCGCAGCAGGGCGCGGATGCGCTCGATCAGCAGGCGCTGCGAGAACGGCTTCTTGATGTAGTCGTCGGCGCCCATGCGCAGGCCGAGCAGCTCGTCGACCTCGTCGTCCTTCGAGGTCAGGAAGATGATCGGCATGTTGGTGGTCTTGCGCAGCCGGCCCAGCAGCTCCATCCCGTCCATGCGCGGCATCTTGATGTCGAGCACGGCGAGATCGACCGGCTTCTGGGTCAGGCCGCGCAGCGCCTCGTCGCCGTCGGAAAAGGTGCGGACCTCATAGCCTTCCGACTCCAGCGACATCGCGACCGATGTCAGGATGTTGCGATCGTCGTCGACCAGCGCGATGGTCTGGGCCATGGCCCCCTCCACTCTCACCACCCGCCCCCGGCAGGCAAAGATTCACGTTGCCGGCGACGCTGAACGCCCAATATGGCGTATCTGCGGCCAAAATGTCACTCGGTGGAGGTAATCTCCAATTAAACCAGCGAGGTAGCGGCGCGATGACGACATCGGAACCCGCCCCGGCCGAACGAGCCCGGATCCTGCTGCGCAGCCTCGACCGCGCCGCCCTGGCGACTCTGGACGCCGACGGGGCCCCCTATGCCTCGCTCGTGCTGGTCGCAACCGACCCGGCCGGGCAGGCGCTGTTGCTGATCTCGCGGCTGGCGGAGCACACCGGCAATCTCGAGGGCGACGCCCGGGCGGCTTTGCTGTTCGACGGCACCGCCGGGTTCGACCAGCCCCTGACCGGGCCGCGCCTGACCGTCTCCGGCCGGGCCGAGCCGGTGAGCGATCCGGCGCTGCACGCCCGCTACCTGGCCCGGCATCCGGACGCGGCCGCCTATGCCGGCTTCCCGGATTTCAGCCTGTGGCGGGTAAGGGTCGAGCGCGGCCACATGGTCGCCGGCTTCGGCGCCATCCACCGGCTCGACGCCACCGATCTGCTGATCAACCCGCCGCCGACGCTGACCGCGGCCGAGCCCGGCATCCTCGCCCATATGAACGAGGACCACGCCGATGCCGTCGACCTCTATGCCCAGGCGCTGCTCGGCCGGACCGGCAGCGGCTGGCGGATGACCGGGATCGACGCCGACGGCGCCGATCTGCGCCTCGGCGCCGCCGTCGCCCGGCTGGCCTTCGCGGCGCGGGTGACCGATGCCGAGTCGGCGCGGAAGGAGCTGGCGCGCCTGGTCCGCCACGCCCGCGGCGGCGGGCTGGCGGATTAGGCCAGGACTTTCAGCCGCTCCATGGTCTCGACCAGGGCGGTGCGGATGCCGGGCTCCATCGCCGAATGGCCGGCGTCGGGCACCACCACATAGGTCGCCTCGGGCCAGGCGCGGTGCAACTCGTCCGCCGTCCGGATCGGGCAGACGGTGTCGTAGCGGCCCTGCACGATGGTGGCGGGGATGTGCCGCAACCGGTCGATCTCGCGCAGCAGCCGGTCGGGCGGGGTGAACAGGTTGTTCAGGAAGTAATGCGCCTCGATCCGGGCCAGGCCCAGCGCATGCGCGTCCTCGCCGGCCGAGGCCACGATCTCCGGATTCGGCAGCAGGGTGGAGCAGGAGCCCTCATAGATGCTCCAGGCCCGGGCCGCGGGCAGGTGCACCGCCGGGTCCGGGTCGGTCAGCCGGCGGTGATACGCGCGGGTCAGGTCGCCGCGCTCGGCCGGCGGCAGGAACTCGACGAAGCTGCGATGCGCCTCCGGAAAGAAGGTGCCCATGCCGTGGAAGAACCAGTCGATCTCCTCCGGCCGCATCAGGAAGATGCCGCGCAGGGTCAGCGACCGGCAGCGCTGCGGATGCGCCTGGGCGTAGGCCAGCGCGAGGGTCGAGCCCCAGGAGCCGCCGAAGACGTGCCAGCGGTCGATGCCCAGCATGCGGCGCAGCCGCTCCATGTCCTCGACCAGGTGCTCGGTGGTGTTCTGCCGGGTCTCGCCCAGGGGCCGCGACCGGCCGGCGCCGCGCTGGTCGAAGATGATGATGCGGTAGAAGCCGGGGTCGAAGAAGCGGCGATGGGTGGGCGAGGCGCCGGCGCCCGGACCGCCGTGCAGGAACACCACCGGCACGCCGTCCGGGCGGCCGCACTGTTCCCAGTAGATGCTGTGCAGGTCGTCGACCGGCAGCAGGCCGGTGGCGAAGGGCTCGATGGTCGGGAAGATCAGGTCGCGCGGCATGGGTCTCGCTGTCGGCTCGGGCTCGCCCTTCCACTCTACGGAGTTGCTGGCGCATTGCCAAAAGCCGATCGAGGCGATGCCGGACGAGTTGCCCTATGCTGCGCCGATGCGCCGCGCCCTGCTTCCCCTTCTCCTGCTCTGCGCCGCGAGCGCCCGGGCCGAGTCGCCGGCCGTGCCGGAGGACGGCCCAGCGGTCGCGGTCTCGGCCGTGCTCGACGGCCGCACCGTCACCCTGGCCGACGGCACGGTGCTGCGGCTGAGCGCGCTCGACATTCCCGCCGGCCGCTGGCGGGACATCACCCGATCGGTGCTGGCCGGGCTGTTGCAGGACCAGTTGGTCCGGCCGGTGCGGTTGGCCCCGCCGGACCGTCACGGCCGGGTGCCCGCCGGGCTGCGGCGCGGGGACGGGCTCTCGCTGGAGGCGGAGCTGCTGCGCCGCGGCCTCGCCCGGGTCGACGCCGGCGGGGCCGACCCCGCGGCGGCGCTGGCCCCGCTGCTGGCGGCGGAAGCCGAGGCCCGGGCCGCCGGCCGCGGGCTGTGGGGCGATCCCGCCTTCGCGGTGCGGCTGGCGGATGTGCTCGGCCGCGGCGATCTCGACCGCTTCCAGATCGTCGAGGGGCGGGTGTCGCGGGCGGCGCTGGTGCGCGGCCGGGCCTATCTCAACTTCGGCGCCGATCCGCGGCAGGATTTCACGGTGACGGCGGAGCCGGAGGTCGTCCGCCGGCTGGCCGAAGCCGGGCAGGATCTCATGACGCTGCAGGGGCGGCGGGTCCGTGTGCGCGGCTGGCTCGACTGGTCCGGCGGGCCGCGTATGGTGCTCGGCCGGATGGAGCAGATCGAGAGGCTGGACTGAGATGAACCGTCGCGACCTGCTGCTGGGCCTGACGGCCGCGCCGCTGCTGCCGCGCATGGCCCGTGCCGTCCCTGACGAGGCGCAGGCGATCCGCGCAGCCTTCGGCGGCCCCTATGACGCGCCGGCGCTGCGCGACCACGTCGCCCGCATCGCCCAGCGGGTGGTGGATGCCGAGACCGGCGGCCGGCTGCGAGTGGCGGTCGAGCTGCTCGATTCCGACCAGGTCAACGCCGCGGCGCTGCCGGACGGCCGCCTGCTGGTCAATCGCGGCCTCCTGGCCCTGGCGCGCAGCGAGGCCGAGGTCGCCTCGGTTCTGGCGCACGAGATCGGCCATGTCGTCGCCGGCCATGCCAGGCTACGCGCGGCGCGGCCGCCGGTCGATCCGGCGGTCGCCGGCCTGGCGGAAGTCCAGGCCGAGGCCGAGTTCGACCGGGCGCAAGAGCAGGAGGCCGATCGGATCGGTATCGAGGCCCTGGCCCGGGCCGGCTTCGATCCTTCGGCGGCACCCGCCTTCCTGGCCCGGCTCGGCGCCGCTCAAGGCCTCGCCGCCTCCCTGTCCGGCCGGCCGGAGCTGGCCACGGCGGCGATCAGCGGCGGCGACCATCCGGAGACGGCGGAGCGGCTGGCGGCGGCCCGCGCCCGTGCCGCGGCGCTGCCGCCCGGCGAGGCCGGGGAGGAGGCCTGGCTCGCCGCCATCGACGGCCTGCCCTGGGGCGAGGGGAGGGGCCAGATCCCGATCCGCGGCCAGGCCGTGATCGACCCTGCGGCCCGCTTCCGCTGGGACGCGCCACTTGGCGTCGCCCTGCTGCGCCAGCGCCAGCGGGTGATGGGGATCGGGCCGGATGATTCGGTGATCCTGTTCGACCGGCTATCGCAGCCGCGGGCGCTGCCGGCGCGGCTGTTCCTGGAGCGGGTCTGGGGCAAGCGGGCGGGCGGCCTGCAGGGCGTCGGCGCCGGCGATCTCGGCGGCTTCCCCGCGGCCTGGGGCGTCGCCGGGCTGGCGATCGCCTCCGGCCGGTGGGAGGCGCTGCTGGTCGCGATCGAGACCTCGCCGGAGCGGCGCGAGCGCTTCACTGTGCTGACCCGGGCCGGCAGCCCGGCCACCCCGGTGGTCCGCGGCGCGGTCGAGAGCTTCCGCCGGATCGGCGCGGCCGAAGCCGCCGCGGTGCGGCCCCGCCGCCTCGCCGTCGTCACGGTGCAGCCGGGCGATACCGTGTCGGCGATGGTGGGGCGCATGCGGGTCGAGGCGGCTGAGGCGCAGTTCCGGCTGCTGAACGACGTCGCCGGGGAGGCGCCGACGCCGGGGATGAAAGTGAAGCTGATCGTGGAGTGACGCCACCAGATCCATCATTGCGAGGAGGCGAAGCCGACGAAGCAATCCAGGGGCGGTGCCACTGGATCGCCACGTCGCTACGCTCCTCGCGATGACGATATGAAAGCGGCCCCCGCTACTCCTCCAGGAACAGCTCCTCGGGTTCGGCCACGCGGCGGGAGATCGAGGCGCGCAGCTTGGTCAGCGCCCGGTGCTCGAGCTGGCGCACCCGCTCCTTGCTGACGCCGAGCTGGCGGCCCAGCTCCTCCAGCGTCGCACCGCTGTCGCGCAGGCGGCGCTGGCGGATGATGGTCTGCTCGCGCGGGCTCAGGGCGCCGATCGCCTCGGCCAGCCAACGCGAGCGGGTGACGTTGTCGCGCAGGCCGATCACCACCTCCTCGGGCGAGGGGCGGGGGTCGGCCAAGAGGCCCTGCCAGTCGTCCTCGCCATCCTCCGAGATCGGGGCGTTCAGCGACTGGTCGGCGGCGGCCAGGCGCATCTCCATCGCCTCGACATCGGCGATGTCGACCCTGAGCTCGCTGGCGATCCAGGCGCGGCCGGCCTGGGTCATGCCGGACTGGCCATCGGCGCTCTCGATCTTGGCGCGCAGCCGCCGCAGGTTGAAGAACAGCGATTTCTGCGCCGCGGTGGTGCCGGTGCGCACGATCGACCAGTTGCGCAGCACATAGTCCTGCATCGCCGAGCGGATCCACCACGCGGCATAGGTCGAGAACCGCACCTCGCGGTCGTGCTCGAACCGGGCGGCGGCCTGCATCAGCCCGACATTGCCCTCCTGCACCAGGTCGCCGATCGGCAGGCCGTAGTTGCGGAAGCGCGAGGCGGTGGCGATGACCAGGCGGGTATAGGCCCGGACCAGGGCGTGCAGAGCCGGCTCGTCATGGTCTTCGCGCCAGCGCCGGGCGAGCTCGAACTCGGTCTCGCGCGACAGCAGCGGCTCATTCATCGACGCCTTGATGAACTTCAGGTTGGCGCGCTGGGTCTCGGGATCGTCGAGATGCGGCATGGACGCCCCCTCTTCGGCCGAACGACGCCGCGGTCCATCCCGCGACCTCGATAGACGAACACCCTCCCGCATGACGACGTTCCCTCGCCGGCGGGGGTTCGTCCCTAGTGAGGAATTCGCCGGAACGGGACGGTCGGTTACAGGGGGGAGGAGTCGGTCAGGCCTCGACGATCTCGACCAGCGTCCCGTCGGGGTCGAACAGCCCGGCGGCGAGGCGGCCGCCGCGGCCGCAGCCGGAATCGAGCGTCACCGCCGGCCCGTCGAGCCGCAGCCCGCCGCCCGTCGGGTCATAGCCGCGGATCAGGCGGCGGAAGCCGGCGTAGGGCTCCTGCAGCGCGGCGAAGCCGGGGGCGGACCACCAGAAGGCGTCGCCTTGGGCGGCCAGCGGTCGGCTCGGGTCGATCCCGGCGCTGACGAACAGGATGCCGTCATCTTCGGTGTAGGCGGCCCGGCGCAGCGCGGCGTAGAGCGCGTTGTGGCCGGGGGCGGCGCGGATCGCCTCGCGCAGCCCATTGGTCCAGCGGGTCAGCCGGACGGCGCCCTCGCGCGCCGCGGCCAGACCCTCCTCGGGCCGGCCGCCATAGGCGCGCAGCGTGCCGTCGCCCCCCTGCGCCAGCATCCAGCGCAGCACGTCCTGCGGGTTCGGCGCGAATTGCAGCTGCAGCATCTTCTGCCACATCTCCTCCTGCGCCCCGCGCAGGAAGACGACGTCCTCGGCCAGCACGCCGGGGCGGGCGATCAGGGCCCGCCGCATCGACAGCACCTCGCCGACCAGGGCATGCAGCCGGTCGGACCGGCCGATCAGGTTGCCGAGATAGATCAGCCGGTCGCCGGGCTGGAACCGGGCCGCGACATGGTCGTGCAGCACGGCCAGGCGGTCGACCTCGCCATGCACGGCGCCGACGGCCCAGATCCGCTTCGGGCGGCCGAGCCGGGCGAATCTCTCGGAATCGCGGGTCACGCGGGGACGGGGAAAGAGGAACTGGTCATCTGCCGCCGCAGTTTAGCGGCTCGGTGCGGTGAAGCCAGCCTCAATCACCGGCCATGAAAAAGGCGGCCCGAAGGCCGCCTGTTTTCGGTGGGAAGAAGGGGCTCAGGCCGCCTTCTTCAGCACCTGCTCCAGCTTCTGGGTCGCCTTGACCTCGTCGATCTTCTCGACCGCGGCCAGCTCCCGCGCTAGGCGCTCCAGCGCCGCCTGGTAGATCTGGCGCTCGCTGTAGGACTGCTCCGGCTGGTCGGTGGCGCGGTGCAGGTCGCGCACCACCTCGGCGATCGACACCGGGTCGCCGGAATTGATCTTGGCCTCGTATTCCTGGGCCCGGCGGCTCCACATGGTGCGGCGCACGCGGCTGCGTCCGGTCAGGGTCTCCAGCGCAGTCTTGATCCGGTCCTTCGACGACAGCTTGCGCAGGCCCGACTTCTTCGCCTTGGCGACAGGAACCTTGAGCGTCATCCGCTCCTTCTCGAAGCTGATCGCATAGAGCTGCACGGTCATGCCGCTGATGCTGTGCGTTTCGAGCGCCTCGATGCGGCCAACGCCGTGCGCCGGATACACGACGTAGTCACCGACGTCGTACTCAAGTTCCTGAGCCATGTCTGCCAATGGAGTCACCCTCTGTGGTCGGACCCAGCGGCGGTGGCCGCCAACGGCCGCCGCCCCGCGCTTCGCCGCGCCGTGACCGCCTCGACCTCCGCACCGAAACGAGGACGCAGAAGTCGATTCCGACCCTGTAGTGCGGGATCGGAATGTGGTCGTCAGCACCGGGAATGGACAAAGATTATAATACGTTGCGCTTCCGATATGAAGGCCGAGTCCGCCCCGTTATGACGCTTTTTTTGCAATGCAGGCCGGCGGACTCGGCGAATCGTTAATTGCCTTCGCCCGGATTCGGGCTGAAATGCTCGGCGAATTTGTTCGCCACGTCCTTCCAGGAGTCGGCGTCGGCCGGCGCATCCTTCTTGCGGGTGATGTTCGGCCAGATCGCGGAGTATTCGCGGTTCAGCTCGCCCCACTTCTCCGCAGCCTCGGCCTCGGTGTCCGGCTTGATCGCCTCGGCCGGGCACTCCGGCTCACACACGCCGCAGTCGATACACTCGTCCGGGTGGATGACCAGCATGTTTTCGCCCTCGTAGAAGCAGTCCACGGGGCACACTTCGACGCAATCCGTGTACTTGCACTTGATGCAAGCTTCACCCACCACATAGGCCATACTTGATTTACTCCGGATCTCCTTCGACGGCCGCCGCGGCGCCGTTGCGGGCAAGCACGCGGCGGCGGGCAGCGCCGCTATCCGCGTCCGAGACGAATAGAAGCGCTGCGACTCGCCGCATCAGATTGGCTTCGAGATCGTCGACCTTACCATCCGCGAGGATCACATCCCACAGCATTTCCACAATGCGGATGCGCGCCGGCTCGTCGCAATGCGCGCGGATGGTGTGGGTCAGGGCGTGCCAGGAGACGGCGCCGTCGCTGTCGCGCTCAGCCTCGGCCTCCAGCTGCGCCGACTCGAAGGGGCCGAGCCGGAAGCGCCAGGTCAGCAGCGTCTGGATCCGCTCGCGCTCCGGCTCGTCCAGCGAATCGTCGACTCGCGCCGCCTCCATCAGCAGCGCGGCGACGGCGCGGCGCAGCGTCGCGTCGTCCGGGGCGGGCCGGGCGTCGCCGCGGGCCCAGTCGAGAATGTGGTTCAACATCGCCTAGATCTAGTCGCTGCCCCCCTTCGGCGGAAGGGACCGGCGGTCCCGTCCCGTCGGCCGGGGGCCTGCCACGGGCAGCGCCGTCTCCGGCGTCGGCGGCTGCAGGTCGCGGTACAGCAGCTGCGCCTCGCTGGCCGGGCCGCGGCGCTCGGCCAGGGCCAGCACCTCGATGACGCGGATGTGCCGGCCCTGGATGAAGGTCAGCACCTGGCCGGGGCGGATCGTCGCATGGGCCTTCTGGGTCGGCACGCCGTCGATGCGGACGCCGCCCGAGGCGCACAGCTTCGCCGCCAGGCTGCGGGTCTTGAAGAAGCGCGCCTGCCACAGCCACTTGTCCAGCCGCGGCCGCTCGGTATCCCGGTCAGCCATTGCGGTGGAGCTGGGCGAGCTTGGCGAAGGGGCTGTCGGCCGCCACCGTTGCGCGCCGCGGCGCCTGGGGTCGCTTGGTCCTCACCGGAACATAGGTCACGCGTCCCTCGTCGTCCTGGGTCGGCCGATACCCGGCCGCCTGCAGGATAGCCGGGATTTCGGCGACGGTGCAGCCGACGATCGGCGCCAGCGCCGGATCGGCGGTCAGCCCGCCACGGCGGCGGCGCGATTCGGCGGCGTCGCGCAGCGCGTCGATGCGGTCGAGCCGGATGCGCCGCGGGCCGCAGGGGACGAAGCCCGCAAGGTCCAGCGCCGCGGCGTCCTGGCCCGCCTCCGCCGGCACCGAGATCCGGGCCGGCGCGGGCAGGGCGGCCGGCAGCTTGCGGCCGTTCGCGACGGCGCCCAGCAGCACGCGCAGCGCGGTCGGCCGCGGCTTCAGCATCGGCGCCAGATAGACATGGCTCGGCCCGAAGCGCACGCCGAAGCCGGCGAGCTGCCTGCGGTCGGCCGCGGTCAGGGCGTGGACCAGCCCCTCCAGCGCGCGTCGCGGCTGGATCCCCAGCCCCTCGACCAGCTGGAAGGCGATGCCGCGCGCAGCGCCGCTCAGCGCCGCGTCGCGCAGCCGCAGCAGCGGCCGCAGCTCCTGCGCGACATGATCGGCCAGGAAACGCGTCAGCCGCGCCGTCACCCGGTCGCGGGCCGCGCCGTCCAAGAGGTCGGTGTCGCGCACCCTGACCGCGGGGGCCAGCGGCGACGGGCCGGCGGCGACGCGGCCGATGCCGACGCCGCGCCAGGACACGACGCCGTCGGCGGCCAGGGCGAAATCGGCGTCGGGCGCGGCCTCCAGCCGGGCGACGCGGGCCGCCACCTCGTCCTTCAGCGCCCGCCGCGCGGCGCTGCGGATCGCCCGCAGATCGTCATCCTCGATGGTGGCGTCGGGCAAGAAGGCGAAGCCCTCGATGCTGCCGACATGCTCGCCCTCGACCAGCACCTCGCTCCGCGCGTTGACGGCGGCCAGCAGCTCCCCGCCCGCCTTCATCGAGCGGACCAGGAGCGCGGTGCGGCGGTCGACGAAGCGCTGGGTCAGGCGCTCGTGCAGCGCGTCGGACAGACGGTCCTCGACCGCGCGGGTGCGGTCCTGCCAATGCGCCGAATCGGCGATCCAGGTGCCGCGATGGGCGACGTAGGTCCAGGTCCGGATATGGGCGATGCGGGCAACCAGCGCGTCGATGTCGCCCTCGGTCCGGTCCAGCCGGGCCACCTGGCCCGCCACCCAGTCGGTGTCCAGCCTTTCGTCCGGCCCGGTCAGCTGGCGGAAGATCTGGCCCTGCATGCGGACATGGGCGTCGGACAGCACCTTCCGGAAGTCCGGGATCTGGCAGACCTCCCACAGCAGGCGCACCGCCGCCGGGTTGGCGGCGCGACCCATCAGCTCCGTGTCGCGCATGAGGAGGCCGAGCGAGAGCTGGTCGTCCGCCTCGGCCATCCGCCGCAGCTCCGGCCGGTGCGGCCGCCGCTCCAGGCTGCGCAGCAGGCCCAAGGGGCTGCGGAAGTCGAGGTCGGAACTGCGCCACATAACCGACTGCAGCGGGTCGAAGCGGTGGTTCTCGACCCGGTCGACCAGCTCCTCGTCCAGCGTGCCGGCCTCGTCGGTGGTGCCGAAGGTGCCGTTGGCCATGTGCCGCCCGGCGCGGCCGGCGATCTGGGCGATCTCGGTCGCGTGCAGCCGGCGCGGGAAGCGGCCGTCGAACTTGGTCAGCCGGGCGAAGGCGACATGGTCGATATCCATGTTCAGCCCCATGCCGATGGCGTCGGTCGCCACCAGGTAATCGACCTCGCCCGACTGGTACAGGCCGACCTGGGCGTTGCGGGTGCGCGGGGACAGCGCGCCCAGCACCACCGCGGTGCCGCCGCGCTGGCGGCGCATCAGCTCGGCGATCTCGTAGACGTCATTGGCCGAGAACACGACGATGGCGCTGCGCGGCGGCAGCCGCGTCAGCTTGCGCTTGCCGGTGTGGGTCAGCTCGGAGAAGCGCGGGCGGGTCACGAATTCCGCCTCCGGCACCAGCTTGCGGATCAGTGGGCGGATCGTCTCCGCCCCCATGACCATCGTTTCGGCGCCGCCGCGGGCGTGCAGCAGCCGGTCGGTGAAGACGTGGCCGCGCTCCGGGTCGGCGCAGAGCTGGATCTCGTCGATGCCGAGGAAGGCGACCGGGCGGTCCAGCGGCATGCTCTCGACCGTGCACAGGAACCAGCGGGCGCCGGGCGGCACGATCTTCTCCTCGCCCGTCACCAAAGCGACATGGGCCCGTCCCTTGATCGCCACGATCCGATCGTAGTTCTCGCGGGCGAGCAGGCGGAGCGGGAAGCCGATCATGCCGCTCGCATGGCCGAGCATGCGTTCGATGGCGAGATGGGTCTTTCCGGTGTTGGTCGGGCCGAGAACGGCCGTGAGGCGCGGGCGATCACCTGCGAGGTCCATAACCGACAATTGAACGCTGCAAGCCGCTAATGCAAGACTGCCGCCCGGCCGGCGGCGCGGGCGGCCGTTTTGGTCGCAGCCGGCATGTGCCAGGGCCTCCGCCCGGATAGACGGAGAATATCGAGATGCGTTCGCTTTCCCTGTTCGCCGCCGGCGTCGCCGCCTGGATCCTGCTGCCGGGCGCCGCTCAGGCGCAGGCGACGGCGGACGGCGCCGAGAAGATCCGGCTCGGCCTCAAGGACTGGATCGCCAGCCACCTGACCACGCCGGACAAGTCGGTGGTGGTCAACTTCCAGGGGCCGATCACGGTCGAGCCGCAGGGCAATTCCTACAAGGCCGTGATCCCCAGGTCGGAAGTCGTGTTCACGACCACTGCCCAACACGCCACCTATCAGGAGAAGCCTCCCGAGTCCGGGGGGGTGGTGACGGAGCCCACGAACACGACGACATTGGCTCTCGACCCGATCGAGCTGAGGCTGACGCCGCTGGCCAATGGCTGGCTGGACACCGTCGCGACCATTCCCTCCGCCTATCGCCTCGTCCCGGCCAAGGGCGACGACAAGGGGCTGGAGGTGACGATCGGGACACAGTCGCTGCGCGGCGTCTTCGCCCCGCAATACCACGCCTTCATGTCGCTGGACGGTAAGCTGGGCCAGGTCACCGCCCATTCGCTGAACCCGGACGAGGCGAAGGGTGCGTTCCGGATCGGCGAGGTTGCGCTCGTCGGCGACAGCCACGAGGTCGGCCGCGACATCTATGACAGCACCGGCACGGTGACGCTGTCCGACATCGCCTTCACCGACGATGCCGGGGCGCAGCTCTTCCACTTCGACGGCGCCACGGTCGAGGGCAAGGCGACCGCGGCCAACATGGCGGCGCTGCGCGCCTTCAGCGACACGCTGACGGAGCTGCAGAAGCGCCACCCGCCCCTGCCCGACGGGCAGATGCCGAAGGAGTTCCTGGCCGAGCTCGGCAAGGTGTTCGGCGCCACCCCGAAGCTGTTCGACGATTTCGGCTTCACCTACGGGCTGAAGGGGCTCGAGGTCACGCCGGGTGACGGCGAGGTCAGCAAGGTGACGGTCGCCTCCGCCGGCTTCGGCGCCGGCATCGCCGGCCTGGCCCAGGACGCCTCGACCTTCCGCATCACCTTCGACCTGGCCCAGCTCGGCGTCGACCCGCTGCCGCAGTTCGGCCAGTTCATCCCGCACAGCGCGACCGTCGATCTGGCGCTGACCAACCTGCCGAACCAGGCGATGCTGCAGGCGCTGACCGGCATGCTCGACGCCTCGGCCACGCTCGGCCCCGACCAGGCGGCGGAGATCGCCGGCGCGCAGCTGCAGCAGGCGGTGCTGAACAGCAATGGGGCGGTCGAGATCCGCTCGTTCAAGGCGGCGTCGCCGCTGACCAGCCTCGACCTGACCGGCACGCTGCGGCCGAACCCGAAGGCGCCGCTGATGATGACCGGCGACGCCCGGCTGGTGGTCACCGGCCTCGAGCAGGCGCTGGAGGCCGCCAAGGCCGCGCCAGACGGGCAGGAGATGGTGCAGGGGCTGACCGTGCTGCAGACCATGGGCGCTCAGGAGACGGTCGACGGCAAGCCGGCCCGCACCTACAAGCTCGAGATCAAGGACACTGGCGAGATCCTCCTGAACGGGACCGACCTCAAGCCGCTGCTCGGCATGAAATGACGGACCGGACCGGCGAACTCGCATTGGGGAGGCAAGCATGACACGGTCGATCTGCATCCTTCTGGGCTCTGCCCCGCTCTGGCTCGCCGGCGGCGCCCTGGCCCAGTCGACCCCGGACGGCGCGGCGGCACTGCGCGACGGGTTGAACGAGATGCTGAAGCCGATCCTGGGTATCCAGGTTCAGCAGCAGCCGCTGTTCACCGGACCGGTCACGGTCGAGCCGGCCGGCGCCGGCTATACGGTGGAATTCCCAGGCATCGACCTGAAGCTGAAGGGGTCGCAGGAGAAGGGGCCGAAGTCGGTGGCGCTGCGCTGTGATGCGCAGACCTACAACGCCGTTTCGACCGGCGGCGCCACCTGGCGGCTGGAGAGCAGCCAGCCGATGAACTGCGTCGCCGAGCCAGAGGGCGAGCCCAGGGTCACGCTGACCAGCCGGGCGCTCCAGGCCCGTCTCGTGCTCGATCTCGACCAGAAGCTGTTCACCGAAAGCGAGATGCGGGTCGACGCCGTCGCCATCGGTCAGGAGGGTGAGGCCGGCAAGGTCACGATCGACCGCGTCTCCGGGTCCAGCCGGATCGATCCGGCCGCCGACCCGTCCCGCCACAACGTCGCCTTCAAGATGGAGGCCAACGGCCTCAGCGCCTTCGACGAGACCGGGGTCGAGCGTTTCACACTGGGTCACGCCGCCTATGACGCCACCATGAAGGGCATGGATGTGCGGCAGGTCATCGCCAGCACCGGCGAGGTGTTCGACGTCTATGCCGAGATGATCGAGTCGATGGCCGGATCCGACGGGGCGCCGGGCGGCCCGGAGCCGGCCGACGCCATGCCGCCCGAGATGATGAAGAAGCTGATGGACCCCATGAAGCGCATGATGGAGTCCTACGGCAGCGCCGGCGAGTTCGCCGGCACCTTCACCGATCTGCGGGTGAAGGCGCCGGACGTGCAGGTGACGATCGACCGGGTGCGTTTCTCGGAAGGCTATGACGGCGCACCCGGCCCGAAGGGCACCGGTGCGGTGGAGATCGAGATGGCCGGGCTGGCGCTGGCGCCGAAGCCGCCCTTCGTCGAATGGATCCCGACCGATGCCACCATCCGGCTGAACGCCAGCGGCATTCCCTGGGCGGAGGTCGGGACGGCCTACATGGCGATGATGGAGGCCTCGACCGAGCAGATGGACAAGCCGGCCGAGGCGGAGCAGCGCATGGCCCAGTCGATGATGGAGCTGGCCGGCATCCTGCGCCGCGCCGGCAGCCGGCTCGACGTCACCGCCTTCCGCATCACCGCGCCCGAAGCGGCGATCGATCTTGGCGGCTTGGTGCAGGGCGCCGACGCGGCGGCGCATGGCGTGACCGCCGATCTCGACCTCCGCATCACCAATCTCGACGGGCTGATCAAGTTCGTGCAGGGGCTGCCGGATGGCGCCCAGGCCGCGGCCGGCCTGACCATGGCGCAGGTGATGGGGCGCCAGGCCACGACCGATGACGGCCGCCCGGCGCGCGACTACGACATCGTCGTCGACGACGCCGGCAAGATCCTGGTCAACGGCACCGACCTGGCCGCGATCGCGCCGAAGCAGTAGCCGCGAGACGTCACCGTTCCCTGAAACGAAAGGCGATGACGGTGAAAATCCTGATCCTGCCGAGCATTGCGGCCCTTCTCGCCTTGACGCCCTCTTCCGGTGCCGAGGAACTGAAAGCGGGGCCGCTCTTTGCGATGTGCTCCACCAGGAACGACGCGAACTCCAGCCTTGGCTGCGCCGCTTTCACGGAGGGCTTCGTTCAGGGGCTGGCCGGCTCGGGCGCCATCTGTCCGCCGCCGTATGCATATAAGGAGGTCATCGCCGATCTCCTGAAGATGCCGCGCCGGGAGATCGGCGATAGGAGCGTTGCTCAGGTGCTGGTCCCGCGGCTGAAGGCGAAATATCCCTGCTCACCCGCGTGAGCACCCGTGCCGTGGCCGCCAACTCGAGAGGTCCTGGGCCCAGGAAGTCGCCGCCATGGCTCCGCCCGACGCGGACCAGGCCGTGATTGATATTCTGCATCCATAAATCGATAATCGGCGTTCATAACTGCAACGTGTTTACATGAACGTCTTTCCTCTTGTGACCCGATCGGGGTGGCCGGGCGCCGGCCGCCGCATGGTCGGCGCCTTTCGGCCGCAAAGCTGATGTCTGCTCATGAGCGCCGCCGGGTCGGTCTTCGGACCAGGACCGGAGCCTGGCGCGTCGGCCACGGCCCTCATCGGCTGAATTGGATCTGCCCTTCATGAGCTTTCTCACAGGTTTCGGCCGCTTCCTTCCCGGCGAGCCCGTCGGCAATGCCGAACTCGAGGCGCTGTTCGGTCCCCTGTCGCCGCGTCAGCGTCGCCTGCAGGAGGAGGCGCTGGCCCATAACGGGATCGAGCGCCGCCATTACTCCCTCGACCGCACCGGCGCCTTCCGCTTCAGCAACGCCGGGATGGCGGCGGAGGCGGCTCGGGCCGCCTTGGAGAATGCGGGGCTGCCGCCGGGGGACCTTGCCTTCCTGGCCGCGGGCACCTCCGGCGGCGATGTCCTGGCGCCCGGCTTTGCCAGCATGGTGCATGGCCGGCTCGGCCTGCCTCCCCTCGGGCTGGCCAGCCTGCAATCCTTCTGCGCCAGCGGCATGATGGCGCTGCAGGCCGCGCATCACGCCATCGTCGCCGACGGCCGGCCCAACGCCCTGGCTGTGGCGTCGGAATTCGCCAGCCGCTTCTTCCGCGCCGGCTTCTTCGACTCCGGACGTTTCGACCTCGATGCCGAATTCCTGCGCTGGATGCTCTCCGACGGCGCCGGGGCCGTGCTGCTGGAGGCGCGGCCGGCCCGTCTTGGGGTCAGCCTGAGCCTCGACTGGATCGACGTCGTGTCCCACGCCGGGCATCACGACACCTGCATGGTCGGCGGAGCCCGCCCGTCACCCGGCGCCGAGGACGGGCTGGCCGCCTGGGCCACCTATCCGACGCTGCAGGCGGCGGTCGACGACGGCGCCTTCCGCCTGCGCCAGGATCTCAAGCGGCTCGACGCCATCGTGCCGATGTGCATCGCGCGCTATTTCGCGCTGATCGATGCCGGCCGGATCGACCCCGACCGGATCGACTATGCCCTGTGCCACATCTCCTCCGCCGCCTTCCGCAGCAAGATGCTGGCGGGGCTGGAGGCGGCCGGCCGGCCGCTCGACCCGGCGAAGCTGTTCTCCAACCTGGCCACCTGCGGCAATACCGGCGCCGCCTCGATCTACATCATGCTGGAGGAGCTGGTGCGGACGCAGCCGCTGGAGCCGGGCCAGCGCATCGTCCTGATGGTCCCGGAAAGCGGCCGCTTCATCGCCGCCTACGCCCATCTGACCGTGGTCGGGCCGGATCGGGAGGTCCCGGCGCAGCCGGGCCCTTCCACGACGAGGCCGGCCGAAGCCCCGGCGCCGGACTCTCCCGCGACCACCTCCGACGTGGTCCTGCGGCTGCGGCAACGCCTGGCCGCGGTCTGGGCGGCCTTCGAAAGCGATCTCGACTCGGTCCCGGTCGTCGCCCGGTTGCGGCACGGTCGCCTGACCCTCGGCGACTACCGGCAATTCCTGTTCGACCTGCGCCAGCAGGTCGTCGAAGGGGCACGGTGGATCGCCCGCGCCGCGTCGTCGATCGGGCCCGAGCTGGTGGCGATACGCCCCTTGTTCATCGGCCATTCCGGGGCGGAGCAGAACGATTTCCGCCTGCTGGAGGAGGATTACGTGGCGGTCGGCGGGTCGCTCGACGACATCCGCCGAGGCCGCAAGAACATCGGGTCGGAGGCCCTGTCCGCATGGATGTTCCAGAAGGCGAGCGAACCCAATCCGATCGACCTCCTGGGCGCCATGGTGATCATCGAGGGGCTGGGGGAGCGCATCGCCGGGCGCTGGGGCACCGCGATCCAGGAGCAGCTGGGCCTGCGGGACGACCAGGTGCGGTTCCTGCGCCACCATGCGGCGGAAGATGAAGGCCACATTGCCAAGCTGTGGTCGCTGTTGGAGCAGCTGAACCTGTCCGAGGCGCAGATCGACGGCATCGTCGCCTGCGCCAAGGTGACCGCGCGGTTGTACCGGCTTCAGCTGGAGGAGCTGGGCAACCGATGAGCGTGCAGCCGCCCACTGCCGGAGCGGGCTCCTGGCCGGCGGATTTCGATCCGGCCCGATCGCCGCCGGACGACCCGGACCCCTGGACCACGCTCTACGTCGATCAGGCACTGTGGATCGATCCCGAGGCGAAGGCGGCCCTGGTCCGCAACATGCGGTCCTGGTCGCGCCGGGCGGTTCTGCCGATCCTGCGCCCCGTCGCCCGCACCTTCGTCGTCATCAATACCCTGATCCGGCTGGCCCTTCCCAGCACGCTGGCGCGGCCGGTGCTGCTGCATCGCATCCTGGTCTGGGGCCTGCGCCGCTTCGTGCGCCGCGACGCCAACTTCCTGGTCCTCCGCCACTTCCACCTGGGGTCGGAGATCCTGGCCTTCATCGCCGCCAACGTGCCCGGCTTCACGCCCACGACCAGACCGCTGCGCCCGGCCAATGTCGGCCAGCTGATGCCGGATGTGTTCCTGCGCCATGACATCAACATCTACAGGTTCATCCTCGAGCTGAACGCCTATCTCGCCGCCACCGGGCGCGAGCTGACGCCGCCGGAGCGGCTCGACCTGTCGCCGATCACGGACGGGCCGATGCCGATCGACCCCGTGCTGGACGGCACCGACAACGGCATCGACGTGCACAGCGCGGTCGAGGCCTATACGCCGATCTATCAGCTGCTCCTCAGCGACCGCGACTTCTGGCGCGCCAGCAACTCGCTGCAGCTGGACGAAATCATCGGCATCTATGTCGCCCGGATCCTCGGCAATCCGTACAACCTGGCCTTCATGCTGAACCGCCACCCGCTGATCCCGGAATCGACGCTGAAGGCGGGATTCCGGCTGATGCTGCACGGCTTGGTGACCGAGCAGCTGCACGGCTATCTCCGCCAGCTCAAGCGCGCCCAGGCGACCGGGGCGACGATCCCGGGCACCCGCGCCAGGATGGATGGCTGACCGCATGACATCGACCGTGCGGCAAGGCCTGTTCGCATCGCTCCGCCATGCTCTCGCCGCGCGCCGCAACGGCCTCCATGGCATCCCGGCGGAGTCCTACGCCGCGGCCTGGACCGAGCAGGCGGTGCTGGGCTGGCGCTACCTGCTGGCCAACGAGCCGGAGGCGATCCGCGCGATCCTGACGGCCGACGAGGACGCGACCGGCAAGGCGCTGTGGGTGCAGCGGACGATCGGCCCGGCCCTGGGCGACGGGCTGCTGTCGACCGAAGGCCAGGACTGGCGCCGCAGCCGCATCGTGGTCCAGCCGATGTTCCACCCCTCGCGCATCGCCGCACGGCACGAGGCGATCGTGCAGGCGGCCGAGGACCTCGGCGCGCGCTGGCGCGCGGCTGCCTGTGGCGGGGACGGGGTGCGCGACGCCGTCCCCGATCTCAGCCGGGCCACGCGGGAGATCCTGCTGGCGCTGTTCTTCGATCCGGATTTCTCCGACATCCTCGCCCGGCTGGGCGATCTGATCCCGATCCTGCAGGAGACGGCGGGGCGGGCCCGGTTCAAGACGCTGCTGGGGCTGCCGCGCTGGTGGCCGGATCGGCTCGGCCCCGACTTCCAGCGCGCGCACCGGGCGCTGAGGGGTGCGCTGGACGACGCCCTCGCCCGCCGCCGCGCCGACCCGACCCCACATGACGACCTGCCCGGCCGGCTGCTCGCCGCCGGCGCCGAAGCCGGGCTCGACGACGCCCGCATCCGGGCGGAGATCACGACGCTGTTCTTCGCCGGCTACGAGACCACGGCGAACGGCATGGCCTGGGCAGTGTGGGAATTGGCGCACCGCCCGGACCTCGCCGATGCGATCCGTGATGAGCTCCTGACGGTGACCGGCGGCCCCCTGCCGGGGCCCGATCAGCTGTCCGCCCTCGGTCTGACCAACCGCGTGATCCACGAGGTTCTGCGCCTCTATCCGCCGGGATGGATCGTCGGCCGCAGGACACTGCAGCCGCTGGAGGTTCCCGGCGACGGACGGCCTCGCCGGATCCGCCGCGGCACCACCATCAACATCGCCGCCTGGGTCACCCATCGCAGCCCGCGCCACTGGCCGGACCCGGATCGGTTCGATCCCGAACGATTTGCCGAGGCCGCCACCGCCCAGCGGCCGCGCGGCGTCTACTTCCCGTTCGGCCACGGGCCGCGCGCCTGCCCCGGACGGGGCCTCGCCCTGGCCGAGATGACGGTGCTCGTCGCCTTGATCACGCGGGACTTCAGGCTGCAGCCGGCCGGTCCCGCGCCGGAGCCCCTGGGCCGGGTCACCCTGCGTCCGGGGACGCCGGTGACGATCCATATCACACCGCGCGACCAGCGCCACTGACGGCTTGCGCCCGAACCTCGCCGCACTGATGCCGAAGTGACGGCGCCCGCGGGCGCAGGAGAGGCGTGTCCGGGGCGGGGGTTGCGGGCTGCGGCCGATTTGCCCATATCCGGCGGCAGCCACGAAGAAGCACCCCGGACCCCGAGATGGACCAGCAGAAGACCGACGAAACCCTGACCTTCCAGGCCGAAGTCAGCCGCCTTCTCGATATCGTCGCGCATTCCCTCTACAGCCAGAAGGAGGTGTTCCTCCGCGAGCTGATCTCGAATGCGTCGGACGCCTGCGACCGGCTGCGCTACGCCGCGATCACCGCACCCGAGCTCTCGGCCGGCGACGCCGACTACCGCATCACCCTTTCGGTCGACTGCGAGGCGCGCACCCTGACCGTCGCCGACAACGGCATCGGCATGGGGCGGGAGGAGCTGGTCGGCAATCTCGGCACCATCGCCCGCTCCGGCACCCGCGCCTTCATCGAGACGCTGTCGGGCGACGCCAAGAAGGATGTCGGGCTGATCGGCCAGTTCGGCGTCGGCTTCTACTCCGCCTTCATGGTCGCGCGCGAGGTCGAGGTGTTCTCGCGCAAGGCCGGCGAGGAGCAGGGCTGGCGCTGGGTCTCCGACGGCAAGGGCAGCTTCACCGTCGGCCAGGCCGAGGACGTCGCCCGCGGCACCCGCATCGTGCTGCACCTGGCGGAGGGCGAAGACGAGTTCCTGTCGCCGCTGCGCCTGCGCCAGATCGTCAAGGCGCATTCCGACCACATCGCCATCCCGATCGTGCTGGCGGGCGAGGACGGCAAGACCGAGACGCTGAACCGCGCCTCGGCGCTGTGGACCCGGCCCAAGGCTGAGATCACGGCGGATGAGTACAAGGAGTTCTATCACCACGTCGCCCACGCCTTCGACGAGCCGTGGCTGACCGCGCATTGGAAGGCGGAAGGGGCGATCGAGTACACCTCGCTGCTGTTCGTGCCGTCGAGCCAGCCCTTCGACCTGTGGGAGCCGGAGCGCAAGCACCGGGTCAAGCTCTATGTCCGCCGGGTGTTCGTGACCGAGGCGGCGGAGGGGCTGATCCCGCCCTATCTGCGCTTCCTGCGCGGCGTGATCGACAGCGAGGACCTGCCGCTCAATGTCAGCCGCGAGATGCTGCAGTCGAACCCGATGGTCGGCAAGATCCGGCAGGGCGTGACCAAGAAGGTGCTGGCCGAGCTCGGCCGCAAGGCCAAGGACGACGCGGAAGCCTACGGCAAGTTCTGGACCGCCTTCGGCGCGGTGCTGAAGGAGGGGGTGTACGAGGACCGCGAGCAGCGCGATGCCCTGCTGCCGCTGCTGCGCTTCCGCTCCACCAAGGGCGACGCCCTGGTCAGCCTCGAGGAGTATGTCGGCCGGATGCGGCCGGGCCAGGACGCGATCTGGTACATCACCGGCGACGACGCGGCGGCGCTGGCCCGTTCGCCCCAGCTCGAGGGCTTCCGCGCCCGCGATGTCGAGGTGCTGCTGCTGACCGATCCGGTCGACGAATTCGCGGTGCCGTCGCTCGGCGAGTTCCAGGGCAAGCCGTTCAAGTCGGTCACCCGCGGCGGTGCCGACCTGTCGAAGATCGAGGCCCCGGCCGAGGCGCCGAAGCCGGAGGAGAAGGCCGAGGGGCTGGACGAGCTGGTGGCGGCGCTGAAGCTGGCGCTGGCCGACCAGGTCAAGGATGTCCGCGCCTCGCAGCGGCTGACCGACAGCGCCGTCTGCCTGGTCGCCGACGAGGGCGACACCGACCTGCATCTGGAGCGGCTCCTGAAGCAGCACCGGCGGGTCGATGCCGGCTCGAAGCGGATCCTGGAGATCAACCCCGGCCATCCGCTGATCCGCCGGCTGGCGGAGCGCGCCGCGGCCAAGGATGCGGGGCTGGAGGACTGCGCCTTCTTGCTGCTGGACCAGGCAAGGATCGTCGAGGGCGAGCCGCTGCCCGACCCGGCCGCCTTCTCGCGCCGCCTGTCCGAGGCGCTGGTCCGCGGCCTCGCCGCCTGATCAGGCCTGGATCGCGAAGATCGGCTGCGGCGCCGCCAGGCCGCGGATCGGGTGCGCCCCGAGCGGCTCGGCGGCCCCGCCCCAGGCCTCCCGGAACGGCTGGGAGCACACCGTCGGCCGGTCGAGCTGCTTGGCCAGGCCTTCGAGCCGGCTGGTCAGGTTGACCGCCGGGCCGAGCACGGTGAAGTCCAGCCGGTCGGGGCTGCCGATGTTGCCGTACAGCACCGGGCCGAGATGCAGCGCCGCGGCGAAGGGCAGGGGCTCAGGCCCGGCAGCCAGCCCTCGGCGGATCGCCCGCACCGCGCCCACCGCCGCCTCGCAGGCGGCCGGCGCGCCGCCGGCCTGCTCGACCGGAAAGATCGCCAGCACGCCGTCGCCGAGGAATTTCAGCACGTCGCCGCCGCGGTCGACGATCGCCTGGGCGACGGTCTCGAAATAGCGGTCCAGCACCGCCAGCACGGCGGCCGAAGTCAGGCGCTCGGACAGGGCGGTGAAGCCGCGCATGTCGACGAACAGGATCGCCGCATCGACGGCGACGACGTCGCCGCGGCGGATCGCCCCTTCCGCCACCCGGTCGGCCGGGCCGACGCCGAGATAGGTGCGCAGCAGGCTGGCGGCGGAACGGCGCATGGCGTTCGGCTCCATCGCCGCCGCCAACGGGTGGCGCAGCTCTTCGATCAGCGCTACCTCGTTCGCGGTGAAGCCGTCGGGCCGATCGGTGACGAAGCTGGCCACCTGCACCGTCCCGTTGCCGTAGACGATCGGCACGGCGACATAGTCGGTGCCGCCGCCGGCGGCGATCTCATGGAACACGTGATGGTCGTCCGGGCCCAGCCCCGCCAGGCGGCGACGCAGCGGCTGACGGCTGCGGATCACCGCCTCGAACGGGCTGCCGACGAAGGTGCTGGTCGCCAGCACCTTGCGGTCGATGGTGTATTCCTCGCCGCCCCCGGCCGCGGTCCACACCACGCCCCAGGCGCTCAGCAGCGGATGGGCGATGCTCTGGCCGATCCGCACGCGCTGCAGCGGCAGGCCGGCGGCGATCAGGCGGCGGCAGAACGCATCGACCAGCGCGACCGGGTCGATCAGCAGCCGGCCCTCGGCGACGAGCCAATCCGCGACCTCCCTGCCGCCCTCCGCTACCGTCATCGCATCCTCGTCGGGCCCGGCGCCCATCCCCGGCGCCGGGCCTGGTCAGGGGGCCGGCGGATCAGCCGCCGGCGCGCTGGCGCATCGCCCGCAACAGCCCGTCGATGCTGCCGCCGTTCTGGGCGATCACCGAGGCGAACTCGTCGCGCTGGGTCACGCTCATGCTGACCCGGGCGACGATGACGTCGACCACCTTGTAGCCGCCGCCCGCCTGGCGCACCCGCCAGTCGACCTGGATCGGCGGCCCGTCCTTCTGGCGGATCTCGGTCGCGACCAGCGTGTCGTTGCCGCTGCCCACCGCCCGGGTGCCTTTCACCACCAGGGTCTCGCCCTGGTAGTTCTGGAACCGGCGCGAATATGTCTCGACGATCATCCGCTCGAACAGGTCCATATATTCCTGCCGCTGTTCCGGCGTGGCGCTGTTCCAGTAGCGGCCCAGCACGAAGCGGCCGATCGTCGGCAGGTCGAAGCCCTGGTTCAGGATCTGAGTGAACTCGGCCTTGCCCTGTGCCGTCGAGGCGCCGCCGGCCTGGAGGATGCCGATCGCGCGCTTGGCCATGCCGTCGATGAAGGCCGCGGCCCCGTCGGCCTGGGCCGCGGCCGGTCGTGGCAGCCCCGCCAGCAGCAGCGAGGCGGTCGCCATGGCACCCGCGGTCAGCACCGTCCGTCTGTCGATCATGTCTGGACCTTGTCTTGTTCTGGATACCGGATCCGCCATCCTCCCCGCCCTGGGCCGGGGCCCCCAAAAGGAGGCGGAGGCGGGATTATAGACGAAACGCAGCGGCGGTCATGCGGCAAGCTGTACCGGATCGGACGACCTCTCAGTCGCGCCGGCGGTTACCCCGTAGCAAGGGCAGGGCACCGACCGCGATGCCGAGTACCAGCGCCGCCAGAGCCGCCTTCGGCGCGGCCTTGGCGGCCGACAGCCCGAGGCCGGCGGCGATGCCCTCCAGCCCGGCTTCGGCCGCCGCTGTGGGGGCAGGCCGGCGCCGCGACCGGCGGCCGGTCAGGATGGCGATCAGGGCGATGACGGCGGCGATGCCCAGCGCGATCAGCCCGATCACCAGGGCGGCGCCGGCAGGGCCGAGCCTGGGCAGCAGCAGGTAGAAGCCGGACCAGGCCAGCAGCACCAGGGCGATCACTGCCAGGACGATGGCAATCAGCAGCAGCGCCGCGGCGATGCAGGCCCGGCGCAGCGCCTGGCCGAGGCGGAGGCGCTGGCGGGCCGCGAGGGCGCCCAGGAGGGCCGCGCCGAGATCCATGCCGGCCTCAGCGGTCCAGCAGCTTGCCGATGACGAGGCCGACGCCGAAGGCGACGAGGACGCTGGTGATGGGGTTCTGCTCGATCCGCTGCTCCAGCGCGGCGATGCCCTCCTCGCCCTGGGTCCGCGCGCTGTCGGCAAGGCGCTGCGCCCGCTCCCTCGCAGCATGGGCGGCCTGGTTCAGCCGGGCGCCGCCGGCCTTGACCTCTGAGGCCGCGGTGTCGCCCAGCGTGCGGGTCAGCGCGGCGATATCGTCGCGGATCTTGCCGAGATCGGCGCGCAGCGTATCGATTTCCTGATCCAGGTTCCGCGTGGCCATGTCTATTCCTCGCCTAGATTGGTCGAATCGCGCGGATGGGCGCGCCACAAAGCAGAACGGGGACAGAGATGACTCTGTCCCCGAGCGATATAGCATCAAACGAGACGACGGGAACTCCGGCGCCTCATTTGTCCCGTCAAGGCCGGTACCGGCGAATGGGCCTGGTACCGGCCTGACGGCTCCGGCCGTCCGGAAATCAGCAGCGGCCGCCGAGGTTAATGTCACGGCAGCTCGTCGCCGCGCCGCCGACCGCGCCCACGGCGCCACCGATCAGCGCGCCCGTGGCGGCGTTGCCGCCGGTGATGGCCGAGATGCCGGCGCCGGCGCCGGCGCCGAGCAGACCGCCCGACAGGGCCCGGCCGCCCGTGTCGCGACCGCACGCCGCGAGCGCCAAAGTGGCCGCGAGCACGATCATGGTGGGTTTCAACATCGTCTTCGTCTCCATGCTCAAGCACCGGTTGCAGCCGGGCACTTCACAGTTGAAAAAACGGGCCGTCCGAGAGTTTGTTCCCAGATCCGGCGGTGACCGTTTTGCGGCCCAGTGATGGCTTTTCCAAGGCCCCTGTCGTAGAACGCGCCGGCGGCCTCGCTTCGCCGAGGCGGCAAGGGCGGCCGCAGTGGAGTTGCGGGTTGGAATCGCGCGGGGGCCGCGTCAGGATGAGGCCGATGACGTCGGGGCAGGAGATGAGGTCGAAGAGTCCAGCCGCCGCCGCGCCCCGCCGCCGGTTGCCGTCGCGATGAACCTGCTCTCGCGCCTGTTCCTGCTGGTCGCCCTGGCCGTTGCGCCGGGCATCGCGCTGCAGGGCTACAACGAATACGCGCTGCGGATCGCCCGCACCAACGAGATCCAGGACGACGCGATCCGCCTGGCCAATGTCGCTGCCGGAGCGCAGTTCCGCATCGTCGACGGGGTCCGCCAGCTGCTCGCCGCCATGGCCCGGGTGCCGGCGATCCGCCAGGGCCAAGGCGGCCGCTGCACCGAGGTGGTGGACGATCTGCGGTCGGAAGTGAAGAGCCTGAAGGCCATCGCCGTGGTCGATGCCGACGGCAACCTGCTGTGCGGTGCCAATCTTACCGCTGCGATCTCGACCTCGGTCGGCCATCAGGGTTTCTTCCAGCGGGCGCGGGAGATCCGCGGCTTCGCCGTCGGCGGCTTCGCCACCACCGACGCGGTCGGCGAGAAGGTGCTGCACGTCGCCTATCCGATCTTCGACGGCGACACCTTCCAGGGCGCGGTGGTCGCGGCGCTCAGCGTTGACGAAATGGCCAAGGCCATCACGATCGACATCGAATCGCGCAATGCGGTGATCATGATCACCGACCGCGCCGGGGTGGTGATGACGCGCCTGCCCGGGCCGGACGCGCCCTGGGTCGGCAAGCAGCTGCCGAACAAGTTCCTCGACCTCCTGGCCTCGCCGCAGGCCGGCTCGATCGCCAGCGGCGCGATCGACGACACCATGCGGATCTACGGCTATGTGCCGATGCGGTCGGAGGAGCTGGACCTGTTCGTCCTGGTCGGCATCGACCGGGCGGCGGCCTTCGCCACCATCGACGCCGCCACCCAGCGCGGCATCGCGCTGATCGTCGCCGGCCTCCTGGTCTCGCTCGCCGCCGCCGGCATCGGCGGCCGGCTGTTCCTGCTGCGGCCGATCGACCGGCTGGTGGCGGCCACCCGCGACTGGCAGCGCGGCCGCCTCGACGCGCGCGTCCGGCTGCGCCACGGCAGCGACGAATTCGGCCGCCTCGCCACCGCCTTCGACGCCATGGCCGACCGGATCGAGGAGAACCTAAAGCAGAAGGACCTGCTGCTGCGCGAGATCAACCACCGGGTGATGAACAGCTTTCAGCTCCTGTCCAGCCTGTTCGGGCTGCAGGCGCGCCGGGCGCAGAGCCCGGAGGCGAAGCACGCTCTGGCCGAGGCGAACGACCGGATCCAGGCCCTGGCTATCGTCCACCGCCGGCTCTACGCCAATGTCGACGTCGACCGGGTCGAGGTGAAGGACTACCTGACCGGGCTGTGCGACGACCTGTCTCGGGCGCTCCTGTCCGAGAATGGCGGCAAGTCGATCGTGGTCGAGGCGGCGCCGGGCGAGCTGCCGCCGTCGCGGATCGTGCCGCTCGGGCTGATCGTTAACGAGCTGGTCACCAATGCGGTGAAATACGCCTTCCCGGGCCGCCGGGAGGGGCGGGTGGAGATCCGCTTTCAGCCGCGGGACGGCGGCTGGCGTCTCGAGGTGGCGGATGACGGCGTCGGCCTGCCGGAAGGCAAGCTGCCGGCGAATGGCAGCGGCCTCGGCATGATGGTGCTGCAGGCCCAGGTGCGCCAGCTCGACGCCGCGATCGACATCGACAGCGGGGCCGCCGGCACCCGCTTCACCATCGACATCCCGGCCCAGCGTGATCCGGAGGGGGCATGACCAGCGAAACGGAATGGGACCGGCGGATGGCGGAGCTCTGGGCCGCCTTCGATTCCCTCGATCCGGCCAACTTCCTCGCGCAGGTCGAGGCCCTGGCGGCGGAACGGCCGCCGGACGACGCGGCCGCGCTGTTCGAACGCGCCTCGGCCCATGATTCGACCGGCCATGAGGCGCAGGCGGCCGGGCTGTACCGCCTGGCCCTGGCCGCGGGCCTCACCGGCCTGCGGCGCCGCCGCGCCGTGATCCAGCTCGCCAGCACGCTGCGCAACCTGGGGCAGGCGGAGGAGAGCGTGGCACTGCTGACCGCCGAGCGGGACGCCGGCTCCGACGAGCTCGACGACGCGGTCGCCGCTTTCCTGGCCCTGGCGCTGGCCGACACCGGGCGGGAGCGGGAGGCGGCGGCGCTCGCGCTCGCTTCCCTGGCCCGCCACCTGCCGCGCTACAACCGCTCGCTGGCGAACTACGCCCGGGCCCTGGCCGAGCGGCCGGGCGGCGAAGTTCATTGACGGCGCCGTCGCCGTCCCCGATCCTACCGGCATGAACGCTGTCCTCAACATATCGCTGCACATGCGACGTCGGCATCGACCGGCGGCGGGCATGCTGCGCGTTGGGGAAGGGGTGTCTCAGAGGGCCTAGGCCCGGGATCGTCCAGCCCCCTCGCGTTCACCTTGAACCCGCCGCGGATCCCCCGGCGGGTTTTTTGTTGCCGTCCCACCGCTCACGAAAGGACCAGGTCATGACCCCGCCCGCTCCGGACAGGGTGCCTTATCTCCGCTTGGTGCCGCCGGTCGAGCCGCGCGCAGCGGTGCCGCGCCTCGGCCTGTGGCTGCGCCTCTCGATCCTGGTCAAGACGCTGCGCCGGCGGCGCGCCCGCACGATGTCGGTGGAGCGGCTGAGCGATCACGAGCGCCGCGACGTGGGGCTGGAGACGTATCGTGCGGCCCCGGATCCACGGGACCTGATCCTGCGGATGTAGGCCGGGCGGGCTATCCCCATCTGTCGTGCCCGGGCTTGACCCGGGCATCCAGAGAGCGTCGACACCGGCGACGCCGTCGATCGACGCTCAGCCCGGCGGCAGGGCCGGCTCCGCGTCCGACCGGACACCTTCCACCCGGGTGATCCGCCAAGCCAGCACCAGGGCTAACGCTAGAAGCGCCGCCGCCAGCCCGTAGGGCAGGCCGGGCGAATCCAGGCCCGCCGTTGGTGCGATGCCGAGCGCGAAGCTCTGGGTGAACAGCACCGGGCCGATCATGCCGGTGATGCCGCGAAGCCCCGCCAGCGCCCCCTGCAGCCGTCCCTGCTCGTCCGCCCCGACCCGGCGCGACATCAGCGCCTGCAGCGCCGGCCCGGTCAGGGCGCACAGCGAGAGCAGCGGGATCGCTGCCAGGAACAGCCAGCCGGTCCGGGCCAGGGCGAACAGGGCGAAGCCGGCAACGCCGAAGACCAGCCCCGCGGCCATCGCCCGGCGCTCGCCCAGCCGGGCCACGGCCGGGCCGATCAGGGCCGCCGACACCACCATCGACCCGGCGCCGGCCGCCGCCAGCGACAGCCCGACCGCCGCGTCGTCCCAGCCGTAACGCTGGATGGCGTAGAGCACGTAAAGACTGGGTATTGATTCCTGTGCCAGGAACATCAGCAAGGTTGCGCCGGCGAGGCCGAGCAGCGCTGGGGATGAGCGCAGCAGCGCCATGGCGCCGAAGGGGCTGGCACCGTTCCAGGTGAAGCGGGCGCGCCGCTCCGGCGGCAGCGATTCCGGCAGGATCAGCAGGCCGTAGGCGGCGTTGGCGAGGCTGAGCGCCGCCGCGGCCCAGAACGGCAGCCTGGGATCGATGCCGGCCAGGAGCCCGCCCAGCGCCGGTCCGGCGACGAAGCCGAAGCCGAAGGCGGCGCCGAGCAGCCCGAACTTGGCGGCGCGCTGCTCCGGCGGCGTCACGTCGGCGACATAGGCGATGGCGGTCGAGGCGCTGGCGGAGGTGATCCCGGAGACCAGCCGCCCGACCAGCAGCCAGATCAGGTTCGGTGCCAGCGCCATCAGCAGGTAGTCGAGGCCGAGGCCGAGATTGGACAGGAGGATCACCGGCCGCCGCCCGAACCGGTCGGACAGCGCGCCCAGCACCGGCGAGGCCAGAAACTGCATCACCGCCCAGGCCAGGCCGAACAGCCCGGTGATCGACGCTGTCCGCTCCATGTCGCCGCCCTCGAACTCGACGATCAGCTTGGGCAGGACCGGCACCATCACGCCGAGCGCGAGGGTGTCGAGCAGGATGGTGACGAACACAAAGGCGACCGCGGCGCGGCCCGGTCGGCGCGGAGGCGGGCTGGGCATCTGCATCTAACCACGCCCGCTGCGGCCCAGTCTCGGCTCGAGCTGTCGTCGGCCGGCCCCGTGCGCAAAGCGCGCGACCAATCGCGGACGTGCATGCTCGATCGGCCCGAGGCGCCCGGACAGCCCGTCCACAATTCCCATCACTATGCCGGCGAGCTTGGCGAGCTTGGCCTCCTCGAGCAACGCGATGAACAAGGTCTCCCTCAAGGTGAACAAATTCACCATGAAGACGACTGGATATCGCCTCCCGTATCGCAACAGAAGCTGAACAGCGTTGCGCGCGTTGTAATAGCGCCGGTACCAGGGATGATTCAGCGTCACCGTCTTGAACGGGCCCAGCTTGTGGCGACGCAGATCCCCGATCCGATGAGACAGCGTCAGTGCCGGGGTGACGTATAGCGGGACCTCGTGGGCGCGCGCTCTGAAGCAGTATTCCGTGTCGACGTGATCAATGAAGAGCTTCTCGTCGAACGGGCCGAGCTCCGCAAACGCTGCGCGTGAGATCACGCAGCCAGAAGAGATCAGGAGTGCGCAACGCTGCGTGCCGGCATCTTGATGCATATCAATCTGTCGTACAGTAATGCCATTGCTTTCCAGTACGGGGAGATATTCTTGAACGATTTCGTCGAAAATCCGGGGTCCCACCATGAAGGGCTGTGGGGCCAGCGTCGCGCAGATTTCGCGCATGACCGGAAAGTAGTCCGCCGGCATCACCGAGTCCTGATCGATCAGGGCAACTGCATCCGCGCCCCGCTCGAACTGGCTCGCCAATCCGCGATTGTGGGCTCCGGCGATGCCGTTTTTATTTCCTTCATTTATCAAAGTGATGCCGTGTTCTTCGAACAATATCGCCAGCTGATTGTCGGGTTGCGGTGTATTGTCTACGACGACAAGGTCGTCGCAGTGTCCGCGCAACTCGACAACCCGCGCGACTTGTTCGGCCGTCGGGTGGAATAGCACAACCACTGCTCCGAGCGTCGTCATTCGGTCCCACCGTATTCGACTGTGAAGCGTCCCGAGATGTCCGACGCTCCGATCCTTGAGATGATCCGGCCTATTCCGCCGGCGGGGCGGCAGGCTCCGGCTCGTCGCGGGCGCCGACGAAGCGGCCGAAGACGCGGCCGAACAGCCGGTTCAGGTCGTCCAGCACGGTGAACACCGCCGGCACGAACACCAGGCTCAGCACGGTCGAGGTGATCAGGCCGCCGATCACCACCGAGGCCATGGGCGAGCGGAAGGCGCCGCCTTCGCCCCAGCCGATGGCCGAGGGCACCATGCCGGCGATCATCGCCACCGTCGTCATCACCACCGGCCGGGCGCGCTTGCGGCCGGCCTCGATCAGCGCCTCGGTGCGGCCGGCCCCGGCGGCGATCGCCTCGATCGCGAAATCGACCAAGAGGATCGCGTTCTTGGTGACGATGCCCAGCAGCATCAGGATGCCGATCACCACCGGGAGGCTGATCGGATATCCCGTGGCCAGGAGGGCCAGGAAGGCGCCGCCGATCGACAGCGGCAGCGACACCAGGATGGTGACCGGCTGGGCGATGTCGGCGAACAGCAGCACCAGCACGGCGAACACCATCAGCACCCCGGCGCCCATCGCCAGGGTGAAGCCGGAGAACACCTCCTGCATGATCTCGGCGTCGCCGAAGGGCCGGATGCTGACGCCGGGCGGCAGGTTGCGGACCGAGGGCAGCGCCAGCACCGCGTTCATCGCCTCGCCCAGCGGCGTCTTGCCCACCAGATCGCCCTCGATCGAGACGCGGCGCTGGCGGTCGTAACGGTCGATGGTGGTGGCGCCCTCGCCGAAGCCGATATGGGCGACCGAGGTCAGCGGCACCTTGCCGCCGGTCGCGGTCGGCACCCGCAGGGTCTCGAAGGTGGCGAGGCGGCCGCGCGCATTCTCGGCGATCTGCACCCGGATCGGGATCTGGCGGTCGCCCGAGGAGAACTTGGCGAGGTTGGCGGAGGTGTCGCCGAGCGTCGCGATCCGCACCGTCTCGGCGATCTGCGCCACCGACACGCCCAGCGCCGCGGCCTCGGCCAGGCGGGGCACGATGCGGATCTCCGGCCGGTCGATCGCGGCGGTGGAGACGACATTGGCCAGCACCGGCACGCGCTCGCGGATCTCGCGCTCGATCGCCAGCGAAGCCCGCACCAGCTCCGCCGAATCATTGCCGGAGAGCAAAAGGGTGTATTCGCGCGCCCCGCTGGCGCTGAAGCTGAAGCGCAGGTCGGGCTCGGCGGCGATCTTCGCCCCCATCGCGCGCTCCCACGCCTTCTGGTCCATGTCGCGCTCGGCCCGCGGCACCAGGGTCGCGACGACGGTCGCCTTGCGCACCTCGCCGCCGGCGACGTCGAGCGGGTTCACGCCGGTGCTGCCGACCACGGCATAGACGCTCTTCACCTCCGGCTGCTGCCGGAACAGGGTGGACAGGCGGTCGGCCACAGCCTGGGTGTCCTCCAGCGTCGATCCGGGCGGCAGCTCGATCGAGAGGGAGGAGCGGGAGATGTCGTTGTTCGGCAGGAGGCCGGTGGGGAACAGGGTGGCCAGAGCGGCGGAGGCGGCGAAGATGCCGAGACCGAGCGCGATGGTGCGGCCGCGGTGCCGGATCGACCAGTCGAGCAGGCGCAGATAGACGCGCATCACCCGGCCGTCGCGTTCCTCTTCATGCGCGTGGTCGCGCATCAGATAGGCCGCCATCAGCGGCGTCACCAGCCGCGCCACCAGCAGCGAGAAGGTGACCGCGACGGCGACGGTGATGCCGAACTGCTTGAAGTACTGGCCGGCGATGCCGCCCATGAAGCTGACCGGCAGGAACACCGCGACGATGGTCATGGTGGTGGCGACGACGGCCAGGCCGATCTCGTCCGCCGCCTGAATCGCGGCGCGGTAGGGCGATTTGCCCATGCGCATGTGGCGGACGATGTTCTCGATCTCGACGATGGCGTCGTCGACCAGGATGCCGGTCGCCAGCGTGATCGCCAGCAGGCTGATCGAGTTCAGCGAGAAGCCCAGCGCCTCCATCACCCCGAAGGTCGGCAGCACCGACAGCGGAATGGCGAGGGCGGAGATGATCGTGGCCCTGATGTCGCGCAGGAACAGGAAGACGACGATGACAGCCAGGATGGCGCCCTCGATCAGCGTCTCCATGGTCATGTCGTACTCGGCGCGGGTGTAGCGCACAATGTTGTCGATCTCGGTGATCGACAGCTCCGGATGCTCCGCCGTCAGCTGCTGCAGCCGCGCCTGGGCGGCGTCGGCCACGACGACGTCGGAGAAGCCTTTGGCCCGGTACAGGCTGAAGGCGACCACGGGCTTGCCGTCGACCCGGGCGAAGCTGCGCGGCTCCGCCCCGCCGTCGGTCACGGTGGCCAGATCCTGCAGCAGCGCCTGGCGGCCGCCGGGCAGGGTGATGCGGCGCTGCGCCAGCTCCTCGACCGTCGCCGCCCCGGCCAGGGTGCGAATCGACTGCTCCTGCACCCCGACGGTGCCGCGGCCGCCGGCCAGGTCGATGTTGCTGGCGCGCAGCTGGTCGTTGACCTCCGAGGCGGTGATGCCCAGCGCCGCCAGCCGGTCGGGCTTCAGCTCGACCCGGATCTCGCGGTCGACGCCGCCGATGCGCTTGACCTGGGCGATGCCGGGCACGCCCTGCATCGCCCGCACCACCGTATCGTCGACGAACCAGGACAGCTGCTCGACGCTCATCCCCGGGACCGAGGCGGCATAGGTCAGGATCGGCAGCCCGGCCACGTCGATCCGCTGGATCACCGGCTCCTCGATGCTCTGCGGCAGGGTGGAGCGGATCTTGGACACGGCGTCGCGCACGTCGTTCACCGCCCGGTCGGTCGGCGTGTCCAGCACGAACTCGACCATGGTGACGGCGGCGCCGTCGGACAGGGCGGAGGTGACGTGCTTGACCCCGGTCAGCCCGGCGACCGCGTCCTCGACCGGCCGGGCCACCTGGGTCTCCAGCTCGCTCGGCGCGGCGCCGGCCTGGGCGATGGTGACGGTCACAACCGGCACGTCGATGTTCGGCATCTGGGTGACCGGCAGCGACCGGAAGCTGACGAAGCCGAGCACGATCAGCACCGCGAACAGGACCAGCGGCGGGATCGGCTTGCGGATCGACCAGGCCGAGATGTTCAGTGCCATGATTACCCCGCCGTCGCGGCGGCGACCGGCGGCGGCACCGGGGCGATGCGGTCGCCGGACCTGAGAAAGCTGCCGGCGCGCAGCACCACAGCCTCGCCTTCGGCCAGGCCGCGGCGGATCTCGACCCGTCCGTCGCCGATGAAGCCGGTTTCGACCGGGCGGCGGTCGACCACATTGTCGCGCACCGCCTGGACATAGGCGCCCTCGGTGCTGAAGAACACCGCCGACAGCGGCACGGTCAGCGCCCGCCGGCGGCCGGTCTCGACCGCACCCTGGGCGAAGACGCCGGGGCGAAGCCCGGGCTCGGCCGGCAGGGTGACGGCGACGCGGCCGAGCCGGGTGGTGGCGTCGACCGTCGGATCGACCAGGCGGACCGTGCCACGCACCGGCCGGTCGAAGCCGGTCAGCTGCAGCTCGACCGGCTGGCCGACGGCGACCCGCGGCATGCCGGTCTCGGTGACCTCGGCCAGGAACTCGACCTCGCCGTCACGGATCAACCGGAACAGCGGCTGGCTCGACATGCCGACCACCGCGCCGATTCGGGCCTGCCGCTCCGACACCACGCCCGCCACCGGCGCCTTGATCTCCGCCCGGGCGATGCGCAGTGCGATCTCGTCCCGCTGCGCCTGGGCCAGCGCCTTATCGGCCATCGCCGAGCGCGCCGTCTCCTCGGCCGAGGCAATGCGGGCCTCGGCAACCTTGACCTCGGTCTGCCGCGCCAGCAGCTGCTCGGCGGAAGCGTTGCCGTTGGCGCGCAAGGTCTGTGTCCGCTCCAGTGAGGCCTGCGACTGGATCGCCGAGGCCTGGGCTTCGGCGACCGACGCCTGGGCCTGCTGGATCGCCGCCTCGGCCTTGGCGACGTTGGCCTCGCTCTGTGCCAGCTGGGTGTCCAGCTGGGCGTGGTCCAGCCGGGCCAGCACCTGGCCGGCGGTGACCCGGTCGCCGACATCGGCGTCGATCGTGACGATGCGCAGGCCGTCGACCTCGGCGCCGACCAGCACCTCCTCGCGTGCCGCCAGCGTGCCGGTCACGGCCAGGGTCTCGACCACGTCATGCATCTCCGCCCGGACGACGGTCGTGGCGGGGGCCGGGGCGGCGGGATCGTCGGCGGGCCGGTCGAGGCGGTCCGAGGCCAGGATGCGCCAGCCGCCGGCCGCCACCGAAAGGCCGACCACCGCCAGCGCCAACAGGCCGAGCCGGCGGGACCGCCAACGGGGACGAACACCACTCATCACCGGATCTCCCGCTCAGGCCAAGGCGCGGCGCTTCTGACGAGGGACCAGATCCTCCAGGATTGCGGCGATCTCGCGGCGGGCGTCGTGGCGGGCGAAATCGGCCTGCATCGCCTGGGCCCGGCGCCGGTAGCGCGGGTCGGACAGGACGGCGCGAACCGCGTCGCGGATCTGTTCCGGCCGCGGCTGGCCGGTGCCGAGATTGATGCCGGCCCCGCTCCAGGCCACGCGGGCCGCGATCTCCGGCTTCTCCTCGGTGTCCCCCGCCACCACGATCGGGACGCCGAGGCTGAGGGCATAGTTGACCGAGCCATAGCCGCCATTGGTGACGAACACGTCGACCTTGGGCAACAGCCGGTCATAGGGCACGAAGCGCTCGGCGCGGGTATTCGCCGGGATCGGCACCGGGATCGCCTCGACCGGCGGGCCGCCGGTGGTGGCGATGACCAGCGCGTCCTCGCCGGCGAGTCCGGTCAGGGTCGGGCCGATGAGTTGGCTGAAATCCTCGTTCGCCAGCGTGCCTTGGGTGGCCAGCACCACCGGCCGGCCGCCATCCAGCTCGCTCCACCAGCCGGGCGGCTCGAACGCCTTGGTCGGCGGCGACAGCAGAGGGCCAACGAAGCGCACCGTCTCCGGCAGGTCGCTGCGCGGATACTCGAAGGATTCGCCGGTCAGCTGCAGATAGTAATCGGGCAGGGTGATGAAGCTGTCGAACATGAATTCCGGCAGCGGCGGGCAGCCGATCGATGCCAGCGTGTCGTCGAACTGCTGCTGCATGCCGACGCAGAGGGCCTGCATGGTCCGGTGCATGGCGATGTTGCGGGCCCGTCCCTCCGCGGTCGAGGAGGGCGGCATTCCGGAGCCGAAGAAG
The DNA here is from genome assembly GCF_051487185.1 of Inquilinus limosus. Classification (GTDB taxonomy): domain Bacteria; phylum Pseudomonadota; class Alphaproteobacteria; order DSM-16000; family Inquilinaceae; genus Inquilinus; species Inquilinus limosus_F. The sequence goes on from NZ_JAHVDK010000032.1 coordinate 89,831, forward strand.
GCGGTGTCGACGCTGGTGGCGGCCAGCGCGGTGATGCCGAGCGTGACCACCGCCGGCCGGGCCTCGCGCGGGCCCAGCAGCATCGGGATGGTGCCGGCGAAGACCGTGTCGGCCACGATGGCGTCGGCCGGGAAGCCGCTCAGGATCTCCTCCAGCCCGGCCTTCTGGCCCAGCATCGCGTCACAGACGAAATGCTTCAGCCCGAACATCATCTTCTCGGGGCCGGGCTTGGTCTCGCGGTACTCCGGGAAATATTCGTCGACCCGGCGATAGTCGAGATCGATCTCGCTGCGGAACGGGACGAAGCGCGCCCCGGTCGCCTGCGCCTTCTCCCGGAACGGGCTTGCGGTGTGCACGACGACCTCATGGCCGAGGCCGACGAGATGATGCGCGATCCCGAGAAGCGGCGAGACGTGACCTGGCAGGGCGGTGGCGGCGACGATGAAACGGGCCATATCGGATCGGTCCTTCCGCCGGGCGGCGCTCATGCCGCCCGGCCTTGCTGCATGTCACTCGGCGGCGACGGGGGTCGGCTCCGGCGTCCAGGCTTCGGCGGCCTCGACCGATTCCACGATCTTCAGATTGCGCAGATAGCGCTCGATCAGCTCCGGCCCGATCGGCCGGATGGTGCCGCCGACCTGCTCCAGCCGCGCATGGGTGGCGTCGCAGGACAAGGTCGGCAGGGTGACCGACGTGTCGTACTCGCCGAAGATCGAGAGCACGGTGGCGAGATCGTGGTCGCGGCTGTCGAGCCGTGCCAGCTGCGCCCGCTCCAGCCAGGCCCCGACCGGCAGCAGCTCGGTCTGCAGCCCCAGCCGCGCGAAGATCGGCACCATGTCGCGCAGATGGACGGTGCCCTGGCTGACCAGGTGGTAGACGCCGCCCCAGGGCTTGTCGCTGCGCGCCAGCCGCAGCATCGCGTCGGCGATGTCGTCGGCCGGGGTCATCGGCAGGTGGATGTCGGGGATGGCGCGAAGGCCGGCCGAGGCCCGCACGATCCGCCAGATCATGTCGCGGTCGTTGCAGATCGCGGAGATCCGGTCGCCGGTGATGGTGCCCAGCCGGTACACCGCCACCGGCAGGCCGCGCGCCAGGGCCTGCCGGGCCAGCGTGTCGCCGACCCATTTGCTCTGGCTGTAGCCGCCGACCAGCCCCCGCCAGCTCTCCAGCGCCGACGCCTCGGTCACCACCCCCGGGCCGCTGGCCGGGTCGATCACCGACTGGGTCGAGACATAGTGCAGGGCCTTCGGCCGGCCGGACGCGGTCCAGCCGATCAGCGTGCGCACCGCCTCGACATTGGACGCCTTGAGGGCGGAATAGCCCTGCATGAAGTCGATCATCGCGCCGCAATGGAAGATGGCGTCGCACTCGTCGCGGACGACGGCGATGCCGTGCTCGTCGAGGCCGAGATCGGGCTCGCTCATATCGCCCATCAGGATCTCGATGCGGCGGTCGTCCCACAGCTCGGACAGGCCGCGCTCCGCCAGGGTCCGGCGCAGCCGGGTGCGGGCCGCGCCCCGGCTCATCGCCCGGACCAGGCAGACGATGCGGGCGTCGGTGTCCCGCAGCAGCGTGGCGAGGATCTGGCTGCCGACGAAGCCGGTGGCGCCGGTCAGGAACGCCTGTTCGAACTCGACCGGCGGCAAAGCCGCCTGCGGCTGGATGCCGTCGTCGAGGCGGGCGTCGGCGGCGAGGTCGAGCGAGGCGGCGGCGAGGCCGTCGCCAAGGGCCCGATCGATCTTCTCCGCCAGGCCGGCGATGGTCGAGACCTCGAACACCATCGACAGCGGCAGGTCGACGGCGAATGTGGACTTCAACCGGCCGATCAGCTGCGCGACGAGCATGGAGTGGCCGCCGAGTTCGAAGAAATTGTCCTCGACGCCGACCCGCTCCAGCCCGAAGGTCTCGGCCCAGATCGCGGCCAAGGTCGCCTCGGTCGGCGTCCGCGGCGCGACGTAACCGGCGGAGGACTGCCGCTCCGGCGCCGGCAGCGCCTTGCGATCCAGCTTGCCGCTCGGGGTCAGCGGCAGGGCGTCCAGCGCGGTGAAGGTGGCCGGGACCATGTAGTCGGGCACGTGCCGCCCCAGCTCCTGCCGCAGCAGCGCCGGGTCCAGGACCGCGCCGGTCTCCAGCACCACATAGGCGGCCAGATACTGGTCGCCCGGCCGGTCCTCGCGGGCGATCACCGCCGCCTGGGTGACGGCGGGGGAGCGGACCAGCGCCGCCTCGATCTCGCCGAGCTCGATGCGGAAGCCGCGCAGCTTGACCTGGTGATCGAGCCGGCCGAGGAAGTCGAGGGTGCCGTCCGGCCGCCAGCGCACCAGGTCGCCGGTGCGGTACATCCGGCTGCCGGGCGGGCCGTAGGGGTTGGCCACGAACCGCTCGGCCGTCAGCATCGACCGGTTGATGTAGCCGCGGGCGAGGTTGGCGCCGGCCAGGTACAGCTCGCCATTGACGCCGACCGGAACCGGCTGCAGCCCGGGGTCGAGCACGTAGAGCTGCGTGTTCCAGATCGGCCGGCCCAGCGGCACCGGACCGAGGGTGGCGTCGCGGCGGCACTCCCAATAGGTCACGTCGACCGCCGCCTCGGTCGGCCCGTACAGGTTGTGCAGCGGCACCGGCAGCATCTTGTGGAACCGGGTCTGCAGGTCCTCGGGCAGGGCCTCGCCGCTGCAGAAGACGCGCCGCAGCCCGGTGCACCCGGCCGCCTCCGGCTCCTGCAGGAAGGCGCGCAGCATCGAGGGGACGAAATGGATGGTGGTGATCCGCTCGTCTTGGATCAGCCGGGCCAGATAGGCCGGGTCGCGGTGCCCGCCGGGCCTGGCGACCACCAGGGTGGCGCCCTGGATCAGCGGCCAGAAGAACTCCCAGACCGAGACGTCGAAGCCGGACGGCGTCTTCTGCAGCACCCGGTCATCGGCCGTCAGGCCGTATTCGGCCTGCATCCAGCGCAGCCGGTTGACGATGGCGCCGTGCGGCACGGCCACGCCCTTCGGCCGGCCGGTCGAGCCCGAGGTGTAGATCAGATAGGCGGGGTGCAGCGGCTTCAGCGCATCGGCCACGACCCCGAGGCCGGACGGGTCGGCCGCGGCAAGCTCGGCCTCCACCCCCGCCGTGTCGAGAACCAGGCGGTCGGCGTCGTCCGGCACCACCCAGGCGAAGTCCCGGCTGGTCACCACCGTGACCGGCCGGGCGTCGCCGAGCATGAAGGCGATCCGGTCCAGCGGATAGTCGGGGTCGATCGGAAGATAGGCGGCGCCGGTCTTGAGGATCGCGAGCAGCCCCACGACCAGCTCGACAGAGCGCGGCAGCGCGACGGCGACGATCCGCTCCGGCCCGGCGCCTTTCGCGGCCAGCAGCCGAGCCAGCCGGTTGGCGCGGGCGTCGAGCTCGGCATAGCTCAGCGCGGTCTGCTCGAAGACCAGCGCGGTCGCGTCTGGCGAGGTCCGGGCCTGGGCGTCGAGCAGCGCGGTCAGCGTAGTCTGCTCCACCGGATGCCCGGTCCGGTTCCAGTCCACCAGCAGCCGTTGCCGCTCCTCCGGGGCCAGGATGTCGATGCCGCCGATGGCCTGGCCGGGATCGGCCAGCATCGCCTGCGCCAGGCGCAGCAGCTGCTCGCGGTGGCCGGCCAGCTCCTCGGCTGTGTACAGCGCCGAATTGGCGTCCAGGTCGATGCACAGGCCCTTGTCGTCGCCGCGGTCGTAGATGAACACGCCGAGATTGTTGGTCGAGCCGTTCGACAGGTTCTGCGGCGTCATCGGCAGGCCGCCGAAGCGCAGGTCGTAGTCGAAGGGCTCGATGTTGACCAGCATCGTGAACAGCTGCTGATTGTTCGGCAGCAGGTTCAGGTCGCGCCGCAGGTCCTCGTAGCGGTACTGCTGGTGCCGCAGGCACTGGCGCACCTCGGTGCCGACCTGGCGGATCACGTCCTGCATGCTCAGCGCCGGGTCCATCCGCAGCCGCAGCGGCACGGCGTTGGCCAGCATCGACGGGGTGCGCCGCATCCGGGCATTGGCCCGGGCGGTGACGGTGAGGCCGACGATCAGGTCCTCGGCCCCGGTCACGCGGTAGAGATAGGCGGTGGTCAGTGCGATCAGGATCTGCGGCAGGCTCGCGCCCGAGGATTGCGCCAGGGCCCGCAGGGACGCCACCATGCCGGGCTCCATGAAGGACCGGTCGCGCAGCAGGGTGCCGGCCCCCGGCCGGCGATGGGAGAGCGTGATCGGCGACGGCGTGTCGGCGAAGCGCTCCATCCAGTATTCGCGGTCACGCAGGAACCGGCCGGAGGCACGATAGGCCGCCTCTTCGTCCAGGATCTCCGTCAGGCTGCCGAACGCGGTCTCGTCCGTCGGCGCGCGGCCCTCGACCATCGCGGTGTAGAGCTCCGCCACGCGGCGGGTGCACAGCCCGCCGGACAGGCCGTCCATCAGCAGGTGATGGACGCGGTGGTACCAGATGAAGGCGTCGTCCGCGATCTTCAGGACGGCGGAGAACCACAGCTCATCGGTCAGCGGGTTGAGCGGCCGGGCGTAGTCCGCCTTCATCCACCGGCCGGCGGCATTCCGCGGGTCCGGCTCGGCGCTGAAGTCGACGAAGGGGATGTCGCCCTCGTATTCGTGCCGGATCACCTGCCGCGGGCCGTCGCTGCCCTCGATGAAGCGGACGCGCAGCGCCTCGGCCTCCCGCGTCAGCTGGCGCAGCGCCGACTGCATCAGGCCGGGATCGAGCGGGCCGTGGATCTCGATCGCCTCGGCGAGGTTGAACTCGATCTCGGGCATGAACTTCTGCGCCAGCCACATGCCTGTCTGGGCTGTCGTCAGTGGCAGCGAGGCGCTGCCGAAATCGATGCTGTCCATGATTCAACTCGCTCGCTGGATCAGAAAAGGCCGTCCGGAGGCGATCACTGCCGCGCGGCCAGCGATTTCGGCCGCAGATCCGTCCAATGGGTGTCGATGTGGTCCTGGCAGGCCGGGCGGGCGGCATCCCGCAGCACCGCGGTCCAGCCGGCCGGGATCGGGATGAAGGCCGGCCACAGCGAATGCTGGCCCTCGTCATTGACCAGGACGTGGAAACGGCCGTTCGGATTGTCGAAAACGCTGGTCATGTCACGCTCCCGGGCGCCAGCGCACAGCGGGACTGCCGGCGGCCTTCCCGCTGCTGGCACAAAGAATCGAAAGGATTCGATCGAAATCTTCCGAATATTTGGAGGCAACGGCCTCGCAGCCGCTGCCTCCGGTGACGATCGCAATACACACACCGCCTCGCTTCGCCGGGCCGGACGAGAGCGCCTCGGGCGAGCGTCCGGTCCGGCACAGCTCAATTGAGTCCTGATCGCGCGGAGCTTGGGTGAAATCAAGCGCTGCTGCGAGCTGTATAGGTTTACAGGTTTCGCTCAGGCGCAGATGATGATGTCATGCATCAATCCTCGGGCGATGGCCTGGGGCAAAGTCGCCACGCCGAATTTCTGCTTCGCATTTTCCGTATGGAACACCACCGTGCGGCGGCTGATCCGCATAATCTCCGCAATGTCGGACGCGCTCTTGCCCTTGGCCGCCCATTGCAGGCAGTCGATCTCCCGCGGCGTCAAGGTCGGCCGCGTCTGCGGCTCGGGCCGTTCGTCCTGACGCAGCCTGGCATGCAGGTGCAGGGCGATCAGGTGCAGGGCGTGCTGGTGCCGGTCGACGCAGTGCTGGAAGTCCGGCTCGGTGCCGAACTCGGTCAGGGTCAGGCTGGACGCCTTGCCCTGGCGGTCGTGGATCGGGATGGTCACGCCGCGCCGGATGCCAGCCCCGGCGGCTTCGTCCAGGAAGGCCTTCACCTTCCGCGATGACGGCTGCCGCAGCGAGTCGATCGTCCAGGCGAAAGGCAGCATGGTGCTGACCGCCCGCGCGAGCACCGGGTCGATGCGGTCGTACCGGTTCTCGCCGTAGCGCTGGATCCAGGAGGCGGGATATGTCGTCAGCACCAGCGGCATGTCGGCCTCCCCCGACGGGAAACCGACATAGGCGAAATGCTGCAGCCCATACCCCCGGATGGTCTGCTCCAGCAGGGCCCGGATCGCCTGTCGGCCCCGGCTGGATGGTAGGTATCGGATGAAGTTCTGAAAAATTTGATCCATTTGCCCCTCACCGCATCGTGCTCTAATCGGCGATCCCCCTTTTTTATTTATAATTTTACTCATTATTTGTAATTCGCCCTGTCACATTACAGTCATGGCGTTGGTTCCAATGCTATTTCTATTCGGCGGATACCGCAAAGGAAGATTCGCATATGGGCATATGAGGCAGCGGCTGCGGCAGCGCCGCAACACCCCGGCGCGCCTCGCTTCCTGGGCCTGCCCGACCCGGCTCGCCGCGGCGCAGCGATTCCGCCGGGCGATCGGGCGTTTCGGCAATCCGATCGCCGTCAAGTCAATCTGCATAACATAGCAGGTATACTTGCTGCATGAGAGTGGATAGGAACGAGTTCGCAGATCGAGATCTGCAGCTCGGCCAGCCTGCTTTTGAGGGAGTCACGAGTCCACAGGATAGATCCTTTCTCAAATCGAGAAAGAATGCCCCCTCCTGCCGGTTTCTTCTGCGGAGCCGGCGTCGCGGCCGGCTTGAAGTCGAGCGTCACCCGATTCCTTCCACTCAGGAGAAGACAGATGAGCGACATCCTTGACCTGACCGGCATCCTCGGCGGCGCGCTCAGCAGCGTCGGCGCGGCGGTGGGCGACGTGGTTTCCGGCGTCGGCAGCACCGTGGGCACCGCGGCCGGCTCGGTCGGCGAGATCGTCGGCGGCGTCGTGACCGAGGTCGGCGCGATCGCCGGCGATGCGGCCGGCGACCTGGTCGGCGGCGCCACCTCCGCCGTCGGCTCGGTGCTCGAGGGCACCCAGTCGGCCGCCGGCGACGTCGTCGCCGGCGTCGGCGAGGCGGTGGACCATGTTGCCGATGGCGTCGGCGACGCGCTGGGCAGCGTGCTGGGCGGCCTGTTCGGCAATCTCGACTTCAATCTCTGAGGCGCCGGATCCGGGGCGGGTCGATCCTGCCCCGGTCCCCATGTCAGAGAGGGCGGCTGAGGAAAGGCGATCCGGCCAGGCCGAAGCGCCACGGCGTCGCGGTGCCGCGGGTGATGCCGATGCGCGTCCCGGCCGCGACCGTCATCGCCTCCGCCCGCGGCAGGATCGCGAAGGGCGGTTCGTCCAGCGCCAGACCATCCATCGCGCTGGTGATGCCCAGGGCCTGAGCGAGACGTCCGGGGCCGGCGCAGAGACGCCGCAGCTCGTGCAGCCCGCGCCGCGCCCGCATGGCCTCGATCCCCGCCGTCGGCGCCAGCGCCCGGATCAGCACGGCGCTGCCCGGCCGGGCAGCGTCGCACACCAGGTTCAGGCACCAGTGCAGGCCGTAGGACCGGTAGACATAGGCGTGGCCGACAGGCCCGAACATCGCGGCGTTGCGCGCGTTCGGCCCGGCGAAGCTGTGCGAGGCCGGGTCCTCGCGGTCATAGGCCTCGGTCTCGACGATGATGCCGCCCACGCCGTCGACCAGCAGCACCGTGCCGATCAGCGCCTGGGCGACGGTCGGGGCGTCCGCGGCGAAGGCGCTGCGGTCGAGCGGAACAGGGGCTGGCGCGTCGGGCATCAGGCCTCTGTCCTCGACCGCGGCGCCGGGCGCAAGCGGAATCCGCCGGGTTGCCGCAGGCCGGCTTGGCGGGAACCGGACCGGTGCCGTATGGTCGGGCCTTTCCGACCCAGGTGACCCGATGGACCAGCACGCCGACCCGCAGCCGAAGCCCACGGTACCGCCCGAGCTGGCGGAGCTGCGCAGCAGCATCGACAACATCGACGCGGCCCTTGTCCATCTCCTGGCCGAGCGCTTCAAATGCACCCAGAAGGTCGGGCGGCTGAAGGCGACGCTCGGCCTGCCGCCGGCCGATCCGGGCCGCGAGGCGGCGCAGATCGCGCGGCTGCGCCGGCTGGCCGAGGATGCTCATCTCGACCCGGATTTCGCCGAGAAGTTCCTGGCCTTCATCGTCGCCGAGGTGATCCGCCACCACGAGGCGATCCGCGACGGCGCCCGGCGCTGAGGCTCCCTCGCACCCTCCCGCCGCCTTCGGCGTCGGGCCCCTCCCTCTCCCCGAGGAGAGGGGACCAGAGCCGTGGCCCTTTCACCTCTCCTTGGGGAGAGGTCGAAATCGCGCAGCGATTTCGGGTGAGGGGGGAACTGGCCCCTCCGCGTCGCAGCCGGTTGGTCTCACCGGCACGTCCCGAACCAGCCCACATCGAGATGCAAGTGATCCCGGTGCGCCGCGTTGTAGTCGGGTGACAGCACCACGTCGAAGATGCGGCAGGCGCGGTCGCGCAGGCGGCGCAGGAAGCGGGCCTCGGGCCCGTCGCCGGCCCAGCCCCGCGCCACCGTGATCCGCCGCCCGCCGGCCAGGCGGACAGCGGCCAGGTCTATGGCGTCGGCGGTGGCGTGGCGGCTGCGCCGGCCCTCGGCCCGGTGGTTGACGTTGCGGCAGGCATAGGTGCCGAGATGCTCGACCGCCGCGACCCGTTCGCCGAATGCGTCCTCCGCCGCCGGCTGCAGCACGTGCCGCTCGAACAGGGCGAAGGCGACGGCGAGGCGGCAGGAGGCGACGAAGCCGCGGTCGAAGGCGACGCCGGAGCGGGAGACGGCGACCGCGTTCTCGATCGCGCAGCCAGGCGCCTCCTTGCGGTCGGGCACCGGGCGGGCGTTCATGCCGGCGGTCGCCAGCACCGCCCGGCACAGCGCCGGATCGGCCTTGATCCGGGCCAGCTTCAGGCCGGTCAGGATATTCGGCGGGGCGCGCAGGTCCAGCGGCGTCCAGGGATTCCAGCGGTCCGGCACGGCGATGTCGCCGCGCCACAGCAGCACGGTGCCGAGAACAGCCAGTGCGACGAGAAGGACCAGCAGGATGCGGCGGCGCATGGTGCGATCATATCGCGCCGGCCCGGCTTGCCGGCCAGATCCCGCCGGCCCAGATCACTGGGGCCGCCCGGCGGCGATCCCGGGCGGACGGGCGGCATCACCGTCGCGCCAGTCATCTCCGAGGAGTGTCCCCATGCCCACCCATCCCGCGATCCGGGCCGGCCGCGCCGCCGTCGTCACCGGCGCCGCCAGCGGCATCGGCCTCGCCGCCGCCACGCGCTTCGCCTCGATCGGGCTCCGGGTCGTGCTCGCCGACCTGCCCGGCGACGCGCTCGACTTCGCCGCCGACAAGGTGGCGAAGCACGCCGGCAGGACCAAGGACGTCCTGGCCGTGCCGACCGACGTGTCCCGGCCGGAGGAGGTGGAGCGGCTGCGCGACGAGGCCTATGGCCGCTTCGGCGAGGTCGCGGTGCTGATGAACAACGCCGGCATCGGCGGCGGTGGCGGCCCATGGGAGGCCTATGACCGCTGGCGCCGGGTGCTCGACGTCAACCTCTACGGCGTGATCCACGGCGTCCACATCTTTACCCTGGCGATGATCGCGCAGGGCGGCGACGGGGTGATCGTCAACACCGGCTCGAAGCAGGGCATCACCACCCCGCCGGGCGACACCGCCTACAACGTCTCCAAGGCCGGGGTGAAGGTGCTGACCGAAGCGCTGGCGCATGCGCTGCGCGAGACCGAAGGCTGCCGCATCACAGCCCATCTGCTGATCCCGGGCTACACCTTCACCGGCATCACCGCCCGCGGCGCCGCCGAGAAGCCGGCCGCGGCCTGGACCGCGGAGCAGGTGGTGGAGTTCATGCTCGACGGCCTCGGCCGGGGCGACTTCTACATCCTCTGCCCCGACAACGAGGTGACCCGGGCGGTCGACGAGAAGCGCATCCGCTGGGCGGCGGAGGACATCATCCGGAACCGGCCCGCCCTGTCGCGCTGGCACCCCGACCACAAGGACGACTTCGCCGCCTATATGGCCCGGCCGGACTGATGGACCGCTGCGGTCATGTGTAGGTTGGGTTCGCCCTGGCGAACCCGTTCACCCGGACAGTCCGGGCCGGTCCAGCCGGACCGGCTTGCTCATATGGACGGCGGTGCCCTCCATGAACGGCTCCTCTCGGTCCACCGCGAAGCCGGCGCGGGCATAGAGCTCGACGTTCCCGGCGAAGCGGGGATTGGTGTAGAGGCGCAGCAGCGGCCGCCCCAGCTCCGCCGCCAGCGCCTCGGCATGGGCCAGCAGGCGCCGGCCATGGCCGCGGCGCTGGGCCTGCGGCGCGACCGCCAGATTCTTGATCAGCAGATGGTCGCCGCGATCGATGATCTCGATCAGCGCGGTCAGGTCGTCGCCCTCGAACAGCAGGTCGATGCGGTGCTCGCGCACGGCCAGGTCGTAATCGGCCGTCATCGGCGTCGGCTCGCGGCCGATCACCGGCACCCATTTGGCGTAGGCGGCGCGGGTCAGCGCCCGGACGGCCGCGGCGTCGCCCGCGGTGGCGCGGCGGATCCGGAGTTCGGGCTGGCTCATGGTCTCGTGTTCCTTCGGGGGCGGGACGGCCGGCAAGAAAAAACCCGCCGGTCGGGGACGGCGGGTTGCGGTGGGTCGGGGCTCCGGTCGGGATCAGCCGGGACTGGCCCCGGCGGTTCCCCCGCTTCTCCCGGCGCACCGCAGCGCCGCCGTCGCCGGGCGGCGACGGTGTTTGGTGGCGGCGGTAGCTCGGAAGAAGCGGGTCATGGAGAGATGATCCGGCGTCAGGCGGTCGCCGTCAACGTCCGAGGTGTTACAGTCCGCCGCGCCGCGACCGCCGCGGCCAGCCGTTCCAGCACCGCGACCGACTCGTCCCAGCCGATGCAGCCGTCGGTGATGCTCTGGCCATAGACCAGCGGCCGGCCGGGGACCAGGTCCTGCCGCCCGGCGACGAGGTGGCTCTCGACCATCAGGCCGATGATGCGGCCGTCGCCGGCTGCGATCTGGCCGGCCACGTCCTCGACCACCTTGGGCTGGTTCTCCGGCTTCTTGCTGCTGTTGGCGTGGCTGGCGTCGATCATCACCGCCGGCCGCAGCCCGGCCCGGGCCAGCTCGGCGCAGGCGGCCTCGACGCTGGCGGCGTCGTAGTTCGGCGCCTTGCCGCCGCGCAAAATGATGTGCGCGTCCTCGTTGCCGGCGGTGGAGGCGATGGCCGACCGGCCGCTCTTCGTCACCGCCATGAAATGATGCGGCTGCGAGGCCGAGCCGACGGCGTCGACGGCGATCTTCACATTGCCGTCGGTGCCGTTCTTGAAGCCGACCGGGCAGGACAGGCCGGACGCCATCTCGCGGTGGATCTGGCTTTCCGTGGTGCGGGCGCCGATCGCGCCCCAGCCGACCAGGTCGGCGATGTATTGCGGCGTGGTCATGTCCAGGAACTCGCAGGCCGCCGGCAGGCCCAGCCGGTTGATCTCCAGCAGCAGGCTGCGCGCCAGCCGCAGCCCCTTGTCGATCTGGAAGCTGCCGTCCAGGTCCGGGTCGTTGATCAGCCCCTTCCAGCCGACCGTGGTCCGCGGCTTCTCGAAATAGACCCGCATGACGATCTCGAGCTCGCCGCCAAGCCTCTGGCGCAGCGGCTGCAGCCGGCGGGCATAGTCCAGCGCCGCCTCGGGATCGTGGATCGAGCAGGGGCCGATCACCACCGCCAGGCGGTCGTCGCTGCCGTGCAGGATGGCGTGCAGGGCGCGGCGGGCTTCGGTGACGGTGCGGGTGGCCACGGCGTCGCGCGGGAACTCCAGCATCACCTCGGCGGGGGTGCTCAGCTCCTTGATCTCGCGGATGCGCAGGTCGTCGGTGGTCTTCAACACGGCTTGGGCTCCTGGTTCACCCCGCCGGCGGCAACAAAAAAGCCGCCAGGAGGTCTGGCGGCTCTCGGGTCGTCTGTCGATCTTCAGATCACGCGCACCCTCGCTCCGCCGCTGGCAGCGGGAAGCTAAAGTACCAGAAATAGGTGGCGCGGACGAAGGTCATGCCCCTGCGTATAAGTCAGGATGCGGGCTTTGTCACGGCCGTTCTTTCGGGAAGCGTCGCCCGCGGACGCGGCGGCTTTCGGGAAGTTGCCCGGTCGCGGCCGGTCCGGAACCCCGGCGCCGTCCGGGGGTTTTTCCGGCACGCCGCTCGGAAGGGCTTGAGCCCGGCCGTCCGGCGCGTCAGAACGGCATACCTCGCCGTCGCGACCTGGAAGCGGAGCCCCGTCGATGAAACCCGTTCGAGTTCTCCTCCCTGTCCTCGCTGCCGCCCTGCTGTCGACCACGGCCTTGGCCCCCACTGCCGTGGCACAGACCACCCAGCGCTACGCCCCGTGGCAGCCGCCGCAGCAGGACCAGACCAAGGCGCTGCTCGACGAGCTGTCGCGGATGGTCAGCCAGGCCGAGCGCGACCGGGCGGCCAGCCCCGACTTCATCGCCGATCTGAAGGGGCTGGTGGAACGCCACTCGGCCTCCGCCTCCTCGGCCGCCCAGCCGCCGGCTGCCGCCCCGGCTCCGGCCG